>CAWDHW010000021.1:0-77187 GCA_963802205.1 uncultured Gammaproteobacteria bacterium | reverse complement strand
CCTCTCCGCCAATTCCATCGAACGACGCCGCTCGCCTCAGCAGTGTTGCGTTCTTCGTCCCCGACCATTCCCCTATCAGCCCCCTTCGCGCACCAGTCCCGGCCTGAAACCCGCCATCGGGTCCGGACTCTGGAGCATCCATCTGCTTCAGGGTTCATCCGCGCCGGGTCTGGCCACGGCCCCGCATCCGGCCCAACGCCGGGGAAAGAAGCCCTCCAGGGTCCCGGAGGGGTGCAACACGGCGATCCCCAGGGTGTGGCCGCGGAAACGCACCAGGACCTGGCCGCGCACCCCTACCGCGCGTTGGGCCGGGGACGGTCGCAGTTCGATTCCATTGAGATAGCCGTCCACCTGCCCTGACTCCAAGTCCAGGCACTGGCGGGTGGCGTGGGGCCCCAGGAGTAAGGCACCGGCGGTGGTGGGCTTGGGGCGGCGGGGGTCGGTGCGGTGAAAGAAGACCCCGATGCTCTCGGCCCTGGGCAGGGCAGGCGGGCTGTGGTCGGCGGCAACCAGGTGCAATCCCCGGGTGGCCTGGCGGTGAATGCGAAAGTCGGCCCAGTGGCCCTCGGGCAGTCCGAAGTGCCCCGCCAGCTCGGAAAGCCAACTGGGGTCCGGCTCCGGGACCAGGGGGGCAGCAGCCGGTGGCCGCTCGTCCCGGGCGTCCGCGGCCTTCTCCAGGAGCGCGGCGAAGAAGCCACCGGTGTCGTTGTGGTGAGGCCAGATGCGCAGACAAGCCGCCAGGGCGGGGTCCAGGGTGCGCCCCGCCCACTGGGTCAGCCCAGGGGTTGCCACCAGCCCCGGCAGCCCGGCGGGCATCAGGTGCACTTGCCCGGCGAACTCCTCAAGGATGTCCGCGACCACCAGTTCGTTCTCCTCCGGGGCGAAGGTGCAGGTGGAATAGACCAACCGCCCTCCGGGCTTGAGCCGCTGGACGCCCTTGCGCAACAGCGCCCTTTGCCGACCTGCCTGGCGCTTGGAGTACTCGGCGCCGAGGCCCGCGGGGAGCGGACCCGGCCGGCGCAAGGTCCCCTCCCCGGAGCAGGGGGCGTCCACCAACACACGGTCGAACTGCCCAGCGGCGGTGGGGTAACTGGTGCCGTCGAAGGCGGTAGTGGTGACATTGGTCACCCCTAGCCGCTCCAGGGTGCCCTGCAGGGGGCGCAGCCGCGCCACCATGGCGTCGTTGGCCACCAGGGTGCCGCGATTGCCCAGGGCGAAGGCAATCTGGGCGGTCTTGCCGCCGGGGGCGGCGCACAGGTCCAGAACCCGGTCACCGGGCCGCGGGGCGAGCAGGACCGCCGGGATTTGGGACGCCCCTTCCTGGGTGTGGGCCAACCCGGCGCAGTACCACCAGCGCCGCCCGGCAATGGGGTCCGCCCCCAGACGGAAGGCCCCGGGGCTCCAGGCCAGAGGGCGGGCCACGATGCCCTCGTCGGCGAGGAGCGCCGCAAGCCCAGCCGGATCGATGCGCGAAGGGTTGGCCCAGACGCAGTGGGGCATGGGGCTGGCCATGGTCTCGGCGAAGGCCTGCCAGTCATCGACGATGCCGCGGTAGCGTTCCAGTGGGTGCATGGGGGATTCTGACTAACCACAGCAGGGTGTTGGCGGGTTGAAACACTGACGTGCAGACCTTGCAGAAGGCGGCGGTGGAGCAAGGGGTCCTGTGGCTGTCGTTCAGGTAGATGAGCGACACGACCAGCCGGGCGAAGATCACGACCGGAAGCGGATATTGGCCCATGCCCTGGCGGGCCCGTTCCGGGGCATCCATCGTATCGACCTGGCCGACCTCAGGCTGTAGTAGCCCGCAATGCAATCCTCGTCGGAAGCCACGAAGGTCTTGGCCGAGCTACTGGCCTGGCGGGCGACGACGCCGATGATATCAGCGCATACACTAAGGATTACCATAAAAGACGCGCGGCGCTCCGGGGCGGTGGTGGGCCAGTTTCAAGCAGGGACTACAGGGCTTCCCCCGTGCATGGGCGTTGCCAAGACCTGCCCCAGAGACATGCAGGCGTAGAGAATGGATCGATGCGGTCGATGCCCCCTCTGTGCCTGCGAATCGTTCTGGCGAGTCGCTCGCGTGGCCGGGGCTACCGAGCCCAATCAACGACGTAGCAGAGAGGTACGATCATGACGCGCAAGCTGGTTTTGTGGGTAGTGGTTGCGGCGCTGCTTGGCGGTTGCGTCACGACCGGCGGTCCGGAGCGTCCGGATACGGCGGCTTCCTCCGGGGGTGATGACCAGACGGCCACCAAGGTCCAGGGGACCCTGCTTGGGGCTGTCGTCGGCGGACTGATCGGGGCGGCGACCGGCGACACCAAGGGCGCGCTCATCGGTGCTACGGTCGGGGCCGGGCTCGGCTATCTGGCTGGCAACGAGGTGGCAAAACGCAAGGCCCAGTACGTGCGCGAGGAGGATTTTCTGGACGCAGAGATCGCCCAGGCCCAGGAGATGAACCGGGAGGTCTTCGCCTACAACGCAACGCTGCGCAACCAAATTGCCACCCTCGACGCCGAATCCCAACGGCTGGCGGCAAAATATCGCTCCGGGAAGGCCAGTCGGGAGCAGATGGTCGCCCAACGCAGCACCGTGCAGTCGCGGCTCCAGAAGAGCCGTGGGATTGAGGACAATCTGCGCAAGGAGTACGACATCAAGGCGGCTGTGGTCAGCGAGGAGAAGGGCCAGCGCGGCGCCAATGACCCCCATGTGAAATCCCTGGAGACGCAGGTCAAGGACCTCCAGGCCAACATCGATACCCTGCATAAGGGATCGACCCAGCTCGCCCGCATCGACGAAAGGCTCTCGATATGAACGGCCACAGCGGGTTCTGGGTGGTCGGTGCCGTACTGTCCGCGACCCTGGTGGCGGGGTGCGCCAGCGAGAACCCCCGGGAGGGGGGATTCATCGGCGGCGTCGCCGGGTTGTCCAGCGGCACCTACGATGAGCGCATCTACGTTCGCCAGGGAAGCCTGGAGGGTCTGAAGGCCGCTCGTACCGACCTGGAGTCGGAGCAGATAGGGCTGGAATCGAAAAAGTCCGCCTCCCAGCGGCGCGTGAAATCGGAGCGCAACAGACTCGCGAAGCTCACCGCCGACACCCGGCAACTCTCCGCGAGGGTGAAGACGCTGAAGGCCGAGGATGTCCGGCAACAGGGCCAGATCGCCGATCTGAAACAGCGTGCCGCCACCCTTGAGGGCAAGCTGGAACAGGCTGAGCGGGCCAGCGGGGCCGATGCCTTGGAGGGCAGCGGCAGCGGGTCCGGTGGGCAGGACGCGCGCCAACAGCAACTGGAGAATCAGCGTCGGCAGCTCGAGGACGAGTACCGGCTACTCAACGACATGTACCGCAAGCTCGGTAGCTGATCCTTAGGTCTTAGCCTTCCGCATGTCGCTGGTGGGGCTACTGCTGTTGGTCTCGGCGGTGGGTCAGGCGGCGGTCCCACCCCTGGACGAGATAGGCTCCACCCTTGGCCGTTCCCTGGTCGAAGGTGTCGTTCCCGGAACCGCGAGCGCAGCCGAGGTCTCTGCCATCATCCTGCACCACCACGGCGTCGCCTGTCTGGTCGGGGAACGCACCTACGGCAAGTACAGCTCCCACCTCAGGGACGATGGGGCGCGCAACCGGGCACTCGGAGTTGCGCGGCTGGAACCGATTCCTGCCACGGTCGTGTGGCCCCGCCAGGTCTTGCACCGCGCCTTGCCGGTCACCCCTGCCGGGACTAACATCAAGGGGCACCCTGACCGGGGCGGTATGCCTGCTTTCTGCCCAAACCGGGTGTGGGGGCCGACGCTGAACTGGCGGTAGGCCGGTGGAATTTCCGCGAACGCGACGACTGACGCCGATTCCAGGTGTCGCTGGCGCACCTGTCCAACGATACCTGGCCGCCTGCCGGAGCGCACATCTGAGGACGCAGACCCATGCGTAACCCAATGGCCCTGATGGCTGCTGTGGTCCTGTGTGTCTTGGCCGGTCCCGTCGGCGCTCTAGGCCCCGGCGACGCCGACGCACTGGAGGGAGGTCCGGATCCGCTCGCTGCGCGATCCGCGGAGAAGTGGCAGGCGAAGCCTGTGCGCGATTACCGACTTTCCGGAATGCGCGTATCGTTCGGGGCAGAGGTGAACTTCGAGACTGAAGTCCGCAACGGCGTGGTCGCGGCTTACCGGGAGGGGGGGCGGGCCGCACCCACCAGTCGTGCGGTGACGGTCGACAGCCTGCTTGCGTTGGCGATCAGCCCGCGCCGGGAGCACGAGACCGTCGAGATCCGGACTTACGATGAGCGTTACGGGTTTCCGACCTGGATCTCTATCGGCCGCGATGACATCACCGATACCGGGTACTTCATCGAAATCACTGAGTTCGTTCCAGACCCTGCCGGGTCGGCCCCAGGTGCGGCAGGTGCGGATGCCCTGGAAGGCGGCGGCGCAACGGAAGAGCCGGCGGTGCGCTGCGAGGGCAAGGGCCCCTGCATCGAGGTCGGCACTCAACTGCCGCTGCGCGTCCTGCCACGGCCCTTGTCGAACCTCTACACGGACCGGTCAGAGACGCCGGGCGGTATCGTCCAGTCCAATCTGAAGGCATTCCATCCGCTCTATGTCTATGCGCGGGAGGCTGTGGACATCTCCGACCCCGGCAGCCCGCAGGGCTGGTACCAGGTCGGCGCGTCCAGCACCGCGCCTCAGGGTTGGATGCGGGCCGCCGACGTTCTCGAATGGCGCCAGGCCCTGCTCGTTTCCTACACCCACCCCGGGGGCATCGACGACGGCCGCAAGCCGGTGCTGATGTTCCGCGACCTGGCGGCGCTCAAGCAGCTTGTGGAGGCCGCGGACCGCCCCGCCCAGGCCGAGGCCCTCTACCGGCAGGTCGAGGCGAAGGACGCGCCCGACCCGCTCGTCAGCATGGAGCCCAAGCGCTTCGTCGATATCACCCGCCACTTCTACATCCTGCCCATAGTGCGCTTCGACAGCCTGACCCTGGATGGTGACGACGCCCGCTACCTGCAGCTCGCCGCCGCTGTCCCCGGCGCCCGCGGCGCCGACACCCTGAAGAACGTTGCCTACCTGGGCCAGGCGACCACCCCCCGTAACGCCACCGCGGGTACCCAGGTGCAGGACCTGAAGCTCGATGTCGTCTTTGTGATGGACACCACCCGCAGCACCCAGCCCTATATCGACGCCACTAAGGCCGCGATGACGGCCATGGTCAAGCGGCTGGACAACCCGGAGATCAAGGGCCGGGTTCGCTTCGGTCTGATTGGTTACCGCGATGCCCAGGAGAAGGTCCCGAACATCGAATACACGGCCCGCGATTTCACCCCCACCCTGGTCGATGCGCAGACCCTGGCGCAACTGCTCGACACGGAGGCCAAGGCCACCCCGGTCGGAAGCCTGGATTACGCCGAGGAGATGTTCGCCGGCGTAGATCTGGCCCTGAGGTCAAAGTGGGAGCCCGACGCCCTGCGCTTCGTGGTGCTGGTGGGCGATGCCAGTTCCCACCCCAAGGGCCACCCTCAGAACACCACCGGCAAGGACGAGCGCGACCTGCGGCGTGAGGCCGACGACGCCCAGGTCCACCTGTTGGCCATCCACCTGCGCGATGAGCGGGCGGCTGAGGACCACGGGCGTGCCGAGGAGCAGTTCGCGCACCTTGGTCGGATCCGCGGTGGCACCGAGTCCGCCCTGGTCCGCGTCGATGCCTTCCGCCAAGAGGACTTCCAGAAGGCGGTCGAAACGGTCACCGCCACCCTGCTCGACCGGTTGGCGGGTGCGGTGACGCCCAAGGTCGCCGCGGACCCCGCATCCCAGTCCACACCGGCGGAGGGCCCGGCGGGGGAGTCCGGCGTCCTCGCCGGCCGTCTTTGGGACTCGGCCCTGGTGGAGTATGTCGGCCAGGCCGCCGAGCCGCCCAAGGACGTGATCGCCTGGGCCCTGGACCGCGACCTGATCCACCCGACGGATCGCTCGCTGGAGGTGCGGGTCCTGATCACCCGCGCCCAGTTGAGCAGCCTGCTCCAGGCGCTGAACAGCGTGGTGCAGGCCTTCATGAACGCCGAGGCTACCCAAGCCCAGTTCTTCGATGCCCTGCAGGCCGTGTCGGGCCAGACCCTGAAGCACCCGGAAGACATCGCGGGCGCAACCAAGCTCGCCGCATCCGGCCTGCTCCCGGCCTTCATCCAAAGCCTGCCCTACAAGAGCGACGTGCTCTCCCTCAACAACGAGATGTACGCCAGCATGACCGCCGAGCAGCGCTCGGCGCTCGAGTGGAACCTGCTCGGCAAGCTCAAGCAATACCGCACCATCAACGAGCAGGTCGATGCCTGGACGCGGCTGGCCGACGGCGACCCCGACAGCGAGATGGTCTACCCCCTGCATCTGGACTACCTGCCCTGATCAAAGGTGGGCAGCCCCGGGCGGGCGCCCGCGGCTTGCCTTCACTCGAATGCCTGACCGGCGACCCTGTTGGAGCTGACATGAGCGACACCCCTCTGGTGCTGCTGGAGGCCGTGGTCCGCCGGCGCGAGCAGGGCGATATGGTCTTCCTGCTGCGCATCCCGTGGCTTGCGGTGCGCCCCGGCGAGTTCGTGGCCCTGGTCGGGGACAGCGGCTCCGGCAAGAGCACGCTGCTCGACATGCTGGCCCTGGTGCTGCGGCCGAGCGCGGCGGGTCGCTTTGAGATGCGCCTGAGGGGTGGCGCGATCGGGGCCGGCCCGGTGAGCGATATTGCCGCGCTCTGGCAGCGTGGTCAGGAGGCCGCGCTCGCCGGGCTGCGCCGACAGCACCTCGGCTATGTCCTCCAGACCGGGGGGCTGCTGCCGTTCCTCTCGGTGTGGGGCAATCTGACCCTGCCGCTGGCGGCCATAGGTCGCCGCCCGAATCGCCCCGAGATCATCCGTGCCGCCGAGCGCCTGGGGCTTGGCCGCTACCTGGACCTGATGCCGGACCGGCTCTCCGGGGGCGAGCGCCAGCGCGTGGCGGTACTGCGTGCCCTGCTGCACCGCCCGGCCCTGGTGCTGGCCGACGAGCCGACGGCGGCGGTGGACAAGTCCAGGGCCAGGGCCATCGTCGCGGACCTTCACGCCCTGGCCCGTGATGTCGGCAGCGCCATCGTCATGGTCACCCATGACCTGGACCTGGTCCGGGAGGTCGCGGACTCGACCTATCGCTGTAGCCTGGAGGATGCCTCGGCCGAGCGGGTCGAGGTGGTCTGCGCACCGGTATGAATACCCGGATCACCCGCTTGGTACCCGCCCTCGCGGTGGCCGACCTGCGCCACGAGCGGGTGCTGACCCTGTGCCTGGTGATCGCCGTCGCGGCCGTGGTCGCCCCCCTGCTGATCCTCCAAGGCCTGAAATATGGCACCGTCGCGACCCTGCGGGATCGGCTGGTCCAGGACCCGGTATTTCGGGAGATCCGCCCGAGCCAGACCCGGGAGTATCCGCCCGACTGGATCGAGCGCCTGGCGGCGGACCCGGGTGTCGGTTTTCTGCTGCCGACCATACTGCCGGCCTCGTCCATCCTCGGGGTCGTCCACCCCGGCACGGGTCGCATCCAGACCCTGGACCTGATCCCGAGCGGGGACGGGGACCCCTTGCTCCTGGAAAACGGCGGCAAGGCCCCGCAGGACGGCGAACTGGTCCTGACCGCCACTGCCGCGGCCCAGCTCGAGGTCCGGGCGGGCGACGAGATCCAGGTGCTGGCCACCCGCAGCCGCGGTGGGATCGCAGAGCAGGGGGAGGCCCGGATGCGGGTCGCGGCCGTGCTCGACCCCCGCGCCGGTAACCTGCCGCGGGTCTATGCGCCGCTGGCCTTCGTCCTGGATGTGGAGGCCTTCAAGGAGGGTCAGGCGGTCCCCCGCCGCAGTTGGAACGGGGACGTGCCGCGCCCACAGCCGAGCTTCGATGCGGTGTTGGTCCTGCTCGAGGCCCCGCTGGACGCCGTGGCCCGCGCCGGTCTGACCGTGAATACCGGTCTGGCGACCCTCGAGACCCTGACCGTTGAGGCGGCCGAGGGTCAACTCGGCTGGCGCCTGCCCGACGGCTGGCAGGTCTACCGCCTGGCCGCCCCTGGCGGGTCCGTCGGCGCATCGGGCCTGGATGCGCTACGCCGCAAGCTGCGCGGGCTCGGCGCCGTGCTCCTGCCTCAGGTGGACCCCGCCGGGGCCGTTCTGGAGGGCCTTCCGGCGCAACCCATAGGCCTGTCGTTGACCGCGGAGCAGGCCGGACGCCTGGGCATTCCGCCGCCCCCCTGGGGTGGGTATGACGCGGGCTCGATGGACGGCGGCCGGCTGCGTCAGGTCTGGCTTCCGCCGGAGCTGGCCGGCGGGGCCGAGGTCGGGCGCACCCTGGGGCTGGTCGCCCGCGGCATGGCCGAGGTGCGCTTTCCGGTCCGGGTGGCCGGGGCCGGTCCTGTGCCCGGTCGGGTCTATGCGCCGGCCGAACTGCTGGGTGTACTGCGCACCGGCCAACAGCGGCCCCTTGGCTTCGACGGCGATGCCTTCACCGTCGCCCGCGCCGGTTACCGCGGCTTCCGGCTCTATGCGCGGACCATCGATGATGTGCCGGCGCTGGTGGAGCGGCTGCGGGTGGAGGGGGTCGAGGTAGTGGCACGGGCGGACGACATCCGGCGCATCCAGGTCCTGGACCAGGGGCTCGCCCGTCTGTTCTGGCTGGTCGCGAGCCTGGGGGTCGCCGGCGGGGTGGCGGTCCTGGTCGCCAGCCTCTATGCCGCCGTCCAGCGCAAGCGCCGCGAGCTGGCGATCCTGCGGCTGATCGGGCTGACCCGGCTGGATGTCTTCTTTTTTCCCATGTACCAGGGCACCGTGCTGGCGGGCCTGGGTATGGCCCTGGCCCTGGGCGCCTATGTGGCCCTGGCCGCGATCATCAACCGCAGCTTCGCCGCCGAGCTCGCCCTCGGGCAGCGGATCTGTGCGCTGCCACCGCAGACCATCGTTGTCGCTATCGTCGCGGTGCTGGTGCTGGCCACCGCCAGTTCTATCCTGGCCGCCTGGCAGGCCACCCGCATCGACCCGGCGGAGGCCATCCGTGAAGAGTGATATCGGCAACCGCAGCGTTCCGCCTGTCCGGCGCGGTTTGCCGGGTGTGGTTCGGCGATGCCCGACCACCCGAGGGGCGTGGCGCCGGAAGGCCGGCGAGACCCTTTTTCAGGTCGCGGTGTTGGCGTTATGTCTGCTCGCCGTACCGGTCGCCGCGGTCGAGCCCAACCCCAACAACCCCAAGCCGCTGGACGACGATCTGACGCTACCGATGCCGGATGGGGGCGAGGTCGTATTTCGCCTCGTCGCCGTCCCTGGCAAGGCCTTCTGGGCGGACCCGGCGCGGGTGGTGCAGGTCGGTGACGCCGGTGGCAGTGCCTTCGAGGGTCTGCAGCGGGCCCAGGTCAGCGGCTCCTTTCCGACCCCGGATGGGGGCCAATGGCTCATGGTCCTGGGCAAATACGAGTTGACCAAGGGCCAATTCGCCGCCGTGATGGGCCTAGATCGCCTGGTGGAGCTGTCGGGTGACCCGGCGGATGCCAAGTTGCCCAAGCTCCAGGGCCGCGAGCGGGAGGAGGCCCTCAAGATGCCGCTGGCCTATGTGGGCTACTGGGCCCTGCAGGAGTTCCTGTATCGCTACAACCAATGGCTCTTTGACCCCGCCCATCCGGACCGACTGGCGAAGTCCCCGCGCCTGGGCGGGGTGCCGGGCTTCGTGCGCCTGCCCACGGAACAGGAGTGGGAGTACGCCGCCCGCGGCGGCCAGGCCGGGCTGGTCGCCGGCAGCTTCGACCAGCGCCTGCCCTTCGCAGCCTCCGACCTCAACGAGTACGCCTGGACGCTGGGCAACGCCAAACACAAGGTCCGGCCCATCGGGCTGCGCAGTCCCAATGCCCTGGGTCTGCACGACCTCTACGGTAATGTCCAGGAGGTCGTGAGCGGGGTCTTCCTGCCCGAGGTCTGGCAGGGTAAGCCCGGCGGGGTGCCGGTGCGTGGGGCAAGCGTCTCGACCCCGGACCGCGAGGTGCGCTCGGCCAACCGGGCGGAGTTCGATGCCTGGGCCTGGAACCCGGAGGCCAAGGCCATGGAGGAACGCCGCAGCTTCAACACAGGGGCAAGGCTGGCCATCGGCTCCAACGTGGTGGTGAACTCCGAGGTCCGGCGCGCCATCGAGCAGGAATACGCCGATTACAGGCAGGCCCTGCGAGGGGACACGCCGGTCGGGCGCACCCTCGACAACGCGGTGGGCCAGGCCGACACCCAGCTCAGTACCGTCGATCCGCTTCTTAAGCGCCTGACAGACCAGAATCCGCAGCTCGCCGAGCCCCTGGCCCAGCTCCAGCACTACGTCGATGCCGCCCGAGCGCAGCTCGATCTCGCCCAGCGCGAGGGGGCACGCAGCGTCGCCCAGGACGCCGCTCGCAACGGCGTCAACTTCAGTGCCCACCTGACCCGGCTGGCCAAGATGGGGGAGGCCCTGGAGAGCGCCCGCAAGCTGGCCCGGATCTCGACACGCTACCAGGAACAAGTGGACGCGATTGGAGAGACCATGCGCGACCTCAAGGAATCGGCGGATCAGCAATTCCGTGCCTACCGCGACAAGGTCGCCGTGCTCGGTGGTTACGACCAGGGCTACTATCGAGGCGGCCTTGAAGGCCCAGGCGGAGAAGCCGCTGCCACCGCGGGAGGCGCGGGTGATGGCGCTGCTCGGCGACCATGTCAAGGACTTCCACACCCAGCGGCGGGCTGACCCGGAGTCGTGGCGGGCCGACTTCGAGCAGGCACTGCAGGGCTTCGCCGATTGAATGGCGATCAGCGCAGGCAACCCGATGTTTCCGAAAGGGGGAATTGCAACCATGAAGTACGTCCCGCATTGCGCCATCCTGGGTCCAGTCGTGCCGGCCAGGCGCTGGCTCCCGTTGTTGTCGGCCTTGTTGTTGCTGGCGCTGTCCTGCGGCAACGCCGCCGGTGACAGTGCCTATACGCCGAGGCCGGACAGCCCCGAGCGTCAGGCGATCTGCGACGGCATGCGCCATTATGTGCTGGTGACAGAGCGTCCCGCCAAGCTCCCACAGCCGATCGTATTCAAAATCGAATACCTGAAAGTGGCCGGAAAATTCGCCGCATTCGAGGGCGTGGCGCTGTTCCAGGACGGGTCGTTCGCGGCGGGCACGGTACTTCCGGACGTGGTTTACACGACCTTCCTGCAACGCGGGTCCGATGGCCGCTGGGCGGTGATTGCCGACCTCACCCGCACCGACGTGCCCGACACGAAGGAGTTGCGCCAAATCCGCAAGCGTTTCCCCAGCCGCATCCCTACGGAAATCATTCCCGAGTTCTGGCGCGACAAATTGCGTTGAGGGGCGCGGCGAGCACAGCATGACAACATCCGACCCCCTGCGCTGGGAAACGGACCTCCCCCTATTCAGCCCGGACATGCTGCGTCAGTGGACCTATGCCATGCTGGCCACGGCGCTGCTGATGGGGCTGCTCCTGGGCACCATCCTTGCGGCGCAAGGCGACTGGGACGCCTTCCCCGTCCTGGGCCTGATGATCGGCGCAGTCACCGGCGGGCTCTGGCTGCTCGGGCTCCTCATCATGGCCCTGATGTTTCGCGGACGCTTTCATGTGCGCTATACCCTCGGCGACGACGGCATCCTGCTGGAGAACCTGGAGTCGGTGGCGAAGACCGCCAACCGCGCCGCCGTCGTTGTCGGTGTCCTGGCGCGCAGGCCCGGCCTGGTTGGCGCGGGTCTGATCGCCCGGTCGCGGGAATCCGAGGCGGTGCGCTGGAAGGGCGCCTTTACCGCGCGGGCCAAGCCGGACCGCCACCTGATCGTCCTGCGCAATCGCTGGCGCACGCTGATGTTCGTGCAATGCACGCCGGAAAATTATGGCGAGGTGCTGGAACGGATCGAGCAACGGATGCGTCGGCACCAGACCGCATCGCGCGTCGAGGCGCGCTCGCCCCTGCCGTTTTATCTGAAGCACGGCGCCCTGATCCTGCTGGCCTCGGTGCCGCTGTTCCAACTTGCCGAGGAATATGGCCTGAACCTGATGGCCCCCATCCTGGTGCTGTGTTTCGCGCAGGCTATGCTTTGGCTGATCAACCTGTTCGGCTGGGTGGTCTATGCGGGGCTGCTCTATCTTGCGGTCGGCACCCTGCTGGACTTGGCCAGGGTGCGACAGTCCATGTTCTCTCCGGGAGAGACCTATACCGGCTTTGAGGTCATCGGCGGCGACGAGGCCAACACCCTGCTGCTGGCGTTGTTCGCCGCCGGATACCTGGTCTGGCTGTCCTGGCGCGCCCTGCACGGCCGGTTTCTGGCGTTGTTGGTGAGGGACCAGTGCGAGATGGATGGTGGGTGATCGAGTTCGCCATTGGCGGACGAGCTTGCAGGTGAACTTCTTTGCTGTCCGGGATACCGTTCTGGGGGGTGTACGTCATGCGCAAGGGCTATGAATGGAGATCCCACCGGGTCTGGCGTTGGATGTTGTCCCTCCCGCTGTGTCTTGCCGCCTTTGCGGCGGTTGGGCTGGACGAGGATTACTGTCGGTTGCGAATTTTCGGCGGCGCCGAGGCGCAGGTCCCGCAGCCCATGCAGACCCAACCGCAGGAGCCCAGTGCCATCGCCGATACCGTCGATAGCATCGACACGGTCGCGATCGAATGGGAGTCGAGGGCCTTCGGCGGGGTCGAAGTGCGGATGCCGGATATCTGGGAGGTCCAACAGCAGGTAGCCAATGCCATCGCCTACGGCTTCGATGCCGGCGCTTGCGGGAGGGTTCTGTTCGGTTACGGTTGGGAGGAGGAGCCGGACAAGATCAAGGAGGCCCTGGAGGCCGAGGGCATGGTCTTCACCGACGTCGGTGCGCGCACCCTGGCCGGGATCGCCTTCCTGGAGCGGGAGTTGAAGGGTCCAGCCGATGGCGAACCGGCCTCGATCCGTCAGCTCGTTGCCTCCGAGCCCCGTCCCGACGGCCAGTTCCTGCTGGTCCAATACGGGTTAGTGGGGATCCAGGAGCCGACCCCCTATCCGGCCGATTTCGAGCGGGTGTTGGGTTCCTTGGTGGTGAGCCCGCAAACCGCCGCCGTCACGGCGCCGCCGACCGATGCCGAGGGCGCGACTGGAACGGCCCCGCCTCTGGACCACGCGGGGCTCGCCCGTGCGATCCTCAACGAGATCATCGATCTGGATGACCAGGACCTCAGTGGTATCGAGACCCGCTACCTGCGCATCATCGACGAATACCCGGACACCGAGCAGGCTGAGGAGTCCTACTGGCGACTCTCCAATCTTTATCTCCAGGCCTATGACCCGCCGCATCGCGCCGAGGCCGTCAGCCCTGCTGGAGCGCTACCTCGCCACCTATCCCGACTCCGACTATCTGGAGCAGCGCTTCGCGACCTTCGCCTCGCCCGGGATCAGCCTGGTGCGCAAGCGCCTGCTGGGGCTCTACGAAGACGCGAAGGAATGGCAAAAGGCCCTGCCGATCTACCGGCAACTCCTCGCCGATCCAAAGGAGGTCGGTGATGAACGCCTCCCCTTTGTGCCGGGCTATGCCGCCGCGCTCGAGGGCTCGGGTCGCAATGCAGAGGCCCTGACCTGGTACCAGCTCTACGTGGACCGCGCCGCCGACCCCGAGGACCTGGTCGTCAGAATCGCCCGCGCAGGCGTCGAACGCCTCACCGGCGCGGCCGGCGCCCCCGAGGCAGGGGTGGGCAAGGCGGCCGGGGCCGCGACCCCGCCGGCAGCGACGCTTCCTGCAACCCCTGCGGAGGCCCAGACAGTCACTCCCGCGGCGGCCCCTGCGACAACTCCTGCGACAACCCCTGCCGCGACCTCTCCCGCAACCCCGGCTGGGGCCGCAGCGGCAACCCCCGATGCCGCAACGCTGGCGACCGAGGGGCGCGAGCGGCTCGCCAAGGGGGACTATGCGGGGGCCCTGGAGCGGTTTCGTGCGAGCGTCGCCCTCAAGGCCGATCCCCAGTTGCAGGAGCGGATCAGGAAACTGGAGGTCTATCTCGGAACGGCCCCGGCGGGCCGCTGAACCCAATCGCTTCTCGGCCGCCAACATGGAGTACCGCACCATGCCTGTATCCATTAACCGCCCCTTTGCGCCCCGGCTACTGGCAGGCCTGCTGCTCGCCTGCACCCCGGGCTTGATCCCCGCAAGTCCCCCGGCCCAGGCCGCCGGCACTCAGGCCGCCACCGGAGCCCCCACCTTGGACGAGCGCTTCACCCAGGCCGATCAGGCCCTCAACGACGGTCGCATCAAGGATGGCGAGGCAGTGCTCCAGGCAATCCTGGCGGAGTATCCGCGCAACAAGGACGCCGCCAATCTCCTGGGCAACCTGGCCCTGGCCCAGGGCCGGCCCGACGCGGCCAAGGCCTTCTACAACCAGGCCCTGGAGGCCGACCCCGCCGCGGCCGAGACCTACAACAACCTCGGCGTGCTGGCCCTCCAGCAAAAGGACGTCAATGGGGCCATGATCAACTTCCAGACCGCGGTGCGCCTCGACCCCGCCCGGGCGGACGCCTGGTACAACCTCGGCCAGGTCTTCCTGGCCGGCGGCAACCCGACCGAGGGCGAGCGCAGTCTGCGCAAGGCCATCGATGCCGATCCCAATCTGCTTGGTGCCCGCTACCGCCTCGCCGTGCTGCTGTTGGGCACCCAGCGCGGGGATCAAGCGGTCCCGCTGCTCGAAGAGGCGATCCGCATCGCACCGGATGACGCCAAGTTCCTGTTCCTGCTCGCCACCGTCTACGACGACCTGGGCCGCACCGCCGAGGCACGCGACGGCTACCTCAAGGCCCGCGCCGCGGGCAGCACGAACCCACGCCTGGGCCTGTACCTCGCCCAGGCCCAGGTCCAGTTGAAGCAAACCGCGGAGGCGCGGGGCGAGCTCGATGCCCTGCTCAAGGCCCCCGCCACCGATCCTCAGGTACGCAAACAGGCCGAGGATCTGTTGAGGAGCCTGGGTAATGAACAGACCCGTTGATCCACCCGTCCAGGTCCAATCGCAGAGACCGGCCCAAGCCGACCGCCGGGGGCGAGACAACGCCAGGGCAGCCAGGTCACTGAACCCAATGCGGTTGCTCGCGCTCCTGGTGCTGCTTGTTGGGGCCTTCACCCTGGGGATGCCGGTCCAGGCCGCCGACCCCGCCATCGAGGCCCTGCGCATCGCCCAGCAGAAGCAGCTCGACGCCCTCCAGGCCGAGTATCACGCCAAGGTCCGCGGCAACCCCAATCTGGTCAAGCCGGATGGGACCATAGACACCAGTCACCCGGACTACCAAAAGACCCTGTCCGAATATGTCCAGGCCAAGGGCCAGATCCAATCGACCTTTTCCGGGCAGGACCCCCGCGGGAAGGAACTCGAAGCCATCAAGAAGGCCCACGGCAAGGATGTGGACCCCACCGGGAGCGCCCCCAAGGACGTCCGCGCGGACATGGACATCACCGCCAAGACCACGAAGACCGCGGACGCCATCAGTCGCGACCTGGAAGGCGAACGGCGACGACGTGGTCTATGACCCAAAGCTTGGCATCCATGTCAACAAGACCAAGGACGCCACCCTCTGGGCACCGCCGACCAAGGAACAACTGGAGGCCAGGTCGAGCTATTCCGACTCCTTCGCCACGCCCGGCGGCAAGAAGGCGACCGGGGTGAAGGGCGACGAGGCCATCACCGACAAGGAGGGGTTCGTCCTCGACAACGAGAAGAAATTCATCCACGCCGCCGGGGACCTGGAGAAGTCGCCGACGCCGCCGGCCGACTCGAATGATGACCCGGAGACGGCCAAGGCGAAGGCCAGCCTGGCCCACGCCACGGCCCTCAAGACCGCGGGCAAGAGCGTGAGCAAGGCCGCGGACAGTGCCGGCCAGACCTCCCCCGTGGTCCAGCAGGCCGACGCCCATCGCAACTACAAGGACGAGTTCGAGACCGGGGTCACCGCCCTGGGGGCCACCCCGGAGCAGCAGAAAAAGGACGTCAAGACCTACATCGAAAAGGCCGATCAGCAGCTCCAGAATTCCAAGGCGGCCGCCAAACAGCAGGCCGCGGTCACCAAGGCGACCCGCGAGGACCTGGCCAAGCAGACCCAGGGCAAGGACAAGGACCCGATGCTCGGCCCGGACGGCAAACCCCTGCCGACCACCTCCCAGGCCATCAGCGACCGCATCAAGCGCATCGAGACCGAGAACGCCAAGGCCCAGGCGGCGAACGATGCGGAGCGCAAGAAGCTCGGGGTCGCACCGCCCCCGCCCCCGGACAACGCCGCCGTCGGCACCGTGGCCAAGCCCCCGACCCCACCCAAGGCATCCACCGCCGAGAAGGAGGGCACGGCCAAGAACGCCTGGTGGAACATCAAGTCCACCAAGGACGGCGACACCACCAAGACCACCACGACCACGGTCACCGACACCGCGGACGGCGGCCAAAAGGTGAAGGTGAAGGACACCAAGACCACTCAGACCCCGGACGGCGGCAAGACCAGCACCCAGACCACCGAGTCCACCACCCTGGGCAAGGGCGGCGGGGTCACCGGCAAGACCACCACGCAATCTACCACCGAGACCCTGGGGACCCAGGGCCAGAGCGGCAAGGGCTATATCGCCCCCACCGGCAAGTCCCAATCCACGACCACCAGCACCCAGGCCGACGGGACCACCGAGCACACCAGCACGGTTGGGGAGACCGGCAAGACCAAGGGCGGCGGGACCGTCGGCAGCGAGACCGGCACCGGTATCAAGACCGGCGCCGACGGCTCGGTCACCCAGACCCAGCAGAAGACCTCGACCTACACAGGTCCTGCCAAACCCGACGGCAAGCAGGCCGGGGTGACCACCACCCATACCGATACGGCCCAGACCGGGGCCGACGGCTCGACCCAGGTCACCACCGGCAAGGCGGTCACCCATACCAAACAGGATGGCAAGGGCACGACCACCGCCAAGACCACCACCCAGACCCAGACCACCGCCAGCACGCCCGACGGCGGTACCAGCTCTACCAAGTCCATCACCCTGACCACCGATACCACCGGAGACGACGGGGTCACCCAGGGCCACACCTTCAGCTCCGGCAAGACCACGAGCACGGACTCGGGCGGCCGGGTCACCACCACCGACAGCGAATCCACGGTCGATACCACGGGCACGGGCGGCAAGACCACCAGCACCCACACCAGCACCGAGGCCCCGCACACCACATCCAAGACCTCGACCTTCGACTGGGAGCAGACCCACTCGGGCCAGAACGAAGGCGAGGGGGACAAGAAGCCCGGCGGCGGCCCGGAGCCTGTCAAGAAGGGGGTCAAGTGGGCGGGCGGCCAGCTCTTCGACCCGGTGGACGACGACGGCGGCCGGGCTGCGTCCACCTCGGGGGCGACCCAGACCACCATCGCCGGCAAGAACCTGGAGGTAGACGGCGAGGCCAAGATCCAGGTCGGTCAGGTCGGTGCCAAGGGCCAGTGGGAGCTGACCACGGACAACAAGGAGGGGACCAAGCTCGGGGCCGATATCTCGGGCGAGGCCAACGCGGTCAAGGTCACGGGTACCGGTTCCGCCCAGGTCGATCTAGCCGAGGGCGTCACTGGCCAGGGCAAGGTCACCGGCACCGCCAAGGTCGGGGTCGAGGCCAAGGGTGCGGTGGCCGGGGTGATCACCACCGAGAAGGTCGGCGTCTCCGCCGAGGCCAAGGCCTTTATCGGCGGCAAGGCCGAGCTGGAGGCCGAGGTGTCCCTCACGGTGTGGGGCCTCAAGGTCGGCGGCAAGGGCCAGGGCGAGGTCTCCTACGGGGCCGGCGGCGAGGCCAAGATCGAGGGTGAGCTGTCCTGGACCAAGGTCAAGGTCGGCGGCAAACTCGCCGGCGCCATCGGCCTGGGCATGGGCGGCAGCGGTGCCCTGGAGGTGGATGCCACGATCCTCATCACCGGCATAGACCCGGACAAGGTGGATCAGCAGATGAAGGCCGCCGACGGCATCATCGCCATAGTCCGTGGGCTGAAGGACGGGAGCCTCAAGCTGCCGCCCGGCAAGACCTTTGCCGACATCCGCGACCAGCTCCAGAAACAGGCGGAGTGGTACGCCAAGCACCCGCAGAAGAACGCCCAGGGCAAGACCATCGATATCGCCGAGTCCCTGAAGAAGGACCTGGGGTTACAGAAGGGCAAGGGCGGCGGCTATGTCACGGCCCACCACCGGCAGAGCGATTGGTATTGCACCAACCGCCCCGTGATCAATGCCCCGGTGGCCCTGCCGCCCATCGTGCGGAAGGACTGAGGCCATGAATACCGCCACCAACTCGCGTCCGACCTACCTGCTTACGCTGCTCCTTGGGTTGGCCGGCCTCTGGACCGGCCCGACCCTGGCCGCCGCCGGCACCTTCCCTGGGCCCTATGTGGTCCAGGTCGGCGAGCCCGATGCCCAGGGCCAGCCCAAGCCGATGGCGAACGTCTATGTCCAGATCGATGCCCGCCAGGCGGCGACCGATGCCAGCGGTGCCGCGGTCTTCGAGGGAGTGCCCGCGGGCCGACACGGCCTGGTGATCCGCCACCCTGGATTTGAGGTATTGAGTCAGTCCCTGGACATCCCCGCCGGCCAGCGCGAACCCCTGGCCCTGACCCTGACCCGAGCGGATCGCTTCGAATGGAAGGGGCGCCTCACCGCCGCCGGGGGCGAGGGGGCCAGTGCCCAGCCCATCATCGGGGCGACGGTGCGCCTCACCCCCGTCGAGGTGAAGAGTGCCCTACGTGGCCCGGCCCTTGGGGTCAGCGGTTGGGACGGGGGCTTCAGCTTCCCGGACCTGCCGCCGGGGACCTACACCCTGTCCGCCCAGGCCACAGGTTTCCCGCCTTTCTCCGGTCCTGTAGAGGTGCGGCGTCCGCAGGAGCAAGCCTTCGATCGACCGAAGGTCGATGATCTGGCCCTGGATCTCTGCCGCGAGTTGGGCACCAACTGCGGCAAACCGGCCGCCGACGCATTCTGCCAGGGCCAGGGTTTCGTCGAGTCGTCTGCCCACGAGGTGCAGGGCGACACCCCACCCACGCGCGTCATCGGAACCCATGAAGACTGCAAAGACGCCGGCTGTGATCGCATCGCCTCGGTGCTGTGCATCGGCAAGGCCGAGGCGCAGGACGCACTGGCCATGATCCCAGTCTCCACCCCGGCGGAGGTGCGGATCGAGGTCCAGGACTCGGTCACCCATGCCCCGCTGGCCGGGGCCAGGGTGGTACTCGCCGAGACCTGGCCGAGCGGGTTGGCGGGGGAGGCGCAGACCGATGCCAAGGGCATCGCGGCCTTCGACGCACTCCAGATGGGCCTGGCCAACTGGGCCGACGGCCAGGGTCGAGTGGAGCGCATCCGCCGCCGCCTCAGTGCCCACATTGAGGCCGATGGCTATGCCCCGAGGACGGTCCCGGTGGAGGCCGGCGAGGGCTCGGCCACGGAGGTCCTGCTCGACCCGGCCACGCCGATGGAGGCGCCGGAGGACGATAGCGGGCCCCTGGATGTCCGCATCGACGCCCCTGTGACCTTCACCCTGGAGCGCAACGATGACAGCGACCTGTTCCGCTTCCGTCTCGAACAACCGGCGCGGCTGACGGTGCTGGTGGGGCCGGTCAATCCCCTCCAGACCCTGGTGCGGGTGATGGACGGCCTGGGGCAGGTGCTGCGCGAACAGGGGACCCATGCCGGCCAGGACAACCGCATCGAGCTCTGGGTACAGGCCGGGACCTTCCTGGCGGAGGTCTCGGAATGGGGGCGGGACGCCAGCGGGGCGGCCCCGCTGACCCTGACCGTCTCCGCCGAATACGCCACAGACCCCAACGAGCCCAACGAGGCCCCGGAGGCGGCCGCGCTGGCGACCATCGGCGGCGAGCAGGCGGGCCTGATCTGGCCCAAGGGCGACCGCGACTTCTACCGCTTCGAGGCGGAGCGTCCCGGTGTCCTGCGGATACGCGAGCCCGGCGCGCCTTTTCAGCGCCATATCAGGGTCTTCAACACCCGCTTGGAGCAAGTCGCCGAGCAGGGGGTACACGCCAATCAGGGCCTGGACCTTCAGGTCCAGGTCGAGCCCGGCAGCTACACCCTGAGCGTCGAGGAGTGGGGCAACGACGACGCCTCCCTGTCCCCCTATCGGCTGCGCATCGACCTGCTGCCGGACGACGGCATCGATGATCCCGCCCCGGAAAAGGGCCGCATGAACGCCCGGCGCACCCTGCCCCTGGGGGCTTGGACCGCCGCCACCCTGCTGCCCCGCGGCGATCGCGACATCTACAGCCTCGCCGTACCGGGGGCCGGTGTGGTCCATGTCCAGGCCATGGGCCCCGGGCAGCGCCATGTCGAGGTCTACGACCCCAAGGGTCAGCGCCTCGCCGAGCAGGGTGTCCACGGCGGTCAGTGGAACCGGCTCGCCGTCCCGGCGGAGGGCCCCACGACCCTCTATGTCTCGATCCGCGAATGGGGCGATGACGACTGGTCCGCCGTCCCCTACGCCCTGCACACCCGGTTCGAGCCGGCGGACGAGATCGATTTCGCCCAGCGCAACGACGACTTCGACCGCGCCACCCCGGCCCAGCCCGGGGAGACCCTGCGCGGCTCCTATCTGCCCCGCGGGGACCATGATGTCTATGTGGTCGAGATCGACTTCCCCGGCTACCTCCACGCCCGCCTCACCTCAGCCCACCAGTCCCTGTTGCGCATCTTCGACGGCAACCGTGTCCTGGTCGCAGAGCAGGGGGTCCATGGCGGTCAGACCGCCGATCTGCGCCCCCAGGTCAACCGGGGCCTCTACTTCGTGAGCGCGGCGGAGTGGGGCGACGATGACGCCTCGCCGGCACCCTTCCGGCTGGACCTGGCCCTGGAGCGGGCCGAGCCCGCCGAGACCTGGCCCCTGAGCGCCGATTCAGCCCGCCGGCTCCAGCCCGGCGAGGCCCAGGCCTTCAGCTTCGATCACCGCGGGGACAGGGACCGCTTCCTCTTCGAGGTGGCCGAGGCCGGCAAGGTATGGATTGCCATCGCAGCCCCGCACCAGACCCTGGTACAGGTCTTCGACGATCGCACCGGGGAGCGCCTGCATGAGTCCGGCCACCATGCCCCCGCCCGGCCCAGGATTCCCATCGAGGTCGCGGGCCCCACCCGGCTGCGCATCGAACTGCGCGAGTGGGGCGACGACGACGCGAGCCTCAGCCCAGGCCTCGTCCTGGCCGACACGCAGGAGCGCCCGCTGGCCGCGGCCCTGGTCTCGGCCGAGCCGGAGGCCGGCAACCCGCTGCGGGTCGCCTTCAAACGCCAGGCGATGGATGGCGTCGAACCGGTCCAGTCCTGTGACATCGATGCCAATCGCGACGGCCGGCCGGACCTGGGCCTGAGCGACGACCGGCCCAAGACCTTCACCTTCAAGGAGCCGGGTGTCTACGTGGTCGAGGCCCTGTGCAGCGGGGCCTCTGGGCAGAGGTCACGTCAGCGCCTTTGGGTCCAGGCCACGGGACCCCAGGATAGGGCCGGCGTCGCCCTGTTCCTGCCCGCACCCGCCGAGGGCCAGGTCCTGGATGCCCCGCTGGACCTGCGCGCCCAGGCCCTGAGCTATGACGGCAGCCGCATCGCCCAGGTGGCCTTCACCCTGGACGGCAAGCCCCTGTCCACGGACTACGACGCCCCTTTCGAGGCCCAGGTGAATTGGCGGGCCCTGGCGGCGGGCGAGCACCGATTGCAGGTCAGCGCCCGCGATGCCGCTGGGGTTGAGGCCGAGTTGAGCCGCAAGTTCAGCCTTTCCGAATACTTTGGCCTGACCCCTCCGGATGGGGCCGTGCTCTCCGGCGAGGGGATCAGGGTGAGCTGGACGGGTCCGGGCTTCGGCCCGTCCAAGGTCCGTTATCGCAAGAAGGGCGAAGAGGCCTGGCAGGAGGCCGTCGGCGAGAGCGGGCATGACCGCAGCCTGACCCTCACCGGGCTCGAACCGGCCACCCCCTATGAGTTCCAGCCCCTTGGGGGGAAGGAGGAGGGCCCGCTGCGGACCCTGACCCGGGTCAAGGGCCTCGCCTTCGGCCAGCCCCGTTACGGGGCCAACATCCGCCGCGACTACGACCAAAAGGTCGGCATCAGCGTGCGCAACAACGGCGAGGCCCCGCTCAAGGTCCGGCTCGAATGCGGCCGGCCCAAGGACCCGTTGCTGCTGGTGGGCTTCGTCGGCGAGGGGTCCGAGGACAAGCCGTTTGAACTGGCCCCGGGGGAGGAGCGCCAGTTCCTGCTTGCGCTGAGCGCCCAAGACGTGAATACCGAAGACCACAGTGTCCCCATCCGCATCGTCTCCGACAACGGCCTCAACGACGAGGCCGAGGTGGCGGTCCATGTGCAATTGCCCAAGATCGAACTGACCTGGGAGGACAAGGGCCCGGCCCCCAACGGCCAGGGGCGTATCTACCGCCTGGTCAACACCGGTGACCCCATCACCGATCTGGCCGTGGTCGCCGCCGACCCGACCAAGGTTTCGATCCACCCCACGGTGCGCCACGGCCTGATGCCGTCCTACCAGTCCCAGGACTTCACCGTCACCCCGCGGTTCCACGAGGGCTTCACCGGGGTCAAGACCCGCCTCATCGCCCACGGCCTGGACAAGCGCTTCGAGCAGCCCTACGAGATGAAGCTCGGCCCCGGCGAGAAGGCCCGCCGTATCTGGCTTTTCCCGGGCAAGGACCCCACCGCCGAGACCGCCCCGGGGGAGGAGCAGGAACTCATCAACAGGGCCCAGCGCGCCGAGGGCCTCAAGGCGGCGGACATCGACTGGACCCGCCGCGACAACCCGGAGGATACCGACGGCGACGGCCGCATCGACCGCTGGTCCCAGAGGGTCGGGGACCTGCTCTGGGTGGGCGACGACAGCGACGCCGACGGCGAAGTGGACTTCGTCCACGCCGATGTGGGAGACGACGGCATGTTCGAGTATTCGGCCCTGCTGGAAGACGGCAAGTGGCGCCCCACCAACCTGGTCGAGGCCTGGCTGGAGATGGGCTTCTCACTGCGTGGCGCCCGCCAGGACTACCAGGCTCACAGCGTGGACATCGTCTTCAACGGCCAGACCATAGGCCGGCTCAAGGACATGATCCCCAACGGCAACTATGCCTTCCGCATCCCGCCCAGGTCGCTCAAGTTCGACAGCAGCGGGGCCTTGGGCGACAACCAGGTGGGCCTGAGCACTACCCATCTGCGCGGCGGTCACTACGCCGTGACCAGCGACTTCCGCTTCAAGCTGCGCCTCACCGCCACCCCGGTATGGACTGTGGCCAAGGACGAGGCCCAGGCCCGCGCCCAGGCCGGGGCGCTGACCGAGGTCTCGGTCTCGGCGCCGGATCTATCGGTCTCCTCGGCCGATCTGCGCCTGCTGGGCCCCGCCCAGCCCAAGGCCGGTGACGATCTGGTGCTGGAGGTCCCGCTGCGCAATCTGGGGTCCAGCTCCCCCGTCGGCGTCCCCCTGGTCCTCACCCGCACCCTCCCGAACGGGCAGACGGAAGAACTCGCCCGGACGACGGTGGAACACATAGCCCTGGATGCCACGACCCAGGTCCAGGTCCCCTTCAAGGCCCGCGGCGGCGCCAATCAGCTCACCGTCACCATCGACCCCGAGGACAGGTTCAAGGACCTCGACCGTGCCAACAACCAGGGCATGCTCTTCGTTCAGGTTGCGGGCGACGACGTTGCGCCCACCCTCAAGATCGGCCAGCCCGCCGACGGCCAGACCCTCACCGACACCCTGGTCCCGCTCATCGCCGAGGCCGGCGACGACCAGGCCCTGGCCGGGGTGCAACTCTCCATCGACGGTGGCCTGTGGCAGGACCTCGAACCCGCGAACGGCCGGATCGACCAAACCCTGCTGCTCCAGCCCGGGGACCATCGCCTGGAACTCAAGGCCACCGACTATTCCGGAAACACCGCCAGCCAAAGGGCCCAGGTACGGATCGACGCCAAGCCCCCGGAGGCCCGGCTGGTCACCCCGCAGAACGGCGCCACCCTCGATGTCCGCGGCTTGGACCTGGCCATCGAGGCCCCGGCGGACGCCGCCCAGATCGGGGTCCGCACCGCGGGAGGTCCCTGGCACAAGGCGTCCCTGGTCGGCACCCAGGCCGGGCTGCGCCTGCCCCTGCGCTTCGGCCCCCAGACCATCGAGGTCCTGGTGGCCGACAAGCGCGGGGCCGTCACCCTGCTCAAGGCCGACGTCACCTGCACCAAGCAACCCGCAGAGGGCGAGGCCACCCAGACCCAGGCCGCCTCCGATCAGGGCCTGCTGTGGCCCGCCGACCGACCCGACCTGGAGATCGATCTCTTCAAGGCCACCAGCGGGCTCTTCAGCAAGCTCGCCATAGCCCCAGCGGAGAAGGCCCAGCGCCTGCGGGAAGACGCCCGCCGCCGCCAGGCCCAGGGCGACTATGCCGGGGCCTATAACAAATATCGCGAGAGCCTGGTGCTGGAGAAGGATCCCCAGGTGGCTGATCGGGTGAAAAAGCTGGAGGTCTATTTGAATGTCAAATGACCTCACCCATGGCCCCATGGTCAGCGTCGGCCGGGCCGGGCGCTCGGTCTCGTCCTCTGACCCGCCAGCCTAGATGTAGCAGCCCGCAGACCTCCGGGGGCCGACCCGCCAACATCCCCGTTTTTGGCCCACATGAATTGACAAGGCCGGGGCTCGGACCCAGATTATTTGCCGACAGCCCCCAGTGCCAGGGCCAGGTATAGGTCCTGTGGGGTGATCGTGCGTGCCAGATCCGAACCCATGGCCCGACCTGTATCATCCGCCCCTGTCCAACGCCTAAGCATCGGAAACCCGCCATGAGCGCATCGCCTACCGTCAAGGTCCTGTTCGTCTGCATGGGCAACATCTGCCGTTCGCCCACGGCCCACGGTGTCTTTCGCAAGCTGGTGCAGGACGAGGGGCTGATGGAGCGCATCGAGATCGACTCCGCCGGGACCCACGGCTACCACGTTACGGAGCCGCCGGACCGCCGCGCCATCCTCACCGCCGCCCGCCGCGGGGTGGACCTGGAGGACTTGCGGGCCCGCCGGGCAGAGCCGGAGGACTTTCTCTACTACGACTACATCCTGGCCATGGACCAGGAGAACTACATGAGCCTCTCGGCCATCTGCCCACGCGGTATGGAGCGCAAGCTCATGTTGCTGATGGACTTCGCCCCGCAACTGCGCACCCGCGAGGTGCCTGATCCCTACTACGGCGGGACCACCGGCTTCGAGCAGGTCTTCGACATGGTCGAGGTGGCCGGAAAGGGCCTGCTGGCTCACATCCGTCGGCGCAACCTTTAGCGATCAGGCCCTAACCCGTCGGCCCAACGGCATCCAGGCCGAGGATTTGCACCCTGACCTCACGCCGGGCCCGCGGCCCGTCCAGTTCGATGAAGAAGATCGACTGCCAGCCACCGAGCAGCGGCTTGCCGGCGACGATGGGCAGGCTCTCGCTGGCGTTCATGAAGAGCCCAAGGAGGTGGGCGTGGGCGTTGTCGCGGTCGTCCACCGGCGCCAGGTTGTGCAGGTAGTCCCCGTCCCGAGGGACCAGGCGTTTGAGGAAGGTGACCATGTCCCGTTGCAACATTGCCTCGCGCTCATTGAGGTTGAGCCGGGCAGTGGTGTGGGGGCAGGTCAGGGTCAAGAGCCCCTCGCCAACCCCGCTCTCCGCCACCAGGGCCTGAACCTGGACTGTGATATCGAGGACCTGGATAGGCTCGGTGGTGGTCAGAAGGATCTCGTGCCGGGTGAATTTCATGGGGGCTCGGGGATGATCCCCTGACTATTTGAGGATGCGCCGCAAAGCCGCACCAAGTTGGACGGAGGCACGGGCATAGCGCCCCTCGCTGGCCAGCAACATCTCCTCCAGGCGCCCGCTGAGCCGGGCCATATCCTCCCGCAGCAGGGCGTCTTCCTGGTGCAGGCGCTGGCGCAGCTCGGCCACGGAGCCGCAGCGCTTGAACAGGGTCTCGCGGCGACGGCGCGAGGCGTCGTAGGCGTTGTTGAGGTCCTTGATCCAGACCGTCTCGATGACGGCGAGACAGGACTCCCGCACCGCCTCCAGGAGTTTGACCCCGGGGTCCTCGTCGCCACCCTTGGCAAAGTCGGCGTGCTGGACCAGCACCGAGACCGCCACCGCCAGGCGCGATAGCAGCCCCTCGTCCAGGACCTCGCTATCCTCCCGCAGGCAAGAGACATCCGCCGGGCCGGCGCCCGCCCCCCCTGCCCTGGCCACCAGTAGCGCCTCAACGCGCGCGGACAGTCCACGCTGGTCCAGCGCCGCGGCCCCGATCTGACGCGCCAAAGCCCTCAGGCGCAGCCAGCCGACCATCAGGACGCCACCCAGGACTGACAGGATCGCCACCTCACCGATACTCAGGGTCCCGGACAGCTCGACCATCGTTGCTCGCCTCTCAAGCAGGGAATCCTCAACAGCTCAGCGCCTGCGAAAATGGTGTGCTAGCTCTCCCCCTCCCCTCGCACATTGAACTCGACCTTCCAGCGCTTCTTTCCCTTGCGCGGGATGGCGGTCAGCTCCAGGGTGCCGACCTCGGTCACCGCGGCCTGGAGCTGCACCGGGACTATGTCCCCGGCCTGGTAGTGAGCCCCTGGGGGAAGTTCGGCCTGGAGTTCCTCCAGCTCTTCCAACTCCTCCGGGACCCATTCTTCCAGCAGGGTGCCGACACGGTCCTCGCGCCGCACCGAGGAGCCGAAAAAGCGGAAGCGCACCAGTTCGCCCACCACCAGACCGAACTCTTGGGGTGCGATCTCGGGGTCCGACCCCTCCTCCATGCCGAAGGGGGCCAGGCACAGGGCCTGCAAGGGCGGCTCCAACCCGGGGACCGCGGGCATGGCACTCTCGATCCCGACGTAGTAAGACTGGGCCGTCCCGCCACGGATGCGCACCCCGCCCACCCGGCGGACATAGCCGTAATAGGCCGCGCCCCGGGCCACCGAAAGGTCCAGGTCAGGGGCACCGAGCAGGCGGGCGCCGGCCCCGCCCTCGGCGGCCAGCCACTGCCCGATGATGTGCATGACCCGGTCGCGCAGGACCGTTGCCTTGAAAACGCCGCCGTTGAAGAGAACGGCGGTAGGGTGTAGGAAGGTCCGCCCTTCCTGCTGGGGGACGAAGCCCTCGAGGGCCTCTGTGGCCGTGGTCTGGCGCCCGAGGAAGGCGGCGAGATGGCGGGTCACCGCCGGGTCTTGGGCGAAGGGCAGGCCGAGCTTGGTCAGCGCCGTGCGGGCCCGCCCAGCGGGGCGGGCACTGGCCGGGACCTCCGGGAAAAAGCCGTCGATGAGTGTGCCTGTGACCTCGGCGCGGGTCAGCTCGGTGCGTACGCTCCCGCCCACCAGCTTGGCCCCGCGACTCGGGACCACCACCGGGACCGCGTCCAGGTCCGCCTCACTCAGGATGCGCTCCTTGGCGTGCCGGCAACCATGGGTCAGCGCCTGGATCTGCCAGCGATCCAGTTCCACCCCGATCTGGGCCAGTTTGCCCTTAACCACATGGGCCAGGGCCAGGTCCATGTTATCGCCGCCAAGCAGGATGTGTTCACCCACCGCCACCCGGGTCAGCTCCAGGGCCCCCTCGCGCTCGGTGACGGCGATGAGCGACAGGTCCGTGGTCCCACCGCCCACATCGACCACCAGAATGATGTCGCCCACCCGGACCTGTTTGCGCCAGGTCCCCCGGCTGTCGTTGACCCAGTTGTAGAGGGCCGCTTGCGGTTCTTCCAGCAGGACCAGATTCTCGATCCCGACGGCGCGGGCGGCCTCCGCGGTCAACTCGCGTGCCGCCGGGTCGAAGGAGGCCGGCACCGTGACCGTGACCTCCTGATCCGCCAGGTCGGCGAAGGGGTGCAGCCCGTTCCAGGCGTCGCGCAGGTGTCGCAGGTATTGGGTACTGGCCTCCAGGGGCGAGACCTGGGGGATCTCCGCAGCGACCCCGGCGGGGAGTATGGGGGCACGCCGATCCACGTCCGGATGGCACAGCCAGCTCTTGGCGCTCGATACCAGGCGGATAGGGGTATTGCCCCCCAGGCTGCGGGCCATCTCGCCGACGATGCGCGCTGGGTCGCTGTCCCAGGGCAGACGCAGGTCGGCGGCCTTGAGTTCGTCCGGATGGGGCAGGTAGAGGAAGGACGGCAACATGGGCCGCCCCTCCACGGCACCCGCTCCCGTCAACTGCGGGATCTCCATCAGGCCCTGGACGATAGACTCTCCCTCGCTCTGCTCCAGATCCACGAAAGACAGGGCACAGTGGGTGGTGCCGAGGTCGATGCCGACCGCAAAGCGCCGGGTACTCATAGCTCCACCTCCGCTGCCGTCAGGATCTTGAGGTCATAGCCCGCCGTCGCTTGGGGCATGCGCACCGCGGTGGCCTGCCAGCCGCGGTGGATCAGGGTCCCGGTGAAGGGGGCCTCGCCTACGACATTGCCGGTGAGCCGAACCAAGGAGGCGTCGAAGCCGGCCTTGAGCGTCACTCGCGCCCCTTCGGCCTCCTCACGCACCGGGCGAACCGCCAGGCATTCCTCCAGGGTCTGGCGGCAACCCTGGTGGACCAGACGCGCCGCGGCACCCACCTCGGCATCGGAGAAGGCCGTAATGTCCTCCATCAGGAAGTCGATCAGGCGTCCGTTCTGCTGCAACAGCGAGAGCAATTGCAAGGCCGACTGGGGCTCGGTGGCGGCGGGCGGCGGGGTCGGCGCCTGGATTGGGCCTGGCGGGGCCGGCCGCCGGGTCTGGGTGCGCCGGGCCTTGGGCCGCGGGGCCGCCTCGGCCTCGGTCGGGGCCTCGGCCCCCGGGGCACCGCGCCCCACCAGGCGGCGCAGGGCTGCAACGGCGCTCGACAGCCGATCGAAGAGGCTGGTTCTGTGCTCAATCATAGGCGTTCCCCCGGGTGCGCTGGCCACGGCGGCGCGATCCCCGTCCGGGCCGGCCACTGCATTGGCGCGCATGTTAACGCGGGTCGGTGCGAAAGGCGCGGGTTCGGCGCCGCTTTGGGGCTGGCTGGGGAACCGACCAAGGGGTGCGTGGCATAATCCCCCGACTGTGGCAGCGGCCGCAGCCCAAAGGGGTCAGCATCCATGTCGCACGATGAGATTGCAGGGCCCGACCCGGCCGGCCCACCCATGACGCCAACGCCCGAGGAACGCCACACCATGGTTTGCGTGGCCGCCTACTACCTGGCCGAGCGCCGCGGCTTCGCCCCCGGCGGGGCCGAGGCCGACTGGATCGCCGCCGAGAGCGAGATCGAGCGCCTGCTCGCCGCCATGGCCCGCCAAGGGGTGAGTCGCGCCGACTACGAGGGCGTCGGGCTGCGCCATGCCCTGCGGTTGTGGGCCGAGTAAGAAAAGGGCCTGCATCGGAGGATGCAGGCCCTTTTGCTTTATTTGGCGCTCCCTAGGGGATTTGAACCCCTGTTACCGACGTGAGAGGCCAGCGTCCTAACCACTAGACGAAGGGAGCGGATCGAAATCGAGAAAGCCGGTATTATACGCAGATGCCTCAAACCCTCAAGCAGCGAATCGCCGCCCTCGGCCGCCGCCTCTTGGCGTTGGGCACCCCGGCCCCCGCGCCAGTCCCCGTCGAGGCGGTCGCGACCGATCCGTCGACCACCGACCTGCGGAACCCGCCAACCGCCCCTCTGCCCCCCAGGGCACCGCGCCGGGGTGAGACGGACCCGGGCCAGTCCCCACCCAAGCCCCCGGCCCAAGGCAGACAGCGCCAACCAAGGCGCAGGCGGGAGGCGGGCCCTGCAAGCCTGCCGCCAGCCGGTCCGGAACTGCCGCGCGTGGTGCCGCGGGCCGAGCACAACATCTCCCGGGCCAACATCAGCCCCAATGCCCTGAAGGTCCTCTATCGCCTGCGCCAGGCCGGCTTCCAGGCCCATCTGGTGGGCGGTGGAGTGCGTGACCTGTTGCTCGGCCATGAGCCCAAGGACTTCGACATCGCCACCAGTGCCGAGCCCGAGGAGGTGCGTGGAGTCTTCCGGAACTGTCGCATCATAGGGCGGCGCTTTCGCCTGGCCCATGTCCACTTCGGCGCCGAGATCATCGAGGTGGCGACCTTTCGCGGCCAGAACCCGGACATGGACGACGCCGACCGCCGCATCGAGAACGGTCTGATCGTGCGCGACAACTCCTATGGGACCATCGAGGAGGATGCCCTGCGGCGCGACTTCACCATCAATGCCCTGTACTACGACATCGGCGATTTCTCCGTTCTGGACTACACCGGCGGTATGGAGGACCTGCGTGCCGGGCGCCTGCGCCTCATCGGCGACGATCCGGAGCGGCGGTACCGCGAGGACCCGGTGCGGATGCTGCGAGCGGTGCGCTTCGCCTGCAAACTCGGTTTCGCCATAGACCCGAGTTGCGGGCGCCCCCTGGTGGAGTTCGGGCACCTGCTGGAGGACGTCGCCGCGGCCCGCCTGTTCGAGGAGTTGCTCAAGCTGTTCCAGGCCGGATTCGCGCTGGATGCCTTCGAGAAGCTGCGTCACTACGGGCTCTTCGGCCACCTGTTTCCAGACACCGAGGCGTGTCTGACCCGGGAGGAGCACGACTTCCCGCTGACCTTCGTCTCCCGCGGCCTGGCCAATACCGACGGCCGCGTGGAGCAGTGCCTCCCGGTGAGCCCGGCCTTCCTCTTCGGCGTCCTGTTGTGGGAGCCGGTGCGCCGGCGCTATGAGGAGCTGATGGCGGGCGGCCGCGACCCCATCGACGCCATGATGCTCGCCGGAAGCGAGGTGGCCGCCCGCCAGCAGTCCCGGGTGACCATCCCCAAGCGCTTCTCCCTGCCCATGCGCGATCTGTGGGAGTTGCAGCCGCGCCTGGAGCAGCGCCAGGGGACCCGCCCTGCGCGGCTGGTTACCCACCCCTGTTTCCGCGCCGCCTACGACTTCCTGGTCCTGCGCGCCGCCGCCGGCGAGGCAGACACCGAGCTGGCGGACTGGTGGACCCGCTTCCAGGAGGCAAACGGCTCGGAGCGCACACGCATGATCGAGGGCGGCACCAAGCGGCGTCGCCGCCGGCGCAAGCGCCCGGGTGGCAACTCCGGGGCAACGACGGGGACTGCCGGGGGCGGCGATGGCGAGTGACGGGGCCTTGGCCTCGGCGCCAGCCGTGGCCTATGTCGGCCTCGGCAGCAACCTGGACGACCCCCAGGCCCAGGTACGCCGGGCCCTGGCCGCACTGGACGCCCTGCCCGCCACGCGCCTCGTCGCCACCTCGCCGCTCTACGCCACGGCCCCGGTCGGACCCCAGGACCAGCCGGACTACGTCAACGCCGTGGCCCACCTGGAGACCCGCCTGACCCCAGCGGACCTCCTGGCCGCCCTGCTCGGCATCGAGGCGACCCAGGGCCGTAGGCGGGACGGCACGCGGTGGGGCCCGCGCACGCTGGACCTGGACCTGCTGCTGCACGGCAAGACTTGGCTCGACCTACCCGGGCTGCACCTGCCCCATCCGCAGATCCGCCATCGCGCCTTTGTCCTGATCCCCCTGGCGGATCTGGCCCCGGCGGACCTGGAGATCCCCGGCCAGGGCGTCTTGTCCAACCTGCTGCGTGCCTGTCCCCGGGACGGCGTTCGCCGTCTCCCCGATCTCCCGTAGGGTGGATAAGCACAGCGCATCCACCATGCTGAGGCATCCGGGGTGGATGCGGCGCGACAAGACGATCGTTGACAGCCGAGACACCCTGCCACACGCCTTATCCACCCTACACGCGGAGCCGCCCATGCCAAGCCCCAGGGTCACCGTCTCCACCCTCGCGTCCATGAAGGGGCGCGGGGAGCGCATCGCCTGCCTGACCTGCTACGACGCCACCTTCACCCGCCTGTTGGAGCGCGCCGGTGTGGATGTGCTGCTGGTGGGGGACTCGCTCGGCATGGTCCTGCAGGGCCAGGAGACAACGGTCCCGGTGACCCTGGATCAGATGGTCTACCACTGCGCCTGCGTCGCCCGACGGCGCGAGCGCGCCTTGTTGATCGGCGACATGCCCTTCCTGACCTATTCCACCCCCGAGCGCGCCCTGGCCACGGCTGGGCGCCTGATGCAGGAGGGCGGCGTCCACATGGTCAAACTGGAGGGTGGCGCTGCCCTTGTCGAGACAGTCGCCGCCCTCAGCGCCCAGGGGGTGCCGGTGTGCGGGCACCTGGGGCTGCTGCCCCAATCGGTGCACAAGCTCGGCGGCTACCGCTTTCAGGGGCGCGACACCGCCGGGGCCAGGGCCATTCGCGACGACGCCCTGGCCCTGCAGGGCGCGGGGGCGGCGCTCCTGGTCCTGGAGTGCGTCCCGGCGGCCCTGGCCGCGGAGATCCGGGCGTCCCTGGCCATCCCGGTGATCGGCATCGGCGCCGGGGCGGGCTGCGACGGCCAGGTCCTGGTCCTGCACGACAGCCTCGGGCTCAATACCGACCGCCCACCCAGTTTCAGCAAGGACTTCCTCGCCGGGCGCACCGACGGCGTGGCCGGCGCCCTGGCGGCCTATGTGCAGGAGGTCAAGGCCGGGACCTTCCCCGGTCCCGAACAGACCCCGGTCTGAGTACGGCCGCGCCACCGCCATCGTTCACGCGCCACCCAGGGAGCAACCCCATGGAGCTGATTGAAGACCTGACCGAGTTGAGGCGCCGCGTGCGCGCCTGGCGGGACGCCGGCGAGCGCATCGCTTTGGTCCCCACCATGGGCAACCTCCACCGCGGCCACCTGCGGTTGGTCCAGGAGGCCAGGGCCTATGCCCAGCGCACCGTCGTCAGTATCTTCGTCAACCCCATGCAGTTCGGCCCCCAGGAGGACCTGGCCGCCTATCCGCATACCCCTGAACAGGACCGGGCCCAACTGGAGGCCGAAGGGACGGACCTGCTGTTCGCACCGACCGTGGCCACGGTCTATCCGCGCCCGCCAGCGGAGCAGACCCGGGTGGAGGTCCCCGGGATCTCGGACATCCTGTGCGGGGCCAGCCGGCCGGGGCATTTCGTCGGCGTGGCAACCGTTGTCTGCAAGCTCTTCAACATGGTCCAGCCGGACCTGGCGGTCTTCGGGGAAAAAGACTTCCAGCAGCTGCTGGTCATCCGGCGCATGACCGAGGACCTGTGCCTGCCGGTGAGCATCCTGGGTGTGCCCACGGTGCGCGAGCCCGACGGGCTGGCCATGAGTTCGCGCAACGGCTACCTGAGCCCGGAGGAACGCGCCATCGCCCCGGCGGTCCAGCGCAGCCTGCAAGAGGCCGCCACGGCGCTGCGCGCACGGGCCACGCCGCAGGCCGTGGAGGCCGCCGCGGTCCAGGCGTTGTCGCAGGCAGGGCTCAGGCCGGACTATGTCGCCGTGCGACGGGCACTTGACTTGGACGAGGTCGGCCCCACTGATCACGAACTGGTCATCCTCGCCGCGGCCTGGCTTGGGCGTGCCCGCCTCATCGACAACCTGCGCGTCACACGGCCCGACGTGACCCCCGGGGAGGCCCGCATAGACCTCAGCGGAGGAACCCATTAGGCTTGCCCGCCCATAGGGCCGCGCGACGGCCCAGTGGAAAAACGGGATTTTGTGCACCGCAACAAAAGATTGGCGCGGGCACGCACCTTTTTTGTAATAATGCACCCCATCTAGCAATTTCAGGCGTTGGACCCCGAGTCCACCAGAGGTGGTTGGCGATGCAACTCACATTGCTCAAGTGCAAGCTGCACCGCGCTTGCGTGACCCATTCCGAGCTGGACTACGAGGGCTCGTGCGCCATCGACGAGCACCTCCTGCGTCTCGCCGGGATCCGCGAGTACGAGCAGATCCAGATCTACAACGTCACCAACGGCGAGCGCTTCACGACCTATGCCATCCGCGCCGAGGCCGGCTCCCGGGTCATTTCCGTCAATGGCGCCGCCGCCCACAAGGCCGCCCCGGGCGACCGCGTCATCATCTGCGCCTTCGCCGCCATGGACGAGGCCGAGGCCGACGCCTTCAGTCCGAGCCTGGTCTATCTCGACCAGCACAACTGCGTCCTGCGCACCGGCGACGCCATACCAGCCCAAGCCGCCTGAGGCCGGGGCCCAACCTCTCCCTGCCCCCTCAGGCCGTCTGGGCAACAGCATGAATCTCGCCGGGCGACCTCGCCCCCCTTTCGGATAGGGTGGCGGCGGCGCCGGTCGCCAACACCGGTACCGCACCACTGATGGCCAGCCTACGTCTGCAAGGCGTCGCCCCCCTGGGTCTGAACCCCATCGACCTGACCCTGGCCACCGGGGAACGGGTCTTTCTCTCCGGGCCCTCGGGGTCCGGCAAGAGCCTGCTTCTGCGCGCCATCGCCGATCTCGACCCCTGCCCCGGGGAGGTCTGGCTCGATCAGGTCCCCCGCTCCGGCCTCCCCGCCCCCCAATGGCGCCGCCGGGTTGCCCTGCTCCCGGCGGAGGCCCATTGGTGGGCAGATCGGGTTCGCGAACACCTCCCCGAGGGGTCCGAGGCCCTTCTGGCGGATCTCGGCTTCGGCCCCGAGACCCTGGACTGGGCCATCGCCCGCCTCTCCACCGGCGAGCGCCAACGCCTGGCCCTGGCGCGTGTCCTCGCCAACCGCCCCGCCGCCCTGTTGCTGGATGAGGCCACCGCCAACCTGGACCCACCCAACCGCGACCGGGTGGAGGCACTGGTGGATACCTATCGGATCGAACATGGCGCCGCGATCCTCTGGGTCAGCCACGACCCGGAGCAGCGAGCGCGCATCGGCGGACGGCGACTGGTCATTCAGGACCGACGCCTGGTGCCCGAGGAGGCATGAGCCAAATACCCCAACCCCCCCCAAAGTCGGCCAGGGAAGTTAGGGTTTGGCACAGAGCCTCCCCGCAACCAATCCCACCCAAATCTATGGCTATGTCTACGTTAAGCGTTGACCCAAACTGAAGACCTTTCTCCCCCTTTCCAAAGGGCTCTGTCTGCGTTGGGTGTAGGTCGGACTTAGTCCGACCGGGCATCGCAGTATCCACCGAGCACCACCGTCGGGCTGAAGCCCGACCTACACCTCCGGGGCGGCCTGCGGCGCAAGGGCCCAACACCAAACGCAGACATAGCCTTCCAAAGGGGGGAGGACCGGCCAAGCCCGAGCGCGGAAGGGCATCAACACTCAATAGATTACCCCAAGGCAGGATCTCAATCGGGCGGCCCTGTGCAGCACAGCTCCCTGCTTATCCGGTTGTCGCCTATCCATAGCGAGGAGCCCGCCTGGCTGCGGGCCAATGAACGCCAACAACGAATGAGGCCCGGCGCGCCCGACGGCCCTGGATGCTGTGTCTCGCGTTGGGGTGAAGTCCCCCCGCTGGGGGAACTCATCGTGAGGAAGGGTTCGATGTAGCCATCACGGGGCTACTGTAGGGTGCGGCGGGCTTGCCAGCCAACCGCACCCCACAGCCCCGGCGCTCCGGGTCTAATATCGCCGGAACGTGCGTGAAACGGTGTTGCTGATGTTCCCTGCGGTGTCCTTAGACCGGGCCGACAGTGTGTAACTGCCAGTGGCCGGCGGGGTGAACCCGTACTTCCATGCCCCACCGGTCAAGCTGGCCGCCAGCCAGACTTGCGTCGTACCCGCGAACGAGGTCCCGTTCCAATACCGACTGGAGGAGTTACGGATAGAGACCTCCGCAGACGCCAAGCCACCGGCGTCGCTCGCCGTACCGCAGACATCGGCCGCGGTGGTGCTACAGCCATCTGGCAAAGGACGATGCGGAATAGTAGCTGGAACTGGGGAACGTGATCGCGACCGTCGGCTTCGTCGTGTCCGGAACCGCCTTGGTGAAGCTAACGCTCGCGTCGCTGGAGGGGAGGCCGGCGTCATCGTACGCCTGGGCCGCCAACTCGTAGGTCGTATTGGCCGCCAGCCCCGCCCAGGGGAGGACATAGGACCAGGCGGTCGTTCCGCTGGCATTGAGCCACAGCTCAGCCGCTTGGAAGGCAGAGCCGTTCCAGTACTGGCCCGATGGGTTCTTGATCCTCACATCCACCCTTGCCACCACACCAGGGGCCGTATCGCTTGCAGTGCCGCAAAGGTCCTCGGCCGCGGTCCCGCAGCCGCTCGCATAGTTGCTCGCGCTGTTGTAGGTCGTCCCGTTGACGGGGAAGCCGATCAGTGCAACGGGCGGCGTAACATCAGGCGCCGCTACTGTCACCCGGACTGTAACGGTGTCGCTATTGGATGGAAAGCGTCCATGGCGCGGAATCGGAAATCGCCCGTGCCCACGAAGTCAAGGTTCGGCGTATAAGTGACGGTTGCCGGCGGACCAACAGCAGCGGCGGCCGCGCCATTGGTGGGATTTGGCGTCCGGATCGCGTAGGTGAGTGCGTCACCATCCGGGTCGAAGCAGATCGGGTGTCCATCGGCAAGCACGACGGTGGGATCGATCACCAGCGCCGTGTTTGGGGCCGTCTTGAGGTTGACGCTCCGGCATACCGGCGCATTGTTTACGTCCGGGGTATCGCTCACCCCATTGACCTCGGTATCCCATCCGAAACTGCCCGGTATACCCATTCTTGTCTGTAGCCAACAGCACCATGTTGGGTGACGAAGAGCCCCCTGCGAGCGCCTCCGCCAGATCGCGTCTCTGCACACTGAGCGTGTTGGTGAGCCCACAGCCCAAAGGATTCGAGCAGGTGGTCTGGTTGCTCAGGGTGGTGCCTGCGTCTTCCACGACCCACTGGCAACTGACGATATCGTCGTCCACGTCGTCGCACAGACCGCTCACGTCGTAGGACTCCTGACCGTTGTTGTCGAAGTCAACCAGTTGGACCCGGCGTCCACTGTTATCGGGTCCGAACGGGACGCTCGGGGTCACGAGCGCGGTGGGCGGCAGGTTGTAGCTCGCCGTCACCGTGACGGCATCGCAGCCGATATTGCCGAGGTCGTCAGTGACCCGCAGGGTAAAGGTGTGCTGAAGGATGTCCTTACCAGCAGCAAGATCCCTGGAGGCAGCCGTGGTTGCACAAGTGGTAGCCGTGCACACGGGAGAACTGGCCCCAGCGCAGCTTGCGACTTGGTTCCCCGTAAACCACTCGCGGGTGACGATCGAGCCGCCAGCGCGGAGGGCAACGTGGGAGCCCACATCGCAGCAGGCTCACATTGACGAAGCCGTCGCGGTCCGTGTCGAAGACCAAGTAGCTGCTAGCGCCGGCACGCGCGACGGGCGGCACGTCTACGCCGTTATCCTCGAATGCCGTCGTTCCGACAAAGACCTCGATCCCGCCCAGCGCATTGCCTTCCGCATCCTTGATATCGAAAAATGGATTTGCGGTACCGACCACGAGCCCGAAACCCGTGGACTCCAAGCCACGCACACCGATGTTGGCCGGGTTCGCCCCAGGCCCCGGAAACACCTGCTTAAAGGCCACGCCATCGTCTGTACGCAGAACCTTACCGGCGGTGTTTACGTCGAGGGTCCCGATGAACAGGGTCCCCTCGTGCTCCTGGAATCGCCAGAAGTAATTGGTATTGCCGGATCTGTAGGGACTGGGTAGGCCGGATTGTCAGTTCGCCATGCCGGGGCCGAAGCCACTGGCTGGGAGGCAGTCATCGATATCCGTATCGGGATCGTCCAGAAAGTTGTCGGTCGTAGCGGTGATATCGCCCGGATTCTGACAATCGAAGTTGTCGCCAAGAAAGGCCTTCGCAGCCACTGACTCATGGTCCATGCGTGGCCAGCCTACGAGCAACTGCCACTGGTCGGCGCCTAAGCCGGCATCCGGGATGCGCAAGAGTTCGGCAGCCGTCAGCGCGAAGTAACCGGATTCCGCGGCCCCAATGTAAAGATCGTTGCCGAATTGGCCCAAGGTCGCCCCGGCATTGTCGACACCTGGATTTCGGGTGTTTTCATCGTCCGGCCGACCGGCGCCGTTGTCGATCAATTTGGTCCAGGCGATGGTGCAACTGGTGTCAGCCGTATTCCAAGGCTCATGGCAATTGGTACCGTCGCCGCGCCAGATCTCGAAGCCGCTGACCCGGTTACCGACCGACATGAACAGGTAATTCCCGATGGCCGCCATCTGGAAGATGCTCCCATTATCGGCAGTCGCCCAGTACACCCCCTGTCACGGCATCCACGAGGGTTTCGTCCCTGACGTCCAACACCTGCTGCCAGGCAGCCCCATTCGCCGGTCTGGGGTTCATCAACACCACTGGGTGCGCAGATGCGTCAGGATCGGTCATGGTTCCGATCGGCGACGTCCAAAGACGGCCTTTGAAACAGGTCAGAGCCCGGTAGCCCAGATCGTAGCTGCCATTCAAAAGGCTGGATAGGCCTGTGTAGGTTCCGCTCGTGGATGTGGCGGAGAAACTGGTGCCGCCAGCGTTATGGTAAAGGATATTCCCCGGGATCCCGAAGGTGGCCACATACATCCGCTCCACCTGATCTCCGGCGTTGCAAAGCGTCATGGCCCGGTAGCCAATGTCACGGGGCGTGGTCCTTGGGATACCGCCAAGCAACGAGAGAATCGAACTGACGTAGGGGCTCTGATAAATCCGGGTCCAGGTGCCTCCCAGACCAAAGTCCTCGGCTACAGTCAACGGGCTCGGCGCGTAGCGCCAAATCTCCGCCCGCCAGGTGGCACCCGGCAACTCACCAGCAGCGAGGTCAGGGCAATCCGCCGTGCTGATCCCCTCATAGGGGCCGGTGCAGTGAAGGTTACGGACCGTGCCCACATACAGGTTGCCACCGAACAAGCGCATGGACCAGGCGTAACTGTTCGCTGGGCTGCCGACGTTGGCCTGCAGGTACGGAAATAATCCGGCCTTGTTGATGTCGTCCTGGAAGAATTGCCCCTTGACGGTCAGGGCGAAGCCGTTTTTGGCGATTTGGCTGAAATATGTTGCTATTGTCCAGGTCCGACACGCCGTACGCGCTTGTCGGGAGGACGAGCGCGAGGGCATACGCAAGCAACCGCCCGTTGCGGCTCGCCGCCGGTCTAAATCGTGTGTCAGACATTTTGGATCGCCTTCCGTTTGGTTGAATGGTGTAGATGCCGGACCCTAGTCTAAAAGCGCGCTCCGCTGGCGGTAACCGCCCGCATAATTCCCTGCCAGAGCCACACGCTACCTCTCCCGACCACGGGCCTCGCTTTTGGAAGGTAGTCCGGTGGCGGGGAAGAATCAAGTCATAACATCCATACTCCATTTGTTGAAAACTGTGAATCCGCGAAGTAATGACTCTATCCGTGAAACAATACCTTTATCCATGCACTAATGCGCTTAATTTATGAACAAATGCCATCATCTGTTAATTTAATTTGATAAACCGTTGATTAATGTGCAGCAGCACACATCTCGGCCCATTTAACAAAAGAGACAGATAGAGTTTTCGGGGCCGGTTCGGAGCGAAATGATGGCAGAAGCTAAAGTGGCCCCCCTGTCCAGATTCCCTCTAGTTGGGCGGCGTCGGGGAGGTACCGAAGGCTGGACCGACGACCGACGCCCCCGCACCGCGTCGATCACGAAGTCCCGGCCAACGAGATGACCCCTAATCTGTAGGGTAAGTCGTGAAACGAACGGCACCCCGCGCGGCCGCCCCGCAGCCGAAATTCCGGTATAGGCCCACCGGTGCAAAAAGGTGGGCCGATTGGTACCATTCAAACCTGCAGACGGTTCGACAGTGATCGCGTCCGGCGACCTTTGTAAATCAGATGCTGCCACCTACCGGCATTACCGCCCGCACATGCGGGGTTCCTCGCCCCAAACGGCGCCGCCTGTCGCAGGCGCACATCCCCTCATCCCCCGTGCGTAAAACGACTGGAGTCCAGTGATGACAAAAGCAGAACCGAAAGAGCACTACTCAAACGTTGTTGCGCGATTGTTGCTGCGTCCGATCTTTCGAGACCAGTGGATCATTCCAGAAGCACCAAGGTATTTAGAGCGATTCTTCACCTGGTACGAGCGGAACCGCATGGATATCGATATCTCGTCCATCCGCATCGACCGGCCGATCTTTTTCCTTTCGATGCCGCGCTGCGGCTCCTCCATGCTCCAAAACATCATGTGCGAGCACACGCAGGTCGCGTACATCACCAATATGATGCACCAATTCCGGACCTGCTTTTGCGCCGCCGAGCATTTCCGTCATCGCCTGGGACTGGATGTGGAGGGAGAACGTTTTATCGGCGACAGCGTCAAGGTTTCCGGGGGGAGTCCTGCCGATCCCGTCGGCACTTGGGCGGACTGGTTGCACTACGACCCGTACTCCTTGGAATATGCGGAACTAAGGGCACCGGATCTGCCCAAAGAAACCAGGGATCGAATCACCGAGGACATCCGCAAGATGCTCTGGTGCTTCGACACGACGGGGGATCGCCGATTCCTGTGCAAGACCCCGGCACTGCTGCCGCAGATGCGTCTGCTCAACGACCTATTCCCCGACGCAAAGTTTATACATCTGGTCCGCGATGCGCGGCCGTCTGCAAACTCGCTGGTGAAGCTGCACAAACGGACCAACGAACAATTGCAGGCGATTCGGAGCCGCGACAAACGGTTGCGCGAGGATCACCGTGCCTTCATACCCTACCCGCGGCTGCCGAGACTCCAGGAGTACGTCGATCTCTACGGACCTGAGGACATCCGAACGACTGCCCATCTATGGAAGGACGGCGTCAATTATTTCGAACAGCGGAAAGGGGATCTCGGCGCCTATTTGGAGGTGCGTTACGAGGACATCCTCCAGGATCCGAAAAGCCATTTGCAAAACCTGCTCGACTTTTGCGAACTGCCACCGGTTCCCCCTTCCCAGAAGGGCTTCTGGGACCAGATCGGCGGGGTGGGATCCATACACCACAAGAACGTCTATGGCAACTTCGCAGAGATCGAAGAAATCTGCGGTACCGAAATGAGACGCTATGGATATCTATGATTCGATGCCCGTGGCCAGCTTGGCCGCGGACAATGTCCCGGTGGCTTACGGGGCCTTCCGCACATTGCCTAAAAGACGAACTCCACGCCTCCCATGACCTGATATTCCCGAACAGCCGCCAGCTCACTATCATCCGCACCGTTGTTCAGCGTCGCCACCGTGAAGAGGCTCAACCTCTGGGAAAGCCCGTATTTGAGCTGGATGTTCACCAAATTTGACTTGTCATCCGTGTTGGCCACCCAGCGGAGCACATAGTCAAGGGAGCCAAACAGATTCTGCTGGTAGGCCTGTATAAGTATGTAGTTCTGTCGTACCAGCGCCGTCCGCCAATCCAAATCATAGGGCGCCTTGACATACAACTCCCGGATATCGGTAGACCTGTCCCCGCTGCTGTTAAAGAAGTACTCCATACCAATGGTCGGACCCAGATCGGTCGTGTAAGACCCACCGATCAAAGTCTGGTTGTCGCGATCTGAGCTACTGCCTTCGAAATAACCGAGGATACGGTCGGAGAAGTTGTAGCCCGCGTAATATCCCACGCGCAGGTTTTCGGACCGGTCGTCATCGCGATACGAGGTAATCAGGCTGGCGTAGCCGTCCTGAAACTGGTAATCAACCTTGAGCGCATAGGTGTCATGGAACTCCTGTGGGTAATTTTTTCGTCCTTCTCCAACATTGGCGATCGCCGAAATCGTCCAGGATGCTGAGGGTACCCAGATCAATCGGGCATAGTCCGCCGATTCCGGCAACTCTTTATACGGGTTTTCCTTTCCGTTCCTTTCGTCAAACGGGTTCGAGGGTGACAAGAGGAACGACGGGCCCCACTGAAGGTTCTGAAGCCCGTATTCCACAAAGCCACGATCACCCACGGATGCGCGCACCAGCCATTCGTAAAAATAGAGGTCGCCGCTCGACTCTTCCTCACCGGATCGAGGGCCGCTGTTCCATGACTGCGCGAAGACATTTGCGCGCGGTTTCAACCCCACCGTCAGCGGTCCGCGAGTGTAGGTAAGGTCGGCGCGGAGATCGTTCTCGATCAGTCGCTCTGGCAAATCACCCGACGCACCGCTGTTGATCGCGAAAGTGCTCGGCTCCTGGAATTGTACGTAGGTGAGGTTGCGCACATTCCATTTGAGACCGTCGGTCAACCAGTTAAAGTCAAAACTGCCCGCCCAGAGTGGGGCCGGTATCATCGCGGTCAAAATCAACAAGGTCTGCGTTGCCCGCCGCATGGTTGCTCACCGTGTCAATAGATTCAGATTGAAGGTGTCGTCCGAGATCGGTGTGAACCGAGGCTCAGAAAACGATAGGGTCGTCGTGTCTTTGGATGTCAGCTCGTCGGTGATGAGCATGCGGGAGATGAAAGGCCTTACGCCGCGATCCGTCGTGACGCGGTTGTCGAAGGCCATGAAAGCTGACTTGATCAGCTTTCCGCCCGTTGCCGTATAGTATTCTGCCTTGGTCCCAACCAGGCGCTCTTTGGAGACCCAGTAGCGAATCTTGCTATAGGTCGAGACCGACGTCATTGCCTTCAGGTCGAACACGTAGCAAGGCTCGTCGTTGTGCATTCCGTCGGATAGCGACTCGACAGCGTAATCCTCCGCGTAGTTCGTGGCGGCGATGTCTCCATTTGCGGCCTTTCCGAGCAGCTTCTGGCGCCGAGAAATCGGAACCGGCTTGCTGACGTTTGGCTGGAAGAACCACATATTCCCATTGACCATGATCAGGGTATCGCCTTTGCGACGGGGCGGTGCATCCGTCACGGCAAACACATCAAAGCCCCTGGCCTTCACGAGCACACGCCGAGTGTTGGTCGATCCGCCCTCTATCGCAACCATATCGACGGTCCAGGTGACCCCCGCCAGATTGCCCCGGGCCTCGTCACTCTGGCGCAGGATTTCGCGAGGCGTCAGGGCCGGGCTCTCCGCAACGGCAGCGCCGGCATGATAGAGGAGCAGTACAAGGAGAATTCGGACGGCGTGAATCATCGGCCTAACACCTGTAGTACATCGTTAAACGTGCCCCAGCGCATCTGTGATCAGCATGCGCGCGGCCCTTCTTGCAGGGAGCGCCGCGGCCATAATTGCGAGACAAACCAGCGCAACGAAGGTCGCGACGATGAATTCAGGGACAAGGTGGATCTCGATCGGGACACGCTTTGGTATGTTCGGCGGGATCCAGGTCAGGTTGGACCAGCCAACGAACGCCCAGGTCGCCACCGTGATCAGGATACCAAGGGAGCAGCCGATCAATGCGAGCAATGCACTCTCGGACGCAAAGATGGCGATTGTACCGCGACGTTTCAGTCCGAGGGCCCGCAGGGTTCCTATCTCCCGCGTCCGTTCCAGGACTGCCGTACTGACCGTGTTGATGACACTCAGGCCGACGATGAGCAGGACAACGATGAAGACAAAGGTGAAGATCACGTTGAACATGCTGCGGATGCGCAGGTAGGAGGGCCGAAGTTCCTCCCAGGTCTTGACCTCGATGCGCAGCCCGGCATTTCCAATCCGCTGCTCCATTTCGGTCCGCATCGCATCCGTGTTGCTGCGATCGGCGAGTAACACCGTTAAGCGGTCGGCCCCGCGGGTGTCGTAGAGTTGGCGCGCGAAGTCAAGCGGGACGGACATCATCAGATCGTCGAGTAACTCGATTGGCGCATCGATGATCTGCACGACCTTTGCATCCAGCGCGTTCATATACCCGTCGACCGTTGGAGACAGGACGATTCCAGATGACTGTAGTCCGAGACCGAGCTTACCTGCGAGCCCTTTCGCAACCCCGATCGATGCCGGTTCGTGGTCGTCGAGATCCGCGCCCTCGAACATCTTCAGTGTTCCAATGAGACCGCGGCCGTGCGAACGGATCATTTGCGTCGCCGAGGGAATCCGTCCTTCCGCGGTCATGATGGACGACGCCTCGCCATTGCTGAGGAGGCCGGTGATGGTGAGGCCGGGTGTTAGGATCAGAACGCGCGGGTCGGACCCGTAGATGGACTGGATGGTCTCGATATCGGCATGTTCCAGCAGGAACTCGGTTGGCCTGAGTGCGCCCTCGGTGAGAAAGCCTTTCCGGAAGATGTTCAAGTGTCCGTTGCCAAAGGCGTAGACGTAGGAATCCTCAAGCCCACGGAATACGTAACTGGTAAAGCCGCCGAGGACATTGACTGCCGCGAAGCCGAAGGCGATCGCGCCGATGGTCACATAGGATCGCCGTTTGTTCTTCAGGAGATTCCTGAATCCGAGCATGAACCAGGTTATCATCGTGGGCCAAGAGGAGCGTCAATTGATCTGCGTGAGAACATCGCCAAGGGATCCAGAGCGCAGCTCATGGTTTGCTCCGCGTATCCTCGGCGACGGCACCGTCCCGAAGCTCGATACGCCGATTGACCTGCGCGAGGAGTCTTTGATCGTGCGTGGCGAAGATGAATGTTGTGCCGCGAGTCTCATTGACATGACGCATGAGATCGACAATGCTGCGCGCGTTCTCTGAATCTAGGTTCGCCGTCGGCTCATCCGCAATGATAAGCGGCGGGTGGGTGACAAGGGCGCGGGCAATCGCAACACGCTGCCGTTGCCCGCCGGAAAGATTATCGGGGCGATGATCGACGTGCTGCCCCAGGCCCAGGGATGAAAGCAGTTCCGTCGCTGTCGTTCTCGCCGCCTTGCGCTCTTCTCCCCGCAGCAAGAGAGGTAAGGCGACGTTTTCTACTGCGGAAAAGACCGGAACGAGATTGAAGTTCTGGAAGATGAATCCAAGCGAGTGATTGCGATGCTCGGAAAGCTCATTGTCCGATAATTCCGAGATATCCTTACCGTTGACGATCACGGTCCCGGACGTTGGCGTGTCGATTGCACCGAACAGATTGCAGAGTGTTGTCTTACCGGACCCTGAGGGCCCCCAAATCGCGACAAATTCACCCGCATCGATCTGTAGATCGACACAACACAGTGCGGCGACCTCGGATTTTCCAAGGCGATAGGTTCGTGAAACCTGATTCAGTTCAATCAGCGCCATGCTGGCTGGTATCTGTGACAGTCTGTTTTCGGATGGAAATAGAGCAGGCCCAAGAGCCAGTCAACTGGACAGGTCATGGGCTTGCCAGCCTAATTGTCGATCCGTACGCTTGGGCCGGAATCATCGGACACATCCGCCGCCCGAGCCTTACTGTTCCTGACCTGTTCATGTTCGTCTGGTGCGATAATGACGCCCGTGAGCATGCCCCCCGATTGCACATTCAGCGCAATAGCGTCTTTTGAGGATTTCTGAATCCCGATGGCTTGGAGCACGCGCTCCATGGTTTTCGGCATGAGACGGAGCAGCGCCAGAATCGGCCTCATGGGAGGCGTGTTGATCACGATGTCAGGTAGGTCACGGCGAATGGCGTCAATCACGCCACGCGCGACTTGTTCCGATGTGCATCCGCCCGCGATGCCGGCTGTGGAGAATCCGCTGCGCTTCTCGAAATCTCTTATCACGCCCACGTCCCGAACGACCCCCGGCATGATCGCGGAGGCGCTGACGCCGGTCCCGGAGAGCTCCTGTCGCAGTGATCGGCTGAAGCTTGCGAGTCCGGCCTTGGCAGTCGCATAAGTGGCAAGATAGGCCACGGGAATCTCGGCGCTCAGTGACGAGACATTGACGATGTGTCCACAGCGCCGTGCGAGCATGTGCGGGAGGACGTACCGCGTCAGAAGCAGCGGTGCTACGAGGTTCGTGAAGATCTCCCGCTCGATATCCTCCGGCACGTACCGATGGTAGGGCAAGAAACTGGCAGTAACCGCGTTGTTGACCAGGATGTCGATGGATCCGGTAAAGATCAGCGCCTCCTTTACCAGTGGTGCAATTGCCTCACGCTGGGAAAGATCGGCTGGCAGGATAAAAACCTGCTGACCATACGGGCCAAGACGCTCGGCTACCTGCTCCAAGCCTGAACGAGACCGCGAGACCAGGATCAGATTAACGCCGGCACGGCCAAGCGCATCCGCAATTTGCGCGCCGATGCCCCGCGAGGCACCCGTAATCAGGGCGGTCATGCCAGCCAAATCGCGCATTCAACCCCCTTTCAAGTCCTCCGCGAATAAGAATCCCGTTCGTCGCCAACGGGTGAATCCGACTATATGCGGCATGCCGACGGCGGTCAAGGCAGTTTGCCGCATTGCGGCGCCGCAGTGTCGTAGCCGGGGTTCACTCACTCTTCGATGATGAGGTAAGACCCCAGATACGATTGAGCCGCGTGGCGTGGTCTAAAGGCCATCGTCACCCTGCCTGACAGCACCCAACGACTGGACATTCATATTTCCACGATATCCGAGAGGCAGATCTCAGGTTCGGGGCAGGCTAGAGGCGCATCCTGATATGACCGAGTCCAAAGCCGCTCGCTGCACCGTAGAGCAAAATCTCCTGGCCGGAACCGAACTCGATGACGCCGTCGTTGATGAGTTTCACCATCGCGAGCGGAATGGCCGTGCTTGCCGTATTGCCATAAATGTCGGCCGTCACGCACACTCGCCGGAAATCGGCGGCCGTCCCTCGCGGCAAGACCGCTCGCCCGATATCCTCGATGAAGCGCCGGGAGATTTGGTGTGGAATGATTTGCACAAGCCGTTCCAGGATCGCGTGTTCATCATGAGCGTCGCGACGGTAAGTGGCGTAATCCGCAAAATAGTCGACCGTCGCCTCGCGCGCGATCGTCGCAAGCTTCGGCATGTCGAGATAGAACCAGCCGTGGATCGAGCCGCCTTCGGTTTGCCGCCAATCGGTCATTTCCGGTACGTGACAGGTTTCCCAGTGCTCCCCGATGCTCATCAGATTGATTTCTACGAGCCCGGCTGACCCATTTGCTCTCTCCATGATGACCGCCGCGCCAGCGTCCCCCAGCGTAAGGCCACCCATCTTGATGTTTAACTCCCCCAGACTGGCGAGCTGGCGGTTACAAGACGTAACTTCCGACTTCACCGCTGGTGACCAATACCCGGTTTGCGGCGCCCGTGGCAAGCAGGCTGTTCGCTACGTTCATTCCCTGGAGAAAGCTGTTACAGGCATTCGTAACGTCAAAGGCATTGATCCTTTCTATCCCCAGCTTTTTCTGGACGATATTGGCCGTGGCTGGCTCAATAATATCCAAATCCGTGCTGGCGAAGATCAAGGTGTCAATCTGCGATAACGCGACCCCCGCGCTTTCGAGCGCCAGGGTCGTAGCCTCGCATGCCAGGTCGGAGGGGGCTGTCCCTTGGGGGGCGTATCGCCGGGTTTTGATCCCCGTAACGCGATCGATCATCTTGCCTAGTTTTTTCTTGACCTCCGGGGGGGCATCGATCATCTCCACAAGCGTGCGATTGTCAATTTCACGCGTTGGAAGATGGGCTCCTATCCCGGTGATTCGTGACACCGGGGTATGGTAGACCTGCATATTCGCCATGAAACCCGGAAATTCTGCTCTAGTCATAGGTTATTGCCTGCGGATCGTAAAAACTGGAGTGTTCTGTTTTTAGGGTAGGTCGCAGTGGAGGTAGAGCGTATTTTATGGGCTTGCCTAGGGAAGCGCTGATTAAAGCGCTTCCCGTGCGGGGCAGGGATGCCCCGCCATTTTCGACGGCTGTAAGCCGTTGAAAATGGAGCGCCCCGGGAGTCGCGCCTCGCGGGGCGCGAGCTGATTAAAGCCAAGGATGGCTTTAATCAGCGTCTCCCTAGAGTCCCTTGGTAAATCCCAAGTTACAGAGGTGGTGCCAATCTTGTCAGACTCCGGTATTGCCTTATTGAACAAGCCGGCGCAGGTCAGCCCCAGGCGGCGCATGGCCATGGCGACGGGTCTATTTGAGGCCTTGGCCGCCGTCGAACGGTTGGGACAGGCCCGGATGCAGGATGCGACTGTGCACCTTGGCGATGCATACGCCGACGCGGATCCCCAGTCGGTGACCTGGGAGCTGTGGTTGTTGAGGATGCGTTGGATGAGGCCGTGCCGGCGCAGATCGTAGGTCATGCATCCCTCGGAATAGGTATTGGCGGGGACCGCCAAGGGCTGTTCCATCCATTCCTGCATGGAGGCGTTGCGAAGCCCCTCGGGCAGGCCCAGGAACAGCACAGGACCTGCAGCAGATCTGCGTAGAACGCACATAAGGTCCGCATCGCCAAGTGCAAGGTCGGGAACTTTACTTTAGTCGGCATAATCGATAACCGGCTGATTTATATGGGAACGCTGAAATGCAGAGAAGCTATTTAGATCAATCGCTTACCCTGAACACTAATCCGTTAAGCAATATCTGTGTTCGTAAAATTATGCGGTATTTTATTGCCTAATCACTAAATCCGTGAAGTAATTCACAAATACGCGATGCAATGGGCAACCGCTCGCCAAGATCCATTTACCGAAAGGGTCAGATAGAGTTCGCGGGGATGATTCGGAGTGAAATGATGGCAGAAACACTGGCGGCGCGCTTGTATATCGACCGGAAATACGCCGTGCCAGGGTCAGCACCTCTCAGGCAATAGGAATTTGCCGCCGCGGGCGAGTCGCAGCGGTGAGGGCGCGGCGCGGCCGAGGGCGCCAGGGCGTGACCAATTGGCCGTAGAGCCGGCGGAATACCACAATGATCGGGCAGGCGTGTTAGCCGAAGGCCAGGGCGACGCGGCAGGGCATCGGGCCCGACGTCCAAAAAATCAGCGCACCTGGTCAGTGCGATCCCACGCCGTGTGTACCCCGACGCAGGCATAGGCGCTCGTACAAGCCGCCTGCGGGCACATAGCCCTGCCGGGCGGGTGGACCGAAGGGCGGCGGCGCAGCCGCCCAACCCTGGCGGCGCGTGATCTTGCCCGAGAGCGCCGTCTCCAAAGGGGCCGCGGCGCCACACCGCCCGGCCTGGCAACGGCTTTGGATCAAGCAGGCGTTAGGAGGCCAAGAGCGAGTGCGGGATGGCCGATCATCAGACGTGCAAGTGGCGTTCGTGGCACCATCACATGGCGCTGGTAGCGATAGCCCTGCGGTTCAGGCCCGGAAACGCATCGCCCGATGCGGCGCCTACCCCCTGCTCAGGTGCTCGGATATCGAAACACTCCTCAGCCACTCCCTTTCCCGGCGCGACCTCGACGCCCAGGACACGATTCGGCAGATGGCAAAGCGCCTTGCCAAAAGGTGTGCTGCAACCTGGGGGAGATTGGCTGCCCAGCGCCTCCCGGTGCCTGACCTGCCTTGGGGTAATCGGACAAAGTAGAACTACCCCCTTGCAAAGGAACGAGGAACTGACCCGATGACCCTGATCCACCTCAGCCCGTTCGACCTGACCCTGGCCGCCGGACTGGTCTTGCTGCTGGCGGGGCTTTCTTGGCGCCTGCACCTGGGGGTCGAGCAGCGCCTGCTCGTCGCGGCGTTGCGCAGCGCCGTGCAGCTGAGCCTCATCGGCTATGTCCTGCATGCCCTCTTCGCTACCACCAACCCGGGGCTCATCGCGCTCATGGCCCTGGCGATGCTCGGCTTCGCCGGCTGGGAGGCCCTGTCCCGCCAAAAGCACCGCTTTGTCGGTGCCTGGGGCTATGGCATCGGGACCCTGTCCATGTTTCTGTCCTCCTTCAGCGTCCTGATCCTGACGTTGGCGGTCATCATCGGCGTGGAACCTTGGTATCAGCCCCAGTACCTGATTCCGCTTTTAGGCATGTTGCTCGGCAACACCATGAGCGGTGTGGCCCTGGCGCTGGACAACCTCACCCGAGACGCCTGGAACGCCCGCGGGCGCATAGAGGCCCGCCTGATCCTGGGGGAGACCTGGGACTGCGCCATCTCCGGCATCCGCCGCGACGCCCTGCGCGCCGGCCTCATCCCCATCGTCAACGCCATGGCCACCGCCGGTGTGGTGAGCCTGCCGGGGATGATGACCGGGCAGATACTCGCTGGCAGCCCGCCCATCGAGGCCGCCAAGTACCAGCTCTTGGTGATGTTCGTCATCTCCGCCGGGACCGGGTTGGGTGCCACTACGGCCGTGTGGCTGGGTTCCCGGCGCCTGTTCGACGAGCGCCAGCGCCTGCGTCTGGACCGCCTGCGCCCGCCCCTTGGTCAGGGCTGACCGGGATATGGACGGGCGGGCCTGGATCGACTCGGTCGGCCGTCTCAGGTGGACTCAAGCCGCGGGTTGGGCGTTTCGACCCTGGGTCTGGGCGTGGATGGGAGCAGGGCCTTGGCCAAGGGTCAGGGCCTGGTCCAGGAGGACAAGGGTATCCTCGAGTGCCGCGCGGACCTCCTGTGTGATGCGCACCAGCGTGGGGTCACCCTCGGTGGCCAGTTGGTCGGGGTCGGCGGAGACCCCGTCCGCCTCCAGCAGCTCCTGCGGGAGGCCAAGTAGGCTGAGGTCCGTGGCGGTGAGGTGTTTGAGGTGGATACCGCGGGTCATCGCAAGGGCCGGGGTCTTGGGCGGGCGGGGTGTCAGTATAACCGCTGCCACGGGCTTGCGGCTGAAGTAGCCGCACGCAAGCCCGCGCCTATTGAGCGGCGAAAGAACCAAACCCTTTCCAAAACAACACACATCAAACCCACAGCGATTAGGTCGGCTCCGCCACCATGAACAGGCAATCCATCCCGCTCGAACTCCTCGCACCCGCCAAGACCGCCGCCATCGGCCGCGAGGCGATCCGGCACGGGGCGGACGCCGTCTACATCGGGGGCCCGGCCTTCGGTGCCCGCCACAATGCAGGCAACCCGGTGGCCGAGATCGCCGGGCTGGTGGAGTACGCACACCGCTTCCACGCCCGCATCTACGTCACCCTCAACACCATTCTCCACGACGACGAGCTGGAGCCCGCCCGCCGTCTGATCCACACCCTCTACGACGCCGGGGTGGACGCCCTCATCATCCAGGACATGGGGATTCTGGAACTGGACCTGCCGCCCATTGACCTGCACGCCTCCACCCAGTGCGACATCCGCACCCCGGAAAAGGCGCGTTTCCTGGCCCAGGTGGGTTTCTCCCAGATCGTCCTGGCCCGGGAGCTGGCCATCCCCGAGATCGCCGCCGTGCGCGCCGCTGTGCCACCCGACACCCTGATCGAGCACTTTATCCACGGCGCCCTGTGCGTCGCCTTCTCCGGCCAGTGCTACATCAGCCATGCCCAGACCGGGCGCAGCGCCAACCGCGGCGACTGCTCCCAGGCGTGCCGCCTGCCCTATACCCTGGAGGACCAGCAGGGCCGCGTCGTCGCCTTCGACAAGCACCTGCTGTCGCTCAAGGACAACAATCAGGGCGCCAACCTGGAGGCGCTGATCGCCGCCGGTGTGCAGTCCTTCAAGATCGAGGGACGCTACAAGGACGCGGACTACGTCAAGAACATCACCGGACACTACCGGCTGTTGCTGGACAAGATCATCGACCGGCGCAGGGACCTGACCTGCGCCTCCAGCGGGCGCACCCGGCTCCTGTTCGACCCCAATCCGGACAAGACCTTCCACCGCGGCTCCACGGACTACTTCTCCACCGGCCGCAAGGCCGATATCGGCGCCTTCGACAGCCCGGCCTTCGTCGGGCTGCCCCTTGGGACCGTCACCCGCCTGGGCCCGGACTGGATCGAGCTCTGCACCGGCGAGCCCATGGCCAACGGCGACGGACTCACCTATCTCAACAAACGGACAGTCGTGGGGCTCCAGGCCAACCGAGCGGAGTCCGTCGGCGAGGGGCTCTGGCGAATTTGGCCCAACGAGGCCATCGGCGCCCTGCCCGGGCTGAAGCCCGGTGTGGGCCTCACCCGTAACCGCGACCACGTCTGGGAGCAGGCCCTGGCCCGGACTTCCGCCGAACGCCGCATCCCCGTCAGCGTACGGCTCACCGAGACCGCAGCGGGTTTCACCCTGACCCTGCGCGACGCCGACGGCTGTCAGGCGTCCGCCGATCTAAACTGCGACCACCAACCGGCGCGGGACCCGGCCAAGGCCGAGGCGGGCCTGAGGGACCAGCTCTCGGGGTTCGGTCACACCGACTTCGTCCTGGAGGCGCTCGCCATCGAATGGAGTCGGGCATGGTTCCTGCCCGGGTCCGCCGCCAAGGCCCTGAGGCGCGAGGCGGTCGAACGCCTGGAGGCCGCCCGCCGGGCGGCCTATGTGCGGCCCATACGCAGGCCGGCCAAGGAGCCGCCGCCGACCTATCCGGAACAGGCCTTGACCTACCTCGCCAACGTCTACAACGCCGCGGCACGCGCCTTCTACGCCCGCCATGGGGTCGGCCGCATCGAGCCTGCCTACGAGGCCCACGCGCAACCCGGCGAGGTCTCGCTGATGATCACCAAGCATTGCCTGCGTTATGCCTTCAGCCTCTGTCCCAAGCAGGCCAAGGGTATCACCGGGGTCCAGGGCCAGGTCCGCGCCGAACCCATGACGCTGGTGAACGGCAACGAGCGCCTGACCCTGCGCTTCGACTGCCCTGCCTGCGAGATGCACGTCATTGGCAAGATGAAGCGGCATATCCTCAAGGCGCCGCCGCCTGGTCAGGCCGCCGGAGACTGACCCCGATCGGTGTAGAGCACTGGTTGCTCTAGCCGGCCGTCCTGCCGAGCATCGCCCGTTTCTCGAACTGCCGCGTTGAGGTGCGCGCGTTGGACCATCTTCCGCCACACTCCCACGTCGCCGAGCACCGGGGAGACCCTGGAGGTCTTTGGTACCGCCCATCTTGCCGAATGGGGCAACGGCCATTCTCACGGGCTGGCAACTGACATCCCGTTCGCGAAGTACTGGCACGCCTAACGCAGACGTGGCACTCTTACAGCAACCTGCCACGATAGTAGACGATGACATGCAAGAGACCCGCAACGAGATCCAGATGGGTGCCCAGGGGCGGTTGGTGATCCCAGCCCCTCTGCGCAAGGCATTGAATCTCCATCCAGGGGACCGATTGCTGGTGCGCCGTGCCGGCGACAGCATCGTGCTGGAGCGGCGCGAGGTGATCGAGCAACGGCTGTTGGCGCGTTTCGCACACATTCCCAGGGGGGAAAACCTAGCCGAAGAACTCGTCGCGGAACGACGGGCCGAGGCACGGCTGGACGACGGCAAATGACCCTGGTGCTCGATGCCTCCGCGCTGCTGGCGTGGCTGCACGGCGAGTCCGGTGGCGAGCGCGTCCGGGGTATCCTGGACGGTGCCTCGATGTCCTCTGTCAATTGGTCCGAGGTCATCCAGAAGTCCCTGCAAAAGGGCGTGGAGGTTCGGGGGATGCTGGAGGAGATGACCGACCTGGGTCTTGCCATCGAACCGTTCACCGCGGTCCAGGCCGACCAGGCCGCCCGCTTGTGGGCGCAGACCCGTGGCCTCGGCCTGTCGCTGGGTGATCGCGCCTGCCTTGCGCTGGCGCTCGATAAATCCACCCCGGTGCTCACCGCGGATCGCGACTGGGGAGCCCTTGCCTTGGGTATCGAGGTGCAGTTGCTGCGTTAGAGACCCGGGGCTCCCTCAGTCTGCCCTGGCCCTAAACAGCGATGTTCGTGAGGCCATGCCACCTGGCATTGGCATCCGGTACGGCGTCCGCCGTGGCCAGGCTGGACGCGCCGACGTCGAGCGCCACCGCCAGGGGCGGGGAATCGCCAGAGCGCAGACTGCTGGCCGCATCCCGGCCATGCGTGCCGACGATGGCGCGGAGGCGTCGGTATGCCTGCATCTAGCACCAAGGATGATAAGCTTCGGAATCGCTGTGACGTGCTGCGCGTCGCCGATACGCCTACCCCGGCCACGCCCTCATGGAGTCCCACGCCGTGCCAACCCGAGCCCCGGCCCCGGCCGAGCCGATGCCTGTTCTTGCGTCCATCGCCACCGCACCGGCGCCTGCTCCTGGGCTGCTGCTCCAGGCCGGGGGCTGCACCCGCACCCCGGGCATAGCCGCGGCCCTGGCGCTGTGCCTGTCCCTCGTCGGCTGCGCCACCACCCCGCCGCCCTCCGGGCCTGGGACTTGGGCGGGACGCCCCCTGGGGCCACCACCACCACCCAACCCCGCAGTCAAACAGGCATTGATCTCCCGTGCAACAGGTGAGTGGGAGCGCTTCGGCCGGCAGACGGTGGTCCTGAAACGGACCGGCGAGAGCATCTCTCACATCGGGTCCTGGGAGGACGACGACGATGCGATCAGCCAGCGGGTAAACGCCTACTGGCGAGTGGCGGGTAAGGGCGGACTGGACGGTATGGACTGTCGGCAGCCCTGGTCGGCAGCCTTCATCAGTTGGATCATGCAGGGGTCAGGCGTGCCGGAGCACCAATTTCGCCCCGCCCCTGCGCACTGGATCTACCTCGCGGGCATGATCGACGAGGCCGGGTACCCGGGTCGTTGGTTCGTCCCCAGACGGATCGCGGATTACAGCCCCAAGCCCGGGGACCTCGTTTGCGCATCGCGTGGCTCCTCCCATCCTGTGGGTAGCGACGGCTATACCAGTGCCTGGATGCTTAGGGGGTCGAACACCCATTGCGACTTGGTGGTGGCCAAGAGCGGGCAGACCCTGGAAGCGATCGGCGGTAATGTCCGTAACTCGGTGTCGAAGACAACCTTGGAACTGGACAGCGGAGGGCGCCTACAGCCCTTGTCGCGCCGACCTTGGTTCCTGATCCTCGAGAATCGGCTATAAGCGGCGCCCCAACGGATGGGTCCCATCTGACCGAGTCTTCCGCACGCACGAGGGGACGCAAAGGCAGGGTCAGACCCCTGCGGGGCTGAGGGTACTGGCTGGGGCCTGAGCAGAATGCTGCCCCTGGGCCAGCGGCAAGATCGAGCGTCGCCGCAGGCGTTGGAGCTGGGTCTTGGCACTAGCGAAGGCCTGGGTGATCGCGTCGCGAGCCTCCTTGCGAAACTCCCGGACCACGACCTGGCGGCGTTCGGCCGGGGCAGCGTCGATCTCGCAGCGGACCTGATGGCCACGAGCCGGGTCGAATTCTGCGGCGATGCGCACGCGCAACTGAATGTTTTGGCTGGGGAAGCGAGCCTTCAAGGCGCGCGCCTCCGTCTCGATCAGTCGGCGCAGGCCGCGGTCCATGGCGAGTAGGTCGCCACCGATGTGTAGGTTGAGGGGGGCTATGGTTTGGGTCTTCGCCATCTGTGGCCTCTGAACGGGAGGGATGTCGGCCGCGCCTGGGGATGTCGCCGGCGCTCTTCCTGCGGGGTACATGGGACCCTTGTCGGGTCCGGATGGGAGTGTCGCGGGGCTGGCCTTGGGTTCGGTGCGTGATCTGGGATGGAAGCGTTGCCTACCCCGGGATCTGGGGCGTATCCCGTGGACATCAGTCCCGGATAGAGCCCTGACCTGTACGCCACGTCAACACGCTAATGCCAGGTAGTGACTGGCGTGGGAGGCATCAAGCCCGTGTTCCCCGGGGTCTGGGGGCTGCGCCTGTCCGCTTGGGTGTAAAAACGTGCCGCAGTGGGCTGGCCGTGTGCAACGGTGCCGAGCGCCCTTCCGGGCAGGTTCAAATATCGAGATTCCTTCCCGGTGGGGTCCGGGACATTCGGCTTCTGACCGGGCGGGTTGCGCCCTCTGGGTCACGCCGATTTCACTGCGTCGGATCCCGGCCTGTGACTTCTTGATCGCACAGAGCACATAATCAGGACTGGGAGTATCTACCCCTCTTCACGCTGAAGGCAACGGCTTGGTCTGGCACTTTGCCCTCAGCAAGTAGGTCGAAGTATCAGCCAATCGACAACAAAAGGGAATGACTTTTTTCCGCGGGCCCTGTGGGCGACAAGGCACCGCGCCCCGTGCCGGCATCCGACGGGTCCGTTCCTTCCCGCTTCAGGCACGGAACTTATCTGCCCGGCACCGCTCAGACTCTCCGAATTGGAGCATCCTCCTCTCTGTTGACCCCGGGCCACCGGGGTCTCTTTTTTCGGGTGCGCGAGGGTGCGGCGGCAGGACGCCGACAACCCCGGACATGTACATCCCTGATGCCAAGTCTGCACAGCGACAGTCCGCGGCGCTCGCCCAGGCGGTACTCGCCTGCCGCATACCGGCACGAGCGCGGTGCCAGTCAATCGTCGTGACGGTCGGTAAACCCGAAGTCCACCGGGACCCTCAAGTAGAAGAGGCTCAGCCCCTCGGTGGCGACGTGGGCCAGAAAGCGGTCCGCCTCGTCCTGGGTCAGGACGAAGCTCACTTCCACCGGCAGGTCGCCGGCCAACTCGAAGAACTGCTCCTCATGCAGCCTCCCGTGGCGACCGAACCCAGCCAGGGCGCGGAAGGCGGAGCCGCCGTGCAGGCCAAGACGCCTCCCCTCCTCCAACAACCACTCATAGGCGAGGCGCTTGTGGTAACGGCGGTTTTCCGCCACGTAGAACTTGAGAAAGCAGCCATTCATGTTTTGGGTCCTGTGGGTGACCCGGACCTGACCAGGTCGGAATAGGATCAGAGTCGGGCCATAGCCAGGTGGGCTAGGGCAATACCCAGGGCCGTCAGGGTCAGGGAACCGGCCAGATGGGCGCTCGCTGCGGCCAGACCCCAGGCGTACTCGCCCCGAGCCAGTAGGGTGACGACCTCCGCCGAGAAGGTCGAGAAGGTCGTAAGGCCACCCAGAAAGCCGGTGATGAGAAAAAGGCGCCACTCCGGTGGGACACCCGAATGCCGGCCGAACCAGGCCACAGCGACGCCAACCAGGAGTCCACCCAGGAGATTGGCGGCCAGGGTCCCCAGCGGTAGGGTAGGAAAGACGGGATTCAGGCGTGCCCCCAGGCCCCAGCGTAGCAAGGCGCCCAGGCCAGCACCGACAAAGACCGCCACGGCGGCGATCAGACTCACGAGTCGCTCGCGACCTGGGCGGCGGGGTTCGCCGACGCTCCGGCCCGCTGCTCCCGTGCCATCCCGGTCAGTTCATCGGCAATGCGCAGCAACTCCGGCAGGCCTTTCGCACCGAGCCCGGTCACCGCGTAACGCCCATCCACAGCGATCATGGGAACCCGGTCCACTGCGTAGTTCTGCGCCATTTGGTCACTGCGCTTCAGGCGCGTGTTGACATCGAAGGAGTCGAACGCGGCCTGGAAGGCCGCGATATCGACCCCCTGCTTGATCACCCAATCGCGGATGGCAGGCTCGGTGAACAGGCTGAGCCGCTCTCGATGGATGGCATCGAACACCGCCTGATCCAGGCGCGTCAGTTCCCCCATCAGGTCCAGACTGAAATAGAGCCGGCCCAGGTTGGCCCAGGCGGCACGTCCAAAGGAGACCGGCATGCGACGGAAGACCAGGTCCTCCGGCAGGTGCGCCACCCAGGGGGCGATCAACGGGTTGAGGTCGCCGCAATGGGGGCACCCGTAGGAGAAAAACTCCAAGACCTCGATCTTGCCGGGGACGCCGCTGGGTTGGGGAGGGGTAATGGGGCGCCAATCCCGACCCTGGACCAGATCGGCGGTGGCAGTGCCCGGCTGTAAAGTCGCGCAGAGGGCACCCAGAAGCAACTGCTCGAAGCGACGGCGGGTCAAGGGCATAGGGATCTCCGGTCAGAATGGGATGCGGGCGGATCAGTGGCCCGTGCGGCGGTCAGCCAAGAGGGCCCAGGCCGCCGACATGAGACAAGCGGTAAAGCTCAACAGAGCCCAGTGGGCAAGGGAAAGGCCAAAGATAACCAGCTCTGCCTCCTCGCAGAAGCCGGTAGCGAGGAACAGGGAAGGTACCTGTTGCCCGAGCCATTCCACCATTTGTTCGATCAGACCGGGCTGACCGCCGACGCAGGAGATGGAGCCCGGTGGCTGTGCCTGGAGCCAGGTCTGATAAACAGCAGTGGCGATACCCAGACCCGCGAGGCCAAGGACCAGCACGCCCGGAAGGCGCCGGCCTCCCGGGCTGACCAGGAGTGCCGCAACCAGGGCCAGGATGGCGATGAGCATGAACAACAGGCGCTGGAAGATACACAGATGACAGGGGTGCAAGTCCAGCCAGACGGTCAGGACCAGGCTGGCGATGGCCAAGCCGGCGCAGCCCGCCGCTTGGGCGAACCAGATGGTGCGAGGTGTGATGGCGATCATGGCGCTGGCATCCAATGGGGCCTGTCAATGGCGGCGATACGCGGTCCGGCGCCTGACGAAACGGGAAGGCGCACTGCGTTGGCAAGGGTATCATTGCGTGGCCAGGTTCCGGGAATCCCAGCCGAAACGATGGCCCGTCTGCCCGCCCGCTCCCAGGGCAGCGGTCCATCGGTCACCCCGCGCCGACCCGCTGCCTTCCTGCTACCATAGCCGCGCCGCGCCGCCCAACCAATGTCCGCCCGATGCCAAAGCCCAACCCATCCCTGTTGTCCCGCTTCGTCACAGCTCCGACTCTGGCCCTGGCCCTGACGATCGGGCTCGGTGTTGCCCCTGTCCTGGACGGCGCCGTGCTGGACCTGTCGGTGGGCGACTCGGACCTGGAGCCCACTGTTACGGTGCGCGAGCAGCCAGGCGCCACGGTCCAGGAGTACCAGGTCAACCACCGCACCTATCAGGTCAAGGTCACCCCCGCTGTCGGCGCCCCGTATTATTTGGTGGATGAGGACGGCTCCGGGGACATGGCCTGGCACCGCGGCGAGACCCACAACGCGAGTAATGTCCCGCAATGGGCCCTGCTGAGCTGGTAGCGGCTGCCGCGCCAACCGCCGCCCCAGCGTCGAGCCCAACCAGCCCCTTCCAGGAGACCCACCGATGCGCCCTCTCACCCTCTGGTCCGCCAGCCTCGTCCTGATCGGTTTCCTGACCCAGGCCGGGGCTGCGACCCTGGATGACGTCCGCGCCCGCGGCACCCTGCGCTGCGGGGTGAACGGCGAAGTTCCCGGGCTCTCCCACAAGGACGCCGCCGGGCTCTGGACCGGCCTGGATGTAGACTTCTGCCGGGCGGTGGCCGCGGCGGTCCTGGGCAATGCTGACAAGGTCACCTTCGTGCCGCTGAACAACTCTGACCGCTTCGACGCCCTGCGCGAGGGCGAGGTGGACCTGCTCTCGCGCAACACCACCTGGACCCTGTCCCGCGACCTCGATCTGGGGATGGCCTTCGTCGGCATTCTCTACCACGACGGCCAGGGCTTCATGGTCCCCCGCGGCAGCAACATCCTCAGTGCGGTGGAACTGAACCGCAAAAAGGTCTGCGCCATCGAGGACAGCACCAGCCCTGCCAACGCCGAAGCCTTCTTCACTCGCAACCGGATGCAACTGGAGCTGGTCCTGACCAAAGACGCCAACGCCTCAAAGGAGGCCTACCTGGCCGGTAAGTGCGACGCCATCACCGGCGACCACTCCCAATTGCACTCCCTGCGCGCAGAAATGGGCGAGGCCCACGCCCAGCGCATACTCCCGGAGGTCATCTCCAAGGAGCCCCTGAGCCCGGCGGTGCGCAGGGGCGATCAAACCTGGTTCGACATCGTGCGCTGGACCCTCTTCGTCATGATCAACGCCGAGGAGACCGGGGTGAGCTCCGCCAATGCCGATGCCGTCCGCCAACTGGCCAAGACCGAGGAGGTTCGCCGCCTGCTCGATGTCGATGGGCAGAGCGCCGGCATGCTCGGCCTGGAGCCCGGCTGGAGCTGGCGCATCGTCAAGCAGGTGGGCAACTACGCCGAGGTCTTCGACCGCAACTTAGGCGACCAGTCCCCCCTCAAGATCAAGCGTGGGCTCAATGCCCTGTGGCGCGATGGAGGCATCCTCTACTCCCCGCCAACACGCTGAGGGCCCCAGGTCGCTGTTCTATTTGTGTCCAGTCGCGCTTGTTTGCGGCTCGAACTGTCCTTTCCAGATGGAAGCACCCAAGGGGGCCTGCCCGCGCCCCCGCACCCGGAGTCTGACCGCGGAGTATCGCCCATGTCCCTGATCAAGCCCTTCGCCGGCCTACGCCCGGCCCCCAACCGCGCCGAGAACGTCGCCGCCCCACCCTACGATGTGGTGAGCGCCAGCGAGGCACGCATCATGGTGGATGGGCGCCCCTGGAGCTTCCTGCACATCTCCCGCCCCGAGGTCGATCTGCCTAAGGGAATCGACCCCTATTCCCCTGAGGTCTACGGCAAGGGCAGGGAAAATCTGGAGCTGATGATCGCCGAGGGCATACTCCTGCGGGACCCCGGCGACCGGTACTACGTCTACCGCCTGACCATGGGCCAGCACGTACAGACCGGGTTGGTAGCCGCTGCTTCTGTGGCCGCCTACGACGCAGATCGCATCAAGAAGCACGAGTTCACGCGCCCGGTGAAGGAAGACGACCGCGTCCGCCAGATCGACGCCCTCAATGCTCAGACCGGACCGGTCTTCCTCGTCTACCCGAGCACCCAGACCATTGACGCCACTCTGGCGGCGGTCTCCGCCGGGGCCCCGGAGGTCGATATCACCGCCGTGGACGGGGTCCGCCATGAGGTCTGGCCGGTGGCCGACAGGGCCATGATCGACGGCCTGACCCAGGCCTTCGAGGCCCTCGGGGCCCTGTATGTGGCCGACGGTCACCATCGTTCCGCTGCCGCCTCCCGAGTCGCTGCGGCGCGCCGGGCCGCCAACCCGGACCACACCGGGGAAGAGCCCTACAACACCTTCCTCGCAGTGATCTTCCCCCACACCGAGATGCAGATCCTGGCCTACAACCGGCTGGTGCGCGACCTGCACGGGCTGGACGCCGATGCATTCCTTGCCCGGATCGCGGTCCCCTTCAAGGTTGAGCTTGAATCCGAGCCCGTCCAGCCCTCCCAGCCAGCGGAGTTCGGCATGTACCTGGACGGGTCCTGGTACCGTTTGACCCTGGACCCGGCGCGCATCCCCTGGGACGATCCTGTGGCGCGACTGGACGTCAGTCTGCTCCAGGACAACCTGATTGAGCCCATCCTCGGCATCGTCGATCCCAGGCGTGACGACCGCATTGACTTCGTCGGCGGCATCCGCGGACTGGAGGGCCTGACCATCCGGGTGGATCACGGGGAGATGCGGGTCGCTTTCTCCCTCTACCCCACGCGCATGCCCGACCTCATGGCGGTGGCCGACATCGGCGAGGTCATGCCGCCCAAGTCCACCTGGTTTGAGCCCAAGCTCGCCGACGGACTGGTCAGCCACATCCTGGATTGATGGGCCGTGCGAGGAATGCCCGGCGAGAAGACGCCCTCGGACACTCAAAAGCCGCTGCGCCAGATGCGCCTATGGCCAATCGACGGTGGCCTGCATCGGAGGCGCGGCGCACACGGCGAGGCCGGCGCCAGTGATTACAGACCTCACAGAGATGGTTGCTCCCACCGGGATCTCTGCTTCATCGCTATCCGTGGCCTTGACCTTTGCACTGAGCGGCCGTCCCGGGTAAACTGCGCGATCTTTGTACGCCGCTTTTTGTCCGCGGCCCCGTCCACCCCAGCCCTTTGTGGCCAAGACCCGAGGAAGAGCCTTCAGTCATGCCCAGCGTCCGGATCAAAGAGAACGAACCCTTCGAAGTCGCGATGCGTCGGTTCAAGCGCTCCTGCGAAAAGGCGGGGGTCCTCGCGGAGGTTCGTCGCCGGGAGTTCTATGAGAAGCCCACCTCCGAGCGCAAGCGCAAGAAGGCCGCCGCCGTGAAGCGTCACCACAAGAAGCTTTCCCGCGAGAGCCGCCGCTGGGAGCGTCCGTTCTAGGCAGTCGTTACCTGCACTCGGCTCGCCGGCGTCGGCAGGCCGGGCGCCCAGCGCCCGCTGTACGCGGCGCCGCCCAGCACACCACCGAGACAACCTGGCGATGCTCAAGCAACACATCAAGGACGACATGAAGAACGCCCTTAAGGCGGGCGACAAGCGCCGCTTGGGGGTGGTTCGTCTTATCCTTGCGGCGATTCAGCAGCGCGAGGTCGATGAGCGCATCGAGCTCGACGACACGCAAGTGTTGGCTGTACTCGACAAAATGGTCAAACAGCGCCGCGACTCGGTCGGCCAGTACTCGGCCGCCGGGCGAGAGGACTTAGCCGAGGTCGAGCGCTACGAGATCGAGGTCTGCCAGGGCTACCTTCCCCAAGCCCTGACCGAGGCCGAGATCGCGGCCCTGATCGATGCCGCCATCGCCGCCACGGGCGCCGCCGGTATGAAGGACATGAGCAAGGTCATGGCCCAGATCCGGCCCCAGGCCCAGGGCCGGGCCGACATGGGCGCGATCAGCGCCCTGATCAAGCAGCGCCTCGGGGCCTGACTCGAGGTCGAACCGCCTGCAATCCGCCCGTCTTCTGCTAGCTTTGCCCCATGGCCGGCAGACTCCCCCTGAATTCATCGACGATGTCCTGGCAAGGACCGACATCGTAGAGTTGATCAACGGTCGCGTGCCGCTGCGTAAGGCGGGGCGCGACTATCAGGCGTGCTGCCCCTTTCACGACGAGAAGACCCCCTCCTTCACCGTAAGCCGCGAAAAGCAGTTCTACCACTGCTTTGGCTGTGGCGCCCATGGCAGCGCCATCGGCTTTCTCATGGAGTACGAGCACATGGGCTTCCTCGATGCCGTCGAGGAACTGTGCCAGCGTGCCGGCCTGGAAGTCCCCGCCTCAGAGGGCCAGCACCCAGGCCCAGACCTCAAGCCCCTGTTTGGCATCCTGGCCGAGGCAGCCGCCCTATATCGGCGGCAATTGCGCGAGCACCCGCAAGCCGGCCGTGCCATCGACTACCTGAAGGCCCGCGGCCTGACCGGCGAGATCGCCGGCCGCTTCGGGGTAGGCTTCGCCCCGCCGGAGTGGGATCTGGTCCTGCGCAATCTGGGCGAGGGAGCCAGCGCGCGCGAGCGCCTGATCGAGGTCGGGCTGGTCGTGGAGCAGGACGGCAAGCGCTACGACCGCTTCCGCGACCGCATTATGTTCCCCATCCGGGACCGGCGCGGGCGCGTCATCGGCTTTGGCGGACGAGTATTGGGGGACCACAAACCGAAGTACCTCAACTCCCCTGAAACGCCCCTTTTCCACAAGGGCCGCGAGCTCTATGGCTTCTACGAGGCCCAACAGGCGAGCCGCCAACTCCAGCGGATCCTGGTGGTCGAGGGCTATATGGACGTCATCGCCCTGGCCCAGTCCGGCATCCCCTACGCGGTCGCCACACTCGGGACCGCCACGACACCCGACCACCTGCAACGCCTGCTCACCAGTGCCCCCGGGGTCACCTTCGCCTTCGATGGCGACCGTGCCGGGCGCGACGCCGCATGGAAGGCCCTGCAGACCTGCCTGCCCCTGGCCACGGGCCGCCAGGAGATCCGCTTTCTTTTCCTCCCGGACGGCGAGGACCCCGACACCCTGGTCCGCAAGGAGGGCGCCGCGGCCTTCGAGGCTCGGGTGCGCACCGCCATGCCCCTGTCGGAATGCCTCTTCGATCACCTCAGCGCCGAGGTCGATATGGACACCCTGGATGGTCGCGCGCGCCTGGCGAGCCTGGCCGAGCCGTTCATCGCCAAGGTCCCCCAAGGCCTGCTGCGGGAGATGCTCACAGCCCGCCTGGCCGCCGTGGTGGGGATCGCCGCCCTCGGGTTGGCCCCTGCGACGCCCGCTCCGCGGCAGGCGCCGATCCGGCCCAGGTCCGGGCGCCAGGCGCGTCAGGCTCCACTCACCCCGCTGCGGCTGGCCATCGCCCTGCTGCTACAGTACCCGAGCGTTGCCGCGGCAGCGGCTCGGGTGCCGGACCACTGGCGGCGACAGGACAACCCTGGAACCCCGCTTCTGGCTGGCATCCTTGACGCCTTGTCCATCCGGCCACATTTAAGCGCTGGCGCGCTGATGGAGCGGTGGCGTGACACGCCGGACTCCGCCCACCTGGATCGCCTGGCGGACCCTGCCCTGTTGCGGCACATCCCACCCACCGGGGTCGAGCCAGAGTTTGTGGGGGCACTGGCGGCCCTCAATGCGCAGGTAGCCGCGACAGAGCGCCAGGGGTTGCTCAATCGCCTGAGCCCCTCGCAGTGGAGTGAGGAAGACAAGCGCCGCCTGCGGGCCGCCTTGACTCCTCCACCGGGCGAGTCCGAATCGGGCGGTAGCATCGCCGATTAGAGCCTAACGCCGAATATCGGCTAACATACGTAGTTTTCCCTTAATCCACTCGCCCGCCGGCGGCTGCAAGGTATCCCATGGATCAAGAACAGCCACAGACTCAACTGAAGCAACTCATCGCAAAAGGCAAGGAGCAAGGCTTCTTGACCTACAGTGAGGTCAACGATCACCTCCCGCCCGGCATCGTCGAGCCCGAGCAGATCGAGGACATTGTCCGGATGATCAACGACATGGGGATCATGGTCCACGAGACCGCCCCCGCGGAGCTGGACACCCTGTCGGACAATGCCGCCTCTGACGACGATGCCGCCGAAGAAGCCGCCGCCGCCCTGGCCTCGGTAGACAGCGACTTCGGCCGCACCACCGATCCCGTGCGCATGTACATGCGCGAGATGGGCACCGTCGAGCTCCTGACACGCGAGGGCGAGCTCAAGATCGCCAAACGCATCGAAGAAGGGCTCAACCAGGTCCTGTCGGCCCTGTCCGTGTATCCGCGCTCCGTCGCGAAGCTCATCGAGCTGTTCGACATGGTGGAGAAGGACGAGCGGCGCCTGAGCGACGTGATCTCCGGGTTCAACGACGAGGAGCCCGAAGTCCAAGTCCCGATCCCGGTAGTCGTGGCCGCCGCCGAAGCCCACGACGAACCGGCCGCCGAGGTGGCAGGAGACGAAGAGGAGGTGACCGAGGAGGCCGCCCCCGTCCCCACCGGCCCGGACCCCGAAGAGGTCGCCCGCCGCGTCCAGATGCTGCGAGATCGCTGTGCGACCCTCAAGGGCCAACTCGAAGACCACGGGCGTTCCGACCCGCTCGTGCGTCAGGCCCTGGGCGACGTCTCAGAGGCATTCCTCCAGTTCAAACTCATCGCCGGGACCTTCCAGGAATTGGCTGGCATCCTGCGCGGCACCGTGGATCGCATCCGGGGCCAGGAAAAGGCCATCATGAGCCTGTGCGTCGAAGACGCCGGCATGCCGCGTAAAACCTTCATCGAGACCTTCCCGTCGAACGAGACCAACCCCGACTGGCTGACCCAACAGATGGCGAGCGGCGAGCCCTATGCCGCGCGTCTGGCAGAGCTGGCGCCGGACATCCGTCGGGCCCAACGCAAGCTCCGGGACCTGGAGCACCTCAACGCGCTCACCATCGGCGAGATCAAGGACGTCAATCGTAAGATGTCCATCGGCGAGGCCAAGGCCCGCCGCGCCAAGAAGGAGATGGTCGAGGCCAACCTGCGGCTGGTCATCTCCATCGCCAAGAAATACACCAACCGCGGGCTGCAATTCCTGGACCTGATTCAGGAGGGCAACATCGGCCTGATGAAGGCGGTGGACAAGTTCGAATACCGCCGCGGCTACAAGTTCTCGACCTATGCCACCTGGTGGATTCGCCAGGCCATCACCCGCTCCATCGCGGACCAGGCACGCACCATCCGCATCCCGGTGCACATGATCGAGACCATCAACAAGCTCAACCGAATCTCCCGTCAGATGATCCAGGAGATGGGCCGCGAGGCCACCCCGGAGGAGCTTGCCACACGCATGGAGATGCCTGAAGACAAGGTCCGCAAGGTCCTCAAGATCGCCAAGGAGCCGATCTCCATGGAGACCCCCATCGGCGACGACGAGGACTCCCACCTGGGCGACTTCATCGAAGACTCCGGGGTCGTCTCCCCGGTCGAGTCCGCCACCATGGAGGGGCTGCGCGAGGCCACCCAGAACATGTTGGCCAGCCTCACCTCACGGGAGGCCAAGGTCCTGCGCATGCGCTTCGGGATCGATATGAACACCGACCACACCCTGGAAGAGGTCGGTAAGCAATTCGACGTCACCCGCGAGCGCATCCGTCAAATCGAGGCCAAGGCCCTGCGCAAGCTCCGACACCCGACCCGTTCCGACAAGCTCAAAAGCTTCCTCGAAGCGGATTGAACCCTGTGTCCTCGTTAAACGGGACCAAAGGCCGGCTCGGGTGCCTGCTTTCATGCGCCGCCTTGGATGGTGTTCAAGTACCTTGACAAGGGCCGTTAGCTCAGCGGTTAGAGCAGGGGACTCATAATCCCTTGGTCGTAGGTTCAAATCCTACACGGCCCACCACAACAAGGGCTTGGCTTCACGGCTAGGCCCTTTTTCTTTGGCTCTGTCTGCGTTAGGGGTTGGTCCCGCACCGAGCCGCGGGCCCCGCGATTTTCCCCCCCCTTGGTAAAGGGGGGCGAGGGGGGATTGGCGGCGGGTAGGCTCGGTGCCAAGGCGAAGAAATCCCCCCTACCCCCCTTTGAAAAGGGGGGGAAGAAGGAGTGAAATCGCCCGGATTCAGCAGGTTGGCGTCTGCCAACACTTAACGCAGACATAGCCAATTTCTTTGGCTATGTCTGCGTTGGGTGTAGGTCGGACTTTAGTCCGACCGGGCATCGCAGTATCCACCGAACACCACCGTCGGGCTGAAGCCCGACCTACACCTCCGGGGCGGCCTGCGGCGCAAGGGCCCAACACCAAACGCAGACATAGCCTTTTCTTTGCCATGGCGCACTGGTGGCACACTGGCAAACAACAACCCACCACAAGGCGCACCCGATGCGTCCCGAGCATCGCCTTGCCCAAGGCGGAAGAGGGCGGCTGCGTCGTCTATGCTTGCAAAATCCCAAAGCGGAGAAGGTCATGCCGATCCTGTCCCTGCTCGCCTTGGTCGTCCTGGTGACCGGCGCCGCCGCCCCCGCGGCGCTGGCCCAGGGGGAGAAGACAGCCCGGGTGGGCCTGCTCGGCCTCACCGAGGGCGAGTGCGGTAATCAGCCGCTGCGCGACGGGCTCTCGGAGCTGGGCTACCGGGAGGGCGGGAACCTGGTGATCGAGTGCCGTCACGGTGGGGCACGCTACGAGGGTCTGCTGCGTGCCGCCCAGGAGCTGGCCGCCGCCAAGCCCGATGTCATGGTCGCGCTGACCCACCTCACCGCCGATGCGGCGCACGCGGCGACTCAGGACATCCCCGTGGTCTTCATCGCAAGCAGCGACCCGGTTGCCGGCGGCTTCGCCGCGAGCCTCTCCCACCCCGGCGGCAACATGACGGGGCTCACCTATTACGCCGGCGAACTGAACGCCAAGCGCCTGGAGCTGCTCAAGGCCGTGGCGCCGGGGGTCCGGCGCGTCGCAGTCCTGGCCAGCGCCGTCATGTCCCAGAGCGTGAATGACGTCTATGTCCGCGACGTCACCGCCGCGGCCGAGACCCTGGGGCTTGAGATTCGCGTCTTCGTGACCCGCGAGGACAATGACCTCGAGCCGACGTTCGCCGAATTGGACGAGTGGAAGGCAGACGCCTTCTACCCCCTGCCAACCATCGTCTTTGCCTACAACGCCCAGCAGATGGCCGATCTCGCCAAGTGGCGCGGCCTGCCGACCATGCACTGGTACAAGCCCTTCGCGGCCATGGGCGGTCTCATGGCCTACGGCGTGGACTACCCGGCGCTCCAGCGGCGTGCCGCCCGCTACGTGGACAAGATCCTCAAGGGGGCCGATCCGGCCGACCTGCCCATCGAGCAACCCACCCAGTACGAGCTGATCGTCAATCGCGAGACGGCGGACGAGCTGGGTCTCAAGATCCCGCAATCCATCGCCCTGCGCGCCGACCGGATCATCGAATGAGGGCGGGGGCCTGGGTCCGGGACCGGCTGTTTCGTAAGTATTTCCGGTACTTTCTCCTGCTGGTGGGCTCCGCCCTGTTGGTGAGCGAGGCGACCGGGCTCTACTTCGCCAGCCAGGAGACGCGCGCCGCCCTCTTCACCCTCCAGCGGGAGAAGGCGCTGGGGGCGGCCCTGCGCATCGAGCAGTTCGCCAAGGACATCGAGCGGCAGATCGGCTGGACCCTGCTCCCCCAGGCCGGCGGTGGCGACCCCATCGATCAGCGCTACGTAGAGCTGCTGAAGCTCCTGCGCCAGGTCCCCGCCATCACCGAGGCGAGCTGGCTGGACGCACGCGGGCACGAGCAGGTGCGGGTCTCGCGTCTTGGCCTGGACCGGGTGGGCGTCGGTTTCGACCGCTCGGGCGATCCCGCCTTTCGCGGCATCAAGCCGGGGCACAGCTGGTTCGGCCCCGTCCACTTCCTCAAGGAGACCGAGCCCTACATGACCCTGGCCGTGGCGCCGGAACGCCGCAGCGAGGGCGTGACCCTGGCCGAGGTCAATCTCAAGTTCGTCTGGGACATGGTCTCGCGCATCCGCATAGGCGCCACCGGCTACGCCTATGTTGTGGACCGCGGCGGCCTGCTCCTGTCCCACCCCGACATCGGCCTGGTGCTCAAGCAGACCGACCTCTCCAGCCTGCCCCAGGTGCAGGCGGCCCTGGCAGAGCGTTCTGACGCATTTGCGGGGGTCGCCGGACCCGGGGACCGGACGCGACCCCCAGGGCAACCCCGTGCTCGCCGCCAGCGCACCGATCCCCGAGCTCGGCTGGGTGGTGCTGGTCGAGCAGCCCCTCGCCGAGGCCTATGCCCCCCTGTATGCCGCCGTTGGGCGCACCGCGGTGCTGTTCCTCGGCGCGGTCGCGCTCGCGGCGCTGGCGAGCCTGGCGCTGGCCCGGCACGTGACCCTGCCCATCCGGGCCCTCCAAGAGGGGGCCGCGCGCATCGGGGCGGGCGCCCTGGACCACCGGCTGGAGGTCAGGACCGGCGACGAATTCCAGGCCCTGGCCGATGAATTCAACCTCATGGCCGGGCGTCTCGCGGAGTCCTACGCGGACCTGGAGCTCAAGGTGACCGAGCGCACCCGGGAGCTGGAGCGCGCCAACCAGGCGAGGTCGCGCCTCCTGCGCGCCGCGAGCCACGACCTGCGCCAGCCGCTGCACGCCCTCGGGCTCTTCGTCGCCCAGTTCGGGGAGCGTGCCCGCGATGCGGAGACCCGACACATCGCGGCCCAGGCCGGGGCCGCGGTGACGGCGCTTCAGGAGTTGCTCGACGCCATCCTCGACATCTCGCGGCTGGATGCCGGCGCCATCTCGCCCAAGGTAGCCGACTTCGCCATCGCCACCCTGCTCGAACATCTCGGCAGCGCCTTCGCGCCCAGCGCGGCGGAGAAGGGACTGCGCCTGCGCATAGTCCCTAGCCGCCTCTGGGTGCGCAGCGATCCAGTGCTGCTGGGGCGCATCCTGCTCAACCTCGCCGCCAACGCCCTGCGCTACACGCAGCAGGGCGGTGTCCTCATCGGCTGCCGCCGCCGCAGCCCGGGGGCGCGTGCGCATCGAGGTCTGGGACTCAGGTATAGGCATCGCGCCCGAGCAGCGCCGGGCGATCTTCCAGGAGTTCTACCAGGCCGCCGACCCGCAAGTCGGCAGCCTGGGCCAGGGCCTTGGCCTGGGGCTCGCCATAGCCGCGCGTCTGGCCGGTTTGCTGGGCAGCCGGATCGAGGTCACCTCGCACCTCGGCAAGGGTTCGGTCTTTGCCTGCGAGGTGCCACGCGGGGAGCGGCAGGCCGCACCCCAGTCCCCCGCACCTTCAATGGACGCGACCGACACCCTGCACGGCGCCCTGGTGCTCGTCGTGGACGACGACGCCCTGGTGCGCGACGCCATGCATAGCCTGCTCGCGCAGTGGGGCTGTACGGTGGCGGTCGCGGCGACCGGGGAGGAGGCCGTCGCCCTCCTGGAAGGCCGCGACCGGCCACCCGACGCCTTGCTCTGCGACTACCGCCTGCCCGGCAGCGAGACCGGCATCGAGGTCATCCGGCGGCTCCAGGCGGTGGCCGGCAGGGCGATCCCGGCGGCGCTGGTCAGCGCCGACACCGCGCCCGAGTCCCTGAACGCGGTGAGGGCGAGCGGTTACCCGCTGCTGCCGAAGCCCGTGGCGCCGGCCAAGCTGCGCGCCCTCGTCGAGCACTTGGTCTCGGCCGCGCGCCGCTAGCCACCCGCAGCGCCCGGCCCCTCGAACCGCAGGCCGAGGCGGTTGATGGCGACCACCGCCTGGGCGCGGCTGGTCACCCTGAGCGCCTTGAGGACGGCGGTGACATGGACCTTCACCGTCGGTTCCGCCAGGCCGAGCGCCCGGCAGATCTGCTTGTTCGACTTCCCCTGCGCCAGGAGCGCGAGAACCTGCTGCTGGCGCCCGGTCAGGCCCAGGGTCTCGGCCGAGGCCCCCCCAGAGGTCCCAGGGCTCGCCGCTGGCGCCGGGACCGATGCCCAGTCCTCCCCGGCCAGCTCAGGCATCAGCTCCGGCGGCAGATAACGCCCCCCCGCCAGCACGAGACGCAGCGCCTGGACCATGACCTGGTGGGGCGAGGACTTGGGGATGAACCCCAGGGCGCCCCCAGCCAGCACCGCCTTGACGGTGCCCGGGTCGTCCAGCGCGGAGAGCACCACGAGCGGCAGGGCCGGGTAGTCGCGGCGCAGGTCCTCGAACAGCGTGAGCCCGCGCACGCCGGGCAGGCAGAGGTCGAGCAGCACCAGGTCGATGTCGGGGTGCTCGGCGGCCAGGCGCCGCACCGCATCGCCGTCCGCTGCCTCGATCGGCGTCACCCCGCCCTCCAGCTCCCGCAGCACCGGGAGCAGCGCCTCGCGCAGCAGCGGATGATCGTCGGCAACCAGAATCTTCACCGCCCGCTCCCGTGGTTCGTGACAGGCCCGATGGTGCTAAGTCCAGGGTATTAAATCCCCCTTCCAAGCGACCGACAAGGTTTCGTAAAAGCCGCGTCCGAACAGTCTGTTGCGGTTGCTTGCCCGCGGCTGCGACCTTCGTCTTAGTCCGTCGGGTCAATAGGGCCGGGACCCACCCGGGTCCAGACTTGTACCCGTAGACGGAGGCGTCGAGCCCGCCCCGTCTCGGCAACAGAGTGGGGCTCAACAGCACGATTCCCCAAACGATGGAGGTCACGACCATGAAGACAATGTTCATCCTCGTCCTGCTTTCGGTCGCCCTGGGCGCGAACGCGACCTGCGTGACGGACCCGCCCGAGATCGGCGACATCGGGCCAAGCTCCGGGCTGGTGTGCCAGGGGCTCACCCAACGCTACCCCCGTGCCGCCCTTGCGGTGGATGGACGCTCTATCCACTCGCCCACGGAGGTCAGGGTGACGGCCTCGGTCGACGGCCGGCCGATCTTGCTGGCCTACCGGCTGACGGGTTTCACCTGGAGCCTCGATGACACCGGCAACGGCGTCGCGGACGCGGGGGCGCAGCCGGCCCGCCTCTCCCTGGGGCATTGAGACACCTCGGACACGCTCGAAGGAGGCAACATGAACCAGAACATCCTGCGCGGCCTTGCAACCGCCACCACGCTGTGCGCGTTGGCCATCCCAGGCATCGGCGGGGAACTTCCCGCAGGCGCCGTCGCGCTGACACCCTCACAGCTCACCTGGAAGCCCGGCCGGGTGCCCGGCGTCGAGAACGCGGCGCTGCTCGGCAGCTCGAAGACGCAGGGGCCCTACATCGAGCGGGTCCGGTTCCCGCCGAACTTCGTCATCCAGGCGCATACCCATCCCGACCAGAGGAGCTACACCATCCTCTCCGGGACCTGGTACATCGGTTACGGCGACAAGTTCGACGAGACCAAGCTCCAGCCGCTTCCCCCCGGCTGCTTCTATGTGGAACCGGCCGGAGTGAACCACTTCGTCGCGACCAAAGACGAGCCCGTGGTCCTCCAACTCGAGCGGCATGGGGCCGACCGCCACCCAGTTCCTGGACAAGGCGAAGGCCCCCGCCCCCGCCAAGTGACGAGCGACCTGGCGCCGACCGCGCCTGTGGCGATGCCGACGAGAGGGAACATCCCGTGGCACAAGGAGGTGCCGTCGGATGCAATGACCGTCGCCTGGCGGCGAACCCGTGCGAGAATGCAGACCAGACCACGGTTAACGTGGCGCCCCGTCGCCTTGGGCCTCGTCGCCCCGGCGCGGCGGCCCCGACCCGGCCTTGGCGAGGATACTGTCGAATTCCGCCAGATCGACCCGCCCCGCCCGCCCCTGGCCCTGCATCCCCCCACCCTCAGGGAGACCCATCCCCTATGACTTACTGCGTTGGACTCCTGCTCGACCAGGGCCTGGTTCTGGCCTCCGACTCCCGCACCAACGCCGGGGTCGATTACATCTCGTCCTACAGCAAGCTGCACCTGTTCCAGCCGGCCCCGGACCGGATCTTCGTCCTGCTCGCGGCCGGCAGCCTGGCGACCACCCGGGAGGTCTTGGACCGGATCCGCCGCGACCTGGACCAGGCGGCCCATCCCTCGTCTGGCCACCTGGCCCCGGGGGTGAACCTGCTCAACGCCAACTACCTGTTCGAGGCGGCGAACTACATCGGTCAGGTCAGCCTGGCGGTGCAGAACGAGCACGGCCCGGCCCTGCGTCAGGTGGGGGCCAGCGCCGAGGCCACCTTCATCCTGGGCGGGCAGATCGCCGGTCAGCCCCAGGGGCTCCTCCTCATCTATCCCCAGGGCAACGCCATCGCCGCCACCCAGGAGACGCCGTACCTTCAGATCGGCGAGAGCAAGTTCGGCAAACCGGTGCTGGACCGCATCGCTCACCCGGGGCTGTCCCTGGACGACGGGGCGCGCCTCTGCCTGGTCTCCCTGGAGGGTACGGCCCGCTCCAACCTCACCGTCGCCCCACCCTTCGAGGTTGCCATCTGCCCGCGGGACCAACTGGCCCTGTCCCACCGCCTCAGGCTGGACAACGACTCGCCGGAGCTTCAGGCCCTGACGGCCAGTTGGCATGAGAGCCAGCGTCAGGCCTTTTTGGCGTTGCCGCGCTTTCCCTGGGAACTGGGCCGCGCCCAGCCCCAGGGCTGACCGAAAGGCATCGACGCCCCATGACCAGCCACCCCCACTGCGTCTCCACCGGACACCTGCCCGACCCGGCTCGGGTGCAGGCCCTGCTCGACGAGGCCCATGCCCGTTTCGCCCCTGACAGGAGCGGCAGGAATGCCGACTACATCCCGGCCCTGGCCCAGGTCCCGGACCACCTCTTCGGGGTCTGCCTGGCCGGGGTCTCCGGCGCCTGTTACGGCGTGGGGGACACCGAGGTCGGTTTCACCATCCAGAGCATCTCCAAGCCCTTCGTCTTCGGGCTGATCTGCCAGGCCATCGGCGAGGACGAGGCCCGTCGCCTGCTCGGCGTCAACAGCACCGGGCTGCCCTTCAACTCGGTGCTGGCGGTGGAGCGCTCAGGCGACGGCCTGACCAACCCGATGGTGAATGCCGGTGCCATCGCCGCCACCAGCCTGGCCCCGGGGGAGACCGCCGAGGCCAAGTGGCGCTTCGTCCAGGACGGCCTGTCGCGTTTTGCCGGGCGCGCCCTGGGGCTCGACGAGGAGGTCTACCGCTCCGAGGCCGGGGCCAATCGGCGCAATGCCGGGATCGCCAGCCTGCTGCACAGCTATGAGCGCATCTACTTCGACCCGATGGAGGCCACCGACGTCTACACCCGCCAGTGCGCCCTGCGGGTGACCGCCCGGGACCTGGCGGTGATGGCCGCCACCCTGGCCAACGGCGGGGTCAACCCGGTCACCCGCGAGGCGGTCATCGATGCGGTCCACTGCCAGCACGTCCTGGCGGTCATGGTGACCGCCGGGCTCTACGAGAGCTCGGGGGACTGGCTCTATGCCACCGGGCTCCCGGGCAAGAGCGGCGTCAGCGGTGGCATGATCACCGTGGCCCCGGGTAAGGGGGGCCTGGCGACCTTCGCCCCGCCCCTGGACGATGCGGGCAACAGCGTCAAGGGGCAACTCACGGCCCGTTTCCTGTCCGAGCAACTGGGTCTGAACCTGTTCGCCTCCCAGCCCGCCACCGGGCCCGGCCAAGACCCAAAGCCCTGAAGCTGCCGCCTGGACGTGGTGCCCTACTGGGTGCCTTCCCGATCCTGGCCGGGCGCGGTCTGGACCGGACTCGCCGCCGCTGGTCCGCCCGAGGCCGTGTCCGGGGCCAGGTCGGGGCCCAGGAGTATGGCGATGGGCCTGGTCCTGGGGCTGGCGTCCAGGGCGATGATGAGCACCATGGTCAGCGGCACCGACAGGAACACCCCCGCTGTGCCGAACACGAAGCCCCAGAACAGCAGCGACAGAAAGACCGCCAGGGTGGAGATGCCGAGCCCCTTCCCCATGAACCTCGGCTCCAGGATGCTCCCGATGGCGGTATTGACGACCAGATAACCCAGAGCGACCAGCAAGGTGGTCTGGATGTCGGTCTGCACCAGGGCCAGCAGGATGGCCGGGGCCGCCATCAGGACGGCACCGACGAAGGGTACGAAGTTCAGCAGGAAGGCGAGCAGTGCCCAGAGGACGGCGAAGTCGAGACCGAGATACCACAGCCAGATCCAGATGAGGGCCGCAGTTGCCAGACTGGCCAGGGTCTTGATCACCATGTACCGGTTGATGGAGGACAGCATCTTCTGAATGCGTGCCTCCGTCTCCGCCGTGGGTTTGAAGGCCGCCTTCAGCTTGGCCGGCATGCCGGCCGCCTCGAGTAGGATGAACAGGACGGTGAACAGGACCAACAGGCCCGTGGAAAAGACGCCACCGATATTCGAGAGAAAGGTCCTGGTGAGGGCCATCGCCAAGGCCGGATCCAGGATGTCGGGCACCGCCTCGCGGGAGTTCGGCATTCCCAGGCCCTCAAGCCAGTCCCCGAGTTCTGCACTCAAGAGCACCAGCCGCTCCTGGTAGCTCGGCAGGCTGTGCCTGAAGCCTTCCAAGGCCCCTGTGGTCGCCAGCGCAAAGAGGCTGCCCAAGTCGAACAACAGGAACCCGATAATCAGCAGGGCGGCCCACTTGGGTGCGCCGTACCTGCGCATGAGCCGCAGCGGCGGGGTGGCCACCACGGCAATGAAGGCCGCGAGCAGGATGGGGCCGAGCAGGGGTGCGGCCCCCTGCAGACCCGCCAGGACGATCACGAGGGCCGCGACGACGATCAGGCCGCGTGCCTGGGGGCTCCAACTGGGCTCTGGGTTCATAGTCGGATCTCCGTGGTCGGGACAAGGGGACCGCGCGGGCTTAAGTCCGCCCACGCCGTCAGGGGCCCGGGTTCATTCCCTCCTCGATGCGGCCGAGGAGGTAGGGGAAGAAGGGGTTAGAGGACATGCGGATCAAGGCATCCATGCTGACGATCAGGGTGCCGCGCTCCCCACGTACCGACATGGCACCCAAGTGGATGCCAAAGTCGTCGCTGAGGTTCGGTGTCATGCCATAGAGGGAATCGTCCAGCGGGAAGGGTATGGCGACATGGGAGAGCGAAAAGACCTGGTCCGGGTAGTCCAGGCCCAGGGGGCGGACGGTCTCGGTCGTCGCCCCGGCCTCCGTGACCCGCTCCTCCACCGCCGCAGAGCCGGTGCCGGCATTGGTCACCAGGGTGGTACGGAAGTGCCGTGGCGTCGGCGGGAGCAACCGGGTCAGCAGGGTGTCGATGTTGCGACGCAACAGAAGCAGCCCAAACTGCGTATGGCGGTTGAGGTCGAACAGCACCAGTTCGCTGCCGTTATCCGGGATCTGGGCATAGAGGGCATCGACGATGGCCTGGGTGCTGACCGTAAAGTCCGTCAGCGACTGGAAGGTGAGGATGGGCGGCAGGTCCTTGAGCCGGCCCTCGCGGGCGAAGCGGGCGATGCGCGGCTGAAGGGCACGGGTGAGCAGCGACGATTGTCGCGCCCCATTGACGGGGAAGGAGTTGTATTTGAACGGGTTGAACTCCGGCAGGACCGCAAGCCAGGCGGCCTTGGCAAAGGCCGGGAAGACCGCCGGCAGGCCGGCGAAGCCGGCGAAGCGTGCCATCTCGGTGATGCCGATCATAGGCGAGAGCAGGATGATGCGATCCGCCTTGGGCAGGCTGGGGTCGTCAATAGCGTCCAGGGCGTACTTCATGGCGAGTGCCCCGCCATTGGAGAAGCCCACGATGTGCAGGGGCAGCCCGGGTCCCACCCGCCGCCTCGCCTCACGCACCGCCAACCGGGTCGCCGCCGTCCAGTCCTCCCAGACCACGTCCGTGAGCCCGGCGGGGACTGTTCCGTGGCCAGGCAGACGTGGCGCAATCGCAACGAAGCCGTGCGCCTGATAGCTTCGGGCGATGTGCCGCTGACTGTAGGGTGAGTCCGTCAGGCCGTGGAGCAAGACCACAACCCCCGTGGGGGGGCCGCTCGGCTCCAGGGTAAAGGAGCGATTCCAGTCCTGAGTGAATCGCCCCGGGTAGATGGGGCTATCGGAGAAATAGCGATTCGCCGGGACCCGCTCCTCGGAATCCAGGCTCTGGGTGACCTCGGTACGGACCTCCTCGAACACCGCGGCCTCGGCCTCGAGGTAGCGCTTCCAGTCGGCCTGGTCGATCTCGTCGGCGTGAAGTTCGTGGGGGACAAAGGTGTGCCAAGATTCCAGGGGCGCACCCCGTTGCGAGTCGTAGACGCGAACGCCAAGGAAGGCGATGGCGGCCCCAACCACCAACCAGACCGCCAGTTTCAACACCTTGATCAGCCTCTTACCCATCGCCTTGCACCCCTGCGGTCTACAGCGTTATGCGCCTAAGCCCGCGTCCCCTCGATTTGTGGGCTGCGGGCCAACTCAAGGCGGTTTCCGAGCCAGAAATCGCCGAAGGCCAGTTAGCCCTGACCCTCGATGAAGGCGCGCAGCCCCGCCTCCTCATCTTTGGTCAGAGAGGTGCGCAGCACCTTACCCTTGCCCGCGAAGGACGCCAGCCCCTCCAGAACCTTGTCCTCTGTGGCCTTGCGGACCAGGACGAAGATCGCCGAACAGCCAGGCTGGAACGACTCGGCCAGCCCCTTCATGAAGTCGTCGTTGATGCCGAGGTCGGTGAACTTACCCGACAGGGCGCCGGCACCGGCACCGATGGCCGCGCCCAGCAGCGGGTTCAGGAACACCATGCCGATCAGCATGCCCCAGAACCCGCCGCTGGCGGCCCCCATGGCGGTAAGGTTCACGGCCTGGTGCAGCTTCACCTTGCCTTCAGCGTCCTTGGTGACGACCACCACATCCTCCATCTCGATCAGGTATTCCTTTTGCATTTTGGTCAGGGCATCGCGCATGGCGAACGCCGTTTGTTCATCAGGGAAGGAAATCACAATCAGATTGCTCAAGGGAAAATTCCTCGGGGTTCGGGGGCTGAGGCTCGCCGAGGCGGCGAGGTGGCCGTGGGGTAGAAGTCAGGCGATTCTAGCAGATTTGGCAGGCCACCAAGCGACCGTCGTCAATTCCACGGCGTCCGCCATCAGTCCGTCTGGACACCCCGGACAGGCGCCAGTAGACTCGCAGGTCGCGATAGCGGCCTGTCCGATCCCGAAGCCGAGCCCTATCGATCTGCCGGACCGGCGCGGCCTAACGCCCCTCTCGCTGTAACCACAGGTTCGTCCCTGGAGCACACATGGCCGATCCATCCCGAACATAGCGCCAGACGCGCTGCCGGTGGACCTCGCCCTCCAAGGCGGCGCGGCCCACGGTGCCTTCACCTGGGCATCCTCGACCAGCTGC
>CAWDHW010000020.1:0-102073 GCA_963802205.1 uncultured Gammaproteobacteria bacterium | reverse complement strand
ATCTTCGCCACCGTGTCGGCCATGTCGTTGACCAACTGAGGTGCACGCTGGATGTCGGTGATTGCGACCTCATAGACCACCACCCGCTCCGGCTCCAGGTTGAGCTGGGTGAGGGTGTCGCCAACCTTCGACAGCCGCTCGGCCGCCAGGGCCGAGCCGCGCACGAAGTGGCACTGGTAGTCGTCGTCGCGCCGGCAGCCCATGAGCACCACACCGTCGTAGCCGGAGTTGAGCGAGTCGGTGATCCAGGACAGGCTGACCGAGCCCAGGCAACGCACCGGGATGACGCGGGCGAAGGGGGTCATGGTCTGACCGGACTGGGCGGCCATGTCGAGCGCCGGGTAGGCGTCGTTCTCGCAGGCCAGCACCAGAATGCGGGGCTTCTCGGAGAACTCGTCGGGGACCTCCACCGCCTTGAGCTGCTGGTTGACCGAGTCGATGGAGTAGTTCTCGAAGGAGATGACGCGCACCGGGCAGGCGCCCATGCAGGTGCCGCAACGCCGGCACCGGGACTCGTTGAACTGCGGGTAACGCTGTTCGTCCTCGTTGATGGCGCCGAAGGGGCACTCCACGGTGCAGCGCTTGCACTGGGTGCAGCCTTCCTTGCGGAAGCTGGGGTAGCTCAGGTCACCCACACGCGGGTGGGCGCCGGAACCGCGGGCCGCGTTCTCGGCCGCCTGGATCGCCTTCATGGCGGCGCCCACGGCGTCCTCCATGGCCTGCTTCATGTCCATGGGGCGCCGCACGGGACCGGCGGCGTAGATGCCGGTGCGACGGGTCTCGTAGGGGAAGCAGATGAAGTGGCTGTCGAGGAAGCCGTGCTTGAGCTGCGGCAGGTCGGTCCCCTGGCGGTAGTCCAGGTTGAGGATGGATGGGGGCGCCACCGCGAGCTTCTCGCGGGCGGCGGCCTTCTCCTCGTCGCTCTCGGCCATGTCTACGGCGAGCTGGGCGTAGGGGTCGGGTCCGATGTTGGGGACCTGGCCGGTGGCGAGCACCACCAGGTCGCAGTCCATCTGGGTGTCCTCGTCCAGGATCAGGTCCTTGAACTTGACCTGGAGGGTACCGCCGGGGATGACCTCGCTGACCTTACCCTTGGAGAAGGTGACCTCGGCCTGCTGACCGGAGCGGTAGAAGTCCTCGCCCGCGGCACCGGGGGTGCGCAGGTCGTCGAACAGGACGGTGGCGTCGCAGTCCGGGTTCTGGGCCTTGAAATACATCGCCTGCTTGATGGACTCGGTGCAGCAGAAACCCGAGCAGTAGGGCAAGTGGCCAGGCTTGCTGGAGCGCTGGCCGGCGCACTGGACGAAGGCGACGGATTTTACTTCCTTGCCGTCGGAGGGGCGTTTGATGGGCCCGCCGTTGGCGGTCTTGGCCAGCCGCTCCAGCTCGAAGTTGGTCACCACGTCCTTGGACTTGCCGTAGGCAAATTCCGGGAGCTGGTTGGCGTCGTAGGGCAGGAAGTCGCTGGCCTGGATGATGGCCCCGAAGTTCTCCGTGACCGTGCTGCCGGACTCCACCGCGATGTCCGCGGCGAAGCGCCCGGGGGCACCGGAGGTCTTGGCGATCTTGGCGTTGAGGTGCACCGTGATGCGCGGGTCGGCGGCGCAGCGGGCGGCCATCTCATCCACGCCCGGGTCCTCGGGCATCTGAAGATCGACGTTGTTGCCGTTGGGCACGCCCGCGGCGGCGGCGCGGAAGGGGACGCGCTTGTATTGCTCGCCCCAGATGCCGCCCAGCTTGCCCTCGGCGCATACCAAGTGGACCGGGTAACCGGCGGCCGCCGTCTCCAGGGCTGCGGTCATGCCGGTGACGCCGCCGCCGACCACCAGGATGGTCTTGTTCAGCGGCTGCTCGGTGGAGCGCGTGGGGACGTTGAGGAACTTGATCTCGGCACAGGCCATGCGGACATAGTCGTCCGCCATCTCTTGGGTCGTCTCCTGGTGTTCGTCGCCCTCGGGGCGTAGCCAGATGACGCCCTCGCGGAGATTCGCCCGGGACATGGCCGCCTCGGGAAAGTTGAAGGCCTCGACCTTGGCGCGGCGAGAGCAGGCGAGGATCGCGATGTGGTTGACGCCCTCGTTGGCGATGTCGTCCTTGATCATCTGCACGCCGGAGCTAGAGCACAGCATGGGGCTCTGCTTGCAAGAGGGCATCTTGCCCTCCTTGACGGCCACCACGGCGAGCTGCTTGGCGTCCAGGCGTTCACCGATGCCGCAGCCGGTGCAGAGATAAGCGGCGAATTTCTTGACTTCTGCCACGGGTTAACCCTCCACTCTGGCAACGCTGTTGACGACCTGGATGGCGCGCAGAGCCGCGCCCGTGGCGTGCTGTACCGCCCGGTTTACGTCCAGGGCATCCGACGAGCAGCCGGCGGCGAAGACGCCACCATTCTCGGGCGCGGCCTCGATGAAGCCCTCGCGGTTCAGGACCATGTCCACCGGGAAGCCGGCGGTATCCACACTCGGCTCCATGCCGATGGCGAGCACCACCAGGTCGTGCTCGTTGGCGAAGCGCTTGTAGCCCTCGGTGTCCACGCCATGGACCACCGGGTTGCCGTTGGCCCTGTTCTCGACGACGGCCGCCGGCTTGGACTTGATGAACTTGAGCTGCGGTATGGCCCGCACCTTGTTGTAGAAGTCCTCGAAGCGGTCGATGGCGCGGATATCGATGTAGTAGACGCTGATGTCCGCGGACTCGGCGAAGGCGTCGCTGACATAGGTCGCCTGTTTCAGGGAGGCCATGCAGCAGATGCGCGAGCAGTGCAGCAGGTGGTTGCGGTCCCGCGACCCGGCGCACTGAATGAAGGCGACGTTCTTCGCCTCCTTGCCGTCGGAGGGGCGCAGGAGCTTGCCCCCGGTGGGGCCTGTGGGATCGGCCAGGCGCTCAAACTCGACACTGGTGATGACGTTGTCGATGCGGTCGTAGCCGTAGGGCTGGATCTTGGCCGCGTCGTAGGGGCGCCAGCCGGTGGCCCAGATCACGGCGCCGCAGGGGAAGTCGATGGTCTCCTCCTGCATGTCCAGGTCGATGGCGTCGTACTTGCAGGCGGCCTTGGCCTTGTCCGCGTCCGGGGTGCCGATGATGGCCGGGTCCAGGACATAGCGCGCCGGTTGGGCCATGCGGTAGGGCAGATAGGCCCCGCTGCGCTTGGACAGGCCGTAGTTGTGCTCGTCGTCGAACTGCGCCTCCACGGCCTTGGTGCAGTCGCCGCAGGCGGTGCAGTTGTCGTTGACGTAGCGCGGGGAGAGCTTGACCGTGGCGGTGTAGTTGCCCTTCTCGCCCTTGAGCCCCGTCACCTCGGCCATGGTCAGGATGGTCAGGTTGGGGTTCATCCGGCTGCGGCGCTGGTTGATCTCCAGTCCGCAGGTCGGGAAACAGAGCTTGGGGAAGTACTTGTAGAGCTGGGAGACGCGCCCACCGATGTAGGGGCGTTTCTCAACCAGGACGACCCGCTTCCCGGTCTCGGCGGCCTCGAGCGCAGCGGTCATACCGCTGATGCCACCACCGACCACCAGGATGGTCTCGTTGGTTGCGACGACTTCCGTCATGGACTTTCCTCCGACTTCGCGGAATGGACTTGGCAAAAAACTTCGCATTAACAATTAAGTAGTGCGAGGTCGCCGGTTGGAAGGGGCCGCGAGGGCCGCCCGCATATCAGAACTCGTTAAGATACCTGCCTTGAAGCCCCGCCACCAGTCCCCATCGCCCCGAAACGCATCGTTTTTTTCAATCTTTCGATAGAGGGCCGTTATGCGTCTTCGTCGGAGGCCGGTCGGAACCTGCTGGGGGCGCCCCGGGTCAGGGGCACGAAGGCGACGGGCAGGATGGGGTTGGTGTGGACCACCCCGCCTGGGCCCTTCTCCACCACCAGGAGTTCCTGGCGGCCGTGAGGCTCGCCCACGGGAAGGACCAGACGGGCCCCGGGCCTAAGCTGTTCCACCAGAGCCGGCGGTATCCGCGGGGCCGCGGCGGTGACCAGGATGCCGTCGAAGGGGGCCTGCTCCGGCCAGCCGAGGTAACCGTCCGAGAGGCGGGTCTCGACATTGGCGTATCCCAGCTCCGCCAGGCGGCAGGCGGCGGCTTGGGCCAGCTCGGGGATGATCTCCACCGACCAGACCCGGCCGACTACCCGCGACAGAACGGCGGTCTGGTAGCCACTTCCGGTGCCAACCTCCAGGACCCGGGCCTGGGGACCGCAGCCGAGGAGGTCCGTCATCAGGGCGACGATGTAGGGCTGGGAAATGGTCTGGCCCCAGCCGATGGGCAGGGGGCCGTTGGCGTAGGCATACTGCCGCGCGTCGGCGGGGACGAAGGCGCCACGCGGGACCTCGGCCATGGCCGCCATGACCCTCGGGCCCAGGGCGTCCCGCCCGATCAGGTCCCGGGTGTAGTGGACCTCGGTGGCGATGTCCCGCAGCAATCTGTCAGTGTCTTTCATAGCGCCCTCCGGCCGGGCCAAGCCCTCGTGATACCAGGGACCCATAAGCGAGCCGGGCGTGGGCCGACTAGGCCCCCTTCAATCGCCCGGCTGATGCTCCCCCGACGGGCTCGCGATCATGTCCGCAGGGGGCGGCATGCGCTTTGCCACCCCATCGGGGACCTCGCCGTTACCGGCCTGGAGCAGGGAGCTGGATTCCAGGACCGCCAGGACCATGACCGAAATCAACATGGGGGCCACGGCGACCCGCTGCAGGGCGATGAACATCATCTCCTGCATCCCGGGCTTGTCCTGGGTATGGGCCAGCAGCCAACCGAGCCCGATCAGCCCGGCCCCGACCAGATAGACCAACAACAGCACGCGGTAGCGATTGACGGCAATCCCCCAGTGGACCGCCGCAAACCAGGGCCCCCGGTTGCGGGTCTGGCCGGCGCGCCAGAAGCTGAAGGCGATGATCGCGAGAGAAATCGCCAGCGGGACGGCGATGATCCACAGTTTATAGTGTTCGAGTACGGAGCCCCTCTGGGCCATGCTGCTGGCCACCACGCCGCCGCAGAGCATCAGGTTGAAGACCAGCAGGTTGATCATCGCCAGCTCATGGGGGGCTCTCGCCTGGCGGCGTGTGGGTGCATCGACTGGAAATTTCATGGCTTGACGACTCCCGGTGGCAGGGTTCGGACGGTATCCAGGGGTGGGATTATCACGCACCCCGGGGACCGAAAGGGATGACAATTCCCCAGTGGGATCCAAGATCGCCTTGGGCGCCCCCATATAGCGCCCGTCCTTTACCCAAACCGAGGAATCACAGCGCGTGACCATGCCGCAATTGACCCCCTACACTGAAAACAGCCCCCAGGCCCTGCTGCGGGTCCTCGCCCTGTTCATCGTCGCCGACGGCGAGGTGGCGGACGCCGAGCTCGACATCTGCGAACGCCTGGGTGTCCTGGAGGCGGTCGGTGGGGACCGCGAAACCTTCGCGCGGGTCTTCGACGCCTACTGCGATGATCTGATCGTCCATGCCGGGACCCGCCGCCTGGTGGCCCTGGCCGACGCGGAGTGGGTGGACGCCATCCTGGCCGCCGTGACGGACCCGGACAGCCGCCGGCTCCTGGCCCGCACCCTCCTGGTGGTGGCACGCTCCGATGGCTGGTTCGCCGATGCCGAGCTAAAGGTAGTTCGCCAGGTCCTGGATCGCTGGGGCCTGACGTTGGAAGCGTTGAGCTAACGGCCAGGGCGCCCGCGCCACCCCGAATCATGAAAGGTGCGGCGCCATGATCGTTTCTCTCACCCCGGCCCTCTCCCAGCGGGAGAGGGAGACTTGGAGCGCCTTCGGCGCGACTTTCACGGTAAGACCCTGTGCGTGACGGTCGCCGGCGTGACACCTGAACCCCGCCCTGTTGGTAGTGTGGTCTGGCCGTACCAATGTCGGGGCGTCCCAGATCCGTCACCGGAAGTCGCCGCTCACACCGGCGGCCTTCGGCTCAACAGTTGGGGCAGGGTTCCACCGGCAGTTGCTGGCGGACCCAGCCAGGTCCGGCGCTGCTGCCGGCCATCCCCTCGCGGACGTTGTAGACGCGGGTGAAGCCCTGTTCCAGTAAGGCCGCCTGCATGACGCCACTGCGATTTCCGGTGCGACAGATGAGGGCGATGGGGGCATCCTTGTTGCCGCCCACGGCCTTGGCGACCGCATCCGCGAAGCCCTTGGGACCGCCTGGCTGGCGCATGTCGATGCGCTGAGCCCCCTGGGCGACGCCGGTCTGGCGCCATTCGCCGGGGGTGCGGATGTCGATCAGCGTCAGGCCTCCGGAGGCAACGCCCTCCCGGGCTTGGGCTGCGGTGAGTTCGGGCCCGGCCTGGGAGGAGCAGGCGGTGACCAGGAGCAGGCCGGCGAGGCCGACAGCGGCGAGACGGGACAGGGACTTGGCATCAGGCATGGACGGCGGCCTCGGGGTTTGGGTGGCGGGCACAATGGCGGCCAGAACTGGCCCCCAAGTGGTGACGCCTCCTGGCCGAATACAAGCCCCGGCCCCCCTTGCCCCCGGACCGCCCGGCGGCAATACTCCCGCCCCACATCACACCGCGGCGCAGGAACCACCAGCATGTCGGACCCCATCCTGATCGGCAAAGGCACGGAAAGCGTGTCGATTCTCCCCGCCATGGCCAACCGCCACGGCCTGGTGGCCGGGGCCACCGGTACCGGTAAGACGGTCACCCTGCAACGCCTGGCGGAGTCCTTCAGCCGCGCTGGGGTACCGGTCTTCCTGGCGGACGTGAAGGGCGACCTGGCGGGGATCTCCCAGGCCGGCGGTGGTAGCAAGAAGGTGGCAGAGCGGGTCGAGTCCCTGGGCCTTAGGGACTTCAAGTACGCGCCCTGCCCTGTCATCTTCTGGGACATCCTGGGGGAACAGGGCCATCCGGTGCGCGCCACCATCTCGGAGATGGGCCCGCTCCTGCTGGGTCGCCTGCTGGGTCTCAACGAGACCCAGGAAGGGGTGCTCAACATCGCCTTCCGCCTGGCGGACGAGAACGGCTGGCTGCTGCTGGACCTCAAGGACCTGCGCGCCATGCTCACCCATGTCGCCGACAATGCCGGTGCCCTGACGACGACCTATGGCAACGTCTCCGCGGCCTCTGTGGGTGCCATCCAGCGCCGCCTCCTGACCCTGGAGGGCCAGGGAGCCGAGCGCCTCTTCGGCGAACCCGCCCTCAACATCGCCGACCTGATGCAGACCGATGCCAAGGGGCAGGGCTATATCAATGTCCTGGCCGCCGACAAGCTGGTGCATACCCCGGCCATCTACTCGACCTTCCTGCTCTGGCTGCTCTCGGAACTCTTCGAGGCCCTGCCGGAGGCCGGTGACCTGGACAAGCCCAAGCTGGTCTTTTTCTTCGACGAGGCCCACCTCCTCTTCGATGAGGCCCCCAAGGTACTGCTGGATAAGGTCGAGCAGGTAGTGCGGCTGATCCGCTCCAAGGGGGTCGGGGTCTACTTCGTCACCCAGAACCCCCTGGACGTGCCCGACACTGTCCTCGGGCAGCTCGGCAATCGCGTCCAGCATGCCCTGCGCGCCTTCACCCCGCGGGATCAGAAGGCCGTGCGTGCCGCCGCCGAGACCTTCCGGCCAAACCCGAAGCTCGACACCGAGCGGGTCATCACCGAACTCGGGGTGGGCGAGGCCCTGGCCTCGGTCCTGGACGCCAAGGGCACACCGACGGTGGTCCAGCGCATCTTCGTCGCCCCGCCGGGGAGCAAGCTGGGACCCATTGAACCGGCGGAGCGGGCCAGGCTGATGGCGACATCCCTGGTCAAGGGGATCTACGAGAAAGCGGTGGACCGGGTCTCGGCCTACGAGGTCCTCAAGCAGCGGGCCGAATTCTCAGCGGCCGAGGCCGCGGAGAATTCGGCGGCCCCAGCGACCCCGGCGGCCAAGGCCCAACCTAAGGCAGCACCCGTCAGCCGGGCGCAGTCGCCGGTGGAGGCATTCGCCTCCAGCGCCATGCGATCCCTGGGGACTCAGATTGGCAGGGCCTTGGTGCGCGGGATCCTGGGTTCCCTCAGCGGTGGGTGGCGGCGCTGACGCTCGCAGGGCAGTGAGCACCCGGTATCCTAAGTCGCGAGCAGACAGTGCCGGTGGCCCGGGCTCACCCTGCGGCGGCGTGGTGCCCGCCCCAGGCACAGCCGTGCGGGCGCCTCCGGTCGCGGCCGATCCCCCTACCCTGGCTTATGCCTGGAAGGTGCGGGCCTGCGCCTTCATTCGGCCAACGATGGCATAGACCCCGACGTGTCGGTTGGGGCTCAGATGCTCGTCCAGGTGCAGCCCGTCGAATAGGGCATCTACGTCCAGGGCCTCGATCTCGGCGGCGGTCTTGCCCGAGAACAGCCCCACCAGGAGGGCGACGACGCCCTTGATGATGGCCGTGTCGCAATCCCCCGTGTAGCTCAGGTCCGCCTGCTGACCGGTCCGGTCATGGGCGTGGACGGCGGTGTAGACCGTACTCATGCACTCCTTGACGCGATTGGCCTCGGTCTTGTCTGTCGCCGGCATGGGCGCGAGGCGTTCTCCGAGCTCTACCAGGTACTGATAACGCTGGTCCCAGTCCCCGAGGATCTCGAAGGTTTCGACGATTTCTGCGATCTCGGCGTCCGACATGGCGTTACACGCTGAAGGATTCTCCGCAGCCGCAAGTCGCCTTGACCTTGGGGTTGCGGAATTCGAAGCCTTGGTTGAGGAGGCTGGTCCGGACGAAGTCGATCTCCATGCCGTCGATCTGGGCCAGGCTCGCCGCGTCGACCACTACCTTGACCCCGTGGCTGTCGAAGACGCTGTCCTCAGGACCCACGGTGTCGGCGTAATCGACCACATAGGCGAAGCCGGTGCAGCCGCTCTTCTTGGTGGCCACGCGCAGACCGAAGGCCTGGTCGCGTTTGCGTAGGTTTTCCGAGACGTGGCGTGCGGCCGCGTCGGTGAGGGTCACTGCCATTGGATCGTTCTCCCTGCTCATCATGGATTTGGCCGGGACCGCCGAGGGCGGTCCCCCGATGGGAGGAGTTGGCAGCCAGGGGCGCTGTTTTCAACCCGCTCCAGAGGCGGGTTCGGGCGTGTGGCACTCATGGAGTCCTAGTGATGCTGCCCCGCCTCTGCACCTCCGGCGGCCGAGGCCATGTCCATCAATCCCTCCATGAGACGGCCGCGCCCGCCCAAGTCCACTGTCTCGATCAGGGCCTGCTTGTCCTCCGGGGCCATGGGTAGATGGGTGCAGAGCAGGTTGACCAGATCGGCGTCGGCCATCTTCTGCACCTCGTCCCAGGGGATCTCGACACTGCGCAGGGTGCAGTAGGACCGCAGCGAGGTCATAAAGGCGCCCCGTTCGGGCAGCCCTATCTCTTCGGTGTGGAAGTCGATCGCGAAGCGCTCCCAGTCCGGCCGCACCCTGCGGTAGCCGTGGCGCCCGTCCAACTCTTCGGCCACCTGAAAGCGGCAGACCCCGGTGAGGATCAGGACGATGCGCCCGTCGTTGGTCTCGCTGTACGAGGTAATGCGCCCGGCGCAGCCGACCGCGTGGATCTCCGGGGCATCGTCGGAGGAATTGTCCGGGCGTGGCTGGAGCATGCCAATGAGGTGGTGGGTCTTGAGTGCGTCGCCGACCATCCGGAGGTAACGCGGCTCGAAGATGTTCAGGGGAAGTTGGACCCCTGGCATCACCACGGCTCCGGCCAGGGGAAAGATCGGCAGTTCTTGAGGCAGGTCGCTGAACTTGGGGAGAAAGGGATTGCGGCTCATGGTCTCACCTGGGCAGGTGGGCGGTCGCAGGCGGACCGCCCCGATGAGACGAAGATGGGGCGGGGCGGGTCAGTTCCCAGGGGTAGGCATCACTCCAGGGGCCCGAAGTTCATCCCGATGGACAGCCGTAGCCCAGGGCTCTGGTTGCTCTCGACCCAGTGGGGCAGATCCGGCGGAAAGAACAGGAAGGTCCCGGGGCTGGGTGTCAGGCGGACCAGCAAAGGGCCGTCGCGCAGCACCAGGTCACCGCTGGCGGTGGGTACGGCGACGTAGTAGACGCCGGAGAGCAATTCGTCATTCTCTTCGTGGGTGTGCTCGCTGGTGGTGTGGCCCGCCTCCATGGCGTTGAGCCAGAAGCCGCACCGCAGGGGCCCCCGATGGCCGAGGATGGCCCGGGCGCAGGTCTCGGCGTGGCCCAGGACCCGCTCGATCCCGGGCAGCCGGGTACGCTCCAGGTACAGGTTCTCGAAACGCCCGGCAATGAAGTGGCTGCGGTAGCGGTAGTCCTCCGGTGCGAGGCGGGCGAACCCGGCGAGGATTTCCGCATTGACCCGCTCGGCCTCGGGCAGAGTCGCCTGTTGGACAGGGGTGCTGGTCCAGACGTGCGTGGGTTGCATGGCATTCACGGGCGGCGGTTTAGTGGGGCTCTGGCGGGGCTACTTGGGCGCGGGGCCCTCGACGCTACCCGGCCAGTGCAGAATGGGGACGGCGGAGACGCTGTTCTTGGGCGAGCCCTCGATGATGCGATCACTGTAGGTCAGGTAGACCAGGGCATTGCGCTTGGGGTCATAAAAGCGCACCACTTGGAGGGACTTGAATAGCAGGGAGGTGCGCCGCTTGAAGACCTCATCCCCGTCGGCCTTGCCGCTGCGGACCTCATCCGGGAGCCGGATGGGGCCGATCTGGCGACAGTCGATGGAGGCATCGGAACTGTCCTCGGCCACCCCCACGGCCCCCGACAGGCCACCGGTCTTGGCGCGGCTGACGTAGCAGGCGACGCCGGGCACGGCCTCGTCGTCGAAGGCCTCCACCAGGATCTTGTCGTTGGGCGTCAGCAGTCGGAACTTGGTCCCGACGGTACCGATCTCGTCGGCTAGGGCTGTGCCGGTGACCCAGATCAGGGCCGCCGCCAGGGCGACATGGGAGGCCAGGGCGCGTTGGTGTAACACTCGGTACTCCGGGTCAGGTGGCGGGGGACTCGTCGGGGACAGGGAACAGCCGGTCCACCTCCTGTCGGCTGCGGGCCAGGCAGTCTTCGATGGAGACGCCAATGAACCAGTTGCCGGTGACGCCCAGGCGGGTCCCCGCCAGGGCCTCATCGATCTTGGCTACCAAATCACCGTGGCCCTTGCGCAGGGCCGGCAGCCGATTGGTGACATGGGCGACCTCCGCCACCGCATCCCTATCCACCCCCAGGGCCCGGCAGGCGCGCATGAGCCGCTCTGCATGGCCCATGACGCCGGGCTGGAAGTGGAAGGCAAAGCCTCGCCACAGCGGATCCGGGGCATAGTCGCGGGAAACGGCCGAGTAGAAGACATCGTCCACGGCGATCAAACCCGCCATGGGTGGCAAGTGACAGCGCTCCAGGTCGCGGGCGGGTACGGCCATGACCAGGGTCTCGATCTCGGCCACGCCAATCCCGGCGACCAGGGCCGATGCCTCCGGGAGTCCTGGCGGGATCAGCGCGGCGGCGACATCCGGGGGTACTGCCAGCGTCAGGGCATCGCACAGGATCTCATCCCCGCCGGAGAGGCTGACCCGAAAGCCTGCGCCGACCCGGGTCACCCCGGAGATCTGCTGATTCAGGCGCACATCGAGTCCGTCCTGGTCGGCAATGGCCTGGGCGATCTCCCCAAGCCCCTGGGGCAGGGTGAAGCTCTTCGGCAGGCCCTTGCGCCTGGGCTTCTTCCGGAAGAGCAACTCTGCGGGGAAGTCGTCCGGCGGCTGGCACACCACGGCCCGAAAGGCCGGGCCGAAGAGGTCACGGTAGTTCTTGGGGCCGAAGGTCCCGGCATAGAACTCGGCCAACCCCTTCCCCTCCCGCGACGACCGCCAAAGGCGAGGCAGGGCGGCCAACAGCTCGGACGGGTGCAGGGCGGAGAAGATGGAGCGCCGTTCCCCGTCCCGCCATAGACGGAAGGGGACCTTTGCCTTCGGGCGCAGGAGCGGGATCAGGCCAAGGTCGTCCAGAATGGACAGCAGGTTGCCGTAGCTGTTGTAGCAGGTGTGGCCCCCGGCCTCGGTCCAGAACCCGGGGCAGGCGGCGAAATGGACACTGTGCAGGGTGCCGCCGACGCGGCCACTGTGTTCCAGAACCAGGGTCTTGACCCCAAGGCGCAGGGCAAAGTGGGCGGCCCCGAGACCGCTGATGCCGCCGCCTATGACCACATGGGGAAATTGCTCGATCATGAGCCAGCGTACTCGTCGAATGCGCCCGGCGGGCGCCGCCGGGCCGGTTCCATTGGCACCAGTGCCAGGTGCCTTAAGTCTGGCATGGGGGCGGGCGGCGGTGGACGATCACAGTCAGCCAGGGTCCAGTTGTTGCCGCCGACCAGGCTCAGGTGGGTCGTGTCGATGTGGCGGGGACCCGGGGGCTGGGCCTCGCCCACCGGGGTCCCGGGCGGGGCCAAGGTCAGGCCGGTGGGAGCGGCCGCACCGCTCGCGGGCGAAGGGGCCGGCGGTTGACCGTGCGAGTACGAGGCCGCAGGGACGATGCGCAGGAGGGCACCAGCCTCGCGGAAGGCGGCACGGTAACGGGCGGCGCCGGCCTCGTCGAGATCGCGCTTGATGACCGCCGGGCGCCCGCTGAAGAGGCGATCCAGGGCATCGGGCGACAGCTTGAACAGGTCGCGCAGACGTTCGCGCGCTACGCCGGCGTCGGTCCCCTCGGCGAGCTCCCCGGAAAACTGAATGTCGTATCGCCTTTCCGCCATGACGGTAGTCTCGCTGCGTTGGATCGCCGGGGCAGCATCGGGGTAGATTGGCAGGATCAGCCCGACAAGGCCTCGGCAAAGTCTACTGCAATCGGCCAAGGAAACGAACGCCGCAGAGCTGGCGCCTCTGTGGACCATGTCGGAACTTCACCATCGCACTGACATATAATTCGTGGCCTTGCGGGAGGCCGACCGAGTGGGTCGGTGTTACCTTGAGGACAAGCGGCAACCGGCCCCAGGCCAACAGGTTGCCTTCCACCAAGGCGGCCGGCGGTCGCCGCCAGCAGCCAGCAGCCAGGGGGTGAGCGATGTATGGGATTTGCGGTTGGTTCGGGGCCGTTGGAGACACGGCCACCTCCGAGGTGGTCCTCGACGCCATGCTGGCCGACTGTGGGCGCCCCAAGGGCCATGGGGGGGTCTGCGTCGGTGTGGGTATAGGCCAGGTCGCTGCCCTAACACCGGCGCCGGCCGGCGCAGCGGGACCACCCCCGGATCTGGTGTTCGCGGACCAGGATGTCGTGATCGCCGTATCCGATCCGGTGCGCGGACTGGAGGGCGAGACCCGGCTCGGGGCCCGCGATCTGGCCGAGATCTACCGCGAGCACGGCGACGCCCTGCCCAGCCGACTTCGGGGGAGCTTCGCCCTCGCCATCATCGACCGTACCCGACAACGCCTCCTGGTGGCCGTGGACCGCATCGGCAGCCGCCCCCTGTACCTGTTGCGCACCGGCGAGGCCATTGCCTTCGCCAGTCGCCTCGATGCGCTCCGCCGTATCCCCGGCTTCCGCCCGGAGATCCCGAGCCAGGCCCTGTTCGACTACCTCTATCTGCATGTGGTGCCCAGCCCCGGGACCATCTATGCCGGGGTCGAGAAGCTTCTCCCTGCCCAGTCCATCAGTTTCTCCGCCGCCGGTCGCGAGGCACGCTTCTATTGGCACATGCCCTATCGCGACCAAGGCGAGGCGCGCTTCGAGGACCTCAAGGCCGAGTTTCGTGGCCTGCTCCCGCAGGTCGTTGGGCGCGCCGCCGGGGATGTGACCAGCATCGGGGCCTTACTCAGCGGCGGCACCGACAGCTCCACCGTTGCCGGGACCCTGCGCCAGGTCCGCGACGAGCCCATTCCGACTTATTCCATGGGCTTCGCCGACCAGGATGTCCACGAGATGGATTGTGCCCGCATCGCGGCCCGGCACTTTCAGACACGCTCCTACGAGTACTACGTCACCCCGGAGGACGTAGTGGAGACGATCCCCGCGGTGGCAGGTTATTGCGACGAGCCCTTCGGCAACGCCTCCATAGTCCCAGCCTACCTCGGCGCCCGGTTCGCCCGTTTCGATGGGACTACCCGGCTTCTGGCTGGGGTCGGGGGTGGCCAGCTCTTCGGCGGCGATGAGCGCTACGCCACCCAAGCGGCCTTCGAGCGCTACGGCAAGGTCCCGGAGCCGCTGCGTTGGGGCCTGATCGAGCCGGTGGCAGCCCTGATCCCCTTCGGCAGTCGCATCCCTTCCGTACGCAAGGTGCGCAGCTACATCGCCCAGGCCAAGGTCCCGCTACCGGACCGTTTCGAGACCTGCAACTTCCTCTACCGCACCCCCCTGGCAGACGTCTTCGCCCCGGAGTTCCTGGCGGCGGTGGACGCTGAGTCACCCCTGGTCAACATGCGCGAGGTCTATGCACGCACGGCGTCCACAGCCGCCGTCAACCGCATGATGCATCTGGACCTCAAGATCGCCCTGGCGGACAACAACCTGCGCAAGGTCGAGCAGGCGTGCAGCCTGGCCGGGGTAGATGTGGCCTATCCGCTTCTGGATGACGCTATGCTCGAATTTGCGGCCCGGGTCCCGGCGGAGATGCAGGTCAAGGGCGGGCGCCTGCGCTGGTTCTTCAAGCGTGCCCTGGATGACTTTCTGCCCCAGGAGATCATCCGCAAGGACAAGCATCCCTTCGGGCTCCCGGTGGGGATTTGGATGGCAGAGCATGCCCAATTGCGCGACCTTACCGGGGACAGCATCGCGGCGCTGCGCCGTCGCAACATTCTCAACCCCGACTATGTCGATTGGCTCCAGAGTCAACACGCGGGGGAACATGCCTCGTACTACGGGGCCATGCTCTGGGTCATGGTCATGCTGGAGCAGTGGTTGCAGCAGCACGGGCATTGATCCCGCAATCCGTGGCCAGAACAGGGGGTCCGGCGCTGACCCCTGGATCTGTCAGCGCAGCGCGCGGGCGCGCGACACTCCCAGGCCGAATGGAGCCTGCCGACCCATGCCCCCGCAGACCTGGAGTGCCTTGAAAGGGCCAAAGCACCTCCCCAAGTTGCCACATAACCCTATTTGTCAGCGGAGATTTTCCGATGCGCACCGACAAGCTCACGAGCCGATTCCAGATGGCCCTGGCCGATGCCCAGAGCCTGGCGGTGGGCCGAGACCACCAGTTCATCGAGCCCGTCCACCTGATGGTCGCCCTGCTGGATCAGGAGGGGGGCGCGGTGCGCCATCTGCTGGCCCATGCGGACGTGAACGTGAACCGGCTGCGCTCCGCTTTGGGGGAGGCTCTGGACCGTCTGCCCCAGGTACAGGGGGCAGGCGGGGACCTGCACATCGGGTCGGAGTTGAGCCGCCTGCTCAACCAGACGGACAAGCTGGCCCAGACCCGCAAGGATCAGTACATCTCCTCGGAGCTGTTCGTCCTGGCCGCCCTGGATGACCGGGGCGAGCTGGGCGCTGCCCTGCGCGCCGCCGGGGCCGCCAAGGGTCCCCTGGAGCGGGCCATCGACAGTGTGCGCGGGGGTCAGACCGTGGACGACCCCAACGCCGAGGAGTCCCGTCAGGCCCTGGAGAAGTACACCATAGACCTCACTGAGCGGGCGGAACAGGGCAAACTCGATCCCGTGATCGGCCGCGACGACGAGATTCGCCGGACGATTCAAGTCTTGCAGCGTCGCACCAAGAACAACCCGGTCCTGATTGGCGAGCCCGGTGTGGGCAAGACCGCCATCGTTGAGGGCCTGGCCCAGCGCATCGTCAACGGCGAGGTCCCGGAGGGGCTCAAGGGCCGACGCTTGTTGGCGCTCGACATGGCCGCCCTGATCGCCGGGGCCAAGTTCCGCGGGGAGTTCGAGGAACGCCTCAAGGCGGTGCTAAACGATCTGGCCAAGCAGGAGGGCAATGTCATCCTGTTCATCGACGAACTGCACACCATGGTCGGGGCCGGCAAGGCCGAGGGGGCCATGGATGCCGGCAATATGCTGAAACCCGCCCTGGCCCGTGGCGAGTTGCACTGCGTCGGCGCCACCACGCTGGATGAGTACCGCAAATATGTTGAGAAGGATGCCGCCCTGGAGCGGCGCTTCCAGAAGGTCCTGGTGGACGAGCCCAACGTCGAGGACAGTATCGCCATACTCCGGGGACTGAAAGAACGCTACGAGGTCCACCACGCGGTGGAGATTACCGATCCCGCCATCGTCGCTGCTGCCACCCTGTCCCACCGCTACATCGCCGACCGGCAATTGCCGGACAAGGCCATCGACCTGATGGACGAGGCTGCCTCCCAGATCCGCATGGAGATCGACTCCATGCCCGAGGAGATGGACCGCTTAGACCGGCGCCTGATCCAGCTCAAGATCGAGCGCGAGGCCCTAAAGAAGGAGAGCGACGAGGCATCCAAGAAGCGCCTGGCGGATCTGGAGTCGGAGATTGCGCGCCTGAGCCGGGAGTTCTCCGACCTCGACGAGGTATGGAAGGCAGAGAAGGCGGCCGTCCAAGGCACGGCCCACATCAAGGAGGAGCTGGACCGGGCGCGGGTGGAGATGGAAACGGCCCGTCGCGCCGGCGACCTGGCGCGCATGTCCGAGCTGGCCTATGGCCGGGTCCCGGAGCTGGAGCGCCAGCTCGCCGCCGCGGCGCAGGCGGAACAGGGCGAGACCAGGCTCCTGCGCAACAAGGTCACAGCGGAGGAGATCGCCGAGATCGTCTCCAAGTGGACCGGCATCCCGGTCTCGCGGATGCTGGAGGGCGAGCGGGCCAAGCTGCTGCGCATGGAGGACGAACTGGGCCGGCGGGTGATAGGCCAGACCGAGGCTGTGCGTGCCGTGAGCGATGCGATCCGCCGTTCCCGGGCCGGGCTGTCGGATCCGGCGCGCCCCATCGGCTCCTTCCTCTTCCTGGGCCCCACCGGGGTGGGCAAGACCGAGCTGTGCAAGGCCCTGGCAGAGTTTATGTTCGACACCGAGGAGGCGATGGTCCGCATCGACATGTCGGAGTTTATGGAGAAACACTCCGTGGCTCGGATGATCGGTGCCCCTCCGGGCTATGTGGGCTACGAGGAGGGCGGCCACCTGACCGAGGCAATCCGCCGGCGGCCCTACAGCGTCATTCTGCTGGACGAGGTTGAAAAGGCCCACCCGGACGTCTTTAACGTGCTGTTGCAAGTGCTGGACGACGGGCGCCTGACCGACGGGCAGGGGCGTACTGTGGACTTCCGCAATACCGTCATCGCCATGACCTCGAACCTGGGCTCGGACGCGATCCAACGTCAGGCCGGCGAGGCCAATTACGCGGCCATGAAGGAGGCCGTGATGGAGATCGTCCGCCACGCCTTCCGCCCGGAGTTCATCAATCGCTTAGACGAGATCGTGGTCTTCCACCCCCTGCAACAGGGGCAGATCCGCGCCATTGCTCGCATCCAGGTCCGTTATCTCCAGGAGCGCCTGGCGGGGCGGGACATGCGCCTGGAGGTCAACGATGCGGCCCTGGATCACCTCGGCGAGGCCGGTTTCGATCCGGTCTATGGGGCTCGGCCGCTGAAGCGGGCCATCCGTACCCAGCTGGAAAACCCCCTGGCGCAGGAGATCCTGGCGGGCAAGTTCGGGCCTGGGGACATCATCGAGGTGGGTCTGGAGGGCGCTGCCCTGACCTTCACCCAGGTGGTGGAGGGCGAGATTCTGTAGGTCGGACTTCCGTCCGACCGAGCCACACCGGAATCCCCAGGCGTCGCCGTCGGGCCAGCCGGGGGCTGCCTCCTGTACCCTCGGTGGCTGTTCCGGACGCGCCGCTACCCCTCCATCCCTGGGGTCGCCGGTATGGCCACAGTCCCTGGCGGACAAATGCCCGACCTACGCGAGCCAGGTGCTGGCAAAGAAAAAGGGGCCCGAAGGCCCCTTAAGATCCGAGTGGCGCCCCGTGCGGGGCGCCGTCTGCATCAGCCGCCAAAGCTGTCCTTGACGATGTTGTCGTACCAACTGTAGGCGTACTGCACCTCGCGCTCATGGGCCCAGTCGGGGGCGTCCATGGGCGTCACGCCGCCGGAGTTGGGCACGGAGGCGATCTTGCCGTCCTCGCCGACCTTGTAGACCCCAGCCACCGAGATGCCCCAGTTGTGTGCCGGGATCGAGTAGCAGGTGTTGAGGTAGGAGGGCACGCCAGGCTCCTTGCCTTGGAGCATGGCCACCACGGCCCCGGCCGCGACCTTGGCCTGGCTGTTGGCGGCATAGGCCGACTTGGGCATGGCACCGGCGATACAGGCGTCGCCGATGACATGTACGCCCTTGGCGATGCTGGACTCCATGGTACGGCCGTTGACCGGGCACCAGCCCGGACTCGTTGGTCAGACCGGAGTCCTTGGCGATCTTGCCGGCCGCCTGGGGCGGGATGATGTTGATGACGTCGGCCTTGACCTCGTCGCCGAAGCTGGTCTCCACCGTCATGCCGGCGGCATTGAGCTTGACCACCGCGTTGTCCGGGCCCGGGCGCCACTCGATCATGGAGTTGGGCGTGTCGAAGCCGTAGAACTTGGTCCAGGCCTGCTTGAACAGTGCGTCCTTGGAGAACTTGGAGCTGCTGTCGAGGATGACGACCTTGGACTTCGGCTTGTGGGCCTTGAGGTAGTGGGCGATCAGGCTGGCCCGCTCGTAGGGCCCAGGTGGGCAGCGGAAGGGGGCGGGCGGGGCCGTGACGACCACGGTGCCGCCGTCGGGCATGGCCTCGAGTCTGCTTGCGCAGGGTCACGGTCTGCTCACCGGCCTTCCAGGCGTGGGTGATGGTCTTGGAGACCTCTTCGTTGTAGCCCTCGATCTTGTCGAAGAGGAAGCTGACACCGGGGGAGACCACGCAACGGTCGAAGGGCAGGTCCGTCCCGCCCGCGGTCTTGACCACCTTCTTCTCGGCGTCGATGGCGGTGGCGTGGTCCTTGACCATGGTGATGCCGAGCTTCTTCAGGCCGTCGTAGCCGTGGGTCAGGGACTCGATGGTGCGCTCCCCGGCCAGGACCTCGTTGCTGAAGTAGCAGGTAACGTACTTCTCGTTGGGCTCGACGATGGTGACCTCGATGCTGGGGTCGAGCATCTTGATGTACTTGGCCGCGGTGGCCCCGCCGGTCCCGCCGCCGACCACGACGACCTTCTTGCCCGCGCCGAAGGCCAGACTGGGGGCGCCGACGATGCCCACGGCGGCCAGCGCGCCGGTGGCCTTAACGAATGTGCGACGATCGATTTTCATGCCTTGTTTCCTCAGGGTTCTTATTGCTGGCTGGCGTAGTAGGCGAGGAGGGCAGCGAGGCCCTTGTCGCCGTCCTTGGTCGCCTTCTCGATGGCCTTTTTCATCTTCTTGGGCATCTCGCGGCGCTCGGCGACATAGTCCTCGATGGTGTAATGGAGGTACGGCGTCCACTGACCCGCGAGGATGTGCCACTCATCGCCGCCCCCCTCGTCGTCCTCGTCCTCGTCCTTCTTGGCCTTCTTGTCCTTCTTGTCCGCCGGCTTTTTGTCCGCCGGCGCCGCCGCCAGGACCTTGCCGCCCTCAGAGTGGCACTTCTCGCAGACCTTCTCGTGGAGCTTCCCGCCTTCCTTGACCAGGGCCGCGTCGAACTTCTGCTTGGCCGGGGCGAAGGGGGCCTTGGCGAAGTAGTCCGCCATCAGGGCGATCTCTTCCGTGGTGAAGCCCTTGGCGATGCGCCCCATGATGGTGGAGTAGGCGCTGCCGTCCGCATAGCGCTTCATGATGTCGTTGAAGTACTCGGCGTTGGTCCCCGCCAGGGTGGGGGAGGCCGGGCCGCTGCTGACCCCGCCGGTGCCGTGGCAACCGGCACAGGTGTTGGCCAGGGCCTCGGCGGTGGCGCCGGAGACTAGGGCCGCAGGGGGTGCAGCGGGAGCGGCGGCGGGCGCCGCAGCCGCGGCGGCAGGTGCCGGGGCAGCGGCCGGCTTGGGTGCGTCGGCAGCGTGGGCGATGGACCCGAGACCGAGGGCGATGCCCCCGACCAGAAGGGCCAGCTTCTTCGTCTTATTGGCCATGTGACCTCCTTCGGTGTTGACAGACTTGGCAGTGTTGGCGCGGAGAGCGCCGCTCGTTGCGAGGGCGTCGCGACTGGCGGTGCCCCCCCTTCATCAGGCCCTGCCGATACCGGCATCGGGCCTGACCCTCCCGGCGGCTTGCGCCGCCGAAATGCGTGTTGGGGCCTGCCCTGGCCCCGCTTCTTATTGGATCCGTCCGGGCTGCCCCGGCGTTCCCATCCCTCGCATCCTCGGGTCTTGCGCCCTCAGCGCTTCTGGAGCGCGGCGGCAGCACGGTCGTCGCCGCGCTTGCGCGCAAAGTCGGCCGCGGTGCGCCCCTGGGCGTCCTTCAGGGCTCGGGTCCGCCTTGTGCTCCAGGAGCAAAGGGACCAGGCTGCCGTGGCCGGTCTTGATGGCCTCCATCAGGGCCGTACTGCCCCCGTTGCCGGGCAGATTGGGGTCGGCACCGTTTTCCAGCAGGACGCCAACCAGCTTGGCGTCGCCTCGGGAAACGGCGTACATGAGCACTGTATCGCTGCCGGTGTCCTTGGCATTGACGTCGGCGCCCAGGGCCAGCAGTGCCTTGACCACGGCCAATTGCCCCTTGTCGACGGCGATGTGCAGCGGTGTGGCGCCGTTGTCATCGCGGGCCTCGATATCCGCCCCGCCCTTGACTAATACCTCGACCACCGGGACATGCCCCATCTCCGCGGCCTGCATCAGCGCCGTGCGCAGGTGCTTGTCCGATGCCTTGGGGTCGGCCTGTCGGAACAGGAGCTGCTCCACCATGTCGGTGATCCCGTAGCGGGAGGCGATCATCAGGGAGTCCCAGCCGGCGCGGGTGCGGTCATGGACGTTGGCGCCGCGCTCCAGGAGCAGGGCCGTGATGCCGATGTGCCCGTTCTCCGCGGCGAAGGTCAGGGCGGACAGCCCGGAGCTGTCGTGGGCATTGATGTCCGCCCCGCGGATCATCAGCAGGGCGACGGTGTTGAGGTGGTCACCCTCCACCGCCATCATCAGGGGTGTCTTGCCATAGCTGTTGGCGGCGTTGACGTCCACCCCTTCGTCGAGCAGGCGCTCGACGGTGGCGGTGTCGCCGGCCTGGGCGGCGAGACGCATCTGGGTCGCCTTGTCGTCCCCGGCCTGGGCGGTCCCAAGGCTGAGACACAGGGCCAGGAAGGCCAGGGCGAGGGGGGTCTTGGTGCTCATGCGCAGGGGTCTCGCTGCATGCTCGGTGGCCTGGCCCGAGGGCCGGGATTACTTGGAAGCGGCCTCGGCGTCTTCCGCCTCGTCCGCCTCTTCCGGCTCGTCGGGCAGTTCGTGGGCTATGCCCTTGTGGCAGTCGATGCAGGTCTTGCCGTCGTCCGGGGCATTGCCGTGCTGGCTGCGGGCCGAACGGTCCTGTTCGGCCAGGTCCATGTTCTCGAACTTGTGGCAGGTCAGGCACTCGCGGGAGTTGGAGGACTTCATCTTGGCCCAGACCGCGCTGGCCATGCCCCAGCGATGGGCCTCGTACTTCTCGGGGGTGTCGATGGTCCCCAGGATCTCGTGATAGACGTCCTTGGCCGCCATGACCTTGGCGACCATCTTGGGCAGGAATTCCTTGGGGACATGGCAGTCGGAGCAGGTCGCCTGGACCCCCGAGGGGTTCTTGTAGTGGATGGTCTGCTTGTACTCCTCCAGATTGACCTTCATGGAGTGGCAGGAGGTGCAGAACTCCATCTCGTTCGTATAGGTCATGCCCGTGCTGAACATACCGGCAAAGACGATGCCGGCGAGGAAGACCAACGCCAGGGCAAAAAGCGTGTATTTTCGGCGGGGCGCCATGGACAGCCTCTCTTTAGGGTGGCTCGCGGTGTCGGGGTGGATCGGTCCTGGGCCCCGAGGACCTGGGTCGCCTTTTGGAGCGGCGACCTTCTTAGGTAGTATCGGCGGGCGATGTTAGATGATCCGCACGTCTTTGCCAAGAAACCCCGCGGGGTACCGCGGTCAGGCCCTGCCCGGGGGTACCGGCTGGGCGCGGGCGAAGTCGAGCATGCGCCGGATGGGGAGCGCGGCACGCTCGCCCAGGTCGGGGTCGATGTGCACCTCCTGGTCCCCGGCGATCAGGACGCGCTCCAGGTTTTGCAAGGCGTTCATGGCCATCCAGGGGCAGTGGGCGCAAGACTCGCAGGTGGCGCCGACCCCGGCGGTGGGGGCGGCGATGAGCCGCTTATCGGGGGCGAGTTGGTGCATCTTCCAGAAGATGCCCTCGTCGGTGGCGACGATGAATTCCTTGTTCGGCAGGTCCCTGACCGCCTTGATCAGGGCCGTGGTGGAGCCCACCACGTCGGCCTGGTCCACCACCTCGTCCGGGGCCTCCGGGTGGACCAGCACCGCCGCATCCGGGTGGAGGCGGCGCAGGCGGTCCAGGGCGAAGCCCTTGAACTCCTCATGCACCACGCAGGCACCCCTGCCACAGGAGCATGTCGGCACCCGTCATACGCTCCACATAGTGCCCCAGGTGCTTGTCCGGGGCCCACAGGACCTTCTGCCCCGACTCCTTGAGGTGGCGGACCACCGGCAGGGCGATGCTGGAGGTCACCACCCAGTCGGAGCGCGCCTTCACCTGGGCACTGGTGTTGGCATAGACCACGACGGTGCGGTCGGGGTGCTGGTCGCAGAACGCGGAGAACTCGGCCGCCGGACACCCCTCGTCCAGAGAGCAGGTGGCGGCCAGGTCGGGCATCAGGACGCGCTTCTCGGGGTTGAGGATCTTGGCGGTCTCGCCCATGAAGCGCACCCCGCATACCACCAGGGTGCCGGCCTGGCTCTGGGTCCCAAAACGGGCCATCTCCAGGGAGTCCGAGACCAGGCCGCCGGTCTCTTCGGCCAGCTCCTGGAGGTCCCCATCCGTGTAGTAGTGGGCGACCAGCACCGCGTTCTGGGCGCGCAGCAGGTCCTTGATGCGCGTCTTGATCCTCGCCTTGGCCTGCGGGTCGAGAGCCGGCCATTGGGGGTGGGGCGGGACCACGATGGGCCTTTGGGCGATGGCTTCGGGGGTGACGTCGGTCATGGGTGGCTCCGCAGGGATGCGCTCTGGCCGCGGGGAGAATGGGGTCAAGTCGCGGCGATCTCGGGAATCGGCGTCAGCCACAGGTCGAGTCTGGCCTGGACCGTGTCGAGCCCCACGCGATCAGGGGCAGAGAAGGGCTCGCAGTGGATCTCTCCCACCATGCCTGCCGTTTCGCCGCGGACCTGGGCCAGGGTCGCAGCGACAGCGCCGCGACTCAGTTTGTCGGCCTTTGTGAGGAGGAGCAGGGTCGGCAGATCCCGGCGCAGGGCCCAGGCGAGCATCTGGCGGTCGAAGGCCGCCAGGGGGTGGCGGATGTCCATGACGATGATGAGCCCTGCCAGGGAGCTGCGCCCTTCGAGGTAGCGCGCCAGTTGCCCCTGCCACTCCAGCTTGATGGCCTCCGAAACCTTCGCGTAGCCATAGCCCGGCAGATCCACCAGACGCCGCTGCGCGTCCAACTCGAAGAAGATCAACTGCTGAGTGCGGCCGGGGGTCTTGCTGGTTCGAGCCAATGCCTTCTGGTGACAGATGGCATTGATGGCGCTGGACTTGCCTGCGTTGGATCGGCCGACGAAGGCGACCTCGCGCCCCTGATCCGGCGGGGCCTGTTCGATGCGGGTAGCGGCGGTGAGGAAATGGGCGCCTTGGTAGAGCGGGTGCATGGGCGAAGCGCGCGTTGCATTGTCGGGTGGTGAAGTGTGGTCGGAACCGGGCACGGGGTCAAAGCGGCAGGTCGCGGCGCCAATGCCCGGACTTGCCACCAACCTTCTCCACCAGTCGGACACCGTCGATGGTCATGCCGCGATCTACCGCCTTGCACATATCGTAGACCGTCAGCAGGCACACCTGAACCGCGCAGAGTGCCTCCATCTCGACCCCCGTCCGTCCCTCCGTCTCGACAATCGCACGGCAGTATAACGCCGAGTCAGGTCCTTGCGGCTGCAGCTCGATCTCTACCCTGGTCAGGGCCAGGGGGTGGCAGAGTGGGACCAGATCTGCCGTATGCTTGGCCCCCATGATACCCGCCAGGCGAGCGACCCCGAGGACATCGCCCTTCTTGTGTCCACCCGACAGGATCAGATCCAGCGTTGCGAGGGCCATGCGGATGGTTCCCTCGGCGACGGCGCGGCGGCGGGTGACGGCCTTGTCGCCCACATCGACCATGTGGGCCTCGCCTGCCGGATTGAAGTGGGTCAGCTCGCGCAAGGTATGGTCCGATCAGGGTCTGGCTAGAGCCCGGGGTTCATCGTTCCAGGGCCTTGTCGATCTCATGGAAGTCGAAGGTCATGGTCCCCAGGTCCCCTAGGGCATAAGTGGCAGGGGCCTGCCCGACCCCGCCGATGGTACCCGGATTGAGCAGCAGGGTCTCGCCGCCGCGCAGGTTGGGCAGACGTTCCAGGGCCGGCTTGTGGCTGTGGCCGCAGCACACCAGATCCCAGTTGCCGGTGGCACACAGGGCGCGGGCATAGTGGGGGTAATGAACCATGAAGATCCGCCGCCCGCCGAGCGTGAGCCCCGCGTCCATGCCGTGGTAGTGAATGCAGGTTCCAGGGTCTGCGGCCATGCGCCCGAGGGTATAGAGGTCTCCGACATTGTTGCCGTGGATGACGTGCACCGGCAGCCCGTAACGTTCCAGGCAATGCAGGGTGCTGGGGGCGACGACGTCGCCACAGTGCAGGACCGCCTCCGCCCCCACCCCCTTGGCATGAGCCACAGCGGCATCGATGAGGGAGATGTGGTCGTGGCTGTCGGAGAGGATGCAGATCTTCATTGAGAAGTGGTGAGTGATGAGGAGCGAGCATGAGGGTTGAGGATCAGGTCGTCTGCCGTCTTGCTCGTCGCTCTCCACCCTCCTAGAACGCCGGCTTGTCCGGCGCCTCGTCGTACATCCTTACGCTGCTCAGGATCTCGGCCTTGGCCTCGTCCGGTCCGCCCCAGCCGCCGACGCGGACCCACTTGCCTTCGTCCAAGTCCTTGTAGTGCTCGAAGAAGTGGGCAATCTTGTCGAGCAGGTCCGGGGGCAGGTCGCGATGGGTGTCCACCTTGCGGTAGCTCTTGCACAGCTTGTCGATGGGGATGGCCAGGACCTTGGGGTCGTCGCCGGACTCGTCGGTCATTTTCAGCACACCGATCGGGCGGCACTGTATGACCGAGCCGGGGATCAGGGGGTAGGGGGTTGCCACCATCACGTCCACTGGGTCGCCGTCGGCGGACAGGGTGTGGGGGACGTAGCCGTAGTTGCACGGGTAGTACATGGCGGTCGACATGAAGCGGTCCACGAACATGGCCCCGGTCTCCTTGTCGAGCTCGTACTTAACCGGATCGGAGTGGGACGGGATCTCGATGATGACGTTGATCTCGTTCGGCACATTGGCGCCGCGGGATACCTTGCTTAGATCCATGATTCGACCTCGGGTGGCTTGGCGGGTGGTGCCTCGGCCTCCCTGGGAGTGTCAGGGAAAAAGGAAAGGGGTCCGTGCGGACCCCCTCCCGGTGCCGGGCGCGCCGATTGTAGTCGAAGCGCCTGGCGAACGCCTGATGATCTGGCCTGGCGCCGCGCGGGCGGCGCCAGGCCCGGGCAGGCGGCTACACGATGATGGGCACGATCAACAGGGCAACGATGTTGATGATCTTGATCAGCGGGTTGACGGCCGGGCCGGCGGTGTCCTTGTAGGGGTCGCCGACGGTGTCGCCGGTGACCGCCGCCTTGTGGGCGTCGGAGCCCTTGCCGCCGTAGTGGCCGTCCTCGATATACTTCTTGGCGTTATCCCAGGCGCCGCCGCCGACGGTCATGGAGATGGCGACGAACAGGCCGGTGATGATGGTGCCGATCAGCATACCGCCCAGGGCCAGGGCCCCGGCGTCGCCACCCATGAGCCACTTCATGCCGAAGGCCACGACGATGGGCAACAGCACCGGCAGCAGGGAGGGGATGATCATCTCGCGGATGGCGGCCTTGGTCAGCATGTCCACGGCCTTGGAGTAGTCCGGCTTCTGGGTGTGGGTCATGATGCCGGGCATCTCGCGGAACTGGCGACGCACCTCCTCGACGATGCCGCCGGCGGCGCGACCCACCGCCTCCATGGCCATGGCCCCGAAGAGATAGGGCACCATACCGCCGATGAAGAGCCCGATGAGCACCGCCGGGTTGTCGAGCTGGAAGCTCAGGGTCTTGCCGGCGTGGGTCAGGCTGTTGGTGAAGTCCGCGAACAGGACCAGGGCGGCGAGGCCGGCGGAGCCGATGGCATAGCCCTTGGTGACGGCCTTGGTGGTGTTGCCCACGGCGTCCAGCGGATCTGTGATGTTGCGGATCTTTTCGTCGAGCTCGGCCATCTCGGCGATGCCGCCGGCGTTGTCGGTGATGGGTCCGTAGGCGTCCAGGGCGACGATGATGCCGGTCATGGAGAGCATGGCGGTGGCGGCGATGGCGATGCCGTAGAGCCCGGCCAGGTCATAGGCGGCCCAGATGGCCGCGCAGATGGCCAGCACCGGGGCAGCGGTCGCCTTCATGGAGACGCCCAGGCCGGCGATGACATTGGTCCCGTCGCCGGTGGTGGAGGCCTTGGCGATGTTGCGAACCGGGGAATACTCGGTGGCGGTGTAGTACTCGGTGATGACCACCATCAGCGCGGTCAGGACCAGGCCGATGAGGGAGGAGAAGAACAGTGGCCATAGGGCATTGGCACCGTTGGGCAGGGTCACGTTGCCCATCATCAGCCAGGTCACCACCAGGAAGGCGACGGCAGAGAGCCCGCCGGCCACGATCAGGCCCCTGTAGAGGGCGTTCATGATCTTGCCGCCGGGCTGGTACTTGACGAAGTAGGTCCCGACCACGGAGGCGAGGATGGACACCCCGCCCATCACCAGCGGATAGATGATGGCGTTGGCCGCGTTGGCGGCATTGGCGGCGAACAGCAGGCCGCCGAGCAGCATGGTGGCGACCACGGTAACCGCATAGGTCTCGAACAGGTCCGCGGCCATGCCGGCGCAGTCGCCCACGTTGTCGCCGACGTTGTCGGCGATGACCGCCGGGTTGCGCGGGTCGTCCTCGGGGATGCCGGCCTCGACCTTGCCGACGATGTCGGCGCCCACGTCGGCGCCCTTGGTGAAGATGCCGCCGCCCAGCCGGGCGAAGATGGAGATCAGCGAGCCGCCGAAGGCCAGGCCGACCAGGGCGTGCAGGGCGGCGTCCTGCGACACGCCGATCAGGGTCAGCACCGCGTAGTAACCGGCCACACCCAGCAGCGCCAGACCCACCACCAGCATGCCGGTAATGGCACCGCCGCGGAAGGCGACCTGCAGGGCCGCGTCCATGCCGTTATTGGCCGCCTGGGCGGTGCGCAGGTTGGAGCGCACCGAGATGTTCATGCCGATGTAGCCGGTGGCACCGGAGAGCACGGCACCGATCAGGAAGCCAATGGCGGTGGGGGCGCCCAGGGCCCAGCCCAGGATGACCATGAGGACGAAGCCCACCGCGGCGATGGTGGTGTACTGGCGGTTGAGGTAGGCCGAGGCCCCCTCCTGGATGGCGCCGGCGATCTCCTTCATGCGATCGTTGCCCTCGGGTTGGGCAAGGATCCACTTGACGGAGACCAACGCCGTAGCCGATGGCGACGAACGCGCACAGCAAGGCGAAAATCAGACCTAGGGACATGGATATCGACTCCTACTCGTTGCAATGCACCCGTTCGGGTGCGGTTATTTTGCCATGGGGACCCTGTCCCGCCCCCCCATTCGGTATCGGGTGTGGTCCCACCGCCTGTCTTCCGGACGCGGCTAGCGGCCGACGCCCGAAAAGTCTGTGCCGGGCTTGAGCCCAAAGCCCTGCTCAAGGCCAAGCTCCCGGATCAGCCCGTCCACTGCCCCCTGGCCATGCTCCCGTTGGACCTCCCCCAGGATCAGGCGCACGGCGTTACGGTTGTAGCCGCCGCCGAACTGGAGTTGGGTAGCGATCAGCTCGCGGGCTCGGGCTTGGGTCATGTATCGGTCCCGGGAGGCATCCGCCGGGTTGGGGCGGGCAGAAGAAGGGGGGCGCCAGGCCCCCCGAATGGGATCGGACGCTTAAAGCTCGAAGACGCCGGCGAGCTTCTTGGGTACCCCGGCGAGCTTCAGGGTCACGTACTTGGGCATCCCGTTCTCGTAGGGCGGGTAGTCCTCGCCCTGGATCAGGGGATAGAGGTACTCGCGGCACTTGTCGGTGATGCCGAAGCCGTCCTCGGAGATGAAGTCCGTGGGCATGAACTTCTCCACGTTGGCCACCTGGGACAGGGGGGCATGGCCGATCTCCCAGACGTAGGGGGAGGACGACTTGCGTACCACCGTGGGCATGATGGAGTTGTGACCGGCGACGGCCAGCTCCACCGCGGCCTTGCCCAGGGCATAGGCCTGCTCCACGTCGGACTTGGAGGCGAGGTGGCGCGCGGCGCGCTGGAGGTAATCGGCCACCGCCCAGTGGAACTTGTAGCCCAGTGCGTCCTTGATCATGTTGGCCACCACCGGGGCGGCCCCGCCCAGCTGGGCATGTCCAAAGGCGTCGCGGGTCCCCTGCTCGGCCAGGAAGCGGCCGTCCGGGTAGTGGCAGCCCTCGGAGACGCAGATCGTGCAGTAGCCGAACTGCTCGACCTTGGCCCTGACCGCGGCGAGGAACTTCTCCTGGTCGAACTCGACTTCCGGGAACAGGGTCAGGACCGGGATGCCCTGATCCGCCACCAGGGCGCCGGCGGCGGCGATCCAGCCGGCGTGGCGGCCCATGACCTCGATCACGAAGATCTTGGTGGATGTGGCGCACATGGAGCGCACGTCAAAGGACGCCTCCAGGGTGGAGGTGGCGATGTACTTCGCCACTGAGCCGAAGCCGGGGCAGTTGTCGGTGATGGGCAGGTCGTTGTCCACGGTCTTGGGGACATGCACCGCCTGAATCGGATAGCCCATGGACTCGGAGAGCTGGGAGATCTTGTAGCAGGTGTCGGCGGAGTCGCCGCCGCCGTTATAGAAGAAGTAACCGATGTCGTGGGCCTTGAAGACCTCGATCAGGCGCTCGTACTCGCGCTTGTTGGCCTCCAGGCTCTTCAACTTGTACCGGCAGGAGCCGAAGCCCCCGGAGGGCGTGTAGCGCAGGGCGGCGATGTCCTCGGCGGACTCCTTGCTGGTGTCAACCAGGTCCTCGGTCAGTGCCCCGATGATGCCGTTGCGCCCGGCATAGACGTTGGCGATCTTTTCCGGGTGGCGGCGCGCGGTCTCGATGACGCCGCAGGCGGACGCGTTGATCACGGCGGTGACGCCGCCGGACTGGGCGTAAAAGGCGTTCTTAGCGGTCATGGTTCTCCCCTAGGTTCTCTCTCGGTCGGGTTTCCTGGGTGGGGCCTTTGGTCGGAATGCGTACCGGCGGTGCGCCCAGGGCGGTCTCTGCTCGTGTATTCTGGATCTGTGGGTGGCGGCCCGAATTCGGTGTCGTCAACGGCGTTTGGTCGGCAGGTCCCCACGCCGCTCGGCGGCAAAGTCCGCCTGGGCCTGGAGCACGGCCACCATGCACTCGGTCAGGTCGTCGTACTCGGCCTGGCCTGTGCCCATCTGCTTGTAAGGCTCGTAGTAGAACTGGGTGCGGTAGAGCCGCTCTCCGGTCTTGAAGACGACGAAGTGGCAGCCGTCCTCGGCCTGCCAGAACAGCAGGGGGCAGGGGGTCAGCTCCCGGTCCGATGGGTAGAGTCGGATGTCGGCATCGCCGACCTGGAGGTCCATGTCGCGGCCGTAACGCTCCTTCAGCGTCGTGCGGGTGACCCACATCTCGGTTTCGGTGATGTCGGGGATCGCGGGCATGGGGATCTCGTGGGGAAGGGCAGGAACTGCTGCCTTTGGCGGGGGCTAAGGGTACTCAATGACCCGGGCGGGTCCTAATCTAAAACGTGGATGCTACTATGGAATTTACTAATATCCTGTATTGTATTTTTCTTGGGCTCCAGCCTCACTGAGACAGTCGGCGTCGCAACCGCACTTTTTGGGTTCAGGGCCTTGCCAGGGCCGGCAGATCGCCGCGCAGGCCCAGGGCCTCGGCGACGAAGTGGTGCTTGACCGGGGTCAGGCGGTCGGTCAGGGACAGGCCCCAGCCGCGCAGGGTCGCCAGGGCGGGGTTGTCGTTACTGAACAAGCGCTTGAATCCGTCCATCGCCGCCAGCATCGCAAGGTTGTCTCCGCGCCGGGCCCGCTCGTAGCGGCGCAGGGCCCAGAGCCCGCCCAAATCGCGCCCGCGGGCCAGGGCTTCATCGAGGGTCTCCGCCAACTGAGCCGCGTCCAGCAGCCCCAGGTTGACCCCCTGCCCTGCCAGTGGGTGGACCGCGTGCGCGGCGTCGCCGATGAGGGCCAGGTGGGGGCGGACGTATTCGGCGGCGTGCAGGAGGCGCAGCGGCACGCAGGCCCGCGGACCCACGGCCAGGATGTCTCCCAGGCGATGCTCGCCGGCATCGCCCAGCTCCGCGGCGAAACTGGCCTCGTCCAGGGCCATCAGCTCCGCGGCCCGGGTCTGCTCCACGGACCAGACGATGGAACAACGCCCGTCCAACAAGGGCAGAAAGGCCAGGGGCCCGCTGGGGAGAAAACGCTGCCAGGCGGTCTCGGCGTGCCATCGGCTCGGGGTGACATTCGCGACGATGGCGTGCTGGTCGTAGTCCCAGCCGTTGGTGGCGATGCCAACTGCCTGGCGCGTCCAGGAATCGCGCCCGTCCGCCGCCACCAGAAGTCGGGCGGACAGGCGGCGGCCGTCTGTCAGGGTCAGGCTCGCGTCTCCCCCCAGGGTCAGATCCACACAGGTCGCAGGGCAGATCAGGCTGACCTCGGCCGCCTGCTCCAGGCGTTCCCACAGGGCGAGCTGGGTGACGCGATTCTCCACGATGTGGCCCAGGTCCGGCTCCCCCAGGGCCGCGCTGTCGAAGTGGATGCTGCCGTGCCCCAAGCCCTCCCAGACCTGCATCTCGCGGTAGGGACTGGCCCCCAGGTCCGCGATCCGCTCCCAAACCCCGAGGCGGGTGAGGATGCGCTGACTGGCCCGGCTCAGGGCTGAAACGCGCAAATCGACCTCCCCCGCCGGCCACCCCCGCTGGGGCGGACGCGGTTCCACCAGGGCGATGGACAGGCCCTTGCCGAGGCAGGCGCAGGCGAAGGCGGCGCCCACCATGCCGGCGCCGACGATGATGAGGTCAAAGCGGTCGCAAGCGTCAGTCATGCCGTATGTCCAGGGCCAGGCCGAGGGCCAGCCGCGGCAGACGGCCGTCGCCACCGCCCAGCGCTGGGCCAATTCCCATAAAGCGTCGGCCTAGGGCACGACGTGCCCCGGGGACCAGGTCGAGCCCCACTAGGCCGAGGTCCCGGGCCAGGCGCAGCGGGGCCCAGGGGTTGGCGAAGAGCCGTGCCAGAGCGTCGGTGACCAGGGCCGACTGGGCCTGATCCTGGCGCCGCCACTTGGCGTAGTCCGCCAGGGCCGCCTTGCCGCCGGGGTCTCCCCCGGTCCGCGCCGCTGCTGCCAGGACCTCCGCCAGGGCGGCGACATCGCGCAGGCCCAGATTAAACCCCTGACCAGCCACCGGGTGCAGGGTGTGTGCGGCGTTGCCGATGAGGACCACACGCTCCGCCACAGGCTCCGGGGCGACGATCTGGCGCAGCGGATAGGCGACCCGCCGGCCGAGGTGGCCGAAACCCCCCAGGCGATAGCCGAAGCGCTCTTGCAACCGGACCAGGAAGGCCGAGTCGTCCAGGCCCAGCAAGGCCGCGGTCTCGTCCTCCCGAGTGGTCCAGACCACCGACCAGCGACCACCTGTCATGGGCAGCATGGCCAGGGGCCCGGTGTCGGTGAAGCGCTCGTAGGCGACCCCGGGCTGGGGGCGGTCCGGGGTGACGGTGGTGATGATGGCATCCTGGCCATAGGGCCGCTCGCGCACGGTAAGCCCCAGGTGGCTGCGTACGAGGGAATCGCCGCCGTCCGCGGCGACCAGCAGGCGCGCGGTCAGACGGCGTGCCTCGCCTTGGACGGCGACATCGAGCACGACCTCGTCCGGCCCGGAGCTAAACCCCAGGAGGCGCGCCGGGCACAGGGCGGCAATGTCCGGGGCATCGGCCAGGACGCCGCGGATGGCGGTCCCAAGGAGTCGGGCCGGGGCCACAAAGCCCAGGGCCGCAACCCCCTGCTCGGCGTCGTCGAGGTGGGCGAAGCCGAAGGCACCGCGCTCGGAGACGTGGATCTTGTGGATGGGCTCGGCCCCCGGGCTTAAGTCGCCCCAGAGCCCGATGCCTTCGAGGATGCGCCGGCTGCCCCAGGATAGGGCGATGACGCGCTCGTCGTAGCTTGGTTGGGAATCGGCATCCGCTGCGACGGCCTCCAGGCTGCACACCCGAAGCCCGGACCCGCGCAGGGCACAGGCCAGGCTGCCCCCCACCAGGCCGCCGCCGACGATGACCAGATCGTAGGCCTCGCCGTCCACCGATTAGCTCCGCATCATCGCTTCGATCTCGGCCACGGTCTTGGGGGCGTCGGCGGAGAGGATCTCGTTGCCCGTCTCCGTGATGAGAATATCGTCCTCGATGCGGATGCCAATCCGGCGGTAGGGCTCGGGGATCAGGTGGGCCTGCTCCCCCTCGGCGGCGGGGACGCAATCCGGGATGTAGAGCCCCGGTTCGACGGTCAGGACCATGCCCGGCTCCAGCAAGCGCCACTGGTCCGCGACCTTGTAGTCACCCACGTCGTGCACGTCCATGCCCAGCCAGTGACCGGTGCGGTGCATGTAGAAGGGCTTGTACTTCTCGGCCTTGATCAGGCGGCTCGTAGCACCCTTGCCGCCAGGCAGGATTCCGAGTCTCACCAGGCCCCTGGTAAGCGTGCGCACGGCCGCGTCGTGGGGGTCGTTCCAGCGATTGCCCGGGACCGCTTTGCGAATGGCCGCCTGTTGGGCCTCCAGGACCAGTTCGTACAGCTCACGCTGGGGCGGACTGAAGCGGCCGTTGACCGGGAAGGTGCGGGTAATGTCCGAGGCGTAGCCCTGGTACTCGCAGCCGGCATCGATGAGGACCAGATCGCCGTCGCGCAGGCGCGCACCGTTGTCCACATAGTGCAGGACGCAGGCGTTGGCGCCGCCCGCCACGATGGGGGCATAGGCCTGGAAGCGCCCGCCGCGCTGGGCGCAGGCGTGAACGAAGGCGGCTTCGAGGTCACACTCGCTGACCCCGGGATGGCACAAGGTCATGAGCCGACGGTGGGCGGCGGCGGAGATCCGGGCCGCCTTGCGCATGATCTTGATTTCGGAGGCGTCCTTGATGAGCCGCTGTTCGTGGAGCAGTGTGGACAGTGCGACCAGCTCCGTGGGGGCGCGAATCCCTGCGCGTGCCTTGGCCCGCACCGCCTCGAGCCATTCCATGAGGCGGCGGTCCAGGGTCTGGTCCAGCCCGAGCGGGTAGTACACCCGGCGGCGACCCTCCAGCAGACCGGGCAGGAGGTCATCGATTTCCGCGATGGGGTGGGCCTGGTTGGCCCCGTACTGGGACTGGGCCCCTTCGACCCCAACACGCGGCCCATCCCACTGCTCCCGGGCCGGGTCCCTGGTGCGGCAGAAGAGAATGAACTCCCCCTCCTTGCGCCCTGGTGCGAAGACCGCCAGTGCCTCGGGCTCGGGAAAGCCGCACAGAAAGGTCAGGTCGCTGGACTGACGGAACGGGTGGTGGACGTCGCGGCTGCGCACCGCCTCGCTCGCCGCAGGGACCAGGGCGACGGCGTCGGGTCCCAGGGCGTCCAAGAACACACGGCGACGGCGGCGTTGGGCCGCCGTGGGGGCGGCAGCCATCAGACACCCTCCCTGGCGGCGACCCGTTCCTCGTACACCAGCATGGCGGCGACCCAGAGGAACTCGACGATCTCGGTCAGGGCGTCCTCGTCGTCCTCGCCGCCATCCAGTTCAGAGAGGTCCAGGCGGGTGATCTCGGTGAAGTCATGAAAGACCTCGCGGGTCTGCGCCGAGAGATCGCGGTCGCTGACCCCGGCGAGACCGAGGCCGTAGAGGAATCCGCGGCACCAGTCGTAGACGGCGGTGGCACGCTCCTGAAGCGGTGTCTCGTCGGACGGCAGCAGCGGGGAGAAGCCGAGCCCGGGGCCCTCGATGTCCGCGTGGGTACCCTGGGCCAAGTCGCGCAATTGGGCCTCGCAATCCCGCGCCAGCAAGTCCCCGGGTGTGTTCTGCAACCCCAGCTCCGCAAGCCAGGTGGTGTCGGCCTGGGGGTGGCCGGCACAGATCAGACCGCAGAGCATGCCGTGGACCTCAGCCGGACTCGGCGAGAGGGCGCTGCCCTCGATACACTGGGCCAGGCGCTGATAGGAGTCGGTCGTCATCTGCAAATCGCCGCCAGGTGGGGGCCGGTGCCAATGGGTCGGGCACAGGTTCGCGAGGGGCGGGATCATAGCATGGTGCCACAGACGATTGACCCGGATGGGGGTGCCTTCTATATTGCACCGACGCACTGGGGGAACAACTCAATTGGCAAGCTTCGATATCGAACGGCTGGAACTGTTGGTGGACGAACTCTTGCAGCGCTGCCAGCGACTGCACGACGAAAACCAGGGCCTGCGGGCACGTCAGGGTGTACTGACCGCCGAGCGTGCCGAACTCGTGGAAAAGACCGAGCAGGCCCGCGCCCGTGTGGAGGGAATGCTCACCCGCCTCAGGACCATGGAGGAGCAACTGTGAGGCCGACCATCGAATCCGAGTCGTCTGGCGTGACTGTCCGCATCCTGGACAAGGACTACCAGTTCAGCTGCCGCCCTGACGAGAAGGACGGCCTGCTGGCCTCCGCCCGCTTCCTCGACGAGCGCATGCGCGAGGTCCGCAAGGGCGGGCGTGTCATTGGCACCGACCGCATCGCCGTGGTGGCCGCCGTCAACCTGGCTTACGACCTGTTGCAGAAGGGCCGCGAGGATGCGGGGCTGGGGAAGGCCACGGTGGAGCGACTGGCGGTCCTGCAGGGGCGCATCCACGGGGCACTGTCCGACCCGACCTCACACACAGGGGCCTAGACGGCGGAAAAAAAAGGGTCTAGCCTCTTACCTAAGACATCCCCTACGGTGTTCGAGATCGGCCTGGGTATTTTCTTGAGCCTATTTATTACCCCGGGAACAACAAGACCGAGCTGTTGTGCAAGTCCGCCCCCGAGCGGAAAGCCTGAAGCAGAGTCGCCTGTTCCCACTTGAACCTCGCGGTTCAAGAACGATGGTCAGTCACGGCACAGGCGGGGGATGTCCCTTTCTGCCCACGATGCACCCAGCCCCGACCCCCAGCGCCTTGCGCAAGCAACTGCGCGGGCTGCGTCGTGGTCTGTCCAGCACCGAGCAGCGCTCTCACGCCCTTGCCTTGGCGCGGGTCTTGGGTCGGCACCCGGCCTTCCTGCGTGCAACACGCATCGCCCTTTACTGGCCGGCGGATGGTGAGATCGACCCCAGGCCGCTGATGACACTGCCCCAGGCTCGCCGCAAGCGCTGGCAGCTTCCGGTCCTGCGTCCGTGCCCCTTCCCCAAGCTCTGGTTCCTGGGCTACAGCCCGGGGGAGCCCACAATCCGTAACCGTTTCGGCATCCCGGAGCCGGAGCGCCGGAATCGGCGCCTGAGGGCCGCGGGGAGCCTGGATTTGCTGCTGCTCCCCCTGGTGGGGTTCGATGCGGACTGCAATCGCATCGGCATGGGTGGAGGCTTCTACGACCACACCCTGGCCTATCTCCGAGGGCGCCGGTATTGGCGGCGGCCGTACCTCATCGGGCTGGCACACGAGTGTCAGCGGGTGGGGCATCTGCCGGTGCGGCCCTGGGATGTTCCCCTGGACCTGGTGGTGACCGAGGCCCGGGTCTATGCGCCCGTCGGCCCCGCAAAGATTCGATAGGCCGGGTTGTCGGTCTCGTCCCAATATTGGTAGCCGAGGGCATCCACCAGGTCGCGGAACTCCCGCTGTTCCGCCGCCGGCACCTGGAGCCCCATGAGCACGCGACCATAGGCGGCGCCATGATTGCGGTAATGGAACAGGCTGATGTTCCAGCGCCGCCCGAGCCCGCTCAAGAAACCCAGCAAGGCCCCCGGGCGCTCGGGGAACTCGAAGCGGATCAGGCGCTCGTCGGCGATACCGCTGGTGTGCCCGCCGACCATGAAGCGGATGTGTAGCTTCGCCGTCTCGTTCTCGGTCATATCGACCACGGCAAAGCCCTTCTCCGTCAGCTTGGCGATCAACTCGCGGCGCTCCTCGTCGCCGCGGGCCAGTTCCACACCGGCGAAGACCTGGGCGCGACGGGCGTCGGCGTAGCGGTAGTTGAACTCGGTGATCTGGCGCTTACCCAGGGTTTTGCAGAAGGTCAGGAAGCTCCCCGGCCGCTCCGGGATCTCCACCGCCAGCAGGGCCTCGCGCCGCTCCCCCAGTTCGGCGCGCTCGGCGACGTGACGCAGGCGGTCGAAGTTGATGTTGGCCCCGCTCTCGATGGCGATGAGGTGGGCACCAATGATCCCCTCGCGCTGTACATAGCGCTTGAGCCCGGCGAGCGCCAGGGCCCCGGCGGGCTCGGCGATGCCGCGGGTGTCATCGAAAATGTCCTTGATGGCGGCGCAGATCTCGTCGGTGCTGACCAGCACCACCTCATCCACACACTCCCGGGCGACGCGGAAGGTCTCGGCCCCGATCTGGCGCACCGCCACCCCGTCGGCAAAGAGCCCGACCTGGGGCAGCACGACACGCTCCCCGGCCGCCAAGGCACGCTCCAGCGTCGGGGCGTCCTCTGGCTCGACCCCGATGATGCGCACCTCCGGCCTGACGTATTTCACATAGGCCGCCACCCCTGCAATCAGCCCACCGCCCCCCACCGGGACGAAGATGGCCTGCGGCGGGCTCGGGTGCTGCCGCAGGATCTCCATGGCGATGGTCCCCTGGCCGGCGATGACTTCCGGGTCGTCGAAGGGATGGATGAAGGCCAGGCCCCGCTCCGCCGCCAGGTCGCAGGCATGGGCATAGGCCTCGTCGTAGGAGTCTCCGTGCAGGACCGCCTTGCCGCCGAGGGCGCGCACCGCCTGGACCTTGATCGCGGGCGTGGTGCGCGGCATGACGATGGTCGCCTCGATCCCTAAACGCGCGGCCCCCAGGGCCACCCCCTGGGCATGATTGCCGGCGGAGGCGGTGACCACCCCCAAGGCGCGGGTCTCGGCACTCAGGCTGACGAGCTTGTTGTAGGCCCCGCGCAGCTTGAAGGAGAACACCGGCTGGAGGTCCTCACGCTTGAGGAAGACCTGATTGCCCAGGCGCCGCGACAGGCGCGACGCCAAGGTCAGGGGCGTCTCGATGGCCACGTCATAGACGCGGGCGCGCAGGATGCGTTCGATGTAGGTCTCGGGCATTGGCGGTGGTGATGAGTGGCGAGTGGACAACGGTGGAGCAGCGGTCAGCGGCTGCCGACCTGTGGATTGTCCACCAGGGGAGGGGTCTAGTCACCAAACACCGACAACTCGCCACTGACCACTAGGCACGCCCCGCTGCTAAGATGCCTGGCGTTACAACAACCCTGCGGAGGACACAGCATGACCCAGGACGAAATGAAGCGACTGGCGGCCCTGGCCGCCCTGGACTATGTGGAAGGCGGCATCATCGGGGTCGGCACCGGCTCCACCGTCAACCACTTCATCGACTGCCTCGCCACCATCAAGGGCCGCATCGACGGGGCCGTCTCCAGCTCGGAGGTCTCCACGCAACGCATGAAGGCCCACGGCATCCCGGTCTTCGACCTCAACGCCGTCGGCGACCTGGAACTCTATGTGGACGGCGCCGACGAGTCCAACCATCGCCTTGAACTGATCAAGGGCGGCGGCGGGGCCCTGACCCGCGAGAAGATCGTCGCCGCCGCCAGCAAGCGCTTCGTCTGCATCGCCGACCAGGCCAAGCTGGTGGACGTGCTGGGCAAGTTCCCGCTGCCGGTGGAGGTCATCCCCATGGCCCGCAGCCTTATCGCCCGGGAGCTGGTCAAGCTCGGCGGGACCCCGGTCTGGCGCGACGGCTTCGTCACCGACAACGGCAATGTCATCCTCGATGTCCACCACCTGGAGATCGTCAACCCCAGGGAGTTGGAGCAGCGCCTCAACAACCTGCCCGGTGTGGTCACCGTGGGCATCTTTGCCTTGAGACCGGCGGATGTGCTGATCCTGGGGACCCCGGAGGGGGCGAAAACGGTCACAGCGGGCTAAGGTAGTCTGTCCGTAGGTCGGCCTTCAGGCCGACGGCAACCCGGTGGACTGTGCCGGGTAAGCACGGTCGGTCTTGGCGGATCCCCTCTCGTGGCGGGGCCGACCTAAGCAGATCAAACCGGGATTTCCGGTTCACGGCGTTGCGGGACTGGTCGTGCGAGACCGCGTTTTTGATTCCTTGATCGAATGTGGCAAGGGCTCCGCGTGGCTCAAGGCGATCGCGAGCAGGTGGGCGTCTGTGACTTGCCGATACCCCAGGAGCCTGGCCTGGCGGAAGTCGCCATGACCTGCCTAGACCGACGTCATCCGGGACAAAACGTGGTCCCGCAGCGCGTCATTGGCCTGGTTGCAACGCGAATGCCTCCCGGGCGACTTGGCCCCAGCTCAAGAACATCTCGCATCGGACGAGACGCGCAGAAAGCCGATGCCTGGGTCGCGAGGGGCTCCAGTCCCCGGCGAACGATCGCCTGGACGATATGGTCCAGGCGTGCGCCTCCGGGTGATCAGCGGTCGGCTAGGCCAACGTGTCCTGCGACGTCGACGTCCCAAGGTGTCAGTCCCCGTCCTCGGGCGGCTTGCACTGTCGCTTCGCGATCAGGGGCCGGTCCTGACGACAGCATAAGACCGGAAAGCCGTTGCATGGTCGCCCTCCTGGTGTGGACGATCGGAGCCCCTTCCGGGCCAATGCCGACGATCACGCGCCCCATCGACTTGCCCTGCAGACGTGCCAGGTCCTTCGCTGCGCTGAGACGGTCGTCCTCATCGAACCGTGGTGCGCTGGCACACTCGATGGATCCGCGGATGATGTGCTGATGCTAGCACATCACCTAATCGCTGGGAGGATCCCGAGCGTGCTGCCTTCTCTGGTTCGAGCACGCTGCCGTGACTCGCATCACCACGCGGCGCGTAGGGGCGCAGGTGCATCTCATGGCTTGGGGATCAGACGGAACAAGCAAAAAAAACGGGGCCCGAAGGCCCCGTTTCCTATCTCACGGCGATCTAAGCGAGGCTTAGAAGCTGTGCATCATGCCCAGGGAGAAGCCACTCCACTCGGAGCCGGCAATCCAGTCCTTGCGGTCGTCCTGAACGTCGGTGTACAGGGCGTAGACCTTGGTCCGCTTGCTGAAGTTGTAGTCGTAACCAACGGCCCAGGTGCTGCGGTCGCCGGTCAGGACGTCGTTAGACGCCGCTCTCGCCAGCCCGCCGACGATCGGGTTAGCCACCCAGTTGCCGCTGTCGAAGCTCGTTGCACCGTACATCGCCTTGATCTGGCTGGCGCCGAACGAGTAGCCGGCCTGGATCTGCCACAGGTCCATCTGGTCCGGGCTGGCCGGCAGGAAGTAGTTGTAGCCCATGGCTGCGCCAGGGTACGTGCTATCGAGCGGTGCGTACGCAGGACCAGTCGTGTAGGCGTTCGAGCCCGCGATGTTGTCGTGATGCTCATAGATGGCGGTCAGGCTGAAGCCGTTCCAGTCCAGCAGCCCGAGGCCGAAGCGCCACTTGGTCCAGTCGCTGTCGGAGGTGCCGCAAGAGCTGGTCTGGCCCAAGACGGGGGCCGCACAGCCATAGTTGTTGGCATTGGTGTTGAACATCTCGGCGTTGAGCGACTCGTAAGCCGCGGACGCGTAGAAGGGCCCGTTGCTATAGATACCGGCCAACGACCAAGCACCATTGATCTGGTCCGACTCGGTGTTGGTGGTGCCCAGCGCAGTGGAACCGCCAGCCGGGACAACCGCGCCCGCCAGGGTGAAGCCGCCGAAGGACGGGGAGATGTAGGCAACGACGTTGTCGGCGCGCAGATCCTGGAAGCCGACGGTCGCGTTCATGTCCGCCAGGGTGTCGGCGAAGAGGTCCAGCTTGCCGGTGGAGATCTTCAGCGGGGTGTCGTGACGACCCATCAGGGCGGTACCCCAGCCGCCGGCCAGGCCGACGAAGGTGTTCCGGTAGTAGAAGGTGTCGGCGTTGCTGACGAGGTTGTTGTTGGTGTCGTTGGCGTTGATCCCGATCTCGATCTGGTAGATCGCCTTCAGGCCACCGCCCAGCTCCTCGGAGCCCTTGACGCCCAGACGGTTGGCGCGACCACCGCCGGCGGAGGTGACACCCGCGGCGTTATAGGCAACAGAGCTGGGGACGTAGCCGTTGGCCATGCCCCAGCCCTTGAAGCTCGAGCCGCCACCGACGGTCTGCGGAGCGACGGCCACGGCACCCAGGGGGCCGGCCACGCCGGGGACCACGTAGCCGAGGTTGACACCGTTGCGCGCCCAGATGGAGGGGCTGGTGACGCCGTTAATCGATACGGGAAGGACGTTGGCGACGGGCGCGATGGCGTTGTCCATGTCGATATAGTCGAGGGAGACGTTCATCTTGCCGTACAGGATGGCGTCCGCCATGGCCGCGGCCGGGGCGACGAGGGCGGCGGCGACCGCCAGGGAGATTAGCTTCTTGTTCATCGTGTAGCTCCAGTGTTGTGGATTTGCCCAATGTCTGACTAAACCAGACAGACTCATGCTTTGCGGGGAGAATAATAGGCGACGCGGGAGGATTGCGCAACAGTTTTTTTGAAAAAAGATACAAAAAGGAGGTCTGTTGCGAATTTGACACTTTGCTGGCGAGCGTTGGGTCTAGGGCCCAATGATGCGGGCAAGCGGCGCGGGCCCCATTGGCACGGCGATACCCTCAGTCTCCCCCAAGCCGACCGATCAGGTCGTTCAGAAATCGCTGCCCCAACTCGGTGGGCCGCACCAGCCGGTGGCCAGGCTCCAGCAGCCCATCGCGCCGTGCGGCCTCCACCCGTGCCTGGATGGCCCCGTAGGTCAAACCGGTCCGTTCCTCGAATAGCGTTGGGTCGAAGCCGGCGTTCAGGCGCAGGGCGAACAGGGCGAACTCCAGGACCAGATCGTCCGGGCCCAGGGTTCGGCGTGTGCTCGCAAAGGCCCCATCGGGAACGGCCGCCAGATAGGCATCCGGGTGGCGGTGCTTGGCGCTCCGTTCGACCCGCCCGGTCGCGGGGTCTGTGAGTTTGGCGTGGGCGCCGGCACCTACTCCTAAGTAGTCGCCGAACTCCCAGTAGTTGATGTTGTGCCGGCAGCGCCGCCCGGGGCGGGCATAGGCCGAGACCTCGTACTGGCCAAAGCCTGCTGTCGCGAGTCGATCGGCCCCCTGATCGTGCATGTCCGCCGCCAGGTCGTCGTCCGGCAGGGGCGGCGGGGCGCGATGAAACGGCGTGTTGGGCTCCAGGGTGAGTTGGTAGTAGGACAGGTGCTCGGGACCCAGGGCAATGACCGCGTCCAGATCGGCCGCGGCCTCACCAAGGGTCTGGCCCGGGAGGGCATACATCAGGTCCAGGTTGAGATTGTCGAAGCCCGCCGCCCGGGCCATGTGGACGGCCGCCCTGGCCTGGTCGGGGTCGTGGATGCGCCCAAGGGCCTTGAGCCGCCCGGCATCCAGGGACTGGACCCCGATGGACAGGCGGTTGACCCCGGCGGCGCGGTAAGCGGCGAAGTTGGCCGCGTCCGCGCTCCCGGGGTTGGCCTCCAGGGTGATCTCGGCATCCGGGGCGAGGTCGGCCAGGGCGCGCACACCATCGAGGAAGCGGGCGATGGCCGCCCCGGAGAACAGGCTTGGGGTCCCGCCGCCGATGAAGATCGAGACCAAGGGGCGACCGGCGGCTGGGCCGGTCAGGTCCTGGGCCAGGTCAACCAGGAGTGCGGCGACATACGGTGACTCCGGGGGCCCATTTGGGCTGGCGTGGGAGTTGAAGTCGCAATAGGGACACTTCCGGATGCACCAGGGGAGGTGGACGTAGAGGGCGAGCGGTGGGGGAGAGGCCTTTGGGTCCGGCATATCAAGTTCGTCGTTACGCTTGTAGTTCGGTCTTTCGCACGACGCGGACTCACGGGTGGCGGCGGGCGGGGCGCCATCGGTTGAGTATGAAAGTGGCATGGCCGACTGCGGCCACCGCCCCTCGCTCCGGCACTCTCTCCCTGGGGAGCGGGGGATGTGGAGCGTGCTTGGCGCGACTTTCCTACACCGGCTCCAACCGTGCATAGGCCAGGACCAGCCATTTGCTCCCCACCGCGGAGAAGTTGACCTGGATGCGGGCGGCGGCCCCCTGGCCCTCGCTGTTCAGGATAACCCCCTCGCCGAACTTGGGGTGGCTCACCCGCTGGCCCAGGTGGAAGCCGCCCCCCGCCGCGCCCTTCTGGCGCGGGGCCGCACCGGTGGAGTAGCGCGGCGCCGTGCCGACGGCCCCGCCCATGCGCGAGACCCCGCGACCCCGGACCTCCTCGATCAGCTCGGGGGGGATCTCACGCAGGAAGCGCGAGGGCATGGGGTAGCTCTCGGAGCCGTGCATCCGGCGGGTCTCGGCGTGGGTCAGATAAAGCAGGTGCTGGGCGCGGGTGATGCCGACGTAGCACAGGCGCCGCTCCTCTTCCAGGCGATCCGGGTCCTCCGCGGACATGCTGTGGGGGAAGAGTCCCTCCTCGACTCCAGTTAGAAAGACCAGCGGGAACTCCAGGCCCTTGGCACTGTGGAGCGTCATGAGCTGCACGGCTTCCTGAAACTGGTCCGCCTGTGCGTCGCCGGACTCCAGGGCGGCGTGTGCGAGGAAGGCGGCCAGCAGGTCTTGCGCCTGTGCCCCGCCCTCGGCGCCCCCTGGCGTGGGGGTACTGTCAGGGTCTGTGTCGGCAGCATCGCCCAGGGCGTCGTCGAAGGCTTCGAGGTCCTGGCGGAAGCGTCGCGTCGTCTCCACCAACTGCTCCAGGTTCTCCACCCGATCCTCGCCCTTGCCGTCCTTGGATTTGAGGTAATGTTCGGCCAGCCCGCTGGCGGTAACGACCGCGGCGGTCAGGTCGGCGAGGTCCACCGCATCCCCGGGGGCAGGCTGGACGCGGAGCAGGTCGAGAAAGCCGCGCAGGGCCCCCGTCGCTCTCGGGGCCAACTCCCCCGACCCGACCAGGGTCCGCGCCGCCTCCCACAGGGAGCTGCGGGCCCCGCGGGCCTGCTCGCGCAGGATTTCCAACGTACGTTCGCCGATCCCCCGCGGCGGGGTATTGACCACCCGCTCAAAGGCGGCATCGTCGTCGCGATTGGCCAGCAGGCGCAGGTACGCCAGGGCGTCGCGCACCTCGGCTCGCTCGAAGAAGCGCAGGCCCCCGTAGACCCGGAACGGGATATCCGCCTGCATCAGGGCCTCCTCGAACAGGCGGGACTGGGCCGTGGTCCGGTAGAGGATGGCGCAGTCACTGCGCCGCGCGCCCTGGTCCTGGACCTGGTGGCGGATGCGCTCTACCACGAAGCGGGCCTCGTCCACCTCGTTGAAGGCGGCGTAACGGCGGATTGGCTCACCGGCCGCGCCATCGGTCCACAGGTTCTTGCCTAGCCGGGTCGGGTTATGGGCGATCAAGGCGTTGGCGGCGTTGAGGATATTGGCGGTGGAGCGGTAGTTCTGCTCCAGGCGCAGCAGGCGCGTGCCCGGGTAGTCGCGTTGGAAGGATTGGATGTTCTCCACCTTGGCCCCGCGCCAGCCATAGATGGACTGGTCGTCGTCCCCCACCACGAAGAGGTTGGCGTTGGGCCCGGAGAGCAGGCGCAGCCAGGCGTACTGGATGGCGTTGGTGTCCTGGAACTCATCCACCAGGATGTGGCGGAAGCGTGCACGGTAGTGGTGCAGGATGTCCGGGCGGTCTCGCAGCAGCTCGTGGGCGCGCAACAGCAGCTCAGCGAAGTCGAGCATACCCCCGCGGGTGCAGGCGGTCTCGTACTCGCGGTAGACTTCGATCAGCTTGCGCTCGTAATAGTCCGCGCCCCCGTCGTCGAGGTGCTGGGGCCGGCGCCCTTCGTCCTTGTTGCGATTGATCCAGCCCTGGACCTGGCGCGGCGGGAACTTGGCCTCATCGAGTTCCAGGGCCTTGAGGCAGCGCTTGACCAGCCGCGATTGGTCATCGGAGTCCAGAATCTGGAAATGCTGGGGCAGCCCGGCATCCTGCCAGTGGGCGCGCAGGAAGCGGTGGGCCAGGCCGTGGAAGGTCCCGACCCACATGCCGCCGATGGGGCCCCCGAGCATCTCCTCGATGCGTCCCTTCATCTCGCGGGCCGCCTTGTTGGTGAAGGTCACCGCCAGCACGCCCCAGGGAGCGACGCCTTCGACCTGGATCAGCCAGGCGATGCGGTGGACCAGGACCCGGGTCTTGCCGCTGCCTGCCCCGGCCAGGACCAGAAGGTTTCCAGTGGGGGCGGCGACGGCCTCGCGTTGGGCGTCGTTGAGGGGATCGAGAATCTTGGAGACGTCATCATTCATGACCGGATTCTAACAGAGGCAGGCCCCGGACCCGGCGGTTCGCGGCCGGTGGCCTGGCGCTGTAGAATCCGGGCGGACCGATTGCCCCCTGCTACCTTGCCCGGGAGACTCCCAGCCCGTGACTGAGCTTGCCAACGACCGCTTCCTGCGCGCCCTGCTGCGTGAGCCCGTGGACTACACGCCGGTGTGGATGATGCGCCAGGCCGGGCGCTACCTCCCGGAGTACCGCGCCACCCGGGCACGGGCCGGGTCATTCATGGACCTGTGCAAGGACCCCGAACTCGCCTGTGAGGTCACCCTCCAGCCCCTGGAGCGGTTCCCCCTGGACGCCGCGATCCTGTTCTCGGACATCCTCACGGTCCCGGACGCCATGGGCCTGGGGCTCTACTTCACCGAAGGCGAGGGCCCGCGCTTCGAGCGCCCGGTGCGCACCGCCGCGGACGTCGAACGCTTGGCGGTCCCCGACCCGGAGGACGAGCTGCGCTATGTGATGGACGCCGTCTCCACGATCCGCGCGGCCTTGGGCGGGCGGGTGCCGCTCATCGGCTTCTCCGGCAGCCCCTGGACGCTGGCGACTTATATGGTCGAGGGGGCCGGGTCCAAGACCTTTGCCCACACCAAGGCGATGCTGTTCGATCGTCCAGATCTGCTGCACGCCCTGCTCGGCAAGGTGGCGGACGCCGTCACCGCCTACCTCAACGCCCAGGTAGCGCGCGGGGCCCAGGCACTGATGATCTTCGACACCTGGGGCGGGGCACTGGACCCGGGCTCCTATGCCGAGTTCTCCCTGTCCTACATGGCCCGCATCGTCGCCGGTCTGACCCGCGAGGCGGAGGGCCGGCGGGTTCCGGTGATCCTCTTCACAAAGGGTGGCAGCCAATGGCTCGGGGCCATGGCCGATACCGGCTGCGATGCACTGGGCGTGGACTGGACCCTGGACCTGGCGGACGCCCGTTCCGCCGTGGCCGGGCGGGTCGCGCTTCAGGGGAATCTGGACCCCTGCGTTCTCTACGCCTCGCCCGAGCGCATTCGCGCCGAGGTCGCCCGGGTCTTGGCGAGCTATGGCCAGGGGTCTGGGCATGTCTTCAACCTCGGCCACGGCATCCACCCGGACGTCAAACCGGACCATGCCGCCGCCCTTGTGGCGGCGGTACACGAGCTGAGTCCCCAGTACCACAAATAGGGTGGTCCGGGGTGGGGCCGGCGCCATGACCGTTAGCGGGGCGCATCGTTCGGCCGCCATCGGTGGCGGGCCTCACCCGCTGCCGTTACTCGATATGGTGCCTGACCCGCTTGAGGATGTGGGAGGAGATCTCCTCTATGGACTGGTTGGTGGTGTTGAGCACTGGGATCTGGAGGCGTTTGTACATCTGGCCAGCCTGTCGGATGTCGGCCTGACAACGTTCCATGGAGGCGTAGGGGCTCCCAGGGCGGCGCTCTTCACGGATGCGCTGAAGGCGCTGGGCGTCGATGGTCAGGGCAAAGGCCTTTTCCCGGCACCCCCAGACCTTTTGGGAGACATCGCCGCGCTCGAAGTCCTCCTCCGTGACCGGGTAGTTGGCCGAACGCAGGCCATAGTGCATGGCCAGATACAGGCAGGTCGGGGTCTTGCCGGAACGCGACACCCCCACCAGGACTACGTCGGCGTTGGCAAAATTATCCGGCCGCATCCCATCGTCGTTACCCATGGCAAAGTTGATCGCGTCGATGCGTTTGGTATAGGAGCTGGGCTTGACGATGGCGTGACTGCGCCCGGACTTGAGGCTGGGGGGCACCCCCAGTTCCGTGCTCAGGGGGTCGATGAACCCCTCGAACAGTTCCTGGTAGTAACAGTTGCCGTCGCGCAGGATGTCGCGGATCTCATGATCGAGCAGCGTTGCAAAGACGATGGGGCGTTCCCCATCGCGGTTTGCGGCCTCCTGCATACGATCCGTAAGGGCCCTGGCGCGCTCCGGGGTGTTGATGTAGGGCATGTAGACCTGCTCGAAGTCCACGCTGTCGAACTGGGACAACAGGCTGTGTCCGAGGGTCTCGGCGGTGATGCCGGTGCTCTCGGAGACGAAGAAGACGGTGCGTTTCATGGCCAGGCTCCGGGGCTGGTTTTGGGCCGGGGCGAGCGCGCCGCCGGTGCTCGCCGCAGTCTACACTGCGCCAGCGGGTAGAGGTTCCCAGCCACAGAGGCTGACCCATGTCAATGCGCACCATAGGGGATCTCCCGCATAGTGGCGCGTGAGCCCGACCCCGTCGCGGCACCGGGCCCTTTGTACCCCCATCAAGCCCCAGGAGGCTGCCCATGGCCAAGATCATCAACGATCACGATCTGCGCGCCGCCGTCGACGCCCTGTCCGCGGATCGCCAACGTGTCCTCGGCGCCCAGTTTGCCCAGAGCGTCGCCGGTTACAACCGCGACGAACGGGTCGCCCGGGCGATCGAGACCGCCCTCAACATCGAGGCTAGCCCAGGGGAGGTCGAAGACGCCTTCAAGGCGGCCAAGAGCTACGCCACCAAGACCTATACCGACTGCGGCAAGGACACGGACTGGTTGGCACAGGCGGATCACTTCGTCGCCGCCGCCGCCGCCGCGGCCCTGACCCCGGATGCCCTCCAGCCGGACCGGCAGAACCGCGCCTGGAAGGCCGCCGTCCAGGCACGCATGGCCGTCAACTGCGCCCAGATGGAAGAGACCGAGGGCGAAGAGGAGGGCGAGGCCGAGCGCCAGTACCGCATCGCCAACGCCTTCCTGGGCTCGGCCTGAGGCCGGACCGCCCCGCGACAGGGGTCAGACAGGCCCCGTCGCGTCCTCCGCCGCCAGCATCTGGTCGTAGATCTCCCAGGCGGCCAGGGCCTCTTCGGGGCTGATCTTGTTCATGGCGTAGCCCAGGTGAACGACCACATAGTCACCCACGGCAACGCCGTCGGCCTCCAACATCAGGAGGTTGGCCTCCCGTTCCACGCCCTTGGCCTCGCAGTGGGCCATGAGGCCGTCAATGGATTGGACCTGCATGGGAATGCCGAGACACATGGAAGCGACCTCTCAACTCATTGAATCGATGAACGGTTTGCGGACCGCCAGACGGCGCCGCCGCCCCGGAGCCAAGCCCTTGACCGCAAACACCCTGATCCTCGGCCTCGGCAACACCCTGATGACCGACGAGGCGGTCGGCCCCATCGTGGTCCAGCGCATGGAGGCCGAGGACTCGAGCGAAGCCGTGCGATATCTGGACGGCGGTACCCTGAGCTTCACCCTCGCCGGCCCCATCGCCGAATCCCCGCGCCTGATTGTGGTGGACGCCGCCGCCATGGGTGCTGCCCCCGGCACGGTGCGGGTCTTCGAGGGGGAGGCTATGGACCGGCAGTTGAGCCTCAACGCCAAGACCGTCCACGAGGTCAGCCTCGCCGATCTCTTTGACATCGCCCGACTCACCGACACCCTGCCCGCCCACCGCGCCCTGATCGGTATCGAACCCACCCTGGTGGACTGGGGCAGCACCTTGACCCCGGCGGTGGAGGCGGCCGTGGCCGAGGCCATGGCCCAGGCCCGCGGCCTGATGGCGCGCTGGGACGCCGAGGGCCTGACCTAAGGTCGCCATCCGAAGGGGTCACACTCGGGGTGCCCCCATCACAGAACCTCAGGCACCGGTTCGCGGCTTTCGGATGAGTAGTCTATTATTTTACCGGTTTCTTGAAATCACTTAGCGGCTTGTTTTCCAGAGGCATCCGTCGGCCATGCCAGTCCTCTGCTCCCACGGTCAATTCCCGGGCCCATCAGAATTCGATTCTGTTGCGCTGCGTCAACCCCGCCAGGGCCGGGACTGCCTACACTGCGCCAAATCCGCATCCGGAGCTGTTTTATGAGCGGGTTGAACGCCATAAAGGTCGTTGTGGCCGAGCGCGAGCCAGACCCTGCCGACTGGGGCAATGCCCTACCCATACTGCATGAGGTCCGCCACGGCCTGGGCCGTTTGGCGGAGACCGGCGAGACCACCGTCATCGACCTGCACGCCCTGCCCTTCGGGCCCGGCGACGAGGCGCGACTGCTGGCCATCCTCGGCCAGGGCGAGGTTACCGCGCACATCGAGGCCCTCGGGCCCACCAGGGTCTGGGAGAGCAATTTCCCCGGTGTCTGGCTGGTGGACCATCGCAATGCGACCGACGAGCGTCTCGCCCTGCACATCGAAATCTCCAGCGTCCCCGAGATCCTGCGCTCCCAGGGTGCGGATATCGCCGACGCGCTCTACAGGCTCGATGCCCGCCTTGGGCCCGATGCCGACATCCCCCGTCCATCCCCGACAACCGCTTAGGAGGGAGAATGGCCTCACGTAAGACCCTGGGCGAGAGCCTGCGAGAACATGGGGTGTCGCGCCGCGGCTTCCTCAAGTTCTGTGCCGCCACCGCCTCGATGATGGCGCTGCCGCCGTCCATGGCACCGGTTATCGCCGCCGCTCTGGAACGGGCGCGACGGCCGTCGGTGATCTGGTTGTCCTTCCAGGAGTGCACCGGCTGCACCGAGTCCCTCACTCGCAGCTTTGCGCCGACCGTGGAGGACCTCATCCTCGACGTCATCTCCCTGGACTATCACCACACCCTCCAGGCCGCCGCCGGGCACCAGGCCGAGGCCGCCCGCGAGCAGGCGATGAAGGAGAACCACGGCGAGTATCTGCTCATCGTGGACGGCTCCCTGCCCGGTCCGGACATGAATCCCGGCTACTCCACCATTGCCGGCATCAGCAACTACCAGATGCTGATGGAGGCGGTGGCTGGGGCAAAAGCGGTGGTCGCGATGGGCACCTGCGCCGCCTTCGGCGGCCTGCCGGCCGCCAACCCCAACCCCACCGGCGCGGTCTCGGTGATGGACGTGGTCAAGGACAAACCGGTGATCAATGTCTCCGGCTGTCCGCCCCTGCCCATGGTCATCACCGGCGTCCTGGCCCAATACCTGGTCTTCGGCAAGCTACCAGAGCTCGACCAGTACCATAGGCCGCTTGCTTTCTACGGTCAGTCCATCCACGACCGCTGCTACCGCCGGCCCTTCTATGACAAGGGCCTGTTTGCCGAGTCCTTCGACGACGAAGGGGCGCGCAAGGGCTGGTGCCTGTATCGCCTGGGCTGCAAGGGGCCGAGCACCTACAACGCCTGCGCCACCATGCGCTGGAACTCCGGCACCAGTTGGCCGGTGGAGTCCGGGCATCCGTGCCTGGGCTGCTCCGAGCCCAAGTTCTGGGATGCCGGCGGCTTCTACAGTCCGCTCTCGACCCCGCTCCCCGGGGCCGGCTCCACCGTCGTGGTGGCGGGGGTCGCCGGTGCCATTGCCGGTGGCGCCCTCGCAGCCATGAGCATCAAAGCGAAAGCGGCCAGCGTGGCGCAACGCCAGCCGGTCAAAATCGAAGAACTCGAAGCAAAATTGGAGGAGACGCCATGAGCGACCCTATGGGTTTCCTGTTGTGGGTCAAGGGCCCAGGCTTCAACTGGGCGGTGGCCATCTTCACCTTTGGGATGGCGGTGCGCCTCGTCGAGATCTTCATGCTCGGGCGCAAGGTCAACTATGCCGAGCCCAAGGGCACCGAGTGGGGCCCCGGCTTCAAGACGATGTTCACCCGCACCCTGGCCGACCCCGGGACCTTCGCCCGGGCGCCGTTCGATGTGACGCTCGGCTGGGTCTGGCACATCGGCTTCCTCGTCGCACTGCTGCTGTTCATCCCCCATGTAGAGTTGTTCAAGTCGGTTCTGGGGATCTCCTGGCCCGGGCTGCCCAACCCGGTCGTGGATGCGATCACCGCCATTACCATCCTCGGCCTGATTGCCGCCCTGGTTCACCGGCTGTCGCACCCGGTCAAGCGGTTTATCAGCACCCCTGAGGACTACCTGGTGTGGGCCGTCACCTTCCTCCCCGTGCTCACCGGCTATCTCGCCTATCACCGACTGGTCAACCCTTACCCCCTGGGCCTGGGGCTGCACATCCTGTCGGCGGAGCTTTTCCTGGTGGTGTTTCCGTTTACCAAGCTGACCCACGTCTTTACCGCCTTCATCGCCCGCTGGTACAACGGCGCCATCTTCGGTCGCAAGGGGGTTCAGTCATGAGCGAGCTATCACTGGAACGCGGGCTTGCGGCCCTGCGCGCGGAGATCGACGCGCCTGTCGCGGCCTTCTTCTCGAGCTGCGTCCACTGTGGGTTGTGCGCTACCGCCTGCCCGTTCTGCACCGAGACCGGCGATCCCAAGTACACCCCAATCCGCAAGCTCGAACCGCTTCGCCTGGTGTGGGAGTCCGAATTCACCTTGTGGGGTCGGATCAAGTCCACCCTGGGCCTGAGCAAGAAGGTCACCGACCAGATGCTCGCGGATTGGGAGGAGTTGCTCTACGACTCCTGCTCCATGTGCGGGCGCTGCTCTGTGGTCTGCCCGGTGGGTAATGACCTCCAGTACATGATCCGCAAGTCCCGCGAGGGCATGGTCGCCTCCGGTCATGCCCCGGAGGGTCTGGTCGGCGCCGCCGGTCGGGCCCTGCGCACCGGCAGTCCCATGGGTCTGCAATGGAAGACCCTGGATGTGCAGATCAAGCACGTCGAGGGCAGCAGCGGACTCGAGGTGCCGGTGGACAAGGCGGGGGTGGACTACCTGGTCCTGCTCTCATCCATGGAGATCATCAACTTCCCCGAGTACCTCGAGGCCATCACCAAGATCTTCGACCATGCGGGGGTGAGCTGGACCCTGAGCAAGGACTGCTTCGAGGCGACCAACGCCGGTATTCAGATCGGCTCCAAGGACATCGCCGCCGAACTGGTGGAGCGCGTGGTCAGCGCCGCGGCCAAGCTCAAGGTCAAGAACGTCATCAGCCCGGAGTGCGGCCATGCCTACACCGCCATCCGCTGGGAGGGGCCGAACTTGATCGGACGGGCCTACCCCTTCCACGTCTTCCACATCATCGAGGTCCTGGACCAGTTGCGCGCCTCCGGCCGCTTACAGACTGAGGGAATGGAGACGGATCGTCTGACCATGCACGACCCGTGCAATCTGGCCCGCAAGAGTGGCTGCATCCAGCAGCAGCGCAACCTCATGGACCTGGTGGCGGAGAACTTCGTCGACCTCAAGGAGCACGGCGTGTATCAGTGGTGCTGCGGTGCCGGCGGCGGGGTGAGCAGCAACGAGCGGGCCGAGCCCCTCAAGATGGCCGCCTTCAAGCGCAAAAAGGCCCAGATCGAAGAGGTCGAGCCCGACCGCATGGTCACCATGTGTGCGACTTGCCGGACCCAGCTCGAAGAGGGTCTGGAGACCTTCAACATGGACATCCCGGTGGTCGGTCTGACCGAGATGATCGCCGATCATCTGGTCGATAAGGGCCCCAAGGCCTGATGCCGGTCGCCCGCCACCCGTCAATGAACCCGGGGCCTGACTTAAGGCCCCGCGCTGGAGAGCAGACACCATGAGTGAAAGTGCCATCAATCAAGGCGCCACGAGCCAAGGTGCAGCGAGTCAACGCATCGTCGTAGATCCGATCACCCGCATCGAGGGACACCTGCGCATCGAGGCCCAAATGGACGGTGCCAACATCGCCCAGGCCTATTCCTCCGGGACCATGGTGCGCGGGATCGAAACCATCCTGAAGGGACGCGACCCACGCGACGCCTGGGCCTTCGCCCAACGCATCTGTGGTGTCTGCACCCTGGTCCATGGAATCGCGTCGGTGCGCGCGGTGGAGGACGCCCTCAAGTACGAGGTCCCCGCCAACGCCAATCTCATCCGCAACCTGATGATCGGTGCCCAGTACGTGCATGACCACGTCATGCACTTCTACCACTTGCATGCCCTGGACTGGGTGGATGTGGTCAGCAGCCTGAGCGCCGACCCCAAGGCGACCTCCGACCTGGCCCAGTCCATCAGCAGTTGGTCGAAATCTTCCCCCGGCTACTTCGCCGATGTTCAGAAACGCATCAAATCCTTCGTGGAGTCCGGCCAGCTCGGCATTTTCGCCAACGGCTACTGGGGCCACCCGGCCTACAAGTTGCCGCCCGAGGCCAACCTGATGGCGGTGGCCCACTACCTGGAGGCGCTGGCCTGGCAGCGCGAGGTGGCTCGGCTGCATGCCATTTTCGGCGGCAAGAACCCGCATCCGAACTTCGTCGTCGGCGGCGTGGGCAGCCCCATCGACCTCAACTCAGACTCCGCCATCAACTCCAAGAGACTGGCCGAGGTCCAGAGCATCATCTCGACCATGGTCCAGTTCGTGGACCAGGTCTATGTCCCCGATACCCTGGCCATCGCCAGCTTCTACAAGGATTGGGGCAGCCGCGGCGAGGGCCTGGGCAACTTCCTGTGCTACGGCGACCTGCCGGAGACCGGTCTGCCGGGAGACAGCTCGAAGCTCCTCTTCCCCCGCGGTGCCATCCTCAATCGCGACCTCGGTAAGATCCACGAGGTGGATCTGCACGACGACAGCCAGATCCAGGAGTTCGTGTCCCACTCCTGGTACGACTACGAGGGCGGCAAGGACAAGGGCCTGCACCCCTATGCCGGCGAGACGACCTTCAACTACGACGGGCGCGGCGGGGTCAAGCCCCCCTATACCCAACTCAATGTCGATGACGGCTACACCTGGCTCAAGGCCCCGCGCTGGAAGGGGCACTCGGTAGAGGTCGGGCCTCTGGCCCGCGTCCTGATGCTCTATGCCACGGGGCACGAGCAGACCAAGGAACTGGTCAACATGACCCTGACCAAGCTGGACGTTCCGGTCACGGCCCTGTTCTCCACCCTGGGGAGGACCGCCGCCCGCACCCTGGAGACCAAGATCGTCGCCGACTCCATGCAGGGCTGGTACAACAGCCTCATCGCCAATATCAAGCACGGCGACACCAGGACCTTCAACGACACCCTCTGGGACCCGTCCACCTGGCCGAGCCACGCCAAGGGGGCCGGCTTCATGGAGGCCCCGCGCGGCGCCCTGGGGCACTGGATCGTGATCGAGAACGGCAAGATCCACAACTACCAGGCGGTAGTTCCCTCCACCTGGAACGCCGGGCCGCGCGACCCCAAGGGCGTCCCCGGGGCCTACGAGGCGGCCCTGCAGCACAACCACCAGCTCGCCGACATCAACCAGCCGCTGGAGATCCTGCGCACCATCCACTCCTTCGACCCCTGCATCGCCTGCGCCGTGCATGTCTCCGACCCGGAGACCGGCGCCCGGATCGAGGTCAAGGTCACCTGATAACTCGCGACGCTTCACAGCAGACAGACGCGTCGTTGTGGCAGATACGTAGGGGCGGGCTTGCCCGCGCCCACAAGCCACGGGGCCGCACCGGGCAACCGGTGCGGCCCTTTTGTTGGGCTGGCCAGGAACACCTCCGCGCCGGGTGACACGCCGGCACCAGCGCGAGCAACCGGGGCCAATTCCGCCGCATTGGCGCAGCCCATTTATGGTAAAAAGCCCGCTGGGCAGCGGGTTCCGGCGAAGCTGGGCCAGGCTGCCCGCCACCACACAATAACGACAACCCGCGTCGATCCAGGCCGCTTGAAGCGAACCTGGCACCTGGCCGGCGCAGTCGGGCATTCAGGGGCACCCCCCCAACGGCCACCCCAAAGGAGCACCTCATGCAAAAAGAGACATCGTCCGTCTATAAAATCCTGACCTGGTTGTTGCTACTCGCGTTGATCGGGCTCTATGCCCTGCACCTTCGGTACAGCGGTACCCTCAAGGACAACATTGCCACCCAGAAGACCGCCCTATCTGAAAGCGCTCAGCGCCTGACGGATGCCAAGTCCGGCCTCGCCAAGGCGGCACAGACCGAGCAGGGGCTGCGCGGCGACATTGAGCAGCTAAAGACGACCCACCAGGTCGAGGTCCAGAGCCTCAGCGGTCGCATCGATTCGGCGACCCAGACCATGCAGGGGCTCAAGGCAGAGATGGAGACCCAGCGCGTCCAGGCCAACGAGGCCCTGACCGCCGAACAGCGCAAGGCATCCGACGCTTACGCCGAACTTCAGGGTCGCTTCGATGCCGCGACCCAGCAGGTCACCGCGCTGGGCGCACAGATCGAGGGCCTGCACCAGGCCCAGATCGCCGCCGCCACCAGCCACCAGGCGGAATTGGAGGCCGCGGCCCAGCAACACCATGCCAAGCTCCAGGATCTGGCGGCGCAGGCCAATACCCGCATCGCCGACCTGCACACCGCCTTGGAGGGGAGCGACCCTGATCGTGCCGCACTGTTCACTGGATTCCAGAAAAATCTGGAGGCGAGCCATCAGGCCATCGCTACCCTGGAGGCCGCCAAGGCCGAGTTGGGCGAGCGTCTGACGGTCGCCAACCAGACCATCGAGCAGAAGATTCAGGCGATGACGGATCTCGGCCAGGAGGTTGAGGGCCTACAAGGGACCCTCACCCAGACCCGCGGCGAGTTGTCCGAGCTTCAGGCACGTCACGACACCGCGATGGACAAGGCGACCATGGACATCGCGGCCCTGAATGCCAAGCATGACGCCGCCGTGGACCAGGCCGCCAAGCAAAAGGCCGACCTCGAGGCCAGCCATGCTGCCGCCATGGAACAGGCCGCCAAGCAGAAGACCGACCTCGAGGCCAGCCATGCAGCCGCCATGGATCAGGCCGCCAAGCAGAAAGCCGATCTCGAGGCCAACCACGCCGCGGCCCTGGACCAGGCCGCCAAGGATGCTGCCGCGCTCAAGGCCAAGCTCGAGGGCGACCTGGCCCAGGCCAAGGCCAGCCACGCCGAGGAGATCGGTCAGGCCAGCACCCGCATTCAGACCTTGACCGCCGATCTCACCGCCGAGACCGCCGCCCTGGCTGCACTCCAGAGCAAGCACGACACCCTGGTGGCGGAGCTGAACGGCAAACTGGCCAACACCGAGCAGACCCTGGCGGGGGTCAAGGAGGACCTGAGCAACGCGACCAAAGCCGCGGCCGAACAGAAGGTCGCCCTGGAGCAGCAGATCGCCGATGCTAAGGGGCGCATCGCCAATCTGGAGCAGACCCTGGCCGTCGAGCGCAAGCAGAACGAGGATGCGCGTATGGCCTCGGATCAGGCCCACCGCGAGACGCTGGCCTATCAGCACGGCCTCTACACCCGATTCTCCGAGATCGGCGCCAAGGAGACCGAACAGGGCATGCTGTTGCGCATCGCCGAGACGGAGATGCAGTTCCCCGTCAGCAAGGCGACCCTGCCCAAGGGCGACCTGCCCAGCATTGAAAGCATCGCCCGGCTGATGACCGATTACCCCAAGTTGACTGCCCGGATTGAAGGGCACACCGATGCCTCGGGGCGCGAGGAGACCAACCTGGCCCTGGCACAGGCACGCGCCGATGCCGTCAAGCAAGTTTTGGTTCAGCGCGGTATCGCGGCGGAGCGTCTGGAGGCCGTCGGCCTCGGCGAGGCCCGCCCGATCGGCGACAACGCCACCAAGGCCGGCAGCCGGCTCAATCGTCGTGTCGAGGTCTATGTCCGCGATGGGTCACAGTAAAAGGAAAAGTCATTTGTCTGCATGGCGCCGCCGGCAGCCCGCTGACTGCCCCTTTAACCTGGGGCCCGCGGGCGGGGCCGAGGGCAGGCGGGTCGTATCGTAGGGTCACGGCGGCGGGGGATTGCCTGCCGCCGTGACCCTGCGGTTCCATTTTGGACTGACCTGAGGAGTGTGCGGGGTGGATAAGCGCAGCGCATCCACCCTTTCCAGGCCCCTCGGATGCGGCGCGGAAGCGACTCAGCCAGCCATACCTGTGTCGCCGTCCCCTCATCCAGCCTAGCCACTGGTCTGAGGGGCAGACCTCAGATCCAGTAAACAGTCTTGGTCATGACCTTGGACGCCAGGCGCATCCCCAGCCGGATCGGGGCAGGCAGTTCCGCCCCGCCAGCAGATTTGGCGACCTCGGCATGGTGGATCTCATCGGCCTTCATTTGCTGGAGCACGGCGCGGTCACGGGCGTCGTGGGCGGGGATTTGGGTCAGATGCTCGTCCAAGTGGCTCTCTACCTGTCGCTCGGTCTCCACCACGAAACCCAGGCTCCACCTGTCTCCGGCCAGCCCGGCGGCGGCCCCCATGGCGAAGGACCCCAGATACCACAGGGGATTGAGCAGGCTCTTGCGGTCCCCCAAGGCGTCCAGGCGACGCTCGCACCAGGCGAGGTGGTCGTTCTCCTCCTGGGCCGATCGCTCCATCTTGGCGCGGACCTCCGGCAGTCGGGCGGTCAGGGCCTGGCCCTGGTAGAGCCCCTGGGCGCAGACCTCGCCGGTGTGGTTGATGCGCATCAGGCGGGCGACGTGCCGCCGCTCGGCCTCCGACAGGCCCGGCTCCGGCAGCCCGAGGGCAGGGTCCGGGCGCTCCGTCACCTGGGGGCGTCCGAAGATGGCGCGCAGGGCGGAGTCGAGGTTGATGATTTGGCGGTCCAGGGGGGAATAGGCGCGGTGGTTCATGGCAGATCGGCGGTGTTGGCCCCCAAGGCGGGACAGGTCTCGCGATTGTGGGGCGGGGTCGTGACCTGGGCAAGTCGTCGGGTGGACAAACCAGCGCATCCACCTTCCCTAGGGTATCTGCGACTCAAGGCTTCGGCCATTGGCGGGCGATCAGCTCCACCGGGTGACACACCTCGATAGAAAGGGCCGCCTCCCGCAGGCCGGCGGCCAGGTGCAGGGCGCAGCCGGTGTTGGTAGTCACCAGGAACCTGGGCCTCATCCGGCCCAGGTGGGCGATCTTGGGGGCGAGTAGGTCGGTCGCGGTCTGCGGCTGCTGGAGCAGGTAGGTGCCCGCCGCCCCGCAGCACAGGGCGTTGTCCGGGAGTTCGGCCACTCGCAGCCCCGGGATGCGGCCCAGCAGGCGCTGCACCGCCGCGGTCCCGCCCAGGGGATGGCGGTGGGAGCAGGGGGTGTGGACCAGCACATCCGCATCCATGGGGGTCAGGGCCAACCCGGGTGGCCAGGTGGCATGGTCCAGAAAGGCGCACAGCTCCTGGACTTGGGCCAGAGCCGGGTGGGTGTGCAGCTCCGCGACACAGGCGCTGGCCAGACCCACAACGGTGTGTCCCGAGAGGACATCGGCGCTGTGCTGGAGCAGGGTATCCGCCTCGGAGGGAAAGCCATTGTGGCGCATCATGGCCCCGCAGCAGGTCTGACCCGCCTGCCGCACCGGACCCAGCCCGAGTCGCGCCAGGACCAGTGCGGCGGCCTCCAGGGCCTTGGGCTGGGTGATCTCGGAGACACACCCGAGGAATAGGACCACCCCCCCATCCGTTGGCGCCGATCGGGGCCAACTGGGGCCGGGCTGAAGCGCATCGGCCAGGCGGTCATAGGCGCGGAGCCCGGCAAGCCGCCCCAGTCCGAGTCCTCGGGCCAGGCCTGCTAGACCGCTAACACGATACAAGGCGGCCAGGCGCTGGGCCAGGTGCATGGCCCCTGGGCTGGCCAGGGCCCGCAGCCAGGCCAACCTCAATCGGCGCCGCGCCGCCGGCAGGGCCTGCACCCGCCGGGCGCGCGCCAGGTCCAGGATCTCGCCGAAGGCCACCAGGGACGGGCAGACGGGCTCGCAGGCGCGACACCCCAGACAGGATGTCAGGTGGGCATCCAGGCGTTCGGAGGGCAGCAGTGCGCCGGTCACCAGTCCCTGGATCAGGGCGATACGACCCCGCGGGGACTCGGCCTCGTCCCGTTGCAGGCGATAGGTGGGGCAGTGGGGCAAGCACAGACCACACTTCACGCACTGGTCCGTGGCCGCAAGCAGTTTGTCCTGGGTCACGCTGTGGGTCACGATGGGGCGGCAATCTTGCTCAATAGCGTGTAATGACGAGTCAGCAGCGCCGCTTGCGAGGCCATACATTGCCAAGGGATGATCGGACAGGCACTGTCTTCTTAACGCCGTTTTCAAAGGGGTTTCGGCGCCCCCAGGGATGGGGGCATAGCGCGGCATCGGGAACCGCGACCGAGGCGTGTCACGGGCAAGAAAGCGGGAAGCCAGGTCACAGGCTAACCGCGGTCATTTGTCCCGCCCTTGTCTACGGTCGCTGGCCGCCAATGGTAACCTCTCCGCCGAAGCAATCCCCAGAACCCGTGTGGACCCAGCCATGCCTTACTATAAGCACCACGTCTTCTTCTGTACCAACGCCCGCGAGGATGGGGCCCAATGCTGCGCCCAGTGCGGTGCTCAGGGCGGGCGAGACTACCTCAAGCGACGTACCAAGGAACTTGGCATCGCAGGCAAGGGAGGGGTTCGCATCAACAGCGCGGGCTGTCTCGACCGCTGTGCCGAGGGCCCGGTGGTGGTGGTCTACCCAGAGGCGATCTGGTACACCTATGTTGATCGCAGCGACCTCGACGAGATCTTGAGCGAGCACCTGCTCGCAGGGCGGCCGGTCGGGCGCCTGCGCCTGCCCGGCTGACGGCCGATGTATTTTCGCAACAGCTATTGACAAGATGTCAGATCTATCAGATATTGGCCATGTACTGATTCGCGACGCGGGTCAGTATTCCTCTATCCTCCTTTGGTGGTTATAACTTTGGGCGCAATCCTCACGGGTCGCGCCCTTTTTCTTGGCCTCCGAGGGGGTCGTTACGATGACACGATAGCACCTCAGGTGTTGCCAACCACCCGGGGCCTCTGTATGATCCGCGGTCTTTCCCGATCCAGACCCCGGTGCGGTGCCGCATGCCGCCCACGTATCCCTTGGAGTAGACAAGGACATGACGACTTTGAGCGCAAAGCCCGCCGAGGTGCGCCGCGAGTGGTACCTCGTGGATGCCGACGGCCGTACGCTCGGCCGGCTTGCCAGCGAATTGGCCCGGCGTCTGCGCGGCAAGCACAAGCCGCAGTACACCCCGCACGTCGATACGGGTGACTTCATCGTCGTCGTCAACGCCGAGAAGGTCCACGTCACCGGCAACAAGCTCCAGGACAAGATGTACTACCGGCACACCGGCTACGTCGGCAACCTGAAGTCTATGAACCTGGAGAAGCTGCTCCAGAAAGCCCCGGATCGCGCCATCACCCTGGCGGTGAAGGGCATGCTGCCGCACAACCCCCTGGGCCGTGCCATGCTCCGCAAGTTGCGCGTCTACGCCGGGCCGACCCACGGCCACCAGGCCCAGCAGCCCCAAACCCTCGACATCTAACGCCGACCACAGCCAGCACCAGCCACGACCGGATCAAGCGCCATGACGGAAACCCTACACACTATCGGTCGCCGCAAGTCTTCCAGTGCCCGCGTCTTCATGACGCTTGGCAGCGGCAATATCATCGTGAACGGTCGCCCCCTGGACCAGTTCTTTGGTCGCGAGACCGCGCGCATGATCGTGCGCCAGCCCCTGGAAACCGTCGATATGGCCAAGCGGGTCGATGTCCGCGTCACCGTCATCGGTGGCGGGACCTCCGGCCAGGCCGGCGCCATCCGTCACGGCATCGCCCGCGCCCTTGTGGAGTTCAATGAGGAGCTGCGCCGGCCCATGCGCAAGGCCGGCTTCCTCACCCGCGACTCTCGCGAGGTCGAGCGCAAGAAGGTCGGTCTGCACAAGGCACGTCGCGCACCCCAGTTCTCCAAGCGTTAGCATTGGACCTGTTGTCCTTGGGGGATCGTCTAGTGGTAGGACAGCGGACTCTGACTCCGTCAACCTAGGTTCAAATCCTAGTCCCCCAGCCAAAACACAGGGCTTAGCCGCGAGGCTAGGCCCTTTTGATTTTCCGCTGCGCACTCGCAAATTACAACCCACCCCGAGCTGCACTCGATACGGGTATCCGGAATCGACCTGGAGCCGACATCCGTTCCCTGAATCTCAGTCGCGTGGGCTCCGTGACGCACCGTGCGCCCTTTCTTCGTCCGAGACTCCTGCGTGAGGGTCGGTTCGGCCTGCTGGACAGCGCTTGGCTACGGAGATCGAAGACGCGGGTAACAGCGAATAGCGGAAGCCAGCCGCATGGGCTTGCTGTTGGCGCATCGCCTCAAGTGGCAGAGGCGGCCTGGACGCCGGGGCGCGCAATGATACTCGCCATCCGCGCTTAACGCCGCGGCATCGCTCGATGCCTGGGCGAGGCCCCGCAGTGATGAACCAGAAAAATCGCTATCCGCCGCTCACATCAGCCCTGTCTCCCCACGCTCACGGCAGGCGCCAGCGCAATTGGCGGAGAATCGCCAAACTACCGACGCGGCGCCCTTCCTGCACGCGTCGGCGCTTGCGCCACACCGCGGGGAGCAAACGCAAGGCATCGCGTTTCGCCCGCCAAACAGCGTCACTACGACCGAACACCAACGCCGCGGCAAGATAGGCAAAGTTGATCAGTAGGTGCAGGGGCAACAGACCCCACAATAGTGCTGCCGGCATGTTCTTGACATAGTTGAAGATCATGTTCCGCTGCCCGTGATACACGGTGAACGCACTACGTCGGCCGGTGACGGCAGAGCCTATGTGACGGACCACCGCCGTAGGCACGTAGCGGCAACCCCAGCCCGCCAGACGCATGCGAAATCCAAGGTCTATGTCCTCGACGTAGCAGAAGAAATCCTCGTCGAAGCCACCGCAGGTTACCAATGGTTCACGCCGGTAGAGCGCCGCGGCAGCGCAGGGGGCAAAGACCTCGTCGGCATCCAGAAAGCGCCCGGCAGCGTGCATCCCGTGGCCCCGACGGCTGGGCTTGCCAGCCAGTGACAGCACATCGCCAGCTCCATCGAGGCGACGCGGGTCCTGGTGGTTGAGAAGCCGGCTGGCAAAACTCGCTGCTTCCGGGTAATGCCGCGCCGCGGCCACCAACTCGGCCAACCAGTCAGGCTCGGGGTAGGCATCGGGGTTAAGCAGGGCGATAAACTCCACTTCGCCGCAGAGGGCGATCCCGCGATTGTTGGCGGCGGCAAAGCCGAGATTGTCGGTCAGTAGGAGCAGTTCACAGCGAGGATAGGCCGCAACGACCGCTTCCAGATGTCGAGCGTCCGCACTGCCGTTGTCCACTATCAGCACGCGCAGAGCGGCCAGGGTCTGGCGTTCGAGCGCGGCGAGCACGCCTCCGATCAAGGAGGCGGCGTTCCATGTCACGATGACCACAGCAACGCCCGCCGGCACATCCCCCGGCAAGCCGCTCATCGTCCGGCCTCATGCCAGATAGCTAGCAGGTCGTCCACGTAATCGGCGGTGGAGCGCGGTGCTCGCGCGTTCGCGCTGAGATCGCCCACCAGCCCTGGTTCGTCGAGAAGGCGCCGGAGGACGGTGGCCAGGGCCGCCGGATTGCCCGCTTCGAAAAGCAAGCCGTCGACGCCGTCCCGAATCGCAGCGGCCAGCCCCGGCACGTCAGAAGCGATCACCGGGCAGCACGCCGATTGCGCGGAGTAAACCACCAGTGGGGTGTTCTCGTTCCAGGTCGAGGGCACCGCCAGGGCGTCGAACTCGCCAAGCACCTCACCGATGCGTTCGTTGGCAAAGACTCCCCGAAAGCGCACGGTCTCGCGGCCAGCGGCTAGCCGCCGCAGGCGGGCGGCGTAGGCTGGATCGTCGCTCTCGCGTCCATAGAGCTCCAATACGGCGCGGCCGGTCGGGAGGTTGCCGAAGGCCTCAATCAATATGTGACACCCCTTGTGCGGCAGCATGCTACCGACGAAGCCGATGCGCAGCGGCTCCCGCCGTCTGTGGCGGTGGGCTGGTCGCGGGCCATCGTCCCCGGCAATACCAAAAGCCACGCGGGTGAGCCGCTCCGGCGCGACGCCATGGGCGATCAAGACACCCTCCATCATCGCGTTGGGCACCAGAATCCGTTGGAGTTGGTTGAGCCGTTCCACGGAGCGGTCGAGCCGCTCGCTGAGTGCCCGCACCTCGGCAGCGTGAGGGTAGCCGCCCAATCGCCCCGAGCGGGTCAAGCGGCCGATCAGCCCCCAAATACGCCCGGGGACACGCACTGCCAGTTGGCCGCCCCACCGGCCTAGGGTGTTCCAGGCGAAGTGCTGGATGCAATTGCCCGCGTCCGCCGTGGGGCCGGCGCAGGGACGCATGTCCCATAAGCGCAGTTGCCCGGTTGGACACACGCACCAGAAGTCCGTGGGTGTGAGGAAGGCGGGCACCCCAGCCTGGCACGCCACCGTGATCAGCCCGGTGCCCAAGCGATTGAGGTGGAAGAAGTGCACAAGATCGGGGGCGAAGTCCTTCAGCATCCGTGCGAAGTAGGCCGCGGCCAGGTGGTTGTCGTAACCGATCGCAATGAGCGAGCGCTGCCCACCCATCGATGCATAGGCATGGTGAAAGCGGTGGACGTGGAAACCGTCGAACCTGTACTCGTCAAAGCGCTGGTCATCGGCGAGGCCGGCGGCGCCTGGGAAGCCTGTGAAGATGCGGACGAGGTGCCCGCGCGCGCGCAACTCCCGTGCAACCGAAAGTGTAAGGACCTCCGTTCCAGCGGAGAAGTCGGGAAAAAACTGGTGGACTGCGAGTAGGACCTTCATGGCACGCTGAAGCCCCAGCCCTCGGCCCACCGGAGACGCCGCCGCGCGGTGCTCAAGGCGCCGGGTTCTCGCGCATCCACGCGACGGTGCGTGCGAGCCCCTCGCGCATCGCCACCCGTGGCTCCCAGCCGAGCGCGCGCCGGGCAAGGTCGTTCGCGAGGACGTTCACGGGGACGTCGAAGGGCCGTCCATTGAGGTAGCGCCGCGTCACCGAAACGCCGAGCACGTCTTCAAGCAGGGCGATAAGCTCATTTAGACTGGTCCCGACACCGGAGCTGATGTTGAACACGGCCTGATCCCCAGCATAGTCCAGGGCCTTGGCGAAGGCATCGGCGACATCGGAGATATAGATGAAGTCGCGCGTCACGCTGCCGTCGCCCCAGATGTCGATTGGAAGGCCCCGCATGGCCCGCCGGAGAAACACGGCCACCGCGCCCTGCGCGGTCTCCACACGCTGACGCGCGCCGAATGGATTGGCGACACGCAATATGACCGGGCGGATGCCGAATAGACGTCCGTACATCAACAGGTACTTTTCGATGGCGAGCTTGGTAATACCGTAGGAGACTTCTGGCTCCGTGGGGTGGCGCTCGTCCACCGGCAGATATTTGGGGGCGCCGTAGACGGTCCCGCCCGAGGAGATAAAGACGATGCGCCCAGTCCGCTGTGCCCGCATCGCATCGAGCAGGTGCAGGCTGGCGACCACATTGCTCTGCACGTCGTAGATCGGGTCGTCGTTGGAGGACTTCGGCAAGGTCGTGGAAACCAGGTGGATGACCACATCGGCGCCGGTAAGCGCGTCGGTCACGTCGTGGGTGCTGAGCATGTCGCCGGTCACCCACTCGACCTCCTCGCCAGGGTCGAAGGTGCGATAGGGCTGAACCCGCGGGCGCTCGAAGATGCGCAGAGAATGGCCCTCGCGCAGCAGGCGGTCGGCCACGGCTGAGCCGATGAAGCCACCGCCGCCGAAGATGGTCACTCTCATGACTGGTCCCCCTGCCCGCGTGCCAGCAGGCGATAGACAATGGCGCGCCCGAGCCGCTTCAGCGTCGGGTTGGCGAGTAGACGGCGCCCGAGCGACGTATTGCAGAACCGCAACACGAGGCGAAATGGCAGCCCCGCAGACATCCCAGGATGGGGCGCACCGCCGCGGCCCTTGGGCCAGCGCCAGTCGGCAGCGTCAGCCAATCGCTGATACTCGAATGCCAGCGCCGCCAGCTCGCGACCGATCGAGAGGGTGAACCGGCAACGGCGCTCGGGGATCGCCGCCTGGGCCTCGTCGAGGAGACGCTCGAAGTCGTCGATGGTTTTCCGCCAAGAATAGGTCGAGGCCATCAGCTCTCGGCACCTGTGCGACTTCGCCGCGCGCTCGCCGGAGCGGTCGGACAGGTGCAACAGGGCCTGGACATACTGGTGCACCTCGCCGTGACCCAGTGGGATCAGGTAACCGGTGTCGGCGCTTACAATCTCATCCTGACCACCGACCCGCGAGACCACTGGCACCACCCCCATCGCCATGGCCTCCTGGAGGGCTATCGAGATGCCCTCGTATTGGGAGGGCATGAGCAGGATGTCGGCGCCGGCCAGGGTCTCCAGCCACGCCTCGTGCCGCAGTGGGCCGACCATCCGCACCCGTTCGCCCAGACGATATGTGTTGATCAGGGAGGCGAGCATCGGCTGCAACTCACCGTCGCCAATGATCAGTGCATAGAATGCGAGCCCTGCGTCATGCGCCGCTTTCAGGATCTCGGCGAGCAGCGCCGGGCGTTTCTGGTCACAGATGCGCCCCGCGAAGACGATCAGCGGCAGGTCGTCGCCGAGATCGTAGCGCGCCCGTACGCGGCGGCGCACCTCGCCGTCCTGATCCAGGGGCGGCGGACGCACGCCGGTGTACATGACGCGAATGCGCGCACGGTCCGCCCCACGCCCCTGCATCCATTCCGCCAGGTGGCCAGTGGTGACCACATTGAGGTCGAGTGCGTCCTGGTAGCCGGCCCCGAAACGGGGATGGCCACCGTTGAGCCAATGGGGTTCCTCGACATGCGACAGATCGACGAACGCGGTCCCTGGGGCTGCGGCCTGGAGATAGGGGAGCAGTTGGTAGCCGAGGGTACTGGCAGTGACGATCACGGTATCGATACCGCGCGACGCGATAAGGTACGCGAGGAAACGCGGGTAGTCGGAACGGCGCAGGAAATTGGGTAAAGCGAAGATGTCGGGCGTCAGCTCAGCGAACTTGTAGCCCCAGACATGGTCCGCGGGCAGCGTCGCGCACAGGGTCACGCGGTGGCCGCGCCGGACTATCCCTTCGATAAGATCCAGGTTGACCCGATCCGCGCCGCCGATGACCATCCAGGGTACCAGGAACAGGACATGCCGCCCGTTCGGATTCCGCGCGAGCGGGTTGAGTGCATCCCAGGTCACTGGGATGTCTTCATATGGTTCGGCCGGCCGCCGTTGCGGCCGCGGGAACTTGGCTCGGAGCCCCTTGTAGGTTGCGCGGATCCGCCGCTCGAAATTCTCGATTGGCGTCACCGTCGGCCATGATCTGCTCGCATCGGCCACTGGCGCGCTTGCGATACCATTGAAGGTACTCTCCAATCGTGCAGCCCCAGTGGCCAGCCTTGGCCATGCGCAACCAGAAATCCCAGTCCTCATGGCCGACGCGGATCGTGGCATCGAAGCCGCCGGCGTCGCGATAGGCCTGGCGCCGGATCACCGAGATGGGGGGGCCGCTGTTGGCGTCCAAGTGCGCAGCGCCACGCTCGAAGCCGTGGGTCCACAGATATTCCTCGTCGCCGAAGACCACGCTGTAGGAATTACAAAAGGCGAACTCCGCATTGGAGTCCAAGAACCACATGCACTTTTCGAGGTAGGTCGGCTCGATCATGTCGTCGCTGTCGAGCAGACAGACATAGCGGCCACTGGAGTTGTCGAAGGCGTAGTTGCGCGCCGCGGACGGTCCAGCATTGTCCTGCCGGAGAATCCGAATTCGGGAGTCGCCGCCTGTGAGATCTCCAAGCCGTGCCACGGCCGCGATGTCGGTAGAACCGTCATCGACGATCACCCACTCCCAGTTCTGCAACGATTGGGCGAGGATCGAGGCCAGGGTCTCGGCAAAAAACGCCTCGGTGTTGAAATATGGAGTGAGGATCGAGACATCGATCTCGCCCCGCGGATCGACGGCCGCAGGCCCATATGGGGAGGGCAGCAGGCGCCTTCCTGGGTGTTGGGTGTAATCCGGCGAGAGGCGATTGATCATGGTTGGGGTCTGGGATGAGGGCCGGCCTCAGGCACGGGCGGGGTGAAAGGCGCTACGAGCCGTCCGGCCGCGCAACTGTGGTGCGGGCCACTCAATGGTCAGATAGATCGCAGTGGCCACCAGATTAGGTGCTACCGAGGAAGAGCGGATAGGTCAGCCAAGTGAAGGACATGAAACCGCACATCTCGACCTTGGCATTTACCCCGCCCTCCTGGCGAGGAGGACGCTGCGGGTCCCTTGCACTCAACCAGAGCTTCCGCTGCGCTTGGCGTTGCCTGCACCCCTGCTGAGCCCCCTCCCAATGCCCAAGGACCTGCTGTCCCAATGCCTCGTCGGACCGCTCGTGGATCGGCACTATGTCGCTCAGATGCCAATGCCGATCCGTGCCCCGCGGGCGTGCCGGGTGCTGCTCGTGCGCCTGGCACAAGCCGGCTATCGATTCGCTGCGCAACGCCCCGTGCGGCGGCGCGCAGATGTAGCTGTAGGTCGTCTGTCTCATAGCTGGCCCACCCGGCCACCTCATCAGGGTACATCTGTTTACGCTTCCGCGCGACTTGCTTCGGGGGCCAGTCGCCCAACAGTTCGGCGCGGACTGTCCGCAACAGCATCGTGCCCGGGAACAGCTAGCGCCGACCGGCCCAGCGCGGGCTCCGCGTGCGCTGTCCAGCGCTCACCGCGTTGTAGCTCCCGCTCGCCCGGCGCAGTCTCCAGCACACCGCGCAGACCGCCGGCCAAGTCCGTGCGCACGCTCTCGCCGGCTCAACCCCTTGTTCTGACGCGCTTGTATCCCGATGCGGTCGTCAGCTGACAACTGTCTGTTGGTGTTGGGACCACGGGAGCATGGAAGGACATTTGACCACGCGTGCCCTCGATACCGGAAGTTGCACTTGGTTTGCCCTACCCGCCCTGCCGGGCAAGTGGACAGATCTCACTGGACAAAACTCCTCCGCAGTACCGCCGCAATACGTGCCGCAGCCTTCCCATCACCGTACGGCGAGACCCCGCGCGCCATGTCTCTGTATGCGTCCGCATCATCTAGCAACCGCTGGGCCTCTTCGGTAATGCGCTCAAAGATTGGGCCTACGAGCTTGACAACCCCTTCGTCAACAGCCTCTGGCCTCTCTGTTTCGCGCCGCAATACCAGCACAGGCTTCCCCAAGGCCGGCGCCTCTTCTTGGACCCCTCCCGAATCGCTAAGGATCAAATACGCACGCTGCATGGCACCGACAAACGGCAGGTAGTCTAGGGGCGGGCAGAGCACAATACGCTTGTGGTCTCGCAACAGCTCATCCGCGACCGCCTGTACATTTGGGTTCGGGTGAACCGGATAAAGGACCTGGATGTCCTCGTTCCGGTCGGCAAGATACCGCACTGCCCGGCAGATCTCCCGGAAGGGCTCGCCGAAGTTCTCCCTGCGATGCGCCGTCATCAGCACCAAACGCTTGTCCGGGTCGAGACGCGACGCCGATGTCCGGCCGCCGCTCTGCTACGTTTAGCAGCGCATCGATGACCGTATTGCCGGTCACGTGGATCGAGTCCGCAGAGAATCCCTCGCGCAACAAATTCTGCCGTGCGCTCGCGGTTGGCGCAAAGTGCCAGCGAGCCATCCTCCCTGCAACGACCCGGTTCATCTCCTCCGGAAAGGGGTTCAACAGGTCGCCGGTGCGCAGCCCCGCCTCGACGTGCCCGAATGGGATTCGGTGGTAAAAGCATGCCAGCGCGATTGTCATAACAGTGGTGGTATCGCCTTGGGCCAGTACGGCATCCGGCTTCTCCGATTCCAGCACGCCGTCCAGAGCGAGCAATAAGCGAGCCGTCAAGGTCGTAAGCGATTGGGCCGGTCGCATGATATCAAGATCGACGTCCGGCTCAATGCCAAAGAGTCCGAGTACCTGATCCAGCATATGTCGATGCTGCGCGGTAGCCACGACACGCACCCTGGCCCAAGGTTCAGATTCAAGAGCCTTGATGACCGGTGCCATCTTAATAGCTTCCGGCCGGGTTCCTACGACGCACAGTACATTATTCACCGTTGAGCGCCTGGCTGCTGAAAAAGACCTCCATCGCTCGCGCGCACTCATCCAAGCCGTTTTGGTCGGCCAGCCCTGCGAGCCTCGCTTTGAACTCCGGATCATCCTTGGCCGCGAGCGCCCGAGTCAGTGCGTCGCTTAACGCTTCCACCGAGTCGCCGTTAAAAACCTCCTGGATAGCGACACATTCAAGAAGATCTGAAGTGAAAATCACCGGTTTCTCCAAGGCGAAGTACTCAAACAACTTGAGAGGAGAGGTCATTTGTACCACCTCCCCGGGATCAAACCCTTCCGATAAACTCCGCGCAACTAAAGTCGGATGAGCAAAGGCGATCATGGTCCCGCTATTTGATCTGCGGCACCTCCCGCGCGAGATCTTCGGACGTTCTGGTGGCTGAGAGAAAAAGGCTATTTTTCGCGAATGTCTGAACACCCCGAAAAGCCATAGGGGATGCCGCATCGAGTAGCGGACAAGTCCCCAATAGGCGGACGTGATCGGCAGTGCCCCGATCTGGCGTCAACGCGATGCAATTATTGCGGTTAAGTAGCCGACGCAACCCCTGATATCGAATATCTGGTCGGTTAAAGACAACGACCACAGGCTTCGCAGATCGAAGAAATGGTGCCTCATCCGACACTATTGTTTCAGCGCCAAATACCAGGACGTCCGTCAAGTCAGGTACCAATCCCGAGACATCCATCGCACGGGTGATATCGTCGGGGGATACTCCATTAGCGACAAGCCAGTCTGAACCGACTTGATCCGCCGTGTACCTTGTAGCTAACTTGTAGAAGGCGGACCGCGTGGATTCATAGATCATCAACGCCTGGACCTTCTCCTGAATACGATGCTGATCTGCGTTTGCGCTCAGAGTATTGTCATGCACCCGATAGCGATATAATAAATCATCGCTGCCCAAGTGCTCAATACGGAAAAAGGCGTTGATGCGCATCCAGTAATCATAATCCTCGACACCAAGCTGAGGATCGTAGTCCCCGACGCACCGGCCGATCCAGCCGTAATACATAAAGCACGGGCCAATAAAGTTGTCCGGAACGGTATTCAGAGTAGCGACGGATCGAGGTAAGCGAATTTCGCCGCTTTGAGGTTTCGGCCGGTTGTGTGCGCGCCACGTGCAGTCTTGTAATAGCTGACCCTGATCGTCTATTGCATAGTAGTCCGCGTAAACCATTCCGAGGTGAGGGCTGGAGCGCAGTTTGGCGACTAACTCATCGAGCATTGTGGGCTCCATGATGTTGTCGGCAGAGGTCCATGTCCAGTACTCACCCAGCGCAAGGCTGAATCCATTGCTCAGGGCTTTCGGAAGCTTCTGATTGATCTGGGTGTAGCATCGAAACTTAGGATGCCCGAGATAGCGTTCAAGGACAGCCTCAACGCCGTCCGTCGAACCATCGTTTACAACGATAAGCTCGAAATGCTGGTATGTTTGCGCGAGCACGCTTTCGATGGATTCGGCTAGCAAACTCGCCTGATTGAAGACAGGGAGAACCACACTGACCAGACCTGGCTCCAGCCCACAGCATTCTGGCCGCATGGATTGCGCCGTACTATCTGTAACGCCGTTCGTGATCGCCGAATTAATGGAATCCTGGACAAAGTGTCCGCCACCGTCTGCTGCGGTATGCAATCGCTTGGTCAGCACGTCCCTAACTCTGAGTTTCAACCCCAGAGGAAAAGGCAGCATCCGCCCTGTGCTTCGGGCCAGTCGCCATACAGTCTCGCTAACAGATGCCCTCGTGGGAGCAATCTTAAGCAATGTGCCTGCCGCTCGCAGTGGGCGAGTAATCCGCCAGGAACTACTTGCCAGAACTTGCTCCATCTGCATGGCAAAAGAGTCGCGATCCCTGCGTAGCTGTTCGGTTTCCAATTCCAGTTGTTGCACGTGCTCGTTGAGGCTTGCGACTTGGGTGTCTCCCTTGGCCACAAGCGTTTTCAGACGGGCCAGTTCAGCGTCGCCTTGGTTCTGGGTAAACAGGGAATCTTCGAGCGTGAGGGACAGCCCATCCGCCCAACGGGAATCGACGTAGACGAGCACAATCTGATCGCCTTGCCATAAGGTTCCGGCAAGCGAACGGCAATCCACCACGCGCGCCCAGACCAAGTGAAATCCATTGGGCAATGCCAGCGGGATATTCGCCGGCAAGAATGTGTATAAGTGCTCGTCGAATCTCTCCAGCTCGCGGTAGGGCAGCGTCAATATCAGCCCCTTCTGCGCGCGTCGGGACAAGATGTCTAGGACTTCGTAGGGCTCATGGAAGTGCTCTAAGGTATTGGATGAGAAAACCAGATCGAAGGTTGGGACGACGTGGTCGCTTTGAGTGAGCCAGTCTTCGCAGACAAAGCGAATCGCGGGATATCGGAACCTGGCTTGCTCGACTGCGACGGAGGAGAAGTCGACGCCGGTGAGCTGCCGCGCCGCGACGTAGCTCGCCCAGACGTCGGTCCCGTCGCCTTGTGCGCACCCCCAGTCGCAGATGGTCAGCGACTGCCGCCTAGTCTGGTCGAGGAGCCAGCGCGGGAGGTTCTGGAGCGCCACCCTGGAAAAAAAACGAGACTGCGCTGGTCCCTGACAGACATCCCAATCTTTGGCGAATCGGCTGTCCCAATAGCCGTTTGAGTTGATCGTGGCCTCGTCGGTCATTTATGCCACCAGAATCTGTTGCTTGATCGACGGTTGGAACAAGCCAAAGAAGACCTCATCGGCCAAAGACGAGAAATAGTGTGCGCCCTCAAGGTATTCATAGTAATGAATGTCACGATGCTGCCCGTTCTCTACCGCCGCAACCAGGAGGTACTTGCCCGTGACAAACGGGTTTGAAAACCTGAAACTAACACGGAAGCGGTCACCAACGTCTGGTAGGCGCCCCCCGAAATCGCGGGTTGTGGAGACGATGAGGTCGGTCCCCTTGAGATCCTTAATCGAAAACGCAATGCTGAGATCCTGCCGCGGGATCGCAGCGGGCAGTTGGACGTCGATTGAGACCTCGAGCTCCGAGCCCCAACGGTGGACGTCCCTGCGTATGCCGTCCTTGTCCCGAACAGATGCGGAGAGGATGAGCCCTCTGTGTGAACCCCAGTGGGTCACCGGCCGGGAATCTATCTCTTGCGCCTGCGTCCGCAAGCCAGCCGCTGCGGCACCCGCGGCGTCTTGAAGTACTGTCTCAGCGACTGGGGCACCTCCATTCATCGGTGGACACGCTCCTTCCACCTCGCTTTCCGTGAGGCGCTCCAAGAGCTGGTCATGAAGCTCAGTGCGCGGAGACAGTTCATCCCGGAAGATGAATTCCATGTACCGTCCGCTCACCGGGAAAACGTCGCCCTGGTCGACCACAGTCCCTTTGTCGATCCACACAGCGCGTTCGCAAAGGGTGCGCACCGACGATACGTCGTGGCTCACAAACAGGATGGTGGCGCCACGCTCTTTGATTTCGTTGATGCGCCGCATGCATTTGGCTACGAAGCGTGCATCCCCCACCGCCAGCGTCTCATCGACGATGAAAATTTGCGGGTCGACATGGATTGCAGTGGAAAATGCGAGGCGCGCGTACATGCCGCTGGAATAGGTTTTGACAGGCTGGTCGAGGAACTCGCCCAGCTCCGAGAATTCCAGTACCTTGCCCATCCTGGCAAGCATCTCGTCCTGCGGGAACCCGAGGATCGCGGCATTGAGCAAGACATTCTCCCGCCCCGTGAACTCAGGGTTGAAGCCTGCCCCTAGCTCGAGCAGCGCGGCCACGCGACCGCTCGTCTCGACCGTACCTGTGGTCGGGGTCAGCGTCCCGCAGATGATCTGGAGCAGCGTGGACTTGCCCGAACCATTGCGACCGATGATGCCGACGGTTTCACCCTTGCGGACCTCGAACGAGACATCGCGTAGCGCCCAGAACTCCCGGAAGTAGTCGGGCGCGGGTTGGCCGAGCATGCGCCGGAGGCGCGGCACGAGGGACTGCTTGAGGCGGTCCTGCGGCCGCTCGTAGATCTGGTAGCACTTACCTAGGTTCTCGACGCGGATGGAGATGTCGTCAGACAACATCGGCGAATCCCTTGCGCGTCCTTTGGAACCACCAGAACCCGGCCCAGGCGACGCCCAGGCTGACCGCCAGGTAAAGGGCCCAGCCGCCCCAATCCGGCAGTTGCCCGAACAGCAGCACCTTGCGTCCTTCCTCGATCACGAACGTGAGGGGATTGAGGTGCAGCAGGGGCTGGTACTGCTCGGGGAGGGCAGAGACTGGGTAGAATACGGGCGAAAGAAACAGCATCACCGTCGTGACGATGCCAATGGTCTGGCCAATGTCACGGAGGTATACGCCGATGGCCGCGAGGAACCAGGCAAGCCCCATTGTTGCAAGGATCAGGGGTGCCAGGACCAACGGGAACAGCACGAGCGTCCAGGGCAACTGGTAAGTCAGGATGAGCTGCGCCAGCAACAGCACCACGAGGCTGACGGCCGTATGGAACAGCGCAGAGCCCATCGCGATCCAGGGCAGCACCTCGAGCGGGAAGACTACCCGCTTGACATAGCTGACGTTTCCGAGGATCAGTCCGGGCGCGCGGTTGGCGACCTCGGCGAACAGCCCGTGCACGATCATGCCAACGAACAGCGCGATGGCAAAGCCGGCCCGGCTCTCCTCGGTGCCGACGCCCCAGCGCGCCTTAAACACCACCGAAAACACGAAGGTGTAGACGAGGAGCATGAGCACCGGGTTAAAGAAGGACCACGCAATGCCCATCACCGAGCCGCGGTAGCGGCCGACCACCTCCCGCCGGGTCATCTGCCAGACCAGACTGCGGTGATGCCAGAGGGCAGCGAAGGGCTCTTTCAGCGCGGTCGAGTGGTTAGCGTGCGGGTTCATAGGCGCTGAATCGGGCCGATGGTCTTGCGTTGCGGATCACTCAATGGAAGGAATGGCCCGGCCGCCTGTGGCTCCGAACGGCCGATGCGAACAGGGACCGCCAGATTGGCTCGATCTTGCTGAGACCTGCATCACGCAACACGGCCTATTCTAAACCTCGCTGAAGCCCAGCAACAACGAGCAGACCCGAGAATACAGGATGTCAGAGGACTGTCACTCGCGCGACACGCCGCTTACCGATCTGGTAGACCCGCGCCTCCCCAGCGGCGCAGTGCAGGCGAGGGTCCTCCACCCGCTCGCCGTCCAGCCGAACCGCCCCTTGGCCGATGAGACGCATGGCCTCCGAGGTGCTGGACGCCAGGCCCGCGTCGCGCAGCAGATTGGCGATGGGGAGTCCCGCGCCTGCCGTGTGGACCTCGACCTCGGGGATGTCCTCAGGCAAGGCCCCGCGCTGGAACCGGGCAACGAACGCCTCCTGGGCCCGCCGCCCGGCGGCATCCCCATGGAAGCGACTCACCAACTCCTTGGCGAGCTCGAACTTGATGTCCCGGGGATTGGCCCCCTCCGCCAGGCTCGCCTGCCAGGCCACCAACTCACTGGCGGGTCGGAAGCTCAACAGATCGAAATAGCGCCACATCAGCTCGTCCGAGACCGACATGATCTTGCCAAACATCTCCGCCGGCGGGTCGGCGATGGCAATGTAATTCCCCAGGGACTTGGACATCTTTTGGACACCATCCAGCCCCTCCAGGATGGGCATGGTAATGACGACCTGTGGCTCCTGGCCAAAGGTCTCCTGCAACTGTCGGCCAACCAGGAGATTGAATTTCTGGTCGGTCCCACCCAGCTCGATGTCGGCCTTGAGGGCGACCGAGTCGTACCCCTGAACCAGAGGGTACAGGAACTCGTGGATCGCGATGGGCTGCCCCGCTCGAAAGCGCTTGGAAAAGTCGTCGCGTTCCAGCATGCGCGCAACGGTGTGCTTGGCGGCAAGCCCGATCAGGTCGGATGCCTGCATCTCCCCCATCCAGCTCGAGTTGAACACCACCAGGGTGCGCTCAGGGTCGAGGATATGGAAGATCTGCTGCTCATAGGTCGTGGCGTTGGCCAGGACCTCGTCGCGCGTCAATGCCTTGCGGGTCGCGCTCTTGCCCGTGGGATCGCCGATCATGCCGGTAAAGTCCCCGATCAGGAACAGGACCTCGTGGCCCAGATCCTGGAACTGGCGGAGCTTGTTGATCAGGACCGTGTGCCCGAGGTGGAGGTCCGGGGCCGTGGGATCGAAGCCGGCCTTGACCCGGAGCGGACGCCCCTGGGCCAGCTTCTTGACCAACCCATCCTCCAGGAGGATCTCCTCCGTGCCCCGCCGGATCAGGGACAGGGCCTCCTCGATTGCAGTCATCGCGCCGCTTCCTCTTGTGTCAACAATGATTTTGGGTGAGGGCGGCACACTAATCGCCGGACGGGTCCGAGACAAGTCGCGCCTTCCCGTTCGGCGGGGCCTCGTCTACACTGCCGCACCCTTGAGCATGATGAAGCAACCTACTGCCGGTGGTCACTAGCCTATGAAAGACTACAACTTGCGCAGCCGCGACATCTATGGGGACCCAAGGCCGAAGGGCCCAAGGGTGCTCGGAAGGCTTCTCGCATTGGTCCTGCTTGGGGGAGCCGGCGCTGCGGCCTACTGGTACTGGCACTTGGTGCCGCAGGCGGCCGTCGGAACCGCGGCCCCCGTCGACAAGGCCGCGGCGCCGGACATCATCCCACTGGCCCTGCCACCGCGCCGAGACACACTGCCAACCCCGGCGGGAGACAAGCCCACCCCTCCCTCCGGTCGCTGATGCCAAGGGCCCGCGACGCGGGCCGATCCGCGGGCGCGCAGGCCCCCTACACGGAGAACGAGGAGCCGCAGCCGCAGGTGGTCGAGGCATTGGGGTTGCGGATGACGAACTGCGCCCCCTGCAGGCCCTCCGTGTAGTCGATCTCAGCCCCGGAGAGGTACTGCATGCTCATGGGGTCGATCAGGAGCTTGACGCCGTCGGTCTCCACCGAGGCGTCACCCTCCTGCACGACCTCATCGAAGGTAAAGCCGTACTGGAACCCCGAACAGCCCCCGCCCTGGATATAGACTCGGAGCATCAGGTCGGGGTTGCCCTCCTCCTTGATCAGCTCCGCCACCTTGGCCGCCGCCGCGGTCGTAAAGACAAGATCGGACTCGGGAAGGGCTTCTGCGGTCATGGTTCCACCTGCATGGGTTGGGACGAATAAGGATGTTAGGTCCAAAGAGATGGGTCGGCAGACGGCCATGATCAAGGCCCCTCCCTCGGAGACTCCTGCTGGAATCAATCCCCCGGACGCCAGGGAAAGGTATAGACATTCCCGATCAGCTTTTCCCCCTTGGGATCGATCTCGATCACCAGGGTATGGGGCACGAACCCCACCGGCAGCACGAGGCTCCCCTCAAGGTTCTGGAAGTGCTCGAAATCCATGGTCGGACTGGCGGGCTTGGAGCCCTTCAACTGCTTCAGCGTAAGGGTCTGGTCCTTGGCTCCCTGCTTACCCGTCAGCCGGATTTCGACACTCCCCTTAGACCGCCCGAAGCCCTCGATGAGCTGGCTGAGTGTGAAGCTGTACCTGAAGTCCCGCGGGGACTTGGTAGCGGACAGGCGCAGATTCTGCACTGCCACTACGCCTTTTCCACCCTCGCGGATCGTGCGTTTTAGGGACGACACCTCCTTTGCCAGGGCTAGGCGCTCATCCTGGGCGGCCTTCTGCTCCGCCTGGGCGACGAGGTCCCGCTCCCGATCGATCTCCCGGGTCCGCTCGCACAAGATCCCCTGCTTGCGGGCCTCGGCCAGGGCGTCGGCGAGCCCGTCCCGCTCCAGTTGCAGGGCCTGGAGCCCATCAAGGGCAGGGCGCACTCCGCCCAACCGATACCCACCCCAGAAGGCCAGGGCGGCGATGCACAGTGCGACGGCGCCGAGCATCAGCCCGATGGCAACCGTGTGACCCTTGGGGGCGCCAATGCGACGATCACCAAGCCCGGCCATCGTCGCGCTCAGGGGAGCAGGGCGAGATCATCGAGGGCAGTAGTCTCGGCATAACCGAACATGAGGTTCATGTTCTGTATGGCCTGCCCGGCGGCGCCCTTGACCAGGTTGTCGATCACCGATTGCACCACCACCATCCCGGCGCCTAGCGGCTCCGCGACGGCGATCCGGCAACTATTGGTCCCTCGCACCGAGCGCGTCTCCGGGTGGGACTTGGGCGGCAGGACATCGACGAAGGGCTCGCCGGCGTAGCGCCGCTCGAACAGGCCTTGCAGGTCGCAGGCCCGATCGGTCAGACGTGCGTAGAGGGTCGCCTCGATCCCGCGGATCATGGGAACCAGATGGGGCACGAAGGTCAGCCCCACAGCGCCCTTGACCACGGCGGCCAGGTTCTGCCGGATTTCGGGCTGGTGACGGTGTCCCGCCACGCCGTAGGCCTTGAAGCTCTCCCCCACCTCCGCCATGAGCATCCCCACCTCGGCCTTGCGCCCGGCCCCGCTCACCCCGGACTTGGCGTCCGCGATCAGCCAGGCCGGATCGACCACGCCCGCCTCAAGTAGGGGCAGCAGGCCGAGGGTCGTGGCCGTCGGGTAACAGCCAGGGTTGGCGACCACCCGTGCCGTGCGGATCTGCTCCCGATTCATTTCCGGGAGGCCGTAAACCGCCTCGGCCAACAGGTCCGGACAGGCGTGGGGCATCCCGTACCAGCGCTCCCACTCCGCCGGGTCCTTGAGGCGGAAGTCCGCGGCCAGGTCGATCACCTTGGCCCCGTGCCGCACCAACTCGGGGACCATCCCCATGGCCGTGCCGTTGGGTGTGGCAAAAAAGACCAGATCGCACTCCCCCAAGGCATCGGCATCCGGGGCGGTAAAACGCAACGCGACGCGCCCGCGCAGGTGGGGGAACAGGTCTGCCACCGCCATCCCAGCCTCGGCGCGGGAGGTGATGGCCACCACCTCAGCTCCGGGATGCCGGGCCAGGAGCCGCAACAACTCGGACCCGGTGTACCCGGTCCCGCCGACAATGCCTACCCGCGTCATAGCCAGCCCCTAACCACTTGATTATCAGACGATATCTTGCCGAAAATTAACGCAAACAGGTGCAACCAACTCAGTTGGTTATCTGGATTCCACAGGCCAGCCGCACGAAGGCGGGCGCTGGCGGTTGGTCTTGTACATTTGCGAGTATTTACGGCTGAACTGCTCTTTATCAGGTGATGCGCCATCATCGCAGCACCATGCGCCCGCCGGTACCGAACAGCCGCTCGACCCGTCGCCAGGCCGACCCACACCGAGCCCAGCTTAGACCACGAAGCAAAACAGCGGCCTCGGCCGCTGCTGCATCTAGTCTGGCCGGGGGTCTGGGCGCGCCGCTCTCTGGCCGGGCCACCCGGCGGCGTGTTCGACCCTCAGGAGCAGCCGCCCCCGGAGCACCCGCCACCGGAGGACCCACAACCGCCGCCACCACCGCCACCGATCTGCGGGAGGTTATTGAAGACAAAGGTGGCATTGCCGTCGCCGCGGTCTACAAAATCGATCTCGACGCCGCGCAGATACTCCAGGGTGCCGTCGTCCACGATCACCTTGAACCCGTCGAAGTCGCGCACCCCGTCGTTGCCATGGATGGCATCCGCGAAGGTCATGCCAAAGCTGACGCCGCTGCACCCACCGGGGGTCGCGAAGACGCGCACACCCTGGATGGTCTCGTCCACCTGCTCAAAGAGCTCACCCATTTTGGCCTGGGCCGGGGTGGTGAGGGTAAGGTCGTTCTCGTTCAAAGCTAAGAGCATCGCGATCTCCATAGACCTGAAAAAAGGCCAATAGTATAGCTCGCAGGTGGGTTTCGATGCCAGTGCGCCGACCAAACCCTGGCCTGCCTCGGACGCGCCTAAGTAAGCCGGCCCTGAGCATCGAGGGCCGCGAGGTGACGCTCCGCATCGATAAGATGCTGGCCCCAATGGGTGGCAAAGCCCTGGTACCAGGCCCGCGCGACCAGCTCCGGGCGCAAGTCCTTTACGCGCAGGCTGTGCTTGAGCTCGCAGTAGATGTCCGTGAGATCGTCCGCCAGACTGCCGGTCATGACCCGATGCTCGCCCATACGGTCGAACTCCAGCCAGTAACCGTCGAGTTCCCCCAGCAGTTCACGCAGGTGGGTGAACAACTCGAAGCGGGCGTCCAGGTCCGGGGCCAGGGACTCTGTATCCTCGCCGTCCACGCCCCCCAGGGACAGGACCGCAGCGTGCAGGCGCGGCAATAGGTCAGCGACCTGCGCGAGCCAGGGGGCCGCCCCCTCGCAGGGGGTTTCGATCAGTCGGCAATAGCGACTTGCCAACTCACTGATGTCCACAACATCCCCGGGCATGGCGTCCTCTCTTCGACTCGGTTCAGACATGACACGGAGTGTAGACGAGTCGCACAGAGTTTCTGCTGTGGGGCAGCAATACTCAAACCTCCACCATCTCGAAATCCTCCTTGCCGGCTCCGCACTCGGGGCAGCGCCAGTTCAGCGGCACATCGTCCCACCGGGTCCCTGGGGCTATACCCTCATCGGGGATGCCTTGGGCCTCGTCGTAGACAAAACCGCAGATCACGCAGAGGTAGGTCTTCATTCAGGTCACACCATCAGTTCGGCTAACATGGGCCGGGGAAATCCATCGACGCAGGTCGGGGTATTGGCCCCCCGTTTCAATGCCGAGCCAGTCCCGCCGGCGATCGGCCGACCCGCATTGCCACCCCAGACCCCACCGAAACCCAACGGACGGCCCCATGCAACCCATCCCCATGACCCCCGCCGTCCTCTGCGTCGCCGGCCACGATCCCTGCGGCGGGGCGGGCATCGCGGCGGACAGCGAGGCCATCCGCGCCGCCGGGGCCCATGCCTTGAGCGTCATCACCTGCCTCACCTCCCAGGATACCTGCGGCCTGCGCCGGCTCTGGCCCCAGCCGCCGGAACAGGTCGAGGAACAGTGCCGCCTCCTGCTGGCAGACGCCCGGGTCACCGTGATCAAGGTCGGACTCCTGGGGAGCGCGCATCTGGTCCAAGTCCTTACCCGGCTCGTCCAGGAGCGCCCGGACCTGCCCCTGGTGGTCGATCCGGTGCTGGCCTCCGGGGCTGGGCAATCGGTAGCGGACGCCGCTCTGTGCAACCAACTGCGCCAACATCTGCTCCCCGCCGCGACCCTCATCACCCCCAACCTCCCGGAGGCCCAGACTCTGACCGGTGCCGTCGCCGCGGACGACTGCGCCCAGGGCCTGCTAGGGCTCGGCAGCCGCTGGGCACTGATCACCGGAACCCACGCCCCGGGCGAGGCCGTGACTACCCGCCTCTACGGACGCGACGGGAGCCGCCTGACCTGGGACTGGCCGCGCCTGCCCGGTGAGTTCCACGGCTCCGGCTGCACCCTGGCCAGCGCCATCGCCGGGCGCCTTGCCCTCGGGGTCGACCTGATCGAGGCCGTGGCGGATGCCCAGGCCTACACCTGGCAGACGCTGTCCCGGGCCCGGCGCACCGGCCGCTGTCAACTCACCCCCAACCGCCTCTTCGCCCTCGACGCCGACACCGATGACCGGCGGAGCCTGCCATGATCCGGCTGCGCGGCCTCTACGCCGTCACCCCCGAACACCCGGGGCCGGACCTGGCAGAGCAGGTGGGACTGGCCATCGCCGGCGGGGCCCGGGTCATCCAGTACCGCGACAAGTCCTCTGACCGCGCGCGGCGCCTCGCACAGGCGGGGGCCCTTAGCGTCCTCTGCCGTGCAGCAGGTGTCGTGCTGATCGTCAACGACGATCCAGACCTGGCCGCCGCGGTCGGCGCCGACGGCGTCCACCTCGGCCGTGATGACGGCGACCCGGCGCAGGTCCGTCGCCGGCTCGGCCCCAGGGCCATCATCGGAGTCTCCTGCTACAACCACCTGGGCTTAGGGCTCGCCGCTCAGGAGGCAGGCGCGGACTATATCGCCTTCGGCAGCTTTTTCCCCTCCGTCACCAAACCCGGTGCGGTGCGAGCAGAGCCAGATTTGCTGCGCCAGGCCCGCGCGGCGCTCCGCCTGCCGCTGGTTGCCATAGGGGGCATCACTCCTCAGAATGGCGCGGCCCTGATCGCCGCTGGGGCCGACCTGCTCGCCGTGGTCAGCGGCGTCTTTGCCGGACCGGACCCCAAGGCGGCGGCCGCGGCCTACACCCAACTCTTTGCCACCCAATCCGAACGCCCTCACTTGAGAGAGGATCCGTCCCATGACCCGCTCCCACGACCTCTTTGCCGCCGCCCAGCGCCACATCCCCGGTGGCGTGAACTCCCCGGTGCGTGCCTTCCGTGGGGTCGGCGGCGATCCGGTCTTCTTTTCCAGTGCGGCGGGGCCCTATGTCTTCGATGCCGATGGCCGCCGCTACACCGACTACGTCGGCTCCTGGGGCCCCATGGTCCTGGGCCACGCCCATCACGATGTCATCCAGGCCGTCAGCGACCGCATCCACCTCGGACTGTCCTTCGGGGCCCCGACGGAGTTGGAGACCCGAATGGCCGATATGGTGTGTGAGTTGGTCCCCTCTATAGACCTGGTTCGAATGGTCAGCTCCGGAACCGAGGCCACCATGAGCGCCATCCGACTGGCCCGCGGCTTCACCGGGCGGGACAAGCTGGTCAAGTTCGAGGGGTGCTACCACGGTCACTCCGACTCCCTCCTGGTCAAGGCCGGATCCGGTGCCCTGACGCTGGGCGAGCCAAGCTCCCCCGGGGTCCCCGCGGCCCTGGCGGCCCTGACCCTCACGCTGGACTACAACGACCTCGATCAGGTTCGGGACACCTTCGCCCGCATGGGCACCGAGATCGCCTGCATTATCGTAGAGCCGGTGGCCGGCAACATGAACTGCATCCCGCCGGTCCCGGGCTTCCTGGAGGGGCTGCGGGAGGTCTGCGACCGATACGGTGCCGTGCTCATCTTCGACGAGGTCATGACCGGCTTCCGCGTCGCTCTCGGTGGCGCCCAGGCGGTCTATGGCGTCACGCCGGATCTCACCACCCTTGGCAAGGTCATCGGCGGGGGTATGCCGGTGGGTGCCTTCGGCGGCCGTCGCGACATCATGGGGCGCATCTCCCCTTTAGGCCCCGTGTACCAGGCCGGAACCCTGTCCGGAAACCCAATCGCCATGGCCGCAGGGCTCAAGACCCTGGAACTGATCTCGGCACCGGGCTTCTTTGAGGCCCTCGCCGCGACGACCGCGGACCTCACCGATGGGCTGGTGGAGCGGGCAGCCGCGGCCGGGGTGAGCTTGGCCGCCAACCGGGTCGGGGGCATGTTCGGCATCTTCTTCACCGACCAGGGCCCGGTCACCGACTATGCCGGGGCCACGGCCTGCGACCAGGCACGCTTCCGCGCCTTCTTCCACGGGATGCTCGGGCGCGGGGTCTACCTGGCCCCCTCAGCCTTTGAGGCCGGCTTCGTCTCTGCGGCCCATGCACCGTCGGACATCGCCGCCACGCTGGAGGCCGCAGCGGATACCTTTGCCGAGATTGCCAAGTAACCCGTCCGCCGACGCCCCGTCTCAATCGCGCCCGCCCCACCGGAGAGCCCCATGGAAGCCCTGCTGGCACAGGTCGTCGACTGGGTAAAGGACAACCCCAACTGGTCCCTGATCTGGGTCTTCGCGATCTCCATCTCGGAGTCCCTGGCCATCGTCGGGCTCTTCGTCCCCGGCATCCTGATGATGGGGACCATGGGGGCCCTGATCGCCGCCGGGGCCATCGGCTTCTGGCCTGTCGTCATCGCCGCGGTGCTCGGGGCCATCGTCGGCGACGGCCTGAGCTTCTGGCTCGGGCACTACTTCAAAGACGGCATTCGCCGCATCTGGCCCTTCAACCGCTACCCTGAAACCCTCAACTTCGGGGTACGCTTCTTCGAAAAATACGGGTCACTGAGCATCGTCTTCGGGCGCTTTGTAGGCCCGGTGCGCCCGGTGATTCCGGTCGTGGCGGGGATGATGGGCATGACCCCGACCCGCTTCACCATCGCCAACGTCATCTCTGCACTGCTCTGGGCGCCGGCCTACATACTCCCCGGCATCCTGGTGGGGGCATCGATGCAACTGGCGGCTGAGTCGGCCGTGCGGCTCGCCATCGTCCTACTGGGCCTGCTCGGGGCAGTCTGGCTCGCGGGCTGGTTGGTCTGGCGTGGATTCCATCTGGTCAGTCCGCGCGCCAGCACCTGGGTCCAGGCCCTGCTGCACTGGAGCGAGGTCCACCCCAAGGCCGGCGAGGTGGCACGCGCCCTGGCCGACCCCAGCCACCCGGACGCCCGTGCCCTCACCGCACTGGCCGGTGTCCTCACCCTGGGTGTCGCCCTGTTCGGCCTGGCCACGGGCCTGACCGTGCTGGAGGCCGGGGCACTGGGCATCAATCGCACGGCACTCGACCTGGCTCAGAGCCTTTACTCCCCGGTGGCGGACCACCTCATGCTGGCTTTAAGCCGCCTGGCGGACATCCCCGTCATCCTCGCCCTGGTGGTGGCTGTGTTCCTTTACCAGCGCCTGCGCCACGGCGGGCGGCAGTCCAACTACTGGCTAGCCGCCTCGGCCTTTGCCCTGGCGGCCCCCTTCCTGCTGCAAGTCTTGGTGCGGGTACCCCGCCCGGAGCTTGGGGCGGCTCTGGCGGCGGCCTTGGGCGACGTCTCCCCCTGGGCCTTCCCCAGCAGCCACGTCCTGCGGGCCACCGTGATCTACGGCTTCCTGGCGGTGGTCCTGGCCCGCTCCGCACCCATTTCCTGGCGGGTCCTGCCCTACATCGTCGCCGCTATGCTGATCACGTCGGTCTCCCTGGCGCGACTCTACCTGGGTGTCGAATGGCTCACCGGGGTCGTGGCCACCGTGGCCCTGGGCCTGGTTTGGGTGGCAGCCCTGGGGCTGGCCTTCCGCCGCCACAGCGCCGCCGAGCCCACCCTGCTGGGACTCTGGCCGGTGGCCACCGCGACCTTCATCGTGGCCCTGACCGTCCAGACCTGGCTGCGCCCCGCCGTGGACCTGCACGCCTATCGCCCCATCCCCACCCCTATCGCGGTGACAGCGGAGGCATGGCGCAACGACCTCTGGCGCACCCTACCCCAGCGCCGCGGGGACATCTGGCAGCGCGCCGTACAGCCACTGGACCTTCAGTACGTCGGGGACCCACACGCCCTGGCCGCTGCCCTGGCACCCCTCGGCTGGGGCCAGGCCAAGCAACTCGACCTCATGAATGCGCTGGAACTCTTCTCCCCCGACCACCCACTGGCAGAGCTTCCGGTCCCGCCACAGGTGCACGCCGGGCACCACGAGACCCTGGCCCTGACCCGCGCCCTGGACGACGGTGGACGCCTGGTCCTGCGGCTGTGGGCAACCCCCTACCGTATCGGCCCCGGCGCAACCCCGCTGTGGATCGGCAACGTCACCTCCCAGCGCAAGGATGTAATACTGGACCTCCTCGCCATACCTACCACGGTCCCCCAGTTCACAGCACCCCGCGAGGCCCTCAAGCGCGACCTGAACGCGGTCCTGGGGGCCGCCGTGGAGACCCGCGACCAGGTCGTGCTGGTGACCCTCGGCGAGGGGCCTCCGATACCCTAACCCAGCACCTCGTCCCAACCGCCGGATTCCCTCCTGGACGGCCGAGCGGACACCCTGCGCCGCATCACCGTGCGGGGGTGCCCAATCCAGCGGGAGTGGGTCGAGCCGCCTGGGCCTACTGTTGTCGGGCCGACGCCTAGTGATCAGGCGAGGCGCCCGGGCCGCCGGTCGCCCCTGGCCGGTTCCCCCAATTGGCGACCGGCCCCCCTGCGTGTCCAACGGGATTGCTGTCCCGGTCTGGGTGGCGCGGTGCACCGGGGCTGGGGTTCGGTGAAGCGCCGGAGCCGCCGGTCGGTCCTGGTCGGTTCCCCCAATTGGTGCCTGGCCCGCCGACTGGCCCCGGGGGGTTACCATCGCGGTCGCGATAACGCCCGGGCTCAGGCTGGCGGTTCGGGGACGGCAAAGGACCTCCGGCAGGCACAGCTCGGTTCTCCCAGTTGGGACCGGGCCCACCGACTTGCGCCGGGGGGTTGCCGTCGCGAGCCCGATAACCCCCAGGCCTAGGCAGATGGTCCGTGGAGGCCCCAGGACCCCCGGCAGGCCCAGGCCGGTTCTCCCAATTGGTGCCCGGTCTTCCGCCTGGCATCGGCGGGTTGCCATCGCGGCCAGGATAACGCCCATGCCCCGGTTGGCGATCCGGGGAGGCTCCAGAACCTCCGGCGGGCCCAGGCCGATTCTCCCAATTGGTGAATGGCCTACCGCCTGGCACCGGCGGGTTGCCACCGCGGTCCGGATAACGCCCATGCCCGGGCTGGCGGTCCGGGGAGGCCCCAGAACCCTCGGCGGGCCCAGGCCGATTCTCCCAACTGGTGAATGGCCGACCGCGTGGTGCCGAGAGGCTGCCGTCGTGGTCCCGGGAGTGTGGTGCCGTGTATGGCCGACCTGGGAGGGTCCTGGGGCGGTCTGCAGGTCCCGGTGGGTTCGTCCAGCTCGTTCCCGTCCCCCCGGCAGGACCGGGGGGGTTGCCGCGACCATGGAATCGATGGGTCTTGTAATACTCACCGCGGTGCCTGTACCAGTTGGGGTAGACCTGCTTGTAGCGCTGCCAATGCCCCAGGTAGGGGCCACGGGCATAGGTGGGGACCCAGATCCGGGCACCGCCCAGCCAGTAATAGGGCTCGCCGACGTCCGTGTAGTAGACGACGTAGCCATCGTACAGGAGGGGCTGGTAGCCGTATTCCACCGTCGGGCCATAGGTCATGCCGACGGAGGTATCCCAAACCGGGGCCACGCAGCCGGGGGAGGCCAGCGCCGCGAGGGAAATGAAGGTCAGGGTCATCAACGCCTTGCGGTTCACGGTGTGGTCTCCAGTTGGATTGGGCCAAGGTCTAGGGTGGGCAGGTGACCAAGAAGCGGCGTCCCACGCACCGCATGCTAAGGTCTGTTGCCTGAACACGGCCTGAACAGGCCAGATGCCCTCCAGTTCCCCGGCCCTAGGGTGCGGCAGTCACCTCCACTGCGCCGGTCCCGGTCCAGGCGCGCTGTTGTGGCCGATACATGTCTACCACCGTCGCCGCCGGATGCGTGAAGACCCCAGGGGAGACGGCCCGTAGCCGGTAAGCGAGCTGGAATCGTGCCCCTGCCTCCACCCCCCGGTCCAGGGCAGCGATGAAGCGGTCGCTTCGAAATTCGGTGTGGGCGGCGGCCTCCTCCAGCCCCAGCCAGGCGATGCCGGTGAGGTCCCCGGCCTTGATCAGGTGCGGGTTGTCGATCTCGAACCCCGCCGGCAGCGGGTCATCGACCATGAGCCGGGCCTGGCGTTTGGCGTCCGCAGTTACCGTGAGCACGGCCACCAGGCGCTGGCCCTGGGGTACGGCCGATGGCGAGACCCGCCGGCCGGCAAGGTCGTAGTAGGCCCGTTCGATCCGGTAGCCGCTCCCGCCCGCGGCCGGCGGCGTGACCGGGACCCCGGTGACGGTGACCAGGGCCTCCTCGGGCTGTGTGCCGCGATTGGCAATGGTCAGGGCCCGTGCGGCCAGGTTGGCCCCGTCCAGGCGTCGATAGAGGGGTCCGGACTGTGTTGCGCCGTCGATGGCCAACTCCGGCCTGGCGGCCCCTTGCATCAGGGCCGCAGCGGCCATGAGTACCCAGGCATCGTCCTGGGTGCTGGTGTAGCGGGCCGCCTCGCGGGCGTTGGCGACCCGTCCGGCCAGGGCGTTCAGGTCCAGACCCAGTCCCCCGGCCTCCGCCGCCAGAGTGAGCAGGGCCGCCGCGTCCCGCAACTTGGAGCCGTAGTCCATGCGCCAGGCCCCGCCGTCACGCTCCCGGTCGAGGGCCGCCAGGGCGGCGCGGAAGGTCGTCTCGGCCCTGGGCCTGTCCCCGTAGAGGGCCAGCGCCGCGGCGAGCTGGGCCTTGGCCAGCGGGGTGGAGAAGGCGTCGAGCTTGGTCTCGGCGTAGTAGCGCAGGTCGCCGATGGCCGCCCGGCCGGTGCGGGCCAGGTCGTACAGGGCGTAGGCGATGGCTTCGCCCCCTTGGCTGAAGTCCTCCACATAGCTGAGGCGGTTGCGCAGGTTGTCCAGGGCGTTGTTGAAGGCAATCGCCGGGACCGCGTAGCCACGTTCGCGCGCCCGGATGAGGAAGTCGCTGACATAGGCGTCGAGCCATGGGTCGTCGCCGCCAGCGTCCCAGGCCCCGAATCCGCCTCCGGGGGACTGGTTGGCCAGGACCTCGCCGATGGCCTGACGTACCCGCTCCTTGACGTTGGCGTCGGCGGGCAGCCCGGCGGCCAGGGCGACCTCGTCGAGATACAACAGCGGCAAGGCACGGCTGACGAGCTGTTCGCTGCACCCATAGGGGTAGCGGTCCAGGGCCATGATGGCACCGGGGATATCGAGACGCCCGGCCCCGCCGACAGAGACCAGGACAGCCCCGGTCCCCGGGATCAGCCCGGCCAGCAGGTCCGCCCCGATGCGTGCCTCCCCGCCGGGGGGCAGGGGCAGGCGGTGGGTCTGGGTGGTCTCAGGGGCGTTGGCGCGGACCCCCAGGGTCAGGCGCTTGGTGAGGTCGCGACCGTCCGGCGTGCGCAGGTTGACGAGCAGCCGTTCGTCGCCGACGGTCTGCGCATGGATGGGGATGCTCAGGCGGGTCTTGCCGCCCTCAGCCAGGTTCAGGGTGCGGGGGGCGATGCCGCCGGGGAGGCGGAGGTGGCCGGACTCCCCCGTCAGGGTCAGGTTGAAGTCACCCGCCGGGCCCTCCAGGTGGGTCAGGTCCAGCAGCAACCGCGAGTTGTCCCCTGGGGCCAGGAAGCGCGGCAGGGCGGCGGCCATGACCACCGGGTCGCGCACCAGCACGTCCTTCACCACGTGGCCGACCCCGGCCCTGGTCCAGGCCATGGCCATGACCCGCACGCTGCCGTTGAAGTCCGGCAGATCGAAGCTCACCCGGGCACGACCCTGGGGGTCGAGGCGAACGATGCCGGAGAAGAAGGACACCAGTTCCTCAGTGGGGGGAGGGCCCTGGAGCCGGCCTATGCCGCCGTCGCCCCCAGAGCGCACGATGCCTGGGACCCCCTGCATGCGATCGATGAGCTGTCCGTACAGGTCGCGCAGGGCCATGCCCAGACGGCGCTGGCCGAAGTACCAGCCATCCGGGTCCGGGGGCTGGTAGGCGGTGAGGTTGAGGATGCCCTGATCTACCGCGGCAAGGGTGACAAAAGCATCCTCCCCGACTGGGAGACCAGGGATCTGGATACCGATCTCCAGGGGTGAGCGCGGGCTCGCCTTCTCAACGATGGTCAATTCCGGCCTGAGCCGCCGAGTACCGGGGTCCACCGCGGCCCAGGCCAGGCCCAGGGCGCGGGCGGGCATGCGCTTGGCGGCGAGGTCCATGGGCCGGAACAGGGTGGCCACCACATAGGCACCAGGGCCCCAGGCATCGGTCACCGGCAGCTCCACCGTGGCCCCCTCGGCAGGGACTTCGACCATTGCCTGACTGATGAGGCGGTCATCCAGGACCATGACCACCGCGGTCCCGGGGAACCGCGGTTCGATGCGGGCGCGGACCTTCTCGCCCACGCGGTAATTCGGGCGGTCCAGGGACACCTTGAGTAGGTCCGGGGTGTCCGCGGCACCGGGGGCGACATACCAGCCGGCCTCGAAGGCGAGGCTCACCGGCAGGGAGCCCCCGTCCGGGGCGCTCAGGTCCAGGCGGTAGGCCCCCCAACCCACACGTGCCTCCACCGGCGTGGCGGCGTCCGGGGTCAGGTCCAGGGTCCCGTCGGCGACGCGCTGGGTGCTGACCACCGGCTCATAGTCCCAGGTCCCGTCCTGCTGGTACCACTGAAATCGGGTCTCGACCTTGGACAGGGTCCAGCGCACCCCCTTGACGGTGCGGCGCGCCCCATCCGGCCCCAGGGCCAGAACCTCGAAGCGGGCACTGCCGCCCTCCTCGACGGAACCGTCGAAGAGGGGTTTGACCCCCAGGCGCCCCTGGTGGGAGGTCGCCGGGAGCTTGAGACTGCGCTCCACAGGACGGCCGTTGCCGTCGATCAGGCGCAGACTGATCTCCGCCTCCAGAGGGCGGCTGCTCGGCGCCATCTCCGGCAACTGCGGAATCAGGGTGGCGCGGCCCTGGGCATCGGTCTGGGCCTGGGGCAGGGCCTCGCTGCGTGGCTGGACCTCCTCCTGGGCCAGACCGAAGCGGTAGCCCGGATGGCCGGGGAGGCTGTCGGTGGCCGACAGGCGCGTCTCGCCCTCGACGGTCAGGCCGCCGGCAGGGGCGCCGTAGAGATAGGCGGCCTCGATGGTCAGGGCGGGTGGGTCCGCCAGGTCCAGGGTCGGGGTCGCGCTCTGGGGGGTGAACGTCAGGCGCTCGGGCTCCAGGTCCTCCACCAGGAAGGCCGCCTCCGCCAGGGGCTGCCCCTTGGGGTCGGCGTAGAGGGCGATGCGCCAGGTCCCGCGCTGGGCGGTGGGGCTCAAGGCCAGATCCACCTGGCGGGCTCCGAGGCCCTGGTCCTGGGTCAGGACGCGCTCGCGCTCCACCCCGTCCGGGCGCTTGAGGATCAGGGTCAGGGGCAGATCGCCGGAGGACTGGGCGCCGACGGCTTGGGCCCCAATCGCCTGAGCCCCAATCGCCTGAGCCTTGGGGTCGCGCACCAGGGCGGTGACATGGACCGTCTCCCCCGGGCGGTAGGCCCCGCGCTCCGTGACCATGTAGACGTCCAGCGGCTTGGGCGGGGGGCGGCCCTCCACCCCGCGGTCGCTCAGATCGAAGGGGGTCTTGGTCAGGTCGAGCAGGCCATAGTCGCCGTCCGGTCCCTGGGCAACGAGCAGGGCCGGGGCGTTGCCGCCGGTCCCGCGCAGCAGACCCGGATCCAGGCGGGCATAGCCCCCCACGTCGGTGGTGGCCTGCCCCAGGATCTCGTCGTTGCGGGCCACCAGGCGCAGCCTCACCCCGGCCATAGGCCCGGCCCCGGACAGGGAACGCACCAGGGCATGGAGCCCGTCGTTGCCGGAGAAGGCCGCCAACCCCAGGTCCGAGACCACAAACCACTGGGTGGGGAGGGTGTCGGTCCCCGCTGGCCCATTGCGCGGTTTGGCGGTGAGGGCGTAGACGCCTGGTTTGAGGTCCGTCACCAGGGCCCCCACCGGGACCGCCGTGGTGACCTCGCGGTTCAGCTCCGGCTTGACCTCGATGGTCCCGCTCCAAACCTTTTCGCCGGTCTGGTCGCCAATCTGGCTGGTCCTCCAGGAGTCGAGTTGGGAGAACAGGGTCCCCTCCGCCTGGGCGGCGGCCAGGGCGCGGTCGCCGATGCGGTAGACCGCGGCCTCGATGGTGTCGGTGTTGACGCTGACCACGGGGATGGTCGCATCCGCGGCCCCGGACTTGCCCCCGCCCTTGGGCAGGACATAGGCGCGGCCCAGGAAGCGTGCCATGGGGGCGCGGTCGCGGACATAGATGTCCAGCTCGGAGGTCTTGGGCAGGGTCTCGCCCTCCGCCGAGGGTAGCCCGGCGCGGACCTGGATCCGGTAGCGCGCACCGTGGACCACGCCATCGACGCAGATCTGCTGGGCTTGGGGCTCCACCGGCAGGCCGGGGGCATCCGGGACGCGCACGAAGTCGGCCAGGTCCGGGCGGCTGCGCGGCAGGGGTTCCGAGAACTGGATGCAGATGCGCGGGCTCGCCGCATCCGAATCCACCTGGTGGCCGCTGATGCGGAAACCGTGCTCCGCCACCAGGGCCTCGTACTCGCCGCGCAGGCCGGGGTCCTCCCCCAGCGCCAGGGCGGCGCGGGTTGAGCGGATGGCCGGCCGCCAGGCCTCGCGCCGGGCCAGGGCACGGCCGAGGGTGGCCAGGGCGTCTCGGCGCTCGGCCTTGGTCGTGGATCTCAGGTAGGCGTTCAATGCGGCGGCGCTGCCCTCCTGCTTGACCCGCTGCTGGGCCTGCCAGTCCTCTGGTCGCTGGTCCAGCGCGGCACGGGCCAGCCCAAGCCAGGCGGCGGCGCTGGCCGCATCCGGCAGACGCGGCTTGCCGGCGGCCACGCCCCGGGCGAGGGTCGCCGCCTCCTCCAGATAGCTGCGGGGGAGGAAGGCCAGCTCCGCGGCCCTGCTGGCGGCGAGGTCCGCGGTGGACCTCTGGTCAGGCGGAGTCGCGGGTTGGCCCGGCCTGGCGGTGACGATTCGCCCGGAGACGGCGGTGGGGAAGGGTCGCGCCTCGCCAGCACTCTCCTTCAGGAAGCACCAGCGGGCCTTGGTGTTGTACGTGAAGGCCTGACAACGGGTATCGGCGAGGCAGGCTGCCTCGCAGGCGTCGAGTTCGATCTCCTTGAGGGTCTGGTAGTCTTTGCCGAAGAGGTCGGCCCCCTGGGTGACGACAAGCTCTCGGTCCGCGGCGGCGGCGCCTGTCAGGGTAAGGCAGAGGACAAGAGCGGCGCTTGATCTGAGTGCGGACATGGGGAGACCCTGGGGTTGGTGGTCCGGTGAGGCGGCACTCTAGCCCCGGCCTGGGTGCGGGTAAAGCGGGGGAGTCAGGCGCCCTCTGTACCAACGATGGCGCCAGGCGGACGTGCCGGGGGCGACGCGGCGGGGTGCCGGGTGGGTCGGTCTGGACCAAGTCGTCAGTCCTTTGGGGGTCGGAGTGCGGGATGGGGCTATCGGGTTGCCGCACCCTGCGATTTGACGCCACCGGCGGTGGCTGTTAGAAACGCGGGCCGCCTGTGTTCAATCAGGCATTCCAACCGCCGCCCGCAGAGGCTCTATGTCCCCCTTGCTGTCGCGTCTCCCCTGGATAGGGCCGGTCCTGTTTGCCCTGGTGGCGGGCGGCGGCGCCGTACTGGCCTTTGCCCCCTTCGGCCTCTTTCCCCTGGCGGTGCTGGCGGTGGCGGCGTTCTATCAGGGGCTGCGCCAGGACCAGGGGCGGGGGTGGCTCACAGGCTGGGCCTTCGGGATAGGGCTCTTGGGGTTTGGCGTCTGGTGGATACGCATCAGCCTGAACGAGTTCGGCAACCTGCCCCCGACCCTGGCCCAAATTCTGACCATCGTCTTCATCGCGGCCATGGCCCTGTACTACGCCTTTGCGGGCGGGGCGGTGCGGTACCTGTCAGGCGACGGCGCGGCAGGGCCCCTGCTGGTCCTGCCCGGGGCCTGGGTCCTGTTCGAATGGCTCCGGGGCTGGCTTTTCACAGGCTTCCCCTGGCTCGCCATCGGCTATACGCAGATCGACTCACCCTTGGGCGGCCTGGCCCCCCTGTTAGGGGTCTATGGGGTCAGCCTGGCGGTGGCCTTGAGCGGCGGCCTGGTGTGGCTCGCTTTGGCTCGGAATGGGCGCACCCGTTGGCTTGCCCTGGCGGGGCTCCTGGCCCTTTGGGGGGGAGGGGCTGGGCTACGCCTGGTGAAGTGGACGGAGCCCTCGGGTGCCCCGCTCAAGGTGGCCCTGATCCAGGCCAACATTCAGCCGTCCATGAAGTGGGACCCGGAGGCCCTCATTCCCATCCTCCAAGCCCACCTGGAGCTGACACGGGAGCATCTGGACGCCGATGTCATTGTCTGGCCCGAGACGGCGGTGCCGGCCTTTCTCGACGAGATGCGCGAGGGCCTCATTGACCCCCTGACCCTAACGGCGCGGGAGGAGGGGGTCGCCATGGTGCTGGGCATCCCCTACCGGGAGGCCGACGGCCGCTATTTCAACGGCCTGCTGAGTCTCGGCGGCCAGGATGGGCTCTATGCCAAACGGCACCTGGTCCCCTTCGGCGAGTTCATGCCCTTCAAGGGCTTGCTCGGGCCCCTGGTCAAGTTGTTTGAGGTCCCGATGTCGGACTTCAGTGCGGGCCGGGCCGGGGACTCCCTGATTCCGGTCGGGGGGCTCCCGGTGGGGGCATCAATCTGCTACGAGGACGTCTTTCCGGAGGAGGTCATCCGTGCGCTGCCACAGGCGGCCTATCTCATCAATGTGAGCAACGACGCCTGGTTCGGCGACTCGCTGGCACCCTGGCAGCACCTGGAGATCGCACGGATGCGGGCCCTGGAAACCGGCCGGCCCCTGGTGCGATCCACAAACACAGGGATCTCCGCGGTGATCGACCACCGCGGCACCATCCTCGGGAGCACCCCCCTGTCCCAGCGGGCGGTGCTGGCGGTCGAGTTGCAGCCGCGCTCCGGGGCCACGCCCTTCGCCCTGTGGGGCAACTGGCTGGTCATTGGGCTGGCCTTGGTCATGTTGGCCGCTGGGGCCGCCATCGGTCGCAGGTCCCGAGGTCCCGTGAGCCGTTAACCGAAGAAGAGCGCTTCGCCGCAAACAGAGCTGGTCCTGGGTGCTGGTCGAGCCTCCTGAGTTATCTGGGGTACCCTAGAGCGCGCCCCAGGAAGACTTGCGGCGTCGGAAGCGTAGATTCGGCAGGATGAGGCCGATGAGGATGCCGCCGCCGATCACGCCGGCCCCGATCATGAACCAACGCTGATTCGTCTGGAGCTTAAGGTCGCGGGTCTCCTGGTCCAGCTCGGCCGCCTGCCGGGTCAGTTCCGCGACCCGGGTGCGTAGTTCGGCGCGGTCGTTGGTGACCTCCACGATGTTGGCGGATGCGTTGCGCAGACTGGCCAGTTCCTGCTCCAGGCGGTCGCGGTCGCGGGCGATACGTTCGTGCTCGGACTGGAGGCTGGCGTGCTCGGTCTGCAGGGCGGCGAGCTTCCCCGCCATGGCCTCAGGGGCCTGTTGCAACTCCGCCAGGCGCGCCTCCATTGTGGCCAGGTGGTTGCGGGCCGAGGGCTCGGCCTGCAACTCGGCGGTGGCCACCCAGCCGGTGTTGCCGTCAGCGGTGCGGACCTGGACGAAACCGGCCCCGGCCTTGCCACCGATGACCTCCAACGGGGTCCCGCTGGGGAGCATGCGTGCGACCTTGTACTTGAGTGCATCGCCCTTGCGCATGGGGACGCTGCATTGGTCGGTGACGTAGCGGGTTTCGGCCTGCGCCTGGGTAAGGGCGCACAGGCAGAGCAGAAGAAAGGCGAGATGTCTCACGGGGGACCTCGGTTGGGATGGGGTGTTGGCTACCGCGCCGGCGCGGCAGGCGGGGCGCTTCAGCCTGAAAAGAGTAGATCAGCCGCGCTGGACCAGGAGGAGTTCGAGCAGGGCCTTCTGGGCGTGCAGGCGGTTCTCCGCCTCGTCCCACACCACGGACTGTGGTCCATCGATGACCCCGGGGCTAACCTCCTCGCCTCGGTGGGCAGGCAGGCAGTGCATGAACAGGGCATCCGCGGCGGCCCTGGCCATAAGGGCCTCCGTAACCTCGAAGCCGGCGAAGGCCGCGGCGCGGGCGCGTTGCTCCTCCTCGTGCCCCATGCTGGTCCAGACGTCGGTGGCCACCAGGCTGGCCCCCTCCACCGCCTGGTGCGGATCGCGCAGGATGTGGCAGCGGTCACCCGCCATGGCCAGCAGCCCGGGATCGGGATCGAACCCCTCCGGGCAGGCGATGCGCAGTTCGAAGTCGAAGACCTGGGCTGCGCAGATGTAGGAGTTGCACATGTTGTAGCCGTCGCCCACCCAGGCCACCCGGCGCCCGCGGATGTCGCCGCGGTGTTCGTGATAGGTCTGCATGTCCGCCAGCAACTGACAGGGGTGGACCAGATTGGTCAGGCCGTTGATCACCGGGACCTGGGAGTAGGCCGCGAAGCGCTCGACGGTCTCCTGCTCGAAGGTGCGGATCATGATCGCATCGACCATGCGCGACAGGACTCGGGCGGTGTCCTCGATGGGCTCGCCACGGCCGAGTTGGGTGTCCCGAGGGGACAGAAACAAGGCGTGGCCACCGAACTGGACCATGCCGACCTCGAACGAGACCCGGGTGCGGGTGGATGCCTTCTCGAAGATCATGCCAAGGGTGCGGTGCCGCAGGGGGCGGTAGTCCACCCCAGCAGACTGCATCGCCTTGAGTTCGCCGGCGCGCACCAGCAGGGCGCGGGCCTCGTCCGGGGCCAAGTCCGATAAGGCCAGGAAGTGACGGACGGTCGCTCTGTCCATGGGGTCAGGCCCCCTGCTGGCCCTGGCCGGCGACCCAGCCGCGGACCAGTTCGGCGAGTCCGTCCAGCAGCAGGTCGGCCTGGGCCTGCTCCAGGATCAGGGGCGGCAGGAGCCGGATCACCCTGTCGGCGGTGACGTTGATCAGCAGTCCCTGGGCCAGGGCCTGGGCGACCAGCTCTGGGCAGGGCCGGTCCAGCTCGATGCCGAGCATGAGCCCGCAGCCGCGAATGGCCGTGACTCCGGACACGCCGGCCAGGCGCTGGCGGAAGCCGTCCAGCAGATACTGCCCCGTGGCCGCGGCACGGCCGGCCAGGTCCTCGGACTGAATGACCTCGAGCACGGCCCGGGCGGCACGGCAGGCCAGCGGATTACCGCCGAAGGTCGAGCCGTGGGTACCCGGTGCGAAGACGTCTGCGGCGGCCCCACGGGCCAGGCAGGCGCCGATAGGGACGCCGTTGGCCAGGCCCTTGGCCAGGGTCATCACATCGGGCTGTATCCCGGTGTGCTGGTGCGCGAAGGCCAGGCCTGTGCGACCCATGCCGGTCTGGATCTCGTCGAGCATGAGCAGCCAGCCGTGGGTGTCGCACAGGGCGCGCAGGCGTGGCAAATAGTCCGCCGCCGGGATCCTGATCCCGCCCTCGCCCTGGATCGGCTCCACCAGGACGGCGACGATGTTGGGGCGGTTGGCCGCGGCGATCTCGACCGCGGCGATGTCGTCGTAGGGAACGCGCACGAACCCGTGGACCAGGGGCTCGAAGCCGGCCTGAACCTTGCGGTTGCCGGTGGCGCTCAGGGTGGCCAGGGTACGGCCATGGAAGCTTCCCTCCATTACCAGGATGGCCGGGTCCTGAATGCCCCTGTGGTGGGCATGGAGGCGGGCGATCTTGATGGCCGCCTCGTTGGCCTCGGCACCGGAATTGGAGAAGAAGACCCGATCCATTCCGGCGTAGGCGGTCAGGGACTCGCCCAGGGCCTGCTGCTCGGCGATCTGGTAGATGTTGGAAGTGTGGATCAGGAGCCCGGCCTGTTCGCACAGGGCTTCGCGCACCGCCGGGTGGGCATGACCCAAGCCGCACACCGCGATCCCGGACAGGGCGTCTAAGTAGCGCCGACCGTCGGTATCCCAGAGCCAGGCACCCTCACCCCGGGCGAAGGTGACGGGAAGCCGCTTATAGGTCGCCATCAATGGATCGTGCATGCGAGGTCCCAATCCAGAAAAAGACAAGAGGCGGTTCCTCGTGGGACGGGAAACCGCCTCTTTCAGTTAAACTTTGAAGGGCTTGCAGTCTAAACGCAGGAACGCCCGGGTGGCAAGTCAGCGGCAACCGGCCAATCTGCAGCAGGTCCGGTGGCTAGGGCAGCTCCGCCCGGTCCTTGGCCAGCTCGGCGCCGTCCAGCGCCACGTCCTCGTAGATTGCCTCCAGGCCGCAGCCAAAACCCAACGACAGCAACTCCAGGCGACCCTCGTCCGGGACCGCCTGCAGGACCCAGCCCTCGGGATGGCGTCGAAACACCTCCACCGAACGTGCGCGCGAGTCGATCAGCACGTATTCCTCCAGGCTCGGCAGGCGGCGGTACGCAGCGAACTTGCCGCCGCGGTCATAGCCCTCCGTGGACTCCGAGAGGACCTCGATGACCACCTTGGGGTGCTGCTTGGCGGTCGCCTCACCCAGATCGGCCGGGCTGCAGGTGACGAAGACGTCCGGGTAGAAGAAGGACTGGGCCGCATCGACACGCAGCTTCATGTCCGCGATATAGACCCGACAGGGGCCGCCGCGGACATGGGCGCGCAGCATCGTGAAGACATTGCCGGCGACGGTCACATGGGCGTCGCTGGCCCCGGCCATCGCAAAGACCTCGCCGGCGATGTACTCGTGCTTGACCGGCGACACCGCCTCGCCGGCCAGATAATCCTCGACGCTGATGTAGGGGGCCTCGGCAGGCATGGGCATGGTGGCTCTCCAGGGAAGGGGCAACGCCCGCAGTATAACCGCCGGGGTGCTGCTGCGACCGGAGGCGGCGTCAGCCGCCGCCGGGGCCCTCGGCCCCTTCGACCCGCAGCTCGGTCCCGTCCACCCCAACCACCCGCACCAGGCCGCCGGCGGGGGCATCCAGTCCCTTGACCTTCCAGGTGCTGTCGTCCACCCGGATCTTGCCGACCCCGTTGACGATGGGGGCGTCCAGGGTGAAGACCCGCCCGACATAACGCTGACCGCGGCGGTTCAGGGTCGGCTCGTCGCTGGGGGTGGGGTGACGCCGCAGCCAGGCGCGTCCGGTCAGGACGCTGACCAGGCTGAGGGAGGCGAACAGGGCCAGTTGCCAGACCCAGGGGATGCCCGGGAAGAAGATCAGGAGCAGGGCTATGACCCCGGCCGCCAGCCCCATGGGCAGAAAGAGGAAGGCGGGGGTGGCCAGTTCCAGGATGGCGAGGAGGACGCCGAGCGCTACCCAGAGCCAGGGGCCTATGACGAGCACCCCCTCAGCCACGCTCGGGCCCTCCGACCCAACCCGGGGGCAGCGGGGGCGAAGCGGGCCTGGGTGCCGCCGGACCGGCCCCGGTGGACGGGCGCGACGTCTCGGTACCGACGCCGCGCATCAGCTCCGAGATTCCGGCCAGGGAGCCGATGACGCTGGACGCCTCCAGTGGCATCAGGATCACCTTCTGATTCGGCGCCGAGGCGATGGCCTTGAGGGCCTCGGTGTACTTCTGGGCGACGAAGTAGTTGATGGCGTTCACGTCGCCCTTGGCGATGGCCTGGGAGACCATCATCGTAGCGCGTGCCTCCGCCTCCGCCAGGCGCTCGCGGGCCTCGGCCTCGCGGAAGGCCGCCTCGCGCTGGCCCTCGGCCTCGAGGATCGTCGCCTGCTTCTCCCCCTCGGCCTTGAGGATGGCCGCCTGGCGCAGCCCTTCCGCCTCCAGGATCTGGGCGCGCTTCTCGCGCTCTGCCTTCATCTGTCGGGCCATGGCGTCCACCAAGTCCCGGGGCGGGGAGATGTCCTTGATCTCGATGCGGGTCACCTTAATCCCCCAGGGGGTCGTGGCGTCGTCCACGACCTGCAGGAGCTGGGCGTTGATCTTGTCGCGCTGGGAGAGCAACTCGTCTAAGTCCATGGAGCCCATGACGGTGCGCAGGTTGGTCGTCGTGAGGTTGAGGATCGCATACTCAAGGGTGCTCACCTCGTAGGCCGCCTTGGCCGCGTCCAGGATCTGGTAGAAGACCACACCATCGGCCTTGACCATGGCGTTGTCCCGGGTGATGGCCTCCTGGGAGGGGACATCCAGCACCTGCTCCATCATGTTGAGCTTGGCCCCGATGCGATCGACGAAGGGGGTAATGAGGTGGAACCCTGGCCCCAGGGTGCGGGTGTAGCGGCCGAGGCGCTCGACCGTGTATTCGCGGCCCTGGGGGACCGTCTTGGCGGACAGGGCTATGACCACGAAGGCGAGGAAGGCGAGACCAATGACAAAGGCTTCCACGGACGGGCTCCCGGTGGGATTTGGGGTTGCCAGTATATATCCGCCCAAGGACGCACCGCCCCTGCCTCGACCAAGCGCACAGCGATTCCAAATTTAGAGGCAGCACTACCTCTGGGCGTCCCTGACGCCTTGTCATCCAAATTTGGAATAGCAGCCAAGCGCGCTGGCCGGCCTGTGGATTGGCGATGCGCTATAGTCCGCGGCCATGAGCCAGCCCATCCCAAAACCGCCGAAGTCCCTGCTCCGCCAGGTGGGGCGCGCCATCGGTGACTTCGGCATGATCCGTGACGGCGACCGCATCCTCCTCGGGGTCTCAGGTGGCAAGGATTCCCTCTCGCTGCTGCACATCCTGCGCCACCTCAAAACCTACGCACCGGTGCGCTTCGACTTGGGCGTCCTGACCGTGGACCCCCAGGTCCCGGGCTTCGACCCCGGGCCGCTGCGGGACTACTACACCCGCCTGGGCGTCCCCTGGTTCTACGAGCAGCAGCCCATCATGGAGCAGGCCAAGGGGCACATGGACGGCGACTCCTTCTGTGCCTACTGTTCCCGCATGAAGCGCGGCATCATGTACCGCATCTGCCGGACGGAGGGTTACGGGGTCCTGGCCCTGGCCCAGCACCTCGACGACCTGGCCGAGAGCCTGTTCATGTCCATCTTTCACGGTGGGCAGTTGCGCACCATGAAGGCCCACTATGTCAACGACGAGGGCGACGTCCGCATCATTCGCCCGCTGGCCTATGCCCGCGCCCGCCAGACCGCCGCCTTCGCGGCTACCGCCGGGCTGCCGGTGGTCCCGGACAGTTGCCCGGCATGCTTCTCCGCCCCCACCCGGCGCGAGCACGTCAGGACCCTGCTGGCCCGCGAGGAGGCGGGGCACCCGCACCTCTTCGCTAACATCCTCCATGCCATGCGGCCCCTGCTGACGGAGGGGCATGTCCCGGTGCCAGCCCTGGCACCCCGGCCGGTCCTGCCGGCCGAGGCACAGGGACAGGCCCAAGCGCCTGCCCCCTGAGGGCCCGATGCTCGTCTACCTGCACGGCCTCAACAGCTCCGGGCGCTCCCACAAGGTAAGCGTCCTGCGGCGCGCCCTGGCCCCCAGGCCGGTCCTGGCCCCGGACTACCCGGCCCACCGCCCGGCCCAGGCGGTCGCCGGGTTGCTCGCCTGGTTCGACCGGCTCCCGACCCCACCCGCCGGTGATCCCGGCCTGGTCCTGGTGGGCAGTTCCATGGGGGGTTTCTACGGTCAGTACCTGGCCCGCCGTCTGCCCGTCGCCCAACTGTACCTGGTCAACCCCGCCCTGAACCCCTGGGACCTGTTCACGCCCTACCTCGGCGAGACCATGACCACGGCACAGGGCGAGACCTATGTGGTCGATGCCGATCTCATCGCGGCGACCCGCCCCTTCGGCATCGCCGACCCCTGCGACGGGGTCCCCACCAGCCTCTTCCTGGATGCCGGGGACGAGGTGATCGACCCCGCCATCGCCGGGCGCATCTACTGTGGCTGCGGGGATGTCCACCTCTTTCCCGGCGGGGACCATGCCTTTTCGCACCTGGATGAGTTGGTCGCAAGTATCCGGGAGTTTCTGGGCAGACCGGTGTCGCCCCGGGTGCAGTTCGACTCTCCCCTATCCCAAAGGGCGGGCGGTGGGGACCTTCCGGGCTAGCGAAGCGTCAAGGCCGCCGCGAACGCAGGCGGTGTGAGTACAGACGCGCCAGAAGGTGCGGCGGCATCGGACGCGACGGGTTGGGTTCCAGACCCGTCGGGTTAGCGGGGCGTGCCCCGACGCCCTAGTGTCTCGATTCAGTGGACCCGCCCCGCTAGTCCAGGGCATTGAAGGATTCGGGGAGGTCGGTCCACTCGGGATTGGCCGCCTCGATGGTCTTGAGCTTCAGGTGCCGATGCCAACCCTTCATCTGCTTCTCGCGGGCGATGGCGTCGAGCATGGAGTCGAAGACCTCGTAGTACACCAGCCGGTGGACGCTGTACCGTTTCGTGAACCCGTCCACGAGGTCATTCCGGTTCGGCGGGGGTGGGTTCGTCCAGGAGCTGGCACAGATCCAGAAAGTGTTCCTGGGCGGCGGAGCGCTCCTTGAGGGTCACACCCTGCCACTTATGATGAAATGGTCGGGGGTCACGGGTGGGCCTCGTCGACGGTGCCTTGGGCACGGGACATTGGGTAGCGGGTCGGGGACGGGCGTCTGGGCGTCGCTGGAAGCAACCGCAGCGTTGTGCCCCCGCGCCTGACCGGATCTACAGGACTGCCCTCCGTTGACAACGAGGGTGCGTGCGGAAGCACACCGCCATCAGCCCCCGGGAAACAACCTCCCCAGGATACGCAGCCCGGCTACATAGGTCCCGGTGGCAGCGCCAAGGGAGCTCAGGACGAAGACCAGCAAGACCCGGGAGACACGGTTGCGCCACCAGCCACGCCAGTCGGCCAGGTCCTTGCGCAGGCCGGCGAAGTCGCCCACCTGGGGGCGGCGCAGGGCCAGTTCGACCGCACCCGTGACCATGCCGACCCCCAAGGCCGGGTGCAATGTGGTGAGCGGCGCGGCGGCGAGGGCGGAGAGGATGGTCAGCGGGTGCCCTCCGGCAATGAGGGTCCCGAGTGCCGACAGGCCGCCGGTGATGAGCGCCCAGTCCCACAATAGGGCCCAGCCAAGCTCGGGTCCGCGGCTGAAGCCGACGGCGAAGCCCACCAGGATCAGCCCGACAATGAGCCAGGGCAGGGCACCGACCCAGGGGCTCGGCGGTGGGACCTGCTCCAGCTCGGCGATCTCCGCCGCTGGATCGGCCGGCGCGGGCCCCGCCAGGTGCCGCGCCAGCCCACTCAGATGCCCGGCCCCGATCACCACCAGGACCCGTCTCGGCGGGTGCTGTGCCAGCTCTTGGCGCAGGCGCGCGGCCATGTAGCGGTCGCGCTCTTCGATCAGCGGGAGATAGAGTTCGCGCCGATCCGCCGCCAGTTCCGCGAAGGCGATCTCCAGGACGTCCCCCTCCTTGAGGTGCTCGATGTCGTGTTCGGCGATGCGGCCCCCGGCCACCAGGGCGGTGAGGATGCCGCTGAACAGGTTCAGCCGTCGCCACCACCCAGGCCGCTGGCTACCCGGCGCAGGGTCACGCCGATCTCGCGGTCGATCAGCCACAGGGGGAGCCCCCGGGCCACCGCCAGCTCGATGGCACGGCGCTGTTCGGCCCCGGGTTCGACACCGAGGTCATCCGCCAGGCGCTGCTGGTAGGCGCCCAGGGCGAGGCTTGCCACCACCCGATAGGCGTTGCCCTGACGGATCACCAGCAGCAGATCCAGGCGTGCCAGTGCGTTGGGGTCGGTCAGGGCCTGGTAACGGCTGCGGCACAGCTCTACGGCCACAGCATCGTAGGCCCCGGACCCGAGCAGTTCCGCAACCTTGTCCGCACTGGCCCGGGAGACATGGGCCGTGCCGAGGAGGGTAAGGTGCGACCCGGCCAGGTTGAGGTCACGGCGCGGTTCCGCCGCGATTGCCTCAGACCCGGCTGGGACTTGGGCGGGGCTGGCTTGGTCGTCGTCGGACATGGTATGGGGACTGCGCTTGGCTGAGGGCTGAAGGACTATACCCGGGGCGGGGCGCCTTTGGTACCCACCGGCGCCTGCCGTATTATCCCCATGCCCCCCGGGAAGGAGAGAGACCGTCAGACCCGAGTCGAACCCCCGTCGCCACCACCTCAATGCACTGGCGCTGGTGGTCCTGGCCGCTAGCCTTATCGGCGGCTGCGCGACCTACAGGGAGGACCCAAACAAGACGCCCTGGAGGCGGCCACCACCGCCTATGCCACGGCCCTGCGCTGGGGCTACTACGAGACCGCCATCGGCTACCTCCACCCCGACAAGCGCAGGGTGGTGGATGTTCCCACGGACCTGTCCAACATCCGCGTCACCCGCTATGACGTGGTTCAACCCCCACATCCCTCTGGCGAACTAACGGCCGTTTCAGGTGGTGCAGATCGACTACCTGCATGTGGACACTGACGAACGCATGCAGAAGCCTGGGCGACCGTCAGGAGTGGCGCTACGAACCCGCCACCAAGACCTGGTGGCTTTACTCGGGGCTTCCGGACTTCAAATAGCCCTGGCTGGGGCTGCCTCTGCCAGGGCACGACGCAGGGCGGTCTCTACCCGCTCTAGGTCCACCGGGAGGGGGTGGGCCTCAACAGGGGGAAACGTACCTGCATCCCGGCCGGCTTTTCGCGGTGTTCGGGCGGGTAGAAGCAGATTACCTTGACCCCGGGGTGGCGCTGGAGCCGCGCCATGAGGGTCTCCAGGTTGCTGCTGCGGTCACGAAAGTCGGACTGAAAGTTGTACTCGGCGACGATGACGTCCGGGATTTGCCCCTTGAGGTAGACCTGGGCCTTGCGCTGGGAGGCGACGACCTCGGCGGCGAAGCCCAGGCGGCGG
>CAWDHW010000019.1:0-78822 GCA_963802205.1 uncultured Gammaproteobacteria bacterium | reverse complement strand
AACCTCTTTGATGGAGACCAGCTTGATTGTGCCGTCGAACTCGAAAAACACCCGGTAGGCACCGACGCGCAACCGGTAGAGGTAGACATGGTTGGTCAGATGTTTCACGCTGGTACAGTGCGGGAACGCGGGCAGTTGCTCACCCACCTCGTCGCGGATGGCCACTTGGGCGGACCGATCAAGCTTGCGCAACTGCTTGGCGGCTTTCGGCGTCCAGTGGATCCTGTTCATGGGGTAATTATAAGATTGCAATAAGACTCGTCAAGGAAAGAACAAGGTCATGTTCCGGCCCGCTGGAGCCCCGGCATTGGCATGGGGGTTCTTGAGATCCAGGTTGTAGATCGGCCAAAACAACGCATCGCCTTCGGCCTGCGCGGACTTCGCCGCCTGCTCGTGGGCCTGTTATTCGGCCTTCAGGGCGCGCAGTCGCCCCTGCAGCGTGGCCTTGCCGCCGCTCGCTGCCGCCTGGATGGTCTGCTCCAGTTCGCGGATCCTCTTACCCAGCATGAGGACGGCACGGTCAGCGGCGAGGCACCTTGTCCAGATTGCCGGCCACGTCGCCGACCAGCAGATTCAGTTGAGCGATCAGGATGGGCTGCTTCACGGGCGACTCCAGCGGTAGACGGCACGGCCAACAGCCAGTCGAAACAGGCCAGGAATGGTCGCTCAAAGGCGAGGCGCCCGCAGCGCAAAGCGGCCCACCAGTAGATCACCTGACGGTTTGTATGAGCGTGCTGCTGGTGCTTTTCACGTTCAAGCTGTCGCCTGCGTAGGTGGCGGTAATCCTGTGCGTCCCTTTAGCCAGCGTGCCTGACGTGTAGGTAGCCGTCCCGCCGTTTAGCGTTACCGCACCCAGCGACCTTATTCCATCCCTGAAGGTCACGCTGCCGGTAAGATTGTTGCCATTTACTGTAGCGGTAAAGGTCACGGACTGGCCCCTCGCCGATGGGTTGAGGCTGGAACTGATCGCGGTGGACGATGCGACCTTGACCACCTGTTCGAGCGTGCCGCTTTCGCTGCCCGCGTTGGTGGTATTGCCGCCATAGATAGCTGTGATGCTATGGGTCCCGGCGCTTAATTGGCTGGTCGTGAGCTTGGCCGTACCCCTGCTGATCGTGGCCGTACCCAGACTGACGTTACCGTCGTAGAAGTTGACAGTGCCTGTGGGACTTTTACCCTCTACGGTAGCAGTAAAGGTCACGGCACGGCCAACGGTCGATGGGTTCAGGCTGGATACCAGGGTTGTCGTTGAAGCCGCTTTGACGACCTGACTCAGCACAGCACTACTGCTGCCGGTATTGTTCGCATCGCCACCATAGCTGGCTGTCAGGCTATGTGTACCGATACCGAGGGTGCTGGTCGTGAACGAGAAGCTCAGGCCGTCGGTAAATATCGCATGCTGGATATTGCTGAGCGTGCCGGTAGCGAGCGTCGTTGAACCGTCCTTAATGGTCACAGTACCCGTTGGATCGTTACCTGTAACAACGACCGTGAAGGTTACGGCTTGGCCGCTACCGGAGGGATTAAGGCTGGATGACAAGACCGTGGTTGTATCGACCTTTGTGGCCGATACCGTCACAGAAACAGTGATGGATGGGGAACTGATCGAATTGTAGTTGGTGTCCGCGTCTTTGATGGCGATGACGGAACAACTGCCCGCACCCCCCGTGGCCGTCAATGTGCTTCCACTGATGGAGCACGTCGTCCCAGCCGTCGCGTTTGCAGCGTAGGTCACAGCACCCGACCCCGAGCCCCCCGATGCGCTCAGGGTGCTGCTCCCTGGCGATACAATCGAACCAGGAGTCGCGATTACCGTCAAAGCGGCCTGATCCGCCTTTTCCACAGTCACGTTGACCGAGCCCGTTACGCCCTCGTAGTTCGTGGTGCTGCCCGGCGTGAACGTCACGCTTTGTGCGGCCGTGCCAACCCCGGGGCGGTGGTCGGTGCGGTAAAGGCAAAGGTCCCCGATGGACTCGATGCGCCACCACTTAGAATAGACGACGCCAGTGTCTGCCCATAGGCGATCGGAGAAGCGACCGGCCAGGCGATGACGCTTGGGATGGCCTTCGCTATCGTCAAAAGGCCGGTCTCCGAGCCACTGTAGTTCTGGTCGTTGACGGTGGCCGTTACAGAGTAAAGGCCCGAATCCGTCTGCGGTGCCCCAGTCCAGGTTACAGCCAGACCCGTTGGTGTCGTCGGTCGCTGTGGGCATCAGGGGGCCGCCGGTATAGGTCTGATTGAGATTGCCGAGGACGACGGTGGCGGTGGCTTTGGCGATGTTTGCGGCACTCGTGGCCTTGCCGGGTAGCTTGTACTTACCCGCATCGCTGCCACTCAGGGCAAGACCCGTGATGTTGACGGGCTTGTTCGTCCCGACATTGGCATCGGCAAAGTCGGCTGAGGCACTGCTGTAGTCGCAACTGACCACATCGGGGCTGACCACTCCACTCAATGTGCAGCCGGTGATCGTTGCAGTCGTATTGCCGTCATAGGTCTTGTTGCTGATCGTTACCGTGGCCGAGAGAGGATCGGGAGCGCTTCCATCGTCAAACTCATAAACGCCGATATCGACCACACCATTGACCACGCGCGGATTGGCGTCGAGATCGGTGTCAGGTAGATCGGGTGTATCGAGATACCCGGCATCTATCATCGGCGAACCCGTACTCAGGTGTAGGTCGCCGTTGTCGGCATCGACAAACAGCGGGTCAATGGCATTCAGATTACTCGGGTCGATCGCGATCGGAATCGTGATCGCGAATCCGGTCGGCTGAGCCTGATCGAAATTGTTGGCGAGCAGGGTCACTGGCACGGCAAAATAGTCGCCTTGGGGGTCGTTGTCGATCCAGAGATCCGCTCCCACTCCTACGTCATTTTCTGAGAGGTTCTTCCAGAAGAGATTGTTATAAAGCACGAGGGAGGTCGTGGTCTCGGCGCCGTGTAGGCCAAGCCAGAGGCCGCCACCTTGTATGTTTGATACATTATCCACGATGGTATTGTTAGTGAGCGTGGCGGTACCGAACACGGACATATATATGCCGCCGCCCCAGTAACAAATTTTATCGCGTAGTACTGTGCTGCCATTGCCTTGGAAGATGTTGCCAATGAGCGTGGCGGTATCGTATACATACCCATATATGCCGCCGCCGGAATATCCCGTATTGTCCTGAATGCTGTTACTGGTCAGTGTGAAGATGCTGGCATTCACTCCCACGCCGCCGCCGTTGCCATAAGATGACGCATTTCCCTGGATGCTGTTGTTGCCGAGCGTGGCGATGCCCTGGTAGGCTCCTATATATGCGCCGCCGCCGGAGTAAGATGACTCGTTTCCCTCGATGTGATTGCGCTCGACGGTCACCGCGCCGTTGGCGCCGACCGCCGCATAGAGTCCGCCACCGTTTCCCGGTCCCGAAATGCGCTTGCCATTCCGCAGGGTCAGCCCTTCGACCAATAGGCTCGCCGCCACGTCCTGCGCCGATAGCGCGAGGACCGTATTGGCCTGGTTGCCATCCAGGACGGTGTTGGTTGGGTCCAGGGTCCGATCAGCGCAACCGGCCTCATAGCCGCCGAGTACCGACACGGCGTTCGCCTGGGTGCTGGCGTAGACAAAGTTGCCAACATAGGTGCCCTGGACGATCTGGACCTCGTCGTCCACCCCGTTGCTCGCGGCTGTAGTGAGTGCGGTCTGCAAGCCCCCCGCGTCACTGACGCAGAAGACGGCGGCGCGTGCCGGAACGCTGAGGACGAGGAGCGCGAAGGCACTGGCCAGCAGGGCGGAGCGGATCGGGACGGATGGGATCAAGGGGTAACTCCCTGTGAGAATGGCCGTGATGGGGGATCGTCACGGAGTGGGTCGGCGTTGGTGGGCACACCGAAGGTGAACCGGCACTTCTACCGCAGCGCGGTCCGGAATGTGTCAATGGAAATGAGACGCCAGGAAGGGACCCGGCGCAGAAGACTTGGGACAGATCCAACCCGCTGCATTTGAAATAGGCAGTGCAGCCTATACTTTTGTGAAAACCGCCCTAGACATGGGGTTGACTTTACCTGCGCCGGCCTTGCCCAGCAACCGCGTCAGGGCTATCGCCCGCCCGATAGCATCGTGGGACGATTGAATTTCCTATTTCATGGCAATTGCCGGGTAATTCGTAAGTTTCCGTAATGGACTTCACGTAATCAAGGAATTGCGAGACTCGCGGCGCTCGAAAACGGAATGAATCGGCGATTTCCTTGGTGCAATAAATAGGGTGACTAGCACCATTCCTTAGCTAGCCGCCGCATACCGTCCATGGCCTGGGTCCTGGCATCCCGGCCAGGACGACAGGGCACGCTATTCGCCTCTCCCCTCGTCATTCCGGCCGGGATGCCGGAATCCAGGCAAGGGATGGTAGCCTCGCCCGGTCTAGCCGAGTTACGACGCTAATCACAATAAATATTGCAACAGGTCGGCGAGTAACGTGCCCGCCGCGGCAGGCGTTGCAGGACCGCATCCTGGGCTCAAGACCAGGGTGTGCCCGTCGGTGGTCGGCGCGTGTAGGTCCGTCCGCCGGCCTTGCTCGTCACCCGCGTTGAGGCTATCGTCCCTCCGATGACCCCGTGGGACGCTTGAATTTCCTGTCTCTTATCCTTTATGAAATTCTCCGAGGACGCCGGCAAGGGCCACCACCGCATCGACGCCTATGGGCAGGGGGGCATCGTCATCGATGGTCGCAACTTCCGGGCCGGGCTCATCGTCAGCCCCAGCCGAATTGTCGAGGACTGGGGCCCCCAAACCCCCGACGGGCTCGCCGCCGAACACATCGCCGCGCTGATCGCCCTGGACCCACAGGTCATCGTTATCGGCACCGGGGCGCGCCAGGTCTTTCCGCACCCCAGGGTCTTCGCCGAGGCCCTCGCCCGCGGGCTTGGGGTCGAGGTGATGGACACCGGTGCCGCCTGCCGCACCTACAACATCCTGGTGGGCGAGGGCCGGCGCGTCGCCGCCGGCCTGATCCCCTACTGAGCCAATAGCCCCATGGACCGCAAAGCCATCCTCTACACCCTGGCCGCCGCCGTGCTGGCCTTCATCGCGATCATGCTCTTCCCCGGCGAGCGACCCGATGAGGGCCCGCCCCGGCTCCCCTGGGACGTCGGCGTGGATAGCCAGGGACGGACTCAGGTCTTCGGCCTGACCCTGGGTCGGAGCACGCTTGCCGAGGTGCAGGCCCTGTTCCGTGAGGAGGGCGAGATCAGCCTCTTCCTCTCGGAGCAGGGTCAATACACGGCGGAGAGCTACTTCGAGCAGATCTACCTGAACCGGCTCAGGGCGGATTTCGTCCTGACCCTGGATGCCCCCCAGGAGACGCTGGCCGGCATGTACGACCACGGCCTGCGGGTCAGCCAGCTCCCCAGCGGGAGCCAGCGCATCAAGCTCGATCCCGCCGATGTCGGCACCCTGACCCAGGCGCCGATCCGTCACATCACCTATCTTCCCCAGTCCAAGCTCCCGGAGGACCTGCTTGAGCACCGGTTCGGGACGCCGGCGGAGCGGATGACCGAACCGACGAGCGGGGTCGTTCATTGGATCTACCCGGACAAGGGCTTCGATCTGGCCCGGGACCCAAAGGGCAAGGTGGTGATCCAGTACGTCAACCCGGCTGACCTGCCGGGGTTGGTGCAGACCCTGCGCGGCGGTTAGCCGCGGGTTAGCCGCGGGGCGCCGGCGTCCCGCCGGCGGAACGCCGGCCTCAGGCCGGCAATTGGGTTCCCCGGCGTCTCGCCGGGGGTCAGGGAGCTACCGCCGCCGAGCGCTCCCCCAAGGCCAATCCTCCGCCCGCTCCACCAACCCCGCCTTCACCGGATTGTCCTCGATGTATCGCACCACCGCCGCCAAATGCCCGTCGTCGCGGATGAAGCGGTCGAAGTAGTCCCTGTCCCAAAAGGTCCCGGTCCGCCCAAGCATGGCGTTGGCCGCTTTGGAGGTGAAGGACTTCCAGGATTGCACGACCTTCGGTAGCGGGTGTGTCGCATCGGTCTCCATCAACAGGTGGACATGGTTGGGCATGATCGTCCAACACAGGAGGCGATAGCGGGCGCCGTCGAAGTGCAGCAGGGCATCTTCCACCAGGCGGGCAAGTTCAGGTCGGCGCAGCCAGCATGCGCCGTGGCCAGCGTCCAGCAGGGCCTCGATGCGGCGCAGGCGCTGAAGGTCGGATGGCTGGGTTTCGGTGTAGAGGTGAACCAGGACCTCACGGGGGAGCGAGTCGCCGAGGTGGAAGGTGACGGATTGGAGTAGGCCGGGGGCGTCGAGGTGGGGGAGGTAGCCGCGGGAGTACCAGCCTTTGGGTGAGACGGGGGTGAGGGGCATGGGGGGCGGAGTTGGGTGGGTTTTGATAAGGATAGCTCTCCAAACACCCGGCGAGACGCCGGGGAACCAGTGGCCTCGCCCCGGCACCTGAGGCCGGCGCCCCCAATTGCCGGCCTGAGGCCGGCGCCCCCAGTAGAGGCGGGCGCTCCGGCGGCTAGGGGGTAACCGGGCTCGGCGAGGACGATGGCGTGCGGGGCCCCGAGGCGGCGCCTCTGGCCTCGAAGGCAGTCAAGATCATGCTGGTGAGCCTCTCATAGTCGGAATCGAAGTGGTGCCCACCGGGAAGCTCCAGGACGGATTCCTTGGCCAGGCGCGGGGACTTGCAGCCGCTGTTGTCCTCATCCCGCCCATGGATGCACAGGGTGATGGCCGGCGGCAGCGCGAGGATGGCCGCCACCACGTCCGCATCCCCGGTGGCCAGCCCCAACCAGCCTCCGACGGAGATCTGGAAACCAGTCTTCTCCTCCGGGGCCAGGAGGGCGATCAGGCGGGTGCGGGCGCGGATGTCCGCGGCAATCTTCGGCCAGGCGAAGGGCAGGACATTGGCCCCGAAGGAGTAGCCTGCCAGCAGGATCGGCAGGCGCTCGGTCGGGTCGGCGGCCTTGACCATCAGGGCCGTGTCCCGGGCCATCTCCTCCGGGGTGCGATTCGACCAGAAATAGCGCAGGGCATCGATCCCGACCACCCTGAGCCCCTTTGCCGCCATGAGGGCGCCGACACGCTGGTCGATGTCCCGCCAGCCGCCATCGCCGGACCAGATCAGGACCACGCCCCGCGGGGGACCCTTGGGGATGAGTTCCACCACCGGCAGGTCCGCCGCGTCCAGGGCATCGTCATGGGCCGTGTCCACCACCGCCTGGACCATCTGCTGGATGCGCTGGGCTGGGCTCATACCGGGGTTCAGCGGCATTAGCGTCACCTTGCCCCCGGCGGCGAATTCGGGGTCGATGCGCTCGGCCTGGCCGGACTCCGTGAGAAAGGTCATAGCCGCCGGCAGGTCATGATCGAAGCCATAACTGAAGCCGCCCGCCGGGTTCGGCTCGGAGCTGGCCCCCGGGCAGAAGGCGACCGGGGTGTCCAGGCGGTTGTCGAAGCCGACCGCCACGGCCCCGCCCAGGGTGCTGTCGGGGGCATCCGCCAGGGCGGCGTAGGCAAAGGTGCCGGCCCCGGTCCCGGACCCGACGACGATGGGGCGCAGGTAGGTGGTCAGGCCAAGCTCCCGCTGGGCGACCTGGGCAAGTGCCTCGAAGTCCGCGACCACATAGTGGCAACCATCCCCAGAGGCGGCCAGGGCCTTGCGGTAGACGGTGAAGTCCACCGGCAGCACGATCAGCCCCGCGTCCGCCAGGGCCTGGGCCTCGGCCTGACGCTCCGGCGTCCAGCCCTCGGTGCCGGACATCAGAACGACGAGGCCCTTGGGGGTCGCCGCGGGCATCAGGATGGAGATGTCCTTGAACCGCTTCGCGGAGACCAGGCGAGGGGCTGCGGCCGCCGCCTGGACAGCCCCCGGGGTGGCGGGCGACGACGTGGCCGCCGCAGGGGCGGGGTCAGCATTGGCGGTGACTGACAGGGATAGGGCAAGGGCCACTGCGGTCTTGGTCGCACTCATTTCTTGATGATCTCCAGGCGCCCCCCGGCAATCAGGGCGGTGACATCCACAAGGATCTGCGGTAAGGCCAGCCCACCGCGGCAGGCCAGATAGTGGGGCGTCCAGACCGGGCTGAACTTCTGCTTGTAGGCGCGCAATCCCCCGAAGGGGTAGAACTCCTCCCCGCGGCGAAAGATCAGGGCACCGACCTTGTGCCAGGTGGGGGCCAGGCGGTGCTCGGCGAGCCCGGACAGCGGGGCCGCGCCGAGATTGAACCAGGCATAGCCCTGCTCCTTGGCATAGAGGGCGACGCGCACAAACAGGGCGTCCATGAGGATCTTCGACGCCCCCGCCTCGTAGCGCATCAGGTCGATGGCCAGTTCGGAGCGGTCCCCGGCGCGCAGCAGGTTGGCGAAGGCGACGATGCGCCCCTCCTTGCGCAGCACGGCACAGTCGAATTCCGCCAGGTACTCGGGGCGGAAGGCCCCCAGGGAAAATCCCTTTTCGCTCGCCCCCTTGCTGGCCAGCCAGGCGTCGGATACGGCCTTGAGGGTATCCATGACGAGTCCGACCTCGGCCTTGGGGATGATGGCGAATTCCAGGCCCTCCTTAGTCGCGCGGCGATCCACATAGCGCATCTCCGCCCGCGCCGGCCCCTGGAGGGAGAAACTCGCCAGATCGACCCTGGCGACCTCGCCGATCTTGTGCAGGGCCAGCCCCATGTCCAGGTAGAGGGGCAGGTCCTCGGTGCCCACACCGTAGAAGACCACCCGCCCGGCGTGTCGATCCGCCAGTTCCCGGAAGCGCCAGACCAGCTCCCGGGCGTCGTCGGTATCGCCCATGGCCCCGCCCAAGGCGACCCAGGTGCGCCCGGAGACCCCGTACATGATGAAGGCGCGTCCGGTCTCCGTGACCAGGAAGCGTTTGTCCCCCAGATAGGCCAGGGAGGCCAGGGCACGCGGCGCTTGAGCGACCAACCGGCGGACGGCCTCGGGCATGGGTTCGGACCCCTGGGGGGCGCGCAGGTGGCGATTGAACAGGGCATCGACCAGGACGATTCCGGCGATGATCGCCACCGCCAGTCCGGCGCGCAGGAAGCGCGGGGCATTGCTCTCCCAGGCGAACTCCCACCAAAGGGCGTTGCTGTACTCCACATGCCGATACAGGAAGAAGCCGACCCAGGCGACCACGATAAGCAGGCCCAGGACCAGGGTCAGCCAGCGCAGACCCGGGCGCAGGTCGCCCAGGTGTCCGGGACGGTAGAAGAGGTCCTTGAAAAAGACCAGGAAGCCGATGAAGGCGAGCAGTATGACCGCCTCCTCCCAGTCTACCCCCTTGATTATGGAAAAGAGCACCCCGACGCCGAGCAGGGTCACCGCGGCCCACCAGGCGGGGGCGAGGCGGGCGAAGAGGCCACGGGCTATGACCATCAGCAGGACCCCCACCAGGCTGCCCAGCAGGTTGGATGCCTCGACGAAGGGCAGAGGCACCAGGTCATAGAGCAAATCGATGCGCCATGCCTGGCGGGGGATGGAACTGGACACCAGAAGGACTACGCCACCGGCCAGCACGAGGCCTGCGGCCACCGAGGGGACCACGCCCTGGAGCATTCGGTTGAGCAGGCGCCGCCCGGCGGCGACCGCGGTATGTCGGCGGATCAGTTCCACCCCCAGCAGCGCGACGGCGGCCACCGCCAGGGGTAGCAGGGAATAGATAACCCGGTACAGGATCAGGGCGGCCACCAGCCCCGGATGCTCGGCCATGCCCAGACCCGCGGCGATGGTCGCCTCGAACACCCCGATGCCCCCCGGGGTGTGGGCGACGATGCCCAGGCCGATGGCCACCGCAAAGACCACCAGGAAGGCGCTGGGGTCCGGTGCGACACCGGCGGGCAACAGGACATAGAGGGTTGCCGCGGCAGCCGCGAAATCCACGCTCCCGGCGATCAATTGGCCCACGGCGGTGAGACCGTTCGGCATGGGGACAGACCAGCCACCAAGGCACAGGCAGCGTTCGCCGGTGGCCACCCAGGCGAGGAAGACGAGGATGGTGGCCACCAGGGCCAGCCCGATACCACGGGCGGTGCCAGTGGACAGACGGGTCAGCGCCGCGATCCCCGCCGGGTCCAGGGCCATGGCCAGGCCGACGACGAAGACCAGGCCGAGCAGGAGGGTCAGCCAGGCGATGGCGACGATGCGCCCGATGTCGGCGACCCCCAGCCCGACCGCCGAATAGATGCGGTAGCGCACCGATCCCCCGGTGAGGACCGGGAAGCCCAAGGCGTTGGAGACCGCATAGCCGGTGGCCCCGGCGAAGAGCGCCGTGCCGAGCCCCACCGGCTGCTTGATGCAACTGCGCACCGCCAGCACATCGTAGGCGGCCAGAGCGGCAAAGCTCAGCGCCGTGGCCGCGACGGCCAGGGCGATCTGGACCCAGGTGGCCGAACGCAGGGCCGCGGCCACATCGCCCGGATGGATGTCCTCGACCATGCGGCCCAGCACCACCAGGGCCACCGCGAGAACGGTCAGGGCCAGGACTGGACCTAAATACCTGCGCCAGGCGGGCTTGGGTCGCTCGCCTGCGGCCACGTCGGGGATGGGTTCCAGGGAGCCCTGTTCGGCAACCAGGGTCAGGGGCACCTGGGGGTGGGCAGACACGTTAAGGGCCTCGTGGTGTGTGGCAGGGTGAAGGTCGGGGCAACCGGCGGGCCGGCCCGGGGTCTGCGGACCCCAGCGGGTGGCCCCTATGACCGCCCAATCGGCATGGGATTCCCACCCCTCGCCCCCAGCGAGGCCGGTTCGTCTCGGCCCCTCTTGGGGTTTTCACTTATAGCACACCCCCGATAGTGCGCCCCTGATCCGCAGGGATGGCCAAGCGCGCCCTTGTCCGCGGCCGGGCGCTTGCCGATACTGTTGGCCACCATCGAACGGGAGCCTGCCGCCATGAACCTGCCCCTGCGCGAAGTCCAACGCCATACCTATGCCGAATACCTGACCTGGCCCCAGGATCAGCGCTACGAGCTGATCGACGGCGTGGCCTACGCCATGGCCGCCGCGCCCGTTCGCCGCCATCAGCGCCTAGTGGGCGAATTATTCCGCCAGATCGCCGATGCCCTGGACGGAGGCCCCTGCGAGGTGAATGTGGCCCCCTTCGATGTGCGCCTTCCCGATGGGGACGAGGCCGACGAGGCCGTCGCCACGGTGGTGCAGCCGGACATCACGGTCGTGTGCGACCCCTTCAAGCTGGATGAGCGCGGCTGCCGGGGGGCGCCGGACTGGATCATCGAGGTGCTGTCCCCGACCAGCGCCGGCCAGGATCAGGTCCGCAAGCTCGCCCTCTACGAGCGCCACGGGATCAGGGAATACTGGCTGGCCCATCCCGGCGACCGCATCGTCACCGTCTACCGGCTGGATCTCAGTGTCTATGGCCGCCCGCTTGTGATGGAGATGGAGGGTCGCCTGACATCCACTGCCTGCCCTCAAGTCGAGATCGACTGGGGGCGGGTGGTCAAGGGACTGCCTTGACCGGACCCAGGTACAGCACCCCAATCAGGACCGCGACGAGAACATCGGACCTGTCGTTCAGTTCGCTCAAGGAAAACCTGGACAGTCTGGATCTATTGATTCCGGAATGGTTTCACTAGCCCATCCGGCATGGTAAGGCTCCATTTCAGTCCGGGCGTGAGTTCTGCGTTGTCAGATAGCAGGTCAAGGCATCGATCGCAGCCGGCGCCAAGGGCACACCGGCCACGCCGCCCCTACCCCGCCAGCAACTCCGCCATCTTGCTGCCCATCTGGGCCGGGGACCGGACTATGGTCACCCCGGCCTCCTCCAGGGCGGCGAACTTGCCCTGGGCCGTGCCCTTGCCGCCGGTGATGATGGCCCCGGCGTGACCCATACGCTTTCCCGCCGGGGCCGTGACCCCGGCGATATAGGCCACCACAGGTTTTGTCATGTGGTCGCGGATGTAGAGCGCCGCATCTTCCTCGGCACTGCCGCCGATCTCCCCCACCATGATGACCCCATGGGTCGCCGGGTCCGCCTCGAAGAGGGTCAGGCAGGCGACGAAGTCGAGCCCCTGGATGGGGTCTCCGCCGATTCCGATGCAGGTCGTCTGCCCGAGCCCGGCCTGTGTGGTCTGGAACACGGCCTCATAGGTCAGGGTCCCGGAGCGCGAGACGATGCCCACGGCACCCGGGGCGTGGATGCTCCCGGGCATGATGCCGATCTTGCATTCCCCGGGGGTGATGATGCCGGGGCAGTTGGGCCCGATCAGGACGGCCTCGGACCCCGCCAGGGCGCTCTTCACCCGCAGCATGTCCAGCACCGGGATACCCTCGGTGATGCAGACGATGACGCGGATGCCGGCATCCGCCGCTTCCATGATGGCATCCGCCGCGTAGGGCGCCGGGACGTAGATCATGGTGGCATCGGCCCCGGTCCCGGCCACGGCGGCGTGCACCGTGTCGAAGACCGGACGGTCCAGGTGCCTCTGACCGCCCTTTCCGGGGGTCACGCCCCCCACCAGATTGGTGCCGTAGGCAATCGCCTGTTCGCTGTGGAAGGTCCCCTGCTTGCCGGTGAAGCCCTGACAGATGACCCGGGTATTCTTGTCAACCAATACGCTCATGCGACGCGCTCCCCTTGATGTACCGTTCAGGCAGCGCCCTTGGGCGCAGTGGCGGCGGCGACTACCTTGTCCGCCGCCTCGGCGAGACTGGCAGCGGTGATCACCGACAGGTCGCTGGCGGCCAGCATGGCCAGGCCCTGGGCGGCGTTGGTCCCCTCCAGGCGAACCACCACGGGGACGGCGACGCCGACCTCGCGCACTGCCTGCATGATGCCCTCGGCGATCAAATCGCAGCGCACGATGCCGCCGAAGATGTTGACCAGGACGGCGCGCACCTTGGGGTCGGACAGGATCAGCTTGAAGGCCTCGGCGACACGTTCCGGTGTCGCCCCTCCCCCGACGTCGAGGAAATTGGCCGGGCTACCGCCGTGGAGCTGGACCAGATCCATGGTGGCCATGGCCAGTCCGGCCCCATTGACCATGCAGCCAATGTTGCCGTCAAGGCTGATGTAGTTCAGTTCCCAGGCCCTGGCCTCGGCCTCGCGGGGGTCCTCCTGGGAGGCATCGCGCAGGGCCACAAGCTCCGGGTGGCGGTACAGGGCGTTGTCGTCGAGGTTGATCTTGGCATCCAGGGCGATGAGGTCCCCTGCCTGGGTCACCACCAGGGGGTTGACCTCCACCAGGGTCGCGTCGTTGTCCACGAAGAGCCGGTAAAGCCCCTCCATGAGCCCCTGCAGGGCCTTGATCTGCTTGAGGTCCAGCCCGAGGCCGAAACCGAGGCGCCGGCACTGCCAACCCTGTAACCCCATCGCCGGGTGGACCCGGGTAATCAGGATGCGTTCGGGGGTGGTCGCCGCCACCTCCTCGATATCCATGCCCCCGGCGGCGGAGGCCATGAACACCACCTGGCGCGCGGCGCGATCCACCAGGGCGCCCAGATACAGCTCGCGGGCGATGGGGGTGGGCTCTTCGATCAATAGGGCCATCACCGGCAGACCCTCGGGCCCGCTCTGGCGGGTGTAGAGCCGGCTGCCAAGCAGGCGCTGCGCCTCGGCAGCGGCCCGCTCCGGGCTGTCCACCAGGACCACACCACCGGCCTTGCCGCGCCCGCCGGCGTGGACCTGTGCCTTGACCACCCAACCCCCACCGCCTAATTCGGTGGCGGCCTGGGCGGCCTGATCCGGGGTCACGGCCTGCAGGCCGCGCGGGACCGGGATGGCGTAACGGCCAAACAGGCCCTTCGACTGATACTCGTGGAGATTCATTATGATCCTCTGATGGTTGGGGGCCATTGCCCCTCCGCGGCACTGGCGGGGCCTAAGTGGCACTCCCGACCGCGTTGTATTCTGAGCGAAGTTGTTGCACATTGCCAAAGCCCGAACGCCGCTACAACAACCAGACCAGTGCCAGTGAGCGCAACGCCCACCCCTGCCCCAAAATCGCTGCACGACCTGGGCGCGTATCCAACCTGGAACGTCTTGTCCTGGTTTTTTCTGTTCCGCCTTGCGCTGACCTTTCTGCTGCTCTTGATGTTCTCGCCCGTCGCCGAATCGCCCTTGATGGAGGGCGGAGGCTCCCCTTACACCTGGGCGGTCTTGAGTGGCTATGGGGTCCTGGTCCTGCTGAGCGGTCTGGCCATGTACGCACGCTGGCCAGGGAGGGAGGAACAGGTCGAGCTTGCGGTGTTCGTGGACATCGGGACCTTCACCCTGCTGATGCACATGAGCGGTGGGGTCAGCAGCGGCCTGGGGTTGCTCCTGGCACTCAGCGTGGCCGCCGGGGCCTTGCTGATGGAGGGTCGGCTCTCCCTGCTGTTCGCCTCTCTGGCAACCCTGGCGGTCATTGCCGAGCAGGTCTACCGCCAACTCTTCCTCGGCGGGACCACCGCGGACTTCACCCGGGCCGGGCTCCTTGGGCTCCTCTATTTCGGCCTGGCGGCCCTCGCCCAACTGCTCTACGGGCGCATCCGCCGGGCCGAAGCCCTGGCCGAACAACGCATGGTTGACATCGAGGACCTCTCCAAGCTCAACGACTTCATCATCCGCAAAATGGAGACTGGGGTGATCGTGATCGACGAGGCAAGGTCCCTGCACCTGATGAATGCGGCCGCCGGGCGGCTGCTGGGTTGGACCGGCGCCTTCAGCGGCGCGCCCCTGGCCAAGATCGCCCCCGCGTTGGCGCAATGGCTTGACGAGGGCGGTGACGACGGGCGACGCGGCCGATGCCTGGTCCGCATCCATGACCGTGACCTGCAACCGACCTGCGAGGCCCTCGGCCGGGACTTCGCCCGCGGTGCCGTAATCTTTCTCCACGACACCCAGAAGCTTGCCCAACAGGCCCAACAGATCAAGCTCGCCGCCTTGGGCAAGCTCACCGGGAGCATCGCCCACAACATCCGCAACCCCCTCGCGGCCATCAGCCACGCCAGCCAGCTCCTCCGAGAATCCGCGGTCCTGGCCCCGGACGACCGCCACCTGTTGGACATCGTCACCCGCAACGCGCGCCGGATCGAGGAGACGGTGCAGAGTGTCCTGCAACTGTCCCGGCGCAATCAGAGCGAGGCACAGGACGTGGAACTGGCGGCCTGGCTCTCGGACTTCTGCTCGGACTGGGCCGAGGCGCGCGGCTTCCCGACGGAGAACCTGACCCTGGACATCGGACAGGCGCCGATCTATGTCCGTGCCGACCCCCGCCACCTTCACCAGATATTCGGCAACCTGTGCGAGAACGCCGCAACCCATGCCCGCGGGACCGCCGGCGTCGCCAACATTCGTATCCGCGCCGGGCGCGACGCCGAGTCCGGACGGGTCCTGGCCGAGGTGACGGATGAGGGTCCCGGGGTCGATTCGGAGACCGCCCGGGAGATCTTCGACCCCTTCTTCACCACCAGCCGTTCCGGCACCGGGCTCGGCCTCTATATCGCCCGCGAGCTGGCGGAGACCAACGGCGCCCGCCTGGAATATGCTCCCCGTCCAAGCGGCGGAAGCTGCTTCCGGGTAACCTTCGCCGCCTGATCCTGACCTCTCGGCCACGCCACGACCATGATTAAGGCCCGCGCACTGATCGTCGACGATGAAGACGATATCTGCGACCTCCTCAGCATCACCCTCCGGCGCATGGGCATCGAGTCCCGCACGGCCGGGTCCGTCGGTTCGGCGATCCAGGTCCTCGCCACCGACGGATTCGACCTCTGTCTGACGGACATGGGGCTCCCGGATGGCAGTGGCATCGATCTGGTCCGCCACATCGCCGAGGGCTACCCCAACCTCCCGGTGGCGATGATCACGGCCCACGGGAGCATGGAGTCCGCGGTCGCCGCGATGAAGGCCGGGGCCTTCGACTTCGTCTCCAAACCGGTGGACTTAAATCTCCTGCGACGACTGGTCGAGTCGGCCCTGCGCCTGGGACCGGCAGGTCGTTCCGGGTCCGGCCGCCGGCCGCCGACGACCGAGCTCCTGGGGGACTCACCGCAGATGCACGAGATACGCCGCCTCATCGGCAAGCTCGCACGCAGCCAGGCGCCCGTGTTCATCAGCGGCGAGAGTGGGACTGGAAAGGAGTTGGCCGCGCGGCTAATCCACGCCCAGGGCCCCAGGGCCGACAGTCCCTTTGTCCCGGTCAACTGCGGGGCCATCCCCCAGGACCTGATGGAGAGTGAATTGTTTGGGCACCGCAAGGGCAGTTTCACCGGGGCCGTTGCCGACAAGGTCGGGCTGTTTCAGGCCGCCGACGGAGGGACCCTGTTTCTCGACGAGGTCGCGGACCTGCCCCTGGCTGCCCAGGTCAAACTGCTGCGTGCCATCCAGGAGAAGTCCGTGCGCCCGGTGGGCGCCCACCAGGAGGTCGCGGTGGATACGCGTATCATCAGCGCCAGCCACCGCGACCTGAGCCGCGAAGTCGAGCGCCGCACCTTCCGCCAGGATCTGTTCTACCGGATCGATGTCATTGAGCTGCGCCTGCCGCCGCTGCGCGAGCGCCCGGAAGACATCGCACCCCTGGCCGAGCACATCCTGAGGCGGATTGCGGGGCAAGCCAACGATGCCCCGGCCAGGCTTACCGCTGCGGCCCTGACCAGCCTCCGCCACCACGCCTTCCCCGGCAATGTGCGGGAACTGGAGAACATCCTGGAACGTGCCAGCACCTTAGGCGATGGCGCCACCATTGACGAGGAGGATCTGCTGCTGCCCCTGGCAAACCCGGGGGAGAGGCCCGCAGCGCCCGCAGTTGGGCCAAGGCCCGACGCGCGACCACTGGTTCAGGCCCTCGCGGCCGATCCGCCCGCAGAAGGTCCAATGCCCGCCGACGGACCCGCCGCAGGCCAGGCTCCGCTGGGGGACTACCTCGGCGAGGTCGAACGTCAAACCATCCTCAAGACCCTGGAGGAGACGCGCTGGAATCGCACCGCGGCAGCGCGCAAACTCGGGATGACCTTGCGCGCCCTGCGCTATCGCCTGGGCAAACTTGGGTTGAATTGATTTAGGAATCGAGATGCCAAGCACCGCTACCGGCGGCCAGTCCCCGGACCCCTTCGTCGCCTGGTTCCGCCAGGCCACGCCCTACATCCACGCCCACCGCGGGTGCACCTTCGTCATCGCCTTCGGCGGCGAGGCCGTCGCCGCGCCAGGGTTGAGCGGGCTGGTGCATGACATTGCCCTGCTCCATGGGCTCGGCATCCGCCTGGTGTTGGTCCACGGGGCACGCCCCCAGATCGAGGAGCGCCTCGCCCTGCGGGGCGCAGAGATCCACTACGCCAATGACCTGCGCATCACCGACGACGCCGCCCTGGCCTGCGTCAAGGAGGCTGCCGGCGCGGTGCGAGTGGAGCTGGAGGCGCTGCTGTCCCTGGGCCTTGCCAACTCCCCCATGGCCGGGGTGCGCATCCCGGTGGCCTCGGGGAACTTCGTCACCGCCCGCCCCCTCGGCGTCATCGATGGCATCGACCACCGCCACACCGGGGCCGTGCGCCGTATCGATCGGCGCTCCCTGCAACAGCGCCTGGACGACGGTGCCGTCGCCCTCATGCCCCCCATCGGCTACTCCCCCACCGGCGAGGTCTTCAACCTGAGTGCTGCGGACGTGGCGGGGTCCGCCGCCGCCACCCTGGGGGCGGACAAGCTGATCTTCCTCACCGAATCGGCAGGCCTGGAGGACGCCCAGGGCCACCCCATCTCGAATGTCCTGGCCCAGGAGGTCGCCGGGCTCCTCGCGGCGGAAACGCCGCCACCCCTGGAGATCGCCGCCTGCCTGAGGGCCGCCGCCCTGGCCTGCCGCAGCGGCGTGAGAAGGGTCCATCTGGTCCCGCGCCAGGTCCATGGCGCCCTGCTGCGAGAGTTGTTCACCCGTGACGGCATCGGCACCCTGATCTCCGGGGAGCCCTACGAGAACCTGCGCCTGGCCCGAGTCGAGGACGTCACCGGAATCATGGAGCTGCTGCACCCCCTGGAGCAGGCGGGCATCCTGGTACCACGTTCCCAGGAGCAGATCGAGGGCGAGATCGACCGCTTCTTCGTCATGGAGCGCGACGGGACTGCCCTTGCCTGCGCCGCCCTCAATCCCTACCCGGCGGAGGCATCGGGGGAACTCGCCTGCGTCGCCGTGCATCCGGAGTACCGCAATCAGCGTCGCGGCGAAAAGCTTCTGTCCCACATCGAGGGCGTTGCCCGCCGCCAGGGCCTCAAGCGCCTGTTCGTCCTCACCACCCAGACTGCCCACTGGTTCCGTGAGCGTGGTTTCGAGCCCGGCGGCCTCACCGATCTGCCGGCCGAGAAGCAGGCCCTGTACAACTACCGGCGCAACTCCCAAGTCTACGTCAAAGTCCTGTAGGGTATCCTGAGGTGCCAAGCGTACCGATGCATGTAACGGGATGGGTGCAGCGGCGGCCTGCGGTGCCGTCCGCTGCGACCGTTTGTCGGTTGGTCTTGCCAGCACACAGGGCCACTGCCCGCTTACAGCTACTTGGACCTCGCGTAGTCGATCATGCCATGGAAGTCCACGACGACCGCCGACTCGTTTCCCACCACCCAGGCGTCGTGGCCGGATGGGAGGAGCGAAACGTCGCCGGGATTGCATTCCAGCTCGGTCCCGTCATCCATCACGATTTTCATCGTACCTGCAACGTGATACTGGAAATGAGGGGCCTCACAGCTTTTCGTGTTGGCGATAGGCTGGACAGATGTTGCCCATCTCCAACCCGGCTCGAAGATCGCGCGACCAATCGTTGCGCCACCGATCTTGATCAATTCGACCCGGCCTTTCGGGAATTCCCGAACCTCATCCGGTCTCTCAAAACTCTTCAGTTCTGCCTTTTCCATTTCGCACCTCTTGCTTATTGGGTTGGGAAATGCCGGCGTGCAGACCCTGGGGCGCTGGCTGCGATAGCCGGTAACCAGTCGAGATGGTCAGAACGGCTGACCTTCCTCTTGATGTGCAGCCGACTGCTCACCCGTCCTGGAAGGTTGAGTATAGTTGAGTGTATCGCTCAGAAAAGAGAGGCAGAGACAGCCAGGCCTGGGGAACCATGGACATACTGATCGAGGCCCGCGACCTGGTCCGCCTATACCCCGGCGTGCGCGCGGTGGATGGGATCTCCTTCCACGTCCGCCAGGGCCAGTGCTTCGGCCTGCTCGGGCCGAACGGGGCGGGCAAGACCACAACCCTGGAGCTGCTGGAGGGCATCCAGGCCCCGAGCCGCGGGGCCGTACTGTTCCGGGGCCGACCTCTGGATGCAGCCTATCGCGAGGCCATCGGCATCCAGTTCCAGGCCACCGCGTTGCAGGACTTCCAGACCGTGGCCGAGTCCCTGACCCTGTTCGCGAGCCTGTATGAAAGAACGGCCGACCGCGCCGAGCTGGTCGCCCTGTGCAACCTGGGGGAGATCCTGGACCGCGACACCCGCCACCTCTCCGGCGGCCAGCGCCAGCGGCTCCTGCTGGCCATCGCCCTGATCAACGACCCGGAGCTCGTCTTCCTCGACGAGCCCACCACCGGCCTAGACCCCCAGTCCAGACGCAACTTCTGGGGACTGATCGAGACCGCGCGCGGCCGCGGCAAGACCATCCTGCTGACCACCCACTACATGGAGGAGGCGCAGCATCTGTGCGACGAGGTCGCCATCGTCGATCGCGGCCGTATCGTCGCCCAGGGCCCGCCCCAGGGGCTGGTGCGAGCGCACTTTCCGGCCACGGCGGTGCGCCTCCCGCACGGGTCCTGGCCCGCTGCCGAGCCACTGCCCGAGGGCGCCATGGTCCGCGGCGGTACCATCGAGATCTACAGCGACGACGTACGCCCCATCCTGGAGCACCTGGAACGTATCGGGGCCAACCTGACGGAGCTACGGGTGGAGACGCCAACCCTCGAGGACCTTTTCCTCAAGCTGACCGGGCACGCCCTGAGGACCTGACATGTGGCGCCGCATCCTCGCGATTCTGGTCGCCCGCAACCGGGAGTTCTACCGCGACCGCGCCGGACTCGGTTGGAACATCTTCATGCCGATCCTGATGGTACTGGCCTTCGCCTTCATCTTCGGCGGCCCACCCGAGGACCTGCTCAAGATCGGGGTCATCCGCGGCCCGGACGGACCTGCCGGCACGGCGTCGTCCTTCCTCGCCACGCGCCATGTCACCTTCGTCCCGGTGGACGCCCCGGGCGAGGGCGTGCCAAAGGTGGAGCGCCACCAGCTCGACCTGCTGCTCGACCTGAGCGGCACCCCGGGCTACTGGGTCAACCTCGACTCACCCCGCGGCTACCTGGCCGAGCGCCTGTTGCTGGGGGCCTATGCCGGGCCGCCGGAAGGGCAGGCCCCCCAACGGCAAACCGTGACCGGCGAGGCCCTGAGCTACGCGGACTGGGTGCTGCCCGGGGTGCTGGCCATGAACGTGATGTTCAGCAGCCTCTGGGGGGTCGGCTTCGTGGTGGTGCGCTACCGCAAGAACGGCGTCCTGCGCCGCCTCAAGGCGACGCCGCTGACCCCTTTCGAGTTTCTCGCCGCCCAGGTCCTCTCGCGGCTCCTGGTGGTGCTCGGGGCCAGCCTGATCGTCTACCTGGGCGCTTGCGCGTTCCTCAGCTTCCCCATGCGCGGCTCCTACCCGGCCCTGATCCTGGTCTTCCTCTCCGGGGCCCTGTGCCTGATCAGCCTGGGTCTGATCGTCTCCGCACGACTGCGCACCGAGGAGCTGGCCGACGGCATCCTCAACCTCATCTCCTGGCCCATGCTGCTGTTGTCCGGGGTCTGGTTTTCCATGGAGGGGACCAGCCCTGCCGCCCAGGCCCTGTCCCAGGTCTTGCCCGTCACGCACATGGTCGCCGCAGCCAGGCGGATCATGATCGACGGGGCTGGGGTCCTGGAGGTCCTGCCGGAGATCGGCCTGCTGGCCGTGCTGGCGCTGGCGCTACTCACAGTCGCCGCGCGGCTGTTTCGCTGGGAGTAATCCGAGCGTACCCGTTCAGCGGACAGTCCAGACACCGAACTGGAGCGTCTGCGCGCCGAGAACGCGGCGTTGGGTGCCTGAACCCCCGGACCAGGGGGACCTAGGGAGATGCTGATTAAAGCCATCCTTGGCTTTAATCAGCTCGCGCCCCGCAAGGCGCGACTCCCGGGGCGCTCCATGTTCAACGGCTTACAGCCGTCGAAAATGGCGGGGCATCCCTGCCCCGCACGGGGAGCGCTTTAATCAGCGCTTCCCTAGCCCACGTCAGGCACAGCGGCAAGTTTCCCCTGGATCTGCCGGTACAGCGCCGTCCCCACCTGGTCCAGGTCACGCAGGCCCCCCAGATCGGCAAGCTGGGTGACGGCCAGCCCAGGATAGCCGCAGGGGTTGATGCGGACGAAGGGCCCCAGGTCCATGTCCACATTCAGGGCCAGGCCGTGATAGCTGCAACCCCTGCGCACACGCAGGCCAAGGGAGGCGATCTTGGCCCCGGCCACATAGACCCCGGGGGCATCGGCCCGGGCCTGGGCCTGGATGCCAACGTCGGCCAGGAGGTCTATGACCGCCTGCTCCAGCAGTTGCACCAACCCCTTCACCCCCAGCCCGGCGCGGCGCAGATCCAGCAGGAGATAGGCGACGATCTGACCCGGGCCGTGGTAGGTGACCTGGCCGCCGCGGTCGCTCTGGACCACCGGGATGGCCCCGGGGGCGAGGATGTGTTCCGGCCGCCCCGCCTGACCGAGGGTGAAGACGGGGGGGTGTTGCAGCAGCCAAAGCTCATCGTCGCTGCCGGCAGTTCGGGCTTCGGTGAAGGCACGCATCTCCGCCCAGGTCGCCGCATAGTCGACCAGTCCCAGGCGGCGCAGGTGCAGAGTCGGCCCGTCGGACCCGGTCACAGGGCCCAAACGATCTGGTCGTGGGCGGTGAGGTCGCTGTAGATGGCGTCGAGTTGGGCCTTGCTGGTGGCCGTGATGGTGAGGGTGACCGCCACCCATTTGCCCTCGCTGCTCGGGCGCAGGGTCATCCGGCTCTCGTCGAGGCACGGGGCGTGGCGGCGGACAATCTCCACCACCACCCCGGCGATATCCCCATCCGCCCGCCCCATGGCCTTGATGGGAAAGACGCAGGGAAACTCGAGCAGGGTCTCTTCCGACATCGCTAGGAGAACCAGCGCAGCACCGTATCGCGGATCTTGGCCCAGAGCCCACCCTCCGCCACGTCGCGCAGGGCCACCAGGGGTTGGCGGCCGATCTCCTTGTCCCCCAGGGAGACGACGATGTCGCCGACACGATCCCCCTTGGCCACCGGTGCGACCAGATCGGGGTTCTTCTGGATGTGGGCCGAGAGCTGGTCATAGGACCCGCGCGGGATGGTGGCATAGACCTCCCCATCCGGACCCACTGGCAGTTCTTTGACCTCGCCCATCCAGATGCGCAGGCTCTCGAGCGTCTGGCCCGGGGCATAGAGGGCGTGGCCCTCGAAGGCGCGGAAACCATAGTTGAGCAAGGCCAGGCTGGCCTTGGCGCGGGCCTCCTCGCTCTCGGCCCCGAGGATCACCGAGGTCAGGCGCATGCCGTCGCGTTTGGCGGAGGCCACCAGACAATAGCCGGCATCCTTGGTGTGACCGGTCTTGACCCCGTCCACGGCGTCGTCGCGCCACAGCAGGCGGTTGCGGTTGTGCTGCTTGATGTTGTTGTAGAGGTACTCCTTGATCCCGTACCAGGCGTAGTAATCGGGGAATTCGCGGATGGTCGCCTCTGTGACCTTGGACAGGTCCCGCGCCGTAGAGTAGTGCTCGGGGTCTGGCAGGCCGGTGGCATTGGTGAAATGGCTGTTGGTCATCCCCAGGCGCCGGGCGTGCTCGTTCATGAGCTTGGCGAAGGACTCCTCATTGCCGGCCACATGCTCCGCCAGGGCAACGCTGGCGTCGTTGCCGGACTGGATGACCATGCCCTTGACCAATTCCTCCAGGGAGATCTTCTTGCCAAGCTCGGCGAACATGCGCGAGCCGCCGGTACGCCAGGCATGCTCGCTGATCAGGACCTCATCGTTGAGGGCGATATGCCCCGCCGCCAACTCGTGGAAGACCACATAGGCGGTGAGAATCTTGGTGAGGCTGGCGGGGTCCAGGCGCTCATCCGCCTGGGACTCCACCAGGGCCTGGCCGCCGGGGTGAGCCACCAACAGGTAGCCCTTGGCCGCCAGTTCCGGCGGGGCCAGGGCCGAGCCGGAGACGGAGGCCGGCGCGGCGGCGACCGCCGTGGCCTTGGACGGGACCTTGGATTGGGCCTTGGGGCTCGGCTCCGCCGCCACCAGGGCAGGCAGCAGCCACAACAGGAGCAAAGGCAAGGCGACGGACTTCATCGGCGTGGTTCCGTTGGACAATGACAAGAGGGGGCCCGCAAAGGGCGGCCATTTTATACCTTTACGGCGCGGACTTTCACCTTTCGGACGCCCGTAACAGGCTGTAAAAAAAGGGGGAAATCCGCAGAAGCGGCAGGGACGACGGGCCCTGCCGCGAAAGGCTCCGCGGCAGGGCGTGAAGGTATGGACCGTCTCGGTCCGCTGATCTACTCCACCACCACGTGGGCCTTGGTCACACCCAGGGCGGCGAGCTGCTGGGAGACATCGCTCGCCTTGGCCCGAGAGTTCAGGGGGCCGACCTGGACCTTGTAGAGTTGGGATGCCTTGCCGTCGATGCTGCGGACCTGGACCTGGTGCTTGGCCAGTTCCTTGACCAGGCGCTTGCGCAACTGCTCGGCATTGGCGCGGTCGCCGAAGGCGCCCACCTGCACGTACATGCCAGAACCGCCCTTATCGGATTTCCCGGCCTTCTCGGGCTTCTCTCGACCTTGGCTGTCTTATCCACCTTGCCGCCCTTGGGACTCACCTCGGCCAGGGACTTGCCCTTCGCTGCCTTGGTGTCCTTGGCGGCCAAACGGGACTCGGCCTTGGCCTCCTTCGCTGCCACGCGGGCCTTGGCCTCGGCCTCCTTCGCCGCCAGGCGGGCCTCAGCCTTGGTCGCCTTGGCCTCAGCGGGGGATTCGGCCCTGGTCTTCTGAGTCGGGCGTTCGGCAACCACCAACTCCCGCGCCTTTGCCAGCTCAGACTGACGCGCCGGTTGGGGGAAGGGGCGCGTGGCCTCCGACGCCGCAGAACGACCGCTGTCCGCCAACACGGGGGCCGTGGGGGCTTCAAACCGCGCCGTGCCGAACTCTGCCAGGGAATCGACGAAGGGCTGCGGTTGGGCCGCCGCCTTGGGCTTGTTGGCGGCGATCAGGAAGGGATTGGGCGCGGAGGGCTCGGTAGTCAACGGGTCCAGGGCCCGCACCTCCACCTCGGCGGTTCCGGTGCCGATGACACCGAGCTTGGTCGCGGCGGCGCGGGAGAGGTCAATCACCCGGGGCCCGTGGAAGGGGCCGCGGTCGTTGATCCGCACCACGGCGGTCTTCCCATTTTGCAGGTTGGTAACGCGGGCATAGGTGGGCAAGGGCAGGGTCTTGTGGGCAGCAGTCATGGCGTTCATGTCGTAGGGCTCGCCATTGCTGGTCTTGCGCCCGTGGAAGCCAGGACCGTACCAGGAGGCGATACCGCGCTCCACATGGCCCGCACTGTCGTCCTTGGTGAAGTAGCGCCGTCCGCGGACGGTGTAGGATGCCATGTTCCCGGAGCGGCTACGCGGTTCCACCCTGGGAACCGCATCCGGGATACCGGATCGGTCGCGTTGGACGACCGGCGCCTCGATACGTTCCGGTGCGCTCGAACAACCGGCGAGGACACCGCCCAGGGTGCCAACCAGCAGGATCAGCCTTAGTGTGTGCCAGGCAGTGTTCCCATCCTGCCGTTGTGCTGTACGTGAATTCATCGTTTTTTCCCGTCCTGTGTCACGGTGCGGCGGCCTGCCGGGATTCCCTGGCCAAGTACAACGCCTTGATCTCACGGCCCAGTTGATACACGGCCATGGCATACAGATTGCTGTGGTTGTAGCGGGTAAGCGCGTAGAAATTCTCCAATGCGATCCAGTATTCGTCTTCTGCCCCGTCGTCCCCCCTGCCATCGAGGCGCAGCAGGGTGACCACCGTGTCGGGGTCCAGGGGCGCCGAGGTGCTGACCCCGGCGGTCGTCAGGCGGACGGCCTGCGTCTGCGGTTTGACCGGCCGCTTCCCGGCCACTTCCACCCCGGCCGCGGTCAAATTCTCCCCAGTGCCCTCCGCGAGGGTGGCCGGCAGGGCGACCTCCCCATCCCGGCGCCAACCGTGGCGCTGGAGATAATTGGCTACGCTGCCGATCACATCGGCATCGCTGTGCCAGAGGTCGCGCCGGCCGTCGCCATCGAAGTCCACCGCGTAGTCCCGGTAACTGCTGGGGATGAACTGCGGCTTGCCGACGGCCCCGGCGTAGGAGCCAGTGACCAGGGCGGGGTCTATGGCCTCGTCCCGGGCGAGCAGGAGAAACTGCTCCAGTTCCCCCCGAAAGAAGTCCGCCCGCGGCGGATAGGCGAAGCCCAGGGTGGTCAGGGCATCGAGCACCCGATGCTTGCCCAGGTTGCCCCCGTAGCTCGTCTCCACCCCGATGATGGCGACGATGACCTCGGGGGGGACGCCGTACTCCTGCTCGGCCCGGCGCAGGGTGTCGGCCTGCCCCTGCCAGAAGGCGGTACCGCCGACGATGCGGGCCTGGGTGAGGAAGATCGGCCGGTAGTCGGCCCAGGGCTTGCCCTCGTAGGGGCGACGCATGGCGTCGATGATTTCCTGGCGATAACGCGCTCGATTCATGAGCGAGGTCAGGGCAACGGGGTCGAACCCGTGCCGCTGCGCCATCTCGGCGGCGAAGTCACGGGCGGCGACACGGTAGTCCACGGGCTCGGCGGGTCTCGGTTGGACCTGGGCCTGACCGGCCGTCCAAGGGGTGGCCACAAGCAATGCGGCCGCCAAAAACCCTATGAAACCAAAGCACTTTTCCCAACGTGCCCCGATCCGGACTTCACGCTTTATAGTTGCAAAGCGGAGGAACATCCTATACGGGAAGCCTTTTTCTGTGCGTATGGATAGACATGATCATACCGAATCCGGCCATGATGGTCACTAGGGATGTTCCCCCATAGCTCACCAGGGGCAGCGGCACACCTACCACGGGCAGCAGCCCGGATACCATCCCGGTATTGACGAAGACATAGACGAAAAAGATCAGGGTCAGACCGCCGGCCAGGAGCCGACCGAAGGTATCCCGCGCCTGGGTCGCGATGTAGAGCCCGCGCCAGATGATGAAAAGGTAGATGGCCATGAGAACCAGGGCGCCGGCCAGCCCCCACTCTTCGCCCAGCACGGCGAAGATAAAGTCCGTCGTGCGCTCCGGCAGGAACTCCAGATGGGACTGGGTCCCGTTGAACCAGCCCTTGCCGTAGACCCCGCCGGAGCCGATGGCGATCTGCGACTGGATGATGTGGTAGCCGGAGCCCAGGGGGTCGGTGGTCGGATCGAGAAAGGTCAGGACGCGCTGGCGCTGGTAGTCGCGCATCAGGTACCACAGGGCCGGGGCCAGGGCGCCGGCCAGGGCCACCAGGCCGGCGATCAGGCGCCAGCTCATCCCGGCGAGGAACAGGACCATGCCCCCGGACGCCGCCACCAGGATCGAGGTCCCGAGGTCCGGCTGCTTGAAGATCAGGAGGGTCGGCACCGCAATCAACACCGCCCCCAGCAGGATGCGCAGGGTACCCGGCGGCAGGGGGCGACTGGACAGGAACCAGGCCAGCATCATGGGCACGGCCAGCTTGAGCAGTTCCGATGGCTGGAAGCGCAGCACCCCCAGGTCCAGCCAGCGCTGGGCCCCCTTGCCGATGTCCCCTACCAGCAGTACCGCCACCAGCATCAGGACCCCGATCAGGTACAGCGGCACGGACCACCCGCGCAGGGTCCGGGGCGGGATCTGCGCCACCACCAGCATCCCGACCATCGCCAGGGCCAGGCGGAGCATCTGCGCCTCCTCCTTGCCCGGGTCCTGCTCGGTGGCACTGAACAGGACCAGCAGGCCGAAGGCGCCCAGCACCAGGATCCCTACCAGCAGCGGGCCGTCCAGGTGCAGGCGTTGCCAGGGCCCCGGTCGATCCGCCTCTGGTGCCGAGTCCAGGGCCGAGTTGTAGGGCCTAGTCGCCATCCTCTGCCTCCGCCGTATCCAGTTCGGCCGGGGTCTGACCGAGGTAGGCGTCCATCACCTTGCGGGCTATGGGCGCCGCCACGGATCCGCCGTGGCCGCCGTTCTCGACGATCACGGCCACGGCGATGCGCGGGTCGTCCACTGGGGCAAAGGCGACAAACAGGGCGTGATCGCGCATCCGCTCCGGGACCTGGCTCTCCCGGTAACTCTCCTTCTGGCCCACGGTAAAGACCTGGGCGGTGCCGGTCTTGCCGGCGATCTGGTAGGCGGCGGTGCGGATGCGCTTGGCGGTGCCCCGCTCCACCACCTGGGTCATGCCTTCGATGACGTCGCGCCATTGGTGCCTGTCGGACACCGGGACCTGGGTCGCCACCAGCGGCTGGGGCTCCTGGGGCCCGGCCCCGGGGGCACTGGTGGCCCGCACTACCCGCGGCTGGATCAGCCGCCCCCGGCTGGCCATGGCCGCGGTGGCGGCGGCGAGTTGTATGGGTGTAGCGAGGAAGGACCCCTGACCTATCCCGACGATCAGCGTCTCGCCGGCGAACCAGGGCTGCTTGCGCGTGCGCTCGGCCCAGGCCCGGGACGGCAGGAGCCCCGGCAGTTCCCCTGCCACGTCCACCCCGGTCCTGGCGCCAAAGCCGAAGGTGGCGAGGAAGTCGTGCATGCGGTCTATCCCCATATCATGGGCCAGGTCGTAGAAATACACGTCGCAGGACTGGACGATGGCCTGCTCCATAGAGACGGTGCCGTGCCCCCCCTTGCGCCAGTCGCGGTACCTGTGGCTGCTGCCCGGCAACTGGTAAGCCCCGGGGCAGAACTTGCTACGGCCGAAGCTGATGGTCCCGGTGGCGAGCCCGCCCAGGGCGACGAAGGGCTTGGCGGTGGAGCCCGGCGGGTACTGGCCGCGCACCGCGCGGTTGAACAGGGGGTGATCCGGGTCGTCGCGGAGCGCGCCATATTCCTCGGTCCCGATCCCCTCGACGAAGGGATTGGGGTCAAAGCCCGGATTGCTGACCATGGCCAGGACCCCGCCGTTGCGCGGATCCACCGCCACCACGGCGCCGCGGTAGTCTCCAAGGGCGGCGGTGGCGACCTGTTGCAGACCAATATCCAGATACAGGTGCAGGTCCCGCCCGGAACGCGCCGACTGGTCTTCCAGCACGCGCAGCACGCGCCCCTTGGCATTGACCTCCACCTGCTGGTGGCCGACCTGGCCGCGCAAGACCTCCTCATAGGCCTTCTCGATGCCACCCTTGCCGATGTAGTTGATCCCGCTATAGGCCCCCGGGTCGAGCCGCTCCATCTCGCGTTCGCTGATGCGCCCGACATAGCCCAGGACGTGGGCCGTGTAGACCCCCAGCGGGTAGTAGCGCAGGAGCTGCACCCCGATGCCCACTCCAGGGAAGCGGTGGGCATTGACGGAGATACGTGCGACCTCCTCCTCGTTGAGGTTGAGCCGTAGCGGTACTGGATCGAAGCGTCGGCCCTGGGCGCGCAGACGATCGAAGCGGCGGATGTCCTTGTCCTCGATGGCGATCAGGGTGCGCAGCTCGGCGATGGTGGCGTCGCGGTCCTCGACCTTTCCCAGGGTCAGATCCAGGGAGTAGGAGGCGAAATTGTCCGCGAGTATGACGCCCTTGGCGTCGTAAATGAGCCCGCGGGTGGGCGGCAGGGGCTGGAGCTTGACCCGATTCTCCTGGGACAATGTGGTGTAGTGCGCGTGATCGACGACCTGGAGTTTGGTCAGGCCACCCAGGACCACTCCTAAGGCCAGGATCACCAGCACGGCGGCCACCAGGGCCCTCCTTGTGAAAATGCGGCCGTCGTCCGCGGCAGATCGCAGGCGTGCGTCGACCGGCATGGCCATCAGTGACCCGAGCTGCGCCCGGAGAGGTCGCGCAGGAGGACCGACAACCAGGGCCACAACAGCATTCCGAGGAACGTGGGCACCCAATACCACAACGTTGGGGTCGGGGCCCCGGTGGCTCCCAGGACCCACACCGTCAGCAGACGCTCCACCAGGAGCAGAACCCACACCGAGATCGCCTGTTGCCACAGAGGAAAGAGGCGTATGCGCTGGTGCAGCTCCAGCGCCAGATAGGCCACCACCGAAAGGGCTAATGCGTTCTGCCCGAGGACGCTCCCCGAGACCACATCGAGCAAGACCCCGGCGCCGAAGGCCCAAAACACCCCCACCCGGTCGGGGACTGTCAGGGACCAGTAGATCAGGGTCAGGGCCACCCACTGAGGGCGCAACTCCCCGGCCCAGTGCGGCATGGGCAGGAGGGTCAGGACCAGGGCCACCGCCAGGGAGGTGACCACCAGCCTGTAGCCCTGGTGTGCCTGGGACGCGCTCATGGCCGCCCACCCGTACGCCCACCGTGGTGGCCGCCCAGCGGCTTGGCCTCGGGGGCCACCGGACCTGCGCCAGCCGCTGTCGGCTGGGTCCCTGGCTGAGTCCCGACCGAGGCCGCCTGGGCCCCAGTGGTCGGCAGGGTCCACACCAGCAGGACCTCGCGGATGCGATCAAGCCCTGCGTTGGGCTCCGCAACCACGGTGGCGAAGGGCTTGCCAGGCTCCACCCGCACCTCAACCACCCGTGCCACCGGGTAACCGCCGGGGAAGACCCCACCCAGACCCGACGTATAGAGCAGGTCGCCCACCTCGATGTCGGCGTTGTTGGTCAGGTGGGTCAGTTCCAGGCGATTGACGATCCCGGTACCGGACGCCAGGGTGCGCAAGCCATTGCGTTTGACCTGCACCGGCAGGGAATGGTCGGCGTCGGTGATGAGGATCACGGTCGCGGTGAGGGGATCGACGCGAATCACCTGCCCGATCGCGGCGTTGGCATCGAGCACCGGCTGGCCCACGTAGACCCCGGAGGTGCTGCCCTTATCGATCACCACCTGCTGGCGATAGGGGTTGAGATTCACCCCCAGGAGTTCCGCCACCAGGACCCGGTCGCCGATCTTGAACGAGGACCCCAACAGGTCGCGCAGGCGACGGTTCTCCGACTCCATGGCCTCGAACTGCTGCATCCTCCCCTTGAGGACCAGATTGTCGCGATGCAAAAGGGTATTTTCGTCGCGCAATTGCGCCTCGTTGGCCAGGCGAAGACGCACCTCGCCGCTCAGGCTGGCGGGGAGATTGGCCAGATAGAGCAAGGGATACAGGACCACGGTGAGGGCCGAGCGGAGGGAATCGAGGTGATGGAAGCGGTGGTCCGCCACAATGAGTCCAAACGCCAGCACCGATGCCAGCATCAGGCGCACCGTGGGCGAGGTGCCTTGTAGGAACAGGGGTTTGATGGCCGAGACCTCTTTTTCGGGAAGGGCCGGGCACCCCATTCCGCCGAACCTTGCAAATCGTCCATGACCGTCGTCCCCGCCGAGATGCCGGGACCCAAACCAAAGACGTCGAAGCGCGGGGCCCGATCGCCCGCGCCATTTCGCGGAATCCTGTGCCAGACCGGGTCGAAACCCCCGTCACTCAGTGGTCACGAGGTCCAACCCGTGGCCGTCGAGCATCTCCAGGGCCTTGCCACCGCCGCGGGCGACGCAGGTCAGGGGATCATCGGCCACCACCACCGGCAGCCCGGTCTCGTCCTCGATCAGCCGGTCCACGTCCCGCAACAGGGCCCCCCCACCGGTCAACACGATGCCGCGCTCGGCCACGTCGGAGCCCAACTCCGGCGGGGTCTGCTCCAGGGCCATGCGCACGGCCCCGATGATCCCCGCCAGGGGCTCCTGCAGGGCCTCCAGGATCTCGTTGCTGTTCAGGGTAAAGCTGCGCGGTATGCCCTCGGCCAGGTTACGCCCCTTGACCTCGATCTCGCGCACCTCGGCCCCGGGGAAGGCCGAGCCGATGGTGTGCTTGATGCGCTCGGCGGTCGCCTCACCGATGAGTGTCCCGTAGTTGCGCCTGACATAGTTGATGATGGCGTCGTCGAACCGGTCGCCACCGATGCGCACCGAGTTGGAGTAGACGATGCCGTTGAGCGAGATCACCGCGACCTCGGAGGTCCCGCCGCCGATGTCGATGACCATGGACCCGCGTGCCTCGTCCACCGGCAACCCGGCACCGATGGCCGCCGCCATGGGCTCCTCGATGAGATAGACCTCCCGCGCCCCAGCCCCGGCGGCGGACTCCTTGATGGCGCGCCGCTCCACCTGCGTCGAGCCGCAGGGGACACAGATCAGCACCCTCGGGCTCGGGCGGATGATGCGCGACTCATGCACCTTGTGGATGAAATACTGGAGCATCCGTTCGGTGACGGTGAAGTCCGCGATGACCCCATCCTTCAGCGGGCGTATGGCGGTGATGTTCTGGGGCGTGCGCCCGAGCATCATCTTGGCCTCCTCCCCCACCGCCGCCACCGACTTGGGCCCCCCGGCGCGGTCCTGACGGATCGCCACCACCGAGGGCTCGTTGAGGACGATGCCCTGGTTGCGGGCATAGATCAGGGTGTTCGCCGTCCCCAAATCGATCGAAAGATCATTGGAGAACATCCCTCGGATACGTCTGAAAAACATCGAAAATTTACCCTGAATGCGGTGTGCGGCAGCCAGCCCCTGGGGCCCAAGGCAGAGCGGGGGCACCAGAGTTGGAGCCAGAGCCGAAGCCGGCGTCGAAGGAGGAGTGGGAAACAAAGAGCGCGTAATCTAGCAACGTGCCCCTCCCCGGGCAAGGCGCAGGCGTACCCAGCCCCGCCCCGCTGTGCTATTTTTCCGCTCTTTTCGCCCCACCCGACCCACCCGGACAAGCCCATGGCCCTCGAACGCTCCGACGTCGATAAGATCGCCCATCTCGCCCGGCTCGCCATCCCGGAGGGGGCCAAGGACCGCCTGGGCACGGACCTCTCCAACATCCTCGCCCTGATGGAGCAGATGGCGACCGTGGACACCCAAGGCGTCGAGCCCATGGCCCACCCCTTGCACATGGTCCAGAGGTTGCGTCCGGACCAGGCCACCGAACCCGACCAGCGCGACCACTTTCAGGCGATCGCGCCCCAGACCCAGGACGGGCTCTACCTGGTACCCAGGGTCATCGAATAGCTCAGGCGGGGTCCGTTCCGCCCGAACGCTAAGCCTATGTCTGCGTTAGATGCTGGCCCAAGCCACGGAGCCTCCTCCCCCTTTTCGAAGGGGGGCAGGCGACTCCACGGATGGAGGAGGTAGAGCCGCGTCAGGAACAGCGGCCGAGGGGATTTCTTCGCCTTGGCACCGCGCTTGCTCGCTACCAATCCCCCCTAACCCCCCTTTATCAAGGGGGGGACAAGAGACCAAGGCAGCGGGGCCGGCGCCAACCGGTATCGCAGACCTAGCCAATTATTGTTTTTGGCGGGTTAACCCTGCCCGAGTCCAAGACCCGCAACGCCAAAGAGCCGCCCTCCACCCCATGCACAATCTAGACCATCGCCGATCTGGCCGCGGGCCTGCGCCGCCGGGAATTCTCCAGCCTGGAGCTGACCCGCCACTACCTGGACCGGATCGAGCGCCTCGACCCCCAGCTCAACGCCTTCATCACCGTCACCGCCGAGCAGGCCCTGGCCGCCGCCGCGCCAGGCCGACGCCGCCCTGAGCCGCGGCGATGCCGGGCCCCTCACCGGCATCCCCATCGCCCACAAGGACATCTTCTGCACCAACGGGGTGCGCACCTCCTGCGGGTCGCGGATGCTCGACAACTTCGTCGCCCCCTACGACGCCACCGTGGTCGAGCGCCTGGCCGCCGCCGGGGCCGTGGTGCTGGGCAAGACCAACATGGACGAGTTCGCCATGGGCTCGTCCAACGAGACGAGCTTCTACGGCCCGGTGAAGAACCCCTGGGACCCGACCCGGGTCCCGGGCGGGTCCTCCGGCGGCTCGGCCGCGGCCGTGGCGGCGCGGCTCTGCCCCGCCGCCACCGCCACCGACACCGGCGGCTCCATCCGCCAGCCCGCGGCCCTGTGCGGCATCACCGGCATCAAGCCCACCTACGGGCGGGTCTCGCGCTGGGGCATGATCGCCTTCGCCTCCAGCCTGGATCAGGGCGGCATCATGACCCGCAGCGCGGCCGACGCCGCCCCCCTGCTCCAGGCCATGGCCGGTTTCGACCCCAAGGACTCCACCAGCGCCCAGGAGCCGGTCCCGGACTACAGCGCCGGGCTCGAGGCCGACCTCAAGGGCCTGCGCATCGGCCTGCCCAAGGAGTACTTCGGCGAGGGGCTCGACCCGGGCGTGGCGGCGTCCATCCAGGAGGCCGTCAAGGTCTACGAGGGCCTCGGCGCCAGCGTCCACGAGATCAGCCTGCCCAACAGCCCGCTCTCGGTCCCGGTCTACTACGTCGTCGCCCCGGCGGAGTGCTCCTCCAACCTGGCCCGCTTCGACGGCGTGCGCTACGGCCACCGCTGCGCGGAGCCCAAGGACCTGGCCGACCTCTACCAGCGCAGCCGCGCCGAGGGCTTCGGCGCCGAGGTCCAGCGGCGCATCATGATCGGGACCTATGTCCTGTCCGCCGGCTACTACGACGCCTACTACCTCAAGGCCCAGCAGATCCGCCACCTCATCAGCGACGACTTCCGCCGCGCCTTCGAGCAGGTGGACGTCATCCTGGGCCCCACCAGCCCGACCACCGCCTTCCCCCTGGGCTCCAAGGCCGACGACCCGGTGGCCATGTACCTGAACGACATCTACACCATCGCCACCAACCTCGCCGGCCTGCCCGGCATGTCCATCCCCGTCGCCCCGGTGGGCGGCTTGCCGGTGGGGCTGCAGATCGTCGGCAACTACTTTGAGGAGGGGCGGTTGCTCAATGTGGCGCATCGGCTTGCAGGCGGCCACCAGACTGGCACCTGGCGGCGCCGGGTGGATTCGAGTGATGGCTTTGGCTAGAGCCTCTGGTTGGGTGTCCGTGGCTGGCAATACGCCGCGTTTGGCCGGCTCTTACCAAGTTATGAGGCCAAACAGCCGGTTTTCGCCTCCATTACCAAGTTTTGCGACCGGTCGAAATGTAGTTAGGTCCCTTTCACCGGAACTGAATCAATGCCAATACCTGACTACCAGACTGTAATGCTTCCCCTCTTGAAGCTCACTGCCGATGGCGCGGATCACCCCTTCCGAGAATCGGTCGATGCCCTCGCAGTCCACTTCAAACTGACCGATGACGAGAGAAATGAATTGCTGCCAAGTGGCACTAGTCATGTATTTGGTAGTCGCGTCGGATGGGCCAGGAGCTATCTGAAACAAGCGGGGCTTTTGGAAGCGCCAAAGCGCGGTGTCTTCCGGATTACTCGCGTAGGCCAAGCGCTTCTTAAGACCGCCCCGGAGAAAATAGACAACACCTTGCTTAATCGGTACGAGTCATTTCGTGCCTTCCGCTCTCGGGGCAAAGAGGTCGATGACGCTATTAAGCCTGTGCTGGCCGAAATGGCGTCCAGCCAAACGCCAGAAGATTCGATGGCAGCGGCATATCAGCGAGTGCGAAAAAATCTCGAAGCAGAACTTCTGGATCAGATTCGGACTTCAACACCGGCCTTCTTTGAGCGGTTAGTAGTAGACCTCATAGTTTCAATGGGGTATGGCGGATCGCGAAAAGACGCAGGGCGTGCCATTGGACGAAGTGGTGATGGTGGTATTGATGGAATCATTAAGGAAGATCGCCTTGGGTTGGATGTCATATACTTGCAGGCGAAAAAATGGGACGGCACGGTTGGTAGGCCCGAAGTGCAAAAGTTTGCCGGTGCGCTGCAGGGGCAACGTGCTACAAAGGGCATTCTTATTACGACCTCAACTTTTTCGAAGGAAGCGATGGATTACGTCAACATCATCGCTGTAAAGATAATACTAATCGATGGCGACATGCTTGCGGGATTGATGGTTGATAATAATGTAGCAGTAGTGCGCACAGGCACATATGAGCTGAAAAAGATTGACCTTGATTATTTTGAGGGCGAGTGAGCAAGGGGTCCGCAGGAAATGTAGGGTCACAGAATAGCAGCAGAATTGCTCGGTCCACCCTCCTCTGGCTCCCACGCTCCAGAGATTGGGGCAAGTATGCTGATCACTCCGACGTCGCGTGGCAGCGCTGGCCGCTGAGCGGGCAACGCTTCGTTCCGTCCACGGGACCGAGCGGCAAACGAGACCGAGACAGACAAAGGCAAGGCAATGCTCGCACAGGGCCGTAGGGCGGAACCAGGGATGGGTTCCGCCGCCAGGAGCGTCGGATCGTTGCCGACACAGGCCTACCGCAAACAGACCCCAACCAACTACCAGGATGAACACCAGAATGGCTGGGTACGGATTGGATGTGGGACTGGCATCCTGCCCTGGGTTGAGGCGGAACCCGTCCCTGGTTCTGCCCTACACGCTACGCTATGCGTCACTGGAGGATGAGTGATCATTGAGACCAAGAACGATCTCATCGAAGAGATTCTCACGGCCTGGAAAGATCGCATCGGCGATGACTACTTGGGCTACAGGGGGCATGTCTATCGTATGTTCAATTTCTGTTTGGCGCTCCAGCCATGTACCGAAGAAGAAAAGACCAAGTTGGCCATTGCCGCCTGTTTTCACGATATTGGCCTTTGGTCCGCCCACACCGTGGACTACATTCCTCCGTCGGTGTCCGAAGTAAAGCGGTACCTGTCCGAGACGGGGCGGAAGACCTGGACTGAAGAGATTGGGCTAATGGTCGAGATGCACCACAAGGTGCGCACCTACAAGACTGACTGTTATCCGCTGGTAGAACTCTTCAGAAAAGGCGATCTGGTTGACTTCTCTCTTGGTCTCTTCAGGTTCGGCATTCCTGCTGCATATGTCAGTGATGTCAAGAAAGCGATCCCCAATAATGGATTTCACCGGTTCCTCATGAAAGGTGCGCGCGAGTGGTTTGCAAAGCATCCGTTCAGTCCACCACCGTTCATGAAGTGGTAGGAGCGGCACGGCATACAGCGATCAATGAGGACTCATCATGTTCGCTTGAATACGTTCACACCGCCATGCGCCATGCGCGCTACGAGATCCTCGACGAAGGCGAGGGCTATTATGGCGAGATCCCCGAGTGCCGGGGTGTGTTCGCCAACGCGCCGACCCTCGAGGCCTGCCGCGATCAACTGGCAGAGGTGGTCGAAGACTGGGTGCTCCTTCGCGTGTCACGGAACCTGGATCTGCCGGTCATTGACGGCGCCGAGATTCGCGTTCGGGCAGTCGCCTGATGCCGCCATTCGGCCCTGTTTCCCGGCGAGTCTTGATCGGCAATCTGCGGCGCCTCGGGTTCGAGGGTCCTTTATCCGGAGGTCGGCACCAATTCATGGTCAAGCGGTCGGCTGAACCGATCGCTTGGCAGCTTTGGGCGGTTGCAAACGTCGCTTCCCAACATGCCCTGAACACAATTGTAAATTTGAAACCGCCAGGAGAAATGTATGAACGAACCACTCAGCCCAGAAAAAATTCTCCAAACAGGAATGGCGTTTTGGGCATCAAAGACGCTATTGAGTGCTGTCGAAATGGGCGTTTTCACCGAGCTGGCACACAGCCCGGAGTCATTCGATTCCCTTAGTGGACGACTGGGACTACACCCTCGCTCGGCTCGCGACTTTCTCGACACCCTGGTGGCGCTTGGATTCCTGGAGCGAAAGGGCGATGTTTACGCGAACACCCCCGAGACCAACGTCTTTCTCGACCGAAAGAAACCATCCTATGTGGGTGGAATTCTCGAGATGGCCAATCATCGCCTCTATCCGTTCTGGGGTCACCTTACAGAGGCGCTGCGTACCGGATTGCCGCAAAACGAAACAAAGACAGGTGCTGCCGGACTTTTCGAAACGCTTTACGCTGACCCCGCGCGTTTAAGGGAGTTCCTGGGCGCAATGACCGGTGTCAGTCATGGCGCCAACATGGCCATAGCCCGCGACTTCCCGTGGAAGGATTATCGGACCTTCGTTGATGTCGGTACGGCACAAGGCGATCTTGCCGTGCAGATCGCCCTGACCAATCCACACCTCCAAGGCATCGGGTTTGACCTGCCGGAAGTGGCACCGATTTTTGAGGAATACGCCTCAACCACTGGTGTCACGGATCGGCTGACGTTCAGGCCGGGCGATTTTTTTAAACAAGACATCCCGAAGGCCGATGTGGTGCTGATGGGACATATCCTGCACGACTGGGATCTCCCCACAAAGACGATGCTCATCAAGAAGGCATTTGACGCTTTACCAGTCGGCGGCGCGCTGGTTGTCTACGAAGCCATCATTGATGACGATCGGTCGAAAAACGCCTTCGGATTGATGATGAGTCTGAATATGCTCATTGAAACACCCGGCGGCTTCGATTATTCCGGAAGTGATTGTGCTTCCTGGATGAAGGACGCCGGATTCTCGACTACACGGGTGGAACATCTCGTGGGGCCCGACTCGATGGTGGTCGCAATCAAATAGTTCGTAGGATGGGTAAAGCAACAGCAGAATCCACTCTTCATCCCCCAGGTAACACACCATGCAATGGGAAACCGTCATAGGGCTGGAGATTCACACCCAGCTTGCTACGCAGTCCAAGATCTTCTCCGGGGCGCCCACCGCCTTCGGGGCCGAACCCAATACCCAGGCCTGCGCCATTGACCTGGGGCTGCCCGGGGTCCTGCCGGTGCTCAACCGCCAGGCGGTGGTCTTTGCCGTGCGCTTCGGCCGGGCGATCTCGGCCCATATCGCGGAGCGCTCGGTCTTCGCCCGGAAGAATTACTTCTACCCGGACCTCCCCAAGGGCTACCAGATCAGCCAGTACGAACTGCCCATCGTCGGCAAGGGCGAGGTGGAGATCGTCCTGGACGACGGTGCGGTCAAGACCATCGGCGTGACCCGGGCCCACCTGGAGGAGGACGCCGGCAAGTCGCTCCACGAGGACTTCCACGGCTCCACGGGCATTGATCTGAACCGTGCCGGGACCCCGCTCCTGGAGATCGTCTCCGAGCCGGATCTGCGCTCCCCCAAGGAGGCGGTCGCCTACGCGAAGAAGATCCACCAGATCGTGCGCTACATCGGCATCAGCGACGGCAACATGCAGGAGGGGTCCTTCCGCATGGATGCCAACATCTCGCTCCGGCCCAAGGGCCAGGCGGCCTTCGGCACCCGCGCCGAGATCAAGAACATCAATTCCTTCCGCTTCCTGGAGCGGGCGCTGAACTTCGAGATCGAGCGCCAGCAGGACCTCCTGGAGGGCGGCGGCAAGGTGGTCCAGGAGACCCGGCTCTACGACTCCGACCGGGACGAGACCCGCTCCATGCGCAGCAAAGAGGAGGCCAACGACTACCGCTATTTCCCGGACCCGGACCTGCTCCCCGTGGTGCTGGACGAGGACTTCATCGGCGCCGCGGTGGCCGACATGCCGGAGCTGCCGGACGCCCGCCGCCATCGCTTCCACGCGGAACTCGGGCTCTCGGAGTACGACGCCAATCTGCTGACCGCCAGCCGGGAGCTGGCGGACTACTTCGAGACCGTCGCCCGCGCCTGCGGGGACGCCAAGCTCGCGGCCAACTGGGTCAACGGCGAGTTGTCCGCGACGCTGAACAAGGCTGGGCTGGAAATCGGCTCGAGCCCGGTGGCAGCGGATCGGTTTGCCGGGCTCATCAAGCGCATCCAGGACAACACCTTGTCCGGGAAAATCGCCAAGCAGGTCTTCGAGGCCATGTGGAACGGCGGCCTGGAGGCGGATGCGGTGATCGAGGCCCAGGGGCTGCGGCAGATCACGGATAGCGGGGCCATCGAGGCCATCGTGGACGAGATCATCAAGGCCAACGCCGCCCAGGTGGAGCAATACCGCGGCGGTAACGAGAAGGTCTTCGGCTTCTTCGTGGGTCAGGTGATGAAGGCCAGCAAGGGCAAGGCCAATCCGCAGCAGGTCAATGAGTTGTTGAAGGCAAAGCTCCAGGGGTGAGTAGGTGCGAGGGGCTGATCTCTCCCCTCACCTCGGCCGCAGCTCCCGGCGCGGCTTTTGGCTCGGGATGACCAGTATCCCAGGGCGCAGGGAGCGGCCCCTGGGACTACCTCATCCATCCCTGAAGTCGCCAACCCCGCTCCCCGCCGGGACGAGGGGATTCTGCCGGCGGACCCTACTCGTCGGCGATCCGGCGCAGATTCGGGATATCAAGCAGAAAGAGATTCGGGTTGGTCTCCACCAGCAGGCTCTGGCGCTTGTACTCGGCGATGGTGCGGCTGGTGGTCTCGGTAGTGATGCCAAGCATGGCCCCCATGTCCTCACGGCTGAAGAGCTGGCATTCGCTGCTGGCTGTGTCGCGCACCAGACGCAGGAGCAGGCGCGCCACGCGCTGGCGGGCGGACCCGGTGGACAACTCGGTGAGCCAGGCATCCGCCTCGCTCAGGGCGCGCTGCCAGCGGGCCATCAACTCGCGGTGCAGTTTGGGGCTGTCCTGCCCCAGGCGACGCACCAGGCGCGCAGGAAACCGACAGACCTGCGTGGGTTGCAGGGCTACGGCGTCGTGCTGGTAGTGGTCGTCGAGGAGCGCCTCCAACCCGAGCACATCGGTGGCGCGGGCGATGCGGACGATACGCTGGCCACCGTCCGGCAGGAACTGCACCAGCTTGAGAGCCCCGGTGCGCACGGTGAACATGAACTCCCCCGCGTCGCCGGCCTGGTACAGGGTGGTACCGGTTTTGAGATCGTATTGATCGATGGGCTCGTGGATTCGTTCGAAGTGGGACTCGTCGAGCCCAGAGAACAGCACCGAGGTCCGCAGAGAGCAGTCCAGGCAATTCGCTTCCCCGGACCATGCCTCGCGCAATGTGACGTTGTTGACCATGACCTGTGTTCGGACCAGAGCGCTCCAGCGTGGGCCTGGGCAAAGTTGGGGCCGGGCGTTTCGCTGCCGGCCGGGCTTCCCAAGGGTAACGAAGTGTACCCCAATCCCGAGCCCCGGTTCCCCCGCCCCGCCGAGGCCATCCGCTCGCCCCCAGGGGATCGTGGGAACGAGGGGGAGTTGGATCGCATTTCAACAGATGCCCGTTTTGCAAATAGCGCTTGAAGTCGCCTGGCCATCCAATGCTGTTTCTATCTGGTCGGTATCGCTCCCCCCGGACAGGACTAAAGACCAGGCTGCCCGGTTCCACGCGGCAAGCCACCCATCCGGGTCAGGGCCTGTAACGCTCCAGACCCTCAATGCTCCCCGACAGGCCCACCCACAGCGGTGGGCCCGAGCCCGGTCTGATCGCCACCGCCCTTGGCGGCTCCCTGACCACCGCCAATGTCCTTGGGCGGGCGCACCGGGACCCCTGCCATGATGTCGTCGATCTGCTCCTTACACAGGGTCTCGTATTCCAGCAACGCCGCGGCCATGGCGTCGAGTTTGTCGCGGTTGGCCTCCAGGATGCCCTGGGCACGGGTATAGTTGCGGTCGATGATGATGCGGACCTGGTGGTCGATCTCCCGGGCGGTCCCTGGGGAGACCTGGCGATGCTCGGTGACGCTGCGCCCCAGGAAGATCTCGGCCTCCTCCTCGGCATAGGACAGCGGCCCCATGGCCTCGGAAAGCCCGAAGCGGGTCACCATGTCGCGGGCAATCGCGGTGGTCCGCTGTATGTCGTTGGAAGCCCCGGTGGTGATGGCCTCGGGCCCGAAGATCATGGCCTCGGCGATGCGTCCGCCAAACAGGCTGGAAATCTGGCTCTCCAGGTGACGCTTGCTCATGCTGTAGCGGTCGCGCTCAGGCAGGAACAGTGTCACACCCAGGGCCCGCCCGCGCGGGATGATACTGACCTTGTGCACCGGGTCATGCTCGGGGACCAGGCGCCCGACGATGACGTGCCCGGCCTCATGGTAGGCAGTCAGGCGCTTCTCCTCGTCCGTCATGACCACGCTGCGCCGCTCGGCGCCCATCATGACCTTGTCCTTGGCCCGCTCGAACTGCTCCATGTTTACGCTGGAATGTCCGGCGCGGGCGGCGAACAGGGCCGCCTCATTCACCAGGTTGGCGAGGTCCGCCCCGGAGAAGCCCGGAGTCCCGCGTGCTATGGTCTCGGCGTCCACGTCGTCCGCCAGTGGGACCTTGCGCATGTGCACCTGGAGAATGGCGGTGCGCCCGCGCAAGTCCGGCAGCCCCACCACCACCTGGCGGTCGAAGCGCCCGGGACGCAGCAGGGCCGGGTCGAGGACATCGGCGCGGTTGGTGGCGGCGATGACGATAATGCCCTCGTTGCCGGCGAAGCCGTCCATCTCCACCAGAAGCTGGTTGAGGGTCTGCTCGCGCTCGTCGTTCCCCCCGCCCAGGCCCGCCCCGCGGCGGCGCCCGACGGCGTCGATCTCGTCGATGAAGATGATGCAGGGGGCCGCCTTCTTGGCCTCCACGAAGAGGTCGCGTACCCGGGAGGCACCAACACCCACGAACATTTCTACAAAGTCCGAGCCTGAAATGCTGAAGAACGGCACCTTGGCCTCCCCGGCGATGGCCCGGGCCAGCAGGGTCTTGCCGGTCCCGGGCGGCCCCACCATCAAGACTCCGCGGGGGATGTGCCCGCCCAGGTCATGGAAGCGCTTGGGGCTGCGCAGGAACTCGACCAACTCCGCCACCTCTTCCTTGGCCTCCTCGACCCCGGCCACGTCCTTGAGCGTCACCTTAATCTCGCCCTCGGCGTGTTGGCGGGCGCGGCTCTTGCCGAAGTTGAAGATACCGCCGATTCCGCCCCCTCCCCCGCCCGCGTTGCGCTGCATGAACCAGAACCAGGCCCCGATGAGGAGCAGGAAGGGCAGCCAGGCGGCCAGGATTTGGGCAAGCAGGCCCGGTGTGTCGGGGGGTGTGGCACGGATCACCACTCCCTGGTTCAGGAGCTGATCCACCAGGCCGCGGTCGCCGGGGTTATAGGTCTCGAAGTAGGACCCGTCGGTGCGGGTCCCCTCGATGGTCTGCTCGCGCAGCATCACCTCCTGCACCGAGCCGTCTTTGACCTCGCTCAGGAACTGGCTATAGGTCAGGTCCCGCGGCTCGACCTGGGCGCGATCACCCAACCCGTTGAGCAGCATCAACAGCCACAGGGACACGGCGATCCACAGGACAAGGGTCAGGTGTTTCGGCTTCATGGGGTCTTGCCTCGATAGTACCCGGCAGGGCCCAGATCATAGCGGGGGCCCGCCTTTCAAGGCACTGTAACATCGGGATGGCCGATGGCAATCAAAAGAGCCCGCAAGGGGCGGCGAGGCTTGTTTCTCTGTCCTGCAAGGTTGCCGATCTGGAATCGGGAACGACGGGCCCGCGGCGCGGACTAAGGCGCGGTCGGATGTAGTCCCGGGTCTCTCCAGGTGGCGGCCCGGCAGCCAATTCTGACCACCGGTATCGGCGGTCGTTCTCAGCGGGGAGTAGCAACAGATGCGACGCACCTGGTCCTGGATCGTCTTCGCCTTCTTGTTGGGGGCCTTGGGTGGGGCCCTGGCCATGGCGGCGCTGGCCCCCGTGGCGGCACCCGTCCCAGCCTCGGCCCAGCCTGCTGCCCCGGGGCCGATTGAGCAGACCGTTGCGCCGGAGCCGATGTCCGCCCAGGCCCTTTCCGTCTCGGTGCCGAACGGACCCGCACCGGGCGAGGTGGAATCGGCCGTGGATCTGCTGCGTGCACGCCTGGAACAGGTCAGCACAGGCTGGCAGCGGGTGCAGGAGGATGTGACCCAACTGCGGCGGCGAGTAGGCGAGCTGGAGCAGCGCCTGGCCGCGGTCCCAGCCGCACCGGGACCAACGGACAGCGCGACCTGGACGCGCCTGGGTGCGACCGGCGAGGGCCAGCGCAACGCGCTGGTCCAGGCAGGCTTGAGCGAGGAAGACGCCGCCGCTCTGGTTCAGCGCCAGGGCCAGAGATCCCTGGAGCGCCTCGACCTGCGGGACTTGGCCCAGCGCGAAGGCTGGCTGGGAACGGACCGGTATCGGGAGGAGATTGCACGCCTGGATGCGGGAGCGGTGCCACTGCGCGAAGAACTGGGCGACGTGGCCTATGACCGTTACCTGTACGCGACGGGCGAGAACAATCGGGTGCGGGTGGACAGCATCGTCCCGGGCTCGGTGGCGGAGCTGGCGGGCTTGCAGCCTGGCGACCTGATCCAGTCATACGCCGGGCAGGCCCTGTTTGGGTACGCCGACTTACGCGATGCCACCGCCGGGGGCGAACGCGGGGAGCTGGTCCGGGTCCAGGTGCAACGCGGCGGAGAAGTCCTCGAACTCAACCTCAGCCGCGGCCCCCTGGGGGTTCAGCTCGATAGCGCGCGGGCCGAGCCACGCTAGGATGAAGGGCCAGGGCATCGGGTGCATGCGGGGGCCACTGGCGGCCACCACGGTGTGGAACGGGATCAATTACCCGACACCGACAGCAAGGGCTTGCACGCGGCCGGCATGACCGGCTCGGCCCTGGCACTCCCGCCCCTTTTAGGATGGCGCGCCTCCTCGCTGAACCACCAGTCCAGATCCTTGCCGCAGCCATCCCCGGCAGGAATGGCTGCCTGGGTCTCGCACTGGGCACCGTCCTTGGGACACTTGATGCGGATATGGAAGTGGGCGTCGTGCCCGAACCAGGGCCGCACCTTGTGTAGCCATGCCTTGTCAGATTCCCGCCGACACAAGCCGCGTTTGATGGCCGGGTTGACAAAGATGCGGTCCACCCGCGGGTCCTCGGCAGCGGTCTTGAGCAGGCCGCGTTGGTCGCCGCTCCACAGGGGGCTCAGGTCTTCCCCATCCGCGGTGACCATGCTCGGTGGATCGGCGGGGCCCGCGGTGTCGCGGTTGGCAGCGGCCGCAGAGGGGGCGAGCTTGAACCAGACGTCCACATCCAGCCCGTTCTGGTGACTGCGGTGAGAGCTGGACATGAGCCCGCCCCTGGGTTGGCTGAGGTCGCCGATCATGACCAACTGATCGCCCTGCCTGGCCCTGGCCTGCCCCAGCGCGGCAACCAGCCGCAGCAAGTCCGGATGCCCGAAGTGGCGATTGCGGTAGCGGCGGATGCTGACATATCCCGAACCCTCGGCGGGGAGAGACTGGGCCCCAGCGATGCAGCCGTTGGATGCCTCGCCGATGACGGTCGTCGGCCCCGCGCTGGTGGTCTTGATCTGACCCCAGGGGCTCGCCAGCGCCGCCGGGGTCCAATAGACGGCAACGAGCAACGCAGCCAGAGGGAGTGGGTAGCAACGGCGGATATTCATCATGCAGCCTTATAGAGAAATGGTTGGCAACTGTCTATTATCATAGACACTTATGCTGAAAAATTGGCGTGTACTATACACTTGGACGCCTTGGCTTGTCCGATCCCGAGTCGGTTTTCCAATCCGCAGAAAGTTCCCAGTGCAGGGCCATCGGCATGAAACCATCCTCTCGGGCCGATCTCCCACGCCACCACTAAGGAGACGCTGAGTAAAGCCATCCTTGGCTTTACTCAGCTCGCGCCCCGCGAGGCGCGACTCACGGGGCGCTCCATTTTCAACGGCTTACAGCCGTCGAAAATGGCGGGGCATCCCTGCCCCGCACGGGAAGCGCTTTAATCAGCGCTTCCCTAAGAATCCACGCAGGTTGCGCCGCAACAGCCGAAGGCGTCTCCGGGAGCCGTGCCGCTCCGCACTCAACACCGATTCCGCCGGCTCACCCCAGCCCGTGGTCAGGGCAGGGGCATCAGTGGCCGCCCCCCTGTTTGGCAAGCGTAGCGGCCAGCCCTTTGAGGCTGGGTCGCCCGGCAACGGCGGAGACACGGCGGGGGAGGATCAGGAGATCGCCCACCCGCACCAGGGAGCCTTCAGTCTAGCCGCGAGGGGCTGCACCCCAATCGGCCCAGGGCAGCCCCAATCTGGTGCATCCCGGGCCGGAACGCCCCGGGATGATGCGCGGCGCCGCACCTGCATCGCCGCCACTGAGCCCCCACGCAACGCCTTGATCGCTTCAGCCGCCACCCACAACCCCCGTTGCCCTGCCCCTCGCCCAACGCACGGCATGGTCTTTGCTAGACGCGCGGACCACTTGCTCAACACGAGGTCGCTATGGAACAACTACACCAGGGTACCGACGTACTCTTCATCCTGATCGGGGCCGTCATGGTGCTGGCCATGCACGCCGGCTTCGCCTTCCTTGAACTTGGAACAGTACGTGCGAAGAATCAGGTTAACGCCCTGGCCAAGATCATGAGCGACTTTGCCATCTCGACCATCGCCTACTTCTTCGTCGGGTACACGGTCGCCTATGGGGTGGACTTCTTCGCCGCCGCCGGGACCTTGGCCGAGCGCAACGGCTACGATCTGGTCAAGTTCTTCTTTCTGCTGACCTTCGCCGCCGCTATCCCGGCCATCGTCTCCGGTGGGATCGCCGAGCGGGCCAAGTTTTACCCGCAGTTGCTCGCCTCCGCCCTGATCGTCGCCCTGCTTTATCCCTTCTTCGAGGGCATTGCCTGGAACGGCAACCTCGGTCTCCAGGGCTGGCTGGAGGGGACCTTCGGGGTCAAGTTCCATGACTTCGCCGGCTCCGTGGTGGTACACGCCGTGGGCGGCTGGATCGGGCTCTCGGCGGTACTTCTGCTCGGGCCGCGTCACGGGCGCTACCGTGTCGACGGGGCCATGACCGCCCACCCGCCGTCGTCAATCCCCTTCCTCTCGCTGGGGGCCTGGACCCTGACCGTGGGCTGGTTCGGGTTCAACGTCATGTCCGCCCAGACGGTAGATATGGTCAGCGGCCTGGTGGCGGTCAACTCCCTCATGGCCATGGTCGGCGGGATTCTGGCCGCCCTGGTGGTGGGCAAGAACGACCCGGGCTTCCTGCACAACGGCCCCCTGGCGGGACTGGTGGCCGTTTGCGCCGGCTCGGACCTGATGCACCCGCTTAGGTGCCCTGGTGGTTGGGGGCGTGGCCGGGGCCCTGTTCGTGTGGGCCTTCACCCTGACCCAAAACCGCTGGAAGATTGACGACGTGCTGGGCGTCTGGCCCCTGCACGGGCTGTGCGGGCTCTGGGGCGGAGTGGCCGCGGGAATCTTCGGGCTCCAGGCCCTGGGCGGCGTCGGCGGCGTCAACCTCTGGGTCCAACTCATCGGGACCTTCGCCGGCGTGGCCATCGCCTTCGGCGGCGGCTTCGCCATCTATGGGGTCATCAAAGTGCTGCTGGGTCTGCGCCTGTCCCAGGAGGACGAGTACCTCGGCGCCGACTTGAGCATCCACAAGATCACCGCTCAGCCGGACTACAACCGAGGCGAGGTCTGATGGCGGTCGAAGGCGGGGCCAGTGCCCCGCCGACCGGCCGGCGCATCAGTTGAGGCCCTGCCTGGTCTGACCCTGGAGGGCCTGGATGGCGGCGACCTTGTACTCCAGCGCCAGACGCACCTGTTCATCGGACAGGCGCTGGTTGCCGCCACGGGGTGGCATCCGGAACTGACCGTCTGGGCCCCGGATGCCGTTCAGAACGCTCTGCTGCAGGGCGTCCAGGCCCTTGGGCAGGCGCTGGTCCCATTCCGCAAAATTGGTAAGCGCCGGGGCACCGGCGACGCCCATCAGATGGCAGGCGCGGCAGGTCCCCATCCACAGGGTACGACCGGCTTCGAGGCGGTCACCGTCGAGAAGGGGCAACTCCGGACCCGCCTCGGCGGCGGGCTGATCGCGGCCACACCCGGTGAGTCCGGGTATGGCAATGAGGGCGAAGGCCAGGGTCGTGGCCAGCCGGTTGCGGTGGGACTGAGTCAGCATGGAGGCTCCAGGGGTTTGGGATCGGCGCGGCCCCGGGGCGATACGCCGGGGCGAGAGAGTATGGGGGCGACGGGCATGCGATCCACCCTTCCGGGTGGATTTCGGCCAGAGCATCTGCAACTGGGCCGCCGGGCCGCGATCCGGTAACATCTTGGCCTTTTTGCAGCCAGGGAAACCCCATGGGATTCAAATGCGGCATCGTGGGCCTGCCGAACGTCGGCAAGTCCACCCTCTTCAACGCCCTGACCAAGGCGGCCATCGCGGCGGAGAACTACCCCTTCTGCACCATCGACCCCAACGTCGGCGTGGTACCCCTGCCAGACCCGAGGCTCGATGTGATCGCCGCCATCATCAAACCCCAGGCGGTACTCCCCACCAGCATGTCCTTCGTAGACATCGCGGGCTTGGTGGCCGGGGCCTCCAAGGGCGAGGGGCTGGGCAACAAGTTCCTCGCCAACATCCGCGAGACCGATGCCATCGCCCATGTGGTGCGCTGCTTCGAGAACGACGACGTGATCCACGTCGCCGGTAAGATCGATCCGCTGGGGGACATCGAGGTCATCGACACCGAACTTGCCCTGGCGGACCTGGAGTCCGTCGAGAAGGCCCTGGACCGCGCCGCCCGCGCCGCCAAGGTCGGCGATAAGAAGGCCTTGGTGCGCAAGGAATTGCTGGAGCGAGTCCGCGCCCAGCTCGACACCGGGCAGCCGGTACGCGCCCTATCCTTAAGCGCCGACGAGCAGGCCGAGATCCGCGACCTCTTCCTGCTCACCAACAAGCCGACCATGTACATCGCCAACGTCGCCGAAGACGGCTTCCAGGACAACCCCTTCCTGGATGCGGTGCGCAGCCTGGCCGAACGCGAGGGGGCCCTGGTTGTGCCGGTATGCGCCGCTATCGAGGCCGAGATCGTCGAGCTGGAGGAGGACGAGCGCGGGGCCTTCCTCGCGGACCTGGGGCTGGACGAACCCGGGCTGAACCGCGTGGTCCGGGCCGGTTACCGGCTGCTTGGCCTGGAGACCTACTTTACCGCCGGTCCCAAGGAGGTTCGTGCCTGGACCATCCCAAAATCGGCTAAGGCCCCCCAGGCGGCAGGGGTCATCCATTCGGACTTCGAACGCGGTTTCATCCGCGCCGAGGTCATCGCTTATGACGACTTCATCGCCTGCAAGGGGGAGCAGGGGGCCAAAGAGGCCGGCAAGATGCGGTCCGAGGGCAAGGAATACGTCGTCAAGGACGGCGACGTCATCCATTTCCGCTTTAATGTCTAAGCCACCTTGGCAAGTATTCCTTTGCTCGCTCGGCTCTAGAGGAGTGGCGCCCTCCGCACGGACCCCTCCTCCATGAGGGCGAGACCGGCCAAGACGCGGCGTCGAGCAGGGGATGGGGACACAGCCGGATTGCGGCTGGGAGTCAGTGGATCATTCCTGTCGATTTTTCCAGCCTGTCCCGTAGAGGAGCAAGGGCTGCATGTATCCGCGTACCCGCCGCCCCGAGTCCTTTAGGCTGATCGGGTGTGCCGGAGGGCGCGGCCGCCTCGGGTCCCCCGCACCGGGGCGGCCGTCGGGCCCTCATGCACAGCGCTCTCGCGGGGGAAGCGGCAGGCAAAGGTGCTGCCGCGTCCGGGCTCGCTGGCGATGATGAGGCGGGCTTGATGGCGGTTGAGGACATGCTTGACGATGGCGAGCCCCAACCCGGTACCGCCGGACTCCCGCGACCTGGCCTTGTCCACCCGGTAGAAGCGCTCGGTCAACCTGGGGATGTGCTCGGCCGCGATACCCTCGCCGTTGTCCTGCACGGCAAAAAGGGGCCCTGGGCCTCCAGGCGCCAGGTGACCCGGATCCGGCTCCCGGCGGGGGTGTGCTTGACGGCGTTGTAGATGAGGTTGGAGAAGGCGCTGCGCAGCTCTACCGAATTGCCGATCAGCCGGAGCCCGGGGTCGATTTCGATCTCGACGCGGTGTTCGGCCCCCAGGGCCTGGGCCTCATGGAGAATCAGGCGCAGGTCCTCGGCCACGTCCACCGGGACCAGATCCGTGGGGCGCTCGTCCATCTCCAGGCGTGAGAGGGTCAGCAGGTCCTCGATAATGGTGCGCATGCGCTCGCTCTGTTTGCGCATCAACTCTAAAGGGCGGCGGTGATTGGCGGGGGTGCTGGGGGCATCCGCCAGCGTCTCGAGGAAGCCTGCGACCACGGTGAGCGGAGTGCGCAGCTCATGGGAGGCATCGGCGACGAAGTCGCGACGGATCAGGTTGAGGTGGTAGAGTTTGGTGCTGTCCCGGGCCACCACCAGACGCTGGCGCTTGCGGTCGCCGAAGGGCGCGGCACGCAGGGTCAGCATGATGGCGCGATTGTGCAGCGGGGCCAGGTCGCTGGGGAGGTTGTAGTCCCCGGTCTCGATGAGCTCGGCCAACTGCGGCTGCCCCAGGACCTCCACCAGGGGCCGACCGCGATCCCGCGGCCACTGCACGTCCAGCAGCGGCGCGGCGGCGGGGTTGGCCCACTCGATCCGCTGGGAGCGGTCGAGGATGATCAGGGCATCCGGGACCGAGTCCGCCGCCTCGCGGAAGCGCCGGGTGAAGCGGATCTGGCGCTTGCGCCACTTACGCCGACGCGCCTGGTGCTGGGCAATGGTGCGGTAGATCTCGCCCCAGAGGCCGTGGGGAAAGGGCGGGGCCAGGGTGTGGCGACGCCGGATCAGGCTGGACAGGCGCAGCAGATGAAACAGATTGCGCCCCAGATAGCCCAGCAGGGCCAGCAACCAACTCAGGCCCCATTCAAACCCCATCAGGGCCGCCGCAAGGGCGATGCCGGCAAGGGCAAGGAGGAGCCCCAATTCCTGCCGCAGGGCCTCGCGCCCGCCCGTCAGCCCCCAGCCCCCCTCGCCAGATCCGGTGGGTGCTGCCATTTCAGGGCTTGTCGGACAAGCGGTAGCCAACGCCGCGCACCGTCTGGAGCAGACCGTCGTGCCCGGATGCCTCCAGGGCCTTACGCAGGCGGCGCACATGCACATCCACCGTGCGCTCCTCCACATAGACCTGGTCGCCCCAGACCTGGTCCAGGAGTTGCGAACGGGAAAAGGCGCGGTCGGCGTGGGTCATGAAGAAATAGAGTAGACGGTACTCGGTGGGGGCGATGTCGATGTGCTGGCCATGGGCGCTGACCCTGCGGCTGACGTGGTCGATGGCCAGACCGCCGATCTCGATCTTCTCCGCCTGTTCCTCGGTCCTGGCGCGGCGCAACACGGCATTGACCCGGGCCACCAGTTCCCGCGGCGAGAAGGGCTTGGTGACATAGTCGTCGGCCCCGGTTTCGAGCCCGCGAATCCGATCCTCCTCCTCCCCCCGGGCGCTGACCATGATGATCGGCAGGGTCCGGGTCTTCGCGCCCTGCTTGAGTTGCTGGGCCAGTTCCAGCCCGGAACGCCCGGGGAGCATCCAGTCCAGCAGCAGCAGGTCCGGGGCCTCGGCCGCCAGAATCCGGCGGGCGTCGTCGGCGTGGCCCGCCTCCAACACACGCATGCCCGCCCCCTCGAGGGCGAAGCGGATGACCTCCCGAATGTCCGGTTCGTCATCGACGATGAGTATGGTCGGCATGGCAGGTGCGCCCCCTGGGGTTGGTCTGGAACAATCCCGCCAGTTTATGGATGTGCGGTTACGGAACTGTGACGACGTAGGGCCGGGGACGAACGAGGCAGAGCCGCGTCTGACCGCCAAAGCGCAGGAGCGACCCTGGCGAGAAACGGCGGCCGAAAGATGGCTGCGGCAAGTCGCGGTGCCTAAGCACAGTGCCCCAACCACCGGAGTTGAGCATCGATGCCGCCTGCCCGCGGCATCTCCGCCCCGGCAGTCGATGGCGTACCGTCACAACCAACCGCAGCGTAGTTGGTTCCCAGCGGGCATTGTCAGGTATGCTCAGGAACAGTTCAGGCGACTGCGTCCGTGGAGAGCTTGCCACAGGGCTCAGTGTGGAGAAAGGGGAGCAAGTGGATGGCCGAGTTTACACTGAGGTTTCTTGGCGTCGGCAATGCCAATGCCCGTTCCCTGGGCTCCTCCGCGGCGGTGCTGGAGCGCGACGGCGCGCCGCTGCTGCTCATCGACTGCGGTCCGGATACGTTGCATACCTACCTGAGCCGTTATGGGGCCCTGCCCCCGGCCCTGTTCATCACCCATGCGCACCTCGACCACATCGCCGGTCTGGAGGGGCTCTTCTACCGCCTGGCGACCACCCAGCCGCCACCGCAACCCCCGATGCTGTTCGTTCCGGTCGCCCTGGTCCCCGTGCTCCAGCGGCGCCTGGCCGACTACCCCAACCTTCTGGCGGAGGGCGGGCGCAACTTCTGGGACGTCTTCCGGCTCGTCCCGGTCTCGGAGCGCTTTTGGCACCTGGACCTCTACTTCGACTGCTTCCCGGTCCGTCACCACGACTGGCTCTCCGCCTTCGGCCTGGCCCTCCAGGGGCGTTTCCTCTACACCGGGGACACCCGCCCCATCCCCGAGGTCCTCAACCGCTATGCCAGCCAGGGTGAGCCCATCTTCCACGACTGTGCCCTGAGCGGAAACCCCTCCCACACAGGACTTGCCGACATCCGCGCCCAGTACAAGGAAGAACAGTGGCGGCGGATGGTCTTTTACCACTACGAGTCCGAGGTGGCGGGGGAGTGCATTGCCAGGGATGGGTTCCGCATCGCGGGGGCCGGGGAGTGTTTTCCGCTCGGGCCCGGCCCGGCCGAAGCGGCCACTTGAGGGGGATGCGGTCGGGCTGGACCTCACGGCACTTCAGGGACGGCTTCTGCCCAATGAGCCGCCGGCCCTTGTTCCCTGGGCGGCACCGGGTTTCGTCAGGATGCCGGTGTCGGCCATGAGTTATCTCCGCTGTGCTTGGTGAACAAACAGCGGCTTGGTGCAGGGGTCAGCGTGCGTTGTCCGATGCACCCCGACACTGCCGCTCCCGACGCAGGTCAAGGCGGGGGCTAGCCCCCAGCCAGACCAGCTAGGCCAGGGGCGTCGCAGGCTCGAAGGTAGCCCTATCGAAGAAGAGATCCGCACCCATGGCCAGGGGCTCAGTCGCGTCGGTCAGGGTCCAGCCGCGCCCATGAATCCCCTCCGGCTTGCGGTCGATGGTGGGTACGGCGAGCCCCAAGGCACCGGCGGCGTCCCGATAGAGGTCGGGTCGATAAACCCGAGCGGCCTTGGCGAAGACGTCTACCTGACCCTCGATCTGACCCCAACGGACCATCTGGGTAATAAACCATTCCGCGTGGGAGCGCCAAGGGAAATTCGCCGCAAAGCGGAAAAAGACGTTGAAATCCGGCATCACCACCGGGTCTTCGTCTGGGCCATAGCGGAAGGTTCCGGTCATGGACATCCCGATCAGTTCTTTGGGGGCGTTGACGTAGGCGGGGCGGGACAGGATCTCCGCTACCTGCGGACGGTTCTCGTGGGCATCCAGCCAGCGTGCCGCCCCCAGAAGGGCCATGAGTACGGCCCTGTGGGTGTTGGGGTACTGCTCTGCCCACTCCTGATTCACCCCGAACACCTTCTCCGGGCCGTTGTTCCAAAGCTCGTAGCTGGTAATGAGCACGCGGCCCAGACCCTGGGCTACCGCTGCCTGGTTCCAGGGCTCGCCGACGCAGAAGCCGTCAATGTGGCCGGCCTTGAGTTGACTGACCATCTGCGGCGGCGGCACCACGAGCAGGCGCACATCGCGATCCGGGTCAATGCCTGCCGCACCCATCCAATAGCGCAGTTGATAAGCGTGGGTGGAGACGGGGAAGACCACCGCGAAAGTGAGCGGCTCCTCCCCGCGGATGGCGCGTTCCTGGATGACCCGGCGCAGCGGCTCGGCACCAAAGGGCCTCCGCGTCATACCCACGGGGTCCAAGGCACGCATCTGGTCGTAGAGGGACCGGGAGACGGTGATGGCGTTGCCGTTGAGGTCCAGGGACAGGGCTGTGATGGTCGGCTTTTCCACCGGGCCAATCCCTAGGGTGCTGGCGATGGGCATGGGGGCCAACATCTGTGCCCCGTCGAGGATACCGATGGAGACCTTGTCGCGGATATTGGCCCAGGATGTCTCCTTGGAGAGCACCACCTCCAAGCCGTACTTGGAGAACCAGCCCTTCTCCAGGGCTACGACCAAGGGGGCACAGTCGGTCAGCGGAATGAAGCCCAGGCTCAATCGGGTCTTCTCCAGGGCCTCGCCGCCGCCAATGTGGGCGGCGCGCCTCAGCCAGTTGGGGATCATGCTCATGGTCTGCCGCCTCGCTCGATGCGCTGGGTTGTGCTAGCCGTAGGCAACCGGGTTTCCCGGCTGGCGGTTGGCCGTTATTGATTCACGGCAAGCCGCAGCCTCGGCCGTCCAGCGGCCACGGATCTGGCTCCGGGCACATCGGGCTGCGCGTGGCGCTCGTGGAGGAACTTCACCACCTCGGCCCGATAGTGGTTGTAGGTCGGGTCCTCTGCCAGCGCCAGACGGTCGCGGGGGCGCAATAGGTCGACGTTCAAAACCTGGCCGACCTTGGCCTCAGGCCCGTTGGTCATCATCACGATGCGATCGGAGAGCAACACCGCCTCGTCGACGTCGTGGGTGATCATCACGACAGTGTTATTGAGCCGCCCCTGAATTTCCATGAGCGAGTCCTGCATGTGGGTACGGGTCAGAGAGTCTAGGGCCCCGAAGGGCTCGTCCATGAGCAGCACCTTGGGCTCCATGGCCAAGGCCCGGGCGATGCCGACACGCTGCTTCATGCCTCCGGAGATCTCCCCCGGTCGGCGGTCCAGGGCATGACCCATGTGGACCAATTCCAGATTGTGCAGTGTCCAGGCATGGCGCTCCTTGCGGTTCTTGGTCCGTCCGAAGACCTGGTCCACCGCCAGGCGGACATTGTCGTAGACCGTGAGCCAGGGGAGCAGGGAATGCTGCTGGAAGACCACGGCACGGTCAGGCCCCGGATCGCGCACCTCCCGATCTTCGAGCAGGACCCCGCCTTCGCTTGCCTGCAGCAGCCCGGCAACGACGTTGAGCACCGTGGACTTACCGCAGCCGGAGTGGCCGATGAGCGAAATGAACTCCCCTTGGGCAATGTCCAGGGTCACGTCGTCGAGGACCTTGAGCGGGCCTTTCGCCGTCTTGAAGGTCATGCTGACGTGGTCGATCTTGAGATAGGCGCTCATGGCATTCCTCGATGGTCGAACGGTAGGTCGGGCTTTAGCCCGACCGGGGCTATAGGGGTCAGTGCCGGCACCGCTGTCGGGCTGAAGCCCGACCTACACGCGGCTAACGCAATACCGCTTGCTTGTCCCAGGAGAAGTGCCTCTGGAGCAAGAGCATGCCGCGGTCCAAGATGAATCCCAGGCTACCGATGGTAAGCACCGCGACCATGATCCGCGCCAGGGACTCGGAACTGCCGTTCTGGAATTCATCCCACACAAACTTCCCCAGGCCTGGGTTCTGGGCCAGCATCTCAGCCGCAATGAGCACCATCCAGCCGATACCCAGACTCAGGCGCAGGCCGGTGAAGATCATGGGCATCGCCGATGGCAGGATGATCTTGAAGGTCTGTTTGGCAAAGGACAGGCGCAGCACCCGGCTGACGTTCATCAGGTCCTTGTCCACCGTGGCCACCCCGACGGTAGTGTTGATGAGCGTCGGCCACAGGCAACACAGGGTTACGGTAATGGCCGAGATGACGAAGGACTTGGCGAGCCAGGGGTCCTCGCTGGTGTAGAGGGCGCTGACGATGATGGTCACCAGCGGTAACCAGGCGAGCGGTGACACAGGTTTGAAGACCTGGATCAGGGGATTCATGGCGGAGTAAAGCGTCGCACTCATGCCGCACAGGATGCCCAGCGGTATGGCGATCAGGGAGGCCAGCACGAACCCCACGGCCACGGTCCACAGGCTGGTGCCGATCTGGTCAAGGAAGGTTGGCGCACCGGTGTAGGGGCGGACCTTGATCTCAGCCTTGGGGTCCGCCTCCAGGCGCTTGGCATTGCGCTCGGCCTGACGCTCATAGAATTCCACCTCCCTGGCCCGCTCAGCAGCGTGGGCCTGGTACAGGGAGACGGCCTGGTTCCAGACCGCCGTTGGCCCCGGGAGCTGACCCAGCGAGGTCTCCACTCGGGCGGCACCTGCCCCCCACAGCGCCAGGAACAGGGCAAGGCCCAGGAAGGGGACCAGGACGGAGCGAACCAGGATCTCGCCCAGCCGGGACAGGGCGGCAGGTGAGGGGCGCGGCAAGCTCAGGGCCTTGGCAGCAATGGTGTCATTCATGCAGTTCTCCGGGTAACAAGCACTTAGGCTCAGGTGTCGCTGGTGGATGGGCTTTGCTTAGTCAGCCTGCGAAGGCTCGGTACGCATGCGCGTGGCATGACTTCTGGGGCCTGTGCAGGAGGGCACCCGCACCCTATCCACCGGCGCTACACCTGCTACAGCTTCGCATCCCCCTTGAGCCCGATCTGGAACTTCTCCAGGTAGGCGTTGGGCGCAGTCCCGTCGTATTCCATGCCATCGATGAAATCGGCTGTCTTGGGACGGAACCCCGTCTCTTTGGCAAAGTCAGGGAAGTCCGACGCCTTCATCTTGCCCTCGGCCACCAGGGCCTCCGCGGCCTGGCGGTAGATGTCCGGACGGTAGACCTTCTTGGCGATATCCATGTACCAGGTGTCCGTTTTGGCTTCCGGGATCTGGCCCCAACGCCGCATCTGGGTCAGGTACCAGACGGCATCGGAGTAATAGGGGTAGGTCGCGTTGTAGCGGAAGAAGACGTTGAAGTCCGGCACCGGACGCTTGTCGCCCTTCTCGTACTCGAAGGTCCCGGTCATGGAGTTGGCGATGACACCGGCGTCGGCACCAACGTAATTCGGCTTGGCGAGGATCTTCACCGCTTCGGCGCGGTTGGCATTGTCGCCCTCGTCGAGCCACTTGGCGGCACGGATCAGGGCCTTGACGATGCGCACTGAGGTATTAGGGTTGTCCTTGACGAATTTCTCGCTCATCCCGAAGACCTTCTCCGGGTTGTTGCGCCAGATCTCGTAGTCGGTGATCACCGGGACCCCGATCCCCTTGGCCACCGCCTGCTGATTCCAGGGCTCGCCGACGCAGTAACCGTCGATGGTCCCGGCCTCAAGCGTAGCGGGCATCTGCGGCGGCGGGGTCACGGACAAGAGCACGTCGGCGTCGATCTGGCCGTCGGTGTCGCCCTTGTGGGGGGCATAGAAGCCGGGCTTGATACCGCCGGCGGCGAGCCAGTAGCGCAGTTCGTAGTTATGCGTGGAGACCGGAAAGACCATGCCCATCTTGAAGGGCTTGCCGGCCGCCTTGTGGCTGGCAACCACCGGTTTGAGGGTCTCGGCAGAGATCGGATGCACCGGCTTGCCATCGGCCTGTTTGGGGATGCCGGGCTTCATGGCCTCCCACACGGCATTGGAGACGGTGATGCCATTGCCGTTCAGATCCATGCTGAAGGGTGTGACGATGGGAGCGGCGGTGCCGAAGCCGACATTGGCGGCCAACGGTTGACCGGCAAGCATGTGGGCCCCGTCGAGCTGGCCGTCGATGACCCGGTCGAGCAGCACCTTCCAATTGGCTTGTGCCTCCAGGGCGACGAAGAGCCCCTCGTCCTCGAAATAGCGCTTCTCGTAGGCAATGGCCAGCGGCGCCATGTCCGTAAGCTTGATGAAGCCGAACTTGAGGTCCTCCTTCTCCGGGGGGCCCACCTCGGCCAGCCCCTGGACGGCGACCAGGGCCAGAGAGAGCCCAGCCGCCAGTGTCAGGGCGCGGGCGGTACGCCCATGGATCGAGTTGTTGCGCATTATCACTACCTCGTCGCAAGTCTATGGAAGGGCTGAAACGAAAAAAGGCGTCTCACCGTTCAGGGGCCGATACCCCTGACGATGGACGCCTTTGTCCAGTGACCGGCCGACGTTGACCGATCGAATGTTAGATTGTCCCCGGATCGGCCGTGACCGCTTGCCGGGGCCAGGTCTGGCCCCGAGGGACCTCGGGGTCTTTAGATCCCCCACCGATGGCACGGCGCAAGGCCCGCCATTGGGCCGCTCGGATGCCGGATCACCGGATTACCTGACTCTAAGCAATCCGTGTGCCAAACAATCTTCAGCCCCGGTCTATGGTTCAGATGTTCCCGTTGTATAGATTTTTATTCAGCGAGTTGGAGCGATTCTCTGGGTGTACCTCGGACGCCAGGCGGGCTCGGAAACCCTGGCACCGGCTGCCATGGCGCCATCGTGCAGCGAGCCGGCCGTTCCGTCTTGGTGCACAGGCCCCCGCCCTGCCCCAGTTCACGACAAGCGACTACCCAAACCCCCGCCGCGCCGCCCGTCCTGTGCCTGCTCGGCAACCCTGCGGTCCTTCACTACACAGGTGGAGGAAGGATGCCAATACCCGCCCCCGGTCGTAGGCATCCATCCAGGTGCGGGCGGCAGGCGATCAAAGATCCCATTCAGTGCGTCGCGGGGCGCATCGATCTACCCTGAGCCCTTCGGCTGCGCTCTGGGGCGTGTCTGTCAATTGCCACCAGAACCGACCCACTACCGGCCATGAGAATCGGTTCACCATGGGGTCGGGAAATCCAGTCGGTAGGCGAATTTTTGCTTCCGACACTGGATCGCTATAGGCCGAAGCAGTGGGCATTCTGCATATCGGGGTCCGTGCCCTCGGGCGATGGCGGACTGGGCGCGGGGCGCCGGCTCAGGATTTGAGCCGCACCTGCATCGGCCCCCGCGCCTGGACCCCTGCCTCCGCCGCGAGTTGCTCGAATAGGGCACGGAAGCGTGCCGGGTCCGGAGCGCCGAACACCGGGTCGGCCGCATCGGGGGCGATACGGGCTAGCGCGTCCCAGTCGGCCGTGGACAGGCGCTCCTGGGCCAACGGGAATGCCTGTGTGTCCTCGATGGTCATGTGGTTCCAAAGGGTACGCACCAGGTCCCGCCCCTGGACCTCGACCTCCTGTCGCGTCAGAACGTCGCCGTGGACGATCCCGTCCAGGGAGTTGCGGAAGCGTCGATTGAGTTGCACGACCTCCTGGTGCTGGTGCATCAGGATGCCCAGGACCTCCGGGCTCTCTCCGGTGACCTCGATGAGGCGCCGGAAGATCAGGTCCTCGGTAGGGTGATGGATCTGGTCGGCGTAGCCGTCCATGTAGTCGAGCAGCTCGCACAAGAGCTCGTAGTCCGGCTCCTTGCCCTGGTGGAAGCGATCCAGCGTCCGGTCCAGCAGGGTCAGGAGCCGAGCCAGATTGCGATGGTCCCGGTTGAGGCGGTCGAGCAGTGGGTGCATGGCCCTTCCTCCCACCCGAAGGTGAAGTGAGTGCGTGATAGGGTTGGCCAGAGCCGGGCCCAGGCCCAAGGAAAAACGGTAGTGGGCGGGAGTATGGCACCGCCGTGGGAGTTTCCAAACCTTGGATTGAGCCAGTAATCCCGCAGGGCCAGCGGCAGGATTGGGGAGGGTTCAACCCGCACGCCGTGCGGCACGCCGACGCAGGGCTTGCGTCCCCCAACGCCACAGGGTCCCGGGGTGGTGGCTCTCCCCGGTCACCACGTAGTCCAGGGCATTACTGTTCTGCAGTGTCCAGAGCATACGCGACCTGGCCCTGGCGCTACCGCAAAAGAGTAGACGGTCACCCTTGCGCAGTTGGGACTTGGCTTCCGGGACCAGGGTGCGGTCCGTCTTGCGCACCAGCATCAGGGCAATGGCCGCCAGGGGCTGGTCGCGGTCCCAAGGGTCGCAGAGCAACGCCGTGAGGGTTACCAGGAACCCTTTGCCCACGTTGCAGATGGCCGGACTCTGGTCGTGGTCGATGGCGACCTCCCACACCTCAGGGACGTGGTCCTCAACCAGGGCAGCGATGCGACTGACCAACTCGCAGGCCCAGTCATGTTCCCGGTAACGGGCGTATTTGGCGAAGTCCGATAGCAAGGGCGTGGCCAACAGAACGCGGATGCGCTCGGCGATGATAGAGCTGGGGTGCATCAGAATCTGCGCCCCGACCGCCTCGAACAGCTCCCGGTTGTCGCGGTGGTTTTGCCGCGCCACCAGGAAGAGCCTGGGATTCATCGACTTGGCGGTCATCAGGATGGAGAGGTTATTGGCGTCGTCATCGGTCCCCGCCACCAGGCCGACGGCGCGGTCGATGTGCGCCTGCTCCAGGGTCTCGGCCTCGGTCCCGCGGCCCTTTACCACACCCCCGGGGGCTCCCCGGTGCGCCCGGGGTCGGCCTCCACCACCACCAGTTCCACCCCCTCTGCCTTGAGGCGCTGATAGAGGGCGCGGCCGAACCGACCATAGCCGCACAGAATCCAGAGCCCCTTGGCGGGAGGGTAGAGCGGCTCCATCAGGGCCTCGTCGCCGAGCCCCGACAGCCAGGTCATGAGTAGGACCAGACAGGGTGCCTGGAAGGCGGTGGCCAGGTATAGGGCAAAGGTATCGAAGGGGTCGAAGATATGGTCGGTCCCGAAGGAGGCCATGTTGGCCTCAACGTCGCGGGAGTCGGCACGGCAGATCACCTTCACCTTCGGGTTCAGCAGCTTGGCGATGATGGCGATCTTGAGGTTGGTCTTGTTCACCTCCGTCAGAGCGACCACGCCGGCGCACAATGGGTTGCGCAGCCCGGCGGCCACCAGGGTACTCGGACGGCGGGCGTCCGCCACCAGGGCCGGGACATGCTCGCGGTGGGTCTCGAGCTGGATCAGATTGACGCGGTCCTCGTCGAGGTCGATCACCACCACCCGGCGGTGGCGATCCGTCAGGGCTTGCGTCAGGACACCGCCGGTCTCGCCATAGCCGCAGAGCAGATAGAAGGGGCTGGCGATGCGCCGGACCTGGCGGGCGAAGCGCCGCTCCACCAAGACGCGACGGAAGGCGCGGTCCTGAAGCAGGGCGATGAGGGTCCCAATGGAGTAGATCCACACCACCACCGAGGCATAGATGGTGAAAATCACCCAGAGGCGCTGACCGTCGGAGAAGGCCGTGGGGATCTCCCCGAAGCCGATGGTAGTGGCGGTGTAGCTCAGGAAGTAAAAGGCGTGGAACAGGCTCATGGGAGGTGCGGGGTTGCCCGCCGCGTCCTGCCCGGGGACCAGCGCCAGCCCGGCGATGGTGACCGCATAGGTCAGGATCAGCAGCAGCAACGGCGTCCGCATGCGCCGCAGGATGAGGAAAATGACGCTGTCCACGCGGTTGCAACCCTGACCCGTCCGGTGCACCTTCAGCGGCGCAGAACGAAGGCCTCCACCACCAGCAGGACCACGGAGATGACGTTGGCGATCATGGCCCCCCCGGTGAGGGAGACGATACTCGCCGTTGTTTTCGGGGTCAGACCCGCGCCGGTGACGTGGACCGCCACCACCCACACCAGCACGGCGGCGATGAGCTGGAGCATGGCCACCAGGCTGGTGGACAGCAGGATGGCCCCGATCTGGGTGCGGTCGCCGAACTTCAGCACCGTGGCGATGAGGTTGACGACAACCACCGCGAACAGCTCCCACTCGTTGTGGTGGTCCGGGTTGTCCAGCTCCCCGACGAAGAACCCGAAGTTCAGGGTCAGTGCCAGGACGATAAAGAAGCCGAAGACGACCTTTTCCAGGTTCATGGGGATCTCTGTCCGGGTGAACGGGCGGGGTATGCCTGGGCCTATTGTCACCCGCCTCGGGCAAAAGGCAATCTGGGCCTGCTGCCGCAGCGTTCCCGGACCGGCTGCGCCATACCGGGGCGCGCCCGTTCAGACGCGGGGCGAACCGAGTGGCCCTGGCGGCCAGACCGATCTGCGCTTCACCCTGTAACGGAGGTGCACTTGATGGACATCAGACCAGGCAATGCCCAGTGGCAAGGGACGCGGAGCGAGCAGCAGGACGCCTTCGGCTTCGTCGGCTTCGAAGACGCGGCCCTGCGCGCCCACGGCGGCGTCCTTGCGGTGCTGACCGACGGCATGGGCGGCATGAGCAACGGCCGGCAGGCGGGTCGGCTCGCCTGCGAGCGGATGATGACCGCCTATGCCGGAAAGGGTGCGGACGAGCCCATTGGGCGGGCACTCGAACGTGCCCTTACGGCCGCCAACCAGGCGGTCTATCGCCTCGCCCTGGAGGGCGGTGGCGAGGGCCAGGTCGGCACCACCCTGGTAGCGGCGGCGGTGCGCGGGTCGCGAGTTGCATTGGGTGGGCGTGGGCGATAGCCGGCTCTATCGCTACCGTGCGGAGGACGACAGCCTGACCGTCTGCACCACGGACCACAACTATGCCAATGCGCTCTGCAGCGAGTCGCGGCGGGCGCCTTGGACGCCGGCCGAAGGCTGCCGCCGATCCCGGATCGGCAGGCCCTGACCAGCTTCCTCGGCCTGGAGGTCATCCCGGAGATCGACCGCAACCTCCACCCGGTCCACCTCGCCCCCGGGGATCGGTTGCTGCCTGTGCAGCGATGGCATCTACGGGGTCCTGCCGGAGGAAGACCTCGCGACTCCTGATGCGGCAGGACGCGGCACCAAGCGGCGGCCGAGGTGCCTGATCGGTGCAGTCAAGGTCTTAGGCTTGCCGGAACAGGACAATGCGACCGTGGCCATCCTGGGCATCGAGCCGGAGCAGTGGCGGACCCATCGCCGCCGACGCCCGATACCCCGCCGACTGGCCGACGCCGGCCCTGGGGCCTCATTGCACTGGCCATCGGCGTCCTGCTCCTGGTGCTGATCGTGGCCTACCTCCAGTTCGGCAGTGACCCGAACCCAGGAAGGGCCGTATTGAGCCTTGGGCAGGAGCGCGTCCAATCGGAGGCGGCCAATCCGCCGCGCCCCGGGGCCATCGGCATCAAAAGCCCCATATCCAGTCGTCGGAGCACATTGGCCTAGCCACTCACCTCGAGATCCGCCTCCAGGGCCTCGGCCTCACGTCGGCACTTGTCCAGGAATTGGAGCTTGCGCACCGCCTCGCGGGCGGCAGTCAGGCGATCCTCGGTGGGCTCGGCGAAGAGGCCCGTCAGCTCGCCGTGAAGGGCTCGGTCCTGGCGCTGGAGTTGGTCCAGGACGGCCCCGATGACCGCCTGGGGATCAGACTGGCCCCGCGCCTCGGCCAGCGTCTCGCGCAGCTCCATCTGCTCCATGAGGAAGGCGGCGTCACGGGTGGTCTGGTTGTCCGTCCCCGGGTCGCCGGTGTGCAGGACCAGGAGGTAGCGGGCCCGGGACAGTGGGTCCTTGAGGGTCTGAAAGGCCTCGTTGACCCGGGTGGACGCCTGCATGGACAGCCGCCGCTCCTGGTCGGAGCCCGCGGCGAAGCGGTCCGGGTGGACGGCCCCTTGCAGGGCGCGGTAAGCGTCGGCGAGGCGTTCCAGATCCACCGGAAAGCCCACGGGCAGGCCAAAGAGGGCGAAGTAGTCCTGGGAGAAGTCGAGCACGGAGGGGCGGGGACTCAGACGTTGAAGCTCTCGCCGCAACCGCAAGCATCCTTGACGTTGGGGTTGTGGAACTTGAACCCCTCGTTGAGGCCCTCTCGCGTATAGTCGAGTTCGGTCCCTTCGAGGTAGAGCAGGCTCTTGGGATCGACAATGACCTTGACCCCGTGGTCCTCGAAGACCAGGTCCTCGGGCTCCAGGGCATCCGCGAATTCCAGGACGTAGGCCATCCCGGAGCAACCGGAGGTTCGCACCCCCAATCGGATGCCCACACCCTTACCCCGACTGGCGAGGAATTTCGCCACATGGTCCGCGGCGGCCTGTGTCATGGAAATGCCCATGGCGTCGCTACCCCTGCTTCTTGGCGTAGTCGCTGATGGCGGCGCGGATGGCGTCCTCTGCCAAGACGGAGCAGTGAACCTTGACCGGGGGCAGGGCCAGCTCGTCGGCGATCTCCTGGTTCTTGATCTGGCTCGCCTCTGCCAGGGTCTTGCCCTTGACCCACTCGGTCAGCAGGCTGCTGGAGGCGATGGCCGAGCCGCAGCCGTAGGTCTTGAAGCGGGCGTCCTCGATGACGCCGGCCTCGTTGACCTTGATCTGCAGGCGCATCACGTCACCGCAGGCGGGGGCCCCGACCATGCCGGTGCCGATGCTCGGGTCATCCTTGTCAAAGGTCCCGACATTGCGGGGGTTCTCGTAGTGATCCAGTACCTTGTCGCTGTAGGCCATGATCGTTGCACTCGCTGTCGGCGGAAGCGTTAATGGGCGACCCACTGCACAGACTTGAGGTCGATGCCGTCCTTATACATATCCCATAGGGGGGAGAGTTCCCGCAGGCGCCCGACCTGGTCGCAAATCTTGCCCACAGCGTAGTCCACCTCCTCGGCCGTGCTGAAGCGCCCAAGGGTGAAACGGATAGAACTGTGGGCCAGTTCGTCCTCACGGCCAATGGCGCGCAGGACATAGCTGGGTTCGAGGCTGGCGGACGTGCAGGCGGAACCGGAAGACACGGCGAGGTCCTTGAGCGCCATGATCAGCGACTCGCCCTCGACGTAGGCGAAGGAGACGTTGAGGTTACCGGCAACCCGGTGCTCCGCATCGCCGTTGAGGAAGACCTGATCCAGGCCCTTGATGCCGTTCCACAGGCGCTGACGCAGGGCCAGGATGCGCGGATTCTCGGCGTCCATCTCCTCACCGGCGAGTCGGAAGGCCTCGCCCATGCCGACGATCTGATGCACCGGCAGGGTCCCGGAACGCAGGCCACGCTCGTGGCCGCCGCCGTGCATCTGCGCCTCCAGCCGTACCCGTGGCTTGCGGCGCACATACAGGGCGCCGATGCCCTTCGGGCCGTAAGTCTTGTGGGCAGAGAAGGACATCAGGTCCACCGGCATACGTTCGAGGTCGATGTGGACCTTACCGGTGCTCTGGGCCGCGTCCACATGGAACAGGACCTTGCGCTCCCGCGTCAGCTCGCCGATGGCGGCGATGTCCTGGATGACGCCGATCTCGTTGTTGACGTGCATGATGGACACCAGCACGGTGTCGTCGCGGATGGCCGCGTCGAGCTTGCGCAGGTCGATCAGGCCGTTGGGCTCGGGGTCCAGGTAGGTGACCGTATAGCCCTCGCGCTCAAGCTGGCGGCAGGTGTCCAGCACCGCCTTGTGCTCGGTCTTGCAGGTGACGATGTGGCGCCCGCGCTTGTTGTAGAACTGGGCCGCACCCTTGATGGCGAGGTTGTCGGACTCGGTGGCCCCGGAGGTGAAGGCGATCTCTTTGGGGTCGGCATGGACCAGATCGGCGATCTGGCGGCGGGCCGTCTCCACCGCCTCCTCGGCGGCCCAACCGAAGGCATGGGAGCGCGAGGCGGGGTTGCCGAAGACCCCATCCTGGGTCAGACAGGCGCACATCATCGAAGCCACCCGGGGATCCACCGGGGTGGTGGCGGAGTAATCCATGTAGATGGGTAACTTCATCTCGGGCTCCGATCTTGAGCGGCTATCCGGCACCAGGAGTAGCCGATCAGGTTGGCAAATATCGCGGATTGTGCCGGCCGGGCACCTGGACCGGCACACCGGGCTGGGGTGTCGGCCGGGCCTCGACAAAGCAATGGTTTCAGGCCCTGGCGGCGGCCAGCTCCTCGCGGCCGTGCTCGACGGTGACCTCCCGCCCGCCACTGCGGCAGGTGACGCCCTCGATCATTCCCTTGCGATCCACCAGGTCTTGAAGGCTGACATTGCTCAGGTAGTCGTAAATGCGATCGCTCAGGTCCTGCCACAGATCATGGGTCAGGCAGGGCCCACCGTTCTGGCAATCCCCGGCACCCCCGCAACGGGTGGTATCCAGGTGTTCGTCCACCGCGGCGATGACCTCGGCGATGTGGATGCCAGACCGCTCCCGGGCCAGGTTGTAGCCGCCGCCCGGACCGCGCACGCTGGAGACCAGACCGCGTCGGCGCAACCGGGCAAAGAGCTGCTCCAGATACGACAAAGAGATCCCCTGGCGGCGGGCAATGTCCGCCAGGGCCGTGGGGCCGTTTCCGCTGTGCATGGCCAGATCGAGCATCGCCGTAACGGCGTAGCGACCCTTAGTGGTGAGTCTCACGGACGGATTCCTCCTGCCGAGCCGGATAAGGACGTAAATCCTACAATAACCAACCGTTACAGTCAAGAATGGCCGGCCAGGATAGACCGGGCCGAACCTGTCCTTACAAGAGTTTAATTATGGACTGAAATGCTGTGGCATGGCCAGCCCCAGAAACGACAAGGCAAGTCCGGCCGCACACCAGACGGGGACGGCAGATTGCCAATCCCACGTCATGACCCGCCCCCATCGCGTGCGTCACAAGTCTGAAAACGAGGAACAGTCAGTCCGCCGCCTTGGATTTGGATGGGTCGTCGTCGCAATCCAGCTCGCAGTGGGGCAGGTCCGGTAGCTGATCGAAGTGGCCCGTGATGCCGTTGCGCTCCAGGGCGGCGGACATGGCCTCGATACGCCGGTCCATGACGTGGATGTGGTCCAGCATGCGGTTGATGGCGTTCGCCACCGGGTCGGGGGCATCGCGGGTGGCACCATAGGCGTCGAAGCCGATGCGCTTGGCGGTGTCCGCCCGGCGCTGACTCCGGGAGTCGTCCTGGGGCTCGATGATGCGCCCGGGGATGCCGACCACCGTGGCCCCCGGAGGAACCGCCTTGACCACCACGGCGTTGGAACCGATGCGGGCCCCGTCGCCGATGTCGATGGGACCCAGGACCTTGGCCCCCGCCCCCACCACCACATCGGAGCCGAGGGTCGGGTGGCGCTTGCCCTTCTGCCAGCTCGTGCCGCCCAGGGTCACACCATGGTAGAGGGTGCAGTCGTCACCGATGACCGCGGTCTCTCCGATGACCACCCCCATGCCATGGTCGATGAAGAAGCGCCGCCCGATCTGGGCCCCGGGGTGGATCTCGATGCCGGTGAACAGGCGCGCCACGTTGGAGAGGAAGCGCGCCAGCCATTTGAGGCCGGCGTGCCACAGGGCATGGGTAGCGCGATGCATCCAGACCGCGTGCAGCCCGGGGTAGGTGGTGAAGACCTCGAAGCCGGTCCGTGCCGCCGGGTCGCGCGCGAACACGCACCGGATGTCCTCTCTCAACCGCTCGAACATAACCCTCTGACCCTCAGCACCCAGACTCCCCCGGTTCGGGGGGCGCTAGTGTAGCGGAAGCCTGCCGGGCCGGGGTCCCTCCTGGCACCTCCGCCGCCGGCCGCCTTCTGCGTCCCTGGGCGGCGCTCAGGATGCCGCGCAGGATATTCAGCTCGACCCGGTCCGGACGGGCCCGGTGGAATAACCGGCGCAGCCGCTGAAGCAAGCGATGGGACTGCTCCGCATGACCGAAACCCAGATCCACCAGGGTCTCGGCCAGGTGGATATGGAAGGCCTCCATGGCCTCCGCCGGTGCCAGATCCGTAGGCGTTGCGTCGGCGGCGGGCCCCCTGTGACGGCTATGCAGGGCGCTCAAGACCTCGTAGGCGAAAACCTGCGCCGCCGCCGCCAGGTTGAGCGAGCTGAATCCCGGGTTGGTGGGGATATGGGCCAGGAAGTGGCAGCGGGCCAGTTCCTCGTTGGACAGCCCCGAGGATTCCCGGCCCAAGATCAGCGCGACGTCGCTGCGACTTTCGCCCTCCCCCACCTCAGCCACCAGACGCTCCCCGCAGGCCCTGGGGTCCAGCATGGGCCAGTCGAGGTGACGGCGCCGCGCGCTGGTCCCAACCACCAGGCGGCAGCCGACCAGGGCCTCGGGCAGGGTCCGGACCAGATCGGCGGCCGCCAGCAGGTCGTCCGCCCCGGCCGCCCGGGCGATGGCATCGGCGTCGATGGCACATTTGGGGTTGACCAGGCACAACCGCGTCAGGCCCATGTTCTTCATGGCCCGGGCGACGGCCCCGACGTTGCCGGAGTGGGTCGGCTCCACCAGTACAAAGCGGATACGCGCCAGGAGGCTGCCCCCACCCGAATCCTCGTCCAACGCGGTCATCAGCCCCGTACCCCCATTGTCAAGCTTTCGCCCATCAGGCCCTTAGAGTATCGTTGCGCACCATGCACCCTACTCTCAATATCGCCATTCGCGCCGCACGCAACGCCGGTCGCATCCTCATGCGCTACTACGAGCGCACCGATCAACTCAACATCCAGACCAAGAGCCGCAACGACTTCGTAAGCGAGGTCGATCGCAGCGCCGAGGCGGCCATCGTCCAGGAGTTGCGGGCCAGGTTCCCCGACCACGCCATCCTCGGCGAGGAAGGCGGACAGCAGGGGGGGCGCAGTGCGGAATTCGAGTGGGTCATAGACCCGCTGGATGGCACCACCAACTATCTGCACGGCTTCCCGCAGTTCTCCATCTCCATCGCCATGAAGTACCGCGGCCAGTTGGAGCACGGCGTCGTCTACGACCCGCTACGGGAAGAACTCTTCACCGCCAGCCGCGGGCGTGGCGCCCACCTCAATGACCGTCGCCTGCGGGTGACCAAGTGCCCAGGGATCGATGGGGCACTGCTGGGGACCGGCATCCCGTTCCGCGACCAGGACCACATCGACGCCTACCTCGGCATGCTCAAGGCCCTGATCGTCGATAGCGCCGGGGTCCGCCGCCCAGGCTCAGCGGCCCTGGACTTCGCCTATGTGGCCGCCGGACGGCTCGATGGCTTCTGGGAACTGGGGCTGTCGGAGTGGGACTTCGCCGCTGGGGCCCTGCTGGTGACCGAAGCCGGCGGGACCGTGACCGACCTGGCCGGTGGCGAGCGATTCCTGGAGACCGGCAATGTGGTCGCCGGCAACCTCAAGCTCCATGCGGCCATCATCGAGCGGATTTCCCCCTTCCTGGGGGCTTCGCTGCGGGCCTGATCGCCTTTGCCTACCGCGGGCGAGACGCCCGCGAACCCAGTGCCGGCGGGACGCCGGCGCTCCTCTAGGGCAACCCGTCCAGGGTCTCGCCCTCCTTCTTCACCGGCATCATGTCGGCACGGCTGATGCCGAGCATCAGGGCCGAGGCGCTCGCCACATAGATGGACGAGTAGGTCCCCACCCCGATGCCCACCATCAGGGCCAGGGCGAAGCCGCTGATGACCTCGCCTCCGAACAGGTACAGGGCCAGCACCGTGATGAAGGTGGTCCCGCTGGTGATGATGGTGCGCGACAGGGTCTCGTTCACCGACAGGTTGACGATGTCCTCCGAGTCGCCCTTACGCACCTTGCGGAAGTTCTCGCGGATGCGGTCGTAGATGACGATGGTGTCGTTGAGCGAGTAGCCGATGACGGCCAGGACCGCCGCCAGGACCGTCAGATCGAACTCGATCTGGAACAGGGAGAACACCGCGATAGTGACGATGACGTCGTGGATGGTGGCGATGACCGCCCCCACGGCGTAGCGGTACTCGAAGCGCAGGGCGACGTAGATCAGGATGCCGATGAGGGAGTAGAGGATGGCCAGCCCGGCCTGCTCCGTGAGGTCCTTACCCACCTGGGGCCCGACGAACTCCACCCGGCGCAGTTCCACCTGCCCCCCGGCCGCCTGGCTCAGGGTCTGGAAGACCTTGTCGCTCACCGCCGCCGGGTCCGACTCCCCCTTGGGCTGGAGGCGGATCAGCACGTCCCGCGCCGAACCGAAGTTCTGCACCGTGGCCCCGCCGAAACCGGCCCCCTCCATGGCCCCGCGCACCTCGTTGAGTTCCACCGGCTCCTTGTAGCCGAGTTCGATCAGGGTCCCGCCGGTGAAGTCCAGGCCGAAGTTGAACCCCTGAATCAGGAAGGAGCCGATGCCGATGAGATTGATGGCCGTGGACAGGATGATCGCCTGCCACTTGTAGCGCATGAAGTCGATGTTGGTCTTCTGGAAGAATTCCATGACGGCTTGACCCCTAGATGGAGAGCTTGGACAGGCGTCTACCACCGTAGACAAGGTTGACCATGGCGCGGCTGATGACGATGGCCGTGAACACCGAGGTCAGGATGCCGATGGACAGGGTCACGGCGAAGCCCTTGACCGGGCCCGTGCCGAAGCTGAACAGGACCACGCCGGCGATCAGGGTGGTGATGTTGGCGTCGATGATGGTGGACAGGGCCTTCTCGAAGCCCGCCTGGATGCTCGCCTGGGGCGAGCTGCCGTTGCGCAGCTCCTCGCGGATGCGCTCGTAGATCAGCACATTGGCGTCCACCGCCATGCCCACGGTGAGCAGGATGCCGGCGATGCCGGGCAGGGTCAGGGTCGCCTGGAGCAGGCCCAGGATCGCCAACAGCAGCAACACATTGACCATCAGGGTGATGTCGGCGATGAGGCCGAACATCCCGTAATAGAAGATCATGAAGACGGCCACGGCGGCGAAGCCGATGAGCACCGAGCGGAACCCCTGGTCGATGTTGTCCTGACCCAGGGAGGGGCCTATGGTGCGCTCCTCGATGATCTGAATGGGGGCCGCCAGGGCGCCGGCGCGCAGCAGCAGGGCCAGGTTATGGGCCTCCTCGGGGCTATCCAGGCCAGTGGTCTGGAAGCGCCGCCCGAAGGGCTCCAGGATGTTGGCAACGCTGATGACCTCTTCGGTCATCTCCTGACGCTTGACCAACTCCCCGCCCTCACCGCGGCTGGTGAGGGTGTGGTTCTCGATGAAGACCACCGCCATGGGCTTACTGACGTTCTCCGTGGTCATCTCGCGCATGCGCCGCCCGCCCTGCTCGTCCAGGCTCACGGTGACCATGGGCTGGCCATTGCGGGAGTCGAAGCCGGCGGCGGCGTCTGTGATCTGATCGCCGGTGACGATGACCCGGCGATTAAGCAGGATGGGGCGGCCCGAGTCGCGTTCCTTATAGAGCTTACTGCCTGCTGGGACACGCCCGGCGACGGCGTCCTCGACGCTGTGCTCCGTGTCCACCAGGCGGTATTCCAGGGTCGCCGTGGCGCCGAGGATTTCCTTCAGCCGCCCCGGGTCCTGGGCCCCGGGGAGCTGGACCACGATGCGCCGCTCGCCCTGGCGTTGGATGATGGGCTCAGCCACCCCCAGGGCATTGACACGGTTGCGCAGGGTGGTGATGTTTTGGTCCAGGGCGAAGGTCTGGGTCTGCTTGATCTCCGTCGGGGCCATGGCGGCAATCAGTGCAGCGCCCTCGCCCTCCCCCTCCGCGGTCAGGTTGAGGGTGCGGAACTCGCCGCCGATCAGCGTCTGGGCCTTGTCCCTGTTGGCAGCATCGGGGAACTTGATAACAATGCGCCCGGCATCGACTCCAACCGTCAGATAGCGGACCTTCTCCTTGCGCAGCAGGGTGCGGATGTCATTGGTGTAGCGCTCCCTGGCTTGGCCCACTGCGGCGTCCATGTCCACGTCGATGAGGACATGGATGCCCCCGCGCAGGTCCAGCCCGAGGAACATGGGCCTCGCCCCCAGGGCCCTGAGCCAGCCGGGGATGTCGGCGGACAGGGTCATGGCGCTGTTATAGCGGCTCGACAGGGCTGCCTCGATGGCCTCCTGACCCCGCAGTTGATTGCCGCTCACGTCGAAGCGCACCAGGAGCTTGCCGGCGTGGGGTGGCTCGATGCGCTTGAACGGAACCTGTGCGCTCTCCAGGGCCTCCTTGACCTCGGCGACGGTCGCCTCGTTCACGCTCCCGCCGCGCACAGCGGTGAGCTCGATGGAGGGGTCCTGGGAAAAGACATTGGGCAAGGCAAGCAGCAGCCCGGCCAGCACCACGGCCAGGAGCAACAGGTTCTTCCACAAGGGGTAATGGTTCATCGGGATTCCATAGGGTCGAGGGACGCGCCGAGGGCCGGTTCAGGCGGGGCCAAGCGGCACCAACGGACCTGATCCGCACCCAGGCATCGACTAGGGGCAGGATCTTTGCCAGCCCCTGGGAGGGGCTCAGAGATCCTTGATGGAGCCCTTGGGCAGGACCGCCTCGACCGCCGGGCGCCGCAACTTGATGTTGACACCCTCGGCCACCTCGACCTGGACGAAGTTCTCCCCCAGATCGGTGATGCGCCCGACGATGCCACCGGCGGTCGCCACCTCGTCACCCTTGGCCAGGTTCGACACCAGCTTGGCGTGCTCCTTCTGGCGCTTCATCTGAGGGCGGATCATGAGGAAGTAGAGCAAGGCCACCAGGCCGATGGGGAACAGCAATCCCAGAAGTTGGTCCTGTGCAGGGGCGCCCGCGGCCGCCTGGGCCAGGGCATCGGAGATGAAGAAGCTCATGGGCGGGTCCTCAGGTCAAAAGCCCGGCGGTGCGACTGCGGGCGCAATCGTCCGAGGGCCGGTAAAAATAGCCGCGCATTATGGCACAGTGGGGGAAAAGGTCCAGAAAAGGACCTGCCTGGCCTGGACCAGGGCCTCGCGCCGGCCCCGGCGATGTAACCCGGGACCCCGGTGAAGCCCTCAGCGATGCTTCTTGCCGACGCTTTCCAGGTGGTTGAGCCAGGAACTGAAGATCCCTCCGCCCCCGGTATGGTTGCGGCGCCCGGCGAAGGTGCCGAAGCAACGCTCGTTGTCTTCCCCGAAGCGGGCAGAGCCGATGGCCAGCAGGGCGAAGATGAGGAAGACGTCCAGGATCACGACGGCGACCAGGATGGCGCCATGGAGCAGGACATTGTGCAGCAGCCAGACGGAGACGACCTGATAGTACTGGGTCACGGCCCAGATGGTGGCGAAGAGGAGCACAACGGCAAGCAGGGAGAAGAAGTCCGCGATGTGCTCGTGAGCGCGGGAGAAGGTCTTGACGTTCTTGCACACCGACATGGCTGGGTCCTCAGGGTTGCGGCGGGATAGCTCCCGTGGGGCGCGGTCGCCGGATTGCAAGCAGCATAAGCCCACTCGGGCGCCGCGGCAACGCACGGAAAGCGACTGGGCCGTTGGACGCCGCCGCTAGCGGTGCCGTCAGGTCTCAGGACGCGGGGAATTGGTCGTCGCTCTGGCTGGTCTTGGAACCGCCCAGGCAGGGCGGGGAGACCGGGGCGAGGCCACCCTTTGCGTACCATTCCCCCGGGGTCCAGGCGTGGATGCCGAGCGCATGCAGCCCACCCTGGAATTCCTCCCTCAACAGGGCGTTGACCCGGCGGTGGCGTGTGACCAGGCCGGTACCGCCAAAGCCCTCACTGACCACGATCACCTTAAAGTGGGACTCGGCGCCGGGTGGGACGCTGTGCATGGAACTCTCGTCGGATACCTCCAGGTGCAGGGGGGCGAGATTTGCGGCAAGGATCGTCTCGATGCGGGTCTTGCGGGTGTCTGGCGTCATGGGGTGTCTCGGTTGAGCCGTAGCACTTGGAGGTAAGGCCCCATGCCTCGGAGTGCAACCCGTCGTCGTCGTTGGACTCGAAGCCGCGTTGGGTCAACGCTTCGCGCGGGCTGGGCATGGCCGCATGCCTGGCGGCACCGCGGCGGCCTGCCCGGTGCCGGACTTCGGCGGTCGGGTCAGCGAGGCTCCGAGGCGAGTCGGGCCAGGACCTCCGGGTGTCGCCCTTCCCGGGCCCAGTCCGCGGCAGTGCGCCCACCGCTGTCGCCGACCCCGGGGTCGGCGCCGTGGCGGACCAGGACCTCGACCGTGGCCAGGTGGCCCTGCTTTGCGGCCCAGATCAGGGCCGTCCAGCCCTGGGTGCGTTCCTGGGCGTTCAGCCTCGCCCCGCGTTGCAGCAGGAGTTCGACCACCTCGGCATGGTTGTTGGACGCGGCCAGCATGACCGCGGTATAGCCGCCCTTGTCCTCGGCCTGGGGGTCGGCCCCGGCGCCCAGGAGCCGGTCCACCAGGGCCAGGTGACCGTTGAGGGCGGCCTTCATCAGTGGGGTCCACTGGCAGGCGTCGCGCACGTCGGGCGCCGAAGCCTTACCCAGCAGGGCGTCCAGGGCAGACAGATCGCCGCGCTCGGCGGCGGTGATCAGTGGCGGTGCCTCGCCAGCTTCGCTGGGTTGGTCCCCGGACCCGCAGCCGGCGACGATCAGGGCGGCCAGGAGCATCGCGATGGTGTGTGCGTTATTCATGGGTGGGCAATGTGCCCGGAATGCGATCTGCGGCCCATGCGAATCCGCAAGTCGGCCCCTCGCTTGACCCGGAGCAAGGCCAACCCAACCAGAAAAGGCGACCCTGCGCCCCAGCGTTGTCCATGGATCCCCCGCTTTCCACCATGAAGACCCAGCCCCGACGCATCGAGCGCGAGCAGCGGACCATCGCCGCCATGCTCGCCCTCTATTGCCGCGACCATCACGGTAGCCACCCGCCGGCTCTGTGCCCGCAGTGCAGCGCCCTGAGCGCCTATGCCCGGCGGCGTCTGGAGACCTGCCCCTTCCAGGAGGCCAAGCCGGCCTGCAACCACTGCCAGGTCCATTGCTACAGCACGGCCATGCGCCAGCGGGTCAAGGCGGTGATGCGCTACGCCGGACCGCGGCTGCTCTGGCGTCACCCGGGCTTGAGCCTGATGCACCTGATCGACACCTGGCGCGGGTCGCCAAGGCTGGGGCCCTGAGTCAGCCGACGCTGCGCCAGAACGGGGATTTCCGGTGCAGGAAGTCGGTGTAGGGAAGGTAGTGGGAGCCGTCGCAGGAGAAATTGAGGCTCACCATGCCGTTGAAGACGTTGAGCGAGCCCGAGCGCAGGTAGATGACGTCGTCGGCGAAGCGCAGTGTGCGAAAGGCCTCGAGGATGGGCCTGACCGCCTCCGCCGGGAGGACCGCGTCCTTGGGGTAGTCGTGGTGGGGAAAGGCAAGGCAGACGTTGGCGTCGGACAGTTCCTCGAAGCCGAGGATTCGGTAGCGGTACGGGTCGTCGATCAGCCAGATACTGGCCCGGCTGCTGGAGAAATGGAGCTTGGCATGAAAGACGCCGCTCTGGGTTACCAACTCATCCGTGACGGACAGTATCAAGTCCATATTCTGGTCCATCAGGCTCTCGGCCCGGCGCTGCTCGAACAACTGCCCGCGGATGGCGGGGTCGCCCTTGAGCTGGTGCCAGCGCGCCGGCTGGCTGTACAGGGCGCGAGTCAGGGGCAAGTCGCGCAGGTCGAAGTCTGCGCCCAGGGTCCCGAGGGGGACCCCGTCGCGCTCCACCCGTTGCACCGCCGTCAGGGACGGGCGCTGGGCGCGCAGGCTGATGTAGGCCTCCGAGAGCAGCAGCCCGTGCTCGGGGATGGGTTGACACATATAGGGGCGCTGGGAGCGGTCGCGGCCGTAGTCCGCATCCAGGAGCCCGGCGGCCTCGGCGGTGTCGCTGATCTGGGTGCCAGCGGGGTCCATGGCATACAAGTAGCGACTGTGGGGGACGTTGCGCAGCCCGGTCCGCAGGCACTCGCCGACCCGCGCGCGATCCGGCCAGACCGCGGCACAGCGCCGGGCCAGGAAGGCCATCGGTTCCACCAGCAGGTTGTAGAGGGCGGTGCGCTGGCGCGCGACGCTGGCCTTGAGTTCGTCGGTCATGGTGCTTGGGATGCGTCGATGGGGACGATGGCGAATCGGGCGGCCGGGGCCAGGCGGCGTCGGCCTAGGGCTTCGGCTCCGGCCCCCGAGGCGCCGGATAGGCGAGGCCGGGGAAGGGGGTAATGTTGGAGCGCTCCGGCAGGTCGTGGATCTTACCGGGACCCTCGCGCTCCACCTCGTCGATGCGAATGACCGAATGGATCGGGATCAGCGTGCGATCGACCCCCTTGAATTCGGCCTTGAGGCGCTCCGACGATGGGTCCACGAGGACACTCCCGGTGTCTTCAAAGAGAAGCTCCTCGACCTCCACGAAGCCATAGAGGTCGCCCTGGCGCACGCGGCGTGCATAGATCTCGTAGACCTTGCCCTGGTTGGTGAAGCAGACTCGGAAGACACGCATGGGATCGAGGACCGGCGGTGGGCTGGCCCCATTCTACCCCCTGGAATGGACTATTTTGGAGTGGCGGCAAGGTGCTGTCGTCGACCTGGCGGCGGGTTGCGAGGGCCCTGTCTCGTCGACGGTAGCCACTCGGTCCGCCGGGGCATCCTTCATCGGCAAGCCCCGGGGGGCTTAACGGGCCCGGTCAGCGCGCGTCGGCGCAGGACCCCGCCACGCAACGGACCAGGACTTGCCGGCCATCGGCACAGAAGACCCGGTGTAGTTCGTCCCCCCCGACCCGATCTTCGAGGACGGCCCCCAGGTCACCCAGGGTGCAGCCCCTCAACTGTGCATGGCGTTCGGCGTAGTAGGCCCAGGCCCCAACCTTGGGGTGTGTGGACGAGGTCTTGACGGGCACCGCTGCCGGGTGCAAAGGCTCGACCGGGACTGCGATTGGGTTGGGTTGTGCCAAGGTCGGCGCAGGCGCCAGGATCGGCAGTCCAGCGACCCGGGCCTGGGGCGCGGGGGCCGTTGGCGGCCCCTGGGTACCGGCATCAGCCCTTGGCCGCAGGCCCCACTTGGAAGCCAGGGAGTCCAGGGCATTGACAAGGTTGTCGCGATAACGCTGGGTGACATCCTCAGCGCGGCCCTCTGCCGGTCGGACCTCCTGGGCGGCCAGGCTCAGGGTCACGCCGCCCGGGGACTCGGCGCCGCTGGCGGTTATCCGCAACAGTGCGACGGAGCCACCCGGGTCCTGGTCCAGGGATTGCTCGAAGGTCATGCTGGCGGGCCCGCTCTCCACCACGGTCCAGCCACGTTGGTGGGCCGTCTGGGCGGCGAAGGTCAGGGCCTCGGCCAGTCGGGCATGCAACAGGAGGGTACTCGGCGCCTGGCCTGGGGTACCCCGGGCCTCGGTGAGGCAGGCGAGGGCCAACAAAAATAGGCCCATTAGCCGGCCGGCCGGCCAGGCACCCCGGGCAATCGGCAGATTGTGACGGCTGCGACCCATGGGCCCTACTCGATCAGCTTGCAGCTACCACCGCCGCACTTGACCAGGAAGGGTGGGTCGCCAACGCAATAGACGCGCAGGAAATCGGCATCGGCGTCGCGCTTATGCACTATGGTGCGGCCCGGCCGGACATTGCAGCCGCGCGACTTGGCGAAATTCTCGGCCTTGGCGATCTGGCTGCCGCCCTGTGGGGGGAGCGTGGCGATGTTGTTTGAGCTGGCGCTGGGCGCCGGGGCCGGCTTGGCGGCGGATTTGTCCGCTACCTTGACGACGGGGGCCGCTTTGGTAGCCGTCGCGGCCGGCTTGGCGGCAGTGGACGTCGGGACGACGCGCGCAGGGGTGGATGCAGGCACAGCGGTCGCGGTTTTGGCCTTAGGCGCCACAGTAGTCGGGGCGCGTGCGGGTACCGCGGTCGCCACCGGCGCTGCAACCGGCACCCGCGCCGGCGTGGGTGCCGGCTCCGCCACGGGGTAAGCGCGGCCCTGGGGTGCGACCGCCTCAGGCTCGGACTCCGGTGCACCCCAGGCCGTAGCCCCGGTCTGCGGCAACGGGGATTGCAGCGGCGCGCCCGCCGGCACGCGGCCCTGCTGTTCGTTCAGCTCGGCGGCGGTCTCCGCTGCCGCCGCACCCTGTTGCGAGACCGGTGGCAAGCCACGGGCGACGCGCTCATGGTGGGCCGCCCAAGCTGTGCGCAGCGAGCCGAGGGAACGGGTCAGGCTGTCGCGGTAGGTCTCGGTGTAGTCGGTCCTCTGCTCCGCTGGCCCCTTACCCTGGACATGGGTCACCAGTTGCGCGTTGGCGACCACGTTCACCCCGCCAGACTGCTCCAGAAAGTAGGTCCTGACCTCGACCTCGGCTGGGGCGCCGGCGTCGCCTAAGCCGAGTGCCACGGCCTGGGGGGCGTCGGTGTTGACCGGGCGGCGCAAGACCAGCTTCCGATCGGAGGCGCTGACGATGGTCCAGCCCTTGGATCGTGCGGCGCCCATGGCCAGGGACCGCACCTCGGCGATGCGGGCGCCGGCGATCAGGACAGAAGGCCCCTGGACCGAGTCAGGCTCCACCTCCTGCTCCACCCCGGCAGTGCGCGGCGCGGTTGCGCAGCCGCTGAAGAGGCCGACCGCCGTCAAACCCACGAGAACCGAAAGAAAACGCCAACTCACCGCACAAACCCCCGGATAGTCGTTAACAGCAAGGGCCCCGCCCGCGGGGACCACCAAGATTGCGGGCGCGCATCCTACCACAGCCAGACCGGAGTCCCGACCGCATGGGCGCCAGTTCATGCTAGAGCCGAATCTCCCGATGCTCCAGCGGATAGCCAAGCCCCTTGTAGTGGACATAACGTCGGCGGCCGGCGGCGCGCACCTGCGGGTCCAGATCGATAGGTTCCAGCAGGCGTTCATAGCGGTCCAGCGCGGCAGGAACATCCAGGTCCAGATTGATCAGGACCTGGCCACCGACGTCCGCGACCATCTCCCCGGCGACGCCAATGAGGATTGGGGTCAGTTCGGGGTCCGTCTCACCCACCAGGCCGTGGGGCAGGAAGCTGTCGTCGCGAAAAGTCCACAGCAGCCGGTCTAACTCGCGGGCGGTGCGGGCGTCGGCCGTCGCGATGCTGACCTTGAGCCCCTCGCCGTGGGCACGCTGGGCCAGACGACAGGTCAGCAGCAGGCGGTCGCCGCTGCTGTCCTCTGCCAGGCTGTAGAAGTCGATACGGGTCATCCGAAATCCGGAAGTTGCTCACGCGAGCATGCGAAGAAAAACAAGGCTCTGTCTGCGTTGGGTGTAGGTCGGACTTTAGTCCGACCGGGCATCGCAGTATCCACCGAGCACCACCGTCGGGCTGAAGCCCGACCTACACCTCCGGGGCGGCCTGCGGCGCAAGGGCCCAACACCAAACGCAGACATAGCCAAAAACAATGGCGGGACTACGCCGGTCCAGTTACCCGGCGGGTGGACCGGACAACGTCGAGAATGTGTCGAAAAACCTTTGCGAATTTCCCGGCCTCGCGTAAGCACTGCCTTTTCCAGAGTCAGGGAGTGGCTTGGCTTGCAGCGGTCGTTGGATGATCCTGACCGCGGCGCTGCCGGAAAAAGGCCCGCAGGCGCTCGCCGCAGGCCTCGGCCAGGACGCCGCCCTGGACCTGGGTGACGTGGTTGAAGCGCGCGTCCGAGGGTAGCAGGTCGAACACGCTGCCGCACGCCCCACCCTTGGCATCGCTGGCCCCGTAGACCACGCGGCGGACCCGCGCGTGAACAAGGGCGGCGGCGCACATGGGGCAGGGTTCGAGGGTGACATAGAGGATACTGTCGGGCAGCCGGTAGTTTCCGGTTCTGGCCCCGGCGTCGCGCAGGGCCCGAATCTCCGCATGGGCGCTGGGGTCGTGGGTTTGGATGGGGCAGTTCCAGCCCTCACCGATGACCCCGCCATTGCGCACCAGGACGGCCCCCACCGGGACCTCCCCCTGCGTCGCCGCCTGTTCGGCCAAGGCCAGGGCACGCCGCATCCAGCGGATGTCCTCCCCGGCCTGGTCCGTCTCGGCGTCCCCTACTCCCACTCGATGGTGCCCGGCGGCTTGCCGGTGATGTCGTAGACGACGCGGGAAACGCCGCGGACCTCGTTGACGATGCGCCGGCAGACGTGATCCAGGAAGTCGTAGGGCAGATGGGCCCACCGGGCGGTCATGAAGTCGATGGTCTCCACGGCGCGCAGGGCGATGACGTCGGCGTACTGGCGGTTGTCCCCCACCACCCCGGTGGACTTGACCGGCAGATACACCGCAAAGGCCTGGGAGACCTTGTGGTACAGCTCGGCTTTGTGCAGTTCTTCAATGAAGATGTGGTCCGCCTGGCGCAGGGTGTGGGCATAGTCGCGGCGGACTTCGCCCAGGATGCGCACCCCAAGCCCTGGGCCGGGGAAGGGGTGGCGGTAGACCATCTCGTAGGGCAGCCCGATCTCCACCCCGATCTTGCGCACCTCGTCCTTGAACAGTTCCCTCAGGGGCTCGATGAGCTTGAGGTTCATCGTGTCTGGCAGCCCGCCCACGTTGTGGTGAGACTTGATGACCTTCGCCTTCCCGCTCTTGGCGCCGGCAGATTCGATGACGTCGGGATAGATGGTCCCTTGCGCCAGCCACCTGACATTGGCGAGCTTCTCAGCCTCCGAGTCGAAGACGTCGATGAAGGTTCTACCGATGATCTTGCGCTTCTGCTCCGGGTCCGTGACCCCCGCCAGGCGCGACAGGAACAGGTCCTCGGCGTCCGCACGGATGACCCTGACCCCCATGTGGCGGGCGAAGGTCTGCATGACCTGATCGCCCTCGCCCAGGCGCAGTAGCCCGTTGTCCACAAAGACACAGGTCAGCCGATCGCCGA
>CAWDHW010000018.1:0-74418 GCA_963802205.1 uncultured Gammaproteobacteria bacterium | reverse complement strand
CTTCCCTTCGCACCTGGCGATGGAGCATTTCCTGACCTCGGTCGAGTCGTCGCAGGAAAGGGATACCCCGTTGGACATGGGTACGACCACCCTGTCGCTCAACTTCGAGCGTGGCGCGGACCTGCCGGCCGGGATGCGCCGCGAGGTCGCTGAGCACGGCTGGCCGGTTGCCGATCCGATGGCCTACCCCAGGGTTGCGCACCGCGACCGCGACGGACTCCCGCGCCCGCTCGCAGAACGCGATGTCCGCATCGTCACGGCCTGCGCCAATGGCCTCGTGGCCTTCGTCGGCAAGTACCGCGGACAGCTCGGGCAGACATCGGCCGCGGCGGTGGAGGAGCGTCATATCGGGGCCGATGGTCTGGAGACGCGACTCGCCCTTCCCTACCAGGACGATGCCTCGCCGGCGTCGAGCCTAGGGAACTCGTCCCGGCCAACGGCGCCGACGCCCGGGGAGGCCGCCATTCCCGACCCCAAGGACCTGCACAAGATCGACCAGCGGCTCGTCGAAGCGATCTTCGAGCACGGCGCGCGGCGTTTCGGCAAGGCACTGGCACGGGCCGCAAAACCAGCCACCCTGCAGCCGTTGGCGATTGATCTCTTGGCACCCTTCCTGGCCTTCCACGCCCTGTTCAAAGGCAAGCCCCTCGCCCATTGGTTTGGGCAAGAGAAGGTAAGCCGCCTCTCCAACACCGAGCGGGCCTGGCTGAAGGCGCAACAGGCCGCCTGGCTGTCCGTATGGGAGGTGCTCGCCGTTGAGCCAGAACACAGCCTGAGGCTTCGCGACCTACTGACCGGCGAGGTCCGGGATGTCCTGGAGTCGGAGGGATCGAAGACGCTCGTCGCCCGCTATGCCATCCTGGCCCGGGTCGCCGATTACGAGGGTCTGTCGCTGCTTTGTGGGACCCACCCGCGGCCCCTGCCGCCGCGGGAGGCAGCCGACGTGGTCGGTCATGCCCTGGAGTCGCTGCGCCGGACCGGAGCCGACGCCGTGAGCCGGCTCCGCGAGGAGAAGATGGGCCGCGACCTCATCGGCCGCTGGGATGCCGTCGTCGCCGAGGTGGATCGCCGCCCGGCGATGCGACCCAAGCTGACGAACACCGAGGGGCACGACATCTTGCTCACGGTGGACCACTTCGGGTTCGACCCATCGCTGGAGGCCGAGATCGGGGCCTGTTTGGCCGCCATGGACGGGGTCGAGGCGCCGCCGGGCGACGCCTCCGAGCAAAGCTACTTTTTCGACGACATCGGGGGCGTGTCGCGGCAGGATGGGGCCCGGACCATGCTTGCACGCGCCACGCTCGGCAAGGGCAAGCTGCGGGTCGAGACCAACTCCGTCGAGCGCGCCGACCGATACCGCGAGCTCATCGAGACGGCCTGCGGCGGGCGGATTCGTCATCGCACCCGCGAGCACTCCGACCCGCTGGCCCTCCTTGAAAAATATCGAGGCGCTGCGGCGCCCGTGCCGGACCCGGCTGGGCCCTCTCCGGACGAGCTGAACGCCATCGCGCTGGACTTCAAGCGGCGCAGCTATCCCGACTGGAGCGACCGGGCCCTACCGGCCCTGGGCGGACAGACGCCGCGGGCGGCGGTCCGCACCCAGGTCGGCAGGGGGCAGGTTGACCTGCTGCTCAAGGAAATCGAAATGTCGGAGGCGCGGGGCCCCAAAGGTCAGGCCTTCGACTTCTCCGTGATCCGCCGCGACCTGGGCCTGCTGGACTAGGGGCCCCGACGCGAGGCACTCGTAGCCCGGCGACATGGTGCAGCACGGGGCGTTCGGGGCGGACACCCGGCGCCCTCAGTCCGACGGGCAACTGGCCCGCCGCTGCCACAGCGCATAGCCGGCCAGCACCAGGACGACGCAGGCCACGACAGCCCCGGTGACCAGGGGCAGATGCTCCTTGAGCAGGGCCTCGTTGCCGCCGATGAACCAGCCCAGGGCGATGAGGACGATGGTCCAGATGCCGGCGCCCAGGGTCGTATAGAGACTGAAGCTCAGAACGTTCATGCGGGTGAGACCCGCCGGCAGCGAGATCAGGTGGCGGATGCCGGGGATCAGACGCCCGGTGAAGGTGGAAATGGCCCCGTGGCGGACGAAGAAGGCGTCTGTCTTGTGCAGCATCTCCGGCTTGACGAAGAACCAGCGCCCATAGCGCTCCAGGAAGGGGCGCCCCACCAGGAGGGCGAAGAAGTAGTTGATGAAGGCACCGGCCAGGCTCCCAAGGGTCGAGGCGAGGAAGATCAGAACCAGGTTCATCTCGCCCTTGAAGGCCAGATAGCCCGCCGGGATCACCACCAGCTCGCTGGGGATCGGCAGTACCGTGGACTCCAGGGCCATCAGGACGAATATCCCCGTGTAGCCCCAGTCGCTGACGGTGACCAGTATCCAGTCGATGAATTCGTGCAGCATAGGTTTGGATTCCAGGTGAGAAAGCAGGCCGCACCCTTAGGGCGCCGCCGCCAAATCGGAGGTGGGGTTCGACCGCCGCCCGGCGACGCGGACAGAGGCAGGTCCACACGCTGGACGCAGGTTCAACGACCGGACGCCGAGGGCGAGTCGGGGGAGGACTCCATCGCCGGACGAGGTATCCGGCATGCCCCATCCAAGGTGTCAGAGCAGATTGATACCAGCCTAGCGCAACACAACCACGGCAAACGACGTCGCTGACGGTGGCCCAAGGTGACGTTGAGTTTCCCCAGTCATCCCCCAATCTCTGTCCGGTTGACCGATCAGTTTCGCAACTTCCTCCAGGAGCCTTTGTTGATGCACATCGAGAATCGTTTGGAGTCCTTCCTGTTCGCCGGCCGTTGGCTGCTGGCGCCCTTCTACATCGGGTTGCTCCTGGCGCTGAGCCTGCTACTCGTCAAGTTCGTCAAGGAGTTCATCGAGTTTGCCCCCATGGTCTTCACCAGTTCCGGCGGGGAGGTGATCGTCGCCCTGCTTTCCCTCATCGATGTGGTCCTGGTGGCCAACCTGCTCGTCATCATCGTCTTCGCCGGTTACGAGAATTTCGTCTCGCGCATGCAAATCGGCGAACACGAGGACCGACCCTCGTGGATGGGTCAGGTGGGCTTCTCGGAACTGAAGATGAAACTGATCGGCTCCATCGTCGCCATCTCCGCCATCGAGCTGCTGCGGATCTTCATGACCGACACCATGACCGAAGACCAGGTGTGGCTGAAGTTGGCCACCCACCTGACCCTGGTGGTGTCCGGGCTGCTGTTTGCGATCATGGACTGGATTGCCGAGGCGACCAAAAAGGTCGCGGCCGTTCCCAAGAACGAGCAGCACTGAGACGGAGCAGGCGTCATGACCACAGAAGACAAGGCCTGGCACAACCTCAGCGCAGCCGACACGGCCCGTACCCTCGATGCCGATCCCGCCCGCGGCCTGGACGCGGCAGAAGTCAACCAGCGGCTCGCCCGGCACGGGGAAAACCGCCTGGCGGAGAAGCCGCCCAGGTCCAAGTGGCTGCTGCTCGCTGACCAGTTCAAGAGCCTGCTCATCCTGGTGCTCGTCGCCGCCGCCGTCCTGGCAGGTTCCATTGGCGACCTCAAGGACGCGGTGGTCATCCTGATCGTCGTTGTGCTCAACGCCCTGCTCGGCTTCTGGCAAGAGCACAGGGCCGAGGCCACCCTGGCGGCGCTGAAGAAGATGCTCTCACCCACGGCCCGGGTCCGCCGCGATGGCGGGGTGCAGGAGATCCCCGCGACCGGGCTGGTTCCCGGGGACCTGGTCCTGCTGGAGGCCGGCGACCGGGTGCCGGCGGACGGGCGGCTCCTGGTCGCCCACAATGCCGAGGTGGACGAATCGACCCTGACCGGCGAGTCTCATCCGGTGGGCAAGGACGCCCAGGCCCAGGTCCCCGCCGCGGCGCCCCTGGCCGAGCGCCTGAACATGGCCTACATGAACACGGTGGTCACCCGCGGGCGACTGGAGCTCCTGGTCACCGCCACCGGCATGGCCACCGAGATGGGCCGCCTGACCGGGATGCTCGGCGGCCGCCGAGCCCGGCGCCACACCCCTGCAAGTCCAGCTCGACGGCCTGGGCCGCCGCCTGGCGGTCGATCGCCGGCGTCGTCATCGCCCTGATCCTGACCCTCGGGCTGATGCGCGGGCAGCCCTGGATGGAGACCCTGCTGACCTCCATCGCCCTGGCGGTCGCCGCCATCCCGGAGGGGCTGCCGGCGGTGGTCACGGTGACCCTCGCCCTGGGGATGCAACGCATGGCCAAGCAGAGGGCCATCGTCAAGAAGCTGGCGGCCGTCGAGACCCTCGGCTGCACCACGGTGATCTGCTCGGACAAGACCGGCACCCTGACCCTCAACCAGATGACCGCCCGCGCCGCCTTCTACCGCGGCCGTCGCCTGGTGGTCAGCGGCGAGGGCTACGGGGCGGCGGGCACCATCGCTGCCGAGGACGGGGGGCCGACTGGAGACCTGGATGCCCTGCTGGTCCCCGCCGCCCTCTGTAACGACAGCCGTATCCGCGACGGCGCCCTGATCGGCGATCCCACTGAGGGCGCCCTGCTCGCCCTGGCCGCCAAGGGCGGGGTAGACGCCGAGGCACTGGCGGAGCACCGCCCGCGGATCGCCGAGGTCCCCTTCGACTCCGCCCACAAGTTCATGGCCACCTTCCACCACCACGGCGATGTGGTGCGCATGCACGTCAAGGGTGCGCCCGACGTCCTGCTCGGCCGTTCGCCGGCCTGGCTCGGGCCAGACGGCACGGCGGACCTGGACGAGACCGCCCGCGCCAGGCTGGTTGCCGAGAACGAGGCGCTCGCCGGGCAGGCCATGCGCGTCCTGGCGGTCGCCGGAAAGGACATCCCGGCCCAGTCGTTCGACCCGGGCGGGGAGCTGATGGACCACTGCGAAGGTTGGGTCTTCCAGGGCCTGGTCGGCATCATGGACCTGCCCCGCCCCGAGGCCCGGGATGCCATCCGCCTCTGCGCACGCGCCGGCATCCAGGTCAAGATGATCACCGGCGACCATCGCGCCACCGCCGCCGCCATCGCCCGGGACCTGGGCCTCACCGGCGAGGTGCTCGACGGCCGCGAGATCGACGCCCTGTCGGAGCAGGACTTGAGCGCGCGCCTCGACCAGGTATCGGTCTTCGCCCGGGTCGCCCCCGAGCACAAAGTGCGCATCGTCCGGCAGCTCAAGGCCCGCGGTCATGTGGTGGCCATGACCGGTGACGGGGTCAACGACGCGCCGGCGCTGAAGACCGCCGACATCGGCGTGGCCATGGGCATCACCGGGACCGAGGTGACCAAGGAGGCGGCGACGCTCGTTCTGACCGACGACAACTTCGCCACTATCGTCGGCGCGGTGCGGGAGGGCCGGACCATTTACGACAACCTGGTCAAGTTCGTCCGCTTCCAGCTCTCCACCAACATGGGTGCCATCCAGACCGTCCTGGGGGCCAGCCTGCTGGGCTGGACGACGCCCTTTACCGCCGTCCAGATCCTGTGGATCAACATCATCATGGATGGCCCGCCCGCGATGACCCTCGGGGTCGAGCCCGCCCGTCCGGGGGTGATGGACGAGCCCCCCAGGCCGCCCGACGCCCGCATTCTCACCGCCAGGCGGCTGGGCCTGCTGATGTTCTATGGGGCCATCATGGCGGTGGGCACCCTGACCCTGTTCCGCTATGCGCAGCCCAGCGGCGAGGACTATGCCCTGACGCTGGCCTTCACGACCTTCGTCCTGTTCCAGTTCTTCAACGTCTTCAACGCTCGCGCCGAGCAGGGCAGCGCCTTCAACCGCGACTTCCTGCGCAACCGCTGGCTCTGGCTGGCCCTGGCAGGCGTCCTGGCCCTTCAGGTGCTGGTGGTCCACTGGGGCCCAGCCCAGGTGGTATTCAGCACCACGGACCTCAGTCTGGCGGACTGGGGGTTGGCCATGGCCGTGTCATCGAGCGTACTGCTCCTGGACGAGCTGCGTAAGCTGGTCCTGGGCCCGCGTGCCGCTGCCCCTCGCGAGGGCATCGGAGCCGAGGCCGGCGCGACAGACCAGTCGGTGGAAAACCCCAGCGAACAAGGTACCAAAACCCGCTACAACGTCCTGACTTGGATCCTGCTGATCGCCCCGCTCATGCTCTACGCCTGGTACAGCGCAACGCCCAACCGGCACCCGGAACTCGATCGAGCAGGTCAGCAAGCCGACGGCGGCCAGGCAGTTGCGGGGCTGCCGGGCAACGTCGACGCGGGCAAGAAGTACCCGGTTGGCATCGAACAAGACCTTGGCGCTGCCGTCCGGGCGGAGGCGGAAAAGGCGGCCCTGGAGCGGCAGATCGCCGAGGCGAAGGGGCGCATCGCGACCCTGGAGGCAGCCCTCAACACGGAGCGCAGACAACAGGATGCCACCCGCCTGGCCGCCCAACAGGCCCAGGCAGAGGCACTGGCAAGGCAGCGCGCCCTGTTGGCCAGGGTCTTTGAGCTGAGCGGCAGCGAGACCGAGCGGGGCCTTTCGCTCATCCTGACCGAGAAGGACCTTAAGTTCCCCACCGGCAAGGCAAGCCTCCGCCCTGGGGAGCTGAAGATGCTCGACCACCTGGCCGGCCTGCTGCTGCAATATCCCACGCTGGCGGCCCGGATCGAGGGTCACACCGACGCTGCCGGGCGTGACGAGACAAACCTCGCCATCTCCCAGGCCCGAGCCGATGCGGTCAGGCAGGCACTGATCGACCGCGGCGTCGCGGCGGAGCGTCTGGAGGCCATCGGACTTGGCGAGACCAGACCCGTTGCCGCTGGTACCCCCAGGGCCGGGGGGCAGCAGGATCGGCGGATCGAAATCTATCTCATCGAAGGGGCTCACTAGCCCGCCCTCCCGACACCATCCAGCATGCGGGTCCGCTACTCAAGCGGTTCACAAGAAGGGAGCACACGACGGTCTCCGGTATAGCCATGCGCCTTCATCCAGAGGTCGCGCACAGAGATCAGGCCTTGGCATCGCAGCCCGTCGTTGGTCATTCCGGTCTGGGTGGCCAGCAAAAGGCGAGCAAAAGGAGAGGGTCAAAAAGGCGAGAAAAAAAGGCGAGGGTCTTGACTTGTGCCCCTGTCAAGGCGAGTGTCACACAAGGCGAGGGTCAGGTCTTGACTTGTGCCCCGGCTGGCACATTACTCGCCAATTTGTCGTAACATGCGTCCGGCCGCCGATACCCGCCATGCCGTAGCACCGCCGATGCCGCCGATGCCGGGAACCGCTCCCGAGCATTATTAGGCCCGTCAGCCTGGGAAGATAGAGCGTTCTGGCCAAGTCTGGAACTCTCCAGCTCAGGCCCCAACTTTCGCTAAACTCCTGGACCAATGAGTGGCCAGACGGGTTGAGCCCCGTCGGCTCCGGAAGGCGTCACTGCGCATCGGATCAATGTTGCGCCTGTCCCCTTGCTTCCAGGCGACTGGACCCTCGATGAGCCCGGTCACCGGGTGGGCGCCCGATGCCCTTGCCCTGGTCCCGCCCTCCTGCCGCTAAGAGCACCCCGAATGCTGCGCCGAATCTTACCCATCCTGATCGTGCTGCTCGGCGTCGCGGGCTTCATGGTCCTCAAGGCAACCCGTCCCAAGTCCGCTACCGCGGCGCCACAGGAGCGCGTCTGGCGGGTGGAGACCCTCAGTGTGACCCCCGCCGACCATCGCCCGCTGCTGGCTCTCTTCGGCCGCGTCGAGGCCCCGGACCGGGTGCGGGCGGCGGCCCCGGTGGCCGGGCGCCTCTTGCAGGTGGCGGTGCGCGACGGGGAGCGGGTCGAGGCCGGGGCCCTGCTCGCCCGCATGGACCCCCGCGACCTGGAGCCGCGCCTGGCCCAGGCCCGCGCCGAGGTGGCCAGGGAGCAGCTCAAGCTCGAACACGACCGGGAGGCCCACAAACAGGAGCGTGCCCTGCTGGATCTCGCGGAGACCGCCCTGGGCCGTGCCGACAAGGTTCAGGCCCAGCGCCTGGGCACCGCCGCAGACGTGGATCAGGCCCGCGAGCAACTGGCCCGGGCGCGGCTCGCGGTGACGCTGCGCGAGCAGGCCATCGCAGAGCACCCGGCGCGCCTGGCGGTGCTGGAGGCCAAGCGCGCCGAGGCCGAGCGCGATGCGGCCCGCGGCGAGGTCCGCGCCCCCTTCCCGGCTCGCATCGGCGTGGTGGAGGCGGCGGCCGGGGATCAGGTCCAGCCCAACCAGACCATCCTCACCCTCTACCCCCACGACGGGCTCTATCTGCGCGCCAAGATCCCCGGCGATCGCAGCGAGGAACTGCGCGCCGCCCTGGCCAAGGGGGAACGCCTGAGCGCCCGCGCCCGTCACGCCGGGCGGACCTTCGGGGCGACCCTGGACCGCCTGGCCGGAGAGGCCGACGCCCGCGGGGTCGATGCCCTGCTGCGCCTGGAGCCCGATGCCGACCTGCCCCTGGGGGCCTTCGTCGATCTCACCCTGGAGCGCCCCGTCGCCGCCGACACCGTCGCCCTCCCCTTTGCCGCCCTCAACGGCGGCGAGCGCATCTACGCCGTGGTGGACGGCCGGCTCCAGGCGGTGCCCATCGAGCGGGTGGGGGAGACCGGGGAGGGCGGCCAGAGCAAGGTCCTGGTGCGGGCCGCCAGCCTGGGCCCCGGCTCGCGGGTGATGGTCACTCACCTGCCCAACGCCGTGGACGGCCTCAAGGTACAGGAGATCGGCGAAGGGCAGGGGCTGAGCCAGGCCGGGGCACCGGCCCGGGTCGAGGCGCGGCCATGAGGCGAGGCCTGATCGCCGTCTTCGCCCGCCACGGGTTGCTCGCCAACCTGCTGATGATCGTCATCTTTGCCCTGGGCGGCGTGGCCCTGACGCGGATGAACATCCAGTTCTTCCCCACCTTTGCCCTGGACGTGATCTCGGTGCGGGTGGTGTGGAGCGGGGCCTCGGCGGAGGACGTAGAGAACGGCATCGTCATCCCCTTCGAGGAACGCCTCAAGACGGTGGATGGCCTCAAGAAGATGACCTCCACCTCCACCCAGGGGATCGCGAGCCTGTCCCTGGAACTGCACGAGGGCACCGACCCCCTGCTGGCCCTGGACCAGGTACGCCAGCGCGTAGACGAGTTCCGCAACCTGCCCAAGGACGCGGAGACCCCTCAGATCAGCCGCATCTCCCGCTACGAGTCCGTCGCCCGCCTCCTGGTCTCGGGGCCGAGCCTGGCCGACCTGCGCCCCTGGGTGCGCCAGTTCGAGCGGGAACTGCTGGCCCGCGGTGTCGATCGGGTGGACATCGCCGGACTCCCGGACGAGCGTATCGCCATCGAGGTCCCCGGGCGGGCCCTGGAGACCCTGGGGCTGTCCCTGGACGGCATCGGCGAGCAGGTCGGCCGCCTGGCCCAGGACCTGCCCTCAGGGCTGGCCGGTGAGGCCGACGGGGCCCGCGAGATCCGCGGTCTGGAGCAGCGCCGCGACCCCGTGGCCTTCGAGGACCTGGCCATTGTCAGCGACACCCGGGGCCTGGTGCGGCTGGGGGAGGTGGCGACCATCGTCCGTGAGGCCAGACCCGGCGCACTGACGCTGCGGGAGGTGGCTGGGTTTGTCCCCGCCGTTGAGCCCGTGTCCCAGGGGGAGCGGGCCTCCGGCCCGCTCGCGGGCGAGACGCCCGCGCTCCGGGGTCCCGCCACCGTGGAGCTTCTGGTCCAGCGCGCCGAGACCGGCCACTCCCTCAAGGCCGCCCGCCTTTTCGACCAATGGCTGACGGAGACCCGACCGACCCTGCCGCCCTCGATCCAGATCAGCGTCTTCGACGAGCAGTGGCAGCTCATCCGCGACCGTATCGACCTGCTGACCGACAACGGCATCCAGGGCTTCGTCCTCGTCATGATCCTGCTCTATGTCTTCCTTCCGGGGCGGGTCGCCCTTTGGGTGGCCATGGGCATCCCCATCGCCTACCTCGCCGCCCTGGCCCTGCTCTGGGGCTTCGGCGGGACCATCAACATGATCAGCCTGTTCGGGCTCCTGCTCACCCTGGGTGTGATCGACGATGACGCCATCGTCATCGGCGAGTATGCCGAGTCGCGCTTCCGCGCCGGGATGGCGCCGGCCGAGGCGGCGGTGGCCGGGGCCAGGCGCATGTTCTGGCCCATCACCGCCTCGGCCCTGACCACAGTGGCCGCCTTCCTGCCCCTGATGATGATCGGCGGGGTCATGGGCAACATCCTCGGCGACATCCCCTTCGTCGCCATCATGGTCCTGGCCGCCTCCCTGATGGAGGTCTTCCTCATCATGCCGGCCCACCTGCGCTCGGCCTTCAGCCATCAGGCCAATGACATCAAGCCGCGCTGGCGGGAGCGGGTGGACGCGGGCTTCGACCACTTCCGCGACCGCCTCTACCGCCCCCTGGTGACGGCCTCGGTGCGGCGGCGCTGGGTCACCATCAGCCTGGTGGCGGTGCTCATGCTGCTGTCCGTGGGGCTCCTGGCGGGGGGGCGCATCGCCTTCGTCTTCTTCCCCACCCCGGAGGGCCAGATCGTCTTTGCCAACGCCACCTTCGTCGCCGGGACCCCGCGGGAGCAGACCGCCACCTTCCTCAAGGAGCTGGAGCGGGCCCTGGCGGCGGCTGATCGGGAGCTTGGCGGCGGCCTGGTGGAGGCGGCGGTGGCCCGCCTGGGGACCACGGTGGCGGTGGAGGCGGGGGCCTCGGCCAGGGGCGACCAGCTCGCCTCGGTCCTGGTGGAGCTGATCCCCTCCGAGGACCGCAGCGTGCGCAACGAGACCTTCCTCGCCGCCTGGCGCCAACATCTGACCCTGCCGGCGGGTCTGGAGAGCCTGGCCATCTCCGCCCGGCGCAGCGGTCCCCCGGGGCGCGACCTCAATGTCCGGCTCACCGGCGACGACGCCCAGGCCCTCAAGGCCGCGGCCCTGGACCTGGCCCAGGGGCTCGAAGGCGTCCCCGGCGTCTCAGGCATCGTCGATGACATGCCCTTCGGGCGCGAGCAGCTCATCTACCGCGTCTCCCCCGCCGGTCAGGCCCTGGGGGTCACGACCCAGCTCCTGGGGACCCAACTGCGCGCCGCCTTCGACGGCCACCTGGCCCAGCTCGTCCAGGCCGGCGCGGACGAGCTGGAGGTGCGCGTGCTCCTGCCCAGGTCCGAGCGCACCCGGCTCGACGCCCTGGAGCAGTTGCGCATCCGCCTGCCCAATGGCCAGTTCGTCCCCCTGGACACGGTGGCGGACTGGGAGAACCGCCGTGGCTTCGAGGCCCTGCGCCACGCCGGGGGACGGCTGGCGGTGGAGGTCACCGCGGACATCAACCGCGCCGATAACACGCCCGACGCGGTGCAGGGCACCCTCAAGGAGGACCTGCTCCCGCCCCTGGTGGCGCGCTACGGGGTGACCTACAGCTTCGAGGGGCGTGCCGCCGACCAGCGCGAGACCCTGGGGGACATGCAGCTCGGGCTGATGCTGGGCCTGGGCATGATCTTCCTGATCCTGGCCGCGGTCTTCTCCAGTTGGGGCTGGCCCCTGGTGGTCATGACCTCCATCCCCCTGGGGCTGGTGGGTGCCGTGGTGGGGCACTGGCTCCTGGGGATCGACCTGACACTCCTGTCCCTGTTCGGGCTCTTTGGCCTCTCCGGGATCGTGGTCAACAACGCCATCATCCTGGTCAGCATGTACCAGGACCTGCGCCATGAGGGCATGGATGTGGACCAGGCCCTGGTGGAGGCCGCCTGCTCCCGGCTGCGCGCCATGCTGCTGACCTCCGCGACCACTGTGGTGGGGCTCGGGCCACTGATCTTCGAGACCAGCCTCCAGGCCCAGTTCCTCATCCCCATGGCCGTTTCCCTGGCCTTCGGGGTCGGCTTCGCCACGGTCCTGGTCCTGGTCTTCACCCCGGCCCTGCTCTCGGCCCACGAGTCCTTCCACGCCCGGCTCGGGCGCTGGTGGGCCAGGCCGGCGGCGGCGTAGCGGGGCGCGGACCGCTCTGCGAAGTTTGCGGGTCCGGAACCCGTCCTACAACGCCCCGGCTCCGGTGTGGATAAACCCGCACCTACACCCCATCCGCCCGGTGCGGATCTGCCCCCTCCCGATCCTCCCCCGGCAGCGCCGCCAGGGACTTCAGCCGCAGGTGCAGCGCCGCCTTGGCGAGCAGGTGCGCGCTCACGGGGGCCGTGATGAACAGAAAGAGCGTCACCAGGACCTCGTGCAGGCTGATCCCGTGGCCCCTGGTGCTGAAGTAGAGGGCCGAGGCGATCAGCAGGCTGCCGACCCCCAGGGTGGTCGCCTTGGTGGGGGCGTGGAGCCGGGTGTAGAAGTCCGGCAGCCGCGCCAGGCCCAGGGAGCCGACGAAGGTGAAGGCCGCACCGGCGAGGATCAGGAGGGAGAGCAACAGGTCCAGCATGGGGTCACTCGATGATGTCGCCGCGCAGCAGGTACTTGGCCAGGGCCACGGTGCCGACGAAGCCCATCAGGGCGATGAGCAGGGCCGCCTCGAAGTAAAGGGCGCTGCCCAAGTGGATGCCGAGCAGCACCACCAGGGCGATGGTGTTGATGTACAGGGTGTCCAGGGCCAGGATGCGGTCCGCCGCGCTGGGGCCGCGCAACAGGCGCCACAGGCTTAAGGAAAGGGCGGCGGCCACCAGGGCCAGCGCAAGGATCAGGGCCGCGGTCAGCATGACTCGAAGACCTCCAGCAGTGGGGCCTCGTAACGCGCCCGGATCTCCGCCACCACGGCCTGGGGATCGGCCGCATCCAGGACATGCACCAGGAGCTCGGTCCGGTCCGCCGACAGCCGCGCCGAGACCGTTCCCGGGGTCAGGCAGATGGTGTTGGCCAGCAGGCTGATGGCCAGTTCCGATTTGAGCCGCAGGGGCAGGACCACGAAGGCGGGCCGCAACCGCCGCGGATGCCCCAGGACCAGCCCGGCCACGGTGAGGTTGGCCATGAGGATGTCGTAGAGCACCACCCCGACGAAGCGCAGCAGGGCCAGGGGCCTGTGGACCAGCACCCGGTCGGGCCAGAAGGGACGGGTGAACAGGGGGATGCCCCAGCCGAGCAGGAGGCCGAGCAGGATCTGGCCGGCGGAGGCGCTGTTGACCAGCAGGAGCCAGATCGCCGCCAGGGCCAGGCTGAGGATGGGGTGCGGCAAGAGGCGGTGCATCATGGGTTCCCCCGATCCGGATCCGGGAGCGACCGCCGGAGCCTCCCCGAGCACGGCCTGGATATAGCCCTGGGGGTGCAGCAGTTGGTCGGCGGTGGCTGTGGCCGCCTCGGAGATGGGGCCGGCCCAGAGGGTGAGGCCCAGGACCAGGGCCAGGAGCCCGATCGCCGGCAGCAGGTCCCAGACCCCAGGCGGCGCCGCGCCCAGTGTCTGCGGCTCGGCCTCCGGCCGATAGAACAGCAGGCTGCCGCTGCGGGCCAGGGCGATCAGGCCGAGCAGGCCCCCCCCCAGGACCACCGCCATGATCCAGGGCAGGGCCGGGTGCCCAAGGGCCGCGCGCAGCAGCATGAACTTGCCGAGGAAGCCTGACAGGGGCGGCAGCCCCACCACGGCGACCGCGGCGACGAAGAAGACAGCACCGAGACCCACGGCCCCGGGGATGACAGGCCCCGGGTCGAGGCGATCGTCCAGGGCGCCGCGGCGGCGTGCGATCAGGTCTGCCAGCAGAAACAGGGCCGCGGTGGCGAAGGTGCTGTGCGGCAGGTAGTAGAGCCCGGCGCCGATCCCGGCGGCCCCACCCAACCCGAAAGCGGCCAGCAGGGACCCCACAGAGGCGACCACCAGGTAGGCGATCTGCCGCCGCAGGCGGGTCGCGGCCAGGACCCCAAGCATGCCGACCGCGAGCGTCGCCAGTGCCAGGGGCAGCAGCCAGGGCGCGATCAGGCCCGCGACGGGGCCGCCCTCGGCGCCGAAGATCAGGGTCGAGACCCGCAGGATGCTGTAGGCCCCGACCTTGGTCATGATGGCGAAGAGCGCGGCCACCGGGGCGCTGGCCCCGGCATAGGCCCCGGGCAGCCAGAGGTAGAAGGGCAGCAGGGCCGCCTTGAGGGCGAAGACGCCGAACAGCAGGAGCCCGGCGGCGCGCACCAGGCCCAGGTTCTCCGGAGGCGTCGCGGCCGCCTTCACCGCCAGGTCCGCCATGTTGAGGGTGCCGAGCACCCCGTAGAGGGTCCCCACCGCGAACAGGAACAGGCTGGAGCCCAGCAGGTTGACCACCACGAAGTGCAGCCCGGCGCGGGTTCGCTCCCGCCCCCCACCGTGCATCAGCAAGGCGTAGGAGGCGATCAGCAAGATCTCGAAGAAGACGAACAGGTTGAACAGGTCCCCGGTGAGGAAGGCCCCGTTGAGCCCCAGCAATTGCCACTGGAACAGGACATGGAAGTAGCGCCCCGCCGCGTCGGTCCCGCGGGCGGCATGGAGCAGGGCGAACAGGGCCAGCAGGGCGGTGATGACCAGCATCCAGGCGGAGAGCCGGTCCGCCACCAGCAGGATGCCGAAGGGCGCGGCCCAGTTGCCGACGGCATAGACCAGGGTGGTCCCATCGCTGACCTCCCGCATCAGGGCCAGGGCCGCCAGGGCCTGCGCAGCCACCAGGGCCAACCCGAAGGCGCGGTGCAGGGGCAGGCGGGTCCTGTGCAGGAACAGGAGCAGGACACCCCCGAGGAGCGGCAGGAGCACCGGGGCCATGACGAGATGGTTCATGACCCCTCGCCCCCGTCCACCCGATCGGTCCCCAGCTCGGCCTTGGCCTTGAGGGCCAGGACGATGACGAAGGCGGTCATGGCAAAGCCGATGACAATGGCGGTAAGCACCAGGGCCTGGGGCAACGGGTCCGCATAACCCGCGGCACCGGCGCCAATGACCGGGGGGCGCCCGACAGTCAGGCGCCCCATGGCCAACAGGAAGAGGTTCACCGCATAGGACAACAGGGTGAGCCCCAGCACCACCGGGAAGCTGCGCCCCCGCAGCATGAGATAGACACCGCACGCGGTGAGCACGCCGATGACCAGGGCGAACAGGGCCTCCATCAGCGTGCCCCCCCGTGCAGGCGCCCCAGATGGATCAGGATCAGGAGCACGGCCCCTACCACCGCCAGATAGACCCCGAGGTCGAAGGCCATGGCCGAGGCCAGTTCCACATCCCCCACCAGGGGCCAGTGCACATGACCATGGGCCGAGGTGAGGAAGGGGTAGCCCAGCGCCAGGCTGGCCAGCCCCGTGAGGCTGGCGATCAACAGCCCGGCGCCGATGACGGGGGCCGTGTTTCCGGGCAGGCGCGCCGCGGTCCAGACCACCCCGTTAGCCAGGTACTGCATGATCAGGGCCACCGCCGTGATCAGGCCGGCGATGAAGCCGCCGCCGGGCAGGTTGTGGCCCCGCAGCAGGATGAAGACCGACACCAACAGGGCCAGCGGCAGCAGCAGCCGGGTCAGGGAGGCCATGATGACCGGGTGCAAGTCCCAGTCCCAGGGCCGTCCCGCGGCATCCTGCCGCGGTCCCGCCAGGCGCAGGCCGTCGAGCAGGGCATAGATGCCCAGCGCCGCCACCGCCAGGACCGTGATCTCACCCAGGGTATCGAAGCCGCGGAAGTCCACCAGGATGACGTTCACCACATTGGCCCCGCCCCCACCCGGGACGCTGTTGGCGATAAAAAAGGGCGCAATGGACTCGTAGGGCCGGGTCAGCACGGCCCAGGCCAGGACCGCGACCCCGGAGCCAGCCGCCAGGGCCAGGGCCAGATCCCGCAGCCGGCAGGCAGCGGACCCCTCGACCGGGTCCTGCTGCGGCAGGAAATACAGGGCCAGTAGCAACAGGATCACCGTCACCACCTCCACCGAGAGCTGGGTCAGGGCCAGGTCCGGGGCGGAGAAGCGGACGAAGGCCAGGGCCACCACCAGCCCCACGGCCCCCATGAGGATCAAGGCCACCAGGCGCTCGCGGTGGCGCAGGACCACTGCCACCGCGGCGGCCATCAGCCCGAGGGCCGCGAGCAGGCTGACGCCATCCACCGGCAACAGGGGCCGCGGGCCTGTCAGGCCGCCCGCCGTGCCCAGGAACCCGGCGCCGCCGAGGACCAAGGTGGCCAGGACAAAGACGAACAGCATCCTCGGCAGGGAGCCGGTGTCGAGCAGCGCGGTCAGCCGCCGGGCCAGGGCAAAGGCGAGCCCCAGCAGCCCGTCGTAGAGGTCCCGTGCCTGCACCCGCCCGCCCCAACGCCGGTGCAGGGCATAGAGGGGCTGGCGGCCCAGGTAGAGCAGAACGCCGCCGATCAGGGCGATGACGCTCATCCACAAGGCTGGGCTGAACCCGTGCCAGATGGCCAGGTCGTGGGCCGGGACAGGCCCTTGCAGGACACCCGCCGCCGCGACAGCGAGGATGGGCTCCACCGTCAGGGCCGGGGCTATGCCCACCAAGAGGCAGAGGGCCACCAGGACCTCCACCGGGACCTTCATCCAGCGGGGCGGCTCGTGGGGGGTCTTGGGAAGATCAATGGGGTCGCCATTGAAGAAGACGTCATGGATGAACCGAACCGAGTAGGCCACCGCGAAGACCCCCGCCAGGGTGACTGCCGCCGGCAGGGCCCAGCCGAAGGGCATCAGGGCCGTCACACCCAGGGTCTCGGCGAAGAACATCTCCTTGGAGAGGAAGCCGTTGAACAGGGGCACCCCGGCCATGGCCGCCGAGGCCACCATGGCCAGTGTCCCCGTATAGGGCATCCAGCGCCACAGCCCGTTGATTCTGCGCATGTCCCGGGAGCCGGTCTCGTGGTCGATGATCCCGGCGGCCATGAACAGCGACGCCTTGAAGGTGGCGTGGTTGATGATGTGAAAGACCCCGGCCACCGCGGCCAGGGGCGTGCCGATACCGAACAGGAGCGTGATAAGCCCCAGGTGGCTGATGGTCGAGTAGGCCAGGAGCCCCTTGAGGTCGTGCTGGAACAGGGCGACGAAGGCCCCGAGCAGCAGGGTGACGAGCCCCACGGCGCCCACCAGATACGACCACTCCGGCGTGCCGGACAGGGCCGGGAAGAGCCGCGCCAAGAGAAAGACCCCCGCCTTGACCATGGTCGCCGAGTGCAGATAGGCCGACACCGGCGTGGGCGCGGCCATGGCGTTGGGGAGCCAGAAGTGGAAGGGGAACTGGGCCGACTTGGTGAAGGCGCCGAGCAGGATCAGGACCAGGGTCGGCACATACCAGGGGTGGGCGCGAATGGCATCCCCGGAGGCGAGGATCACCGAAAGGTCGTAGCTCCCGCTGATGTGCCCCAGCAGCAGAAAGCCCCCCAGCAGGGCCAGGCCGCCGGCACCGGTCACGGTCAGCGCCATGCGCGCCCCGTTACGGGCGTCGCTGCGCCCTTGCCAGAAGCTGATGAGGAGGAAAGACGACAGGCTGGTCAGCTCCCAGAACAGGAGCAGTACCATGACGTTCTCCGCGAGGACCAGGCCGAGCATGGCCCCCATGAAGAGCAGCAGACTGGCGTAGAAGCGCCCCATGTCGTCCTTGGGGGAGAGGTAGTAGCGGGCGTACAAGATGACCAGGAGCCCTATTCCCAGGATCATCAGGGCGAACAGGAGCCCAAGCCCGTCGAAGCGGAAGGCCAGATCAAGCCCCAGGTCGGGCAGCCAGGGCAGGCGCCAGACCAGGGTCTCGCCGCGGAAGGCCCCGGGGAGTAGCGGCGCCAGCAGGCCCAGGGCGATCGCTGTGGTCACGCCGGCCTTGACGGCGAAGCGCACCCGGCCACGGTGCCGGGTCCCTGCAATGAGGACGGCCCCGAGGAAGGGGGTGAGGATGGCAAGCAGCAGGTTCATCCGGGGAGCCCTTTCTCTGGCCTGGCGAGGGCCTCGAACAAGGCCCGCAGCCAGGCCAGGGCCTGGGCATAGATCCCGGGGGCGCCGGACTCCCGTGGGCCGGCGACATTGAGCACCCTTACCCCCTGTCGCCGGACCCAGTCGGCCGCCACGGCCGGATCCGGGGCCGCGTCCAGGTCCAGGGTCAGCAGTGGACGCCCGAGGCGCGCCGCATGCTCCGCGGTGCGGGCGCTGCCACCGATCAGTACCCCACGGTAGAGAATCAGGGTCGCGTCCGAGTCGCGCACATTCCACGCTGTACGCTTGGCATAGCTCTGCGCCGGTGTCTCCCGCAGGGGGTAGCGCCCTGGGATGGGCCCGTCCTCCGCCCGCCTGCCCAAGGGGCACCAGCCCCCCACCGTGAGTCCCAAGGCCAGGGCCGCATCCAAAGCGGCGCGGTCCACCCCGGTCTGACCACCGGAGACGATGGTCAGGGCCTGATTCGGCACCTGTGGCTTATGGTGCAACGCATCGACCAGTTCCCGGTCGTGGCGGGCAAACCAGGAATCCTCTTCTCCCTGCCCCTTGAGCCTCATGGTGTCTACGAAGCCGGTCATGTTCCGAGGTGCGTTGCGCATTTGCTTGGTTGGCGGATCAAGGGAACCTCCGATCCGATCATGGCGCCCTCTCCCGATTGAGGGAGACAAACCGAACCGATACCCGCTGCCGCCATCATACAGAAGCGACCACCAGGGCCCGACGGGGCGCCGGCAGCCCCTCCAGGGTCCGGCCCGGGTCCACCGGGTCCAGCGCATCCGGGAGGGACTCGAAGCGCATCCAGTCGGTGCGACGCTGCTCCGACCCTGTCGTCGCGGTCACATCCACCACCCGCACCTCCCGGTAGCCACAATCGGCGACCCAGGTCTCCAGGGTCGCGGGGGTCGGGATGGACCAGACATTGCGCATCCGGGCGTAACGCCCCGCCGGTACCAGGACCTGGCCGGCTGGGCCCTCGATCACCAGCGTCTCCAGCACCAGTTCCCCGCCCGGACGCAGCAGCCGGTGCAGGCGCCGCAGGTGGTCCAGGGGTGCGCGGCGATGATACAGCACCCCCATCGACAGCACCGTGTCAAAGCCGGTCATGCCCGGAGGCAGGTCCTCCAGGGCCAAGGGCAGAACCGCCACCCGCGGCTCGCCCATGAGCCCGGCGACCGCCAGGAACTGCATGACCGAGAGCAGGGTCGGGTCTATCCCCAGGACCAGATCGGCCCCAGCCCCCAGGGCGCGCCAGGCGTGGTAACCGTTGCCGCAGCCTACATCCAGGACCCGGCGGCCTGCCAGGGGCGACAGGTACGGGGCGAGGCGGTCCCACTTCCAGTCCGAGCGCCACTCGCTGTCGATGGCCACCCCGTGGAGCCGGTAGGGCCCCTTACGCCAGGGGTGCAGGACCATCAGGGCCTCGCGCAGACGGGACTGGTCTTGCGGATCGATTACACCGGCAACGCCAACGGCCGGGGCATTGAGGCTCACGACGCCGGGTGTCGGCCTGGGCATGGCCTCCAGGGCGGCCAGCCAGCGCGGCAGATCGCCGTGGGTCACGGGGTCCAGGCGTTGTACCGTGAGCCCCGCCAGGACAGGGACCCAGGGGGCAAAACCCGCTGCCCCGAGGCGTTCCAGAAACGGACCCAAGGCGAGGCTGGCGTCGTTCGCTTGGGGGAAGATGGTGTCGTGCTGGTCCTGCATGGGTTCGGGATCATAAGGTGACTGGTCCAGCGGCGAGCCAGCCAACATCGCGCATGACGACGGTGGGACTCTACACCAGGTCCAGCCTCGCAGCCCAAGGGGATTTTGGACCAGGCGGCTGCCCCCCCCCTTGGCTCAAACGGCTTGGCTGTCGAGATATGCCAGACCCGCGACACCCGCACGCAGGATCGTGGCCCGCTTGGTAGAATGCCGCGCGCCCCCTCCACGCAGAAGCCCCACCATGAGCGACACTGGTAGCGAAACCCTTTCCAATCCGGATACCGCGTGCGACCCCGAGCCACAGCGGGTCGTCGGCCATGCGCCAAGTGCGGCTCAGCCGGATCCGGTCGATCTCGATGCCCCGGCCCTGTATCTAAACCGGGAGCTGACCTGGCTCGCCTTCAACCGGCGGGTCCTGCACGAGGCCGACGACCCGCGTAACCCCCTCCTGGAGCGGGTCAAATTTCTGGCCATCGTCAGTAACAACCTCGATGAGTTCTTCATGAAGCGCATCGGTGGCCTGAAGCAGCAGATTGCCGCCGGGGTGCATACCCTGTCGGTAGACGGCCGCACCCCCACCGAGCAGATCCGCGACTGTCTGGCGGTGATCCGCGAGATCCAGGCGGACCAGAAGCGCATCTTCGACGACCTCATGACCCTGCTGGAGGCCAAGGACATCCGCCTGGTCAAATTCAAGGACCTGGCTGCCGATGCCCAGGCGCGCCTGCGGGAGCATTTTTCCACCAACATCTTCCCCATGATCACGCCGTTGGCCATGGACCCGGCCCACCCCTTTCCCTTCATCTCCAACCTGGCGCTCAACCTGTTGGTGACGCTCCGCTTCCCTGGCGGCGGCGAGACCTACATGGCCAGGATCAAGGTCCCGGTGGCCAAGGAGGTCTCCAAGCGCCTGATCCAGGCGGACGGGAAAAACACCTTCGTGACCCTGGACGACCTCATCGTCAATAACCTGGACATGCTCTTCCCAGGTATGGAGATTGCCACCTGCGCCCTGTTTCGGGTGTCCCGCAACGCCATCGTCGAGCCCTCCGAGGAGGCTGCCAACGACCTATTGGAGCTGATCGAGACGGAACTGCGCGAGCGCCATTTCGCCCCCATAGTCCGTCTGGAAGTCCAGGCCGGCATGGACCCGATCCACCGCGGTATGCTGGCGGCGGAGCTGGGACTCGACGAGGTGCAGGACGTGGCCGAGGTCGAGGGCATGATGGCCATGCGCGACCTCTTCGAGCTGGCCTTCCTGGAGATCCCGGAACTGCATGACGCCCCCCATCGCCCCGGCGACCACCCGGTCCTGGCCAACGACCGGCGCAACATTTTCCACATCATCCGCGAGAAGGGCCCGCTGCTCTTACAGCACCCCTACGAGTCCTTCTCCACCACCGTGGAGCGCTTCCTGCGCACAGCGGCGGACGACCCCAAGGTTCTGGCCATCAAGATGACCCTCTACCGCACCTCCGGCGGTGGGATTCTCGACTCCCTGGTGCAGGCGGCACGCAACGGCAAGCAGGTCGCGGTCCTGGTGGAACTCAAGGCCCGTTTCGACGAGGCCGCCAACATCGTCTGGGCGCGGCGCCTGGAGGCCGAGGGCATCCACGTCACCTACGGGGTCATGGGGCTCAAGACCCACAGCAAACTCATCTTCGTTGTGCGCCGGGATTACTCGCAACTGCGCCGCTACTACCACATCGGCACCGGCAACTACCATGGTGGGACCGCCAAGCTCTACACCGACTTCGGCATGCTTGGCTGCGACGAGGCCATAGGCCAGGACCTCACGGAGCTGTTCAATTACCTGACCGGCTACTCCCCGCCGCCCTCCTACCGCAAGATCCTCGCCGCGCCCTATATGCTCAAGAGCGGCATCCTGGACCGTATCGCCCGGGAGATCCGCCACCAGGAGCACACCGGCGACGCTTGCGTGCAGATGAAGATGAACGCTATCGAGGATAAGGACGTGGTCCGCGCCCTGTACAAGGCGAGCCGCGCCGGGGTCAAGGTGGACCTGATCGTGCGCGACACCTGCCGCTTGCGCCCGGGCATCCCGGGCTTGAGCGAGAAGGCGCGGGTGGTGAGCATCGTCGGGCGCTTCCTGGAGCACGGGCGCATCATGTACTTCCGCAACGGCGGCGACGAGGAGTACTTCATCGGCTCGGCGGACATGATGGGCCGCAACCTGGAGAGCCGCGTGGAGGTTCATGCCCCGGTAGAACACCCGGAGCTGCGTCAGGAATTGCGCCTGATCCTGGACGTGCAGCTCGCCGACCAGCGTTCGGCCTGGGACATGCAATCCGACGGGACCTACATCCAGCGCCGCTCGCCCGACGACACCGCCAAGGGGGCACAGGACACCCTCATCGGCGTGGCCGAGAAGCGTGTCGCCGCCGCCGGAAAGCACAAGGAGAAAAAGATGCGCTCCCGGCTCCTGAGCCATTTCCAGTGGCGGGCCAAGGGGGCGACTTCGGACTGACCGCCCCGCGGTCTACCCAGCCAGGGCCTCGATGCGCTCAGCCAGGGCGAAGTCCAGTTCGGTGATACCGCCGGCATCGTGGGTGGCGAGGTCTACCCGTACCGTTGAGTAGACGTTGCACCACTCCGGGTGGTGGTTCATGGCCTCCGCCACCAAGGCGACCCGGGTCATGAAACCGAAGGCCTCGACGAAGTTTTTGAAGTGAAACTCCTTGTTCAGCTTGCCCTGGCAGAGTCCCCAGGGGGCCTTTGATGCGGCGTTCAGGGCTTCCAGGGCGTGCTCGATGGCCGTTGCGTCCAGTCGATTGTTTTTCATGGTGCAGGCTCCGGGTCACGGGCAGGGTCAGGGTCAGGGCCAGGTCAGCGGCCGACATGCCGCCACATGGGACGGAATCAAGGCAGGGTCGTTCCGGCGATCGACGCCGGGACCACATAGACCCCGGGGTTGCAAACCCAGTCCCGCTCGGTGAAAGTGGCCGGTCGCAGCCAAGCAGACGGGTAGCAGGCGATCCTCGCACCCCAGTCCCAGCCACACCCAGGTGATCCATGCCGTTATCGCCACACCAGAGTCCCGAGGGGCCGCGCGCCCCCATCGCCTGGGAGACTCCCAAGGGCCTGCATTACCAGGACATTCTCTATTGCCAGGCAGAGGGCATCGCCAAGCTCACCATCAACCGCCCGGAGGTCCGCAATGCCTTCCGCCCAGAGACGGTGCGCGAGCTGATCGATGCCTTCCACCGCGCCCATATGGACCCCCAGATCGGGGCCATCATTCTCACCGGTGCCGGGGACCTGGCCTTCTGCTCCGGGGGCGACCAGCGCGTCCGCGGGGAGGACGGCTACCGCGACAGCGCGGGCGTGCAGCACCTCAATGTCCTGGAACTCCAGCGCCAGATCCGCACCCTGCCCAAGCCGGTGGTGGCCATGGTGGCGGGTTACGCCATCGGCGGGGGCCATGTCCTGCACCTGGTCTGCGACCTGACCATTGCGGCGGACAACGCCCGCTTCGGTCAGACCGGGCCCCGGGTGGGGAGCTTCGACGCCGGACTCGGGGCGGGGCTGCTCGCCCGTACCATCGGACTCAAACGGGCCAAGGAGGTCTGGTTCCTGTGTCGCCAGTACGATGCCCCCCAGGCCCTGGACTGGGGCCTGGTCAACGCCGTGGTCCCGCTCGCCGAGCTGGAGGCAGTGACGGTGGACTGGTGCCGGGACATGCTGCGACTCTCCCCCACGGCGCTGCGCTGTCTCAAGGCCGCCTTCAATGCCGACACCGACGGACTGGCCGGGATCCAGGAACTGGCGGGCAATGCCACCGCGCTCTTCTACACCACGGATGAGGCCCAGGAGGGGCGCGATGCCTTCCTGGAAGGACGGCCGCCGGACTTCGACCGATTCCCGCGGCGGCCCTGAATGAGGGCATCCTATGTCTGATCCAGGTGAATGTGTCACCCACTGGATTGAGGCCACACGCCCCAAGACCCTCCTGCTGGCCGCTTCGCCGGTGGTCGCAGGAGTCGCCCTTGCGGCTGCGCAGACCGGCCGACTTGCCATCTACACGGCCCTGCTGACCCTGCTGGCGAGCGTGGCGATCCAGGCCGGGACCAACCTGCACAACGACGCCGCCGACTTCGAACGCGGGACCGATACCCATGCCCGCTTAGGCCCGCCCCGTGCCACGGCCCAGGGGTGGTTTACCCCGGCCCAGGTCAAGACGGCTGCATATATGGTCTTCGCGCTGGCCTTCGCCATCGGCGTCCTGCTGGCACTGCGCGGGGGCTGGCCCATCGTGGCCCTGGGGCTCGCCTCCCTGGCCGCGGGCTGGGCCTACACCGGGGGGCCGCGACCCATCGCCTATGGCCCCTTCGGCGAGGTCTTTGTCCTGGCCTTCTTCGGGGTAGCGGCGGTGTGGGGGAGTCACTACCTCCAGACCTTGAGCCAGGGGTGGGAGGCGGGGCTGGTCGGGCTGGCACTGGGCCTCCCCGCCGCCGCCGTGCTCCTGCTCAACAATTACCGTGACCTGGAGACGGACCGCGCCGCGGGGCGCCGGACCCTGGCCCAAGTCATAGGTCCATACAGGGCGCGGTGGCTCTATTCCGCCCTGTTACTTGGCCCCTTCCCGATCCTTCTGGCGGCTGGGCTACCCGGGCGCCCCTGGCTGGTGCTGGCGGCCCTGCCACTCGCCCTGACCCTGAGCCATCGCCTGTTTCGCGGCCCGGGCGGCGCTGGGCTCAACCCCATGCTGGGCGCGACCGGGGGCTATCAGGCACTGCTCGTCGCCCTGCTCGCCCTGGGGCTGGCACTGCCGGGGGCGTCGTGATCGGTTCTACCCCGCAGGTCCGGGCCGCAGACCCGACGTGATCGAGACCATCGATCTCATCCCCTATCGGCTGCCCCTGACCCGCCCTTGGCGCAGCGCCCGAGGGGGCCTTGGCGAACGCCGCGGTTGGCTTTTGCGGGTCGGATCGAGGGGACTCTTCGGCTATGGCGACTGCGCCCCGCTCCCGGCGGCCGGGACCGAGGAGACCGCGGGCGCCTGGGACTGGCTGAATGCCTGGCGCGGGCGCGGCCTGAGGCGCCCCTTGTGCTCGGTCCTGGCCGACCTGGCGGAGGCGGGTGACGCAACGGGTTCTGTCTGGACTGCCGAACCGGCGCCTGCTGCCCGTTACGCCGCCGAGTGCGCCCTGGCAGACCTGTCGGCCCGCCGCGCGGAGATTCCGCTGGCCCGTTGGCTCAATCCCGCTTCGGCGCATCGGGTCCCGGTCAACGCCGTCCTCGGGGCCCTCGGGGACCTGGCCCCGACGGACCTGGCGACTGCGGCCGCCGAGGGCTACCGCGTACTCAAGGTCAAGATTGGCCTTGCCCCACCCGGGGAGGAGTTGCGCCGGCTTGCGGCCCTGGCCCCGCACCTCCCCTCCGGCGTGGCCCTGCGCCTCGACGCCAACGGTGCCTGGACCCTTGCCCAGGCGCAGCGGATGACGGCGGGCCTCATGGGCCTCGCGGAGCGCTCAGGGCTCCAGGTGGAGTCCCTGGAAGAGCCCCTGCGCGACCCTGGCGATGCAGACCTGCGCCGCCTCCAGACCGAGGTCGGGTTCCCCCTGGCCCTGGACGAGTCCCTGCACCGCCCGGGGTCCGCCTGGGACCTGGCGGCCCTCCCGGTGCGCCGGCTGGTGCTGAAGCCCGCTGTAGTCGGCGGCCTGGGGCGGACCCTGGCCCTGGCCGCTCGAGCCAGGGCCTCCGGCCTGGAGCTGGTCCTGACCGGCCTGATCGAGTCCGCCGCTGGGCTCTGGCCCACGGTCGCACTCGCCGCGGCCTTGGGCGCAGACATTCCTCAGGGGCTTGCTACGGCCCAATGGCTTGCCCGCGACCTGGGGGGGCCGCCGCGCCCGGGGAATGGTTGGATCGCGGTCCCGTCCGACCCGGGGAGCGGCTTCTCGCCCGAGACTTGAGCCCCGAGGCCGCAGATCGGGTTAGCGAAGCCTAACCCGATCTGCGGCTATTGCTGGAAGGCTGGTTTCCATTCATCCGAAGGGGGATGCGATCGCTCGCCAGGTCGCCTCCGTTGCTCGCCAGATCACCTCAATTTCGGGTTCTGTCAGCATATTTCGCCAGCGGCCCACGCTCTCCGTATGTACTGAGGAGGTGAGCGCGACCTTTGGATCTTCTAGGCCAATCTGCTGGAATGCTTGATTGTACGTCAGTTGTTGGCCCTCGAAGGTCTCTCCCAGCCACTCCATTAGCGCATGCAGCGTCGGAACCGGCGCGTTCACAATTTCCTCGTAAAGGATCCGATAGTATCGGCTCGGATGCGCGGCGGCGAAATCCAGGGCAGCCCGATTGTAGCGCACATAAAGGGCGGCACGGGATTCCAGGTTCTCTGGCAAAGTGAGCGGGAACGGCGTCTCCTTCATGGACGCGAGCGTATCGAGGGGATTACGGGCAACGTGCACGAAAAGCCAGCCATCGCCAAGCAGCCGCTGCCACTGACGCAGATACAGGACGTTCTCCGGATTCTTGTCTGCCCATCGGGGCTTACCGACTCGCGCCGCAGCGCGCTCATGCACGGTAACGAAGGCCTGCCCCAACACATCCAGAAGTTCATCCTCATCTAGAATCGAACGCGCGGAGGTCGTGAAGCGGAGGTGCTTGATGGGGTCGTTAAAATAATCGCCGTAGTAGTCACGAAAGAACTTCACTTCGGGTCCGCATTGGATGCGGGCGTGAGCGTTCAGGATGCGACGTAAGAGACTGGTCCCGCTACGGTAACAACCGCCTATGATAATGGGGCGAGTATCTCGCGACTCCATCGCAGTTGCCTAAATACTGAGGATGGGATGTTTCAGGAGCGGATGGGAGGCGCACAGCACATCGTCGCCACAATCGCTACGCAGCTCCGACTCACTGTGGAGCACAAGATCTTCCTCCAGCAGGGCAACCCGGGCCCGGTGCCAGCCCGTGGCCACATCGCCAGTGTCATAGGAGCGCCGAACGTACTTTTCGCCGCATGGGCGATAGTTAGAAACATGTGGTGTGCGTGAGGAACGACTGGCGATACATCCGCAGGTGTTGAAAACGCACTTGCTGGCCCCCGACCAAGCGGGTTCAACGGTCGCACTTTGACGCCTCCAGGCGTTCGGTCGATTGGGAACGGACGGCAAGAACGGATAGTACCATCGCATTATCTACAGGAAGTCCGCATGGTCATGCACAGGGCTCTTCCACGTTGGAACGAAGCTGTACGCTATGAAGTTGATCGCATTGCATCCCTCTTGGTCGACCTCGGCGACTTCCTGAAACCGCGAGTCCTTAAGGGCACAACGCCGTGCAACCAGAACCTTTAGACTGGCACAGTGATGCCGGGTGACGAAGCCACGGCGGCATAGGCAGGCTATGGTTCACGATGCCGACATGACTTGATCGGCACATGGACGTCCTGTCCTTGGTTACTACGCGCCTTCCATCCTCGGAACGCCTTGCCGTTGCTGCTACTGCTTGGACAGGCACCAATTGAAGATGTCATATGCGTCTTGGTTATCGGAACTAGTCCGACGGAATACCGGCGAGCCCATCTCCTGCCAGAAGATGCCGTCCGTCGTGCTGGGAGGAGTGCCGCAGTGACTCCTGCATCGCTTGTGACTATTGACACCATTGAGATAAGGGCCGTTCTGGGCACCGGCCGGATCGGTGGCCTCAGAACTGTCGGTATCGGCAAACTCGGTCGTCGGGTGCCGCCAACTGAGAAACCAGCCGCCACCGCTGGCGCCACCGGTAAGGTCGCTGCCAATATACTTCGATGGCTGACCGCCGCTCGCCATGTCAACCTCGTACCATTCAGTCGATGCCACCTGTTGGATCGTGGTCCCCGTAAAAGGCGCTTCGGCCGGATAGCCAAATTCCATGACAGGCTGCATGGATGAAAAGTTGTAGGCCTGCCCTGCCCACCCTGTCTTATCCCCAATCTGGCCAGCGTACTGGTTGCCCGTCCGAGCCGTGATTAAGCAAGCATAATCATAGTCTACATTACCGGAATTATGAAAAGCCGAGGTCGTCACCCCGTCTCTGACACCCCAGCAGCCGACCCCAGGCATCTCTCCGGTTTGGCTATAGCCAGGACAAAAGAGAAAATTCGTTGCATAAGTCCCCGAGCCATTACTGACGCAGTGACCTGCGGTCGCGATGACGCTGCGACTAATCACAGTCGCAGAGCAGATATAATCATCTCCGTACTGTGAGAAAAAGAGCTTGCCATGAATGAATCTTGGCCAGACATCATACCGACCCTGCATGCTCCACCGTTGGAACGGACCATAGGGCCCATCCTTCGGGTTCGTCGGCGCGGAGCCGTGGGTCTGGGGGAGTGCGTCCGGGGCCGGAGCGTCGAGGTTGAGCTCGTAGGTCTCGTGCGGTAACGGGGAAAGTTCGTCGTCCGGGGGAGGCCGTCCTGGTACGAGAGTCGCCGGCCCCGGAGGCCGTGCCGCCTCCCGGGTGGTGGATTTCAACTGCTCGTCCGACACGATACGCTCCGGAAGGGGCATAGGCTGCACACCCTGCATCCGCTCAGGTGTCCAGTACTGCAGAGCCTGGTCCGACTGGGTCTGCTGCTGACCCGCCAGAATTGACACCGGACCTTGGGTATCATTCGCAGAGGCTTGGGGCAGAATCGGCCCGTTTGCGCTAAGTAAGACAATGGCGATGCCGAGATTTCTTGACATTTTTAGCCTCTGTTACGTTTGGTGTGGGTAGCCAGATTTTCCCCACCTCCCATAGAGCTCGGATCGATCCGTAGGACTCTTCACCAGTCCGTTCCACGACATCTACGCAGCGCGTCTGTTGTGCGCCCGTGAGGGCCGCAAGGGCACGGTCGTGGCGCCGTTCGCCGATGACCTCGAAGCCCACGCCGGTTGCGCCAAGAACATCCGCAACCCCTGCATCGATATGTCCGCCAGCCGTCGCTCAGGGCTAGTCGAGCACCTTACCCTGCGAGCACCTTACCCTGGGCGCGGTGAGTTTCGACGAGGTCCACGTCATCCAACGGGTCAGCAAAGCCATCGACGAGGTCCACCGCCAGCCTCAAGCGCAGCCGCTATCTCTGGTCGAAGGGCAAGAGCGCCTGGAGCCCGCAACAGGCTACACAATTCGCCGACCTCAACCAGGGCTCAACCTCAAGGCCCACCCCGCCTTCCGCATCAGGGAGAGCCTGCGCGAGATTTTCCGTAGCGCCCCCAGCCTTAAGGGTGCCGAGCCACCCCTTGACCAGTGGTACAGCTTGGCGCTGCCCTGCCGACTCGAACCCATCAAGCAAATACCCGACAGCCCAAAAAGCCCGAAAACGACTGCCATCTTGTTCAGTCTCATTTGAGCGGGTTCTAGCTTGGCGACGGCTGCCAAATGCTTGGACCATAGCACGGATCCGAGTAGCTTGGCAGGCCGAGCCTTGTCCAATGAGCCTGAAGGCCGGGGGAGGATGATCGTGATGCTTCAGGCCAAGGAGCTCAAGACACTGGACGGCGTACGTGGCTCTCTGGCTGTCAACCAGACGGTTGAGATCAAGACCCGGCAGTGTGAGCTGGCCTACGCCTTCATCGACCAGGCGTTGCGCCGCTTCGGCTACGCACGCTCGGGCAGGGTCGAGAAGGGGTTGCTGCGGGCCTATGCGGGCAAAGTGACGGAGATGCCACGGGTGCAGAGCGTGCAGCTGGTCGCCCGGTAACAGGCCAGCGAGCGCCGCGGCGGCCGCCCTCCCCGACTCCGAGGTGGCAGAGAACGCCGTGCGCTGGAAAAGCCTGGCGGCTGGGGTACTCGTCCAGCGGCCAGCGCCGCCAGTGGTCCGGGTTAAGGTATGAGTTACTTCCCCAGCAGGGCGTCAATCTCGCGCTCTGCTTCGGCCCAGTCCTGCGCCTCAAAACCGGCAGCGAAGTTGCGGGCCTCCGACTTGTAGTAGGCCGCTTCCTCGATCATGGCCTGACGAGTCTGTGCATCGACCGGGGGTTTGGCCGCTGGCATCGCCTTGACTTTGGGGACGGCGGGCCTCGCCGCCGGGGTTGCGGCTGACTTCGCTGCCGGGGCCTCAAAGACCTTCGCGGCGGGCTGGGCCGCTGCCTTCGTTGGGACTGGGGCCGGAGTGGCCGCGACGGTCTTGGGAGCTGCCCGCTTGGCCGGTATCCGCTTGGCGGGAACGGCAGCCTTGACCGGTGTCTTCTTGGTTACGATCTTGTCGTCAGCCATAGTCTCTCGCTCGCCTCTTGGGTCGGGGTTGGCTGGTGTGCCGCGGTCATGCCTCGGCCCCGCTGTTGACAGGTTGCGGGCCTCCTGCTGCCCCGGGGTGGGGCTTGTGGCCGGGGGTTACCTGGCCCGGGGCGATCTTGACGCCGCCTCCGTCTTTCTGACGTTCTCGGGGCCTTGCGACCATTTTCAATAGGGTCAAATTTCCAGAATCACAGCGGGTCGGCACTTTTCCGCAACCTCGCACAATGCCTCGGAAACAGACGCTAGTGTGCCATCGTCCCGAGGCAGGGAAAAGGGCTAACCTTGTCCTGTTCACGGCTGATCTGTTCTAAATCAGTCCTGATTGCAAAATCAATGGGTTACAGAAATCCGCTTGTCGCTATCCGATTGTTTCTGCGAGATTTTCTGTTCGAGATGTCAGGCATGTATCTAACATCTTGAGAAATCTGGCAAAACACGCCAGAACCAATGAGCCCTGTTGTCCTGTTAGCCCCCCTTCAGGCTCATCTGTCATTGGACAAGGCTTCGGTTTGACGGATGGGGGCGACCTGCGTATCATCCGCGGTCTTCGGTTTCGTGGCCTCGACCGCAAGCGGGGTATAGCGCAGTCTGGTAGCGCGCCTGCTTTGGGAGCAGGATGTCGGGGGTTCGAATCCCTCTACCCCGACCATTTGCCGTGGCAAGGGCCAATGTGCCTCCCATGTTCATTGCGCCCACCCTTTGCGCCCGTAGCTCAGTCGGATAGAGCAACGGCCTTCTAAGCCGTGGGTCGCAGGTTCGAATCCTGCCGGGCGCGCCAAACTTGGGCGTGCCCAGGGGAGCATCAGAGGTGTCGTGGGCAGGGATGGCCGGATCGCGCAAGTCGCAGGGACGAGTTTCGCTGGTGGACGTAGCTCAGTTGGTAGAGCGCAGGATTGTGATTCCTGTGGTCGTGGGTTCGATCCCCATCGTCCACCCCAAATTTTTGTCGCGTCGCTATGTGTCCTGGCGAGGCATTGACGCAACAGATTAGAACGGTACAATTTGGCATTGCCCCATTCGGGTCGTTAGCTCAGTTGGTAGAGCAGTGGACTCTTAATCCATCGGTCGAAGGTTCGAATCCTTCACGACCCACCATTTTAAAAACAAAGCCTTAAGCCCTGGTTACGCACCCCGTAACCGGGGCTTTTCGTTCTGGGATTCATCGTGGGGCTTCCCTCTTCATACCACCACGGACCTGTCGGCAGGGCTCTGGCCACCGCGGACCCAACCACTAAAGTGGACTTTGAGAACCGGACAGTAGTTTAAGCCAGCCGTCGGATCTAAAGGGGCCGAGACAGATGGGCACAGCGAAGTGCAAGACCTACACGGCGGTGCTCAAGGCCAAGGCAGGGCTGGAGGCGATCCGCGGGGTCAAAACAGTCAACGAGATCGGTCAGGAGTACGGGGCCCATCCGGCGGAGGTTGGACAGTGGAAGAAGGATCTCCTGGGACAGGCCGGAACATTGGTTGAAAATAATCCGGGATGAGCCTGTGATCGCCCGGCGCGTCTGGGTCGAGCGTGACGCGGAGCGCGCGGTGAGCCGGCAATGCGCGTTGGCGGGAGCGGCGCGTTCCCGACATACGACTCCGCCTGGTTGTCGGAGAATGATGAATGAAAAGGCCGTGTGCGGCTATTACATAATGCCGCGCATTCAGGCCGGAAGTCATGGCCCCATTGGGAATAGGCCGCCGCACACAAGTCGGAAGCGATCCTGAAAACAGCGGGTTGCGAGCGTCGCTTTGTCGGCGTATAGTGATAAATCTCAATATGAAATCAGACAGTTACGCAGCGGCGATTGAGGGTGATCCGCCGCAAAGATGTATGCATCGAGATACCCCTACCCCGTCCGCCGATACCCTGGGAAAAGCGGAAATGTCGGCACTACAATATACGGCACCTACACCCATTTAAGGCGCCTTTCCCAGCCAGCACACGACTATTCTCCACAACGGTGAACGCCATCGTGAACTATTCGGTACACATGAAGAAGGCATTGAAAAGGTTGATACGTATGGGCACCGGCATAGTCGCAGGCACCGCCCCCCGCGGAAGTGACGTGTCCCCGTCATCACACGCAGGCACGGAGCCCCTGAGTTCAAGCCACAATCCGGCATACCTATCGGCGATTTCCATCAAGGGGAGCAGGCAGCCATTCGGAAAGATGGGGCCAGTGCAGGAGTACTTGGACGGCGAAGTACATACGGACCTGGCCTCTGTGATCCCGCCTGGAGCCATTGCACAGTTCCTGGACAGGGACACCTATCGTCTCCCAGCCACCTCCGACAGGGAAAACTACCACGGCGACAGGCATTACGACTGGTGGCTGTCGGGCCTGAAGGACTTCCTTCTGATCCAAAAGAGGCTCGAAGAACACGGGGCACCACTGAAAGCGGAAGATTCGGTCTTAGAATTGGGATGCGCCTCAGGACGGGTGCTCCGACATTTTGCTATTCAGCGCCCGGACCTGCACTGCTGGGGGGCGGACATCAATCTACGCCATGTCGAGTGGATGAGACTCTTCTTACCCGCCAATCTGAGAATCTTCCAGAACACCATCCTCCCGCATCTCCCGATCGAGGATAACAGCCTGTCGCTGGTCACTGCGTTCTCTGTCTTTACACACATCGACGACCTCGACCTCGCGTGGATCGCAGAACTCAGACGAATTCTCAAGCCTGGCGGATTCCTCTATCTCACCATCCATTCCGAGCAGACCTGGCAAGAGATGAAACCAGGGGTTCCGATCTACGATGCGCTCCTGCAGATGAGTGCCCACATTCCGGATTACGATGTCTCGGAAACCTTCCTGCGGGGCCCCTTGCCAAAGGATAAGACCGTGCTTTATTGGGACGTTGCGCAGAACTACAACAGCAACGTATTTCACCATACCAATTACGTGCGGCGCGAATGGGGCCGATTCTTCGACGTCGCAGACATCATCCCCTGCGGATCCGGCTACCAGGATGTCGTTCTGTTACAAAAGCGCTGATAGTTGGTGCCGCGCGAGCGGGTCGTGGCCGAAACCCCCGCAGGAGAGCCTTTAGGGCCGTCAGGTTCGTCCGGTCCTCTTCGTTACCGTAGCGCGCCGGGAGGTAGAGGGCCATGAAGCGACCGATGGCGTCGGCCAAGTCCGGCCGGGCGGCGACCACCCGCCGGGCGTAATCCGCCGGGCCTTCGCTCTGACCGCGAGCCAACCCGACCCTTGCCAAACGGTCGCAGAACGCCTGGTAAATCCGCTCCAGGGGCTCGCGCCGATCCGCCCCCCGCACCAGGGCCAAGGTCAGCAAGCCGAGGATCGCGGCCGCTACGACCAGCATCGCCACGGCAAGGCCATACTGCTGAAGGTGGCCCAGGCCTACAGCAGCGAGCATGTGCTCTTGGCGCCCCGAGGAGAAGTCCAGGACCCAGTCCTGCCAGACCACACCGACGGTGGCAGTGAGTCGGCGCAGGCCCTGGGCCAGGCGGACCAGGCCCCCGTCTTCGTCAAGCTGGAAACGCAAGGGGGCGCGGTTGGCCAGGCGATCCAGGAGCCCGCCGCGCTCGATGCGCTGGGGGGCGACGGCGGCGGTGGGATCGACCCGCACCCAGCCGCGCCCATTGAGCCAGACCTCGGTCCAGGCGTGAGCGTCGCTCTGGGCGACCAGATACCAGTTACCGACCGTGGACAGCTCCCCGCCCTGATAGCCCACCACGACGCGCGCCGGGATCCCGGCGACGCGCATGAGCAGGGCGAAGGCGCTGGCGTAGTGCTCGCAGTAGCCGCGCCTGGTCTCGAAGAAGAACTCATCGGTGGGGTTGTCTCCCAGGGCCGGTGCCAGCAGGCTGTAGTAGTAGTCGCCAGCCCGAATGTGGGCCAGCGCGCGCTCGACCAGCGCCTGGGCGCCACCACCGGCGGCCTGCCACTGGGCCACCAGGGCCCGCATCCTCGGCGTGACGTTGTCGGGTAGCTGGAGCCCGGCGGCCGCCTGGTCCAGATCCAGGGGCCCCGTATCGAACTCGGTGGCGGAGCGCGCCCTGTAGCGTGCGACCTTGGTTACCTGCTGTCCGGCCCGGATCTGGAAATCGCCGTCCAGCGAAGCCCCTTCGGGGGCGGCCAGCGGCAGGTCCAGGGCGTAGAGCCAGGGCTGATTGGTAGGCTCCAGGACCAGGTCGTAGGCGATGGTCCGGTCGGCCCGTGCCAGCATTGGTCGTGCATTGGGCATGGTCCCCGAGGCGGGTTGCGACCAGCGTCGCCCGTCGAACCCCCACAGGACCAGGCCGCGCCAATACATCAGGTTTGGCGCTGGTGCCGGGCCGTCGAAGCGGGCGCGAAAGGCGGGATCGCCGGAGACCACCAGTTCGGAGATGGTGCCAGGGGCCATGGAGTCGCTCATCCCCATGACCCCGCGCTGTTGCATGGTGCCGATACTCCACAGGGGGGCGCTCAAACGCGGAAACAGCACAAACAGGACTAGTGCCAAAGGCAAAGCCTGCAAGGTCAGGGTGCCGGCCAGGCGCAGTGCCCCACGCAGGGGGCGGTCGGGGTAGCGTGCGGCCAGGTCCGCCATCAGGGCCACATTGGCAACGAACAACCCTCCCAGAAAGAACGCCCGGCCCGGGGACTGATCGAACAAGAACTGGCTCACCAGCAGGAAGCCGAACAGGATCATAAACAGACGCAGGTCCCGCGGCCGGCGCAGTTCCAGGGTCTTCAACGCGAGCATGGTGGCGAGCAGGGCGGTGCCGGCGTCGCGCCCCGCAAGGCTGAAATAGGCATCGAAGGCGATGACCAGCCCTGCCAGGGTCAGGGCGAGCAGAACCAGGCGCCCCGGGGCCAGGGCCGGCCAGCGCACGGCGGCCAGCCGCAGCACCAGGACCACGGCGATGAAGGCGCTGACCTGGGTGGCGAGGTGGCCCGCCAGGGGCAGATAGGCCGCCCCGAGGATCAGGGTAGCGGCGACCAACTGGCCGCTGTCCAGGGGTTGGTGTTCAGCCGGGCTGGCCATGGGGCTCATCGTCGTTGCCGAAGGTGGCCAGGGCCGTCAGGCACCGGTGCTTGTGATCCTCGCCCTGGCCAAGCGGGACCAAGGCCCCGGGGAGGCGCAGACCAAAGGCGAGACCCTGTGCCTCCGCATCCAGGACCTGGCGGCACAGCACCGCGAGGCGATGCTCCAGGTCGCCGCCCAGGACCTGTGCCAGGTCGAGCCAGACCTCCACCGCCTGCTCCCCGCCGAACTGTTTGACCACAAGCCCGCGCCCCCGGGCCAGGGCCTTCCAGTCCAGGTGGCGGGGGGAATCCCCCGGCCTGTATGCGCGGGACCCAAGGTAATCCCCGGCCCCAGCCCCAAGCCCCCCCTCCGGCCCCAGGCGACGGGCCGGTGCGAGCGGCAGGTCCGGGGCCTGGGCGGCGGGCCTCGGGTAGACCAGGACTTGGGCCTGGGTGTGGGCCTGGCACCAGGCGCGGAACAGGCCCAAGGGGTAGCGGGTGTCCACCCGAACCTCCGTCAGTCGCAGCCAACCGCGCCGGTGGCTGGGGAGCCCCACCTGGACCCGTCCCTGACCGGACCCCGGTAGCCAGCAGGGCGGATAGGGCTCGCCTCCGACCCTGAGGACCAAATCGCCGCGGGGGCCCCGGTGGTCGTTGTCGAGGTCCACCGCAAAACTCGCCCGCTGGCCGGCGAAGACCGGCGCCCCGCCGCGGGCCTGGATCCTCAGGCCCAGCAGGGTAAACCAGGTGTGGTGCATGGCCACCAGGGCCACGGCGGTGAACAGGAAGGTGAAGGCCAGGCCCAGGTTGTTCTGGTAGTTGAGCGACCCGACCAGCATCAGGATCAGGACCAGCCCCAGGGTCAGGCCCATGCCGGTGGGGAGAATGTAGATCTGCCGGGCGGCGATGCGGGCCACCCCTTGGCCGTCGCAGGGAGCGCGGCGCAGCAACTTGTCGAGATCCGGCCACCAGCGCGGACGCCGCTGATGGGGCTCTGCCGGATGGGGGGTACGGCGCAGCGGCCAGGGCATGGCGCCTCAGGTGACCGGGACCCCGGCGAGGATGTAGTCGGCGATGTCCTCGTGGACCTCGCCGGCCCCATCCCCGCTGTCCGTCAGGCGGTGGGGGAGGCAGGCCGGCAAGACGACCTGGACGTCCTCAGGCAGGCAATAGTCACGCCCGGCGAGCAGGGCCCAGGCACGCGCGGCCCGCAGCAAGCCGAGCCCGGCGCGCGGCGAAAGCCCGTAGGCGAAGCGGCTGGAGCGGCGGGTGAAGACCAGGATGTCGTGGCAATAGGCGACGATGGGCGCCGACAGGTGCACGGCGTTGACCTGCGCCTGAAGGACGATCAGGGCCTGCGGCGACAGCACGGGCTGGACGCGGCCCAGGAGGGCGCGGCGGTCCTCCCCGGCGAGGAGCTCGCGCTCCTGGGCCGCCGCCGGGTAGCCCAGGCGCAGGAGCATCAGGAAGCGGTCGAGCTGGGACTCGGGCAAGGGAAAGGTCCCGATCTGGTGGTGCGGATTCTGGGTCGCGATGACGAAGAAGGGGCGGGGCAGCTCGCGTGTCGCGCCTTCGACCGTCACCTGGCGCTCCTCCATCGCCTCGAGCAGGGCGCTCTGGGCCTTGGGGGTGGCGCGGTTGATCTCGTCGGCCAGGACCACTTGGGCGAAGATCGGCCCGGGGTGGAAGCGGAAGGCCTCGACGCTGCGCTCGTAGACCGAGACCCCGATGATGTCCGCCGGCAGCAGGTCGCTGGTGAACTGGATACGCGAATAATCGAGGCCCAGAAGGCGGGCCAGGAGCTGCGCCAGGGTGGTCTTACCCACCCCGGGCAGGTCCTCGATCAGCAGGTGGCCCCCCGCCAGCAGGCAACAGATCGCCAGGCGGATCTCGCGCCCCTTGCCCAGGATGACCCGGTCGGCCGCCTCGAACACCGCCTCCAGGGCGCTTGGGGCCGTCTTCGGCATTGGCATGGTCACCCCCTGCGCCCCCGGCCAGATCCCGGCCAGGCTTGCTAAAGTGTTGTTTTTACAATATCTTGCGGGCCTTGGCCGGGCGTTACTATACAGCGTCTTGCGTGGGCTTTCAGGGCGATAGATCATGTTTGTGAGCGACCCCTATGAGGTGATCGTGGTGGGTGGCGGCCACGCCGGGTGCGAGGCGGCCCTTGCAGCGGCACGCAGCGGGTCCCGCACCCTGCTCCTGACCCAGAACATCGAGACCCTGGGCCAGATGAGCTGCAACCCCGCCATCGGCGGCATCGGCAAGGGCCACCTGGTGCGCGAGATCGACGCCCTGGGCGGCCTCATGGCCAGGGCCGCGGACGCCGCCGGTATCCAGTGGCGTGTCCTCAACGCCAGCAAGGGGCCGGCGGTGCGCGCCACCCGCGCCCAGGCCGACCGCCAGCTCTACAAGGCCTTCGTCCGCCGCGCCCTGGAGCAGCAGGTGGGCCTGGACCTGTTCCAGCAGGGGGTGGACGACCTGATCCTGGAGGGGGGGCGGATCAGCGGTGTGGTCACCCAGCTCGGGCTCCGGTTCCATGCACCGGCGGTGGTCCTGACCGTCGGCACCTTCCTCGCCGGACGCATCCACGTCGGACTGGCCAACCACGAGGGCGGTCGAGCCGGCGACCCACCGGCCAACGCCCTGGCCCGGCGCCTGCGCGAGCTGCCCTTCCGGGTGGATCGCCTCAAGACCGGGACCCCGCCGCGCATCGACGGGCGCACCATCGACTACTCGGTCTTGGAGGAGCAGCCCGGGGACGACCCGCCCCCGGTCTTCTCCTTCCTGGGGCGTCCCGAGGACCACCCGGCCCAGGTGAGCTGCCACATCGCCCATACGAGCGAAGAGACCCACGCCATCATCCGCGCCGGGCTGTCGCGCTCGCCCATGTACACCGGCGTGATCGAGGGCATAGGGCCGCGCTACTGCCCGTCCATCGAGGACAAGGTGGTGCGCTTCGCCGACAAGGCGAGTCACCAGATCTTCGTCGAGCCCGAGGGCCTGACCACCATCGAGGTCTACCCCAACGGCATCTCCACCAGCCTCCCCTTCGATGTCCAGCAGGCCCTGGTGCGCTCCATCCGCGGCTTCGGGCAGGCCCGCATCACCCGCCCCGGCTATGCCATCGAGTACGACTACTTCGACCCGCGAGACCTGGACCCGAGCCTGGAGACCCGCCACGTCCCCGGGCTCTTCTTCGCCGGCCAGATCAACGGCACCACCGGCTACGAAGAGGCCGCCGCCCAGGGCCTGCTGGCGGGGATCAACGCCGCCCGAGCGGTGCGCGGCGAGCCGCCCTGGACCCCGCGACGGGACCAGGCCTATCTGGGCGTCCTGGTGGACGACCTGACCCTGCGCGGGACCAGCGAGCCCTACCGCATGTTCACCAGCCGGGCGGAATACCGGCTCATGCTGCGGGAGGACAACGCGGACCTGCGCCTGACCGAGACCGGCCGGCAACTTGGGCTGGTGGGGGATCGGCAGTGGTCCCTGTTCGAGGCCAAGCGCGAGGCCATCGAGGCGGAGCGCGACCGGCTGGCGGGACCTCTGGATCCGACCCACACGGACGTGGAAGTCCCCGCAGGAGGCAGGAGCCGTGCGGGGACGACCCGGCGAGGACGACTCCGCCCTGCAGGGCGAGATTCTGGGTGAGCCCCTGCGGCGCGAGACCCGCGCCCTGGATCTGCTGGCGCGGCCCAAGGTCGCCTATGGGGACCTGATGCGCCTGCCCGGCGTCGGCCCAGGGGTGACCGACCCGGCGGTAGCCGAACAACTGGAGATCCAGGGCAAGTACGCCGGCTACATCGACCGTCAGGGCGACGAGATCGCCCGCCAGCGCGCCCAGGATGCCCATCCCATCCCCGGGGATTTCGACTTCGCTCGGGTCCGCGGTCTCTCCGCCGAGGTGCGCGAGAAGCTGACCCGGGTGCGTCCGGTCGACCTTGGGGCAGGCGGCACGAATTCCGGGCGTAACTCCGGCGGCCGTGTCGTTGCTGCTGATTCACTTGAAGCGGAAGGCGGCAGGGTGACTGGGAGCGCCGCCGTCTCGCCGGCACTAGGTGCATGGACGTCTCGGTGGGCCGATGGCGAGGCCCATCGGGGCCCCTTTTTGGACCAAGATGCAGTCCGCAGCGATCAGCGCGCCGCTGGGGCTATACTTAGGTCTTAAAGCGCCGGCTCCCGCCCGGGCAGCGGTAATGTCAAGGGCCGAAGGGGGAGACCCGTCATGCAGAAGCCGTTGCTCATCCGCGTTAAAAGCGACGATATTCCGGGTCTCGCCACCGAGGTCGAGGCGATCGAAGCCCTGTTCGGCAACCTCAAGCGAGTGAGCCCCGAACGGCCGGAACCTACCAGGGTACTGGGTCAGGAAGAGGTCGCGTTCGAGGTCTTTATCCGCCCCTTCGGCACTGCCCGGTTTGCGGCGTCCTGGTGGGGAGCCGCTTGCAGCATAGGTAGAGATAGCGAACGCCATCGTTTGAGATGCGAATTCGTGGTATGGGTGAATGATGGGTATTGCTATCGTTCTACCCATCTACGACCTCACGGACGAAGAGCCGCGGGTTATGTCACCCTGCAAACCGCCTACCAATCCGACACTCGCTCAGGCTATGACTCACCGCCTCAAGACCGGTGCAGGAAAGGCCGCTTTTGCGCTGAAAATGCGCATCATCGAGCCGGTTTTCGCCATCGTCAAGCCCGCAACGGGCTGCCGCCACCTCACTCGTGTACTGAACACCGTCCAGGGCAAATGGACCCTGGCATGCCCGGCATTGAATCGAAGGCGGACGGACGTATTTCGCCCGCAGTAAGGGAAAACCAGAGGAGCGTCCACTTTTCCGAAAAGAACGTCTCCTTTATGCAAATGGCTTTCGGATGGCCCTTGATAGGGTACCTCGATGAGTAGGTCCGACAGGATGTTACATCCCCGCAGACCCAAGCCTCTGACCCGAGGCCAAGTTCAGAACCCGAAAACGTCAGGTACAGGGCTCAAGTTCCCTTAGGATGGATACAAATCAGCGAAAACTAGTCACACTATTGCCTCGCACCGCCATCCTGGTGCTAGGGATGCATCGCAGTGGTACCTCAGCCTTTACGCGCACCGCCAGCTTGCTGGGGGCAAGTTTTCCTTCAAACCTCATGCCACCCTCCCCGGGAGATAATGAGAAGGGCTTCTGGGAGTCGGTGGACATTTACCGTCTGAATAATGAGATTCTGGGCAGTGCGGGGTCCAGTTGGGACGACTGGCGCCGCTTCAATCCCGATTGGTTCCAGTCCAATGTGGCCGCTGCCTTCGGGCACACCGCCAAGGAGATTCTTGACCGGGATTTTGGTTCATCTTCCCTTTTCGTGCTCAAGGATCCAAGAATCTGTCGTCTGCTGCCCTTCTGGGTAGACGTCATACGCCAAGCCAATATTGAACCCAGGTGTCTGATTCCAATACGAAATCCACTGGAGGTGGCGGAATCCTTGCGTTGCCGCAATGGCTTTAGCCTGGTAAAGTCTCTCATACTCTGGCTTCGCCATGTGCTTGATGCGGAACAGGACTCACGATTCCTACGACGAGCCTTTGCTTCCTATGAAGGGTTGCTTGCGGATTGGCGGGGCGAGGTATCCCGCTTTTCGGCGGCACTGGACCTGGTCTGGCCACAGCGCTCCATAGCCGCTGAATTGGAGATCGATGCCTTCCTCGAAAACCGCCTCCGTCATCATGTCATCGGTCAGGATCGCGTGACTTCAATGCCGGCTGTCACAGTTTGGATAAAGGATGCCTATTCCGCTTTTGGGGCTCTCCAGACAGATCCGGGCTCGAAAGACGCCCTCGCCCGGCTCGATGCCATACGCGAGGAATTCGATCGCGCCAGTGCGATCCTGGGCGCCATCGCCAAAGAGAGTGAGCTGGCCGCATCTCAACTCCAGACTGAACTGGTGCAGCGCGATACCCGCCTGGCGGAAATCGGCGTGGAGCTGGCCCGCCGCAGTACCTGTCTGGCGGAGGTCAACGCCGAACTGGCCCAACGCGACACCCGCCTGGCGGAGGTTGGCGCCGCGTTGACGGAGCGCGACACCCAGTTGGACATCGCCGTTGCCAAGCTGGACCATCGTGATGCCTTGGTCCGTCGCTTGAGATCGGATCTGGATGAAGGACAGCGGCATAACCAGGCCCTTACCGAACTTCGCAACCAGCTTCTCTTGCGTCTCAGCGGCATCCAGCAGAGCGTCTCCTGGCAATTGACCCGGCCCGTCCGGACGCTTGGACGATGGTGGCCGAACCTGGCCAGAGGGGCATCCGGCCTCGTCAAACTGGGGTGGTGGGGGGTTACCCTGCGTCTCCCCGAGCGCTTGCGTCTTCGCCGGCAAGCCATGGCGCTCCTTGAGCAAAAACTCTTTGATCCCGCCTGGTACATCGAGCGGAACCCGGATATCGTCCTCCAGGGACACAATCCCATCATGCACTGGCTGATTATGGGCTGGAAGCAACAGCGCGATCCCAGCCCGCTTTTCGATAGCCAATGGTACCTGCAGCAGTCCCCCGACGTCGCCGCGGTCTGTGTCAATCCCCTACTCCACTATCTTGAAAAAGGGGCAATTGAAGGCCGCACCCCGCATCCACTCTTCGATGGGCCTTGGTACCTTGATCGCTACCCGGATGCCGCATCCACCGGCATGGACCCCTTGGTCCATTATTTGAGCCGGCACCCGCGGGAAAGAAGGGACCCGCACCCCCTCTTCGATGCCAATTGGTATCTCGACCAGGACCGTAGTGTTGCTGCCTCCGGCGTGAATGCCCTGTTTCACTACCTTGTCTGGGGAGGGACTAGGGGGCGCAACCCCAATCCCTTCTTCGATAGCGCCTGGTATCTGGAACAATACCGGGAGGTTGCCCGTGCGGGCATTAATCCACTTCTGCACTACGTGCGCTGGGGAGCCTGGGAAGGAAAGAATCCAAGCCCGTACTTCGACACCTCCTGGTACCTTCAGCAACACCCGGAACTCGCCGAGACACGGACAAACCCCCTAGCCCATTTCCTGCGCAAAGGGATCGCACTGGGGTGGCCGCCGCATCCATCCGAACAGGCGTCCTCCAGTCCGACGCCCAAGGTGGCGGCAGATACGCGCACCACGGACTTATCCGCTAACGGCCCCGGTGCATCGGGCGAGGCCTCTGTGGTGGTGCCGGAGAAGCGCCAGGCAGGCTACAGGAGGAATTCGGTGCGACGATCCGCGCGAACTAAGAGCCATGGCGCGTAATCCACTTCGGTTCTACTGCGCATAGGACCCCGGCATGGCCGGCTCGAAGCCGGCTGACTCATAGGCACCACAGGCAACCAGTCACCCGAAACCAGTGCGTTCGCACCCGCTTTCTATTTGATCGGGTTAGTGCACTGCAAAGCCGAGTGACGCCACGTAGGCGACATCGTCATCGTCGAACCGGGACAGACCGTGCTTCCGGAAACGGCCAATGGACGGGGGCGGGCTCACCAGGCGCAGAAGACCATTTAGCTCGGTGGGGTCGAGCCTTTCCCCAAGGAAAGCAATAAGCTCGATCATCCCCCTATCGGGGTGCTCGCAAAACTCGTCATAATTGAGCAGGAGGAAGCGGCCCGGCATATCGCTGGCGATGTCCAGAACGCGGCGATGCACTCGGCACCAGTACGTCAATGAGTGGCGCGGGTCGATCGGAACGGCATTAAGTCCGAGGAACGTATTACCCCAGAACTCAAGCTGATTCTTATTTCCGCTGTGAGCCATGTCCAAGCCATTGCGGGCTACATGAATGTAGCGCAGTGATGGGAGCGAGGCACTGAGGCGATCTAAAACAACATGCGTATTTGGCTCCTTCCAGCCCCACCTGGAGGAAGTACGATTCTCAGAACATGGGGAGAGAAAAGAGTTCACACGATCCGCGAGCCACTCCGAATGGTGCTGAAGTCGATCAGTCATTGCGATCCGCTGGAGCTCCCGCTTCTCTTGTTGAGTGAAATCCATCATGCCGTCCATGCGCCGCAGAAACAGACCGAGATAGGCGTCAAACTCCTGGCGGGTGGCCTGAAGGATGTCGATCCGTTTGAAAAACAAGGTAAACCAAAGATTGTCATTCTGGTCGTTTAGGTCGCTCCCAATATAGTAGCCGAGCCTTGCAAGGATCTCGGCTATCAGGCGAGTACCGCTTCCACCAACCCCTCCGATCGCGACCAGCGGCCGGGAATCCACATGCATCGACCACCCTCCTCCAGTTGACAGATCAGAACAGACAGGCTTAAATTCAACGAATCGCCAACTAGGGCGAGACGGTGCTACGCAACCAGCCCGTAACCTGCGATTATTTCCCTCAAGTGCGCTATCCACTACTCCTTTCCCGGGAGATTCAGAAGTCCCTCGCCGACCAAGCGAATTACGGCGTGAAGACAACCCGGCTCCGCTGAACAACTACCGCTTCCGAGGCATCAGACCGCCATGCGCGTGATAGCTTTACTGGCCGCCTACAACGAGGAACGCTTCCTAGACACCTGCCTCAAGCACCTATTCCAGCATGGTATCGAAGTCTACCTCATCGACAACGAGTCCCATGATCGCACGATGGACGTCGCCATGAGCTACCACCCCGGACAAGGTCTGGTGGGTGTGGAGACCTTACCGCGCAATGGGGTGTATAGCTGGCGGCCGATCCTCGCGCGCAAAGAGCAGCTTGCGACAACACTGAAAGCAGATTGGTTCATTCACCTGGACGCTGACGAGATACGCCTACCGCCGTGTTCCTGCAAAACGCTGTTTCAGGCAATCGCCGAGGTCGACCAAGAGGGATACAATGCGATCAACTTCATGGAGTTCAGCTTCGTTCCAACGCGGGAGAGCCCTGTGCATGACCATGCGGACTTCCTACAGACGATGCGATGGTACTATCCGTTCTTACCGTCCTTTCCTAATCGACTGAATGCCTGGAAGCAGCAAGATGCGACAGTCGAACTCGCCTGGTCGGGGGGCCACCAAGTGCGTTTTCCCCGCCTGCGGATGTATCCCAAGTCGTTCCCCATGCGCCACTACCTGTTCCTAAGTATCGCCCATGCCGCCGAAAAGTACATTGGGCGCTCCTATGACCCTGGCGAGGTGGCCACGGGCTGGCACCGGGCCCGGGCTGCCCTGCGGGCGGAAGATATTGCCCTCCAGAGTGAGTCGGAGCTACGTAGCTATTGTGGCGACGATGCCCTGGACGCCTCTAATCCGCTCCTGAAACATCCCCTCTTCAGTAGCTGAAGAGGTTTCGCCTCAGAGGCTGTGAACCAATCGACTTTCGGTCCCTGGTGGCGACGCGAACAGACTGTCCGTGACGAGGCGACCCAGATCGATCTCATCGGGTAGAGCGGTGCATCGAACGGGCGGATTTTAAGCATAAAGCAAGGTGATTAGCGTCGTGGCTCAGCTAGCGGACTCACGGTTTGAGCCACCCTATGGCGCAGAATCCTCGCCACACCCCCAGGCGAGGCCCCGGCAATGCCCAAGAACCCGATCCAGTTTCAGCACGGTATGTCCCTGAGCGCGTTTGTTGATCAGTACGGCCTGGAGGCCCAGTGCGAGGCCGCGTTGCAGCGGGCACGCTGGCCTCAGGGCTTCATCTGCCCGGAGTGCGGGGGGCGCGAGCACTCCAAGTTCCTGGCCGATGGACGCCGGTACTGGCAGTGCACGCACTGTCGGGCGCAGACGACGTTGCGCTCCGGGACCCTGTTCCATGGCTCCAAACTGCCCCTGACGATCTGGTTCCAGGCGATCTACCTGGTCACGCAGAATAAGAACTGCATCTCCGCCCTGTCGCTCATGCGCCATCTTGGGGTGTCCTACCGCGCCGCCTGGCGGCTCAAGCACAAGCTCTTGGAGGCCATGGCCGAGCGCGAAGCGGTGCGCCAGCTCGACGGGGTCGTGGTGGCTGACGATGCGTACCTCGGCGGCAAGCACCCTGGCAAGCGCGGGCGCGGTTCGCAGAACAAGGTCCCCTTCGTCGCAGCCGTCGAGCTCGATGCAGACGGCCACCCCTGGCATGTGCGCTTCGACCCCATCGCAGACCTCACCGCCGGCTCCGTGGAAGACTGGGCGCGGCGCGCCCTCGGCGAGACCGTACAGTTGGTCACCGACGGCCTGGCCAGCTTCAGCGCCGCCGCGGCGGTGGTGCAGACCTACGGCGCGATCATCGTCACCCCGCACCGCTCCAGCGACCTGGAGCCCTTCCGCTGGGTCAACACCTTCATCGCCAACCTCAAGACAGCAATCCGTGGGACCTACCATCACTTCAAGTTCCGCAAGTACACACGCCGCTACCTCGCCGAGGCACAATATCGCATCAACCGACGGTTCGACCTCCCGTCTTTGGTCGGGCGCCTGCTGCATACCTGCGCAAGGACACAACCGGCGCCCGAAAAGTGGCTGCGCCTAGCAACGGCGCGGGCTGGCTGAGGCATGACACTAATCAAGAATAGTTTTGAATCCATGCGTTATATTGCCATCGTGATACCCTTGGACGCACCTACCCCGCGCCCGAGTCATTCGGGCGCCAAGGCGAAGGTGCGCATCGGGTTGTGGGCGAGTGCATACATCTACAGGACGCCCCGCGCCTTGTCCGTGCCGCGCACCCGTAGTCGCAGCAGACCGCGTTCGCACGCCCGGGCGTTGACGCTCGCGGCCGTGGCCGCCCGCTCTTTGGAGCGTTCCTTGGCCGCGCCTGGTCCCCATGCGCGTGCGCAGGCGCCCACCGCTGGGCTGGCATCGTCTTTGGCGCGGTACGGATCGGTCGCGGCATTCTTTGGCTTGGGCACCGGTGCGTAGACGATGGTGCGCTCGGCGGCTTGGTCGAGCTGTTCATGGATGACCGTGGCCTCGGCATTTTACCTGTTTCCCCCTTCAAATCCGCCGGACGCGAGGTTTTCGCACAGCCTCTCAGCGTTCGGGACAAGCGGGTCGTCCGCTCACAGCCACATCGCCACAGCGGGGGACGGCACCGCCGCCTTCAGACTCACCTCAGCTTGGAATCACGCCCCCCTTCAGGCTCATCCGTCATTGGGCAAGACTCCAGCTTGCGATGCCGCCCAAGCGCACCGATAATCCAGCGCCTTTTCGCCCTGCAGGGAATCAGAACACACCGATGATAGTAGGCATTCCATGCGAGACCCTGGCCGGTGAGACCCGGGTCGCTTCCACCCCCGAGGTGGTCAAGCGACTGATCAAGATCGGCCTCGACCTGTGCATCGAGACCGGGGCTGGGGTCGCAGCTCACTACCCGGACACCCAGTACCAGGAGGCCGGGGCGCGGCTGGTGGATCGGGCGGAGGCATTGGGCGCCGACATCGTGCTCAAGGTGCGCAAGCCCTCCCTGGACGAGGTGGCCGCCATGGCCGACGGGGCCGTCTACCTGGGCCTGATCGAGACCTGCGGCGACGACCCTGTGCTTCAGGCCATGCACGCCAAGGCAATTCGGGTGCTGGGCATGGAACGCATGCCGCGTATCTCCCGCGCCCAGTCCATGGACGCCCTGTCCTCCCAGAGTAACCTTGCGGGCTACCGGGCCGTGGTCGAGGCCGCGGCCCAGTACGGGCGCTTCTTCCCGGCGATGATGACCTCCGCCGGCTCGGCCAAGCCTGCCCGGGTGATGATCCTGGGGGTCGGGGTGGCGGGGTTGCAGGCCATCGCCACGGCGCGCCGCCTGGGGGCCGACGTGTATGCCTACGACGTGCGCCCGGAGACCAGGGAGCAGATCCGCTCCCTGGGGGCCAAGGCCATCGAACTGGACATCGGCGAGAGCGGCTCCGGTGAGGGCGGTTACGCCCGGGAGTTGTCCGCCGAGGCCAAGGCGCGCCAGCAGGCTCTACTCGGCAACGAGCTGGCCAAGGCCCATGCGATCGTCAGCACGGCCATGATCCCCTGCCGTCCGGCCCCGCGGCTCATCGCCGAGGATGTGGTACAGCGCATGCGCCCCGGCTCGGTGATCGTGGACCTGGCTGCGGCGAGCGGCGGCAACTGCTCCCTGACCGAGCCGGATCGGGTGGTGGTCAAGCACGGCGTGACCCTGGTCGGCTACACCAACTACCCGGCCATGGTGCCAGCGGATGCCAGCGCCTTCTACGCCAAAAACCTCGCCAATCTGCTGGAGCTGTTGGTCGAGCAGGGCGACGGGGGCCTAAGTCTCAAGGACTTCGAGGCCGACGAGATCACCCGAACCACCCTGGTGCGGCCCTGACCCCAGGCACCGCGCTTCAGCCCCGAAGGATTCCCCATGCCTGAGACCCTGTTTGCACTCTACGTCTTCGTGTTGGCCTGCTTCATCGGCTACTACGTGATCTGGGGGGTGACCCCCTCCCTGCATACCCCGCTGGTGGCCCTGACCAATGCCATCTCCGGTATCGTCGTCGTCGGCGCCCTGTTGGTGACCGGACTCGAAGGGGTCGGCACCGCCGCGGAGATCATCGGCTTCTTTGCCGTGCTGCTCGCCTCCATCAATGTCTTCGGCGGCTTCCTGGTGACCCATCGCATGCTGTCCATGTTCAAGAAGAAGGGCAAGTAAGGGGCCCCCGCGATGCAGATCTCCGTGAATTACCAGGCCATCGCCTACCTCGCCTCCGCGATCCTGTTCATTTTCGCCCTCAAGGGCCTCACCCACCCGGCCTCCGCCCGGCGCGGCAACCTCTACGGCATGGCCGGCATGGTGATAGCGGTCGCGGCGACCCTGCTCGGTGCCGGTGTGACATCCTACGGCCTCATCATCGCCGGGGTGGCCGCGGGTGCGGTGATCGGCTCGGTGCTCGCGGCGCGCATCCAGATGACCGCCATGCCGCAACTGGTGGCGGCCCTGCATAGTTTCGTCGGTCTGGCGGCGGTGCTGGTAGCCATCGGCACCTTCCTCAACCACGCCGCCAAGGGTGCCCTGAACGGGGTCCTGATGGGCGAGCTGTCTGCGGGCATCGTCATCGGCGGCATCACCTTCACCGGATCTGTGATCGCCTTCGGCAAGCTCCAGGGCCTGATCAGCGGCCAACCGGTCAAGTTCGCCGGCCAACACCTCCTCAATGCCCTGCTCGGCCTGGCAACCCTGGGGTTGGCAGTTTACTTCGCCATGACCGGGAGCTTCGCCGCACTGATCCTGATGACCCTGCTGTCGTTCGTGCTCGGGGTGACCCTGATCATCCCCATCGGCGGGGCGGACATGCCCGTGATCATCTCCATGCTGAACAGCTACTCGGGCTGGGCGGCGGCGGCCACCGGCTTCACCCTGGGCAACCACCTCCTGATTATCGTCGGTGCCCTGGTGGGGTTCTCCGGTGCCATCCTGTCCTTCATCATGTGCAAGGCGATGAACCGCTCCATCTTCAATGTGGTGTTCGGCGGCTTCGGCAGCGAGACCGGCGGCGAGGCCTCAGGCGGTGCCCAGGCGGCACAAAAGGGCATCAAGTCCGCCTCGGTGGAGGATGTGGTCTATTGGATGGAGGATGCGGGCAAGGTAATCATAGTCCCCGGTTACGGCATGGCCGTGTCCCAGGCCCAGCACGCACTCAAGGAGTTGATGGAGCAGTTGGAGGCGCGCGGCGTAGAGGTACGTTTCGCCGTCCACCCGGTGGCTGGGCGCATGCCAGGACACATGAACGTGCTACTGGCCGAGGCGGATATCCCCTACGAGCAAGTGCTGGAAATGGACGAGGTCAACCCCGAATTCCCCAGCGCCGACGTAGCCTTGGTGGTGGGCGCCAACGATGTGGTGAACCCGGCCGCCAAAGAGGACAGCAGCAGCCCGATCTATGGCATGCCGATCCTGGACGCGGGCAAGGCCCGGCAGGTCTACTTCCTCAAGCGCTCCATGCGTCCCGGCTACTCCGGCGTGGACAACCTGCTCTTTTACCAGGACAACACCTCCCTTGTGTTTGGCGATGCCAAGGCCACCATCGAGGGCATGGTCAACGCCCTGAAGGGCCGCGGCCACTGACAGGCCCCTGCGGCAGTTCTAACTGCCGCAGGGGCGGCCATCTGGGTCCAGGGGTGCCTGCAGGGGGGCGTGACCGGCCCGTCTACGCAGCCAGTTCAGGGCGTTGAAGATCGCAGGCGTGCACGCCAAGCGGCGTTCGAGGGCGAACTTGCCCGGGAAGTCGCTGAGCACCAGGCCAATGAGTATGGTGACGAGACCCTGGCCTGGGAGCACCAGCATGGCGATGCCAGCCAACACCAGCACCCATCCGAGCAGGTTCTTGAGCACCAGAACCGCCAGGTAGACCAGGGGATGTAGGCGGCGCAGCCGGCTGGCGTGGCGGGCCGGGTCCGCGAAGTAGTCCGCCGGGAGCCACGCTACCAGGAAGGGCAGGGCCAGCAGGGAACCCGCAAACATCGCCAGGGAGGCGATGGTGAGCCCCGCCATGAGCCATTCATGGGAACCTGCCCAATTCCAGATCGCATCGGTCATGATGCGGCATTGTCACCGCTCCGCGGCCCTGGGGCCAGTGAAAGCGTTATGCAACGACACATGAGCCTGACGCGGGGGCGTGAAACCAGCCACATGTGAGCCCGAAGGCGGAGGGTGTTCTCGGCATGATCATGGGTGAAACATCCGGCGGCCGCTGTCATTGGCCGTGAGGGGAGCCGATCCAGTATTCGTCAGCCCAAGATCGATGAGTCGTCTAGCAGGCAAGGACCATGAGCCCACGGGCGTGGGATGACAGGCCGGGCAGGTCAAGAATGAATCCGTGAAGGATCACGCCGCCAAGGGAGTCGCATTTGCCGCTGGGCTGACCCGCCCCGCCCCCTCAGGCCATGAAGACGGTCATGACAAGGACGTAGAGGGCGCCCAAGGCCAGTTGCACCAGGGTGATGGGGACCCCGTAGCGGGCAAAACGGGCGAAGGTCACGCGCTCCCCCTCCTTGGCGCAGATGCCCACGGCGACGATGTTGGCGGAGGCCCCCACCAGGGTGGCGTTGCCCCCCAGGGTGGCGCCGAACATCATGGCAATGAAGACCGGGATGGTGGCCGCTGGCCAGTCGGTGAAGCCGGCGGCCAGGGCGACCTCCGGGACCGCCGCGGCGGCCACCAGATAGCCCTTGGTCATGATCAGGGCCGCGGCGACCACCGGGATGTTGGCCAGCAGGCTCGACAGCATCCCGATCCCCGCCAGCAGGAGCAGGGCCACCAGGGTCAGATCGGCCCCGAACCAGCCGTAGAGCTGGACCGAAAGCCCCTGCAAGAGCCCTGTCTTGGTGAACCCCTGCACCAGGACGAAGATGGCAGCCGAGGAAGATCAGGGTCTTCCAGTCCACATCCCGCAGCACGGCATCCACCGGCTCGACCCTGGTCCCGTAGATCACCAGCAGGGCCAGGGTGGCCCCGATGATCGCCACCGCCGGGGGGACTATATGGGTCGGCAGGGCCTCGCCGACGAGGAAGAGTGCGACCATGACGAACAGCACCACCAGGGCGAGGGCAACGAAGCCCGGGCGCTGTATGGGTGTAGCCGGGATCGCCGGGGGCAGGGTGAGGCGCACGGCCCAGACCTCGGGCATGAGGCGCGGCAGGAGCGGCAGTATGACCAGCACCGCCAACAGGCCCCCCAGGCTCACGCGGTACAGGTATTCGGCGAAGGACATACCGATGGCGCTCCCCACCAGGAAGGTGGCGGGGTCCCCCACCAGGGTCAGCATCCCCGCGGAGTTGCTCACCACCGCGGTCAGGACCATGGGGCCGACGAAGTCCACCTTGAGCGCCCGGGCGACGCCGATGATGACCGGCGCGACCAGGATCACGGTGGTGGCGTTGGGGAGGAAGGCGCAGATCGGGGCCACCAGGGCCACCAGCAGGAGCAGGTAGCGCCGTCCGCTGCCCCCCGTGGCGCGCAGGAAGCGCTCCCCAACCCAATCGAAGACCCCGGTGCGGGCCAGGACCCGGGCCACCACCATGCCGCCGAACAGGAGCGCCAGTGGCCCCCCGGCGGTGACGGCCGCCGCCAGAAGGTCCTCGCTGTCCAGGAGCCCCAGGGCGAGGAGGAGGCAGACCCCGGCCAGGGCTGCAACGGCCATGTCGATGAGGTCGAAGGCGATGACCAGGATGACCCCGGCGAAGATCGCCACCGTCAGATAGATCTGGAAGTCGGTCATGGTGATGGTGCTCCCTTTGGCCCGACGTCAGTCAATGGGCGGGGCGTACATCAGCCCCCCCTGGTTCCAGAGGCGATTGAGTCCACGCTCGAGCCGCAGGGGGCTTCCGGTCCCGAGATTGCGCTCGAAGACCTCGCCATAGTTGCCCACGGCTTTGATGGCGCGCACCGCCCAGCCGCGGCTCAGACCCATTGCCTGGGAGACGAGTTTGTATTCATCAGGCGAGATCCAGCCGCCGAGCCCTTCCCTGGCCGCCACCTTGGCCTCCACATTGTCCTGGGTGATGCCGTCCTCTTCCGCCAGGACCAGGGCGTAAAGGACCCAGCGCACCACCGATGCCCATCGAGGGTCGCCCCCCCAGACGACGGGGGCCAGGGGTTCCTTGGAGATGCGCTCGGGGAGCAAGCGGTAATTGGCGGGGCCGCCTGGTGCCTGTTGACGGGCGGCGGCGAGCTGGGTGGAGTCCGAGGAGTAGGCGGCGCAGCGCCCGGCGAAGAAGGCCGCGGCGACCTCGGTGGCCGAGTCCAGAACCAACGGGGTCAGGGTGATCCCCTGCCCGCGGGCGTAACGCTGGAGATTGGCCACATGAGTCGTCCCCTTCTCCACACATACGACCGCGCCGTCCAGTTGCCGAGGGCTTTCGATGCCCTTGGATACGGGGACCAGGAACCCCTGGCCGTCATAAAGGAGCACCGCCGGGAACTGGACTCCGAGGACAACCTCCCGGGTCAGGGTCCAGGTGGTGTTGCGGGCCAGGAGGTCCACGCTGCGGGCTTCGAGGGCCGGGAAGCGTGCGGATGCCATGAGCGGGACGAACTCGACCCTGTCCGCGTCCCCCAGCACCGCCGCCGCCACGGCACGGCAAAAATCGGCATCGAGCCCAGTCCAGCGGCCGCCCGCGTCGCGCTGCGAGAACCCCTGGTATGCCCTCGCTCACCCCGCAGCGGAGCTGCCCGCGGGCCTGGATGGTCGGGAGCAGGTCCGCCCCCTGAACGACCAGGGGAGCCGTCAGGACGGCGAGGAGCAGGGCCGCGATGGAGAGGATGCGATGGGTCTGCATAGTGCCTCGGCAGTTCTCAGCCCTGGGGCGCCTGAAGCTGAGACGGACAACGCCGTCGCGGGCGAGGTCGCCCCTGTCGCGAATCGTCTGGGGCATCGGCAGGGGCCTCAATGGCCGCCCAAGACCAGGGTCTGTAGCGGCAGGAGCAGCGCCTGGATGCGCAGGATCATCGCGTGCACCAGGCCGATCGCGTCGATGGCGTGGAGCCCGAACCGGCGCAGGGTCCCGGTGGCCGGGTCCTGCAACGCCTCGTGGTTGTTGGTGTAGGCGTTGGCGATGCAACTGCCGCCCTGGGGCAGGTCGTCGAGCTGACCCGGGTAGAGCGGCTCCAGGATGACCGTGATGGTGCCGGGACGGGCGAGCTGCTGGATATCGACCAAGGTGTCGGTCGGCCGCACCTGGCCGGAGGCGATGACGTTCTGGACCTCGGTGACGACCACCGGGACGATGACCCAGGGCTTGGCGACGCAAGTCACCTCCCCGATCATGCCAACCTTCAGCACCTGCGACTCGATCTGCCCGAATCCGGCCAAGAGGGCCGTGACCTTGCGCTCCGGCACCAGGATGCCGGCGGGCCTGAGCATCGGGTTGACCACATCGCCCGGGCGCAGGGCGAACTGCTGCAGGATGCCCGTTGGTCCCCGCCACGACCAGGGTCTTCTTGAGGGCGACCTCGGCCTCACGCAGCGCCGCGTCGGCGCTTGCCCTCTGGGCGGGGAGCTGGAACTCCATCTGCGACACGACGGCCTGGCGGCTCGCCAGGGCGGCGTCGAGGGCGCCCTGCGCGGTATCGACCTGCACCCGCACCCGCTCGACGTCGCGCTCGGCGACCGAGCCGGGCTGCGGCGCTGCACCTCCGCGCGGGCCTTGAGCTCATCCTCGGCCTGCTGCAGCGCCCCGCGGGCCTGGACGATGCGCCCCTCCGCCTCCGCGAGCTGGGACTTGGCCACGACCATGGCGGCCTCGGTCTCGGCGATCTTGCGGCGGGCGGTCTCGACCGCCGCCTCCTGTGCGGTGCTGTCGAGCCGGAACAGGGGCTGCCCTGCCTCCACCCGTTGGTTGATGTCGACGAAGGTCTCCGCCACCCGGCCGTTCGTCTCCGGCAGGATGGTCACGGTCCGGAACACCGAGGTGGCGGCCTTGGTCGAGGGGTGGAAGTAGAAGATGGTCGTGATCAGGCTCAAGGTCAGGATCAGGCACAGGGTGATCCCCCAGCGCAGCTCGAACCAGACCGAGAACAGCGTGATCTCGCGCCCGAGCCGCTTGCCCTGCACGAAGCGGCGAAAGAGGAAGTCCGGCAGGATCGTCAGCGACGAGCAGAGTAAGAGCTCAAACATCGCTCATGCCTCCCTGTGCCTGGCCGGCTGATTCGTGGCCGGCGAAGGCGCTTCCCGTGCAGGCCCCGGCGCCGCGGGGCCCGAGTTCGCGGCGATCCGCTCGAGCGAGCCGGAGATCGACGACAGTGGCGTCGTGAAGTCAGGCAACGGGATCAGGGCGAGCAGAAGCCCGGCGATCCAGAAGGCGTGGTTGTGGGTGAAGAGCGCCAGCAGCGCCAGCACCGCGACGATCTCGAACTGCACCTTCTGGCCGCGATGCGCCATCTGCTCCGGCAGCGCATGGAGCTTGAAGTAGAAGACGCCGATGCCGATCACGGCGAGCACCACGAAGATGGCCATGACCACGAAAAGGACGTCGGTCTCCCCCGGCGCCGTTACGAAGGGGGGCAAGTGATGTATCGCGGCCGGGTGTAGCGGCTCCGCCATGTGCGAATCTCCTACAATTGATGTTGCTGAGGTCAGGCGCCCTGTGGCGGGCCGGAGTCGATCAGGGGGGTCCCGCCGATGTGTGCCTTCGCGCGCCACGCTGTCGGCCGCGCGACCTGACGGCTAGGGTGCCTGTTCGTTCTCCAGCGCCTTCTTGGTGATCTCGCCGTAGAGGCCGATGGCACGGGTGTAGAGCGCCTGCATGTCGGGGCGCTGGTCCACATAGCGCTTGACCTCCTCGGTGTCCTCCAGGACCGCCCGGAGGTGGGCGAGATCGGCATCGTCGAGTCGCTCCCCGCGGTCGACCTTCGCCTTGATGTCCAGGGCCCGCGGGAGCCTGAACTTCTCGAAGCGCTCCAAAATGGCGACGACGACCCCTTCCTGCGGCGAGATCTCGGTCATGGTGTCCTCTTAAGGTCATGGTGTTGCGGGTGGACCGCGCCCCGGCGCCAGGCCGCGAAACGCTGCGCCGCTGCCCGAGTTCTCCGGGTCGTCGCGGGCGCGGGGCGACTACAATACCGCAGTCCGCTCGGCACCGGAAAGAATCGAAGATCTGCACGTCCCCAAACTCGGAGCAAGAGCATGATGAGCGAGAAGAAAGCCGCGAAGGCCAAGGCTGGGTCAGAACTGCCAACCGTGCCCGAAGGGTCCGAAAAGCCGGAAAAGCTGAAGGGCAAGAAGTACCTGGCGCAGCTCGCCAAGCTGCACGTCGAACTGGTCAAGCTCCAGGAGTGGGTCCGCCACAAGGGGCTCAAGGTCTGCATCGTGTTCGAGGGCCGGGATGGTGCCGGCAAGGGCGGCACCATCAAGGCGATCACCGAGCGGGTCAGCCCGCGCATCTTCCGCGTGGTTGCCCTGCCGGCGCCGACCGAGCGGGAGAAGTCCCAGATGTATGTCCAGCGCTATATCCGGCACTTTCCGGCGGCCGGCGAGGTGGTCATCTTTGACCGCAGTTGGTACAACCGCGCCGGCGTCGAGCGGGTCATGGGCTTTTGCACCGAGGTGCAGACGACCAGGTTCCTGGAGGCGGTCCCACTGGTCGAGAAGGCCATGGTGGATTCCGGGATCATCCTGCTGAAGTACTGGCTCGAAGTCAGCCCGGAGGAGCAGACCCGCCGGCTTGAGGCGCGCATCAAGGACGGGCGAAAGATCTGGAAGCTGACGCCCATGGACCTCAAGTCCTACAGCCGCTGGTATGACTATTCACGGGCACGCGACGCCATGTTTGCGGCCACCGATACGGGGTTCGCGCCTTGGTACGTCGCCGGGTCCGACGACAAGAAACGGGCGCGCCTGAACATCATCACGCACCTGCTCGACCGGATTCCGTACCAAGAGCTTCCCCGCGAGAAGGTGGAACTGCCAAAGCGGCAGAAGCCCGGCGGCTACCGTGAACCCGACTACCCATTCAAGCGCGTCGAGGAGCGGTACTAAGATGCAGGTGCCGCCCGGACCGCGGCGAGCGGCCACCATCGGGGTTGGCGGTGCGGCTTGAGTCACCTGCTCCCGGCCTTTGTCCTCATGGCGGTGGCCGTCGCCATCCATCTCTTCGGCGGGCTTGTGGTACTCATGCACCTGCGCCAGCAGGTGGATGGCCAAACCCGGCGTCCCCTGCTGCACGCCTTGCGCCTCGTGGTCGAGCTTTTCGCCGCGCTGCTGCTACTGCATCTGACCCAGGTGCTTCTCTGGGCATTGCTCTACTGGTGGCAGATCGGCTGGGACCTCAACACGGCCGTCTATTTTTCCACCACGACCTACGCCACCATCGGCTACGGCGACGTTGTGCCTCCGCCGGAATGGCGACTGGTCGCGGTCATGGAGGGGCTCACCGGCGTCCTCATGCTGGGGTGGTCGAGCGCCTTGGTCTTCGCCGTGGTCACTCGACTGCTCAATCCCCCGAGATAGCGGCGAGCGGGCGGGCCGAACTTAGCCTCCGGCGACGCGCTGACCGGCTGTCGGCCCAGTAGGCAATCGGGCCCGATCCTGGCCGCAGGGCAAGGTTCTCTCGGGCTCGGTCCCTGGGGAACCTCATCTAGGCGGCGCCGCCCGGAACGGCCTCCTGTGACAGGTAGCGCTCCACGGCCGTCTGGAGGTTGAAGAGCAGGCGCCCATGACCCAGCGTTTTGCCGAGCGACGAGCGTTGAACCATGGCCAGGGCCTCCGGGTTGAGCGCCACCAACCACAGCAGGATGCCGCGCTCGCGCAGCCTCTCCTCGCTCTCCATCAGCATCTTGAGTGCCGAATACTCGATGTCGGAAACGGCGCTGAAATCGAGGGCCAGCACCTTGGGCTCGTTGGCCTCGATCAGGGATCGGATCTGGTCGCCCACCCGTTGGGCATTCGCAAAAAAGATCCGCCCCTCCGGACGCACAAGCAGCAGTCCTGGGAAGGTCTCGTCCTCGGGATGCTCCGGCGTTCGGGCGCGAAAGACGTCGGTGCCGGGTTTGCGCCCCAGGGAGTAGACCCGTGGGTGGGCGGATTGATAGGCAAGAGCCACCAGCGAGACGATGATTGCCACGAGGATCCCCTTGAGGGTCCCGAGCAACACCACCCCGGCACAGGCCGCCAGCGCCCAAAGAAACTCCATGCGACGGATGCGCAGGATGGCGCCGAATTCCGCCGGTTGGATCAGACCCACCGAGTAGACGATCACGACGGCGGCGAGGGTTGCCTGCGGCATCAGCCCCATCAGTGGCGCGAGCAAGACCAGTGTCGCCACGGCCAGCGAGGCGGTCGCCAGTGCCGCGACTTGGGTGCGGGCACCTGCCAGGCGGTTTACCGCCGTCTGTGACGTACCGCCTCCCGCCGGCATGGCACCGAACAAGCCTCCTACCGCGTTGGCGAGACCTGTCGCCAGCAGCTCCCGGTTCGGCTCCGGAGGGGGTTCCCCGCGCCCGACGAACGCGCGGGCCGCGGCGATGGACTCGGTAAAACTCATCAGTGCGATGCCCAGGGCGCCTGGCCAGAGCTGCTCGACCAGGGCGAGGTTCGGCGCTGTGAAGGACGGCAGCCCCTGGGGGATGTGGCCAACCGTCTCCACGCCGTAGCTCTGGAGCCCCAACAGGGCCGAGGCGGCAATGCCCGCCGCGACGGCGACGAGCGGCGCCGGTGCCCGGGGCGCAATCCGCTCGATTCCCAACAGAATGACCAGCATCGCGGCGCCGACCGCGAGTGTAGACACCGATGTCTGTGGCAGTTGCTGGACCAGGGCGACCAGGTTGTGACCGAACCCGCCCTTGTCGAAGTGGATGCCCAGGAGCTTGGGGACCTGGTCCAGGACTATGACCAGCCCGATGCCCGCCTTGAAGCCGGTCAGCACCGGATCGGAGATAAAGCTGGCGACAACGCCCAGACGAAGGAATGAGGCCAATACCAGCATCACCCCTACCAGCAGCGCCAGCGTCGCGGAGGCGGTCAGCAGCTCGGCCGAACCGCCATTGGGGACGACCAGGGCAAGCTGGGCGCCGGCCAGAATCGCCAGGGTCGTTGTGGTGCTCACACTGAGGGGTCGTGAGGTACCCAGGAGCGCGTAGACCACCATCGGCACAAAGGCGGTATAGAGACCCACCTCAACGGGCAACCCGGCTACGGTGGCGTAGGCCATGGCCTTGGGGATCACTACAGCGCCGGTGGTCAGGCCGGCGACGAGGTCAGGACGCAGCCATGTCCTCGGGTAGCTCGATAACGGGTTCAACATAGGGATGGCTCCAACGGGCGGTCTCTCAGCATATTCCTGATCCTACATCCTACGCTTATGCGTGGCTCCTCCGGGCAAGCTGCCGACGGCAGCAAAGGCGACATTCGCGGCTAGGTGAAGTGGCACAAGATCTGCGGTGGCACCGGCGGCGATCTGGGCAGACGCTGTTGCGGCGGCGTCGCCAGCCTCAATGAAGACCTGCCGCAAGCGCTGTATCTCTCCCTGGGATTACCTGGGCGGCGTGATCCGGACGGCACTCCCGTCAGATGTTCACCATAATGTCACCAGCTGCCTTGGCATGCGCGGAAGATCGTCATCGCATGGGGGCGACTCGATGGCAGGCGGGTCCATATCATCCAAAAGGAGGCCAAATAATGCGCGAATACTATGAAGGCAAGGTGGCTGCCGTTACGGGCGGCGGGTCGGGCATCGGGCTTGCGCTGTGCGAGATGATGCTCTCGCTCGGCGCGAAGGCGGTCATCCTGGCGGACATCAACGAGCCAAATATGGCGCGCGAAACCGCAAGGCTGGACGAAAAGTACCCCGGTAGGGCATTCGGTATCAAAACCGATGTCGCTAGCCAGGAGAGCGTCCAGGCGATGGTTAAACGGGCGGCCGAGTTCGGCGGTGGCAGGCTCGACCTGCTGTTCAACAACGCGGGTCTTGGGCTTTCCGGCGCCTTTGATCATACATCCGACTCGGACTGGAAGCGTGCCTTCGACATCAACTTCTACGGCGCGCTGTACGGCATCCGCGCCGCGCTGCCGATCATGCGGGCACAGGGCGGCGGGCAGATCGCAAATACGGCGTCGGGTATCGCTTATGTCTCCATGCCCTACCAGAGCATGTACAGCGCCACAAAATCCGCGCTGCTCGGGCTTACGACTTCGCTGCGCTACGAGCTGTGGGATGAAAACATCCGCCTGTCCACCATTATCCCCGGCACGGTCGCCACGTCGATCTGGGGAGGTGGGCCGATCCCCGATTTTGCCATTACGCCAGACGAATCGGCGCGCGGCATCCTCAACGGTCTCGCGGCCAACGAACGGGTTATTTTCGTAACCGAAATGGACCGCGAGGGCGCGATTAACTCCACCGACCCCAGGGCTGCGGAAGGTATAGACAAATACCTGCTGGAGGTCGCCCGAAAAAGGCGTGCGGGGACGGGCCTGTTCTGACCGCCATCGGTCCGTGTAGCTGCGTAGCTCCCCTGAAGCCCCGCAGGACGAGCGCGTCGCGCCGTGTTGCGCATGTTCCGTAGGCTGCAATTATTGGCTGGCGAGAGATAATGGGAGGCACAACGCTTGGAAGCCACGCATTCCTACATTCAGACGCAGGCGGCAAGCTCCGCGATCATCAATATGATCGTCAACCCAGCCATGTCATGGCTCGGAAACCGTGATATGCAGGCGACCCCGCTCACGGGTGTCGCCATGGATATGACGATCACCTGTCTTGTCATGTCTACGTTGATCGCCCTGTTCATTACTTTAGCGCTCAAACGGGTGCTGAAGTCCGGAAACATCAAGGCCGATAATGCCTCAAGTTCCACAGGAGTGCTCTCACGTCTACCTCGCTCCTGGTGGGTCCTGGGACCCACGCTCGGCCTCGGCTTCGCGATAGTGCTTGTGCCGCTCAGTCTCGGCCTCTTTACCCTCTTTGGTATCTCCGAGCTTCCTTTCTGGGGGCTCGTCATCCTGAAGATCCTCTATCCAGGAACTGTCGCCTTTGCCGTTACGAAATGGGTCATCCTGCGGCAACTGCAGGCTGCCGCCTAGCTATCTACGATAGAGAGCGACGGCCTCGGGGCGCGCCCCAGACGCCTCCCCACCTCCCGTCGACTCAGCCCAAGGTTCAACCGCCCTGGATGCGATTCCTGTCCTCCGTCAACAACTGGCTATATTCGGCTCCCCATGTGCTTATGCTCCCCCTCAAGTTTTGGTGTTGCACTTCATTCTTGAGCCTGCCAGGTTTATCGAATGCTCGGGGACAACGGTCGAGATCCCACAGCCCACGGCGTCTTAGCCAGCGCCAATAAAAAAGGCGGAAGCGCCGTTTGCGCTCCGCCCGGGAAGTCGGGCAACGCCGATGGGATCGGCGTTGCCCAGGTCAGCCGCTGTTAGTGGGGCAGCGTGGTGTAACCGATCAGCACCAGGGTCAGCAGCCCCAGACCGGCAAGGATGAGGATGACTGCCAGCGCCCGCGATCCCTTCTCCATGCGCTCCGACGGCGGCTTCATCAGGTGCTTCTCCAGTTCGCCGCTGGCCACCAGGCGGTCGTACTCCAGCCGGTGCTCGAACTTGAACTCCTCCAGCGGCACGGCCCCGGTGAACATGATGGTGCTCATGGGGAAGCGATCAGGCCGGAAGTGCGAGTTGAAGAAGTGCACCGTGAACAGGAACATGGTCGCCAACAGGGCCTCCTCCGCATGGATGATGGTGGCGATGTTGAATACCCAGCCGGGTAGGAGGATGGCGGTCTTGGTCGGGAAGAACAGCATCAGCCCGCTGAAGCCGATGACCGCGGCACCCCAGAAGGGAGCCCAGTAATCGAACTTCTGCCAGTACGAGTAGCGGTCGAACTGGGGCCGCGGTGCCTTTCCGAAGAACCATTTGAACATGGCCACCACGTCGTGAAGATCCTGCCAGTTGGGGATCATGGAGGTCGGTCCGAACCACTTGAAGGTCTTGCGGGTGCGGATGATGTTGACGGTGACGATGAGCATATGGATCAGGAACACGCTGAGCCAGATGGTCGCCGCGGTGCGATGGACGATAGCCTCGACCTTGGGTCCGCCGAGCAGGCCCATGACCACCGGCGCCCAACTGGTGTGGGCGAACAGCAGGGTGCTACCGCTCAAGACCAGCATCATGGTGCTGACCGCAAAGAACAGGTGCACCCAGCGCCATGTGGCACTGAAGCGGCGGAAGTAGACCGTGTTGTCGCCTGGTTGCGGGTGGGCGTAGCTCTTGCCTTCCTTGCGGTCCTTGTACTCGCGGTAGAACCACAGCAGGACGTGGGTCCAGAAGAAGGCGAATACGCCGAGGATCAAGAGGTTCATAAATTTGGCGGTTAGCCAGATCCAGGGGTACTTCTCGAAGTCGCCGGAATTGCCGTGGGCATGGAAGCTTATGAAGTTCTCCGGGGCGTCCTTGTGGCATTTCTGACAGGTTTCGAGGCGGTTGTTCTGGTGGATCGACGAGCTCGAATCGTCCTCTCCCTTGACGGTGTGACCGCCGTGGCAGTCGAAGCACTTGGCCGAATTGGTATAGCCGAGCTTGTTGACCTGGCCGTGGTAGGACTGGCGATAGGTCTTGGCGGCGTCCTTATGGCAGGATCCGCAGTTCGCGGTGATGGCCAGCATGGCCTGGTCGCCCTTGGGCGAGTTGATGTCATGGGTGGTGTGGCAGTCGGAGCATACGGCGGACTCGGGGTCCTTCTTCTCCATCACCGCTTTGCCGTGGTCTGACTGACGATAATCGTCAAACTGCTTCTCGTGGCAGCGGCCGCAGACCTCGGGGTTCTTCAGACGGTGCTCGGCGCGCTGTTCGCTACCGATAGTCCCTATGTTATGGGCGTCGTGGCAGTCGTAGCAGGTGGCGTTGGTATGGGACTGGTCCTTCTTGCTCGGTCGGGCGTGCACCGAGTTCATGAAGCTGTCGATCTGCTTGATGACGACCCCAAGGCGTTCGTATTTTGGGTCGTCTTTGTGCTCGGCCCAGGTCTCCTGGTGGCACTCCACGCAACCGACGCTGATCCCAGGTGGCTCCTTGTGGGGGACCTTGCGGATGTTGTTGTGACAGCCGACGCAGAGCTGCTTGCCGTGGACGCTGGCCTCGAACGGCTCCGGCGGGACATAGATATTGACGATGGTGCCGTCGTCCCGCTCCTCGGTCTGTTCGTCCTCGTCGCCATGGCACTTCATACAGCGCTTGTTGGAGATGACGCGCTTGCCGGTCTTGGGATCGATGGTCGGGGCTGCCTGCTCGGCGGCCTCTTCCTCGTCGGCAGCGGTATCGTCCGCGCCCAACGTCGGCGGCGATCCGAGGATGCAGAGCATGGCCACCATGAGCCAGGCCAGTGGGTTTGACGCGGTACGGACCATCGTTGTTCTCCTCCACAGGGGTCGGGGAGCACAACCGCCACAACGAGGCCGGGGGCTAAACAACAAGCGAGGCCACAGACGGGACTACGTGCAGAGTTTTCGTGCAAGACCGAGGTCGAAAAGGACCTGTCAGGGCAGGGGAATCTACATGGACTTGGCCACCCTTGGCAAGGCCGATAGTCCCCCAGCTCCAGTGGGAGCTGCGGAAGACGCGGCGCCTTGGGCCAGATGGCGATGATCTTCAAGGATGGCGACCCGCACGCCAGGCAGTCGCTCGAAGCCGCTGGAGGAGATCAACCTCCGCACGGGAACCTGTTGCTTCAATGAGTAGGGGATTTCTCGCAGCAGGGTTGGTCCGACTGGAGCCACTTGCGGGGCTCCGGCCCAACCTGATCCTCCCAGAGAGGTCCTCAGCCCCCAGGTAGCGACTTGGGCAGGGTGATGGAGAGGATTTGGGCGCAGCCAGGTGCTAGATCGGTCCAGTCCTCAGGCATCTCCAGCCGTGCCAGGGCCGCGGTGGGTAGGGGCTTGTCCCAGGCCAGGTCTTCAAGGTCATCCCCCGCCAGATGGGACAGCAGCCCCTCTAGCCCTGGGTTGTGCCCGACAAGGAGGATGGTCCTGGGTCCCGACGGGTAGTGGCGTAGCACATCGAGCAGGACCTCGACGCTGGCTTCATAGATGGCCTCGTCCCACACCACGGACTTGCGCTTATAGTCGAGCCCCTTGCACACCTCCAGCGTCGTCTGCCGGGCGCGCTCTGCCGGGGAACTCACCACCAGGTTCGGCACCAGGCCCTCGCGATACATCCAGGCACCGACACGAGGAGCATCCTTCTTGCCTCGCTTGGACAGGGGACGAGCGAGGTCGTCGCGGGAATCGCCGTCCCAGTCCGACTTGGCGTGGCGGAGGATGAGGAGTTCGCGGGGCATTCGGGGGTGACTCGCTCTCTACGGACGCCTGGGGGCCTGAATGGTGTATCGCAAGATGGCTGGCTTTTTAACATAACGGAAAAAAAATCGTCACCCTAGGGCACAGCCCGGCCTGACCCGGCCCGGTCAGCGCACCTCGGCCAGGAGGCGCCCCATGAGGTCCATGGCCTGTCCCAGGTAACCGCCGCCGAAGAGGTTGAGGTGGTTGAGCACATGATAGAGGTTGTACAGGTCACGGCGGGTGGCGTAACCGGGGTCCAGGGGCCAGGCCTCCCGGTAGGCGGCGTAGAAGTCCCCGCCAAAGCCTCCGAACAGCTCGGTCATGGCCAGATCCGCCTCGCGATCCCCGTAATAGACCGCGGGGTCGTAGACGACCGGCTCACCGCCCCGGGTGTAGCCCAGGTTGCCGCCCCACAGGTCGCCGTGCAGCAGGGATGCGGCTGGCGCATGGTCCAGTAAGTCCGTTAGCCGCCCCAGCAGTGCATCCCCGGGGCGTTGCAGGGCCTCTCCATGGCCGTTGCGCGCGGCCAGGGCAAGCTGGAAGCCGAGTCGCTGTCGGGCCCAGAAGCACGGCCAGTCCGAGTCCGGGGTGTTGGGTTGGTGCGTGGTACCGATGGTGTTGTCGCGCACCCAGCCGAACTCAGCCCGAGTGGTACGGTGCATCGCGGCCAGGAGGCGCCCGGCCTGGATCGCGCCACCTGCCACCCGCCCGCCGAGGTCCAGGTACTCCAACACCAGATAGGCTTGGGCCCCGGTCACCCCGGTGCACAGTGGGGCGGGGACGCGCAAGGTCGCGCTGGCCGCCAGTTCCTCGAGGCCGGCTGCCTCCGCCTCGAACATGGGCAGGAGTCCCGCCCGATTGAGCTTCACGAAGTAGGCTCGGTTCCGTCCGCCGTCCCGGAGCGTCACGGCGGTGCTGATGCAACCGCCGCCCACCTGGCGCGGCTGGGCCGGGTCGAAGGGGTGTCCGGTGGCCTGGCGGATGTGTGCGGCGATGTGGGAGACGACGGGGGCTAGGTCTGGCATCCTAGTTGCCTGTCGCGGGGGCGGTCGCGCAGGGGTCTCAGCCACCCAGTCGCCGCAACAGCGGGCTGGTGCGCGGGAAGTGGCTGCGGAGGAATTCCATCTGGTCGGCCAGGACCTCGCGGCCCATGAGAAAGATGTACTCGGCGTGGGTCGGGGTGAAGGGGACCGCCAGGAGTTCCAGCCCGGCGGCCTCCGGTGTACGCCCGGCCTTATAGTTGTTGCAGCGCACGCAGGCGGTGACGACATTGTTCCAACGGTCCTTGCCCCCCTGACTCAAGGGTCGGACGTGATCCCGGGACAGGTGGTGGGCCCCAAAATGCCCGCCACAGTAGAGGCAGATGTGGTCGTCGCGCTGGAACAGGGTGGCGTTACACAGCGGAGGTGCATAGGCCGCGCTGCGCTTGAGCCATGTATGGTGGTGGCCGAAGGTGGCGATGATGGAGTGGATGGCCAGCTCGCTGCGACGACGGGTCGCAGCACTGGTGCCACCGCGCAACAGGAAAAGGCGGCCCCCGCAGGCATAAGCAACCTGGCCCAGGGCATAGAGCCTGGCGGCGGCTCGGTAGTCCACCCATTCGAGGGGTAGGCCAGCGAGGTCCGTGCGCAATACCTGTTGGCTCAACGGCACCATGGGTCGGCTTGGGGCTCTGAGTTTGGCCGCGATCATACACCATGACCGGGGCCATTCAAGGCGCTCCGGGTGCTCGTTAAGGTGCGCACAGAGTGGTGGTGGCCTGTTGACATAGGGTGCCTTCTGTGGGTTCCCGGGGGAAACTGTGCACAAGGCGCCAAGGCATAGAGACAGTAAATCAGGCCACCTCGAACGATTTATTAGTGTCCGCTGAATAGCCTTAATATATTGTTCTAAAAGTCTTTTCATGGGTCGGTCAAATTCTGGCCAACCTAACCAAACCGTAACAATGACGCGGTTCGGCGGGCCTTCCCCAAGGCTTGTGCACAGAGTTATCCACAGGCCCTGTGAACACCCCAGGGTTCCTCAAGAGACACAGGAACTTGTCACAGATTCTCAATGACCGCGCGAACAAGGGGCAGCAACTGACACGGGTTCGTCAACCGATGGTCCCGGGACTATGACGCCCCCAGCCCCAGCCCTCGGCACAGAATCGGCCCAGAGTCCGGGCTACCTCCAGGTGGCAGTAGACCTCCCGTTGGCCTCGATCTTCGACTATGTGCCACCCGTGGGGTTAGACGCGGCGGCCATAGCCCCCGGGAGCCGCATCCTGGTGCCCTTTGGGCGCGGGGAACGGGTCGGGCTGGTATTGGGTGCAAGCGCCGGATCTGACCAGGATCAGTCCCGGCTCAAGCGCGTGAAGGCGGTGCTGGACCCCGCACCGTTGTTGGCCGCAGCGGACCTGGCCCTGATCCGCTGGGCGGCGGACTACTATCGTCACCCGCTGGGCGAGGCCCTGTTTGCGGCCCTGCCGGCAAGGCTCCGGCGCCCTGGGCCCTTGCTGGAGCCGAGGCCGCGCGGCTGGCGGCTGACACAGGCCGGGCGCGACCAGGCCCCGGATGTGCTGGCCCGGGTCTTGATCCGCGCCCCACGCCAGGCGGCGGTCCTGGCCCAGCTCCAGGTGCGGGACCGGGGCGGCGATCCGGCTTCAGGTCTGACAAACGCCGACCTGACCCTTGCGCTGGGCGACTGCGCCGCCGCCCTGCGGGCCCTGGCGGCGCGGGGCTGGGTCGAGTCCTGCCTGCTGGACCCGACCGCGCGCGCAACCGCGGCCCCAGTGCCGGGTCCGGAGTTACACCCGGAGCAGGCCCAGGCCGTGGCGGAGGTCCATTCCGCCATGGCCGCCGGGGGTTTTCGCGCCTTCCTCCTGGACGGGGTCACCGGCAGCGGCAAGACCGAGGTCTATCTAAGGCTAATCGAGGCGGCCCTGGCCGCTGGACGCCAGACCCTTGTGCTGGTCCCCGAGATCGGGCTGACCCCCCAACTCGAACGGCGCATGGGCACCCGCCTGGGGGTCCCCATGGCGGTACTGCACTCGGGTCTTGGCGAGCGGGAGCGCGAGCTGGCCTGGCGTGCCGCCGCCAGCGGGGCCGCCGCCCTGGTGCTGGGGACCCGCTCGGCGGTCTTCACGCCGCTACCGCGCCTGGGGCTGGTGGTGGTGGACGAGGAGCACGACGGGTCCTTCAAGCAGCAGGATGGCCTGCGCTACTCAGCCCGCGACCTGGCGGTACGCCGCGCTCAGATGACAGGCTGCCCGGTGGTCTTGGGCTCGGCTACCCCGGCCCTGGAGACGCTGCACAATGCCGCGGCCGGACGCTATACCTGGCTGCACCTGACCGAGCGCGCAGGGGGGGCCAGCCCGCCGCGCATCGACCTGCTGGATATCCGCGGGCAGCCCCTGGAGGGTGGGCTGTCGCGTGTCCTGGTGCGGGACCTGGGCGTGGAGATCGCCGCCGGCAATCAGGTCCTGCTGTTCCTCAATCGCCGTGGTTTCGCGCCGGTCCTGACCTGCCACGACTGCGGCTGGGTCGGTGGTTGTCCCCACTGCGACGCCCGCCTGACCCTGCACCTGCACCACCGGCGCCTGGCCTGCCACCACTGCGGCTGGACCCAACCGATACCGCGGGTCTGCCCGGACTGCGCCAAGGACGACCTGCGCGCCATGGGTCAGGGCACAGAACGCCTGGAGGAGGACGTCGCCCGGCTCTTCCCCGGGGTCCCTGCCGCCCGCATCGACCGCGACAGCACCCGCGGCGGGGGCATGCGGCGTCTGATGGAGGGGGCACGTCGGGGCGACTATCCCATACTCATCGGGACCCAGATGCTGGCCAAGGGCCACCACCTGCCTGGGGTCACCCTGGTGGCGCTGATCGACCTGGATCAGGGGCTGTTCGGGGCCGACTACCGGGCCCCGGAGCGCATGGCCCAGCTCATCATCCAGGTCGCCGGGCGTGCCGGTCGGGCGGAGCGCCCGGGGCGCGTGATCCTCCAGACCCGGCATCCGGATCACCCGCTGCTCGCCGCCCTGTTGCGTGGTGGCTACAGCGCCTTCGCCCGGGGTGCCCTGGCCGAACGTCGGGCCGCTGTCCTGCCGCCCTTCGCCTTCCAGGCACTGTTGCGCGCGGACGGGCGCGAGCCCCAGGCGGCTATGGAACTGCTCACCCGTGCGGCGGACCTGGCCCGGGGGATCGGGGCTCCGGGTGTCGCCCTGTGGGGGCCAGTCCCCGCCCCCATGGAGCGCCGCGCCGGACGCCATCGCGCCCAGCTTCTGACCCAGGCCGAGAACCGAGGCGTACTCCAGCGCTTCCTTGCCGAGTGGATTGTCGGGCTGCGCGGGCTCAAGGTCCCGGCGGGGGCACGTTGGTCCCTGGACGTAGACCCTCAGGAGATGCTGTGACCCTCAGGACAGATCGACCGCAAAGGGCTTGAGATCCGCCAGGGAGACGGTCTCCAAGGCCCGCTGATGGGTGGCGCAAAGGACCACGCGCGGGGCGCAGCCGGCATCGAATGCCTCGCGCCAGCGGGCAGCACACAGGCACCAACGGTCCCCGGGCAGGAGCCCTGGGAAGTCGAATTCCTCGACGGGTGTGGTCAGGTCATTTCCCTGGGCCTTGCTGAACTCCAGAAAGTCCGCCGTGACCTGAACACAGATGGTATGCGAGCCCAGGTCCTGGGGACCGGTCTCACAGGACCCGCTGCGGGTGAAACCGGTGAGGGGGTCATGGGAGCAGGAGGCAAGGGGCTCGCCGAAAACATTCCTGGGCTTGGGCATGGATAGCGGCTCCGAATAGGGTGGGCCGGCCACTGTAGCGGTCGCAGTGGCAGCAGCAGGTCCGCTGTCGCGTCCGCAGACGTTGCCGTAGGGGGCTCGGTCAGGAGGCCGGGGCGCAAAGGCCAGTGCCGGGGATCATAGCTTCGCGCGGACCCGTCCGCATCAGGGACGCCAGGGCCGAGCGGATGTCGGGCGGCAGGCGGGCGCTGCCGCTTCCATCCGGGCCCAAGTGGACGTGCACCGTGCGGGCCGTCGCCCTCAGGGCACCGTCGGCGTCGCAGAAGCGATAGTCGAGGGTAAAGGCACTCCCGCCCAGGGTCGTGCAGGCGACCTCGACCCGGATCTCATCCCCCTGACACAGAGCCCGCCGATAATCCGCCTCCGCGTGGACCAGGGGCAGGCGCACACCGGCTTGGATCAACCGCTCCAAAGGCAGCCCGACCCCTGCCATGACGGACTCGTAGGCGTCGTGGGCGTGGCGAAACAGGTGCCCGAAAAACATGACCCCCGCGGCATCAATGTCGTGGAGGCGGACGGTGAAGCTGTAGTGGGCGGGTGGGATCATGATCTCGTCTCGCGCTTTGGATGGGCATTCGCCACCAGTTGCAGTCTTGGTGGCAATCGATCAGGCAGTACTGTCTTCGGCTAAAGCGGACCCCGAAGACCGGACAGTAGCTTAAGCTAGCCGCCGGATCTAAAGCGACAGAGACAGATCAGCGCCGCGAAGCGCAGGACCTACACGGCGGCGTTCAAGGACAAAGTGGGGCTGGAGGCGATCCGGTTTCCGCCTCACAAACGCGGGCGTGAAAAAAGCGGCCCGAAGGCCGCTCGAATGCAATTTCCACAATCGGATATTTATCAGGTCCCGATCACACCGCCGTCGTCCTTAGTGATAACGATGGTGGCGGAACGCGGCCGTTCTAGAACCACCCTGAGGCCAGTGGCTCTGGAAGTTGCCGGTATTGTCGGCAACCTCGGCAGCAGCGGTGTCCTCGCCCGGGTGCTGGATGTTAACGAAAATCGCCTTGCCGTCCGGGGTCTCGCAGATGCCGGTAATCTCGCAGCCCTTCGGCCCGACCAGGAAACGGCGCACGCTTTTACTGCTGGCCGGCTTGCCGACGTAGGTGGTGACGGTCTGATCGAGGCCGCCATTGCTCGGCACCGCGAGGTTCTCTATGTCCACTGCGCCGCCGTCGCCGTAGTGACCAGGCACCGCCGCCAGCATCATGCAGTTGGTGACGTCGGTGTAGGCGCCATCGTCGGTCTGGATCCACATCAGGCCGGGGATGCGCTGACTGAACCAGAGGCCGTCGGGGCTCGAGAAGTCGTTGTCGTCGGTCAGGCCGGAAACGTTGATGTTGGCGTCGGCGAACTTGTCCGATTCGGCGCCGAACAGGTAGACATCCCAGTTGAAGCCGGTGGCGGCGGGATCGCGATCGTCCTCACGCATGCGGATGATGTGGCCGTTGGCGTTGCCCTTGCTGCCATCCTCGTCGTAATAGCGCGGGTTGGCGGCATCCAGGCCGCGCGGCTTGCCGCCGGTGGTGGTGCCGGTCTTGCCGCGATCGCTGTTGTTGGTCATGGTGACATAGACATCGCCGGTGATCGGGTGCACGCCGGTCCACTCGGGGCGGTCCATCGGCGTGGCGCCCACGGCGTCGGCGGCCAGGCGGCAGTTGATTAGCACGTCGGCCTGATCGGCGAAGTCATAGCCAGCGTAGTTGGCGATGGTGGGGTTGTCGATGGTGAGCTCGGTCCAGACGCCGGTGCCGTCGGCGTTGAAGGTCGCCACATACAGCTTGCCGTCGTCCAGGTACTTGTCACCCATCTCCAGATTGTTGCGCAGCGCGTCGGACGGTTTCCACGTGCGGTTGGAGACGTATTTGTAGACGTATTCGCCGCGCGCGTCGTCGCCCATGTAGTAGACCAAGGGCTTGCCGGGCACGACCTTGGCGGGCATCGCGCCCTCGTGGCCGAAGCGGCCCAGCGCGGTGCGCTTGCGCGGCACCGAGTCGGGGTCGTAGGGGTCGACCTCGACCACCCAGCCCATGGTGTTGGCGGCGTTACGGAAGTCGGTGTCGGCGCTGGCGCCGGGAGTGATGTTCCAGCGGTTGTACAGGTCACTGCCGCTGGTGTCGCCGCCGACCGGGTTGGCCCAGCCGTAACTGCCGTTGCTGGCGCCGGATCCGATATAGCGGTTCTGCGTTGCAGCAGCCTTGGCATTCAGGCTGGAACTGGCGGGGCGCTTGAAGTAGCCGGCCCAGTTCTCCTCGCAGGTCAGGTAGGTGCCCCAGGGGGTATAGCCGTTGGCACAGTTGTTCAGGGTGCCGCGGGTCTGGGTAGCGTCTTGCGAGAACTTAGTGACCATGAGGTCATCGCCACGCGCCGGGCCGGAGATGTCCATCAGGCTGGCGGCGGTGATGCGGCGGTTGAAGGCGGAGCCTTTGTTGATCTCGAATGCACCCTTGTGGTTCGCCACCTCGATGACAGAGACGCCGTGCGCGTTGACTTCTTTGTCGATCTGGGAGGGAACGCGACCGGAGGTGGGTAGGCCGGCAGCGACTTCGTCGGCGCGATGCAGGAAGATCTGGGTAATGTTTTCGTGGTTCATCACCAGCAGGCCGCGCTTTGCGTTCACAGGGTTGGGACTGGTGCCACGGTTGTTGAGGCCAAAATAATGCATGCCGTCGTGGGCATCGCCGGCACGGAATTCGAAGCTGGCGGCGTCCTCGGTACCGAAGTTCAGATACTCGGCGACGGCAGTTGCTGATCGGGTCGCCCAGACGATAGAGGACTTGCGCGGTGTAACCCTCGGGCACCATGACGATATCGTCAGTGTGCTTGGCAACGACGGAAAAGCCCATCATCCGTGCACGTGCGCCATGTGAGAACCGGCTACGTGGTTACCGCCCTCGGCATTGGCCAGGCCGACACCAAAAATGGAGGTAGTGGCAGCGGCGAAGCTGCCCTTGAGCAGGGTACGGCGGCTCATGCGGGCCTGCAGGACCGCATCAAAGTCCAGATTGCCGGATTCGTTGTGGCTGACGTCATCGACGCCGTTGGGCGACAGGGGGTGGTGTTTGTTCAGGGTATCCAAGGGTGGGTCTCCACTTTGTTAGGGAAGCCCACATCCTAGGGGGTGAAGATGAAGCTTATTTGACGGTAATGTGAAGCATGTTGGAGTCGTTCCGATACACGAGCGATAGTGAACCCCAACATTTGCGACTTTAGCGTTGGGGTTCGCTCCTCACCCCAACGGCCCTGAGCGCAGCGGAAGGCCACCAAGTTCAATGGTTGTCGTAGTGCCCGCCGACGGCGTAGATGTAGATAGCCGAGTCGTCGAAGCGGTAGATCAGGCGGTCCTTCTGGGACAAGCGGCGGGACCAGAGTCCTGCCAGACCGTGCTTGAGGGCCTCTGGCTTGCCGGTGCCGACGGCAGGGTCGCCTCGCTGCATCTCTTGGATAAGGCGGCGTAGGTTGCGGTGTAGTTGCTTGTCCCGGGTCCGCAGCTCCTCGTAGCGGCCCCAGGTATCGCCCTCAAAGACGATGGATCTCACCCAACTCTTCCTCTGTGGGGCGGAATCCGGCGCTCACCGCGTGGGTTTCTGCGGAATGTGCGATCTGGGCCATGAGGGAGCGGTTCAGGAGAACGTATAAGGTCTCTTGCTCGCGCTCCCAGTCCTCGGCGCCGACGACGACAAAGGCACCGCCGTTGCGGCGGGTAACTTTCAGGGGCTCGTGGTCGGCCAGGACCTTCTCCACATGCTCGCGAAGACCATCGCGGAACTGGTTGACGGTGACAGTTTCCATGTTTGTTGACCTCGGACGTACGGTACTACCGTACAGAATAGGGAAAAGCCCCCAGAAAGCAAGAAGCCCGCTTTCGCGGGCTTCTTGAGAATCAGCCGAGGACGAGCCGGGGGCTACTTCCCAGCTTATCGGGTCCAGACCCAATACTGTTCACTTAGCATGCGATGACCTAGACTTCCAGGCACACAGAGTGCTTGGGGGTGCCGGGCATGGCGGGCAAGGCGTGCGAACTGGTCGGATCGATCCGGATTGCCGACTACCTGAGTCTGGGGCTGCTGGCCCGGCTCGTTCCACCCGCGCTGGTCGATCGAGCGTTGACGAAGCACGGCAAGCACAGCCGCCGCCAGCGAGATTTTCCGGCCCACGCCGTGGCCTACTACGTCATGGCGCTGTCGCTGTACCGGGGCATCAACACGGAAGAGGTGCTGCGGGTGGTCACCGAGGGGATGGAGTACCTGGGGGCGAACGCGATTCGTCGCGAGGTCGGCAAATCGGCGATCAGCGCGGCACGCACCCGGCTGGGGGCCGCGGCGATGGCCTCGATCGCCGACGAGGCGCTCGCCCCGCTCGCCAGCGACACCACGCCCGGGGCCTTCTACCGCGGGCTGCGGGTGGTCAGCCTCGACGGCAGCACGCTGGAGGTGGCGGATGAGGCGGCCAACCGGGAGAGCTTCGGTGCGCCGGGGACCCACCAGGGTCGCACCGGCTACCCGCAGATTCGCTTCGTGGGGTTGCTGGAGAACGGCACCCATGGCTTGTTCGGCGTCGCCCTGGGCGGGTACCGCGACCCCGAGGTGGCGTTGGCTTATCGCGCCATCGAGCAACTGCAACCGGGCATGCTGTGCCTGGTCGACCGCGGCTTTGCGGGCTTTCCGCTGTGGGCGGCGGCCATGCACACGGGGGCCCAGTTGCTGTGGCGCGTGCCTAAGAATCGGCGGCTGCCGGTGCGCGAGCGTCTGCCCGATGGGTCCTATCTCTCCGAGATCGCACCCGCGCCCCTGACCCGCAAGACAATGGCCGATCCCTCGGCTCTGCCCTTAACGGTACGGGTCATCGACTATCGGCTGCCCGGCGTGCCCGACGCCGAGCCGATCTACCGCCTGATCACGACCCTGCTGGACCCGCAGGCCGCGCCGGCCCATGAGTTGTCCGCGCTCTACCACGCCCGCTGGACCATCGAAACCACCTTCGCCGAGCTGAAAACCACCCTCAAGGGGGCCGACGTGGTCCTGCGCAGCAAGACCCCGGAGCTGGTGCGCCAGGAATTCTGGGGCTTGCTGCTCGCCCATCACGTGGTGCGCAAGCTCATGTTCGAGGCGGCCCTGACCCAGGAGCGCCCGCCCGACGACCTCATCTTCAAGCACACCTTGAGCCTCATGCGCCGCAAGCCCCCCACCAGCGGCGCCCTCCCCCCCAGAGCAGTTCCCGAAGTGGTGGCGAGACCTCCTTGACGCCGCCGCCCGCGGACTGCTCACCAACCCCAAGGGCCTCTCCAACCCGCGCCTGGTCAAACGGCGAACCAAGCAATTCTTGCCGCACAAGGGCAACGAGCGGCTCAACGTGCGCCACGATTGGTGCGTGGAAATCTCTAAGTGAACAGTATTGGGTCCAGACCGCGATATTGCAGCCGGGGACAGCAAAAAGCCCAAGTATTTTGGTACGGCTAGGGTCCTGGCAAGCCAAGGGGGCTGGTCACCCCCCCGCCCCTGCGGCGGAAGCCCGATCCGATCCGGGCACTATGACCTTGGTGTCCGTACCCAGACGTTGGGCGCGCCGGGCGAATCCACGGTCATCGAAGGTGTAGAGGGCCTTGCAGTGACCACTGCCCGCGAGATGCAAGGCGTCAGCGAAATCCATGCCGCGGCCGAGAAGGTCCAGCGCGGCGACGACCCGGCCGGATTCCTCCACGTTTACGTTTGCAAGCCCCAGCAGATGCTCGACGACCTGGATCACCCGCGCCGCGTCAAACCGGTAGAAGGCGCGGAGCACCCATTCCAGTTCCAGGGTGACGGTGAGCGGAACGAACAGGCTGGGGCCCTTGGTGATGACCTCGTAGGCGATCGGGCGCTGCTTGGCTGCCTCGGGGTCGCCGGGATCATCGACATAGAACCGAGCCAGGATGTTGGTATCAAGGGCGATCATGGCTGTCGCCGCGCATCGCCGCTGCGACGTCGAATTCCGATAGCCGCCGTTCTCCGGGCTGGTCGCACCTCAGCAGTCCGTAGCCGTCTTCTGGGCGCGTCGGCTTGATAGTCCGCAGCGGCTTGACCCGGATGCTATCGCCTTCCAGTTCGAAATCCAGTTTGCTGCCTGGCATGATCCCGAGTCGATGGCGGATGGCGGCCGGGATGACAACCTGGCCCTTGTCGGAAACGGTAACGGTGGACATAGCGTCTCGCCTCTTACGCGGTAAGAGGCGCAAGTTTACGCCGGTGCGCCGATTCTTCAAGCCGAACGCCCGCCCTGTCCCCAACAAGAAGCCCGCTTTCGCGGGCTTCTTGTGTGTGCCGGAAGGACGAGGTGGCCGCTACTTCCCCGCCAACGCCTCCAACTGCTTGGCCGGAATGACCTGGCCATTCAGCGCCGCATCCTTGGCCGAGCGCCCGTAGGCCACCGCCATCAGGGTCGAGTAGTAGACCACCGGGATCTTGAACTTGGTGCCGTAGGTGGCGTTGATCTGGTCCTGGTAGACCTCGACGTTCATCTGGCACACCGGGCAAGGGGTGACGATCATGTCGGCGCCGTGGTCGTAGGCGGCCTCGATGATGCCCTTGACCATCTCCTGGGACTTCTCCGGCTCGGAGAAGGCCAGGGCCCCGCCGCAGCACTGGACCTTCTTCTCGTAGTCGGGGATGGAGTCGCCGCCGAGGGACTCGACCAGCTTGTCGAGGTACTTGGGGTTCTCGTAGGACTCGCCGGCGATGCCGAAGGGGCGGTTGGTCTGACAGCCGACGTAGCCGGCGATCTTGATGCCGGACAGGGGCTTCTTGACCTTGGCCTTGATGGCGTCGTAGCCGATGTCCTCGATCAGGACCTCGGCCATGTGCTTGATGGGCACCTCGCCCTTGAACTTGAGCCCGGCCTCGGCCAGTGCCGTGTTGCACTCGGCCAGCAGGGACTTGTCCTCGTGCAGGCGTTCCTGCGCCTCGCGGGTGGAGAGCCAGCAGGCGGCGCAGGTGGCGACGATCTCCTGGCCTGGGTTGTGCTGCTCGGACAGCGCAATGTTGCGCGCCGAGAGGGTCAGCCGGGGCAGCTCGCCGCCGCCGGCGTAGCCGATGGAGGCGGCGCAGCAGTTCCAGTCCGGGATCTCGTTGAGCTGGATGTCCAGCTCCTCGCACATGGCCTGGACCGAGACCATGTAGTTGGAAGACGAGGCGCCCTTCTGGGAGGAGCACCCCGGGTAGAACGAGTATTCACGCTTGGCCATGGATGTGTCCTCCTCAGGCGCCGTGCTTTGCAATACGGGCGTCTTCCAGCTCCTGGGCCTTCTTGATGGCCTTCTGGAATC
>CAWDHW010000017.1:0-66576 GCA_963802205.1 uncultured Gammaproteobacteria bacterium | reverse complement strand
AGTGAGCGGCCTTCGCGACAAGGCCCAGCTGACTGTCGAACCGGGCGACCAGCTTGCGCATCCGGTCGGTGTCCTCGACTTTCGACAGGAACGGCGCGCAGAGCTCTGCCAGATCCTTCGCACGCGGCGTGTACTCCGTTTCCCGGATGATGGTATCGAGGCCGTACTCGACCAAATCCAGCACCTTTGCGTCGCGCTCGCGCAGATTGACGAAGGAGCGAAGGAAGAAAATCTGATGCCCAGCTGGCATCTTCGACAGCGTGCTGATAAGTTCGGAGGAGTCGGTTGCTCGGCCAGGACTTCAAACGAATGTGCGACCTTCTGCAGCGCAACGTCCGAGATGCGAAGGCGAGCCTTGTCCTCAATCTTCGGCACCGTATTTGAGCTTGGACAGCGATGCCAGATGGACAACTCCGCGAAAGCGGCGTCCCGTGTCGCCGCCGACGCTCCCTTGACCGCCGACTCGATGATGCCAATTGCAACGTCCGGGTCGAAGATAAGAACGTTGGCTGCAAGCCTAACGGCCTTGTCGCCGAGTTCTGCGAAGTTCACCTGTGCGATGAGCTTGTTGATTAGCGCCAGGAGTTCGGCGTCAATTTCTCCGTACCGTTCCTTGACCCGTCTGGCGTAGGCACAGAGTAGGTCGAGGCGGTCTTCCTTGGTCGCCTCGGCTTTCGCGAGTGCGAGCGCGAGTGCGGCGTTGGACTTGCCAAGAGCCACCAGTGCCTCGATGCGTGCGGGATCGCTCTCCGACGTGCTGGCGCTCGCGAATATGGTTCGCTGCAAGGAGAACTTGAAGACATCGTGCGTGCGATGCAGGTTCGCAGCACTTCGAGCGCCGGCCTCCGCACGGCTTCTCAACTCCGCGAAGGATTGAGTGCTTTCCAGAAGGTCACAGTAATGCTCCTTGGACAGCAGCTCCACTAGAGCATCTAGTTGGTTCCGCAACTCGAAATATGTTGGAAGGTATCGAAGAGAGACTTCGCTGCGAGGGTTCTTGCGCAGGTACTGCAGCTGCGCCTCCAGCGCAGCGTCTTTCAGCCGTTCCAGTTGCTTGCATGCGAACTTCCTGTGCGTCTCCGAGATGAACACCACCTGGCCCGGCGTTAGTCGTAACCAGGAACTGGCAGCGGGACAAAATGCTTGTAACAGCGTCAGCAGTGCTATCGACCAACGACGCGATGTCATCGACGCTTAACGCCATCTTGGAGAAGGCGGCGGCAGCTACCGTCATTTGTTCACGCTCTTCCATTGCGGAGATCAACCCGAACTCGAGCTTCACGAACTCCAGATACTTGGTGGGGTCGCTTTCGAGGATGGAAGCCAGTGAGGTTCCGGACAGCAGAAGGCGACGGACTGCTGCCAGGCGGCCTGGAATGCCACGGCACAGGTTGTGGACGGTAGAGTAGTCCGCCTCTTGGATGCCGGTGTCAGTCAGGAATATACGGCTTTCCAGAGGTTGGAAACGAAGCTGCTGGTAGGGTTTGGACTTGATTCCGCCCTGCAAATGCGGGCTCAAGGCAGATTGCTGTCCGGTGATGATGAACCGGCACCGGTCCACCCCGATGGGGAGTACCTCACTGAGAATTAGCCCGACGACACGTGCTTCGTCGGCAGGAATCTGGTGAAGGCCGTCGACAACGAAGTACAGCGTCTTCGTGCGCTCCTTGCGCTGCGTTTTCAGCATCAGCGAGCCAAACTCGCTCTCGTCCAGCGTGTCTTTGTTGAGCGATGTGCCGTGGAGGTACCAGTAGAACTGCTCTGCCAGCGCGAGTCGGAGATAGTCGAGGCTATAGGCAAAGCGGCTGGCAGGCTTGATAAAAAGCGAGAAGCTGTGTTCCGGATACTTGTGGCAGAACTGCGCGAGAGTGGTGGTAGCGCCGTCGCCTTCCTCGCCTTCAAGAAAGACGATGGGGGTGTCGCTACTTAGTATTTCGACAATAGTCTCGAGAAGGTGGGGACGCTCAATGAGGTTGGGGGGGCAGTTGGGGGAAATCGCGGGCAAAGTGCCAATTGTGTGCGATCTGAGTTGTCGTCTCAGTCTGCTTCATGCTTGATTCCCTGTGGTTCTTGGTTGTGGGTCAGCGCGACAAAGACGCCTAGATGGTACTTGGGTGTGCTTGGTAACTCACATCAAATGCTCCAGTCGAATCCATCTGGGGTAAACGTATGTTGATCTTGTTAGATCTGGCATTTAGGGCAACGCTACCACTTACCTCAGCCATCTTGCAATAACCGCCTGCGGAAGCCAGTTTCCTAGCCAGTAACGACTGCTTTGGGTGTTGTAGGGATTCATACGGGCGCGATTGAACCAGTCATCGGCGATCGACAAGTTCGGTGGTGTGGCGAGCGTAAGAAGTAGCTGTGAGGCAGAGTCACCGAGCCAGCATCGCCAAATGGCAGCTGTGGCGAGTTGACGTGACGCTTGGCGGCACCTCTGTCAGAGAGGGACGGCGGCTTATGGCCGTTATGTGTAGCTCAACATAACGGCCATTATGTGCCGCCCCCAGTTATGTGTAGCACCGGGTCCTGAGGAGGGATAGAGCCAGCTAGATCGAGGGCTTCAAGGATGGAGGCAGGCACTGAGCTATCCATAATTCGTGCGGTCTTCTTTGGTGGACAACCCACCTGCGGAGACTGCTATGGACCCGATCCTCACCCTATCGCCTGTCCTCAAGAGTTGGCTGCTCGACAGCCAGCTTGCCCCTTACATCGATGCGTACGCCGACCGTCTGAAGGCCGGCGGTTACGCGGCAACAACCCGCCGCAGACATCTGTCGAGCCTCGCACACTTTGCGCAGTGGATGAGCGAGAGTCGGTGCACGATTGCGGAACTGGACGAACGCGTTGTCTGCCGCCTCCTCGACGAATACCGTTGCAACTACCCGGAGCCGGTCTCCCCTGACCGGTGCCAGCTCAACGCAAGCTGTGCGCTGCTGCTCGCGTTCTGCGCGAACAGGGCGTCATTGCAGAGCCGGCGACCAAGACCGGGCCGATCGAAGCAGAACTCTGCGGTTTCGATGACTACATGCACCGTGTGCGAGGCTTGGCCGAGGGGACGCGCCAGGATCGCGTACGTGTCGTGCGGTGTCTACTGGAGGCGCATTTCGTCGACCAGCCGGTGGTGATCTCCAGGCTGCAGCCAGCGGATGTGCGTCAATTTCTCGCCAGTGAGTTGGAACGTCGCCGGTAGCGCCGCCCATGCCAGCGCGGTGACCTCGGCGCTACGCGCCTACTTGCGGTACCGGGCCACGTGCGGGGATCAGGTCGGCGCGCTCGTTGGCGTGGTCGCCTCCCCGGCCCACTGGGGCTTGGCCTCGCTGCCGCGCTCCCTCTCGGATGAGGAGATCGCGCGGTTGCTGGCCTCGTTCACCCCAGATCTGCGCTCGCCCCGACGTGGCTACGCCATGGTCCGTCGCGCGCTCGACTTGGGATTGCGCGCCAGCGAAATCGCCCAGCTGGCGCTGGCCGATATCGATTGGCAGGCCGGCACGCTCCGGTTGCGGCACACCAAGTCGCGCCGCGAAGACATCTTGCCGTTGCCGCCCGCCACCGGCGAGGCGCTCGCCGCGTATTTGCGCGATGAGCGTCCGACGAGCGCCAACCCGGCGGTCTTCGTCCGTCGCTTGGCGCCGCATGATATGCCCATCGGTCCGGACGCGGTCCGCCGGCTCATCCGCGATGCCTACCGGCGCATCGGTCTCACCCATGGGCGCAGTCATGCGCTACGCCATGCGCTGGCTCGTCATTTGGTTGAATCAGGAAGCTCAATCAAGGAGATAGCAGATGTCTTGCGGCACCGATCACTCAACACGGCACTGATCTACGCCAAGGTCGACAGCCACCGCCTGGGTGCCGTCGCGCTGCCCTGGCCCGGGAGTGCGACATGAACACCTCCGCCACGATGTACTCGCCCAGGCGATGGTCAGCAATTTCCTCGCTGAGCGTGCGGCGCCGCCTGGGTTTCGAACTGATCGCCAGCGGGCGCACCCTGATGAACTTCGCCCGCTATGTCGACACGGTGGACGATCACGGACCGCTGACCGTGGCGCTCATGGCACAGTGGGCGCGGCAAGATAAATGGGCGCGGGACGACCCGACCACCTGGGCGCGCCGGCTGAAGTTGCTGCGGCCGTTCACCCGCTATCCGCGCAGTTTCGAGCCGCGCACCGAAGTGCCGGACGAGTCGGTCTTCGGCCCCATCCAAGAACGGCTGACGCCGCACATCTATCGCGAGCAGGAGATTGTGGACCTGCTGGCGGCGGCACGGGCCCTCGGGCCGCCCTGGGGCCTGCGTCCAGCGACCTACGAAACCCTGTTTGGGCTCATCGCCGCGGCCGGACTGCGCGTCTCCGAGGCGGTCCATCTGCTGGAGACCGACGTTCGACCTCAAACTCGGTCTGCTGACGATTCGCCGGACGAAATCCGCCAAATCGCGGCAACTGCCCTTGCAGCCGAGTACGCTCGACGCATTGCGGTGTTATCGACACCAGCGCAATCTCCACGTCGCGGTCACGCCCGAGATGCCGTTCTTCGTCTCCAGCAAGGGTACGGGGCTGAGCCTGCGGCAAGTCGCGCGCGTGTTCGTGGCGCTACGCCAGCGCTTGGGGTGGGTCAGTCGCGGTGGTCATGATCAACCACGTATCCACGACTTGCGTCATACCTTCGCCGTCCGGCGCGTACTGCTCTGGCAGACGCAAGGAACCACGGTTGATCAGGCGATGCTGGCGCTGTCCACCTACATGGGGCACGTCAAGATCTCCAATACCTATTGGTACCTCACCGCTGTCCCCGAACTCATGACGGTGGCCGCCGGCCAGTTTGAGCAGTTTGCTTTGGGGCGGGAGGTGCAAAATGATAACACCGCACGAGCCCTACCCTCCGCCCCCTCGTTCTGCGCCCTGGTGCAGGCGTTCTCACCGAGTATCTCATTGCGCAGCGTGCGCTCAGCCCGCGGACGGTGGCGTCCTACCGAGACGCATTCATGCTGTTCCTGGCCTTTGCCGAGGCGCACTTGGCCAAAGCGCCGGCCGAAGATGGCGATGGCAGACTTCACGGAGGAATTGGTCCTGGCGTTCCTGGATCACTTGGAACTGGAACGGCACAACACGGTACGCAGCCGCAACGCGCGGCTGGCCGCCCTGCGGGCCTTCCTGAAGTTCGCCTCCCATCGCGATCTGTCCTCCCTGCACAGCATCGAGCAGGCACTCGGGATCCCGATGAAGCGCTTCGAGCCACCCATGCTCGGGTTTCTGTCGCGTGAGGAAATGTTGGCGGTGATCGGCGCGCCGGGCCATACCTGGGTCAGCCAGCGCGATCATCTCCTCTGGGTCTTGCTCTACAACACCGGTGCGCGCGTCTCGGAGATCACCGCCGTGACCGTGGCGGATGTGGTGCTGGATGATGCCCGCCTGTCTTCGCCTACACGGCAAGGGACGCAAGCAGCGTGCGGTGCCGCTGTGGCGATCAACGGTGCAGGAAATCCGTGGTTGGCTGCGGATAAATCCCCAGCTGGTCGCCAGTTGCGCATTGCTGCCGAACCGCGATGGTCACGCGATGACCCGATCCAATGTGACCAAGCGACTGACCCTGGCCGTACAGACGGCCGCGACGCAGCATGCTGGTCTAGCCAAACGCCAGATCTCTCCCCATTGCATCAGGCATACGACCGCGATGCACCTGCTGCAGGCGGGAGTGGACATTAGCGTCATCGCTTTGTGGCTCGGGCATGAAAGCCCCTCGACTACGCACATGTACGTCGAGGCGGACCTGGCGATGAAGGAAAGCGCCCTTGCGCGACTCCAGGAGCCCGACGCGCAGACGCCCCGGTACCAAGCTCCCGATGCGTTGCTGCAGTTCCTCAAGACGCTCTGATTATGGAGAGTCGCGCCCGCATCGCAGGCTCGCCTTCCAGGCGGCATGCGCGGTCGCGACCGGGTACTACACATAACTGGGGGCGACACATAATGGCCGGTTGCTGCCGTAACGAGGACCCAAGGGGTGTTGGCATAGTCAAGGCTCACAAGCCTCGACAACAGCGGTGGCGGAATCCGGCAGATCCGGCGCGGATTATTCTGGGAAAAGCTGGCGGAGTAACGTGAGCGACAACACCGGGGTATCCTGCTGTAGACCCATTTCGGGCAGTCATCGCAACGCCCTGCGCTGGAGCCGGGGATACCCAAGCGCAAAAGGCCGCTCGCCAGATCGGAAGACGCATCCCCATGCCAGGGCGGGCGCCAGGCTGCGCGGCGGGCGGGGAGCCCACGGTCCCAGGATCACCACATCCCCAGCACCGCCTTGAGGCTGAGCTCAACCGCTGCCAACTCATCCGTCGTCAGAGTCGTCAGGGGCCCCTCACCGAAACGGGCGCGGTCCAGGGTTCGGGGCTGGTCGGTCACCACCTGGCAGGGCTTGAGCAAACGGTCGCGGGCCGCCAGCGTCACCCGCCAGCGCGAGAAGCCTGAGTAGACCTGGGTGGTCAGCGGCAGGCAGACCACCATGGGCGTCACAGCGGCATCCAAATCATCACTCTGCATGACCACCACCGGTCGCACCTTGCCGATCTCGCGCCCCCGAGGTGGGTTCAGGTTGGCGACCCAGACCTCGCCTCGGCGCATCACTTCCACCACTTCTCGCCAAGTTCCTCGGGCCAGGACTCGCCAGGCTTCCGGCCCTCCGCCAGATCGAGGGCCTCGTTGCCCAAGGCCACGGCCTCTTCCGCCATATCGAGGGCCTCACGGCGCAATTCAGGATCGCCATATCCGACCCTGGCCTCGGCGGCCAACTCCGCGATGAACCGCGCCCGCTCCCGCTGGGCAATGAACTGGGCGAGGGCATCGCGGATCACTTCGGAGCGTGGTCGTCCGGCCAGTTCGGCCTCGGTGGCCAGTTTACGTTCCAGGTCGTCCGGTAGGCGCAGGCTGATAGCACCCATGTATCGCACTTCGTATGACGGTTCGGATGACAAAGGTTAGCACATCCGGGTGCAGCAGAGACGCGAGGGCCCGGCCGGCCGTGTCGGATTCGGGGCGGTGGACCTGGTTCTGCGAGCGGGTGCATAGGGCGGCATTGCCATCCCTAGCCTCAAGTCCCGCCATCCCGGCAGGGACGACGCTTCGGAGGACTTGGGGAGAGGGCGTGGCGTGGTCAGAGTCCCGGTCGGGCTGAAGCCCGACCTACACCCGTCACGCGGCGGCGGGATCTGGCTCCACCGGCCCCGGGAGGCCGAAGACCTCCCACAGCGGGACCTCGACATCGGCCAGGGTGGCGAAGGTCAGGACCTCGTCGCAGGCAAAGACGGTGCCCTTGTCGTAGCCGTCGGCGCCGAGCAGAAAGCGGATGGCGTAATGCTCCAGCGGATCGACCACCAGGTACTCGGATACCCCAGCGCGCTCGTAGAGGGCCTTCTTCGGGCGCAGGTCCTTGGCCGAGGTCCCGGGGGAGAGAACCTCGACGATCAGTTCAGGAGGCCCCTCGATGTGGCTCGGCGTGATCTTGCACGGGTCACACACCACCAGGATGTCCGGCTCAACCACGTCGTGCTCGGACAGTTTGACGGCCGTTGGTGCGATGAAGGGCCGACAGGGTCTTCCCCTAAGCTGCATTTCGAGCCGGCTCGAGAGGCCAAGAACAACATCCTGGTGTCGAATCGAAGGCGCCGCCGACATGCTATAGGCGACCCCATCGATCAGCTCCCAACGCTCATCCTCGGGCCAGGATCGGTAATCCGCCCAAGTGTACCGGGCATCGCGCTTCAGGACAGTGGACGGGGACATGGCGGCCTCCGATAGCCGAGACAGGACAGATCGCGGAGCCCGGGGCACGGTGACCGCAGGCGCGCTGGAGGGACAGGGCCTGGGCTGGGTCAACGACCCGCGCCCGGTGGGGCGGGAATGATCAATTCGGAGCCCAGACGCATGGCACTCACGCCGCCACCCACCACGGTGGGATTGGCGTCCTGGATCAGCTTCCAATGGCTCGAATCGCCGTAGTACTTGCGCGCCAGCTTGTACAGGGTGTCACCCGGGCCGACACGGTGGACGGCCAACGGTTCGCCGGGTGCCGCCGGCACCCCGGGAGCCGCGGTTGGCTTCTTGGCCGTCGTCGCAACCGGCGCCCCCGCGGCTTGGGCGGCGACGCCCTCCGGAAGCCTCAGGGTCTGACCGATCTTGAGGGCCTTGGCCTCCAACCCGGGGTTGACGCGCGCGATCTCAGTCCAGCGCGAGGCGTCGCCCAGGTGCTCTCGTGCGATGCTGGCCGGTGTGTCGCCGCGCTTGACCACATAGTTTTGTCCCACCGGACCGGGTGCATCCGTCGCTGCGGCAGTCTCACGTGGGGCCGACCCTCCCGACTGGCCGGCGCCAGCCGCAGGGCCCGTAGCTGGAACATTGGCTTGTCCTGCCGGGGGTGGGAGATCCGACGGCGCCGGGAGCTGGTGCGGCGGGACTGCCTTCGCCGTCGTCGAGGGTGCCGACTTATTCTCGTGCCCCGCTGAGGCGACGGGCGCCGCGCCCTTTTCTGGCAGTGCCTTGGCACCCCCTTCTTTGGCCATCTCCCCGGGGGCCGCCGGTACCGGCGGTTCCTCCCGCGGCGACATCAGAACGACGGTGGTCACGATGATCGCCACAGCGGCGGTCACCAAAAGGCTCGTCCGGAGTAGGCTCATGTTGCGGCTCCCGTGGATGTTGGCTCGGATGGCGAGGGACCGGTTCGGCGACAGGATGCCAAACGCGACTGGACCCTCGGCGCTTGCCGACAATTCTATCGGGATCGGCGAACCGCGGATTCTGTTTCTCCGGTCGGAGGCTTGGGAGGAGATGTAGGCTGACGTCCGCGACCGAGGGGCCTGGGCCTTGCGCCCGGCGTGGCTGGCCAGTGGCGGGACTGGTGCGCTGGAGTGGCCGACGCATCAAAGCGACGGTGTTGGGAAGGTCACCCAACCGCAGGCGCACCATCCCCCGGCTGAGGGAAAGGGCAACAAACCATCCCCATCAGGGGCAAAGATCGGTGCGCAGGTCGCGCCGGCACGACGTAGTGGACATGGCCCCGACCGAGGCCGGCCTTGGTGCGGCAGGCGCATCAGGTTTGGGGGCGAAGGCCTCCGCGGACCCGGCGGGGGCCCCGCCGTAGCGCGCCCCGCGCTGCTTGAAGCGACGCCCGCTGAAGAGCACGGCGCTGTCCACGGCCATGAGACCACACAATTCCTTGATGCGGTCCACCTGGGCCAGAACGGCGGCACGGTCGCGCCCGTGGATCATCGTGAAGAGGTTATATGGCCAGCCTGAACGCGGCGGCCGTCGGTAGCTCAAGGTCACGAAGGGCAAGCCGCCAATGCGTTCCCCTAGCTCCGTCACCCGCTCCTCCGGCAGGGCCCAGACCACCATGGCGTTGGCCCTGTAGCCCAGCTCCTGATGGCGCACCACCACCCCAAGACGGCGGATGGTCCCGTCGGCCAGGAGCCGGCCCAAGCGCTCGCAGACCTCGGCCTCGGTCATGCCAAGCTGACGCCCAACCGCCGCGTAGGGCCGGGGGTCCAGAGGCAGACCCCCGGCGATGGCGTTCAGGAGGGCCGCGTCCACGGCATCCGGAGGCATTGGGTGGCTCATGACCATGTCAGTGGGAACCCCAGGTCAATGTGGTATTCCTCTAGCATCGGCAGGTCCAGGACCTCGATGCCTGTGTACAGGGCGATCTCGGCCAGGACCTCGTTGAGGCGGGCCGTGTTCGGCGCGGTGAGTACGAACCACAGGTTGACCCTGTGGCTACGCTCGTAGTTGTGATTGACCTCCGGATAGGCGCTGACCAGTTCGGCCACCGCCTCCAGGCGCCCGGGGGGCACCGCCATGGCGGCAAGGGTGCTGACCCCGACCCGCTTAGGTGCCAGCACGGGGCCGACCCGGCTCACGGCGCCGGCGGCGCGCAGGCGCGTCAAGCGGGCCAGGACTTCGGCCTCGCCGATCCCCAAGCTGGCCCCGACCTCGGCATAGGGCCGCGCGGACAGCGGAAACCCCTGCTGGAAGTCGTTGAGCAGCCGCCGGTCGATGGCGTCCAGCAACAAGGACTCGCTGTTCATAGCCCGATCCGGTTGGCGCGGTCGGTGAGGAAGATCCCGCTCGGCTTGTCCGCCGGCAGGGTCGCGGTACGGGCGAAGGTCGCGGTGTCGTACACATCCACCCGGTCGGCATCGCGTACCGAGACCCAGACCGCCTCGCCCTTGGGCTCGAACTCCATGTGCAGGACCCCGGGCCCAGGGGTCAGGGTCTGAACGATCTTGAGGTCCTTGGTATCGATCACCTGGACAGAGCCGTTGTCCGGCAGGGCGAAGTTGACCCATACCTGGCGCCCGTCGGGGCGAACCCGGACGAAGACCGGCTGGCCCAAGACCTCGATCCGTCCAACCTCGGCCCAGGTGTTGGTGTCGATGACCAGGACCTGATGAGCCCCGACGGCGGGTACGAAGGCACGGTCCCCGGCGATGGCCCAGCCGTCCAGGTGCGGCATCTTGTAGACGGGGAGCCTTTCGCTGCCCTGACCGTACTTGGGGAGGATGCGTCGCACCCCGGCGTCCAGGTCCCAGAGGTCGAGCAAGGCCATGCCGTCCTCGCCGAAGAGCCCGGCGATGTAGTAGCGCCCATCGGGGGTGATGAGGGCGTCGTAAGGCTGGCGGCCGATGTCCTTGAAGCGACGGACCTGGGGCTTGGTCGGATCGGTCAGGTCCGCGACCCAGATCTCGCCTGAGTCCCACAGGCTGAATACGAAGCGCTGCCCGGGGGCGTCCACCAGGCCTATGACCTTGGACGCCTTGCTCCCATCGGGGCCATCTGTAATGGTCGCCGGGATGTCCGCCACCTGTGCCAGAGTCGCGGCATCGAAGACGCGCACCCCGCCCGGCTCGTAGTTGGAAACAGCCACCAGGCGCCCGTCCTGGGAGATGGCCCCACCGATACTGTTGCCGCCCTGCACCACCCTGCCGGCCAGGGTGCGGGTGAGCAGATCCACCTTGGACAGACCGCCATCGCGGCCAAAGACATAAGCATATCGCCCGTCGCGGGAGAAGACGGCGGAGGCGTGGGACAGGTCGCCCAGCCCCTCAACCCTTCCTAAGGCCGTGTCGGTGCTGGTCTCGATGACTTGCACGCTGCCGCGGGCGCGCTCGACCACAAGGCCGAGATCGCCGGTCCCGCGCAGGGGCTCGGCGGCCCAGACCGCAGCGGAGCTCAAGGCAAGCAGACAGACCAGCAGTCGTGTACTCATGGGTTCAAACCCTGTAGCAGGGTCTCGGCCAGCCAGGCCGAGTCCGCGTCGCTCAAAAAGGGCCGCCAGGGGGGCATAGGGGTCCCGGGACGACCGTAGAGAATGGTTGCCTGCAGATAGGCAGGCGGCTTGCCGACGAGATCGGACGGGAGCAGGGCGGGCCCGAGCCCACCGCGCAGGGTCAGGCCGTGACAAGAGCCGCAGTCCTGCACCAGCAGGTTGCGCAACTCGGCTTGTCGTTCCGGACTGACCTGCCCTGGCCCGGTGCCTTGGGCCAGGGCCGAACCCACGGCGGTAAAGACCAGCAAGGGGATCAACCCCAACAAGGCCATCCGCATCCAAGACATAGAAGGCTCCGAGTTAGGCAACCATGCCGGGGCTGTGCCCACAGGGCCAGCCCCGGCAGAGGCTTTAGTAGACGTCGTGCATGGTGTTGTAGACGTTGAACTTACCCGTCGGGGTGATGATGCGGTCGTCCTTGATCAGCTTCTTGACCTTGAGGGTCTTGTCGTCGAGCACCACCAGGGCGGACTTCTGGTCCTTGCCGTTCCACACCGAGAACCAGACCTCGTCGCCGGCCTTATTGAACTCCGGCTGCACCACGCGCTTGGGCCCGTCGCCCAGCTCCGCCATGGCGGCGATGTCGAGCTTCTGGAAGCCCTTGTCCAGGTTGTCGATGTCGAAGACGGCGATCGCCTGGCTGATCCCCTCCACCGGGTTCAGGGCCGCATCCACATACAGGTGCTTGGACTTGGGGTGGGTCTTGATGAAGAGCGAGCCGCCGCCCAGGCCGTCGAACTTGCGCACCACCTTCCACGCCTGGTCCGGGTGCTTGACCGGGTCCGTGCCGATGAGGACGACGGAGGCGTCGCCCAAGTGGCTGGTGGCCCAGACCGGACCGAACTTGGGATCGACGAAGTTGGCACCGCGCCCCGGATGGGGGATGGAGCCGACATTCACCAGGCCGGCCAGCTTGCTCTGCTTCGAGTCCACCACGGCGATCTTGTCGGACTTGTTGGCCGCGGTCATGAAGTAGCGCTGGGTCGAGTCCCAACCGCCGTCATGCAGGAAGGGGGCGGCCTCGATGTCGGTGATCTTGAGGTTGTCGATGTCGGAGTAGTCCACCATCAGGACGTGGCCGGTCTCCTTGACATTGACGATGAACTCCGGCTTCTCGTGGGAGGCGACGATGGCCGCCACGCGGGGCTCCGGGTGGTACTCCTGGGTGTCCACGGTCATGCCGCGGGTGGAGACGATCTTCTCGGGTTCCAGGGTATCGCCGTCCATGATGACGAACTGCGGCGGCCAGTAGGTCCCGGCGATGGCGTACTTGTCCTCGGTGCCCTTGAACTTGGACGTTTCCACCGACCGTGCCTCCATGCCGACCTTGATGGTGGCCACCGGCGTCGGGGTCTCCATCCACAGGTCGATGAGGTCGATCCGTGCATCGCGCCCGATGACGTAGAGATAGCGCCCGGAGGCGGACATGCGGGAGATGTGCACCGCATAACCGGTGGGGATGATGGACACGATCTCTTTGGAGTCGCCGTCGATCAGGGCGATCTGGCCCGCGTCGCGGAGCGTTACCGAGAACAGGTTCTCCAGGTTGAGCTTGTTCATCTGCTTGGTGGGCCGCTTTTCCGGCGGGATCAGCACCTTCCAGCTCGCCTTCATCTCCTTCATGCCGAACTCGGGGGGCTGCGGCGGCTCATGCTGAAGGTAACGGGCCATCAGGTCGATCTCGGCCGGGCTGAGCTGGCCGGAGGTACCCCAGTTGGGCATGCCCGCAGGGGAGCCCATGTTGATGAAGGCGCTGAGGTAGGGGGTGCCCAGCGGGCGGGTCTTGTCGGTGGTCAGAGGCTTGCCGGTAGCGCCCTTGCGCAGCACCCCGTGGCAACCGGCGCAGCGCTGGAAGAAGATGCCTTTGGCCTGCTCGAATTCGGCCTTGGTCATGGGCGGCCCTTCGGTGCTGATCATGTCAACGGCCTCCCCGGGCTTGATGCCGCTGGGGGCCCCTTCATAGGCGGCCTCGGCCTTGCCGGCAGCGGGGTGACCCTTGTCTTCTGCCCATGCCGCGGTCATGGCCAGCGCGAGAGCCGACAGCGTCAGGACCCTGGCGGCATGTTTGGTTTGGAACCTCATCGTCGAATTCCTCTGTCTGGTTTTGGGTGCCCTGAGGGCTGAAGGTCGGGCTTGGGGTCGAGCGTCGCGGTGGGTGCAAGCTAAGGGGCGTGGACGGAAGCGGCTTTGACACAGATCAAACATGGGAATTTGATTCTCGGGACAGCTATTCAGGGCCAGACAGTGGCAAAGCCCCGGCCACGGCCCCGAGGAGGTCGCGGAGGCACTGGGACTCGCCCGCCCTTGATCCGTATCAATCGCACGCCGCACGGGCCAGACTACGTTAGGCGCCAACCCCGTTGCGGGCCCCTGGTGGGCCCCGGTTCAGCCCAATCGCTTCGGTCACCCGACTGCCCCGTCGGGTGGGAGCCAAAATGTTCAGTGATCCTGCCTCTGTCTGCTGGCATATACCCCGGCGCCCGTGGCCCGCGGCCCGCGCCGCCTGGCTGGCCGCCCTGGTCTGTCTCCCCCTCGGGGCGGCCGGGTTTGACCTGCCACCAGGGGAGCCGGATCTGCTCACGGGTAAGGACATCAACGGCGTCTGCGCCGGCTGCCATGGTGACGTCGGCCAGGGCGGCAAGGAGGGGCAGTACCCCCGTATCGCTGGCCTCCCGATCGCTTACATCTACCAGCAGGTCAAGCTCTTCCAGCAGAACACCCGGCCCAATCTGCCGATGCTGGAGCATGTCCATGAGCGCCAGTTGAGCGACCTGGAGATCCGCGACATCGCCGCCTACCTCACCGCCATCTCCCTGCCGACCCGGTTGGAGCCCATGGCGGAGACCGACCCCCGCTTCGACGCCTACGAGCGCATGATGGCCTTGCAGAGGATGGTGCAGATCCCCGTCCACCCCGGCGACACCGAGGCCGGACGCAAGCGCTACAACAAGGAGTGCCGCAGTTGCCACGGCGCGGAGGGCTGGGGCGATGCGGAAAAGCAGATCCCCCAGCTCGCCGGGCAATACAGCCCCTACCTGCTGCGGCAGATCGACAAGTTCCGCACGGGGATTCGCATCCACGATCCGGAGGAGCCCGAGGACGACGTCCTGAAGGACTTTACCCCGGAGGAACTCGGGGACATCCTCGCCTACCTCGCTGCGGTCGATGACTGAGGCCACCCCCTGGAGACTGATCATGACGCCGCCCCCTCCCCCGTCGCGCACCCAAACCGCGGCCTTCATGGTCCTCAGCCTGGCCATGGCCACACCCGCCCACCCGGAAGAGACCCTGCCCCAGGGGGACTGCGCCACCCCGCGCGCGCGCACGGATCTGCGCCATTGTGACCTTGCCGGAGCCACTCTGGCAGGGCTCGACCTCAGCGGCACCCAACTGGACGGGGTCCGGCTGGAGAACGCCAACCTCTCCGGGGCCAGGCTGGTGGGGGCCAGGGCCCAGGGCGCCAACCTCCAGTGGGCGAACCTCGCCGAGGCCGACCTCAGCGGCGCCGCCCTGCAGGGGGCCAACCTCTTCCACGCCACCCTGGACCGCGCCCTCGTCGACGGCGCTCAGTTCGCCAAGGCCAACCTCTTCGGCGCCAATCTCATCGAGACCCGCGCCCGGGGGGCTGACTTCTCGGAGGCCCACATGAAGGACCTGCTGGCCGAGGGGGCGGACTTCACCGGCAGCCACCTGGACCGCGCCTTCATCTTCCGGGGCGTCCTCATCGACAGCCGGCTGACCGGGGCAAGCCTGCGCCAGGTGGTCCTGACCGGTGCCGCCCTGGAGGGGGCCGACCTCTCCGGGGCAGACCTCGGTGGTTCCCTCCTCAATGGCGCCCACCTCGCCGGGTCCAGCTTTCGCGGCGCCCGCCTGACCGACGCGCGCTTCCCCAATGCCCAGGTCCAGGGAGCAGACTTTGCCGGCGCCATCGACATACCGGAGCACCTGGCGGAGCGCCTGGTCAAGTGAATCGGCCAGGCCGCCAACGCAATCCGGCCGACCACGGCAGAAGGGAAAAGGGAAGGCTATGTCTGCGTTTGGTGTTGGGCCCTTGCGCCGCAGGCCGCCCCGGAGGTGTAGGTCGGGCTTCAGCCCGACGGTGGTGTTCGGTGGATACGGCGATGCCCGGTCGGACTAAAGTCCGACCTACACCCAACGCAGACAGAGCCAAAGGGAAAATAGAGCGGGAATACGATCCGACGACGGCCCACGACACAACGCCGGGGGTTGGATGCGGCAGGCCAGGGCGACCCACCGCACCCGCGGCCGGCCCGGGAGGGCCGGCCGCAATTGGGGCTCAGGCAGTCGCCGGGGCCTCGATGGCCGGGGACTTGGCGTCCTTGGCCGCGACGAAGAAGGCAACAATGTAGATCACCAACCCGACCAGGAAGACCAGCCCGGTCAGTTCTCTCAGCCAGTAGAAGATCGCGATCTTGTCCTGCACCGCCATGAACTGCATCGGGGCATCACTGTAGCGCTGCAAGTAGACCTGCAGGATGCCGGCCGCCGTCAGGAACAGGGTGATGAAGACCATAGAGACACTCATCAGCCAGAAGCTCCACATCTCCAACACCTGGGAGCGCTCACTGTTGGCCTCGCGCCCACTCATCAGCGGCATGGCATAGGAGATCATGGTCAGGCTGATCAGGACATAGGCCCCGTAGAAGGCCAGGTGCCCGTGGGCCGCGGTGATCTGAGTGCCATGGGTGTAGAAATTCACCGGCGACAGGGTGTGCAGGAAACCCCAGACCCCAGCGCCAAGGAAGGCCATGACCGCGGTCCCCAGGGCCCAGAGGACGGCCGCCTTGTTGGGGTGATTACGCCGACGGCGGTTGACCATGTTGAAGGCATAGACCGTCATCATGAAGAAGGGAATGGGCTCCATGGCGGAGAAGATCGAGCCCCACCACTGCCAGTACTCGGGCGCACCGATCCAGTAGTAATGGTGTCCGGTGCCGATGATGCCGGTGATCAGGGTCATGGCGATGATGACATAGAGCCACTTCTCGATGACCTCACGGTCCACACCCGTCGTCTTGATGAGCACGAAGGCCAGCATGGCACCCAGGATCAGCTCCCAGACACCCTCCACCCACAGATGCACCACCCACCACCAGTAGAACTTGTCCAGGACCAGGTTGGTCGGGTTGTAAAAGGCGAACAGGAAGAAGACCGCCAGCCCCGTCAGGCCGAGCAGCATGACCAGATTGACCACGGTCTTGCGGCCCTTGAGGATGGTCATGCCGATGTTGAACAGGAAGGCCAGGGCGACGACGACAATGCCGATCTTGGTGATGGTAGGCTGTTCCAGGAACTCACGGCCCATGGTCGGGAAGAACTCGTTGCCGGTCAGCTTGGCCAGACCCGCATAGGGGACCATCAGGTAGCCGACGACGGTGAGTGCGGCGGCCACCAGGAAGATCCAGAACATGGCCACCGCCAGCCAGGGGGCAAAGAGCTCACGCTCGGCCTCCTCGGGCACCAGGTAGTAAGCGGCCCCCATGAAGGCCATGAGCAGCCAGACGATCAGGGCATTGGTGTGGACCATGCGGGCCACATTGAAGGGGATCTCCGGGAACAGGAAATCCCCGACCACATATTGCAGCCCCATGATGAGACCGAACAGGATCTGAGCGGCAAACAGGGCAATGGCCGCGACGAAATACAGTCGGGCGACGGATTGGGATTGATATTTCATTGGCGATACTCCTGAGGGGTCAGCCCTGCACGTTCGGCGGCCAGCCGGCCGTATTGATCTCGGAGCTGTACTTCAGAAACTCCGCAATGGCGTCGAGGTCCGCGTCGCTGAAGTTGAATTGCGGCATGCTGCGGCGCCCGGCGATACCGTCCGCCGGCCGGCTCTGGATAAATGCCTTGATGGCCTCCTTGTTCTTGCCAAAGCGCACATAGACGTTCCCGAGTTCCGGGGCGAAATAGGCCCCTTCGCCGAGCAGGGTATGGCAGCCGATGCAGTTGTTGGCCTCCCACAGCGACTTGCCGCGGGCAATGCGTTGCCCGACCTCGGTGGTGGGATCGAGTTGGTGGCGTTGATCCCGGCTCGGCAGGGACCTGGTGGTATCGAAGGTCAGGGCGAGGAAGAGCAGGAAGAAGAATACGGAACCACCATAGAAGATGTTCCGCGCCATGGATTTCGTAAAGACTTGCGACATAGATAGACGTCCTCGGGCTGTGAATGCGCGGCGGCATTACAGATTGCGGGCCCGACGCCGGCCTTGATTCAGGTCAAAGGGGCCGTTGCGCCCGCGCCTCCCTCCCCTTGGGGGCCTGCTTCCACCAGTCGCGATGGCGGAACTCCCCGCCGTCCCTGGCCATGGCGCGGTACTCGCCGTGCTGGACGAAGCCCCACCCCTTGACCCTGGGGCCGTGCAGGAACAGGGTCCAGGCCGGGCGGCCCTGGCGCAGGACGACACGGTGGAAGTCGCTGCCACGCAGCCGATTGAGGCGGCCAGGGCGCAGGGACCGGGTGCAGGTCTGACCCGGGTCCCCGGCGCAGGGGCGGACCTCGTCGTAGCCCCCGGACAGGACCAGGCTCAGCGCCCGCCCCCAGGGGTGGTCATGCAGGCCGCGATCCGGGTCGGAATCCACGAAACGATGGAGGTAGGCATGCCAGCCGAGGACGCCGAAGAGATAGTAGCGCTCCAGGTAGGGCTCGCCCTGCTCACCGTCGATGAGTCGGCAGGGAAGCCGGGCACTGAGGACGTACAAGATACGTTCGATCACGTGGGATCTGGACCTCGATGGATGGGGACTGATGCCGGAGTCTAACGGGGGCTGGCTCATCCGGTGAGCCCGCTAGGCGCACTGTGCTGGCTTGGCCAGCGAGGCGACGCCTCAGAGGTTGTGAAAATACTCGTCTTTGACGGGCGAACTCGCGGTTTCCCGTAGGTTTGGCCGACGCAGGAGACCAAACAATCAGAGGGTTACATTGGCCTTGTCGTTGGGCCTCGTTCCTCGGCCCGACCTACAACGAATTCCTGCCCAGTCTCCAACTTGAGGGAGCGCCGCCTCGCCGCGACCGCCAGGGATGGTGGGTAGTGCAGGGGCGTAGGAGCACTCCCCTGCTCGGGCGGCGCCCCCAGGGTCCTAGAGGGCCTCGACCCGATACTCCGAGGTCAGCGCATAGTCCTTGCCCGCGGGGATGGTGACGGTGTCGGTCCAGGCGTTGGTGGTCTCCACACAGAGCATCTGGCGGTAGCCGTCCTGGCCCATGTCGCCGAATTTGGCCCCGGTCTCCGCCCAGGGGTTCCAGACCACATAGCTCGCGCTGCCGGACTTGTCGATGCGAATGCGGCGCTTGAGGGACTCATCGACGATGGCCACGGACCCGGGGCAGCCCAGGTAGATGCGGTTGACCTCGCGGTCGATGGCGATGGGACCCTCCTGGCGGATGCAAGGGTCGCCGCTGACGGCCTTGTCGATGTACTCGCACCCGGAGAGCCCCTCCACCCGGGCGCCTGCGATGTCGCCGACGTGGAAATAGGTGTGCAGGGCCTGGGTGATGGTGATGGGCTCGGCCCCGGTATTGCGGGTGGTCAGGACCAGGCTCAGGGTCTCGCCCAGGGTCACCGCCAGGGTCAGGCTGGCCTGGTGGGGCCATAGGGCGTGCTGGGCCTGGCCGGGGGTGAAACCGAGCACGATGCGGGTCCCGGCCTGGGTCGCGGAGGTCTCCAGGACCTCCCAGTCGAGGTTGCGGGCAAAGCCGTGGGCGGGCTTGGACGGGTCCTGGCTGTGGGCGCCGAACCAAGGCCAGCACACCGGAGCCCCGCCGCGCAGGGACTTGCTCGCCTGGAAGCGCGCATCGCTCGACAGCCAGACCACCGGGGCCTGGCCCTTGGGGATCCAGGTCAGAACCTGGGCCCCTTGCAAGGCGATGGACGCCTGGCCCTGGGCGTGGGTCAGCTCCGCCACCAGGGCGCCGTGGCCCGCCACCTTGAATTCTACCTCGCCGGGACGGGCGAAGCGCTGGTTGAGGTCTGCGGCTGCGGGCATGGTCGAACTCCTGAGGGTTACTGAAGGGGTGCCTATGCTAGCCTAGAAAATGGCCCGGGGTCAGGCGCGGGCCCGACTCTAAACGGGCTTTCCGGTGGCTATGGCCGCGCCCGCTATCCCAACCGCCGGCCTGGGCAAAAATGCCCTGCCCGCGGCGGCCTGGCTGGGACTATTATTAGCAAAATGACCGGGGAGGTCGCACCTCGGCCCTACCGCACCGCCTGCACACCGCCCACCCCCGCGGATGGAGCGAATCAAAGCGGCAAGACATCACAAACCCCGGGGCTCACAGCTCAACAACCAGAACCTGGGACATGCATCCATGAAGCTCTGTCCGCATTGCACTCAATCGCCCTGGCCCTTCGTCATGGCCCTGTTCATCGCCGCCATCGTCGCCTTCCTCACCTGGCTCATGTTCGGGTTTGCCGGGGCCGACCCGACGGAGGGCGCCATCGGCACGGCCCTGGTCTTTGTCATCGTGAGTGCCACCCTGGTGCACTACGTCCTTGGCTGCATGCGGCGCCACTGCCGACACGACCCCGCCGGCACCGATCACCACCACCACGGCACCCTAGGCTGAGGCCCGGGCGGAATCCGGGCACTCCGTTTGATGGCGACCCCTGGTCAGACGCCCAGCCTAGTCGCCATGCGCCTGTGTTTGCAGACACCTGGTTCTTATCGTATTCATGGGCTGAGCGTGACTCGATCCCGCAGATAGACCGGCAGGGCCAGTTCCGGGGCCACCGCCAGCCCGCGCCGCCACGCATCTTGTGCAAGCACGGCGATGTCCCTCGCCTCGCAGACCCGCTCCGGGACCACCGCCACCAATGACGCCCCGAGGGCGAGCCTCAGATCCTCCGCATAGGCCGCGAACCCACTCCCCACCCCGTGCCAACTGCCGCCGGCGGGCGCCTCCACCGCCTGAGGCGGGACCACAAGTTCTTGCCCCAGTGGCTCCGCAAGGCCCTCGTCGGAGACCTCATAGGCCCCCCAGTAGACCTCGCCCATGCGCGCGTCCAGCGCCGACAGGACGCGGAGGTGACCGCTGTCCCGATAATGCCCCTGGGCCAGGGCCGCCAGGGTCGAAACCCCAACCACCCCGAGTCCGGCCCCGAAGGCCGCCCCCTGCACCACAGCCGTGGCGATACGAACCCCGGTGAAGGACCCCGGGCCGCGCCCGAAGGCCAGGGCATCGAGGGCGCCAAGGTTGAGCCCGGCGTCCGCCAGGAGCCGGTTCATCATATCCAGGATGAGCTCGCCATGACGGCGCGGTGCGAATTCCAGCAATTGCCTGAGATCGTCCCCGTAAAGGAGGGCGGCGGAGCAGGTCTCGCCGGAGGTGTCGATGGCCAGGAGTTTCATGGGGAGCCTGGGGCGGACCTGCCGTACCCCTGCACACCGTAGGCTATCCCATCGCGCCCCTGCTCCGGCCGCATCGCCCTCGGCAACCGATTCGGGGCCACAGTCTGTATCGGCTCCAAGAAATCCTCCGGCGGGAACAGGACCCGGCCACTTTGTTGTTGGGAAACCGGCTCCTGACTCCAGCACAATTGGCTGTTCGCCAGCACATGAAATGTTGCAGGGCTGCAACGCAGCCCTGCAAGAGCCACTGATCGCCGCTGGCCGATATTGGCCCGAGATTGTCCCGACACAGGCGCGGTCACCCGGATGACGACATCTGCCGCGCTGCATCACCCTCGCCCTCGCCGGGCCCGAAGAAACGCTCCACATCGGCGATGTCGCGGGTCCTGGCCATGGGCGGCAGGCTGTCGAGAAAGGCATGCCCATAGGGACGGGACAGGAGCCGGGGGTCGCACACCACCAGGACGCCGCGATCCTGGGCATCGCGGATCAACCGACCCGCCCCCTGCTTGAGGGCTATGACCGCCTGGGGCAACTGGAAATCGTGGAAAGGATTGCCCCCGGCACGGCGCAAGGCATCGATGCGGGCCTGGAGGACCGGATCGCCCGGGGAGGCGAACGGGCAGCTTGTCGATGATGACACAGGAAAGTGCCTCCCCGCGCACGTCCACGCCCTCCCAGAAGCTCGCCGTACCAAGCAGCACGGCATCGCCCAGGCGCCGGAAGCGCTCCAGCAACTCACCGCGGGGAGCACTGCCCTGCACCAGCAACGGGTAGGCCAGACGCGGACCGAGCCAGGCGGCGGTCTCGCGTAGGGCGCGGTGACTGGTAAAGAGCAGGAAGGCCCGCCCGCGGCTCAACCCCAGAATCTCCTCCGCCAACTCCGCCACCCGTTGCGTATAGACCGGGTCTGAGGGGTCCGGCATCCCCCTCGGGACAAACCAAAGCGCCTGATGGGGATAGTCGAAGGGGCTCTCCCAGCGTGCGCAATGGGGGTCCGCCAGCCCGATCTGGCCGTTGAAGTGGTCGAACCCCTCCCCCACAGCCAGGGTCGCCGAGGTAAAGACCCAGGCCGAGCGATGGCGCTGCATATAGGCCTGAAAGACCCCGGCCACCTCCAGCGGGGTGCGGTGCAGGCGAAAGCCCCGCCCCAGGGTCTCGAACCAGCGGATTGCCTCCGCCGCCTCGGGTCCGGTGAGCTCATCGAGGCGCTCCCCGCACTCGGTGCAGCGCGCCAGGCAGGCGTCCAGCCCCTTGCCGCGCCCGCGGATCAGGTCCAGGGCCGACTCCAGGGCCGCAAGGCGGGCGCCAAGGTCCCCCAGGGCAGCGACCGCCGCCGGGCGTTCGGTCAGTTCCCGCCAGGGGCCGCGCCGATCCGCCTCACCCAGGGTCAGACGCAGTTCGGCGACGGCATGGCGCAGGGCCGCGGCCAGGCGCGGCAACTCCGGCATGTCGCGGGCCTCGCGGCGGAACTCAAGCTCCAGGTCCCGCACCAGATCCGAGAGCTGGCGCGACCCCAGCGAAGTTCCAAAGAAGGCCCCGGCGACCTCGGGCAGTTGGTGCGCCTCGTCGATGATGAAGGCATCCGCCCCGGGCAGGACCTCGCCGAACCCCTGGTCCTTCAGCGCGAGATCGGCGCACAGCAGGTGATGATTGACCACCACCAGGTCCGCCTCCTGTGCCTTGCGGCGTGCCTTGAGCAAGAGACACTGGTCCCACTCCGGGCAGTCCTGCCCCAGGCAGTTATCGCTGGTGGAGGTGACCAGGGGCCAGACGGCCGCATCGTCGGGCATCGGCAGCTCGGCAATATCGCCGCTGCGGGTCGTAGCACCCCAATCGCGCACCCGGTTGAGCTGGACCCGCAGGACCGGATCGCGTTGCGCATCGAGACGGCCCTCATCGTCCAAGGCGTTGGCCAGGCGCTGACGACACAGGTAGTTGGCGCGGCCCTTGAGCAGGGCGATGCGGGCTGGGATGCCCAGAACCTCCCGCATCAGGGGGAGGTCGCGGTGAAAAAGCTGATCCTGAAGGTTGCGTGTCCCGGTGGAGACCAAGACCTTGCGCCCGGAGAGCAGGGCCGGGGCCAGATACCCGAAGGTCTTGCCGACCCCGGTCCCGGCCTCGCACACCAAGGTCCCACCCGCTTCCAGGGTCGCGGCCACCGCCACCGCCATGGCCTGTTGCTGGGGGCGGTAACCGAACCCGGACAGGCCCCGCGCCAGGGGCCCGTCGGGGGAAAACAAATCGGCAACCTCCGGGTCGTGGCGGCCGGTCCGATCCGGGGCCTGGCCCCCACCCGTCACCGTCGCGCCTCAGGGCCCGCGGGCCCGGCGCTCCGCGTCCGCGGCGCCGGCGGCGTCTCCGGCCTGGCGCCGGGCAGTGGCAATGACGGACCAATTGTCCTGCTTCAGGGCTGGCTGATCGCCCGCCAGGGTGTTGGACTTGGCCGCCAGGTTGGCCGCCTGGGAGTGCAGTCCCTGCTCCATGCGCACCCGGGCCAGGCGGTTCCACAACTGGGCATCCTGCGGCTTGAGACCCACCGCGCGCTCGAGGGTCGCCGCGGCGCCGGCAAAGTCGGCTGCCTGGCGCTGCCGCTCGGCCTGAGACCGCAGGACTTCCACCGGGGTACCCGGCGCCGCGACGGCCGGGGCCTCGGCGACCTCTGGGGCTGGGGGCGCCGCAGGCAGGGCCTTGGGCTGGGGCGCCCGGGCCGGCTCGGTCCCTGAATTGACCTCGGGTGTCTTGGCCACGGGCACCGGGACCTTGGGCGCCTGCGGTGCGGGTGCCTTGGGTGCGACCCCAGCCCTTTCCGCCGCACCCTTTGGCTCGGCGTTCAATGCCTCGGGGGGCGGCGCCTCGGCAATCCTGGCCGCCTCGCTCGGTGGGCGATAGGCGTAGAGTTGCACTGGCTTGGGGCCCGGGGGCTTGGGCAGCCACCACGGGCGCCACCACGGGTGCCGACACGGGCTTGGGCTCGCTGGCATTCACGACCGGGGCCGGCGGCCCCTGACGCTGCGGTGTGGCGCAGGCCGCCAGACCGGCGGTGAGGGCGAGGGTGAGCAGAATGAGTCTCTGGATCATAACGGCTGCACTAATCGAGGAAGGGATTGCCACCGGCCTTTGGGCCCGGGGTCGGCGACTTGGGCGAGGGTTCGCTGTGATGCGGCTGAGGTTTGGCACCGGGGTCCGGGTCTGAATCGCCATCGTCGGCATCGCCTCCGGCTCGCCCCCCGCCGCCGCCACCACCACCCCCGCCACCACCCCCACAGTTCGGCCCACCGCCGGCGCGGATGTACGGGACGGCACCGTTGCCGCAGCCACCCATGGTCACGCCCTCCGGGGGAACGTCCCCAAGTGGCTGGTTGTCAAGTACGGCCATCATATCACCCCACACCGGCAGGGCCCCGGCGCCGCCGGGGAATCCCGCGGGTTTGTTGTCATCGCGCCCAACCCAGACCACCGCGACCTTGTCGCCGCTAAACCCGGCGAACCAACTGTCGCGCAACTCGTCGGTGGTGCCGGTCTTACCCGCCACCGTCATCCCGGCCGGCAGGACCTTCATCAGGGCCGTGGCGGTCCCCTGCTTGACCACCTGCTGCATGGCCCAGGTGGTGAGGAAGACCGCGCTGCTCGGGGCGACCTGCTCCACGGCCAACGGGTAGCGGTTCAGCGGACGCCCCTTGGCATCGATCACCTCCCGGATGGCCCGCAGGGGCGCGCGGAAGCCCCCTGCGGCGATGGTCTGATAGACCTGGGCGACCTCCAGCGGGGACAGCGCGGTGGCCCCGAGCAGGAGCGACGGAACCACCTGGATCTTGCGCGTCACCCCGAGCTGTTGCAGCAACTCCGCAATCCGCTTGACCCCGACGGCGAGCCCGACGTTGACCGTGGCCAGGTTGTAGGACTTGGCCAGGGCCTTGTACAGCGGGACTGTGCCATGCGGCTTGCCGTCATAGTTGTGTGGCTGCCAGAAGCTATTGCCGACCTTGAGGCTGACCGGGGCATCGGCGACCCCCGAGGTGAGGCTATAGCGGTCGGGTTGGGACAGGGCGGCGAGATAGACCACGGGCTTGATCAGGGAGCCGATGGAGCGGTCTGCATCCAGGGCCCGATTGAAGCCGGCATAGCTGGCCTCGCGCCCACCCACCACCGCCAGGACCTCGCCCCCGGCGACACTGGTGACCACCGCGGCCGACTCGAGGGTCCCGACTTTCATCCCCTTGGACTTCTCCAGCTTGGGCAGGCGCTCGCGCACCGCCTTCTCGGCCTGGGCCTGCACCAGGGGGTCGAGGGTGGTGAAGATGCCCAGGCCCTCCGATTGCAGATCCGCCTCGGCGTAGTCGCGCTGCAACTGGCGGCGCACCAGTTGCAGGAAGGACGGGAAGTCCCCGCTCGGCCGTCCCCCGCCGTCGCGCACCCCCAGGGGGGTGCGCTTGGCCGCCTCCGCCTGCTCGGCGGTGAGCACCTGACCTTCAAGCATCAGGTCGATGACCAGGTTGCGCCGCTCCAGGGCGCGCTCCGGGTGGCGCCGCGGGTCATACAAGGAAGGCCCTTTGACCAGGGCAATGAGCAGGGCGACCTCCGGGACCCCGAGCTGGTCCACCGGGCGGTCGAAGTAGAACTGACTCGCCAGGCCGAAACCATGGATGGCGCGACTGCCGTCCTGCCCGAGGTAGATCTCGTTGGCATAGGCCTCGAGGATCGCGTCCTTGGGGTAGCGCAGGTCCAGCAGGACGGCCATCAGGGCCTCATTGAGCTTGCGCACCAGCGTGCGCTCCTGACTGAGATAAAAATTCTTGACCAACTGCTGGGTCAGGGTGCTGCCGCCCTGCACCACGGAACCGGCGCGGGCGTTCTGGAGCATGGCCCGCCCGATAGCCTTGGGGTCCACCCCAGCGTGCTCGAAGAAATTGCGGTCCTCCACCGCCACCAGGGCCTTGACCAGCAGATCGGGGATGTCCTGGCGGCGCAACAGCACCCGGTCCTCGTTGTGGGCCGGATAGATGCTGGCGACCAGGGCCGGGTCCAGCCGCAGCAGGATCGGGGCCGGCCCGCCGCCAGCGTCCGTCAGGGATTGGATCTTCCCATCGGCGATAACCAGTTCCAGCGTCCGTTCCGGCTCCTCGCCGTCCCAGAAGCGGAAGGGCCTGGTGTGGATGAGGAAGCGGCCTGCCTGCCGGGCATAGGTCCCGGGCTTGGCCGGCGGGTTCAGAGGGCGATAGTCCAGACGGTCGAGTTCGCCCTTGAGGACTTCGTCGCTCAGTTTGCGCCCGACATAGAGCTCCAGGGGCCGGGCATAGACCCGGGCCGGCAGGGCCCAGCGCTTGCCCTCGAACTTGACACGCACCACCCGATCGAGGTGCGTCCCGTAGAGGACCAGCCCGAGCCCCACCACCAGCCCCAGAAGCAGGCCCCAGCGGATCAGCCAGCCGAACAGCCCGCCCAAGACCCCGCCGCCCTGGCGGCCGGACCGGACTTGTCGTGGCGCGCCCTGGCCTAGCCACTGTGGACACCCCGGGTCCGGTCAATAACCCGGACCTGGACGGCCTGGGTGTCGCCGGTTGCATGCATCGCTGTACCGCCTGGTGGAATGGAGATAGGCACTGATCGCACAGCGGCCAAGCCTAGTCATAAAATCGTTTATGGTCGCATAAGCGAGAAATTTGGGCAACCGGGGCCAGCTTTGCACAGGTCTTTGGCGACCGTCAGACGACACACTGTGGGGGACTGCACTACCCTGGCACGGCTTACCCGAAGTCCTCGGGTGGAACGAAAACAGGCAGGGCCAGGTCAAGCCCTGAGGACACCGGCGGCGCTGAGGCTTGCCGGTTCCGCCGGATCGGCCTAGAGTCCGGGCAGCGCAGAGCGACCAACCCGCTCGCTTGCCCCCCAACCGACTTGAAGAGATGTCAAATGGCAAAACCCAACTATGCATTCGAAAAGCGCCAGAGGGACCTCGCCAAGAAGCAAAAGAAGGAAGAAAAGCTCAAGCGCAAGACAGGAACCGACGACAGTCAACCGCACGATCAAGAGGCCCCTCCCCCGCCGGCCGGCGACGATCAGCCGGCCACCTGACCCTGCCTGGCCGCCCCTAGCGCCGCGCCATTGGACACACGATGGCTCAGCGCAATGGTGGATGGGCTATGCGCTTATCCATCCTGCACCATCCTCCCGTCCAGACCAGAAAATCACCCCATCAGGGCAGGGCCTCGACGGCCCCCTGAGTCTCCTGCTGGCGGGCCTCCAGGGCCTCGCGCAGCCCGCCGGCCCTGGCCTCCGAACAACCGCCAGCGGCCTTGAGGCGCTCCAGGAAGTCGTTTTGGATGCGCTCCTGGGCCTTGCGGTAGGAGTGCTCGGGGAAGAATTTGTCCTGAACCCCAATCACGGTGATGCGGAAGCGCCCCGCCAGGAGCTTGTTGAGGTTCTCGGTGCGGCGGCCGGACTGGTCACTGCGGCAGCGGGCGTTATAGAGATCGATCTCCACCGCCGCTTCAACTGCCTGGACCAGGGTCTGGACGGTCGCTTCGTCCAGCAGGCCCTGGGCCAGGACCGGGCCGACCGAGTGCCCCGGCCAGCAGGGCGGCACAACACAGGGCCCGCGGCCTGATCGAGCCTTGGGTGTTCAACTGCGGCCGTAGACCGGGATGGCCGCACCGGTCACACAGCGTGCCGCGTCCGAGGCGAGAAACGCGATGACGTCTGCCAAGGCCGCGGGCGGGACCCAGCGACCGAAGTCCTGATCCGGCATGGCGGCTCGATTCTGCGGAGTGTCCAGGGTTCCAGGCAGCACGCAATTGACAGTGATCCCCGCGTCCTTGAGCTCCGCCGCCAGGCCTTGGGTGAGGGTGATGACCGCCGCCTTGGAGGCACAGTAGGGGATCATATTGGCTTTGCCCTCGGTGGCAGCGCGGGCGGAGACGTTGACGATGCGCCCGCCGCCGCGCCTGAGCATGGCCGGAACCAGTGCCCGGCAGGTGTGGAAGACGCTGCGGGTATTGAGATCGAGCATGAAGTCCCAGTCGTCGTCCGAGGTCTCGTGCAGGGGCGGCCCCATGGTGAAGCCCCCGGCGATATTGGCAAGGATGTCCACTCCTCCGAAGTGTTGGACGATTTGGTCGGCCAGGGCCGCCACCGCCTTAGCCTCAAGCAGATCCACGGCAAAGACCGCGGATTCGACCCCCGCCGGGAGGTCCGCCTGAGCGGCGGTCAGGGCCGCCTCGCCGCGGTCCACCAGGGCGACCTTCGCCCCGGCCGCGGCGAAGACCTGGACCAGGGCCCGGCCGAGGTTGCCGGCGGCCCCGGTGACGACGGCGACTTTTCCTGAGAGGCTGTACATCTGGACGACTCCGCGAAAGGGGCTGAGTTGAGGAACGGGATTATAGTCCCGGCGGGCGCGGGCACTGGCGCAAAACGCGGGTCCACCCCGGTATCAGGGCGCCAACCGGACCAGTGTCCAGCCATCCCCCTGGCGGCAATAGCGGAAGCGATCATGCAGGCGACTCTCCCGCCCCTGCCAGAACTCGATGCTCTGGGGCACCACCCGGTAACCCCCCCAGAAGCCCGGCAAGGGGATCTCGCCATCAGCGAAGCGGCGACGCATCTCGTCCACCTTCATCTCCAGCAGGGACCGGGAGGTGATGACCTGGCTCTGGTGTGAGGCCCAGGCACCGATCTGGCTGCCGCGGGGACGGCTGGTGAAATAGCGCAGGGACTCGGGCAGCGAGACCTTCTCCACCTGGCCGACGATACTCACCTGACGCGCCAGTGCGACCCAGGGGAACAGGCAGGCCACCCGCGGGTTGCCTGCCATCTCGGTCGCCTTGCGGCTCTCGTAGTTGGTGAAGAAGACGAAGCCGCGCTCGTCATAGAGCTTGAGCAGGACGGTGCGCAGCGAGGGCTGACCGTCGGCAGCCACGGTCGCCAGGCTCATGGCATTGGGCTCCGGGATACCAGTGCCGATAGCCGCCTCGTACCACTGCTGAAACTGGCGTATCGGGTCGACGTTCAGGTCGGCCTCGGACAGACCCATATCCATGGCGCGTGCACGGAAGGCATCGGGGCCTGGGTTCGGGGACGCCTGCATGGGGGTCTATGCCTCGGAAAGGGTTCGGTACTAAGAAGAATCGGAGCGGCCGGGCCTGGACCCAAGGGATTCCAGCGGGTCTTTGACCTAACCCGAGGCCGTGGTCAGGACCCCGTCATCCAGCCGCCAGACGCGATCCAGCCGCGCGGCCAGTTGCGGGTCGTGGGTAACGATGACCAGGCTGGTGCCGATCTCGGCGTTTAGTTCCAGCATCAACTCGTAGACCATCCCAGCGGTATGGCGGTCGAGGTTGCCCGTTGGCTCGTCCGCCAGGACGCAGGCCGGATCGGTCACCAGGGCGCGGGCGATGGCGGCGCGCTGGCGCTCGCCCCCGGACAGTTCCGAGGGTTTGTGCACCATGCGGTGGCCCAGGCCCACCCGTTCGAGCAGCGCCTCCGCCCGCTCCCTCGCCTGGTGCGGGGCCATGCCGCCAATGAGCAGCGGCATGGCCACGTTCTCCATGGCGGTGAACTCCTGAAGCAGGTGGTGGAATTGGTAGACGAAGCCCAGGCTGCGGTTGCGCAGTTGCCCCCGCTGGCCTTCCCCCAGGGATGCCACATCCTGCCCGACCCAGTGCACGCTGCCTGCGGTGGGCTTGTCCAGCCCGCCCAGACAGTGCAACAGAGTGCTCTTGCCAGAGCCGGAGGCCCCGATCACTGCGACCCGCGCCCCCGCAGGGACGGCGAAGTTCACCTCATGCAGGACTGGGACCGTCAGCGGCCCCTGACGGAAGGTCTTGGTCAGACCGCGCGCCTCCAGCACAGGGATGGCCGCAAGGGTGGTATCACTCATAGCGCAGGGCCTCCGCCGGGTCGGTGCGTGCGGCGCGCCACGCCGGGTAGAGGGTGGCGACCACCGACATGCAGAAGGCCCCGATGCCAACGGCCGTAACGTCGCTCAGTTGCACATCGGAGGGTAAGGCGCTGATGTAGTAGATGCTGGGGTCGAGGAAGTGGACGCCGAAGACCCGCTCGATCCAGGCGACTACAGGCTCCACATTCCACCCCAGCAGGACCCCGCCGACCACCCCGAGCAGGGTCCCCACCACCCCGATGCTGGTCCCCTGAACCATGAAGATGGCCATGATCCGCCCCGGTGAGGCCCCCAGGGTGCGCAAGACGGCGATATCCGAACGCTTGTCGGTGACTACCATCACCAGGGTCGAGACGATATTGAAGGCCGCCACCGCCACGATCAGGAACAGGATAATCGTCATCATCCGCTTCTCGGTGGCCAGGGCGGCGAAGAAGTTCTTGTGGTGCTGGGTCCAGTTGGTGACCAGATAGGGACCGCCCAGGGCCAGGGCGACCTCCTTGGACAGGCGCGGTGCCTGGAATTGGTCGGCGAACTTAAGCCGCAGCCCGGAGATCCCCTCCCCCAGCCGCGTCAGCTTGGCCGCGTCCCCCAGGCTCAGGAAGGCCGCGCCGCGGTCATAGTCCTGCATCCCCACGGAGAAGGTGCCGGTGACGGTGAAGCGCTTGAGCCGCGGCATCATCCCCGCCGGGGTCGAATTGACCTGGGGCGTCACCACGGTGACCTTGTCCCCCACCGCGACCCCCAGGACCGTGGCCAGCTCCTGGCCGAGGATGATGTTGAACTCCCCGTCGCGCAGGTCGTCCACCGAGCCCGAGACCATGTCCTTGCGCAACGTGGCCACCTGGTCCTCCTCCGCCGGGATGATGCCGCGCAATAGGGCCCCGCTGACCTGGGAACCATTGGCCAGCATGGCCTGGACCTCGACATAGGGGGCCGCCCCAACGACCTGGGGTTGGGCCCGCACCCGTTCCAGGGTCTCGCGCCAATCCGCCATGCCGCCGTAGGGATCGGAGAGGGTCGCGTCGGAAGCCATGCCGAGGATGCGCGACGTAATCTCCTTGTGGAACCCGTTCATCACCGACAGGACTACGATCAGGGCCACCAGACCCAGGGTGATCCCCAGCATGGAGATCAGCGAGATAAAGGAGATGAAGTGGTTGCGCCGTTTGGCCCGGGTATAGCGCAGCCCGATGAAGAGGGACAGGGGGTGGTACATGGGGATCTGGGGGTTCCTTCGAAGGGACCGTGAATCCGGTGCTGGGGGACCGATGCCGGGGCTCGGTCGCGCAATGCTGAACCGGATGAGGTTGCCGGGGCGGGAGCCGCGGGCCCCGAAGTGTACCATGGGGCCATCCTGCACCCGAAAGGCCGCGAGCCCTGGCCCGAGACGAAGCGGCCCTAACCAAGACTCTTCCCTGCTTATCCGGTTGGACCGCAATTTTGGCTCCCAGGCGGGCGCCCCGGATGTACCGGTCGCGCTCGAAGAGCTGTGGCTAAACAGGACCTGTGTCGTGTGCGGCTGCCCTCGATTTTGAACAACGACCGACAACTCGCGCCATTGCCTGCCGTCCCCTCAAGGCAGGCGGGTTAGCGCGGATGTGTGGGGGGGACATAGTCCGGCGGCAACTCGGCCCCCTGGCCAAAGAAGTATTGTTCCATCTGACCCTCCAGGAATTTGCGCGCCTTGGGGTCCATCGGGCTCAGGCGGTTTTCGTTGATCAGCATGGTCTGGTGGCGCAGCCAGTCGGCCCAGGCCTGCTTGGAGACCTGCTCGTGGATGCGCCGGCCGAGGTCACCGGGATAGGGCGGGCGGGCAAGGCCCTCGGACTCGCGGTTCAGCTTGATGCAGTGGACCATGTGGGTCACGGTTGTGCTCCAGGGGTAGGGTCTTTGGGGATGGTTTCAGAATGCGGTTCCAGTGCGCCAGGCACTCGACCCAATTCGGAGAGGATTCGCGCCACCGGTGCCGGAAGCCCTAGATGCGCCGGGCGTCGCGGGTCCCACCAGGTGTACCGGTCGGCGTCGGCGACCTGCGCGGGGTGCCGGTCCAGGGCGACGCGCAGGGGTCGGATGTCCAGCCGGAAGTGGCTAAAGGAGTGGCGGCGGGGCTTAAGCTTTTCAACACGAGCCGGGACGAGCCCCAGGTGTTGGCGGCACCATTCCCCTGGATCGGAACCCGTTGCGCACTCCGGCAGGCTCCACAACCCGCCCCAGACCCCGGCGGGGGGGCGGCGTTCCAGCAGGACCTCTCCCACCGGATTGTGCAGGACCAGCAAGGACACCTCGCGTACCGGGACCTCCCGCCGCGGCTTGGGCGCCGGAAAGGCGATTGGGTCACCCAGGCCCAGGGCGGCACAACCTGCCGCGAGCGGGCAGCGCCCACAGGCCGGAGCGGCCCTGGTGCACAGGGTCGCCCCCAGGTCCATCATCGCCTGGTTGTAAGCCGCCACCCCCACCGCCGGGGTGCAGGCCCCGGCCAAGTCCCACAGGCGGGCGAGGATGGGCCCACTCCCCGGCCAGCCCGGGACGGCGAAGACCCTAGCCAGGACGCGCTTGACGTTACCATCCAGAATGACCTGGCGCTGGCCCAAGGCCAGGGACAGGATGGCCCCGGCGGTGGAGCGGCCGATGCCAGGCAGGGCCTCCAGCTCGGCCAGGTCCTGCGGCAGCTCCCCGCCGTACCGGGTCAGCACCAGGCCGGCGGCGCGGTGGAGATGGCGCGCCCGTGCGTAGTAGCCGAGCCCGGACCACAGGTGCAGGACCTGGTCCAGGGGCGCCGTCGCCAGCGCCGCCACGGTCGGCAACTGCGCCATGAAGCGCTCGAAGTAAGGGATGACCACCGCCACTTGGGTCTGCTGGAGCATGACCTCTGAGACCCAGACCCGATAGGGGCCTAAGTCGCGCTGCCAGGGCAGGTCCTTGCGCCCGTGGCGCTCGAACCAGTCCAGCACCAGGGGGGCGAGCCGATGAGGATCCATCGCGGCGTGCCGGTCAGCGACCCAGGAGCCCGCGCAGGATTCCGTCGAGTCCCTTGACCCCGGTGCGCCGCTCCAGCCGCTCGATGACGTCGCCGCCGCGGCCCTCCGGGCGACGGCGGGCGACCTCGCGCAGGACGGCGGCGACGTCCACCCGCCAGGCCGGGTCGCTCAGGGTGCCACCGAGGTAGACCGGGATGGGGACGCCTTCCAATTCCTTAACACCGCCGCCCTGGGGCGGGGCAGCCAGGACAGGGGTTAAACGCCAGTCCAGGAGGCCATCGACCAGGTTCAGGGTCCCGCTGCCGGTGAGCCGCATCCAGGGCCCGACTGCAACCAGATCATCGCTGCGCAGGAACCCATTGGTCAGGGCCGCGCTGGCGCGCAACTCGGTGAAGCTGGTGAAGGGCGGGGGCTGCCCGACCTGGGGATCCGCCCGGGCCGCAGCGACCAGGGGGGACAAGTCCAGGCCCCTCAGAGCGCCATCGCGTAGCACAAGGGCCAGACTTCCGCCCAGGCCGCGAACCAGGGCGTCGCGGCCGCGCCCCGCCGTGGCGAGCTTGAAGGTGAGGTCGCCTCGCCCGCTCAGGGCCGCGACGCCGGTGAGGTCGCTCAACAGGGGTTCGGCCTGAAAGCCGCGGGCGGCCCCATCGAGGTCGATCAGCGGGTCCTGCCCCCGCAGGTCGAGGTGCAGGGTCCCGGCCAGACCACCACCGTAGAACTCCGCAACCCTGTGGTCCAGGTACAGGTCGCCGCCACTGCCGCGGACCTGAAGGCTGACCTGGGCCAGGCACAGCCCGGCGAGCCGCCCGTTGGCAGGATCTCCCCAGGCGATGGCCACATCGGCCACTTCGACCCTGGCGTCGCGAAGCAGCGGCGCGGCTGGCCGGACCAGGCTGGCGTTCGGATTCGTGGCCTGGGCGACATCGGGCGCCCCCGAGACTGGTTGGCCAGAGGTCAGCTCCGAGTCGGGGCAGGGCAGCCCCGCCAAATGGTCGAGCCCATGGCCGACGCCGGTCAGGTCCAGGCGCAGCCCATCGAGCCGGATCAGGTCCAGCTCCAGGCGCCCCAGGAGCAGAGGGAGCAAGCGGGGTCGGACCTCGACCCGGGCGCAGGTCGCCACCGGCGAACTGCTGGGGGCCGGATCGCCCAGGGCGACCCCGTCCAGGGTCACCCCAAGTCGTGGGAAGAGGGTCAGCTTGGGGCCGTCGCGGCTGGTCAGGTCCAGGCCAGTCGCGGCGAGAACCCGTGCCCTCTGGTCGGCCCACCAGAACCACGGGTCCACCCGCGCCGCGATCACCAGGGCCAGAAGGAGCCCCACCCCCAGGGCGCTGCCGGCCAGGACGGAACGGACTTGGGGGCGCTTGGGCAAGGCGACTCCTTGGGCGGGGCGATCACCCTGGCCCAGGCCGAGTCAGAAGGACCCGAAGCGGGCCCCCGGACAGACCTACCCGTGCCCCGGTGTGTCACCCCGGGTTGGGGAGCGATGAGGGGAAAGGCCGGGGAGCGGCTGGAAGGGCGGTCGGGGAGGGAAAATTGGAGCGGGTGATGGGAATCGAACCCACGCTAGAAGCTTGGGAAGCTTCTGTTCTACCATTGAACTACACCCGCGAGAGGGCGGCATATTACCCAGGGGCTGTGGCCGACGCAAGGGCCTGGGAGCGCATGCGTCCCGGTCGCCGTTCCCGACGCGGATCTACCTTTTCCGTCCATGGAGTCGCCGCACGCATGCCCAATCACCCATCCCCTGCGTAAATCCGCTCCACATCGCCGGCAAAGCGGCTCAGGACCTCGCCGCGTTTGACCTTGAGGGTCGGGGTCATGAGCCCGTTCTCCACCGACCAGGGCTCCAGGCTCAAGCCCACCCTGCGGATCTTGGCGTAGCCCGGGAAGTCGCGCAGGACGTCACGGATGCGCCGCAACATATCCTTGTGCAGGCGCGGGTCGTCGAGGCTCTCCGGGCGTTCCGGGTCAAGCCCATACTCCTGAGCCAGCCCCACCCAGAGGTCCGCGGACAAGACCACCAGGGCGCTGAGAAACGAGCGCCCTTCCCCCACGACCAGGACCTGCTCGAACAACGGGTCCAGCGAGATGGCCATCTCCATATCCGCCGGGGGCACCTTTTCACCGTTGGACAGGACAAGGATGTCCTTGATCCGCCCCGTGATATAGACGTGGCCATTGCTGATGCGGGCCTGGTCCCCGGTGTGCAGCCAACCGTCGGCGTCGATCATCTTGGCGGTGGCGGCGTGGTTATTCCAGTAGCCGAGCATGACGCTCGGACCCCGCACCAGGAGTTCGTCCTCGGCTGCGATGCGTAACTCCAGGCCGCGCAACGGTATCCCCACGCTATCCGGATCGTTGTCTTCTAAGGTGTTGACGGCCACCACCGGGCTGGTCTCCGTCAGGCCGTAGCCCTGGACCAGGGGCAGCCCCAGCCCGATAAACAGGTGGGCGACCTCCCGCGGCAGCGGTGCCCCCCCGCTGACGGTGATGCGCAGGCGGCCACCGAGACGGTCCAGCACCGGCCTGGCCACCTTCTTGCGCAGCAAAGGCCACAACAGGAGCAGGGGGTGCCAACCGCGGCGCCTCTGGTTGCGCTCGAAATTGAGCCAGCCGGTGCGCACCGCCAGGCGGAACATCCAGCGGATCGGGGCCGGGCGGCCCTTGACCTGGTCCATGATGCGCTGATAAACGCGCTCGAACACCCGCGGCACCGCGAACATCCCGGTGGGGCGGACCTGGCGCAGGTCGTCGGCGAGCTGAGCGATGGAACGGGCGTACGCGACCGCGCAACCTGCCAGCATCGGCAGGTAGTAGCCGGCGGTGCGCTCCAGGGTGTGGGACAGTGGCAGAAAGGACAGGAACAGGTCCTCCTGGTAGCAGTCCACCATGGTCAGACTGGCATGGGCATTGAACAGCAGGTTTCGGTGACTGAGCATGACCCCCTTGGGGCGGCCCGTGGTCCCGGAGGTGTAGACGATTGTGGCCAGGGCTTGTGGGTCACCCTCACGCTGTTCCAGGTCCGGGGCCTTGGGGGGCACCCAGTCCGCCGCGACGACCACACGCTCGTCATTGCCGGTCAGACGCTCGCCATCGCGCCCGGCGTCCATCAGGACCACACGCACCGGGTAGGGCGACTCGCCCAGGGCCTCGCTGATGCGCCCCCAGCGGTTGCCGTCCTGGACAAGGAGTACCTTGATGGCCGCGTCCTGGATGATGTAGGCCGCGCTGTCGGCGCGGTCGTCCGTATAGAGCGGGACCGTCACCAGCCCCAGGGAGAGGGCTGCCTGGTCGAAGATCACCCACTCCGGGCAGTTGCGCAGGAGTATCCCCACCCGGTCGCCAGGGTACACCGCCTCACGGGCCAGGGCGGCCCGCCAGCGTGCCACCAAGTCGCCGACCTCGGCCCAGGTCAGCTCGCACCAGACGTCGGTCCCCCGGTCGAAGTAGCGGTAGGCGACCCGCCCCGGTGAGCGGCGCACGCGCTGGTAGAAGAGCCCGTCCAGGGTGCGGGCACGTTCTATGGGTATCAGATCCTCGGACCATTGCGTCAAGGCGGCGTCACCTCTGTTGTCATCTTGGTGCCATCCCAATAGCTGCGGCAGTCTAGTGTAGAATTCGTCCCCCACCAAGACGGTCCCCGATTTCGCCAGCGCCATGCAGATTTTTATCAACGGCAGCCCCACTCAAGTGGCGGAACCCTGCACCCTGGCCGTGCTCATAGATGGCCTTGATCTCGCCGGGCGACGCCTGGCGGTCGAGGTGAATGAGGAGCTGGTCCCTCGCAGCCGCTACCCCGAACACCCCCTGATCCCTGGGGACCGGGTGGAGATTATCCATGCCGTGGGCGGTGGTTGAGCCTCCTGAGGTAGTGACGTCAAGTCACGAGGTTAAGAGGCGAACGACCGGACCGGGACCCGTGCCGGGCCGCGGCGGTCAGACCAATAAATCGGCTATCCTGCCACCCTTGCAGCCCATCGCGAAGGCCTGAGCCCTATGAACCCAGAGACCCACACCCAAGACCGCCTCATCGTTGCCGGCCAGGAGTACGGCTCGCGCCTGCTGGTCGGTACCGGCAAGTACAAGGACATGGAACAGACCCGCCTGGCCATCGAGGCAAGCGGGGCCGAGATCGTCACCATCGCCGTGCGCCGCACCAACATCGGCCAGAACCTTAACGAGCCGAATATCCTCGATGTCCTGCCTCCGGAGCGCTATACGATCCTGCCCAACACCGCCGGTTGTTTCGACGCCGCCACGGCGGTGCGTACCTGCCGCCTGGCCCGGGAGCTGCTGGACGGTCACAACCTGTGCAAGCTGGAGGTCCTGGGGGACGAGAAGACCCTGTTCCCGGACGTGATCGCCACCCTCAAGGCAGCGGAGGAACTGGTCAAGGACGGCTTCGACGTCATGGTCTACACGAACGATGACCCCATTATCGCCAAGCGCCTGGAAGAACTGGGTTGTGTGGCAGTGATGCCGCTCGCCGCACCCATCGGCTCCGGACTCGGTATCCGCAATCGGCTCAACATCCGCACCATCGTCGAAAACGCCAAGGTCCCGATCCTGGTGGATGCGGGTGTGGGTACTGCCTCGGATGCCGCCGTGGCCATGGAACTCGGTTGCGACGGGGTGCTGATGAACACCGCCATCGCGGCGGCCCAGGATCCGATCCTCATGGCGAGCGCCATGCGCAAGGCCGTTGAGGCCGGGCGCGAGGCCTACCGTGCCGGGCGCATGCCAGCCAAGCGCTTCGCCTCGGCCTCGTCGCCGCTGGATGGGCTCTTCTTTTAGCGCCTGACTTAGATGCGCTGGTCAGGCGACGGTAACGGGACAGGGTCAATCCCGAGACATCACCAAATCCTGTCCTACTTACCGTCACACCGCAGGTACACATCCAGTGAACCCCCACGACCAGCCGATCGAGCCCGTTGTCGGTCCAGGCACCCCCCCGGCCCACCCGCACCGCCCCATCCGCAGCTTTGTCCTGCGCGAGGGGCGGCTGACCCAGGCCCAGGACCGCGCCTTTACTGAGCTTTGGGCGCGCCTGGGGCTGGACTGGACCCCAGGGACCCTGCTCGATCCGCAGGCCTTGTTTGGCCCCAACGCCCCGGTCTACCTGGAGATCGGCTTCGGCAACGGCGAGACCCTGGCCACCATGGCCGAGGCCCACCCGGAGCGGCGCTACCTGGGGGTCGAGGTCCACCGCCCTGGGGTCGGCCACCTCCTGCTTGAGTTGGACCGGCGCAAGCTGGATAACGTCCGGGTCTTGCGCCAGGACGCTGTGGAGCTACTGGCCAAGGGCCTCCCCGCCGCCAGCCTGGATGGGGTCTACCTCTTCTTCCCGGACCCATGGCCCAAACAGCGCCACCACAAACGGCGGATCTTAAACCCCGCCTTCGTCGCCTCCCTGGCCCGTGTCCTGCGCCCCGGCGGCACCTTCCATGCCGCCACCGACTGGACCCCCTACGCCGAGCAGATGCTCGCCGTCATGACGCAAGCCGCGCCCATCTTCGTCAACGCGGCCCCCGCCGGGGGCTATTGCGAGCGCCCGGCGGAACGTCCAGAGACCAAGTTCGAGCGCCGCGGCCAGCGTTTGGGCCACGTCGTCCACGACCTTGTCTTCCGGCGCGGGTGGTGAGCGGTACTGACACCCGCCATGCACGCAACGAATGCTGCAAGGGAAGTGAATTGACGAGCCCCCCATGAAGAAGGGGGCTTAGGGGAATTGGCAGCGGCGGAACTCAGTGCCTGACCCCACTCCTCAACCTTCTTTACCAGCGTCATGGCCCAATCAGGCCGCCGGCGCCTCCTGCTGCCGCCGGTCCAGGGCCTCCTGATAGAGATTCTCGTACTCCCCTGCACTGTGCTCCCAACTAAAGTCCTGGGCCATCCCCGTCAGGGCCATGGCGCGCCACAGGTCCGGCTGGTCCCGGTACAGGGCGAGCGCCTGCTGCACCGCGCCCCACAGGGACTCCGCCGTCGGTTGGTCGAACAGAAAGCCGGTGGCGCTGCCGTCCGCCAGGGCCTCTGGCGAGGCATGGACCACGGTGTCCGCCAGTCCCCCGGTGCGGTGAACTACCGGCAGGGTCCCGTAACGCAGGCTGTACATCTGATTGAGCCCGCAGGGCTCGAAGCGAGAGGGCATCAGGAAGGCGTCGCAGCCGGCCTCGATGCGGTGTGCCCTGGCCTCGTCGTAGGCCGTATGCACGGCGATGCGCTCCGGATTGGCGGCGGCGAGATCCCGCAACACCCGCTCCAGGCGCAGGTCCCCGGCACTCTGGAGGATCACCTGCACATCCGGGCGATCCATCAGTCGCGGGAGCATATCCAGGATCATGTCCACCCCCTTCTGCTCCACCAGGCGCCCGATGTAGCCGAACAGGGGCGCCCGCTCGCTGCGCGGCAGGCGAAACTCGCGCTGGAGTTCGAGCTTGTTCTCCACCTTGAGGTGAAGGCTGTCCGGGGTATAGGGCTGGGGAATCGAGGAATCGGTCGCGGGGTCCCAGGCATGGTAGTCGATGCCGTTGAGGATCCCCCGAAAGCGCCCGCCGAGCTGGCGCAGCAACCCATCGAGCCCACAGCCGTAGCGCGGCAGCCGCACCTCTTCGGCATAGGTCGGGCTGACGGTATTGACCAGATCCGAGAATACCAGGCCGCCCTTGATGAAGGACAGGCGTTGATGGAACTCCAGCCCGTTGACCGCCCACAGCCCCGGGGGCAGGCCCAGGCGGTCGAACGTGGCACGGTCGAACAGCCCCTGATAGGCGAGGTTGTGGACCGTAAAGATCGTTGCCGGGCGATCGGCATGATCGCTCAGCAGGGCCGGGGCCAGGCCCGTCTGCCAATCGTTGCAGTGCAGAATCTGGGGGCGCCAGCCCAAAGCCGGCAGGCCGAGTGCGATGCGCGCCACCACCCTGCTGAAGAGCAGAAAACGCTCGGCGTTGTCGCCCCAATCGCGCCCGGACAGGTCGGTGTAGGGGCTCCCCTCGCGGCAGAAGTGGTCCGGGGCCTCCACCAGAAAGACCGGGAGCCAGGTGTCCGGAAGATGGCCGCCGAGAATGCGGACCCCCTCATGGCCGCCGGGGACCCGGATCTCGCACAGCGTCTTGAGTTCGCGAACCTGTTTTACCGCCTTCGGATAGGCTGGGATAATCAGCCTGGCGTCGTGCCCCAGTTCGACCAGGGCCGCCGGGAGGCTGGCGGCCACGTCGGCCAGGCCGCCGGTCTTGATCAGCGGGTGGGCCTCGCTGCTGGCCATGAGGATACTGAGCCCGCTGCCGCTGGCCTGGGGGCCCTGACGGGGGCTCAGCCGAGTCTGGGACCGAGACTGGGCCCCGAACCTGGCCTGGTGGGGGGGCCGCGGGGAAGGCGTGGACGGCTCCATGGCTGCCTCTGGACATCGCGCTGGGAATTGAGCCGGCGCGACTTCGCGCGGGCGGGGTGACCAAATTATCACAATTTTGCACTGGCAATCCGCCGGAGATAGCTCCCGATGAACGAAGCCTGTACCCTCGTGATCTTCGGCGCGACGGGAAATCTCGCCAAAATCAAACTGTTACCGGCCCTCTACCAGCTCGAAAGGGCGGCCAGGCTGGCACCCCAGACGCGCATCCTGGGCTTCGGCCGGCGCGATTGGTCCGACGCCGACTGGCGCCAGGAGGTCAGTGCCACGCTGACCCAGCGCATCGGGGCGAATCTGGACCCATCGGTGGCGGAGCGCCTTGGCGAGCGCCTGGGCTTCGTCAGTGGCGATCTGGAGGACCCATCTGGCTTCGCACGCCTCGCCGAACGCCTGAGTACTCCCGAACTGCCCACCAACCGCATCTTCTACCTCGCCATAGCCCCAGGCCACTATGGCATCGTGGCCCAGCACCTGGCCACCCAGGGTCTGCAAGCGGAACAGGCAGGGTGGTCCCGCCTGGTAGTGGAAAAGCCCTTCGGCTACGACCTGGAAAGCGCGGAGATCCTGGACGAGCGCCTGCACCGCCACTTCCGGGAGGACCAGATCTACCGTATCGACCACTACCTTGGCAAGAGCATGGTCCAGAACATCCTGGTCTTCCGCTTTGCCAACCTGTTGCTGGAGCCCCTTTGGAATCGCAACTACATCGATCATGTGCAGATCTCCCACAGTGAGGCACGAGGGATCGAGGAGCGTGCGGGTTTCTACGACGGGGTCGGGGCCATGCGCGACATGATTCAGAGCCACCTGTTGCAGGTTCTGACCCTGGTGGCCATGGAGCCACCGCCGTGTCTGGACTCCGAAGCCCTGCGTGACGAGAAGGTCAAGGTCCTGCGCTCCATCCGCCCCATTCCGCGGGAGGCGGTCCATGCCCATGCCTTCCGCGCCCAGTACCGCGGCGGGCAAGTCGGACCCGACAAACTGCCTGGCTACCTCGAAGAGCCCGGGGTCGGGCATAACAGCAGCACCGAGACCTACGCTGCACTGAAGCTCTACATCGACAACTGGCGCTGGCGTGGTGTCCCCTTCTACCTGCGTACCGGAAAGCGCATGGAACGCACCCAGTCGCTGATCGCCATCCGCTTCAAGCACCCGCCGCAGCAGCTCTTCCGCTATACCGCCATCGAGTCCCTCAGACCCAACTGGATCTTGCTCAACATTCAGCCCAGCGAGTGCATGCGCCTGGAGATCCAGGTCAAGCAGCCGGGTCTGGAGCTACGCACCCAGACCGAACGCCTCGACGCCAGCTCGTGCAACCTGGCCCCGGATCAGATCGACGCCTACGAGGCCCTGATCCTCGACGTCATCGAGGGCGACCACGCCCTATTCCTGCGTTACGATGAGGTGAATTGGGCCTGGCGGGTGGTGGACCCCGTACTCAAGCTCTGGGCCACGGAGCGCGACTACATCCACACCTACCCAGCCGGGACCTGGGGACCGGCGGAGGCCAACCGCCTGTTCGACCGCGAGGACCAGGACTGGCGCAACGGCCTGGACGGCTAGATCCGACCCCATTCGCCCCGCTGCCGGAGGCCGCCTCACGCGACCGGCGACGTGAACAACTCAAGCCCTTAAGGAGTACGCGATGACCCCGCTCGTCAACCACACCGCCGCCTGGCGCGCCCTGGAACAGCACTGGCAGGAGATGGGCAAAGTCCACCTGCGCCACCTGTTCGAGCAGGATCCCCGCCGCCCCCTTGAGATGACTCTGAACGCGGCGGGGCTCCATGTCGATTACTCCAAGAACCTCATCACCCAGGAAACCCTCGGACTGCTATTCGAGCTGGCCGGAGCGGTGGACCTCCAGGGCTGGATCCGGCGCATGTTTGCCGGCGACCACATCAACAACACCGAGGATCGAGCCGTCCTGCATGTGGCCCTGCGCAACCGCTCCAACCGGCCCATCTTCGTCGATGGCCATGACGTGATGCCCCAGATCAATGCCGTCCTGGCGCAGATGGAGGCCTTCACACGCCAGGTGCGCAGTGGCGAGTGGCGCGGCTACACCGGGGAACGCATCACTGACGTGGTCAACATCGGCATCGGCGGGTCCAACCTGGGGCCGCTCATGGTGTGCGAGGCCCTCAAGCCCTATCAGTCGCCGGAGTTACGGGTCCACTTCGTCTCCAACGTGGACGGCACCCACCTGGCGGAGACCATCCGCCACCTTAACCCTGCCACCACCCTGTTCGTGGTCGCCTCCAAGACCTTCACCACCCAGGAGACCATGACCAACGCCCACAGCGCCCGCGACTGGCTGATCGCGGCCCTGCGCGACACGGCGGCGGTCTCCGACCACTTCGTTGCGGTGTCCACCAGCGCCGCGCGCGTGGCCGCCTTCGGCATCGACACCAACCACATGTTCGGCTTCTGGGACTGGGTCGGCGGGCGCTACTCGCTGTGGTCCGCCATCGGGCTGCCCATCGCGCTCGCCATCGGTTACGAGAACTTCTGCGAACTCCTCGCCGGTGCCCACGACATGGACGAGCACTTCCGCAGCGCCGCGTTGAACGAAAACCTACCCGCCATCCTCGCCCTCATCGGGGTCTGGTATGCCAACTTCGCCGGTGCCCGTACCCATGCCGTGCTGCCCTACGACCAGTACCTGGGCCGGCTCGCCGCCTATCTGCAACAGGGGGACATGGAGAGCAACGGCAAGCGCGTCACCCGCGACGGGGTAGCGGTGGAATACACCACGGGTCCGGTGGTCTGGGGCGAGCCTGGCACCGACGGCCAGCACGCCTTCTACCAGCTCATCCACCAGGGAACCCAGATGATCCCCTCGGATTTCATCGCCCCCATCCACAGTCAAAATCCCGTGGGGGATCACCACGCCAAGCTCATGGCCAACTTCTTCGCTCAGACCGAGGCCCTAATGCGCGGGCGGACCGAGGGGGAGGCGCTGGCCGAGATGGAGGCGGAGGGCATAAGCCCGGAGCGCGCCGCGGAACTGGCACCCCACCGCACCTTTCCCGGCAACCGCCCCACCAACAGTATTCTGATGGAGCGCCTCACGCCGCGCACCCTGGGGGCACTGGTGGCCATGTACGAGCACCGCATCTTCGTCCAGGGCGTGGTCTGGGGGGTCAACTCCTACGATCAGTGGGGCGTGGAGCTGGGCAAACAGCTCGCCTCGGTCATCCTCAGAGAGATCGAAGACGGTCGTGTGAGTTGTCCCCACGACAGCTCCACCCAAACCCTGCTGGAGTATTTTCTGCGGCATCGAACCTGATTGCGCCCAGAGACGGGACCGCATCAGCCATCGGTGAACCCCTCAACGGGCAGGGGTTTGCAACACCGTCCTGAAGATTCGGTGTTTCAGGCTATTCGATGGCTTCGCGGAAACATCAAGACGTTCCGGACGGGGCGCGTGCCCCGCCCGGCATAGGGCCGGACTCAGGTCCTGCCGCTGCGGACTTCTTGGTAGGATTGGCGTCCAGTCCCAAGCCCCGATAGCAAGGCGAGGTCGCCCTGGGGTTTCGTCCCGAGCAGGAGCCGCAGAGATGACCACAGAGACCGAAACCATCCACAAAGACACCGAGCCCCAACTTTCCCCGATCGAGGCCCGTATCCTGGCCGGCCTCATGGAGAAGCAGCGCACCACCCCCGACCAATACCCCTTGACCCTCAATGCCCTGGTCCTGGCCTGCAACCAAAAGACCAGCCGCGATCCGGTCATGAACCTGGAGGTCGGTGAGGTCGGGCATGTGGTAAACACCCTGCGCGACCGAAACCTGGTCTACGCCAGCTTCGCCGGGCGCACCGAGCGCTACGACCACAAGATGGCGTCGCACTTTCACCTCGACCGCCAGGAGCAGGCCGTGCTGTGCACGCTGATGCTGCGTGGGCCCCAGACCCTCGGGGAGTTGCGCACCAACACTGGACGCATGGCGGAGTTCGCGGATCTGCCGGCGGTGGCGGAAGTGGTGCGGCGCCTCGGCGAGCGCAGCGACCCACTGGTCACCCGCCTCCCGGGCAAACGGGAGGATCGCTTCGCCCACCTCCTGTGCGGCATTCCTCAGCAGGAGGCGCTTGTCTCCGGCAAAGACCCGGCCGTGCAACCCGTCTCCGCCCGCCAAGATGCGCGGGATGAGCGCATCGCCACCCTGGAGGTGCAGGTCGCCGCCCTACGCACCGAGGTCGCGGCCTTGTGGGACCTGACCGGGCTGGCCGACCGCCGTCCCCCAGGACCAGCCTGACCGCAACCAGAAAACGCGCAGCCGAGAGGGCCAATCGCGGCCGCAGGCAGCCCCCATGGGGGCCTAGGGCAAGGCACCATCCCGCCGGGGCCCAGGTGCCGCGGGTGCAGAGTCAGGCCCCGATGCCGGAGCCTGACCACCCGTGCTCGCCCAGCCTTGGCTGAATCCAGTGGTGCAGTGGCAACGACCCAGTTCGCCAAAGAGACTCGCCCGAGCGGCCTGGCAGTCCGCGAGCAGGGAGAAGGGGCCTACGATGGCGGCCGGGGTTTCCTCCCCCGCCGACCGCTGGGGCGGGTGGATGTGGCAGGAGGTGGAGGGCCCGGCGGCGCAGACCTGGCCGCCATACCCGACGCCCGTGGCCAAGACCAGGGAGAGCCGTGCCCAGGACGCCAGTCGGGCGCCGAACCCCTGGGTCACAGCCCGACCCCAGGTTCTCCCTCGTAGGGCTCCACCAGGACCGCGTCGATCCGGTAGCCGGCGTCGCCCAACTCGCTGGAAAGGCGTTCGACCTTGAGGGTTCCATTGACCCAGACGGTATCGAAGAGCCCGCCGTGGTATTCCCCACCCTTGGCGGTGACCACATGCACCGTCTGATTGGCCGGCGGCGGGGGGACATGGATGCAGGCCCCGTAGTAGGGCACCAGCAGGAACTCCGCCATGGTCTGTGCATCCGCCTCCAGCGGAACCACGAATCCCGGCAGCCGGACCCGTTGCCCGTCCAGATCAGGGACCACAGGGGCCTGCTGCCACAAGCCCTGGAGCTTCTCCATCAACTCCTGAGCGCGGGGGTCGTCGTCCGCCAGGTCGTCCACCTTGTAATCCGCCATGAGCTTGTCCGGGCGCCACTCCGGAGGGATCAGGGCCTCCCAGTCCAGCTCGGTGAAGTCGCCAGCGTTTCCAGGCCCGGTATCGACCTGCGTCGTCTGGCCCGACCCGGCCGCCCGGTCGCCGGTCTCGGAGTCGGGGGCGTCGCTACAGGCGGTTAGCAGGCCGATGCTTAAGATCAGGGCGGCGGCGGTCTGGACGATAGGGTTCATGGTGATGGGTACTGCTGATTGAGACTGGGACCTATTGTCCCCGATTGTAGGGCACGAGGCCCAGACCCGTCAGACCCGCGGAGAGAGCCCATCTGCCAGCGACAGGCGGTAGGCCCGCCAGGCCGGGATGGACCCCGCCAAGGCGCCCGCCAGGATCACGGCGCCGAGCAAGCCGGCCTCATAGCCGGACAGGCCGCCCAGCCCCAGCCAGATCCCGTAGCGGGCCTCCACCAGTGGCCTGGCCAGGGCCAGGAGCAGATACAGGAGCCCGAGCCCCACGCCGATCCCCAGCCCGGTCAGGCACAGGGCCTCACCCATAATCAGGCCGAAGAGGTGTCCGGGTCTGGCCCCGACCGAGCGCAGGATGGCAAGCTCCCGGCGCCGCTCGTTGAGCCCGGCGAGCAGCACCGCGAGCATCCCGAACAGCCCCACCACCACCACGCAGGCGGACACCACCAGCAGGGCGTTCTCCGCCACCCCCATCAGACCCCAAAGCTCGGCCAGGGCCACCCCGGGCAGGATCGCGGTCAGCGGCTCCTGTCGGTAATCGTTGACCGCACGCTGGACCTGGAAGGTGGCGACCTTGGACCTGAGCCCCACCAGGGCCGCGGTGACCGCCTTGGGGGTCAGGTCCAGGGCGCGGGCGCCATCGGCGGAGACCTTGGCCCCCGGGACCGGCGCCCCGCCCTGCCAGTCGGCATGAATCGCCTCGATGGCCTCGAGGCTCACATGCAGGGTGCGGTCCACCGGGGTCCCGGTACGGCGAAGGATGCCGGCGACGCGGAAGGGCTTGTCGTCGTGGCGTGCAAAGCTCACGTCGCCGGCCCCGTGTGCGACCACGATGGGGTCGCCGATGCGATAGCCCAGGCGCTCCGCCACCTCGGCCCCGAGGACCGCGTCGTAGAGATCGGCGAAGGGCCCGCCCGCGGTGAAGGTCAGGCCCCGGTCGCGGGCAAAGCGGTAGTGCTCGAAAAAGCCCGTGGTGGTGCCCAGCACGCGGTAGCCGCGATGGGAGTCACCCAGGGACAGCGGCACCGTCCAGGCGACCTTGGGCAGGGCGGCGATGTCCTGGAGGCTCTTCCAGGACAGGTTGTTGGTGGGATTTCCGATGCGAAAGACCGTATAGAGCAGGAGTTGGACGCCACCGCTGCGGGCCCCGACGATGAGGTCGGTCCCCGAGATGGTGCTGGCGAAGCTGGCCCGGGTCTGCGTGCGCACCCGCTCTACCCCGATCAACAGGGCCACGCTCATGGCAATCGAAGCCAGGGTCAGGGCCGCGGTGAAGCGGCGATTCCACAGGCTCTTCCAGGCCAGCATGAGGATGGGCATGGCGTCAGGCCCGGCGCTTTGCTGCGCGGTTGATGGCGGCCAGGCGGATGGTCCGGTCGAACAGACCCTCCAGGGTGGCGTCGTGGCTGACGAAGACCAGGGTCGCGCGTGCCTCCCGGCATTCCTCGAACAACAGTCGGACGAAGGACTCGCGGCGGTCGGCGTCCAGGGCCGAGGTCGGCTCGTCGGCGATGAGAAGCGCCGGGGACCCAAGCAGGGCACGGGCGGCGGCCACCCGCTGCTGTTGGCCCACGCTCAACGCCGTGACGGGGCGTGCCCGCAGTTCGGGGTCGTCCATATCCAGATGCCCCAGCAGGCGCAGGGCCTCCGCCTCCAGGGACCCGGTACGCACCAGGGCGCGGTCCCGCCGGCGCCGGGAGAAGCGCGCCGGGAGCAGGACGTTCTCCACCATGGAGAGATAAGGGATCAGATTGAACATCTGGAAGATGTAGCCGACGTGATCGGCGCGGAAGCGGTCGCGCGCTCCCGCACCGAGCCCCTCCAGATCCTGGCCCAAGACGCGAACCTGCCCATTGACGGGCCTGGCCACCGCGGCCAACAGGCTCAACAGGGTGCTCTTGCCGCTCCCGCTCGGCCCTTCGATAAAGACGCGCTCCCCGGGGGCCACGTCCAGGGCATTCAGGGCCAGGACCACCGGGGACTCGGGTCCCCAGCGGAAGGCCAGGTCGCGGATGGCGATGACCGGGGTCTGGGCCTGATCCGGTGGCTGATCCGGGGCCTCGTCCGAGGCAGGCCTCGCGGCCTTCACCTGAGCGCTCCCGGCTCGCCTACCGGGTCAGAGCCCGACTTGCGGGTACAATTGGCGCAGGTCCCGATGACCTCCACCACCCGCCGCCGCGGGGCGAAGCCGCTCTGTTCGGCCGCCTCGTGCAGGCTGCACTGGATGAATCCGTCCTCCAGCTCGCGCACCCCGCCGCAGTCAGTGCAGATCAGGAACTGGCTGGTGTGCGGGTGTTCCGGGTGGGTACAGCCGATGAAGGCGTGCAGCGTCTCCAGGCGATGAATAAGGCCCTGCTCCAGAAGGAAATCCAAGGCCCGATAGACCATCGTCGGGGCTGCCTTGCGCACATCGGCACGCATCGCATCGAGGATTTCGTATGCGCCGATCGGGCGCTCCGCACGGCAGACGATCTCAAGCACCTGACGACGCTGGTCGGTCAAACGCGCACCGCGCCCGTTGCACAGGGCCTCCGCCCGCGCCATGGCTTGGGTCAGCACCGGAGTTTCTGAATCCATGCGCGCCGCCTGATTGTGTGCTGTCAGAACCGCAACACCGGGCTCGCCGCCGTCAACTCCGCGGCGCCCTGGCCCTTGGGCCCGACGAACTGGACTTGCAGGCTCAGAGTGGCCGGGAATACCTCAAACAGCCCCAATTCTATGTGGACCAGCCGGTCCGGCTCGGCGCACTCGAAACGGTACTCGGCGTCGATGTCGGCATGGGCCTCAGCGCCCGCCTCCCCCTCTGCCTGGCCGGTCAAGGGCGTCTCTACCACTGCCTCGACGAGGTGGCACATGGCCCCCGGCGGCAAGCGGAACAGCCGTGCTCCGTCCTTGAGGCTGGCGATGGCACCTTCCAGGGTGGCGCGCTCCTCCAGGTTCGCCGGTGCATGCTCGAAGCCGACGATGTTGGCCGCCGGGCTCTCAAGCCCGATCAGAACCAGCCCCCCCTCTACCGCCAGGTCGAGCCTCGCCAGGCCGTGGGCATGGGCCCCGTGGGAGCGGTGCTCGGCCTCCCCGGCACAGGCGATCGGCAGAACCAGGGCCAGGGCCAATACCCAAGGCCGGACCGTTGGGGCCGAATATTCGTTGTGGCGCATCGTGGGTTCCTCAGGGATTCCGATGACTGGATCGGCTCAAGGACGACCCGTCTGGGCCAAGGCGTCCGCCACGCGGCGCAGGTTCGCCGCATAGTCCGCCGCCAGGTTGTCCACGACCTCTACCCGGCCGCCGATGGCGGTCGCGACTTGGGCCGCCGCCTTGCGGGAGAACTGGGGTTGGACGAGGATCAACCGCACCCCGTCGCGCCGGGCCTGGTCTATCAGGGCCGCCAGGGCCCGCGGCCCGGGCTCTTTACCCTCGTGCTCGATGGGGATCTGGATCAGGCCATAGGTATCGGCGAAATAGCCCCAGGCCGGGTGGTAGACCATAAAGCGGCTGCCGGCCACCCCGGCGAGCCGGGCGCGGATGTCCCGATCCAGGGCGTCCAACTCCGCCGTGAAGGCAGCGGCGTTGGTGGCATAGAGGGCGGCGTTGGCCGGGTCGAGCCCGCTCAGGGAATCGCGGATTCGCAGGGCCATCTGCTTGACCAGGAGCGGGCTGGTCCAGAGGTGGGGGTCGCTGGGGCCATGTTCGTGCCCGTCGGCGTCATGCCCCTGCACACCCTCATGGGCCTCGATGGGCCTCAGGGCGATCCCTTCCCCGCTATCGAGCACCTGCATCTTGGGATTGACCCCCCGGATGCGCCCCATCCAGGCGTCCTCAAAGGTCCCACCGATGGCCACATAGAGATCCGCCCTGGCCAGGGCGGCTACCTGGCGCGGTGTCGGGTCATAGGTGTGGGGACTATCCCCCGGCTGGACCATGGCCTCGACCACGACCCGGTCCCCACCCACCTTTTCGACAAAGGTCTTCTGGGGCAGGACGCTGACAAAGACCCGTAGCGGCTCGGTCCCCTGGGCTGCACCCGCCAGGGGCGAGTCGCAGAGTGGGAGCAGGAGTAGCAGAATACCGGCGATCTGGTGTCTCGTGGCGGAGCCCTCCTGGGCTTGGGTGGATTGGGGGGCCGACCTCGGCAGGGGTCGAGCCACGAAGGTACGGTACCTTTAGGGCGTAACGGAGGCGCCGCCGGGCGGCGAGGGTGTGATGTTATAGCACCGACGGCGCCAATCAAAGCAGGCCGCCCCAAACGTCGTGCAGCGGCACCGCCTCAACGGCCGATGCGATGGGAAAGCGCTTCACACCCGGACACACCAGGGCGATGCGTTCGAGCGCCAGGCGGTACTGTCGCCATCGTTCCCTGCCAGGTGCGACAGCGGAGCCCACCGAACCACCAGTGCCGCGAGGGCTCCGGGTCGGAGTTTGCAGTCCGACGGAGGGGGCGCGGAGCAGGCCAATCCTCCGGTCGGGCTCAACCCCGAGCCCCCACTATCCCTTGGCGTGCGGCCCACGTGGGGCCTGCGCCGCGTCCCCGCGGCCCCGCCGGCCACCGATGCGACGGCCTGGGGCCTGGGGCTTCGGCATCCCGGCCAGTTCGAGCAGTCCGGCGATCTCCTCCTCGGTCAGGGGCCGCCAGTTTCCGGTGAACAGGCGCGGACCCAGGGTGACGTTGCCGTAGCGGGTGCGGATCAGCCGGCTGACGCGCACGCCGACGGCCTCCCACAGGCGGCGCACCTCGCGGTTGCGACCCTCGCGCAGGACCACGTCGTACCAGTGATTGGCCCCCTCGCCGCCGGAGGCAGTGATGGCGTCGAAGCGCGCCGGGCCGTCGTCTAAGTCCACACCCTGGGTGAGGCGCACCAGGGTCTCGTCCGGGACCTGCCCAAGGACGCGCACGGCGTATTCGCGCTCGACCTCGCGGGAGGGGTGCATGAGGCGATTGGCCAGTTCGCCATCGTTGGTGACCAGGATGAGCCCGGAGGTGTTGATGTCCAGGCGCCCGACACTGATCCAGCGCCCGTTGCGGGGGCGTGGCAGTCTGCGAAAGATGGTGGGGCGGTCCTCGGGGTCCTTGCGGGTGACGATCTCCCCCTCGGGTTTGTTATAGGCGATCACCTGGAGGGCGACCCCGCGCACCGGGCGCCGACGCACATCCTCGCCATCGACGCGGATGCGGTCCATGGGGCCGACGCGCTGACCAAGCTCGGCGGGTTGGCCGTTGACGCGCACCCGCCCGGCGGCGATCCAGACCTCGATCTCCCGGCGCGAGCCCATGCCGGCCTCCGCCAGGACCTTTTGCAGGCGGACCTGATCGCCCGGATCGCCGGTAATGGCGCTAGGGCTATCCCCTGGCCCGGTGTCCGGGATGCCGGGCCGCGCCGTGCGGCGCCTCGGTCCCGGGGTCCCCTCGGCCCTGGACCTCGGGGGACGAGGCGTGCGGGGTCGTTCAGTCATGGTCGATCTCCGGTGGGCTTAGCTGAATGGGGGGCTGGGGCTGATCTGGATCTGGGGCCGGGATAACGGCCAGCGAGGCGAACAGATCGCCCATGATGGCGTCGGCCCCGCCTGCGTCCTCGCCCAGAAAGGAGGGGTCGCGGATCTCCGCCAGGGGCGGCAGGTCGTTCAGGGAGCGCAGACCGAAGTAGTCGAGAAAGCGCCGGGTGGTGGCGAGCAGGGCCGGACGCCCGGGGACGTCGCGATGGCCGACGACGCGGATCCACTCGCGCTCCATCAGGGTCTTGACGATCTGGCTGTTGACGGCCACGCCGCGGATGTCCTCGATCTCGCCGCGGGTGATGGGCTGGCGGTAGGCAATCAGGGCCAGGGTCTCCAGCAGGGCGCGGGAGTAGCGCTGGGGGCGCTCGTCCCACAGGCGCCCGACCCAGGGTGCGATCTCGCGGCGGACCTGGAGGCGCCAGCCCCCGGCGACCTCAGTCAGCTCCAGGGCACGGCCCTCGCAGTCCTGGCGCAGGGCGACGATGGCGGCGTGGATGTCCTCGCGGGACGGGCGTTCCTCGTCCGGGAACAGGGCAAGGATCTGGTCCAGGGTCAGGGGCCCGCCGGCGGCGAGCAGGGCGCCCTCGCAGATGAGCTTCAGCGGGGGCGTGGTCATCGGCGATTCCTCCAGGCCGTCGTCCCGCAGCGCCGGGGTTGGGAATGTCTTCCCAGGCCCCCTCCCCGCCCTCAGCGAGCCAGTCGTCTCGCCGTCCTCGAACTCGCTCCCGGGCCCGGGGGCGCCGCGGTGCTCGGTCGGGCGCAGTCGAACATGGATGGGGGAGAAGGGCTCCCCTTGGACCAGTTCCAGGGAGGCGCTGCGTGTCAGTTCCAGGATGGCGAGAAAGGTGACCACCACCCCGGCGCGTCCCTCGCTGAAGGGGAACAGGTCGGTGAACAGCAGAAACTCGCCGCCGGCCAGGCGCGCCAGCACCAGCGACATGCGCTCGCGCAGCGACAGGGACTCGTGCTCCACCCTGTGGCTGGTGAAGAGATCGGCCCGAGCCAGGACATCGCGCAGCGCCAGCAGGACCTCGCGCAGGTCCACCGCGGGGGGGACGCGCTGGGTGTGCCCCGGCGGCACCGCCACCTGGGTGACATGGTGGTCGCGTTCCAGCCGCGGCAGGGCGTCGATGTCCTGGGCGGCGCCCTTGAAGCGCTCGTACTCCAGCAGTCGGCGAATCAGTTCGGCGCGCGGGTCTTCCTCATCCTCGCTGACCCCGGGCGGGCGCGGCAGGAGCATGCGCGACTTGATCTCCGCCAGCATGGCGGCCATGACCAGGTACTCCGCCGCCAGTTCCAGGCGAAGCACGCTCATCAGGTCCACGTAGACCATGTACTGGTCGGTGATCTGAGCCACCGGGATCTCGAGGATGTCGAGGTTCTGGCGCTTGATCAGATACAGCAGCAGGTCGAGCGGACCCTCGAAGGCGTCGAGGAAGACCTCCAGGGCATCCGGCGGGATGTAGAGGTCGAGGGGCAGGCTGAGCAGCGGGGACCCTTGAACGACGGCGAAGGGAATCTCGCCCTGCCGGGGGCCCGATTCTACCGAAGCGGGTGCGTTGGGCCGGCGACGGCTCCGTACAGCTCAGGCTGGCGACCTGGGCCCCCATGGGGGTCAGGAATGGACCAGACACATGGCGCGGCGGACCTCGTCCATGGTCTCGCGGGCGACCTCGCGGGCCGCCTCGCAGCCGTCGTTGATGACATTGCGCAGCAGTTCCGGCTGGGCCTCGTACTCGCGGGCCCGCTCCTGGATGGGGGCCAGCTCCGCCAGGACCGCGTCGACGATGGGCTGCTTGCAGTCGAGGCAGCCGATCCCGGCGCTACGGCACCCCTGCTGCACCCACTCGCGCACCGAGTCGTCCGAATAGACCTGGTGGAACTGCCAGACCGGGCACTTCTCCGGCTCGCCCGGGTCGGTGCGGCGCACCCGCGCCGGGTCGGTCGGCATGGTGCGCAGGGACTTTTCGATCTTGGCCGGGTCGTCGCGCAGGGCAATGGTGTTGTTGTAGGACTTGGACATCTTCTGGCCGTCGAGCCCGGGCATCTTGGATGCCTTGGTCAGCAGGGCCTGGGGCTCCGGCAGAATGACGCGCCCGCCGCCCTCGATGTAGCCGAACAGGCGCTCGCGGTCGCCGATCGTGATGTTGCCCTGGCTCTCGACCAGGGCGCGGGCCACGTCCAGGGCCTCGTGGTCGCCCTGCTCCTGGTAGGCGCGCCGAAGCTTGTCGAAGAGCTTGTAGTTCTTCTTGCCCATCTTGCGGGCGGCCTGGTCGGCCTGGGTCGCGAAGTCGTGCTCACGCCCGTAGACGTGGTTGAAGCGCCGGGCGATCTCCCGGGTCATCTCGACATGGGCGACCTGGTCCTCCCCCACCGGGACCATGCCGGCCTTGTAGATCAGGATGTCGGCGCTCTGGAGCAGCGGATAGCCGAGGAAGCCGTAGGTGGCGAGGTCCCGTTCCTTGAGCTTCTCCTGCTGGTCCTTGTAGCTCGGCACCCGCTCCAGCCAGCCCAACGGGGTGATCATGGACAGCAGCAGGTGCAGTTCGGCGTGCTCGGGGACGCGGGACTGGACGAAGAGGGTCGCCGAGCCCGGGTTGATCCCCGCCGCCAGCCAGTCCACCACCATCTCCTTGGTACTCTCCGGGATCAGGCTCGGGTCTTCGTAATGGGTGGTCAGGGCGTGCCAGTCGGCGACGAAGAAAAAGCACTCGTACTCGTGTTGCAGCTCCAGCCAGTTCTTGAGCACCCCGTGGTAGTGCCCCAGGTGCAGGCGCCCCGTAGGGCGCATGCCGGAGAGGACGCGGGCGTGTTGTGCGGCTACGGTCGTCACGGATGGTCTTCCTCTGGTCGTGCTGGGCTGTGCGGGGGACCGATAGATGCTATAGGACCCATAGGACCTATTGTTCTTCAAGACTCGAACGGCGAAGGGTCCCCGAGCCCCGCCCGCACCACGGCGTAGGGCTCCGCGGTCATGTCCACCACGGTACTGGGCTCCATACCGCCAGCCCCACCGTCGATGACCAGGTCCACCTGCCGGTCGAGGGCGCCACGCATCGCCTGCGGGTCGGTCATAGGGTGGTCCTGTCCGGGCAGCAACAGGGTGGCACTGAGGATGGGCTCGTCCAGCTCGGTCAGCAGGGCACGGCAGATGGCGTTGTCCGGGACGCGGATGCCGATGCCCTTGCGCTTGGGGTGGAGCATGCGCCGCGGGACCTGCTTGGTCGCCTCGAAGATAAAGGTATAGGGCCCAGGCGTCAGACCCTTGAGGGTGCGGAAGGCCTGGTTATCGATTTTCGCGTAGGTCGTGATCTCGGCGAGGTCGCGGCACACCAGCGTGAAGTTGTGCTTGTCGTCGAGGCCACGGATACGACGGACGCGCTCCATGGCGTCCTTGGCCCCGAGCTGGAAGCCGAACGCATAGGAGGAATCGGTCGGGTAGACGATGACCCCGCCGTTACGCAGGATCTCCACCGCCCCGCGCACCAGGCGGGGCTGCGGGTTGGCGGGGTGTATCTCAAAGAACTGCGCCATGGAACCTTTGGTCTCCTTAAGCCAACGATGGCAGGCGTGCCTGCGACAGTGCAATGCCGGGCATCGGGTTCGGGGCCACCCGTGGACGCGATGCACCCGGCCAGTCGGCCCAGACGGGGGTACAACCGTCAGGCAGCGCCGGCAAGCGGCCGAGATCCAGCCAGGGGGACTCGGGGCCGTGGTAGTCGGACCCGGCGGAGGCCAGCAGGCCGATCTCGCGGGCGTGGCGGGCAAAGACCAGGGCGTCGTCCTTGCTGTGACTCCCGCAGACCACCTCGAGCGCGGCCCCGCCTAAGTCGCGGAACTCCCCGAGGAGCCGGCGCAGCCTGGTCCGGTTCAGGCCATAGCGGGCCGGGTGGGCGATCACCGCCTGGCCGCCGGCGGCACGGATCCAGCCCAGGGCCTCATCCAAGGTCGCCCAATCGCCAGGGACATGACCAGGCTTACCCTGCACCAAAAAGTGCTTGAAGACGTCGCGCTCGCTCTGGGCCAGGCCGCGGCGCACCAGGACCCGTGCGAAGTGGCTCCGCCCCACCAGGCCGCCACCGGCCAGGGCGCGGGCCCCGGCGTAGGTGTCTGGGATGCCGTGGCGCTCCAGGCGTCGCCCGATCTCCGTCGCGCGCCAGTGCCGGAAGGCGATGATCCGTTTGAGGCCCAGGCCCAACTCGGCGCAGCCCGGGTCCAGGTGGAGTCCGACAACGTGGATGGTGCGCCCGCCCCAGGTAACCGATAGTTCGGCCCCCGGGACCAGGGTGATGCCGGCCGCTGCGGCGGCCACAGATGGCCTCCGCCAGACCGTCTACGGTGTCGTGATCGGTCACCGCCAGGACCTCGATCCCGGCCGCGGACGCCCGTGCGACCAGCTCCGTCGGGGTGAGGGTCCCGTCGGACGCAACGGTGTGGGTATGTAGATCGGGGGACATGGCCATCGCCCTATTCTATCGAGAACCCCGGCGGATTGCCCCCGCGACCCGATTCCACAAGAAACCCGTTCTAACCCGCACGGGTCTACAACGGCGACACGCGAGACCGGCCACTGTTGGCCCTTGATCGCCGGGAGAGGCCGTATAACATTAAGCTGCACCTGGAAACTAAAGATAGGACACCACCATGAGCGACATCGATGAGTTCATCTCCCTGCGCCAATCCCCACTGAGCGATGGCCTCACTGACGACCAATTGCGGGCGCTTACCGCGGTCACCTCCTGCCGCCGTCTCAAGGATCAGGAGGTCCTGATCGAGGAAGGCGCCACCGACAACAGCCTCCACATCGTCACCGAGGGCGCCCTGGCGGTGACCCGCGACCTTGGCAATGGCGACTACACCACCATCCATGTCCTCAAGACCGGCGACATGGCCGGCGAGTTGGGCTTCGTCACTGGCCGGCCCCACTCCGCGACCCTGCGCTCCCTGGGTCAGACCCAGGTGTGCAGTTTCCAGAGAGACCGCTTTGAGACCCTGCTGGAGCAGGAGTCCCGCATGGTCTATCAGGTGATGCGCAACATCGTGCTGGCGACCCACGACATCCTGCGGCGCATGAACGCCCAGTACGTGGAACTCCACAAATATGTAACCCGCCACCACGGTGTGTACTGACCTGCCCCAAATCGGCGGCTGCCGACCGGGAAGGGGAAAGCGTTCCAGATCCCTGCATGGCCTTCGCGGCCCTGGCACGGGATGGCGGACGAGAGACGGCGAGATGCGATAGAGACGGGGCCGCCGCGGCGGCCCCGGATCGCCTTACAAGTAGGCGGGTAGATGCTTGCGGATGCTTGCCGGCTCCTGCCCGGCAAGGGACTTGTCGATCTCACCGACTACCAGCTGCTTGAGGGCTTGTGACTGGTGCCGCCGCAGCATGCCGAGGAAGGCCGGCGCGGCGATCACATAGAGCTTGGAGAGTTGACCCGCGATGCGTGCGGTTTCGAGCAAGTCGCAGATCTGTTGGGCGAAGCGCTCGGCGACTTCGTGCCTATGGCCGCCGTCGTCACCGAGGCCATGCCCGCCACCCTTGGGGTTGCGGTCGCGTCCGCCCTTGTCGGTCACCAGGTCTCCCTCATGGAGGCGAGCCTCCGGCGAGGCAAGGTCACGCAGCTCCGTCAGGGGGCTTGCCGGTCGCTCGGCGCCAAACAGGCGTGCGCGGTAGGTGTCGGCGACAAGGACCCAGGTCGTCATCATATTGCCCTTCCTCAGGTTCATCCGCCCCGATCGGAGCGGTGTGACATCGGGTGGCGCACTGGGGGACCCCGAGGCGCCGGTTGCGGCCGGGGTCTGACCCCGGTCGATTCTGAGTGTAGAGCAGGCTGGGTCGCGGCGTCTCAGGCGTGGCTCCGCCAGCGACGGGCAATCCAGAAATCTGCGCTGAAATAACGCCCCCCGCCAAGGAAGAACAGGGCCAGGAGCATCACAAAATAGGTGGCGGCAAACTCGATGCCGTTGTTCAGGACCACCAGCCGGCCGGCCTCGGTCTGGAAGGTTAACAATGTCCGGTTGGCTGACAGGTACTGACCGGAAACCAGCAAACTCTGCAACATCCAGCACTTAGCCTATGGCACTTGCAACGTAGAATTAATCGGACATCGGGCTACACCGAAGACGGGTCCCGACCAGGATCTGGCGCCGACGCAGGTCCGCCAATAGTTCTGCCCCTCCGGCAATGACCTGATCCGGGCTCGGGTGGCGCAACTCGGCGGCGATCCGTGTCAGGGCGTCCCGGCCGGAGCCAAGGGTGCTCTGGTCCAGGAGTTCCAGCAGGCGTGCGGTGACGGCGTTGACCTCCAGGAACTCCACGTCCCCCGGGCGGGTGCGGTAGACCACCAGGCGCGTGGGCTCAGGGTCCGGTCGCTCGGGCTTGAAGTCAGGCCCGATGCGGTGGACCGGGAAGCGGTAGCCGAGCGACCAGGCGACCGGCGAGACCACGGGGATGCCCGCAAGCAGGTCGCCGTTGGGATCGATTTCGGCAAGATCAAGGCTGTCTTCGGCAATGTCCAGGGCCAGCTCGACCCACTCGTAATGGGCCAACTCCAGAAGAAAGGGCGGATCGCCCTTCCCCTCGCCGCGCCCCTGGAGGTAAGCGAGAAACTCCTGCCCCAGTTCGTGAAAGAGAGGGGTGGTGCAACGGTGGTGGATGAAGAATCCCCGCACCAGCCCCGCCCAGTGTTCCTCCCCGAGGACCTCACGGGTCACCGGGAAGTTGCCGGCGAGCAGGGACTCGACGTTGTTGAAGACCAACTCGCGGTAGATCGCCATGCGCCTGTCCTCCACGTCCGTGGGGGCTGGCTGCACCGCGGGATCACGAATGTGGGCCGCGAAACCGAACTGGATCTCGGTGAAGGAGCCCCCGGCGAGAGAGGGCGGCTCAACCATGGGCCAGGCGCAGCGACACGCGGTTGGCCTCGGCCTGGAGCCGGGCGATGGTCCCGACCTCCTCCGTCAGGACCTCCAGCGGGGGGATGTTGAAGTCGCGCTCCAGCAGGGTCGGAAAGACCCCGAAGCGGGCATAGGCCTCGACCAACAGGGTCCAGACGGGGTCGATCACATCCGCCCCGTGGGTGTCCACACGCAGGTCCGGCGCCTCCTCGTAGTGCCCGGCGATGTGGGCATAGAGGATGCGCCTCGCGGGAAGTCGGGCCAGGAAATCCACCGGGTCATAACGGTGGTTGATGGCATTCACATAGATGTTGTTGATATCGAGCAGGAGGTCGCAGTCGGCCTCCTCAAGCACGGCGTTGATGAAGTCGATCTCCGGCATTTCCTGACCGGGCGCCGCGTAGTAGGAGACGTTCTCCAGCGCGATCCGTCTTTCCAGAAGGTCCTGCACCCGCCGCACCCGGCTGGCGACGTGGTGGACGGCCTCTTCGGTGAAGGGGATGGGGAGCAGGTCGTAGAGATGGCCGTCGTCGGAGCAGTAGCTCAGGTGCTCCGAGTAGGCGCGGATGCCGTTTGTATCCAGAAACCCCTTGATGCGGAGGACGAATTCCTCGTCCAGGGGTGCCGGCGCGCCGATCGAGAGCGACAGACCGTGACAGACGAAGGGGTAGCGTTCGGTCAGGGCGCGCAACTGGCGCCCGTAACGTCCGCCCACCCCGATCCAGTTCTCCGGGGCTATCTCCCAGAACTCAACCCCGCTCGGCGGGGATTGGACCGCGGCCTCCAGGAAGGAGCGCCGCAGCCCGAGACCGGCGCCGTGAACGGGAAACTGCCGATCGCTCACGGTCGCCTTCGGGTGGAGCGGCCTACTTGGCCCCGCCGCACTTGCCCTCGGCGGGTTTCTTCGCGCCGCCACACTTGCCCTCACCGCACTTGCCTTCCTTCTTGGCCTTGTCACCGCCGCACTTGCCTTCGCCGCACTTGCCCTCCTTCTTGGCCTTGTCGCCGGACATGCCGTGCCGACATGCCGCTTTGCTTGGCCTTGTCACCGGACATGCCACCCATCCCCTCTTGCGTGGCTTGGGCGAGTTGCATGTAGCCGCTCTTCATCGAGCTGGAGCCGAAGGGGTTGTCGGCGGCATTGGCCAGGTTGGCGACGGCCAGGCTGCCCACCAGGGCGAAACCGACGGCGGCCACGGCGGGCTTGAGGCTGGTCTTCTTGGTCATCTCTGATCTCCGGAATGGTGTCAGGTCGAGGCACGAACAAGGTGGGTCGATCCCCGCCGCCGGGTCGGAATAATTCCCGACTTTTGTGCTGGGGTACGCAATAGATAGCACATCTCACGAGCTGCGCAAGTCCTTTTTCCGGGCTGCCGGGATTGGTACCACCGAAGATCGGGATCCACGGGCGGTCGGTTGGGGGTAGATTCGGGCCGGATTCAACCCCGGGTCAGGCGCGTGAGACACTCCAGATAGGCGCCCTCGTCCGGCGGTCGCTGCCCGCGCTGGGCCTCCCATAGGGCCTGTGCGAGACACTCCATGGCCAGATGTTCGGCCGCATGGGCACCGCCGCTGCGTCCTACCAGGGTCTGATAGAGGTCGCGAATACCTGCCGGGCGGTCGGTAGCCACCTGCTCCAACAGGGCCAGGTGCAGGCCCAGGTGCAGGAAGGGGTTGGTCTGACCCGCTTCCGGGGCAAAGTCACGCCCGATGGCGCCCTCCGGGTCCCCCAGCAGGGACTGGTACTCCGGGTGCCCGCGCACCAGGTCGGCGATCTGGTGCTCCAGGGGCTCCAGGGGCGCGCCGGCGCTAGCCTTGGCCCAGGCGGCGGCGAGGTAGCGTCTTAGTCTGTCGCGGTCTTGGCTGAACATGGGGTGATGGCTGCTGGTGCGATTCAGACGGTACCGGGAGTGCTGGTCTTGTCCGGGTACTCGCACAGATCCCGGATCAGGCAGTCCGGGCAGGCGGGCTTGCGTGCCGTACAGACATAGCGCCCGTGGAGGATCAGCCAGTGGTGGGCGTCGCGCTGAAAGGACTTGGGGACCCACTTGATCAGGCCCAGCTCCACCGCCAATGGGGTCTTGCCCGGAGCCATGCGGGTGCGGTTGGCAACGCGGAAGATGTGGGTGTCCACGGCCATGGTCGGCTCGCCGAAGGCGGTATTGAGCACCACATTGGCGGTCTTGCGCCCCACACCCGGCAGTGCCTCCAGGTCCGCCCGGGTGCGCGGGACCTCGCCGCCATGGCGCTCCACCAGGATCCGACAGGTCGCCAGGATGTTCAGGGCCTTGCTGTTGAAGAGGCCCAGGGTGCGGATCTGCTCCTTCAGGCCCTCCTCACCGAGTTGGAGGATCGCCTCGGGGGTGTTGGCGAGGGGAAAGAGGAGTGCCGTAGCCTTGTTCACCCCCTTATCGGTGGCCTGGGCGGACAGAATGACCGCGATCAATAGCTCGAAGGGACTCCCATAGGCGAGTTCGGTGGTAGGCGCCGGGTTAGCGGCGCGCAGACGCTCGAAGATGGCGGTGCGCTTGGTCTTGTTCATGGGGCGCCCAGGATAGCAGGCCAGGCGCGCCGCGGCTCGGGACGAGGGAAGATACGGGCTGGCAGCCTCGCCGGACCCGCCGGATGAGGGTATTGAGGTGGACCCTGTACGGGCGGCGTAAGGGGGCTGTTGATACCGGTCGAATTCCGACCAGGTGTACCGGTTGAATATTGACCAGGGAAAGAGGCTGCTCCGCGCAGGGAGCGGCTGTGGACAAGTGTAACGGTACTACGGTCAGAAGGGTGCGTCGTTCGCCCCACCTCGTTTAGTTTGCTCCCTGGCTTTGATCCTGGATTTGGCTGTCGCGCTGCTGTGGCGGAAGCGGTAGGAATCGTTGCCGGTCTCCACGATGTGGCAGTGGTGGGTGAGGCGGTCGAGCAGGGCCGTGGTCATCTTGGCGTCGGTGCTCCCGGGCCTGGCCCTGTCCTTTCCCGCCGATCACGGCGCACACCCCAATTTCCGCACCGAGTGGTGGTACGCCACAGGTTGGCTGACCTTGCCCGACGGCAGCCCGTTGGGCTTCCAGACCACCTTCTTGCGCGTGCGCACGGGCATCGGTGGTGGCTTTCCCGCGGCCGAGTGCCTCGGCGACCTTCTTCCGCGTGCACACGGGCACCGGGGAGACCAACCCCAGCGCCTTCGCACCGCGCCAGTTGCTGCTCGCCCATGCGGCCATCGCCGACCCGCGCCTCGGCCGCCTGCGTCACGACCAGCGCTCCGCCCGGGTCGGGTTCGGCCGCGCCGGCTTCGAGACCGGGCAGACGCACCTGTGGATCGGCGACTGGCGCCTGGAACAGACCGACGACCGCTATCGGGCGGAGGTCCGTGGCGAGGGGTTCGCTTATGCCCTGTCCCTGGTCCCCGACGGCCCGCCCCTGCTCAACGGCCTCGCCGGGTTCAGCGCCAAGGCCCCGGACCCGCGCCACGCGAGCTATTACTATAGCCGCCCGCAGCTCAAGGTCAGCGGCCGCGTGACCCTGGACGGCCGTCCCCAGGCCGTGACGGGGCTGGCCTAGTTGGACCACGAATGGTCCAGCGAGCTCCTGCCCGAAGGGGCCCAAGGCTGGGACTGGGTCGGCCTGAATCTCGCCGACGGCAACGCCCTGATGGCCTTCCGACTGCGCGGCCAGGACGGCCAGCCCTTCTGGTCCGCGGCCACTTTCCGCCCAGCGGGGGCAGTGCACAGGTGTTGCCATCGGAGGCCGTGGCCTTCGAGCCGCTGCGCTACTGGACCTCGCCGCGCACCGGCATCGCCTACCCGGTGGCGTGGCGGGTCCGCATCGGCACCCGGCTGCTCCAGCTCCAACCCCTGATGGACGACCAGGAACTGGACAGCCGCCGCTCCACCGGGGCCGTCTACTGGGAGGGCGCGGTGCGGGTCGCAGAGGACGGCCCTCAGGTTGGGCGGGGCTATCTGGAGATGACCGGGTACGGGGAAAAGATCTGGGTTGGGTGAGGCCCCGAGCCGTCCGTCCGACTCGCCAAGCACGGCATGATCGACCCGCCAGGGCGGCGGCCACCACGACGGCGCGGGCCCTGTGGTCGGGGCGCGGATCTTGCCCTGACCTTGGATGGGCTGGGTTCGTCCTGGGGGCGACCCCTGGATTTCGGTCGCCCTTGATGCCACCTTCCGCCCGTTGCGCTCGATCACCCGGGGCGCAGTCGGCCCGGTCCGCCTTCTGCCCTGTGCCCCAGGGGACTTAGCGCCTGCGCGGTCTCCATCGCGAGGCGCCTGCTGCCCATCCAACTCCAACACCCTTGCGAGGGCTCTCCATGTCGTTGCTCTGGTTTGTTCTGGGCCTGGTGGCCTTGGTCGTCGGCGCCGAGGCATTGGTGCGCGGTGCGTCCCGGCTGGCGCTGTCCTTCGGCATCTCGCCCCTGGTGGTGGGGCTCACCGTCGTCGCCTTCGGCACCAGCTCGCCGGAGCTGGCCGTATCCGTGCAGTCCGCCCTGTCCGGCCAGGTGGACCTCGCCATCGGCAACGTCGTCGGCAGCAACGTCTTCAACGTGCTCTTCATCCTCGGCGCGTCCGCCCTGATCGTGCCGCTGCTGGTGCACCAACAGCTTGTCCGCCAGGAGGTACCCCTTATGATCGGTTCGTCCCTGCTGGTCTGGGGGCTGGCGGCGGACGGCGGCATCGGCCGCTGGGACGGGGCGCTGCTGGCGGGGCTGCTGGCCGCGTACACCCTGTTCGTGATCCGCCAGAGCCGGCGGGAGGATAGGTCAGTGCACGACGAGTACGCGGAGGGCATGCCCGGGGATGGCAGCGCCTGGGGATCGGCACTGGGCGGTCCAGGTCCTACTGGTCGCCGCCGGGCTTGGTATGCTGGTGCTGGGGGCCGATTGGCTGGTCGAGGCGGCCATCGCCTTCGCCCGGGCCTTCGGCGTCAGCGAGCTGGTCATAGGTCTGACCATTGTCGCCGCGGGGACCTCGCTGCCGGAGGTCGCGACCTCGATCCTGGCAGCGGTCCGCGGGGAGCGTGATATCGCCGTCGGCAACGTGGTCGGCAGCAACATCTTCAATCTCCTGGGGGTGCTGGGTGTTTCCGCCCTGGTGGCGCCGACGGGCCTGGCCATGGCGCCCGCGGTGCTGAGCTTCGATCTGCCGGTGATGACCGCGGTTGCCGTGGCCTGCCTGCCGGTGTTCTTTACCGGCAACCGGATCGATCGGTGGGAGGGCCTGGTGTTCCTCGCCTACTACGTCGCCTACACGGTCTACCTGGTCCTCCAGGCCACGGAACACGATGCCCTGGCGACGTTCAGCCTGGCCATGGGCACCGTCGTCATGCCCCTGACGGTCGTCACCCTGGCACTGTTCGTCTACCGCCACTGGCGCGCAGGCCGCGGCGAGGCCCGGGATTGAGCGACGCCGGCTACCTGCGTTGTGGCTCCGGTGGGAAGAAAACGCCCCATGCTGAAACGTGCCTACCACTGGTTCGACCGCAACGTCCTGGAACTGGGGCGAGGGCTGCGCCTATCCTATCTGCCCCCGTTGATGGTCTACCTGGCGGCTGGGGTCTCAGGCCTGACGGCCATCGTCGGGACCTTTTCGCCAAGGATTACCTCGGCCCCTGGCGGAGTTCCTGACGCCGCGAGACCGATCATCTGCGCGGGGCTGCCCTCTGTTGCGCAAGGCACACCCGACCGCCAGGTAAACGCGAATGATCGCCGGGGCGACGCATGCGGGCTCGCCCGGTCGAACCGCCGGGGCAGGTGATCCACCCGTGCTCTGCGGGCGTATCCAGGACAGCCCCTTCCCCTGACCTGCGAGCCCTGCCATGTACCCCAGCCTCCCGCGACGCTCCTTCGCCCGCGGCCTATGTGTCGCCATCGCCCTGGCCGGGTTCGGCCAGGCCGGCGCCACCCAGGTCCAGACCCAGCGCTACAGCATCCTGCGCGGGGGCAGCGAGGTCGGGGTCCATGAGGTCCGCCGCGAGGAGGCAGACGGCCAGACCCGGGTGGCATCCAGTTCCCGCATCGACGTGCGCCTGCTCGGCGTCGACCTCTACCGCTTCCGCTACAACGCCGAGGAGGTCTGGGACCAGGCCGGGCTGAAACGGCTGGAGGTCCGGGTGGACGACGATGGAAAGCCGTTCCGCCTCGATGGGGAGCGCTCGGGCCAGGGCTTTGCCTGGACCTCCGATGCCGGACCCGGCCGACAGGCCCTGCCACTGTTCCCCACTAACCACTGGAACCCCAAGGTGCTGCAACAGGACAAGGTCCTCAACACCCTCACCGCCGGGGTCAACCGCGTGACCATAGCCCGGGCCGGGGTCGAGGCCCTCGATCTGCCCAGCGGCAAGGTCCAGGCCGTGCGTTACCGTTACACCGGCGACCTCAGCCTCGACTCCTGGTACGACGACCAGGGGCAGTGGCTGGGGATGCGCTTCCAGGGGAGCGACGGTTCGGAGATCCGCTATCTGTGTTCCACCTGCCGCGGTTCGGTGCGCCCATGACCACGCCTAAGTCCGTGTGGATCACGGGGGCCAGCCAGGGCATAGGTCGGGCCCTGGCCCTGGAATTGGCCGGGCGCGGGGCCAGGGTGGCCATCTCCGCCCGCGGGGCCGAGGCATTGACCGATCTGGCCCGCCTTCACGCCGGCCTGCACCCTGAACCCCTGGACGTGACCGATGCTCGGGCCATGGCCGACGCGGTGGCGCGCATCGAGCGGAACAAGGGCCCGCTGGACCTCGCCGTGTTCAACGCCGGGATCTACCAGCCCGTCCCGGGTGGACTGGCCGCCCCCGAGGTCTTCGCAGAACACATGGCGGTCAACTACCAGGGCGTCGTCAACGGCCTCTGCGCAGTCTTGCCGCGGATGTGCGAACGCCGCAGCGGCCAGGTCGCCGTGGTCGCATCCGTAGCCGGCTACCGCGGCCTGCCCCAGGCCGCCGCCTACGGCCCCACCAAGGCGGCCCTGATCAACCTCGCCGAGACCCTGCGCCTGGAACTGCGCGGCAGCGGCGTGGACCTGCGCCTGGTCAATCCCGGCTTCGTCGCCACCCGCCTCACCGCCCAGAACCGCTTCGTCATGCCCTCCATCCTGACCCCGGAGGACGCCGCCCGGCGCATCCTCGCCGGGCTGGCCGGGGGCCGATTCGAGATCGCCTTCCCCTTCGGCTTCGTCACCTGGATGCGGCTGTTGCGCCTGCTACCCTATCGACTCTACTTTCCCCTGATGGCGCGACTCACCGACCCCAGCCCAGGCCCATCCCATGACTGACCCAACAGCCACCCAACCCCTTGCCCCAGGCGCCCCGTCGGCCCTGGACGCCTGGACCGCCCTGTTCACCGACCTCGACCGCGACGGGGTCCCATCCGCCGCCCACCTGGCGGCCATCGCCACCGAGGACGTCCGCTTCCGCGACCCCTTCAACGACCTGCGCGGCATCGAGCCCCTGCGGCGTCTGCTGGCCCACACCCGCGAACAACTCCCCGGCGCCCGGTTCGAGGTCCTGGACAGCGCCTGGTCGCGCGCCCACCGCCTATCTCAAGTGGCGCATGACGGCCCGGGTCAGGGTGATCGGAGACTGGCGGGTGGAGGGCATGAGCGAGGTCCGCTTCGCCCCGGACGGACGGGTCGCCGACCACCAGGACCACTGGGACGCGGCCGGGCAATTCTACGGCCGGCTGCCCCCATCGGCCCTTTGCTGCGCTGGCTCGGGCGGCCGGCGCGGGTGGTGTGACGTATTCCCGGAATGACGATTACTTCCCAAACACATTGCCAGCCCCCGCTTCGCAAAGAACAAAGTCACCTGCCCAATCTCCAGCCCCCACTTGGAGATCTTGGCCCGGTTGATCATGACCCCCGCCGGGTTGCAGGAACATCCAGTCGTCGAAGACCACCCGCCAGGTGGAGACGCCCACCGGCAGGTCCATGGTGTAGGTCCAGTTCAGGGCATTTCCGGCGGCCCGGCCGCGGGCCTCGCCGACCACGTCGGCGGCCTGGCCCCGCGTGGTCGGGGCCATCGCTGCGAATGGTCCAAACGCGCCTAGCCAGTTCGCCGTCGTCATAGCGGAAGGATTCGTCCAGGGTCAGGGTACCGTCGGCGACGGTGCCCTGGATGTCCACTTGGAACTGGCGGCGGACCTTGCCAAAGCGGTCCTCGAACAGGCCCCAAGCCTTCGTCTGGCCCTGGAAGTACTCAAACAGGTCGAGCTTGGGGGTGTGGTCCTTGAAGTCATTGGGGGTCGTGGTACATACGGTCAGAAGCAGCAGGGCAAAGGGCAGGGCCAGGAGCAGGCGTTTGGTGTTTGGCATGGTTCAGGTCTCGGTGACGGGGAGGTCGCGCCGGGCCAGTCGGGCGGCGACGGCGACCTGCCGTGATTGGGTGAGGGGTAGGCCGAGCATCAGGGCTACGGCGGTGAGCTTCGGGCACAGGGGATCAGGGCATAGGTCAGGGCCAGGGCGGTGAGGGCGACGGGGGGTGGGGCCTCGCCGCGAAGCCCCAGCGCGCCCGAGGCAGGCGGGCAGGGTCAGACCGGCGGCCAGGGCCAGGGCGAGCTTGGTGGACATGCCCCAGAGGGCGAAGAGCCCGGGCGGTGCGGTTGCGCCGGAAGCGCAGCCGATCCCAGTCGGCCACGTCGGCCTGGATGGCAGGCGGCAGGGCGAGATCCGCCCCTAGGCAAAGCCCGGTGACGACGCAGATCAGGGCGAAGGCCCCGACATCCCCGGGCCCGAGCAGGGCGGCGAAGGCGAAGGCGGGGCAGGTGACGGCCATCCCCAGGGCCCAGGCGCGGTGCCTGGACAGGCGTCGGCTCAGGGCCAACCACAGGGGGATGCCGGCCACGGCGCAGCCGAAGTAGAGGGCGAGCAGCAGGTTGCGGGTCTGGTCGTCCACCGCCAGGACATGGGTGCAGTAGAGGGAA
>CAWDHW010000016.1:0-175049 GCA_963802205.1 uncultured Gammaproteobacteria bacterium | reverse complement strand
GCCGGTAGAACCCGACGGGGGTAAGCTGGCGTTGAGACGGGGGTGTGGCTCTTGGGGTCTGCGACCGGCTTTGGCTGACGCGCTTGACTTGAAATGCCGTCCCCGTCTCCCTGCATCGTCCGCTGAGGTCATACGGGATGGTGCCGGGCCATGGGGCCGTGGCTCTGTATGTAGACGAGACCGGCGGATGATCCAAGCGGTTCATACCTTGCGATCCGACATTCGGGGGTTGCTATGGTCTTGCATCCGGAACTGCGTGTGAGCGTCGATGTGGGCTGTCATCGTCATCGCGTGGCGGTGGGCTTGACCAGCGGAGAGTTGCTGGAGGAATTCGACATCGACCACCGCCCGGAGGGGTTCGCGGACTTCTTCAGTCGCATCGAGCGTCATCAGCGCCGCTACCCGGGGCCGGTGGCGGTGGTCATGGAGGGCTACAACGGCCACGCTCGCCCCTTGGACACCCTGGTGCGCGAGCACCAATGGCGGCTGCTCAACGTCAACAACCTACAAATCCGATGGTAGACCCCCAATTCCCTCAATTCCGCTTACGCTGCCGGATCGGACACCCACCCGTTTGCAGAGGGCTTTCATGTACCCCATAAACTTCGCCGTATTCGGAATGATCTGCATCGGGCTCGCTGCCGGCTTTGCGTTCGCAGTGCCGCAGGTACTTCGCCTTTGGCCGTGGTCCGATGGTCCGCTTTCGTACCTGTTTATCGCATCGATCCTCGCGGCCTTCGCCAGCGGGAGCTTGCTCGTGGCTTGGAGTCGGGATTGGCGCGCGGCGGCTGGAGGCGGCATCGCGCTCGCCGTCGGCTTCGGGGCTATGGCTGTCGCCATGAGCGTCGCGCCTGGGACGCCGGATGCCACACCTTCGAATCACATCATCGGATTTGCCATGGTCGCAATCATTGGTGCGGCGCTATTCCTGTGGTCCGTTCGGTTTCCGTGCGCCGACCCGCGCCCGACGCCGCTGCTCGCCAAGGCTTCCACCGCGTTGTTTTCTGGCGTCTTGCTCGTCGTGGGCATCGCGCTCACGGCCAGAGTGCCGAACGTCTTTCCATGGCCGCTCAAGCCTGCCACATCGACTCTGTTCGGGCTTATGTTCATCGGCCTTTCGCTGAATTACTACTACGTCTTGGCGCGCGGACGCTGGGGTGACGCGCAGGTGTCGCTACTCGGGTTCCTCGCTTACGACCTCGTGCTGATCGGCCCATTCCTGCGCCACTTCGCCAATGTCGGCGACGCGCACCGCCTGAGCCTGATCGTCTACACATCTGTCCTCATCTACAGCGCCCTGCTCGCGGCGTATTACCTGTTTCTCGACCGCAAGTGGCGACTCGGGATGGGAGGTCGCGCAGTATCTTCAGATGCCTGATAGCGACCCCCGACGAAGTTCCCGTGACTCTCGGTTCGCCCGCTGCGGGCTGCTCCAAGGAATGGGGTCCCAAGGAATGGGGTCCCAAGGAATGGGGTCATCCCAAGGAATGGGGTCACCCAAGGGAATGGGGTCAGGTCTTGCAATCAAGTATTTTTGAACTAGGCTTGGGCCCATGTCCAGACCTCTGCGCATCGAGCTTGCCGGTGGGCTCTACCACGTCACCTCACGCGGTGACCGGCGGGAGGCGATTTATGGCGACGATCAGGACCGCACAGATTGGCTCGCGGTGCTGGGGGACGTGTGCAGCCGGTTCAACTGGCGCTGCCACGCCTGGTGTCAGATGACCAACCACTATCACATCGTCGTGGAAACTCCCGAGGCGAATCTCTCCAAAGGGATGCGCCAACTCAACGGCGTCTACACGCAGGCGAGCAATCATCGCCACGGGCTGGTGGGACACCTCTTTCAGGGGCGCTTCAAGGCCATTCTGGTCGAACGGGACGCCTACCTCCTGGAACTGGCGCGCTATGTAGTGCTCAACCCCGTGCGTGCCGCCATGGTTTCCCAGGCGGGCGACTGGTCGTGGAGCAGCTATCGGGCGATGGTTGGCGCGGAGCCCGCACCGGTGTGGCTGGAGATCGACTGGGTGCTCGGGCAGTTTGGCGAAGAGCGTGCCCAAGCCCGAGCCGGCTACGCTGCCTTCGTTCGCCAGGGAGTCGGGCAGCCCAGCGTCTGGGACGGTCTGCGCCATCAGGTCTTTCTTGGCAGCGAGCCGTTTGTGGAACATCACTGTGTCGCCGCCACGACCCCGGAGCGCCTGCGCGAAGTGCCACGCGCCCAGCGCCGCCGCTCGCCAAGCCCTTGGCGGACTTCGCGCGCCGCTACCCCGACCGGGGCGAGGCCATGGCTCGGGCCTTTCAGACTGGTGTCTACTCCATGCAGGAGATTGCCGATGCTTTCGGCGTACACTACTCCACCGTCAGTCGAGCGGTGCGACGACTGGAAGGCGGCAAGGGGCTGCGGGCTACCAACCTGTCCGAACCGGGTATGCTTGATTGCAAGACCTGAACATCCCGCTAGAATTCTCAAGCCCAGTAGGGCGTTTTCATTCATTCATGACTCGCGGATCTCATAGTCGCGATCCTGCTAACGAAGAGTGGGGTCAGGTCTTGACTTGTGCCTTTCCTGGGAAACCTTCGATGTCCTGTCTTGCTTGCGGGAAATAGGGATCACCTAACAACCGCCTCAGCGCCGCCCCAAAACCACGCTCCGAGTTCAGTGCTGTTAGACTTCCAGCCCGTGCCGGCGTGGTTTTGGGCCGGCTAGGCGTAACGTTAGGCATCGGAATCCCTCCCCCCACCCTGTCACAAGGAGAGTCTCATGTTTGATCACCTTGGCTTCGGCGTAACCGACTATGCGGCGAGCAAAGCATTCTTCCTTCAAGCTCTCCAGCCACTTGGCATAGGCACCGTTATGGAGGGTGAGTACGGAATCGGCATTGGTCCAAGTGGCAAGCCAGCGCTCTGGCTGTATCAAAGCTCTACCAAGCCCGCTCCGTTGCACATTGCGTTTACCGCCGAGAACCGTAAGCAGGTCCAAGACTTCTATCGCGCCGCACTTGAAGCTGGAGGCAAAGACAATGGTGCCCCTGGCCTACGTCCGCACTATCACCCCAACTACTATGGCGCTTTCGTCATCGGCCCGGATGAGCACAACGTCGAAGCCGTCTGCCACCAGCCCGATGCCTAACTCAAACATTAGCAGGCATCAGGACGTCGGATGGTGACTATCAGACGTGCCGAGGACGCAGATCTAGTGGGAATTCTGGGGGTCCACAAGAGCGCATTCGGCGGACGGCAAGGAGAGGAGATTGCCGAGTTGGTCGTCGGACTGCTCGCGGACGAATCAGCTATCCCGCTTTTCTCCTTCGTGGCAGAAGTGCAGGGAGCGATCGTTGGCCATGTACTGTTCACCTCAGTGCGTGTTCAAGGCGCATCTCGATCTGTTAGCGCGCAGATTCTGGCGCCCTTGGGCGTATCGCGATTGCATCAGGGAAGGGGTATCGGCCAATTGTTGGTGAGCGAGGGGTTGGCGCGCCTAACGAGGTCAGGAGTCGAACTGGTCTTCGTTCTCGGGCACCCGAAGTTCTACCGTAGGTGCGGCTTCAAACCTGCGGGCGTTTTCGGTCTCAACACCCCCTATCCAATACCAACCGAGCATGAGGAGGCGTGGATGGTTCAAGAGTTGCAACCCAACATTCTTGGCTCTGTTCACGGAACGGTGAAGTGTGCAAAGACGTTAGATCAACCAGGCCATTGGCGCGAATAATGCCTGCTTACAAGTGCATCGAGCCGACCGCCCACCAGCGGTGCTGGTGGGTACCCTTCGCGCTGCGCGCTTCGGCGGCGGCTCATGCACAAAGTAGGCCAAAGAAGAAAGCGCCGCCCTGGCCTTATCTCGCGCCAGCAGATCGGTGCACCGCTGGTGCCCATAGGTGCACACATCCGGCATCCCTGCGGAGAAGCTCGCTCCGCAGTCAGAGCAAACCCAATGCGTCTCGCCTCGGGCGGCTGCATCAGTCCATGCCCTAGTCTCGGCGCCCAATTTCCTAACAACGGGCTCAAAAGCGAGGCGCGACACGAGCTTTTTGTGTAACCCCGGCGTCGCGGTCTGAGAAGCAGCGCGAGCGGGCCGAGAAGGAGCAAGCCCTGGCCGAGATCGAGCGCCTCAAGCGGCTGCTGCAGGGTGACCCGAACGCCTGACCCCCGCGCCCCTTGGCAGCGACCCAAGACCCCGTCTGAGGTGGCGACCCAGGACGGCGCCCGGCGGAATCGGCGCCATGGCGGCCGAGACGACGTTGGTATCCAGCAGGATCAAGGGTCGAACCTGACCGGTTCGTGGGGGGCGCGCACCGGCAGGTCCAGGATCACGCCGTGGTCCGGGCCGAACAATTCGGTGGCCAGATCGCCGAGGCGATCAGGGGCCGCCAGGGCACGCTTGAGGATGCGTCGGGCCTCTTCCTCCATGGACACGCCCCCACGCTCCGCCCGGACCCGCAGTTGCTCGTAGGTTTCGTGGTCAAGCCTTCTGACACTGAGACTTGGCATGCCGCCCCCGGTTGTTGGAAACATCGGCGACCGTCAGCGCCGACGGTGCTGTCACATGCTAGCATCCCCGGCCTGGGCTGTCCCGGCCAGGCCGAGCCTGCGCTCCCGCAGCCAGGCAAAGATCACCGGCGTGACGATCAGGATGTGGATGAGGCTGGAGATCATGCCCCCGACCACAGGCGTGGCGAGCGGCTGCATGATCTCCACCCCGGTGCGGTCGAGCCAGAAGATGGGGGTGAGCGAGGCGATGGTGGTGGCCACGGTCATGACCTTGGGGCGCAGCCGCAGCCGGGCCCCGGCCTTGACCGCCTCGGTCAGCTCCTCCCGGGTCAGTTCCCGGCCCAGGCCCTTGCGCTTGGCCACCACCGCCTCCTCCAGGTAGGTGACCATGATCACCCCGGTCTGGATGGCGGTGCCGAAGAGGGCGATGTAGCCGACCCAGACCGCGACGCTGAAGTTGAAGCCCATCCAGGCCTGCAAGAGGACCCCGCCGGTGAGGGCAAAGGGGACCGCGAGCAGGACGTGGGTCGCCTCGCCGACGGAGCGGAAGGTCATGACGAGGGTCGCGAAGATGATCAGGATGACCGCGGGAAAGACGTAGAGCAGGGTCTGCCGGGCGCGCAACTGGTGCTCGTACTGGCCCGAGTATTCGATGGTCTGACCCGGGGCCAGGGTGACCTCGGCGGCGATGCGCTCTTTGATGTCCGACACGAAGCCACCCAGGTCCCGGTCGCGGACATTGGCCTGGACGAAGACCCGCAGCCGCCCGTTCTCGCTCTGGATCTCGTTGGGGCCGACGGTGCGCTTGAGGTCCGCCACCTGGCGCAATTGGATCGTGGCCCCGGAGGGGGTGAACACCGGTATCTCGCCGAGGCGGTCGATGTCGCCGCGGTCGGCCTGCTCCAGGCGCACCTGGATGGGCCAGCGCTCGCGCCCCTTGATGGTGGTGCCGACGGTGGTCCCGCCGATCCCCGCCTCCACCTGGCGGAGGACGTCCTGGACGCTCAGCCCATAGCGTCCCAGCAGCTCGCGGCGGACCTGAATCTCCAGATAGGGCTTGCCCTGCACCCGGGAGGGGGCGACCCCGGTGGCCCCCTGCACCCGATTGATCACCCGCTCGACCTCGAAGGCCTTGGCCTGGAGGGCATCGAGGTCGTCCCCGAAGATCTTGACCCCGACCTGGGCACGGATGCCGGTACTGGTCATCAGAATGCGGTTCTCGATGGGCTGGAGAAAGCCCGGCACATAGCCCGGCACGTTCATCAGCCGTTCCGAGAGGTCCGCGACGATGGACGCCTTGGTGGTCCCCGGCGGCCAGTCCGCCTGGGGCTTGAGCATGATGGTCGTCTCGATCATCTCCACCGGGGCCGGGTCCGTGGCACTGTCGGCGCGGCCGAGCTTGCCGGCCACCGATGCCACCGCCGGGTGGGTGCTCATGACGCGGTCCTGCCAGGCCATGATGCGCTTGACCTCGGTCAGCGACGTGGCAGGCAGCAGCACGGGCATGAACAGCAGCGAGCCTTCTTCGAGGGTGGGCATGAACTCGCTGCCGAACCCCTGGGTATGCCGCGCCAGGGTCTCGGGGAGCAGGGCGTTGACCGGGCGCGGCAGGCCGAAGGCGATCACCAGGCAGGCGGCCAGCAGCGTCGCCGCCAGCCCCAGCACGGACTTACGGTGCCCCAGGGCCCAGTCGAGCACGGGTTCATAGACCAGCAGGAGGGACTTCATCAGCCAGTTTTCGGACTCCGGCTTGAAGGGCCCGCGCACCAGCAGGGTGGCGAAGACCGGCACGGCGGTCACCGCAAGCAACGTGGCACCGATCAGGGCGAAGGTCTTTGTATAGGCAAGCGGATGGAACAGCTTGCCCTCCTGCCCGGTGAGTAGAAACACCGGCACGAAGGCGAAGATGATCACCATCATGGAGAAGAACATGGGTCGGCCGACCTGGGTGGCGGCGGTGAGGGTCTGGTCGAAGGTCTCGGCGGCGGTGAGCCGCCGCCCAAGGCGGTCCTCGGCGCGTTCGCAGTGGCGGATGACGTTCTCCGTCATGACGATGCCCGCATCCACCAGGACGCCGATGGAGATGGCGATGCCGGTGAGCGACATGATGTTGGAGGGGATGCCGAACTGGTCCATCAGGATGAAGGAGATCAGGATGGAGGCCGGCAGGGGCAGTGTGACGATCAGGATGCTGCGGAAGTGGAACAGGAAGAGGATGTGCATCAGCGTCACCAGGATGACCTCCTCGGTGAGGGCGTCCTTCAGCGTGGCGATGGCCCGCTCGATCAGGTCGCTGCGGTCGTAGAAGGCGACCACGCTGACGCCTTGCGGCAGGCCCGGGGCCAGGCTGGCAAGCCGGGCCTTGACGTCCTGGATGACGCGGTAGGCGTTCTCGCCATAACGCATGACCACGATGCCGCCGACCACCTCCCGCCCGTCCACGTCCAGTGCCCCGCGACGGAAGTCGCCGCCGATGCGGATGGTCGCGACATCGCGCAGATACAGCGGCGTGCCGCTGTGGGGCATCACCGGGATGGACTCCAGGTCGGCGGCGCCCTGCACCAGGCCGACACCGCGCACGATAAACTCGGCGCCGTTCTCCTCGACGGTCTTGCCGCCGACGTTGAGATTGGCCTTGCCGACGGCATCCAGGACCTCGCCGAGGGTGGTGCCGTGCAGCTTGAGCATCAGCGAGGAGACCTCGATCTGATACTGGCGCACGAAGCCGCCGATGCTGGCGACCTCGGCCACCCCGGGCACGGCGGCGAGCTGATAGCGGATGAAGGTGTCTTGCAGGGTGCGCAGCGAGCCCAGGTCCTGAGTGCCGGACTGGTCTTTGAGGTAGTACTGATAGACCCAGCCAAGCCCCGTGGCGTCGGGGCCGAGGCGCGCAACCACCCCCTCCGGGAGCAGGCTGCCCAGTGAATTCAGCCGCTCCAGGACCCGGGTGCGGGCGAAGTAGACGTCGATCTTGTCCTCGAAGATCACCGTCAGGAAGGAGAAGCCGAACATGGAGCTGGCCCGCACCGTCTTGACCCCGGCCAGGCCCTGCAAGGACACGGACAGGGGATAGGTGATCTGGTCCTCCACCTCCTGGGGCGAGCGCCCCGGCCAGTCGGCATAGACGATGACCTGGTTCTCCGACAGGTCCGGGATGGCATCGATGGGGATGCGCTGGAGGGCGAACAGGCCCCAGGCGCACAGGGCCACGAAGCCGCTCAGGACCAGGAAGCGGTTGTGCAGGGACCAATGGATGAGGCGGTCGATCATTCGACCTCATCCCCGCAGTCAAGCATGGCGGACCCGAAGAATGGGTTGCGCAGTTGATTCGACCGCGACAGCCAACGACCGGTGCCAAGGACCTGGGTCATGGGGCACTGGAAGATGGTGATCCCCTCCCGGTGGTGGACATGCTCGCCGCGGGCCAGGTCGGCCACGGCGGTACTGAAGGGCTCGAAGGCACGGCGCGCGGCGTCCAGGTCGGGCCCATCGGCGAGCTTGCCGGTGACCTCTCCCAGCCGGTCGCGGGCCGCCGGGGTAACGCCTGCGAGATAGGCCGCCTGGGCATCGCGGAGCGCCGGGAGGGTCCTCCGATACCCAGGCAGGTCGTCTGAAGCGAGCGCCTCCGCGGCATCGGCGGCGGCGAAGACCAGGGTCTTGAGCAGGCCATAGACGGCCTCGTCGTGGGGCGGGATCCCGGCCGGGACCTTGGCGGGGCCCTGGCCGTGGTCGTGGCCCGAGGCGCCCGCGGCGGCATGGGCGAGCTGTGCCTGACTGTCGAGGATCAGGGCGGCTTGGGTGGCGACCAGGTCGCCCTCCTTGAGGCCGCTCAAGACCTCCGCCTGGGTGTCGCCCACTCGGCCGAGTTGGATCTCCTGGGCGCGATAACCTTGGCCCCCCTGGTCGACGTAGACCACAGGCTTGCCGCCATGTTGAAGCACGGCGCTACGCGGGACCAGGAGGGTCTCGGGCCCGGTCCCAACCACCAGGGCCTGGGCGGTCTGGCGGTGCAGCATACGGCGGTCGGGATTCTCCAGGGTGACCCGCACCCGCGCCGTGCGCGACATCTCGTTCAGATTGGGGTCGATGAAGCTGATGGGGGCGGTCAGCACCTGCCCGGGCAGGGAAGGCACCGAAACCTCCACCGCCTGGCCGGGCTTGAGCCAGGCGAGGTCTGGCTCGTAGGCGTCGAACACGAACCACATCCGGGAGAAATCGGCGATCTCGAACAGCCGGTCGTTGGTCTTGACGTACTGGCCCTCGTAGACGTTACGGGAGACCACGGTACCGGACATGGGGGTGCGGACATTGACCATGGCGGTGGGCTTGAGGGTCTTGTCCAGTATGCCGATCTCCTCCTCGGTCAGGCCAAGTTCCAGCAGCCGCTCGCGGGCGGCGGCACGGTCGGCCTGGGAGGTGGCGATGGCTCCGGCCTTGACCCGCTCGAGATACTGGCGCTGGGCGGTGAGCATCTCGGGGCTGTAGATCGTCGCCAGGGGGGCCCCGGCCTCGACCTCGGCACCGACATAGTTGACCTGGAGCTTCTCGATGCGGCCCGGCACCCGAGCGGAGAGGATGCGGTGGCGGGTGTCGTCGTCGTCGATCACGCCGCTGACCCTCAGGGTGCGGGTGACCGAACCGCGCTTGACCTCCGCGGTCTGGACCCCGGTCACGACGGCCTGGGCGGCGGTGAGCGTCACCAGATTGGGATCCACCTCGGTCGCGCCATAGCCGCCGCCAGCACCGCCGCTGGCCGCAACCAGTTCCATGCCGCAGATGGTGCAGCGGTCCCCAGCCTTGTCGGACCTGATCCAGGGGTGCATGGGGCACTGGTAGACCTGGGCCTCGGCCTCGTCCCCAGACGCGGCGCCGTGACTGTGCTCAGGTGGGACGGGGACGTGACCGGCCTGCTGCCGGGCGAGCCAGTATCCACCGGCGACCGCGAGCAGGCACAGACCAAGAACCAACGGTGCTTTGATATTCATGAGTCGTCGGGGACTGGGGCACGATGACGAAAGGATACGGCATTTCACCGTAGCGGCTGGACCACAATCTCAGGGGTTGGTCCGCGGATCTCGAAGTGTTTGGTCTGAGCAAAAGCGGCCCAAACTCTACAACTTGGCACCTAAGGGGAAGCTGGGATGACTATTGTCTTCGACAACACCTACGCGCGCCTGCCGTCGCGCTTCTATGCCCGGCAATCCCCGGCGGCAGTGGCAGAACCGCGGCTGGTGAAGCTCAACCTGGCCCTCGCCGTCGAGCTCGGGCTTGATCGGGATTGGTTGCGCTCGCCGGAAGGGCTCGCGGTGCTTGCGGGAAACGCCGTTCCAGACGGGGCGGAACCGCTCGCCATGGCCTACGCCGGCCACCAGTTCGGGGGCTTCGTCCCGCAGCTCGGCGACGGACGGGCGATCCTTCTGGGCGAGGTCCTCGATCCACGGGGCGAGCGCTTCGATATTCAGCTCAAGGGCTCTGGGCGTACGCCCTTTTCCCGTGCCGGCGACGGGCGGGCGGGGCTCGGACCGGTACTGCGGGAGTACGTCATCAGCGAGGGTATGCACGCGCTTGGCATCCCGACCACGCGCTCGCTTGCCGCGGTGGCGACCGGCGAGCCCATCTACCGCGAGACCGAGCTTCCGGGGGCCGTGCTGACCCGCGTTGCGCGCAGCCATGTGCGTATCGGGACCTTCGAGTATTTCTCCGCGCGCCGGGACATCGAGGCCGTCAGGCTGCTTGCGGACTACGTCATCGCCCGGCATTACCCGGAGGTCGCCGCCGACCAGCGACCTTACCGGGCGCTGCTGGATGCCGTCATCGCCCGGCAAGCCAGCCTCATTGCCCAATGGCTCGGCGTCGGGTTCATCCACGGCGTCATGAACACCGACAACATGTCTGTCGCCGGCGAGACGATCGACTACGGCCCATGCGCCTTCATGGACAGTTACCACCCGGCCACGGTCTACAGCTCGATTGACCGCGGAGGGCGTTATGCCTACGGTAATCAGCCGCGCATCGCCCAGTGGAACCTCTCCCGCCTGGCCCAGTGTCTGCTCCCGTTGCTTGACGAGGATCGGGACAAGGCCGTCGAAGAGGCCCAGGCGGTGATCGATGCCTTTCCCGAGCGCTTCGAGCGGGCCTATCTCGACCGCTTTCGTGCCAAGCTGGGGCTGCCGGGCGCGCACCCCGACGATGCCGATCTCATCAGCGCCCTGTTGCAGGCGATGGCCGACGTCAGCGCCGATTTCACCAATACCTTCCGGGCCCTGTGCGACGCGGCTGAAGGAGCGGACGGCACAGTCCGGACGGAGCTCCGCAAGAGTAACGCCGCCGAACAGTGGCTCGGCCGCTGGCGCGCACGTCTCGCGCACGGGGCGGTGGAACCGGCCGCACGGGCGGCGGAGATGCGGCGGGCGAATCCCGCGGTCATCCCCAGGAATCACCGTGTCGAGGCGGCGCTCGCGGCGGCGGTCGGCGGGGATCTCGATCCGCTCGATGAATTGCTGCGAGTCCTGACATCGCCCTGGGAGGAACGCCCCGACAACCTGCCGTATCGGTGTCCACCCGAGCCACACGAGGTCGTGCGTCAGACGTTCTGCGGGACCTGAACCGATCGGACGGAACGGACGGGCACCGATGTTTCGCCAGGCTCAGTTGACCCCGCCCAGGACCCGCCGCAGCAGGACCGGAACATCGGTGATGATGGCGGTGACCCCCAGCTCCATCAGGCGCCGCATCTCGGCCCCCTGGTTGACGGTCCAGACGTGGGTCTCGACCCCGGCGCGCCGACAGGCGCCGACCAGGGCCGGGGTGGCCAGGCGGGCGTGGAGGCTCAGCGCATTCAGATCGAGGGCAGCAGGGTCGCCGGGGTCGCTCTCCACCACCCAGCCAATGGGAAGCCCCAGGGCTTGGGCCGGGCGCAGCCCTGGCAGAGACTCGGACGTCAGCAGGCAGGAATCAACCATGCCGGCCGCCCACACCAGGTCCGCGGCCCGCTCCGCCAGGCGCTGGTCCGGGCCGGTGAACTTCAGCTCCAGATTCAGCACGATGCGCCCCCGCGCCAGTTCCAGGACCTGCTCCAGGCGGGGGATGGGCTCGCCGGCGAAGCGCGGGGAGAACCAGGACCCCGACATCCAGGCGCTGGACCTCGGCGTAGGTCAGCCCCCAGATCGGTCGCGGGTCCCCGGCCACCCGTAGCAGGCTCCGGTCGTGGAGCAAGACCAGGACCCCGTCGGCGGTCGCCTGGACATCGACCTCGCAGGCATCGACCCCCTGGGCCATGGCCAGGCGAATGGCGCTCAGGGTGTTCTCCGGTGCCTGCATGGAGGCGCCGCGGTGGGCGGTGATCGTGACCTTGGGGCGTTCGGGTCTGGATTCTGGGATGGGCTGGGTCATAGGAAGGCTGGACGCCACGATTGGCCGCGGGAACCACTGGGCGCGGAATCGCCCCTTGCCGCGCGGAGCTCAAGGCCCCTCAGGGGACCTTGCCTGGCAGCGTCGCGGCTGGAAGCCGCTCTCGCAGGTGGCCAAGGGCAAAGAGGCTAAAAGCCCCCGCCGGTTTTGAAGCCGCCTCCTCCCCCTCCGCCGCCACCGGAACTACCGCCCCCGCCGCCAAAACCGCCAAAGCCCCCGCGCCCGATGCCATGGCGGTCGCCGCCGCCCCAGACGCTGCCACCACCGAAGCCACCGGAGCCGAAGCTCGGGTCGGCCTGGGCCGGGCGGTAGCGCTGCTGCTGGCGCAGGACATCCCAAAGCCGGTTGCGGTCCAGCAGGCCGTTGAGGAACTGACTCAGCATCGTGGCCACCAGGGCATCGTCGCCAAAGGTCGATCCGGCGCGGTCGAAGCGATTGCGTTTGAAGTCCTCACGCAGGGCCGCAACCTCGGCGGCCCTCAACGCGGCGGCGTTCTGCGCCTGACGCAGCCCCTGGAGGCTGGCCTCCAGGGTGCGCCGCTCATCCTCCCGGGCGAGCATCCGCGCGACCAGGGCGTCGTCCTCGGGGAAGGGGGTGAGCATCGCGTCGCGACGCAGTTGCATCAGGTCGTCCCGGGCCAGTTCGCCGGCGAGGTAGTCCACGGCGGAGCGGGTGTGGTCGTCCTCGCCGCTGGCATAGCTCGCCTTGCGTTCGGCCAGGGCCTGGGCGTCCGCGTCCGCCTGGGCGAGGCGGGCATCGCCCGCGTCCAGGGCCTCCTGTGCCTGTGCCTGGGCCTGCTCCAGCTCGGGGATGCCGTCGGCCTTGCGGGCGTCGGTGTCCAGGGCGGTGAGCTTGGCCAGCTCCACGGCGGCGGCGGTCGCTTGGGCCTGGGCGTGCTCCCGCAGGCGCTGGGGGATCTCGTTCAAACGGTCGAAATTGGCGCGGGCATCGGCAAAGCCGATGAGCTGGGCGACCCGCCCGTCCAGCCAGCGGATCAGGTTGCTGGCCTTGTAGCCAGGCAGGCCGAACTGGCGCTCCCAGAGGTACATGAACAGGGTATCGGCCCGGTAGGACGCCCCCTTCTGAGTCAGCTCCTCCTCGCTGCGGGTGGCCTTGTCCGCCGCGTGGCGGGCGGTGCGTTCGGCCTCCTGGGTGTGGGTGCGCTGGGCCCGATAGGCGAGGTCGGCATCGAGGCGCGCCTGGGTCCTGGCCTGAGCCGCGTCCACCTGGGCGGCGGCGGCCTCCACCTTGGCGGCCAGGGCGGCGCGTTCGGCCTCCAGGGGGGCTCGCGCCTCCCGGGCAGCCTGGATCTGGCGCTCCAGATCCGCCAGGGCGGCCTTGCGCTGCTCCAGGAGCTTGGCTACCTGGGCCTCGGCCTGATCCAGGTGCTGGATCAGGGTCCCGTCGGCGACCAGATCCACCCGCAGCCGGGCCAGCTCGCGGTAGTCCTGGGCCTGGGTCAGTTGTATCTCGGCGACCTTGGCATTGGCGGCATCGAGCTGGGACTCGATGTCCGTGGCCTTGGAACGGGCCTGGTCCAGGACCCCGTCGATGGAGGCCAGGGTCTGTTGTCCGGAGATCATGGTTGGGACCTCGGTTGGGTGTTCACCAGCGGGTAATGGCCCCGCCGGTGGTGGGCATCTCGTAATCCGGGGTCAGGTGCCCGCGGCGCTTGGTCCCGAAGCGGTCCCTTTCGATGATGCCGTCGTCCTTCTTGTCGCGGCCGACGGCGTTGTAGACCTTCTCGTCCACCCGCAGGCCCCACTTGGTCACGACCTCGGTACGGCCGGTCTCCTCGCTCTCGATCGGGACCTCGACCGGGTTGCCGGCCGCGTCCAGCCCCTCGACCACGATGTAGTAATTGCTGGCGGCGGTGTTGACGTCGGGGACACGAAAGACCCCGGAGCGCTCCCCGGGCCGGTTGACGATACGCAGGCGATATTCCTGGTCCAGGACCCGGCGCAGGTCCTCCAGGCGCCGCAGGGCCGACCTGGCCGCCTTGGCATCCTCGGCGCCCAAGGCCGCCTTCCCCGCGCCCAGGGCGGCATCCGCCTCGGCGCGGGCGGCGGCATCCTCGACCGCCAGGCTGGTCACCTGCCAGTGGGCCTGGGTGAGGTCTTGGGGCAGGGAGGCGTCCGGCAGGGTGAAGGCGAACCAATACCCGGCCCAGGCCAGGATGGGCGCCGCCAGGCCGCCGAGGGCCCACTTGCCCCACTGGTCCCGGCTCACATAGAACCGCGCCAGGCGGGTGGCCAGCCCCTCCGGCGGCGACTTGTAGACGAAGCGCTCTTCCTTTAGGGCCGCGACCCCCTGCTCGATCACGTGGTCCGGGACATCGATGCCCTGGGCGGCGTAAATCTTGCGCAGGCGTTCCTTGAGGTCCTCCTCCCGCCCCGTGAGATCCAACTCCTGTTTCACCAGCCGGTCGCGGCGGCGCAGGGTGTCCACCACGTCCATGGCGAGCATGACGTCGTCCAGCGGGGGCTGGCCGACGCCAGCCCCCGGGGCGGCGCCGGGCACGCTGCCGGTCGCGGGGGCCCCAGTGTTCATGGCGCCGGTGTGGCCTGGGGTTGCAGGGCGGCAGCTTCCAGGGTCAGACCCTTGCCCTGCTCGGCAAGTCGTGCCAGGCGGCGCTTGCCGTCCTCCACCGCGTCACGGATTTCGTTGGCGTTGGCGGTGGAAGCCTTTCGCATCTCTTCGATGATTTCGTGGGAGCGCTCCTGCCAGTTAACCACAGAGTCCACCAGCTTCTTGATGGCGTCGGCACGGATCGTCGGCCCATAACCGGCTTTGACCGCCGCTTCCTGGACTTTGCCACCGATCTCGGCCAGAACCTCCAGGGACTGGCTCACCCCCTCCTTCATGGCCTCGATGGTCTGGGTTCCCTCATGCAGCCCGAACATCCCGGTGAAGGACGCCGACAAGGCGGTCAGGACCACCTCGTTGGTCGAGAAGAAGCTCACCGCCTGGGCATAGACCCGCTCCTTGGCATTGGTGGTCTGGAGCAGCCGTGCCATGACCACCTCGGAGGTGTTGTAGGAGACGGTCAGGTTGTCCGACAGGTCCTTGGCGATCTGGTAGCGCTTTTCCTCGCTCTGGAGGGCGCGGACCCGCTCGTCCCGGGCCATTTCCAGCTTGGCGCGCTCGGCGGGCTCGGTGCCGGCAAAGGATTCCACCGCCTTCATTGCGGTACCCACCGCGGCCTTGGCGGCATCGAACCTGCCCTCGGCGGTCTTGAGGACCTCCAGGGCCAGGACCTCGGACTGCTTCAGGGCGCCGCGGAAGTCCTGGTAGGCCTCGAGAATCTTCTGCTCGCGCTGGATCTGGTCGTTAGTGGCGGCGGTGACATTGAGATAGGTCCCCTTGATCTTGTCGAAACGGCTGGCGATGTCGCCCCGGGAAACCTTCATCCAGACGTTCCCGATGCGCTCGAAGGTATCCAGGCGCCCGTCCTGGATCTGATCGACCATGGACTTGGCATCGTCGCGTATGCTGTTGAAGGCGTTGGTAATCTCTTGATAGCGGCTGCCGATGTCCATGGCCTGGACCTGTTGGCGGACGACCTCGTTGAATACGGACGCCTGGCTCAGCGTTCTGGCAATGGCCGCCACCCGCCCCTCGTCCAGGGCGGTGATCTGGTTCAACAGGGCCACGATGGGGTCCTCGTGCGTCTTGGCGTCGTCAGGGACCAGGCCAAGGTCGTGGAGGCCATTCATGGCCTTATCGAGGTATTGCATTGGGGTCGCGGTCACGGGGGCCTCCGGTGTCGTCATTGGTGGTTGCGGTGGTTGTGGTTCTTGTGTTGGGAGGGGGCGGCGCCGAAGTGCTGCGGGCCATCAATCGCCGTGGAAGGCCTCGTCCACCTCCGCGTCCGGGGCGTGGGCCTCGTCGTGCTCGGGGTCTGACCCCTGGATCGGGACCAGCCGGGCGACGGGGGTGCCGGCCTGGGCGATCACAATCTCCTCCCCCGAGCGCGCCCGCTCGATCAGGTCCTCGAGGTGTTGGGCGGCATAGTCAGGAGAAAAGGTTTGCACAGGTGCGGTCTCGATCGGGTGAGGTTGTGCGGCGGCGCCGGGGACCGCAGAAAGATAACGCAATCACAGAAAAAAGGCTTCATAGGACGGAGGACGGCGCCTCCGGTACCGGGAAGAAGCGATGGCCTGCCCGATCTGCCCGGCCCAGGGCTTCCCGACCACTGTCCAAACTCCACATGGCCTGCCGGGTGGAGTAAAGTCACGCCCCGTCCCCCGCCACCAGAAGCGCGAGGCGGGTAGGCGCCCCTATCTACCGTCGGAGGTCCCGAGGTCCATGAGCGATTCCGTCAAGTACCTGCTCGGCGAGCAGGACATGCCCAAGTCCTGGTACAACATCAACGCCGACCTGCCGGTGCCCCTGGATCCGGTGCTCCACCCCGGCACCAAGCAGCCCATCGGGCCCGACGACCTGGCGGTGATCTTCCCCCGCGCCGTCATCGAGCAGGAGATGAGCACGGAGCGGGAAATCGAAATCCCTCAACCCGTGCGCGACGTCTACCGCCAGTGGCGCCCCTCGCCCCTGTATCGCGCCAGGCGCCTGGAGCGTGCACTGAACACCCCCGCCAAGATCTACTACAAGTACGAGGGCGTCAGCCCCGCCGGCAGCCACAAGCCAAATACTGCCATCGCCCAGGCGTTCTATAACAAGGAGGAAGGGGTCAAGCGTATCGCGACCGAGACCGGCGCCGGGCAGTGGGGCTCGTCGCTGGCGCTCGCCGGGTCCTTCTTCGGACTGGAGATCGTCGTCTACATGGTCAAGGTGAGCTACCACCAGAAGCCCTACCGGCGGGCCTTCATGGAGACCTTCGGGGCCACCTGCATCGCGAGCCCCAGCGACACCACCGCCTCCGGCCGCGCCGTCCTGGCGGAGCACCCGGACAGCACCGGCAGCCTTGGCATTGCCATCAGCGAGGCGGTCGAGGTCGCCGCGCAACGCGAGGACACCAAATACGCCCTGGGCAGCGTGCTCAACCACGTCCTGCTGCACCAGACCGTCACCGGGATCGAGACCATGCAGCAAATGGACATGGCCGGCGATTATCCGGACATGGTCATCGGCTGCACCGGCGGCGGCAGCAACTTTGCGGGCCTTGCCTTCCCCTTCCTCGGGCGGCAACTGCGCGAGGGTGGCAACATGGAGTTCATCGCCGTGGAGCCGTCCGCCTGCCCCACCCTGACCAAGGGGCTGTTCGCCTACGACTTCGGCGACACCGGCCATCTCACCCCACTGGTCAAGATGTTTACCCTAGGCTCCAGCTTCATCCCGCCGGGCTTCCACGCCGGCGGCCTGCGTTACCACGGCATGGCCCCCCAGGTGAGTCACCTGGCCAAGCTGGGGTACATCAGCCCGCGCTCATACAACCAATTGGAGTGTTTCGCTGCCGGCATCCAGTTCGCCAAGGCCGAGGGCATCGTCCCCGCCCCCGAGTCCAACCACGCGGTGCGCGCCGCCATCCACGAGGCGGAGAAGTGCCGCGAGACCGGGGAGGCCAAGACCATCCTGTTCATGCTCTCCGGGCACGGCAACTTCGACATGCAGGCCTACACGGACTATCTGGAGGGCAAACTCAAGGACCTGGTCTATGACGAGTCCGAGGTCGCCATGGCCCTGGCGGGGTTGCCTTCGGTACCTTGAGGTGGGCGGGGCGTCGCCCCGCCCCCATCGGTTACACCTGGTTGACGCTCACCCCATCACGGACAGGGTTGGAAGAAGGGGTTGGTCATGGCTTGGCGGCACTGATCGCCAGTGGCGGTGATGGCGCGCGGGTCACCGGTCCGTTCTTCGGACTCCATGCCGAGCAACTGGCGGGCGGGGTCACAGGCGGGTGACTTGTCGCAGCGCCCGTCGGCCCCGCAGACGCGCTCGACCAGCCGGGTGCAGTCGGTGGCCTTGGTCCCCGGCGCGACCGCAGTGCAGACCGGGTAGGCCGGGTCGGACAGGGCCTGGACGCAGGCCTGTTGCCCAACACCGGCGGTGCCCTCGGGACCGGGCCGGGCGGCTTCGTCCCGCAGCTTGCGAGCGGAGACGCAGGGTGCGGCCTGGCCGCAGCCGTCGTCCGGGCCGCAGACCCGCTGGACCAGGCGCTCGCACTCGCCACCCGGCTGGGTAGCCCCGGCCTCCGGACCACCTTGCCAGGTCTCCATCATTTGCCTGGTGGGCACGGCAGTACCATCGCGGATGATGACCACGGAGCCGTCGTCCAGGCGATGTACGCCGTCCCACATGGGCCTCGTGGCCCCGCCCTGGTCACGCAACGCGCGGCGGGTACCGGGATCGACACGCAACTGGCTGCCGTCGGGCATGGTCCCAGACCAGGCCTCGGCAAGGCTGGGAAGCAACAGCGCGAGCCCTGCGATGGCCAGGGTGCGCGGGAACAGGGCAAGGGTTTTCATGGCGCCGTTAACCTCAATGACGGTGTAAGCCACCAGCGGGGCCTGGAGCCCCGAGGCCTGGGTACAGAAAGTCTACCCGATTCCCGGCCGGGCTTTGAGGGAATGCCGGGGCTTTGTTATCCAGGCCGGGCCCCAACTCTAACGCTCGGGGTCAAGCCGCCCCCGCTGCTAGAATCGCCGCCCCCATCGCCAGGAATCACCCCATGACCGATCACCCCGCCCAGGCCGACCAGCCCACCCGTCACCACCCCAGCGAGATCAACCTGCATGCCAAATCCAGGATTCTGACCATCGCCTTCGACGACGGCGCGCGCTTCGAGCTGCCCTGTGAGTACCTGCGGGTCTTCTCCCGCGCCGCGGAGGTGCGCCTGCTGGACCAACCCGTGACGGGCAAGGAGGGGGTGAACATCGAGCGCATCGATCCCCAGGGCCAGTACGCCATCCGCATCGTCTTCGACGACGGCCACGACACCGGGATCTATTCCTGGGACAGCCTCTACGAGATGGGGGTCAAGCAGGAGGCAAACTGGGCCGGCTACCTGGCGCGGCTGGAACGCATGGGCTACCAGCGCAACGAACCGGACCAGGGGGAGAAGCGCATCAGCCTGCTCTATTTCTCCTGGTTGGCCAAGAAGATGCGCAAGGAGGCCGAGCAGGCGACCCTGCCTGCGACGGTCTCCGATGTGGACGGGCTGCTGCGCTGGCTCGGCGAGCACCGGCGCGGGGCTAAGCCCCTGTTTGAACCCGGCCGGGTGCGGGTGACGGTCAACAAACAGTTCACCGAGGGCTTCACCAAGCTCCACGACGGCGACGAGGTCGGGCTGGTGCCGACCTCGCCCACAGCACCTCCTACGCCGGATTTGCTTTAACGTTGTCGTTCGCAAGATGGGGGCTGGTGCGCGGTTACCGTCCCTGGCACTGGGTCCCGGCATCCCTGCCGGGACGACGGCGGTAAGTTGGCGCCGGCCTCAATAGTGGTAGCCTGGATGGAGCGCAGCGGAATCCAGGTTTCAGCGGTAACTAATTGATCTATAGTGATTCCGATGCGCTGCACCCGGATTCCGCTTATGCTCCATCCGGGCTACGGGGAGGTCGTAGCGAATTCTTGCCCAATCTCGAATGCCCTGTCGGGCATCCGTGCCAACTCCAGAGGTGGCCCGGCCCCCCCTTCCAGCCGCCCCAGCAGCCGCCGACAGCGCCGCTCGCGTTCCTCCCCCGGGGGCAGGCGCCGTGCCAGAACCAGGGCATGGGCCGGGTCGCCCAGACGGTGCTCGTACAGCTTGGCAAGTGCATTGATGGCATGTGGCTCTCCACCCTCCGCCAAGGGTTCCCACAGGGCCTGGGCACCGGTCAGGTCGCCGTTCCGAAGGCGCAGCCGCGCCAGTTCCAGCAGGCCGGGCGCGGCCAGGACATGGCGATTGGCCTCCAGCACGCCCAGGGCTCGGGCCGGATCGCCGCGGTCGCGGTGCCAGGCGGCAACGGCGGCGGGATCGGCACCGGTTCGGGCCGGGTCACGCAGGGTCAGGGCCAGGGGGGCGCCGAGGGAAGCCAAGGACAGGAGGTCCAGACGGTTGTGGCTCAGGACCTTGGCCAGGGGTTGGGCACGCCCGCACCTGAGCCAGTCCAGCCAGGCCGCCGGGGCCTGGGACCCCGGCAGGTCACCGTAGCGCACCAGCTTGAGGAGCCTGGCCTCGGCGGTGGCCAACCGGCAGTCTGGCCACACCGGGGCGAAGGCGCGCCGGAGGGGATGGAGCAGGTCGAGGTGGGTGAGCCCTGCGAGGCGCGAGGGGAGACCGGCGAGGACGGGGGCGTCCCCCAGCCCTTTGTCGGCCATTGCTCCTGCATGGCCGACATACCCGCCATCCCTGGCGGTAAGTCCCAGGCGGGTGGCCAGGAGGGGCAGGTCGAAGGACTTGCCATTGTAGGTCACCAGGAGGCTCGCGCCGGACAGGGCGGCGGCGATCGCCGCCAGGAAGGGGGCCTCGGCATCCAGCCGGGCGAGGACGAATTGCTCCAGGACCAGTACCGCGCCTTCGATCCGCCCGATGCCACACGCGAAGATCCAGGTCCCTGTCCCGCCCGCCAGACCGCTGGTCTCGGTGTCCAGCAAGCGCCAGCCCGCCGGGTCTTTGGCCTTGTCACCCGCCCCCTCGGGTAGCAATCCAGGCAGGGCGGCGAGCCCGTCTCCCAAGGCGATCCGGCCATGGCCCAGGGAGAGCGGGACGCGGTGTTCGACCCGCACCAGGCCGGGTACCAGGACCTCGCCGTTGATGGCCTGCGCCAGGACCTCGGAGTCCGCGGCGACCTGCAGCCCTGAGCCCCCGTGAACTGAACGCCGGGCGACCTGTAGCCGGGCCAGACGCTCCCCCAGACCGGGCACGGTTGGAGTGGCTTCAGGTCGGTCCGGCGGCGCCTCTCCCCGTACCCGCAGCAGGCGTTCTTTAAAGCCCATGACACCCCCCATCCAGCAGGGTAAGGACCGTCGTTGCGGCGCCCTTGGGACTGATGGGTCGATCCTCATCCCCGGGGAGTACGGGCCCGACGCAGGCGGGGCAACCTGCCGGGCAGGGGCAGCCGGTCACCAGGTCCAGGGCCGCCGCTACCAGGCGCGGTGCGGCATCGTAAAGCGGTGCCGAATGCCCGATCCCACCCGGGTAGTTGTCGTAGAGAAACAGGGTCGGCTCGAAGCCCCCAGGTAGGTCCGCCTCTCCCCCCTCCGCCGCCTTGAGCTGCCCCCGCCCATCGGGCCCCACCACCGCCGACCAGGCCCCCTCCCCGTCCCCCACGGCGCGCCCCAGGTCGCGCAGCTCCGCCATGGCGTGCAGGGCGGCGACGTGGTGTAGGGCATAGGCGGCACCGAGGAAGCCCTCGATAGCGAGTTGGCGCTGGGGCAGGGCCGACTCCAGGGCCTTGGGATCGGCCTGCCACCAGACCGCCGTGGTGTGCAGTTCCTGGTCAGGCAGGTTGATGTTGCCGTAGCCGATGTTGTCGTGGGTGTAGTAGCGGATCTTCTTGTAGCCGGGGAAGCGGCGCACCAGATGGACCTCGCCATGGGCAGCGAGCCCAGTGGCACGCGGTGCGGCCTCGAAGCGGTCGAGGATCTTCAGCCGCGTGTAGTCGATGGCGTCGGTGTAGTAGTCGGCGTTGGTCGCCCGCACGAAGGCCTTGCGCCCCACCCAGTCCAGATGTTCCACCTGGTAGGGGCGGGCCTGAATCATATAGATGGCCCCCTCGTAGAGGGTGCTGGGGGCACTGGTCCAGTCCACCTCGGCCAGGACCCGGCCGCCGCCGGCATCGGCGTCGATGACCACGAAGTTGCCCTCGGCCACCGAGCGCAGGGACACGGCGTTGGCCGGGTAGCTGTCCGCCACCCAGTACCAGCGCCCGCCCTGGCGCTGGAGTATGCCCTCGCCGACCAGGTAGCCGAGCATCTCGCCCAAGTCCTCGTCGCCGAACCGCTCGCCCTCGGTGAAGGGCAGCTCGAAGGCGGCGCAGCGGACATGGTCCAGCAGGATCAGGAGCTGGTCCGGATGGATGCGGGCGTGCTCGGGTCCGGCCCCGAGGAAGTGCTCCGGATGACGCACCAGATACTGGTCCAGGGGGTCGCTGCTGGCCACCAGGACGCCCAAGGACGGGCGCAGGCGTCGCCCGGCCCGTCCCAGGCGCTGCCAGGTGGCGGCGACGCTGCCGGGATAGCCGTTCAAGATAGCCACGTCCAGGGACCCGATGTCCACCCCCAGTTCCAGGGCCGAGGTGCTCACCACCACCCCGATCTCGCCCGCGCGCATGGCCCGTTCCGCAGCGCGGCGTTCGCTGGGAAGATAGCCGCCGCGGTAGGCCAGGATCTGGGGCGGGCGACGCGGGTCCCGGTCAAAGGCGTCTTTCAGGTACTTGGTGATGACCTCGACCTGGAGCCGGGAACCGGCGAAGACGATGGCCTTGAGCCCCGCGCGCAGGGCCGCCCGGGCGATGCGGGTGGTCTGGGACCGGGCCGAGGCGCGGATGCCCAGATCCGGATTGATCACCGGCGGGTTCCACAGCAGCAGGTGTCGCTCCCCCTGCGGGGCGCCACTCTCCGTCACCGCTGACACCGGCTCGCCCACCAGGCGACCCGCCAGCTCCCCGGGATTGGCGATGGTGGCAGAGGCGAAGATGAAGCGCGGATCTGTCCCGTAGAAGCGGCAGACCCGCCGCAAGCGGCGTAGGACATTGGCCACGTGGGAACCGAAGACACCGCGGTAACCGTGCAGTTCGTCCACCACCACGAACTGGAGGCCCTCGAAGAACTGCGCCCACTTGGTATGGTGGGGCAGGATCGCCTGATGGAGCATATCGGGGTTAGAGACCACGATGTCACCGCGGGTGCGCACCGCCTTGCGGGCGTCTCCCGGGGTGTCCCCATCGAAGGTGAAGGCGCGGACACCCAAGTCCGCGGCACGGTTCAGCTCCAGCAGCTCGGCTACCTGATCCTGGGCCAAGGCCTTGGTGGGGAAGAGGTACAGGGCCTTGGCCCCACCGGCAAGCACCCCATTGAGCACCGGCAGGTTGTAGCAGAGGGTCTTGCCCGAGGCCGTGGGTGTGGCAACGACGGCGTGCCGACCGGCGCGCACCAGATCCCAAACCGCCCGCTGATGGCTGTAGAGCCGATCCACCCCACGGGCACTCAGGGCCTTGGTCAATCCGAGGTGCAGCCCCGGGGGCAGGGCCGCGTAGCGAGCGGGGATGGCCGGTTGAACCAGTTCGCCGCTGATGCGTTCCCCATAGCGCCCCTTGAGCCGGGCCACCAAGGGGTCGAGCCCCGACGGACCCGCCTCGCCCAATGGCTCGATTGGCCCCATCTGACCCGCTGCCACGTCGCCGATTGTCCTACCCATCGCCTCGCCCCCCAGTACTGTACCCGGGAGTGGAGTTTAGGGAGGGGGGTGGCTCAAAAGCTGAGCCTGGTGGCCGTCGGATCGCGCGCTTCAAATTGAAGCGGCTGGACGCGATCCGTACAGACGCGCCGAATCATGCCCGGTTGCCACATAATGCCGCAAATTGCGACCCTCGAATTTCCCAGCCCCTCGACATGGCCGCACGGGCCATTCCGGCGGCCCCGCTCACCTTAAAGTGACACCCACCATGACCCAACAGAACGCCACCACCGAGCATTGGGCAGCCTGGCAGCAACGCCGCCTGGACAACCCGCACCGCTGGACGGAATGGAGCGAACACCCCTACCTGCGAGCCCTGCTGCAGCAACGGCTGTTCGGCGGTCGCGCGATCTCGCCCTTCGACCACATCCACACGCACTTCCCGGCGTTTGCCCACGCGCACGCGATCAGCCTGTGCTGCGGCGATGGCAGCACCGAGCGGACCTTGGTCGAGCAGGGCGCCTTCCGTTCCATGCTCGGCATCGACATGACCGCCGAGCGTGTGAACGCGGCCCGCGCCGCACGCGGTGCCTTGGCTGAACGACTGGACTACCGGGTTGGCAATGTCAACCAAGGCGACTACGGAACGGCATGTTGCGATGTCGTCTTTGCCAAGGCGGCCCTGCACCATGTGGAGCAGCTGGAGACCATGGTCGCTGGCATATTCCGCTGCTTGAGGCCAGATGGCTACCTGGTGACGCTCGACTTCTTCGGACCCACCCGATTTCAATGGACCGACGCGCAATTGGCATACGCCAACGACTTCCTGACCCGCGAAGTGCCAGAGCCACTGCGCCAGCGTGCAGACAGCGGCCGGCTGTACGAAGTGACGCGTCCCGCCGTCGCCGACATGATCGCCATGGACCCATCGGAGGCTGTGCGCTCCGGTGAACTGCATGCATTCTTGCAGGAACACTTCCATCTGGTCATGGATGTGCCCATCGGTGGCACACTGCTGCACCTCATTTTTGACCCGAGCATCATCAACAACTTCAACCCCGACGACACCTCCCACCAGACCATCATCGAACGGGCGGTGGCGCTGGACCAGCGCTTGGTGGCAACCGGCGTGCTGAACAGCGATTTCCGCCTCATCGTTGCACGCCCTCGCCCGACCGCCTGAGCGCCGCACGTCATCCCCAGAAAGGGCGAGGGTCGGCCCTGACAGGATGTTGTGTTGGTGCCTGCTCCAGCCGGGCGATGCGTGACGCCGGGGACGTGCCGCTGCGCTTTTGCTAGCATGCCTGGCTGACGTTGGTCTTTTTCACCCCCACGGCATTACCCCGAAGTCCCCGACGCGAGGTGCATGGCAGATGTTCGGTTTCGGCAAGAAGCGCGGCGAATCGGCCGCGGCACCCGCAACGGCGGCAACGTCGCCGGAACAGCCGCGCGGCCTGTTCGCCCGCCTCAAGGATGGCCTGGCGCGCACCCGTACCCAACTCGGGTCTGGCCTGCGGGAACTGTTGAGCGGCGGGCGACGGGTCGATGAGACACTGTTCGAGGACCTGGAGTCCCTGCTCCTCACCGCCGACCTGGGGGTGGAGGTCACCGGCCGCGTCGTCGCCAATCTGCGTGCCACCTCCCGCCAGGCCGGGCTTGCCACCCAGGAGGACCTGATGCGGGCGCTCAAGGCCGAACTGCGCGCCGTGCTCGCCCCCTGCGCCGCCCCCGCGGCGGCCCCGGTGACCTCGGCACAGCCGGGGCGGCCCCAGGTGATCCTGATGGTCGGTGTCAATGGGGCCGGTAAGACCACCACCATCGGCAAGCTCGCCCGTCGCCTCCAGGCGGAGGGCAACAGCGTCATGCTCGCCGCCGGGGACACCTTCCGCGCCGCCGCGGTCGAGCAGCTCCAGACCTGGGGGGAGCGCAACGCGGTGCCTGTGATCTCCCAGCAGTCCGGGGCCGACTCGGCCTCGGTGATCTTCGATGCCCTCCAGGCGGCCACCGCACGCGGGGTGGATGTGCTGATTGCCGACACCGCCGGGCGCCTGCACACCAAGTCCAACCTCATGGACGAGTTGACCAAGATCGCTCGTGTCCTGAAGAAGCTCGACCCCCAGGCCCCCCACGAGGTGATGCTGGTGGTGGATGCCACCACGGGCCAGAACGCCCTGAACCAGGCAGTCCAGTTCAATCAGGCCGTCGGGCTCACCGGAATCACCCTGACCAAGCTCGACGGCACCGCCAAGGGCGGCATCCTGTTCGCCATCGCCGGGCGCCTCAAGACCCCCATCCGTTTCATCGGCATCGGCGAGGCCATCGAGGACCTGCGCGCCTTCGATGCCGATGAGTTCGTCGAGGCCCTGCTTGGCTCCTGACCCCGACGACGCTTCAGGTGTAAGCCCGTGATCCGTTTCGACCACGTCACCAAGCGCTACCCGGAGCGGGGCGAGGCCCTGGCGGACTTGAGCTTCGAGCTGGAGGGCGGCGAGATGGCCTTCCTCACCGGGCGCTCCGGTGCAGGCAAGAGCACCCTGCTGCGCCTGGTGGGCCTGATGGAGCGCCCAACCCGGGGCAGCGTCAGCGTCAATGGCCGCGACCTCGCCGGCATCCCCCGCCGCCAGATCCCCTACTACCGGCGCGAGCTGGGCATTATCTTCCAGGACCACCACCTGCTCCCGGACCGCAGCATCTTCGACAACGTCGCCCTGCCCCTGGCGGTGACCAGCATGAGCCGCGGCGAGATCGGGCGACGGGTGCGCGCCGCCCTGGATCAGGTCGGGCTCCTGGGCAAGGAACGCTGCCTGCCCACCGCCCTGTCCGGCGGCGAGCAGCAGCGGGTGGGCATAGCCCGGGCCGTGGTCGGGCACCCCTCAGTCATCATCGCCGACGAGCCCACCGGCAACCTGGACCCGGACCTGGCCCGGGAGATCATGCAGCTCTTCCGCCGCTTCCATCAGGTCGGCGTGACCCTGCTCATCGCCACCCACGACCTCGGGCTCATCACCGCCATGCCGTTGCGCACCCTGACCCTGCACGAGGGCCGGTTGGCGGTCGATTCGGGGATCTGGTAGCCGTGGCAAAGCCCAGCCGCAGCCCCCTGCGCCGACCGGGCTCGGCTGTCTCCGCCTGGTTCAGTCAGCACGAGCGTAGCGCCCTGGTGAGCCTGGGTGACCTGGCCCGGGCACGCCTGGCCACACTGCTCACAGTGGCGATGGTGGGTATCGCGCTGGCCCTACCCGCCAGCCTGCACCTGGCGACCCGCAATCTCGCCCGACTGGCACAGGGGTGGCAGCAGGATACGGCCATGTCAGTCTTCATCGCTCCCGGGGTCGATCGGGCGCGGATCAACGCGCTGGCGAGCCGCTTGGGTCAGCGGTCGGAACTGGCGCAGGTGCGCGTCATCACCCCTGCCGAGGGCTTGGCGGAACTGCGCGCCCAGAGTGATCTCGCCAGTGCCCTGGACCTGCTCCCGGATAACCCCTTGCCCACAGTCCTGGCCCTGATGCCAAAGGCGGCGGCCGCCGCCGACCCCCGGGCACTGGAGGCCCTGCGCAAGGCATTGGCGGGGCTGCCGGAGGTGGAGGCGGTACGCCTGGACAGCGCCTGGGTCCGGCGCCTGCACGCCCTCATCGACCTGGCCGGGCAGGCGTCCATTCTGCTGGCGGCCCTGCTTGCCATGGCCGTGCTCCTGGTGGTGGGAAACACCCTCCGGCTGGAGGTGGCCAACCGGCGTAACGAGATAGAGCTGTTGGCCCTGGTAGGCGCGACCAACGCCTTCATCCGCCGGCCCTTTCTGTATGCGGGGGTCTGGTACGGGTTCCTGGGGGGTGTCCTGGCCGCCGCCCTGGCAACCCTAGCCCTGGGCTTGATCCAGGCCTCGGTGTCCCGACTGGCCGGTCTCTACGGGACAGAGTTCCCCCTCGCTGGCCTCGACCCGGCGGCCCTACTGGCGCTACTCCTCGGCGGCCCCCTGCTCGGCCTGATCGGGGCCTGGCTGGCCGTCGGACGCCACTTGGCCGCCTGCGAGCCACGCTGATCCGCCAACGAAGACATGCGGGAACTGTTCGGCACGTAAGCCGTCGAATCTCCGGACAAACACTTGGCAAACCCCCACATGGGGTGGTAGCATTTCTCCGACAATTTTACTGCGAAATAGGTAACCGGCCATGACCAAAGACCTTTCCGTCTTGCCCACTGGCAGCATCGACGCCTATATCAGCGCTGCCTATCAGGTCCCGATGCTCACTCCCGAAGAGGAACGCGAGCTGGCCATGCAGTTGCGCGACCACGGCAACACGCAGGCGGCCCGGCGCATGGTCCTGTCGCACCTGCGCTTCGTGATCCGCATCGCTCGGGGCTACCTGGGCTATGGTCTGCCCCTGCCGGACCTGATCCAGGAGGGGACCGTGGGCCTGATGAAGGCGGTGCGCCGCTTCGATCCGGACGTCGGGGTACGTCTGGTCTCGTTTGCGGTGCACTGGATCCGCGCCGAAATCCACGAGTACATCCTGCGCAACTGGCGCATCGTAAAGATCGCCACTACCAAGGCCCAGCGCAAGCTGTTCTTTAACCTGCGCAGCGCCAAGAAGCGTCTGGGTTGGTTCACCCGTGCGGAGGTAGAGGCGGTAGCCGCGGACCTCGGGGTCAAGCCCGAGACGGTTCTGCAGATGGAGGCCCGCCTGTCCAACCAGGATATGGCCTTCGACGGCAGCGAGGGCGACGAGGATGAGGGCCCTCCGGCGCCCTCCTCGTACCTGCCGGATCTGCGCATGGAACCATCCGCCTGCCTGGAGCGGGAGGACACCGAGCAGGATGATCGCGAGCGCCTCTACGCGGCTCTCTCCGGGCTCGACGAGCGCAGCAAGACCATTCTCAAGGCACGCTGGCTGAGTGAGAAGAAGCAGACTCTGCACGAACTGGCCGAGCAGTTCGGGGTGTCGGCGGAGCGCATCCGCCAGATCGAAAAAAATGCCATGAACAAGATGCGCGCCCAGCTCGACGTCTGATCCACTCGACGCCAAAGCGGCTCCTTAAGATCGGCACAGGAGACCGACCCCCAGGGTCGGTCTCTCTGTTTGAAGGGCGTCAGGGACCTGTGCCTTGACACGACTGCGACAAAATCACACCCTTGCCGCCCGCCCTGTCCTGCCCCCCGGGCGCCCCCCGAGGTCACCATCGCCGTGCAGTCCATCCCCATCCTGGCCCGCCGCGCCTTCGCTCTGCCGGCCCTTTGGGTCGCACCCGGACCTGAGAAGGGGTTGGCAAATGCCGGCCCGCCCCTGGCCAAACCCCTGATCTTAGGCATCCGCAATGCCCTGATCGCCGACGCAGGGCTGAAATGAGTACGCCGGAGGCGGTGGATATTGCCGGGGTAACCTTCTCCTACGGGGAGGCCCCGGTGCTGGAGGGGGTGAACCTGCGTGTGGCCGAGGGGGAATTCCTCGGCCTCGTGGGGCCCAACGCCGGGGGCAAGAGCACCCTGCTCAAGCTGATCCTGGGGCTGCTGGAGCCCCAGACCGGTACGGTGCGCGTCTTCGGGCATGCGCCGGGCCGGGCCCGCCGCCTGCTGGGCTACGTCCCACAGCACCCGGGTTTCCCGCGGGACTTCCCCATCACGGTGGAGCAGGTCGTCTTGATGGGGCGGCTGGGACTGGGGACCGGCTGGCGGCGCTGGCTCGGCGGCTACTCCGAGGAGGACCGGGCAGCGGCCCGGGCCGCACTGACAGAGGTCCAGGCCCAGAACCTGGCCGGGCGTCAGATCGGCACCCTCTCCGGCGGCCAATTGCAGCGAGTCCTTGTGGCCCGCGCCCTGGTTGGGGAGCCGCGGTTGCTGATCCTGGACGAGCCAACCGCCAACATCGACCAACGCATGGAGGGTGAGATCTTCGACCTGCTGCGCGCCATCAACGCCCGCATGACCATCCTGGTGGTCTCCCACGACGTCGCCTTCATCTCCGCCTATGTCGGCCGGGTCGCCTGCCTAAACCGGACCCTGGTCTGCCACGGGACGCAAGCCATCGATGGCCGGATCATCCACGACCTCTACGGGGAGGACGTGCGCCAGGTGGCCCACGCGCACTAGGGATGGACGGCCTCATGGAATTCTTCACTGCGCTGGGGCAACACGCCTTCCTGCAGACCGCCCTGATCGCCGGGCTGTTGGCATCCCTGGGCTGCGGGGTCATCGGGACCTTTGTGGTGGTCAAGCGCATCACCTTTCTGGCCGGGGGCATCGCCCACTCGGTCCTCGGCGGCATGGGGGCGGCCCTCTACTTCGGGTTTGACCCCTTGGGCGGTGCCCTTGCCGCTGCCCTGATCTCGGCCCTGCTCATCGGCTGGGTGCGGATCCACTGGAGCGCCCAAGAGGACACCCTCATCGGCGCCCTGTGGGCCATCGGTATGGCGATTGGGATTCTGTTCATCGCCAAGACCCCGGGCTACAGCAGCGACCTTATGAGCTACCTGTTTGGCAACATCCTGCTGGTTCCGGCCCGCGACCTGTGGGTTATGGCCGTGCTCGATGCCCTGCTGCTGCTGATCGTCTGGGCCTTCTACCGGCAGTTCTTGGGCGTAGTCTTCGACGAGGAGCTGGCGCGGTTGCGCGGCGTTCCGGTGACCTTCTTCTATCTCCTGCTGCTGTGCCTGGTGGCGGTGACCGTGGTCCTGCTGATCCAGGTGGTTGGGCTGATCCTGGTCATTGCCCTGCTCACCCTGCCGGCCGCCATCGCCGGGCACTATGTCCACTCCCTGGCCCGCATCATGTTGGTGGCGACCGTGCTGGGTGGTGTCTTCACCAGCGCAGGCCTGGCCGTCGCCTATGGCCCTGACCTGCCCGCCGGGCCGACCATGATCCTCCTGGCCGGAGTCGCCTATGTCGTCTCCGCCCTGGCTTCGGGGCTGCTGCGCCGCCGCGCCCAGCACCGGGCGGCCAGACCCCCTGGTGCCTGAGCCAACACAAGAGCGGTTGTCCGCAAATGCACACCAATGAGCACAAACGGTTGAGCGGATCATCCGGTGTCCAAGGGCCACTCGCAGTGATCGGGGACAACCTGGTGTGGGCGATCTGGATGGGGAAAGACCGCGGGGCCTAGCCTCGGGGTCGCCGCGATGTACGGGACGAATCACAGGCGCCCCTTTGGGCCAGGACGTGGGCCCACCGGCTGGGTGGAGGAGCTCGGGCTCGCCTGGCTGACCCTGGCGACTTGTCTCGCCCACTATCTGCGCATCCTCGCCAGACGCGACCGTCTGGATCTGCCAGCCTTCGCCGCGGCCATGCGCGAGATCGGGTTGTCCGTGCTCCCGGCCATCACGCTGGTAGCCGTGGCCTTGGGCCTGATCCTCGGCCGCCAGGCCGAGACCGTACTGCGCGACCTGGCCTTGCCAAATCTGGTGGTCCTCTCGCTGGGCTACAGGGTGGTGGTCGAGCTGGTACCGATCCTTGTGGGTATCCTGGTGGCAGGCCGAGCCGGTGTGGCTCTAGCGGTGCGCCAGGCCGGGCTGGTGGCCAGCGGGGAGATGGACGGCCTGGTGGTCAGCGGGGTAGACCCCATCCGCTTCACCCTGGGGCCACCCCTGTTGGCCATGCTCTTGATGTCCTTCGCCCTGACGGTCTGGGTAGGGCTCGTCAGCGTCGCCACACTGACCGCCTGGCTGTGGGGCCGCGCCGGCGTCCCGCCGTCGGCGGTGGCAGAAGGGCTGCGCCAGTCGCTGCACCTGGAGGACCTGGTCCAGGTTCTGGCCAAGCCCTTGCTCTTTGCGGTGGTGGTCGCTCTAATTGCGACCGTCTGCGGTCTGACCGCGGGGCGCGACCCCCAGGGTGTGGCGCGCGCCGCCACCCGAACCATGATCGGGGCTGTCACCGCCATCCTGCTGGTGGATCTGGCCTTTGTTCTGCTCTGGTGAGACCGACCATGGACGCGGAAACCCGGACGACCCCAGCGGGACCGGCGGTGGAAATGGAGGCGGTCTTCCAGCATGTGGCCGGGCGTTGCGCCCTCGAGGCTGTGACGCTGCGGCTGAACCGCGGCGACTGGCTGCTCCTGGTTGGCCCGAATGGGGCCGGCAAGACCTTGCTGACGCGCCTGATCCTGGGGCTCGACAGCCCCTCCGCAGGGCGGGTGCGGGTCCTGGGCCAGGACCTCGCCACCCTGGGGGCCGAGGCCATGCGCCGGCTGCGCGGCCAGATCGGGGCCGTGCTCCAGGGCGGATCCCTGTTGGAGGGGCTGACGGTCCTGGACAACCTGCTGCTGCCGCTGCGCCAGACCGGAGCGACCCGCGTAGAGATGGCCCGCGCCGCGCGCCTGGCGATCACCCAGTTGCAACTCGACGGCCTGGAGGGGGAACTGCCCCGGGGCCTGTCCCTGGGCCTGCGCCGCCGGGTGGAGCTGGCCCGTGCCCTGATCCACCGCCCTTCCCTGCTGGTGTGGGATGGGCTCACCGAGGGCCTCGACCCCGCCGGGGTGCGCGAGACCCTGGACCTGCTCCGCCAACAACACGCCAACCGGGAGCTGACCCTGATCGCCACTGACAACAGGCCCGCCGAACTCCTGGTCGACGGCACCCGGGTCGCCGTTCTGGCCCGCGGGCGTCTGCTCTTTGACGGACCGCCTCAGGCCCTGACCGAGGCCGCCGCGGGGGATCTGGAACTGCGCTACGTCCTGGCGGGGCACCCCTGAGCCGGGCCGCATGAGCCGATTGGAACGCCTCTATTCTCCCCCCGAGATCGGGGCCCCGGGCAAGCGGGCCGCAAGCGGGGTGCGTCGCGACCTGGTCCTGGCGGGGCTCTTTGTCCTGACCATGATCGCCGTGGTGGTGGGGACCCTGGCCCTGATCCTGCCTGGGCTCTTCGGCGGGAACCTGCGCCTCTACGCCTACTTCCCGGAGGCCAGCGGGCTCGAGGCCGGGATACAGATCAGCCAGGCGGGCTATGTCATCGGGGTGGTCGAGGCGGTGGAGCCCTTCTTCCCCGAGCCTGGGGCAGACCCCTGCCCTGCCCCGGACCCCGCCCAGGAACCAGACACCGCCGCCGACCACAGCCGCCGAAAGGCCGGCCCCTGTTTCCGCGCCACCCTCCGCATCCGAGACGCCTGGCCCATACCGCGGGACAGCGTCGCCCAGCTCGCCAGCGCCGGGCTGCTCCAAGGCGAGGCCCTGCACATCCTCCCCGGGCAGGACCGCGACCACCCACTGGTGGACGGGGAGCACATTGCCACCAGCCGACGCGAGGCCGACCTGGTGGCACAGCTTGGCCGCCTCACCGACTCCCTCCAAACGCTGGTGGAACAGACCATAGCCCCGGCCCTGGCCGGCATCGCCGAGCAGATCGCCGCCCTTCAGGAGCTATTGGGAACCGGACCTGTCCCCCAGGGTGGGGCGAGGGATCTAACAGGGGCCGAGGGGACGCCGGGCACCGCACCCGATGCCGTATCCGGCACGCCTGGCAATGCGGCGGGCATTGGCGCGCCCGAATCCAGCGGGCGCGAGCGCCTGGCGGGGGTCTTCGACAACTTGCAGCACCTGGCCGCTAACCTGGACGCGGCGGTGGACCCCGAAAAGCTCTCGGGCATCCTCAACGCGGTGGAACAAATTGCCAAGGACCTGGCTGGCGTCTCCGGCACCCTCAGCGGCCAGAGCCAGGATGTGCAGAGGACGGTAAAGGACTACGGTGCCCTGGCGGCGGACCTGCGCGCCCTGGTCAAACGCAACCGCCCCGCCATCGACCGCACCGTCACCGATAGCCAATACGCGGCCCAGGAGTTGGCCGCCTCCCTGGCCCCAATCCTCGAACACATCGAGGCGACCAGCCGCAACCTCGCCGAGGTCTCCCGGGACCTGCGTAACAACCCTGCGGTGATCCTCCGTGGGCGCGAGGTCCAGGACAACGCCCGGAGGCCGAAGTGAACTCCCAAACACGATCAAGCGGCGGAGCAAAGTGGATCTGCGTGCTGGCAGCGCTTTCAAACATTGCAGCCCTGACCGCCTGCTCCTTCGGCCCCGCCCGGCAGGACCACTTCTACCCCTTGGCCCCGACGGTCCAGGTCGAACCGCTGGCGGCGACCCCAGTGGCCGCCACCCTGCTGGTCACCCAGCCGGTGGCCCGCGGCCTCGGGGTCGGACGGGAGTTGGTCTTCGTCGGCGCGGAGCGCCCCGACGAGGTCCAGACCTACACCTATCACCTATGGGCCGAGCCCCCCGCCGCCGCCATCGCCTCCAGCCTGGTCGCGGCCCTGCGCCAGGCGCACCTGTTCGCCTTCGTCGTCGCCCCAGGTCAGCGGGCCCAGGCGGACTATCTCCTGAGCGGCGAGTTGACCCGACTCACACACTTCCCGGACGCCCAGCCCCCTCGGGTAGAGGCGGCCTTCAACCTGACCCTGGTCAATGCCTCAGACCGTCGCCCGCTGGCCTCTCACCTCTATCAGGGCAGCGAACCCGCGGGCCCAGACCCCGCCGCTGCGGCGGCGGCCTTCGACCGCCTGTTGGGCCGACTGCTGGGCGACGCCGTTCGCGACCTTCAGGCCCTGCGCGGCAGGCTCCGCCCGAGCGCCGCCCCGTAGTTCGGGGTCCCTGCTTGTTTGCATCGATTCGCAGCGATATCGCCCTATCCAGGTTGGCCGACATGGTCTTGCAGGGCACAGGGGCGCCGGCCTGAAAGACGGTCCCGGACCGGCCGGGGATCCTCCGGTATACAATGGCGCCAAGCCACCGTAATAGCCCCCGCCATGCACGCCTTCGGTCTGTCGCGCTTTCTGTTCTGGTTTGTGATCTTCTTCCTGGCGGCCCTGGCGGCGCGCCCCTGGCTGGAGCGAGCGTTCATCGCCTACCGCGCCGAGCCGCGAGCGATCACCGCCCGCGGCGACCTGGCGGCGGACGAGCAGACCACCATCTCCATCTTCGAGGCCAGCAGCCCCTCGGTGGTCTACATCACGACCACAGGCCGGGTGCTGGATCTGATCACGCGCGATGTCACCGAGGTCCGTCGTGGGACCGGCTCTGGGGTCATCTGGGACGACCGCGGCCATGTGGTGACCAATCACCACGTCATCGAGGGCGTCGGTGGGGCCTATGTGCGCATGTCCGACCAGCGCAACTACGACGCCGTCCTGGTGGGGGCGAGCCCTGAACACGACCTGGCGGTGCTGCGCATCGATGTCCCGCCCAGCCGGCTGAGGGCCATCCCGGTCGGGGTCAGCGGTGACCTGAAGGTCGGGCAAAAGGTCGTGGCCATCGGCAACCCCTTCGGCCTCGATTACACCCTGACGACCGGGGTGATCTCGGCGCTGAATCGGACCATACCGACGGAGGCCGACGGCCAGATCGAGCATCTGATCCAGACCGACGCCGCCATCAATCCCGGCAACTCTGGCGGTCCCCTGATCGACAGTGCCGGGCGCCTGATCGGCATCAACACCGCTATCTTCAGCCCCTCGGGCAGCTCCGCCGGGATCGGCTTCGCCGTGCCGGTGGACACGGTCAACCGCATAGTCCCGCAACTGATCGCCTCCGGGCGCTATATCCGACCCAGCCTCGGCATCGTGGCGGACGATGACCTGAGCGAGCGCGTGCTGGAAGAGGCGGGACTGTCCGGCGTCCTGGTACTCAAGGTCGAGGCGGGGAGTCCCGCGGCCAAGGCTGGGATTCAGGCCACCCGGGCGGCGCGCAATGGGGACCTGATCCTCGGTGACGTCATCGTCGCCGTGGACGGCAAGCCGGTGAAGAGCATCGCGAAGCTGATCGCCGTGCTGGAGGGGTATACGATCGGGGACCGCGTGGTGTTGACCGTTCACCGCAACGGGGGCGAAATCCAGGTCCAGGTGCAGCTTGGCCCGGGACCGCGGGCGACGGGCCCCGGGGCGCGCCGCGGCGGTTTGCCCCAGGCCGCGGCGGGTATTGGCGGGGGGGCCATGTGAGCCCGCCGCCCGGTTTCTCAAGGCCAGTTAGAGGTGGAGAACAATGAAGGCGCTGATGCTCATGACGGCGAGCGGACCCCTGGTGGTCCTGTCGTCCCTCGATGCCCTGGACGACGACGTCCTGATCGGCAAGCTGCGGATCAAGGGGGTGGACAAGTTCATGGCCTATGAACTTTCGTTGGACGACGTGAAGGCCAAGTACGGCGGCCACTTTCAGGCCGTGGTCAACGACCTGCACGAGTCCGATGACCTGCGGGTGCTGGACTTCAACGGGCACCGCATCTTCAGCCTGTTCCGGCTCGATGCCCTGGGCAAGCCGTTCATCTTCGACCCCACCGGGGCCCAGACGAAGGTCTATCTGGACTGAGGCCACCGCCCGCGCGGTGGTCTGAAGCCCGCGGCCTGCGCCGTCAGTTGAGCCCGCAGGCGCCGCCTGGGCAGCAGGAGCCGGTGGCACAGGGTGGGGCCTCGCCACCGCCGGTGCGCGCGGTGCTGGAGAGGATGTTGCCGCCGGTGGCCAGGCGGTGGACCGGGGCCGCGACCGGGGTGTCGCCGGGCTCCATGCCCAGACGGGCACACAATTCGCCCCAAGTGGCAAGGCTCTCGCTCATGCGGTGGCTGACTTCCAGCACCTTGCCGTTGTCGTCGCAGCGGTAGTCGTAGGTGGGCATGATGGCACTCCGAAATATCGTTAAACGCTAATGTGCGAAATTATACCCGTGCAGGGGGATCGGACAACCCTATGCCACTCTGGGGGCATCACTCCAGGGATTCCGCCACCCAGAGCCTGGCCCTGAGTCCGGCCTCGGTGGTGTAGCCGACGGTGGCGAAACGGATGCGCCCGGCGGCGTCCACTACGAAGCTGGCCGGGACCCCCGCCACACCCCAGGCACTCGCCGCCTCCCCGTAAGGATCGGGCAGGACCGGGAAGCTCAGACCCTCCTTGCCCATGAAGTCCAGGATGTCGCGCTCATCCCCGGACTGAAGGGCGACGCTCACCAGGGGGTGGTCTCTGGCGATGGCATCGATGCCCCCCTGACCCAGCCTGCACACAGGGCACCAGGTCGCCCAGAAGTGGACCAGGACGGGGCGGCCGCCGCCGCTTTCCCGCAGGGCCTTGAGATCGAAGGGCCGGCCGTCGAGCAGTGGGCCGGTCAGGGCCGGTGCCGGCCCAGTGGCCAGGGGACGGGCCTTCCACCACTGGACGCCGATGAAGACCGCCAGGATCAGCATCAGATTGATGAGCCAGGAGCGGTAGCGGGTCTTGTCGTTGGTCGTCATGCGGCTGGCTTCCGATGGGCATGCTTAGGGCCACAGGGCGCGGCTGAGTGCAAGGGCGGCGAGGACCAGGAACAGGGCGCCGCTGACCTGATGCACCCGGTGCATCGGCAGACGGCGCAGGACGCGGGTCCCGACCACCACGCCGATGGCGGAGGTCGCGGTCAGGGCCAGGCTGGCACCGAGCCAGACCGCCAGGGGCGGCAGGGTGCTGGCCATGCCGGCGACGGCGATCTGGGTCTTGTCGCCCATCTCGGCCAGGACCAGCATCAGGACCGTGGTGAAGAAGATCCCGTGGCCGGGGCGCTCGGGGACCTCGGTGTCCTCCTCTTCGGCCTGGGTGCGCAGGCCCCTGATCCCGAAGGCCGCAAACAGGACGGCCACCAGGGCGGCGAGGAGGCGCTCGGGGATCCATTGGGCCAGCGCCGCCCCGAACACCACCGCCAGGGTATTGAGCAGCAGGAAGGCGACGACGGCCCCCGCAAGCACGGGTCCGTGCCGATGCCGGGCGGCGAGGGTCATGCACACCAACTGGCTCTTGTCGCCCATCTCGGCCAGAAAGATCAGGCCAAAGGCACTGCCCCAGGCGGTGACCCAGGCCGTGAGGGGGCCAGGATCAACCGGCATGGCGGTTCAGCAGGCCCAGGCCCGAGGCCCGGCGGGAACCGACACCGGCGCCGGATGGACGCTCAGGTGTAGTAGTAGCGAACCACATGGAAGAACAGCGGCGCGGCAAAGCAAAGGGAGTCGATGCGGTCCATGACCCCGCCGTGGCCCTGGATCAGGCTGCCGAAGTCCTTGATGCCGCGGTCGCGCTTGATGGCGGACATACACAGGCCCCCGGCGAACCCAGCCAGGTTGATGACGAGCGCGATCCCCGCCGCCGCCCAGGGTGAGAAGGGGGTGGCCCACCACAGCAGGGCACCGATCAGGGTGGCGGAGCCGATACCCCCGACGGCACCCTCCCAGGTCTTGTTGGGGCTGACCTTGGGGACAATCTTGTGCCGGCCCAGCGTCTTCCCGAAGACATACTGTAGGACATCGCTCAACTGCACCACCACAATGAGATACAGCAGGAGCTTGGCATTCTCACCCTCGAAGCCCGGGATCTGGAGCATGAGCAGGGCCGGGGCATGGCTCACGCAATAGACGGCGACCATGAGCCCCCACTGGATCTTGGCGGTGCGCGCCAGAAAGTCCTCTGTGTCCCCGGCGAGCACGCTGCGCACCGGCACAAACAGAAACGCATAGACCGGGATGAAGATGACGAAGAGCCCGTACCAATGGATCGCCACCAGGTAGTACTGGATGGGCACAAAGACGAAAAAGGCCCAGAACAGGGTACGGTGGTCGGCGCGCCGGGTCGGGGTCAGGGTGATGAACTCCCGCAGGGCGATGAAAGAGGTCAGTCCGAACAGGATGACGGAGCCGATCCCCCCGGTGGCCAGCGCCGCCACGAAGACCGCCGTCATGACCCACCAGGCACGGATCCGTGCGCTCAGGTTTGCGACCACCAGGAGTCCCTCCGGCGTCTGCACCCGACGCTCCAGCACCATGGCGATGCCGCTGGAGAGCACCAGCAAGATCGCAATACCCCCCAACAACGTCAGGAGTTGCGGGTCCCAGGCGATATTCATGGCTGTCCCCCCAGCGTCACCAGGGCGTCGCGCGCCCGTACCAGAAAGTCCTGGCGGGTCTCGCCGGGATTGAGCCGCAGCGGGGGCCCGAAGGTCGAACTGCCCAGCAGCGGGACGGGCAGGATTTCACCCTTGGGCAGGATGCGGCACAGGTTTTGTAGATAGACCGGGACCAGTTCGATGTCCGGGCGCTCCTTGGCAACGAAGTAGAGCCCGGGCTTCAACTCCCCGATGGTGACGCCATCGCCCCGGGTGCCCTCGGGGAACAGGATCAGGGAGGCCCCTTCGGCCAGGGCGCCGGTCAGTCGCTCCAGGGCCTCGCGCCCGCCCTTGGCGCTGGAACGGTCCACCAGCACGGCATCGAGCAGGTTCCGCGCGATCCAGCCGCGCACCCCGGGCCTGTCCCAGTAATCCGCCGCCGCGACCGGGCGAGTGCGGCCGCGCAACTCGGGCGGCAGCGCCGCCCACAGGACCAATGCGTCCAGGTGGGACGAGTGATTGGCGAAGTAGACCCGCTGGGCGGCGGTTGGGGCCGAGCCCACCCAGCGCGCCTGGGCCCCGGTGACGAGCCGGGTCAAGGTCACCAGGGCGGCCCCCGCCAGGGCGACTGTCCAGGGCCGCGGGCGCGGTTCGATGGCCTTGTCCATCACCCCTCCAGGGCGCGAAGGATGGCCGCGGTGCGTCGCCCGGCCGTGATCATGGCCCCAATGGCGACCACCAACAGGGCGACCAGCAGGACTCGGCCGTCCCACCCCAGGGGCACCGTCAGGGCGGCGAGTAGCAGGCCCGCGGTCATGGTCGCCATACGGTGGGGCTTGGCCATGGGCCCGACGAAGGACTGGGGCAGCCCGGCATTACCGCCCAGGGAGCGGATATAGGCCGTCAGCAGTGCGAGCAGCCCGGCGATCCAGCCCAGTTCCGGGCCCAGTGCAAAGCCGGTAGCATAGCCGGCGGGGACGATCAGGAGTGGGTCGGCGATGCGGTCCGGCAACTCGTTGTAAAGGTCACCGGCCCGCGACCCCAGCCCCCCCTCCACCGCCACCATGCCGTCCAGCATGTTGCACAGCAGGCGCAACTGGATACAGGCGGCGGCCAGGACAAACAGCGCGGCGCGCCCGCCCGTCGGGGCCGCGGGTGCGGCGAGCATCGCCAGGGCGCCGGCTGCGGCAAAGCCCAGGCTCGCCAACGAGATTCCGTTGGGCGGGACGCGACGGTTGGCGAGCCAGGTCGCCAGGGCACGGGCCCAGCGTGCGTCGCGGGTCGTGAGGGGACGGCGGGCGGCGGTAGGCATGGGTTCGGCTCCGGTGCCAGGTGTCGGGGGCCCGATCATACAGGGTCCGGCCCGCCCGGCGCTGCCACCCCGGGTGGTGTAGGGTCCCGTCGGTCGCCCCAAGGCATGGCAACTTGGGTAGACTGCCACACAGCGGTCGGGTCGGTCCGGACCAGGCCCCGGCAAGGTCTGGCTTCTTTGCGAGGGATTAGGATATGCGATATGCCATCACAGGCACCCCTACGGGGCGCGATGACTACGGCGATAAGCCCCGGGTCGGGTAAGCATGCCGACCGATGCGCGCCTATTGCCACCGAATCCTAGGTCCCACCGCGCTTCGCCATGACAGATAGCCTACTGTTCCACTTGATGGTATGGACCCTGTGGCTTGCAGTGGCGCAGACCGCATCCGCCGCGCTGGGCGACAACCAAACCGCTTTGGCCCCGACGCTGGTGAGCGCTGAGGTCATTGTTGCCAGGATCACTGAGGCCGAGGCCAATCCGGATCTGCAAGCGGAGGCGAGGATCAAGCTCGTCGCCTTATACCGTGAGGCGTTGAGCAACCTCAAAGAGGTAAGTGCCGATAACGCGAGGGCTACCGCCTTCGAGGAAGCGGCCCGAACGGGGCTGGAGGAGGCGCAGCGCATCCGCGAGCGGATCGCCGCGGCCAAGGGTGGCGACGGGCCGGCAATCCCGGAGGTCAACCTGGAGACGCCACGCGAACAGCTCGATCTGCAACTCAAGAAGGCGGGAGCCGAGTTGGCCGCGGCGAATGCCCGGCGCGCCGATCTCGGGCGCCAACTGACCTACCTCGAGAACAGACCGGCGGCGATCAGCCAGCGGCTCGCGGAGGCCCAGGAGCAGCAGGAGGCCATTGCTGCCGCGCTCCAGGCCGAGCTTGCAGGCGACGGCGGGCTGTCGTTGATCCAGGCAAAGCGTTGGGCCATGGAGACCGGATACCTGGCGCTGAGCACCGAGATCAAGGCCCTCGATCAGGAGCTTCTCAGCCTGCCGATGCGTTTGGACCTGCTGGCGGCCAAGCGAGACGAGGAAGCGGCCAGCGCCGACCTGGTCGGAAAGCGGGTAGATGCACTGAAGGAGCTGGTCAACGCCCAGCGTGCAATCGAGGCAGCCCGGGCAAAGACCGCGGCTCAGGCCATGCTGCTCGCGATTGCCGGGTCGGACCCCGTGTTGGTTCGGCTTGCCGAGCAGAACGCCGAACTCACCGGTGATCTCAATACCATCGCCGCGCGCCTCGACGCGATGGACGAGGACCAGGCCTATGCGGAGCGCCTGGCTGCTCGGATCAACGCGGATTACAAGCGGGAACGGGCGGCCAGGGAGATCAGCGGCCTCACCCCAGGGCTAGGCCAACTCTTGCTCGAACATCGTGAGGCGCTGCCAGACCTCAAGGTATACGCCCGCAAGGCGAACGCCATAGAGGGGCAGATCGCTGCGCTCAACCTGAGTCGTCTACGCCACCTTGACGAGGTGGCGCGCATCGCCGACCTGGACCGTACCGTCGCCGAGTTCGAGGCCAAGCTTCCCGCCGCGCATGCGCCCGACACGCGGGACAAGCTCCGCGCGCTGGTGGCGCAGCGGCAGCGTCTGCTCAGCGAACAACTCGAGGCTCAAGGGTACTATCTCGATCGCCTGCGCAGGCTTCAGGCTGCCGAGGGCCAGATGCTGGAGGCGGCACACGCCTACGATGACTTTCTCAAGGGAAACCTGTTCTGGCTCGATACAGGTACAAAAACCCATCTGGAAGACCTCGCAACCCTGCCGCGAGAGGTCCGGTTGCTGTTCTCGCCGGCGCGCTGGTCGGAGCTGAGCCTTGCCATTCGCCATCAGGTCGCGGGATCGCCGGCCTTCTGGCTAACCCTGGTCTTGTCCGCCGCCCTGATGTGGAAGCGCCGCACGCTGATCGCGTTGATCGAGGGCACATCGGCGCGGGTAGGCAATCCGACCAACGACCACTTCACGGATACCCTGCACGCCCTGACCCTGTCGCTGGTAACGGCAGCACCACTGCCCCTGCTCATAGGCGTAACGGGCTGGCAGCTCCAGGCCGCAGGACAGGGCACCGAGCTGTCCCACGCGGTGGGTCTCACCCTGTTTCACGGCGCGCTGGCGCTCTGGGGCCTTCTGGCCTTACGCGTGGCGTGTCTGCCATCGGGCCTGGCCATCGCCCATTTCCGCTGGCCGGAGACCAGCGTGCGGCAACTGAGGACGGAGCTGGGTTGGCTCATCTGGATCTCTGTCCCAGCGAAATTTATCGCACGGCTGTCCATGGACCTGAACCAGGTCGGCACCGGAGGGGTCGTCACACGGCTTGCGCTGCTGGTCTCTACCGTCGGGTTCGCCGTCTTTCTGTACCGCGTTTTCCACCCCAAACGGGGCGTGCTGGTGCGCGGGCCGCTTCGATCCGACAGGACCTCACTCCTGCGTGCCCAGGCCTTTTGGTTCCCACTCCTCGCCGCCCTTCCCCTCGTGGTGCTGGCCTTGATTCTGACCGGCTATGTCTACTCCGCAGTGATCATTGCGCGGGCCTTTATAGCCACCCTATGGATGATCGTCGGCCTGGTGCTACTCCACGCCCTCGCTCGGCGTTGGCTGGCACTCACGCACTGGCGTCTGGCCCGGCGGGCGGCGACGGAACATCGACTGGCGGCCCTCGCCGGTCGCGAGACGGCAGGGTCAGATCAAAGGGACACCTCTTCACGGTTTGAGTATGCCGATCTCGACCTCGATGCGGTAACGGACGACAGCCGGGAGTTGCTGAAGATTGCGGTCACCTTCGTCGCGTTCATGGTGCTCTACCTCATCTGGGCCGATGTGTTTCCGGCATTGGAGATCCTGAAACAGGTGACGCTCTGGCACTACACGGCAACCGTTGACGGGGGGGAGCGACGCCTGCCAATCACCCTGGCGAACCTCGGCCTCGCGCTGATCTACCTCACCGCCATGGTGGTGCTCGCCAAACGACTGCCAGCTGTGCTGGACATGATCCTGGCGGGGCACTCTGCCATGGCGTCCGGCAGCCGCTACACCGTCACGACCCTCACGACCTATGCCATTGTCGCCATAGGGATTTTGTTGGCGCTCAACACCCTCGGCGCCCAGTGGTCCGAGCTCCAGTGGCTGGTGGCCGCGCTGGGGGTGGGCATCGGCTTCGGCCTGCAGGAGATCGTCGCAAACTTCATCAGCGGGTTGATCATCCTGTTCGAGCGGCCGGTGCGGGTTGGCGACATGGTTACCGTTGGCGATACCGACGGCGTGGTCACCAAGATCCGCATTCGCGCCACCACCATCCGCAACCTGGACCGCAAGGAACTCCTGGTCCCGAACAAGGAGTTCATCACCGGCCGGCTGCTCAACTGGTCCCTATCGGACCAGGTCATCCGCGTCAAGGTCGTCGTGGGGGTGGCCTACGGGACCGATGTCGAGAAGGCCCACGCCCTGATGAGAGAGGCGGCAGAGGAGCACGAGCACGTGCTCGATGACCCCAAGCCGGTCCTGTGTTTCGAGGGGTTTGGCGACAATTCCCTCACCCTCATCTTGCGCGCCTACATCGACGACCTCGATTACCGGATCGCGACCACCACGGACCTGCACAAGGCGATCAACCGCAAGTTTGCACAGGCGGGTATCGTCATCGCCTTCCCGCAGAGAGATCTGCACCTGGACACGCACGGGCCGTTGCGCATATCCATCGAGGATGCCAGGCAGGCGCAGCCCGGAGATGGCGGTTTGCCTTAGGTCGGGCAACCGGCTGGTGCAGAAGCATGGCGTATGACGACGGATTCAGCCGGCTGGTAACGGAGGCGAGCGCAGATGCTCTGGATTGACCTCTTCTACGGACGTTCCGCACCCGTGGGCCTAGCTCCAAGGTGGGTGGGCCTCGCTCGGATCATCTGCCGCGCCGGCATCAGCGCTTGGTCCGAATCTGCGTTCACAGATAGAGCAGGATGACGAAGTAATGGCTGATGCTGCCGGCCAGGACGAACAAGTGCCAGACCCCGTGGCACCAGGGCCAGCGGTCGTCCAACACGTAGAAGATCACCCCGACCGTATAGAAGAGGCCCCCGATGACCAGCCACCAGAAGCCCGCCGAAGGCAGGGCGGCGATCAGGGGCCCCAGGGCGAAGACGATGAGCCAGCCCATCCCCAGGTAGATGACCAGGGACCAAAGCCGGCTGCCCCGGCGCGGCAGGGAGTCCAGGACAATCCCCACCAGGGCCAGCCCCCACACGGCCCCGAACAGCCACCAGCCGGTGGCGCCTTTGAGGGTGATCAGGGTAAAGGGCGTGTAGGTCCCGGCGATCAGCAGGTAGATGGCGTGGTGGTCGAGGACCTGGAAGACCTCCTTGGCCCGCCCCTTCAGGCTGTGGTACAGGGTCGAGAAGAGGTAGAGCAGGAAGAGCGTCGCGCCGTAGACCGTGAAGCTGACGATGCGCGTCGCCCCGCCCTGCATCCCGGCGATGGTCACCATGACCGTGGCCCCCACCAGGGCCAGGACGGCCCCCACCAGGTGGGTGATGCTGTTGAAACGCTCCCCCTTGTACATGAATCAGCTTCGTCCCGATTCAATCCACTTGCGCAGCCGGTTGGAATCGCCCACAGGGGTCCGCTTACCGGCGGAATCCAGCAGGACTATCCAGTAGCGCCGCCCGGCGATCTGCGCCTGCATGGCCAGGCAATGACCGGCCTCGTCCACATAGCCCGTCTTGCTCAGTTCCACCTGCCAGTCGGCGTTACGCACCAGGGGGTTGGTGTTGCGATAGGGTAGAGTGCCGCCGCCGGCATAGGGCTTTACGTCCAGTTCGGAGCGGGTGGTCGCCTCCCGGATCAAGGGATAGCCGCTGGCGGCCTGGAGCAGCCGGACCAGGTCCGCCGCGGTGGAACGGTTTGCCCCGTCCAGGCCGGAGGCGTCGGCGTAGTGGGTGTCCGCCATCCCTAAAGACTGGGCCTTGCGGTTCATGGCCGCCACGAAGGCCGGGGTCCCGTCTGCGAATGTGGTCCGCCCCAGGGCCGCGGCGGCGCGGTTCTCCGAGGACATGAGCGCAATCGTCAGCATGTCCCGCCGGCTCAGGCGCGCGGCGTTGGTGCGCATGCGCGAACGACTGTGGCGCAGGTTGTCGCGGTCGGCGGGCGTGATCTCGATGTACTGGTCCAGGTCCACCCCGGAGTCCAGCACCACCATGGCCGTCATCAGCTTGGTGATGGAGGCGATCGGCTTGATCGCCTGGCTGTGCTTGGCCAGGACCTCGGTGCCACCCTCCTCCACCACCAGGGCGGCGTCGGAGCGAATGGCCGGCGCCTTGCCGAGGTTGAGGGGCGGAGCGGTTGGGCGCTGAACGGCCCTCGTATCCGCCAGGGCCTGGCCGGTGACATCACCCGTCCGGCCAGTCCCAGGCGCGGCGGCCGGGCCGAGGGCGGCGGTCGAGGTGGCGGTGGCAGCCGCAGCGGAATCGGTCTCCCTTTGGGGCCCGGCCTGCCGGCCCCCGGGCAGCGACCCGAGGAGGAACAGAACCAGGCTGAAGCCTGTGGATAGGGCCAGGGCCGCAAGCGCGGCACGCGGCAGGAAGGACATGGCAGGGGGTCTCCGATGGGTATTGGGTCCGGGTGCGAGTCGTTAAGGGGCGATCCCGCATTCCGGAAGGAGCTATAAGGTAGCAGAAAAAAGTCGAGAAAGGCACTTCAACCCAATGATAAAGCGATAGAACTTGAACAAGAGCGGTCGGCCGGCCTCAGCCCCCCGGCCAGTAAGCCGTGGCAATGCCATCGCCCAAGTCCGCCTCGATGAGTCGGGCGCGGACATCCAGGAGGCGCTCGACCAGCGCCGGCTCGGCGATCTCGTAGGAGGCGGCATCCGGGACCCGCTTCACCACCACCCCCAGCAGCTCCGTGATGGCGTTGCCGATGGAGTTCTGGCTGATGGTCACCAGCAGCTTGCCGTCGTCGTTGCGGTAGATGAGCTGCTTGAAGGCGGGCTCCCAGCGGATGGAGTTGGCATAGGCCGGGTCCTTGATACAGTGATCGCGGACCTTCTTCGCGGTCTTGAGGAAGTCGTTGTCGAACAACAGGACCGCATCCACAGGCCCCGGAAAATGCAGGTCCGGCAGGGGCGGGGCGTTGCGCGTGGAGACCTGGGAGAAGAAGGTCCTGTAGAAGTCCAGAAAGCCCTTGAGGATGGCGTCGTACTCACGCCAGAAGGCGATCTCCTTCAGGGCATCCACGCCGCCCTGGATCTCCCAGCACGGCAGACCCTCAGGGTAGCCGGTGAGCCCCAGGCGTGACTCCTCCGTGTGCACCGTGCGCAGAATTCGCAAATCCAGGGCCTGCGCGAAAAACTCCCGGTAGACGTCCCGCATATACGCCTGGAACAGGCTGTGCTGGCCGCCATCGGTCAGATTCGGGTTGGCCGGGTTTGCCAGGGCCGCCGAGCGCAGCCCCGCCATGGGGAAGACCATGAAGTGGTTGTGGAGCATACGGATGCTCGGCACACCCGGGGAGGTCAGGGGCCAGGTCGCGTCCAGGCTCGCCTCCCCGGCCAGGATCAGGGTCTCCGTGGGGTCCGGATAGCGCTCCACCATCCAGGCGATGATCACCTGATTCATCCGGTTCCAGACCCGTCGCACGGCCTCCGGCACCTGGGTGCGGCGCACCGGGCGCCCAAGCGGGTTCAGAATGGACTTGGAGGTGTTGTAGATGATGGAGCAGTCGAACTCGTTGGAGTGCCCCAGGGCCTTGCGGTAGAGCAGCAGGTCCTCGCGGTTGAGCAGCAGCCCGTTGTTCTGGACCAGGTCGTTTAAGTTCTCCGTGCTGTTGAAGAACTCGTTGGGCTTCATCCCCTCCGGGACATCCAGGGGGATGGGGCGGAAGGGGGTTTGGATCTCGCGCGGTCCGATTTCCATCGGGGTACACCTCCGATACAAGCTGGTCAGGCGGGGCGCTGAGGAAAGGCCCCTCGCCCCGGCGGGGAGAGGGGTTGGGGTGAGGGGGCAAGGCAAGGCGGATGAACCTTGCCCCTCACAGTCCCATCAAGCCCCGAAGAAGGTCCGGGACAGCAAGCCGATCAGGTTGGACAAGGAGCGCACCGTGTCGAGCGGGACGCCATGACCGGTGAGGCTGCCGCTGATCTTGGTCCGCATGGGCAGGCGTTCGGTCTTGCCGTCCACCACGGTCTCGACATACAGGCTCTCGTCCATGACGATGGTCCCGCTGATGCCGTTGGCCGTGGCAAACATATCGCCGTCGCCCGACGGGGTGGCGAACATGGCATCGTCGCTGGCCGCCTCGGCGCTGGGGAGGGTCAGCAGCAGGTTGTACTGGGTGCGGTCCTTGGCGCCGGGGGAGTCGATCCAGGGCATGTTGCCCTTCAGGGCGTAGGTCTTGCCGCCACAGGTCGCCGTCAGATCCATAAACCAACTCTCGGATTGGTAGGCGAAGGCCATGCTGCCGCGCCAGTTGCAGCCCTTGTCGCTGGCGAACCCGGCGGAAGGCATGAACAGATCCGGCATCTCGACGGTATCGACGCGGGTATCCATCAGGCTCCCCGTATCGCCGGCCTCCTTGCGCAGGCGCTTGAGGACCAAATCCTTGAGCATCCCGGCCGTGGGCGAGGGATTCTCGGGCTTGAGATTGATCACCCCGTTCAGGCTGCCGGACGAGGCCGGAACCTTGCCTACCGCGAGATAGCTGACCAGGACCTTCGACATGTCCGTCGCCCCGCTGGGCTGGACGACGAAGCCGCCCGAATACTGGGTCCGCGGGAACTTCTCCGCCGGATTGCTGGGATTGATGATGGTCCCGTTGCCGGCCACGGCGCACTCCTCGTTGCCCTTGACCAGCCCGCCGAGGGCGCTGGTGCCGCCCTTGCATTCGAGGTTGAAAGAGGTGATCACCTGACCGTCGGACAGGGTGAGGTTGAACTTATCGTGGGCCTTGGGATCCTTGAGGGTCGGCATGTTCGCCTCGCCGCCGAAGGTCACCACGGCGGGGACCTCCGCCGCAAGGACCGGGGTCGTCAGGATGGCCGCCAGGGTTGTGGCCAGGATCGTCGAGGTGCTCGGGACTTTCATGGTGTGGATTCCTCGTCTGTGTTGCCGTGTGATGAACAGATTGTGTGCCGCACCCCCAGGGCGCAGCCGGGGCGCGCTAGTGATACCCCAGAGCGGTCAAGGCGTCCAGCCTGATCCTCGGGCAATTCGACCCGCTGGCGCCGGGGTGCCGACCTGGAAGCGCCCGCGGCGACGTTCCCTGAGCGACCCGCATCTTCACAGATGCGTCAAATTTTCGAACAAGGCATGACCCGTGGGAGCGGCGCCGCGCCGCGATGGGGTCTCGCGACTGGCTCCGGGGCCGTCACGGTCGGGCTAAAGCCCGACCTACTCGACCCCGAGGGGCACGCCTGGGCTGGCTGCCCGCGGCCTGGGCCTTGATCCGCGCCAGCAGTTCGCCGGCGGGCTCGTCGTCGGGGTCCTGGGGCACCAGTTCGCCGCGGAAGGCCTTGGCGAGCAGGGCTGGGGTCAGACGCTCGACCTGGGCGCGGGCGGCCTGGTAGCGGGCCTCCAGGCGGTCGGCGTAGGCGAAGAGGGTTTCGACGCGGCGGACGATTTCCTGCCGTTCATCCTCTCGCGGCATAGGAACACGGACACTCCTTGAGGTTCGCCTGCGATAAGTTTCTCATTGAGAGCTGGTTGCCGCTGGCGAGGGCCTCAATCTGCCGTCGGCCCCTATGCTGACCGCAGCACATAGCATCGCAAATCCACTAGAACTTCTCTAGCGCCATCTGAGGATGCACAGCCTGGTAATTGGACTTTATTCCTGACAAATAAACCGCCCGTTTGACATCCTGGACCAATACGCAGGCTCCAACCAATTCCAATGTATTCGCTCGGGATATCAGGAAGTCACCTTGTCTAATGCGGGACGACTCGGCGAAGATGGCCTGCTGGAACGCGTCTTGATCTTGTTCTCGTCAAAGACACCCCAAGTCACGAGCGTTGATGCCTTGACTAAGCCAACCTCACCGTCGTCCGGCGGCCGTTCTGCGCGTTGGACCCATTTAGCCCGGCGTCGATTCTCTCAGTCATCTCACCGACTGTCGATTCCCCCCAGCTATCAGGAAGATCGTAGCCCGATGAAGCGAGCGGAATCCGGGTTGCCGCGGACAGCATAGAGCCGTCCCGCGGCCTCGTGGACGGCATCCCCGGATTCCGCCTGCGGCTCCATCCGGGCTACCTGTTCGGCGCGCCAGTCTTTCGTCAATTCGCCGGAGGTGGCGGCGGCGAGGACGGCCTGGCGGAAGCGTTTGAGGATGGCGGGCACGCGGTCGAGGCGTTCCCGGCAGGCGTCCACCCGCGCCAGAACCGCGTCGAGCTTGTCGGCGATGCGCTTTTGTTCGTTTCTGGGCGCCAGGGGAACGGCAACCGCGAACTGGTCATCGAGACCGAGACCAGAATTTGTTGCCGAGCACGTCTCAGTTTCTTGGAGTTGGCGCTTCTCGCACCGACCGTCCGAATTCCAGAAGCGCATGAGCCAAGTGAATCTTCGGTCGATGTCCTGGCATGGGTCGCGCAAGGGCGATGTGCTGGTTAATGTAAGGCTTCGACGCCGCAGTGTTGCGCCAGGCACCACGGCCGATCATCCCGAGTCTCAGCGGTTATTGCAACCAGTATGTCGCTCTGGACCTCCGAGCACGTAGTGCGGTCGGACTCCGCTCCTCGTAGGGGGCACCACATGTTGAACTTGTCGATGACAGATCCATTGCCAATCGTTCCATGAGTTGAAGATTACCGAATGCGGATACATTGGGATCCCGGTCCTCCGAGTAGTACCTGGCCCAGCCACGGGAACCGCTCGTAACAAGAGGCCATCAGGACCTCTGCACCACTTGTCGTCAAGGGCGGCAGTGCCCAGACGTTCGGGGGCTCATTCACGCTTCGACTGCCGCGATCTTGCTGGCTCCCGCGCTCCAGCGTAGGAGTAAGTGCCGACGCTCCAGCGTCGCATCGCGGCTCGGGCCGCCGGAGCGGCCAAGACTGCACTCCCACGCGGAGCGACTGGGACGAAAGAAAGCCTCTGGTGTCGGGTCCTTCGGGCTGAGGACCAGAAGCCCAACGCAGCTCAGCATGCGATATCCCGGGTCTGGGAAGACCTGGACGAATGTGGCCATGCGCCGGAGGTTCGTCGGCCTCGAACCACGGCCGAACTCGTTTGCGAGGTTGGATGCCGAGTCGGACGATACCTTGCGCCATCCGAGCGCGCTCGCATCGGAGCAACACCTGGTGCAGCACTGCCGAGGCTCCATCCCTGTCGCTCGGCGTTGATTCCATGGCATCCCTGCCGGCTGGCGGCGATCAGTCCGCCAACTCGCGATGCAGGCCGTCCAGATTGGGGCGAGGTTGCTCATTCCGCCATCGCCTCCTTCAGGGCTTCCAGGGCAGATCCACGCCTACGCCAACGCCTGGTTCCGAGTACTGTCGGGCTTGTCGCTCGTCTGCTCCCTCGTCAACCTCCTCCCCCAACTCCGCCAGAATCCCGCGCAGTTCCTCCATCGCCGCTTCCAGTTCCGCCATGGCCTCGCCCGCCAGCACGGCGGGTTCCGGCAGTTCGTCGCTGCCGTCGTCGCTGTCGTCCTTGAGCCAGGCGATGTCGAGGCTGTCGCCGCGCTCGGCGATCCCTCGCGAGTGAACCGGCGGAAGCGGCCGGTCTCGCCGGTGTCCACCCGTTTGGCCAGGGCCTCGGGACCGCCCAGGGGGTCGTCGCCGAAGGCCGCCTCGAACGTCGGCGAAGTGGTCGCGGGTGAGCTGGGTGCGCTTGCCGTATTGGGGCATGTTGGCGCGCAGGTCGTAGACCCAGACCTCCTGGGTGTTGCCCTTGTCCGTCTCGCCGCGGGTGAAGAACAGCACGTTGGTCTTGACGCCCTGGGCGTAGAAGATGCCGGTGGGCAGGCGCAGGATGGTGTGCAGGTTGCACTTGTCCATCAGGTCGGCGCGGATCTGGCGCGCCGACGTTGCCCTCGAACAGGACGTTGTCGGGCAGCACCACGGCGGCGCGCCCGCCGGGCTTGAGGCCCCGGTAGATGTGCTGCAAGAAGCAGAACTGCTTGTTGCTGGTGGGGAAGGTGAAGTCGGTGCGGGTGGGCAGGCCGCCGCCCTTCTTGGTGCCGAAGGGCGGGTTGGTGAGGATCAGCGTCGCCTTGGGCAGGGCCTGGCCCTCGGGGGAGAGGGTGTCGCCATAACGGATGCCGGCGCCATAGGGGTCGGAGTCGAGCCCATGGAGCATCAGGTTCATGAGGGCCAGGCGGTGGGCGTCCTGGACGTGCTCCATGCCGTAGAAGGTGTTGCGGCGGTACTTGCGCTGCTGCGCTTCGGTCCAGGCGTCCGGGTCGGTGTGGGCGCGCAGGTAGCGGTCGGCGGCGATGAGGAAGCCGCCGGTCCGGCCGCCGGGTCCTGGATGATGTCGTCCAGCGTGGGCTGCATCACGGCGACCATGGCGTCGATCAGGGGGCGCGGGGTGAAGTATTGGCCGGCACCGGACTTCTTTTCGTTGGCGTTCTTCTCCAGCAGGCCTTCGTAGAGGTCGCCCAAGCCCTCCCGGCGGGCGCTGTACCAGTCGAGTTTGTCGATCTCGGTGACCAGGGTGGACAGCGTGGTGGGCTTCTTGATGAAGGAACTGGCGTTGGCGAAGATCTGGCGCACCAGCATGGACCCCTGGCTGCCCAGGTGGATCAGGGTGAGCTTGTACGACCTCCAGGCGCTCCGCGGCGGAGCGGGCCTCCAGGTCGGCCCAGCGGTAGCCGGCGGGGATCTGGTCCTGGGTGCCGGTCTCCGTGGCCATCTTGAGGAACAGCAGATAGGTCAGCTCGGTGACGTATTGGTGGTAGGTGACCCCGTCGTCCTTGAGGATGTTACAGAGGTTCCAGAGCTTGGCGACGATGTCGTGGGTGACGTTGCTCATGCCTGGTCGTAGCCCTGGATGGCCAGGCCCGGGACCTGGGAGAAGGCGCGGTCGGCGGTGATCAGGGTGGCGCCCTCGGCCAGGGCGTGGGCGGCGATCATCAGGTCCAGGGGGGCCAGGGGCCTGCCCAGCGCGGCCAGTTCGGCGCGCAACGGGCCGTAGCGGCGGGCGGTGGCGGAGGTCCAGGGGCGAATGTCGACGCGGGCAAGCATGCGCTCGACGGAGGCGCGGAAGTCGGCCTTACCCGGTCGGTGCGCCAGCCCGAAGCGCATCTCCGCCTCGGTGACCACCGAGATACAGAAGGATTGGGGGAACAGCCGCCGGGCCAGGGCCGGGGCGCGCCCCTTGACCACGGCGGACAGCGCGTTGGTGTCCAGCATCAGGAGGGGACTCATGGCCAATCGCGCTCGACGTCTTCTCCCTGGTCGCGATCCGCCATGAAGTCGTCCAGTTCCTCCTGCGGGATTTTGGCCAAGAGGCGTTCGTGCTCCTCCAGCCAGTCCGCGAAGGACTTGTTCAGCGGGCTCAGGATCACCTCCCCGGTCACGGGGTCGCGGCGAATCGCGACCTCGTCGCCCTGGAAGCGGAACTCGGCCGGCAGGCGCACGGCCTGGCTGCGGCCGTTCTTGAAGAGCTTGGCGGTGGTCATGGTCATCCCCCTGGGTCTAGCGAATCTATATCGCAGTATATACCAGCGACCTGGCCCAAGGCTCAGAGGTTGTGAATAGGCCCCGGCCGTAGCGAGGGCGTTCCTGGGCGTGCCCGGAAAGGCGCGGGGGTGCACAAGTCCGGGGAGCATACCGGGCGTATGTGACCCGGACTTGGGGGTCCCCGCAACGCATCCGGGTGCGGTCAGGGGCGCCCGCAGTAGGCAGGGGACTATTCACAACCTCTCAGGCCGCGGGCTGCTGCCAGAGGGCGTCATTGAAGGCATCGAGCACCTGGGCCAGCTCGCCGCCGAAGAGGCGGTCGAGCCGCGGGAAACCGCCCCCTTCGCGCTTGAAGATCAGGTCCGGGTCGTCGAGGGCGGCGCGATCGACGATGAGGTTGGCCTTGGTCTGGGCGGCGATGCGTTGGAGCCACTGGCGCTGGGGGCCGGTCCAGGGGCGGGAGGCGAGGACCTTGCCCAGGGCCCGGTCCACGCGCTCGCGCATAGGGGACCAGGGGGTCGCCGATGGCGGCCTGGCGGATGTAGCCGACGATGCGGGCGGCGATGTCCTGGTTGGTCGCCTCGCGCCAGGCGGTGGCGAGGTTGGCCTCGCTGAAGCCGGCCTGGTCCAGCTCCAGGGCGAGCTCGCGCAGTTGTTGGCGGGTGAGGTCCCGCGGGCGGGTGAGCACGGTCAGCAGGGCGGGGATCTGCGTTGCCGTGGCCATGGATGAAGTCGGCGAAGGCCGCCAGGTAGTCCTCGGGGCGTTGGGCCTGGCCGTAGCCGTGCTCGACGCCGCGCAACTGGTCGGGGTGCTGGGAGATGAAGACGGGCGTGACGGGGCCCTCGCCCTTGCGGTCGAGGATCTCGCCCAGGCCCGGGTGGCTCGCGAACCAGGCGGCGATGTCGGCCAGCGGCAGGCTGCGCAGGTGCTGGATGAAGACGGCCGGGTCCATACCGGCGCAGGTCTCGAAGTCGCGGGTGGCCGTCTCGCCCAGGTGGCGCCTCTTGCGCTGGAGCTTGGCGACGAACTGGTCGCGCACCAGGGCACGGGCCTCGTCGTCGCCGACCTGGGTCAACTCCGCGGCGAGTTGGGTGAAGCCGATCGGCCGGGTCCACCACCACCGGGCGCATGTCGGTGAGGCCGCCGAGGGCCTCGTAGATGCCGCACCGCGTCGAAGATGCGGAAGGTCTCCTTGCCGATGTCCTCGCACAGCCGGGTGGCCCGCCCGAGCATCTGGTCGAACAGGATGCGGCTGTTGACCCGGCGCAGGAAGACCAGGTTGCAGATCTCGGGCACGTCGATGCCGGTGGTGAGCAGGTCCACGGTGACGGCGACGTTGGGGTTGCGCTCGTTCTTGTAGCGGCGGATCAACTGGAGCGGCTGGTCGGCGGCGCCGGTGATCTTGATGACGGCGTCGTCGTCGACGCTGCCATAGTGGTCGCGGAAGGCGCGCTTGAGCAGATCCACCACCAGATCGGCATGGGCGTCGTTGGCGCAGAAGATCAGGGTCTTCTGGCGCGAGGCGGGGTCGAGCTCCCCGGCCAGGTAGTCGCAGACCACGCGGTTGAAGGATTCGGTGATGACCTTGCGGTTGAAGGCATCGACCTCGATCTTGATCTCGTCCGGGGCGGTGAAGAGGTCGATCTGCTGGCGGCGGGGGTCCCAGACCTGCACCTCGTCGCCGACCTTCCAGCGGATGCCGGTGCTGGACAGCTCGGTGTGGATCTGCACCGGGGGCTCGTGGTCCACCAGGTAGCCGTCGATCACCGCCTCGCGGTAGCTGTAGACGAAGATCGGCGCGCCGAAGATCTGGGTGGTGTGCAGGGCCGGGGTGGCGGTGAGCCCGATCTTGACGGCGTCGAAGTAGTCCAGCACGCGGCGGTACTTGGAGATGTAATCGTCGAAGCCGCGGAAGGCGAGCTCGGTGTCGGACAGTTCGCGGTCGAGCAGATAGCCGCGGTGGCATTCGTCCACGACGATGCAGTCGTATTGATCGACCGGCGGCGGGGGCTTGTCCTCGGCCGGGGTAGAGGACGCGCTGGACCATGCCCTGGACGGTGGCGATGTGCACGGCGGTGTCGGTGTCCGGCTGCTGGTCGTCCAGCTCCTTGATGCCGAAGATGTCGGCAAAGGTCTGGAGGCTCTCCATGCGCGTGTCCTTGAAGGCGTTGGCCGCCTGCTCGCCCAGGGCCGAGCGGTCCACCAGGAACAGCACGCGGCGGAAGCGCTGGGTCTTGAGCAGGCGGTAGATCAGGGCGATGCAGGTCTTGGTCTTGCCGGTGCCGGTGGCCATGGCCAGCAGCATGTCGCGCAGGCCCCGGGCGATGGCCGACTCCGCGGCCAGGATGGCGGCCTGCTGGTAGGGGCGCAGCGGAAAGCCGTAGTCGAAGGGCTCGGCGCTGAGGTGCTGGTGGGCGGCTCGTCGTCCTGCTTGAGCAGGGCGGTCAGGCCCTCCGGGCGTGTACCAGCCGTCCAGGGCGCGGCTCAAGTTCTCCGGCCGGCGCAGGTCGCAGAACCAGATGCCGCTCTTGGTGGCGAGCTGGCGCAGATAGGGGCGGCCGTTGGTGGAAAAGGCGAAGGGGATGCGGTATTCGCCGGTCACGCCGAAGTTCTGTCCGGCAGCAGGGTCTCGGGCGATGGCGTGAAGCCGCGGCTGTAGCGCTTGGCCTGCTGGAGGTGACCGGAGACATCGGTGTTCTTGCGCTTGGCCTCGACCGTGGCGAGCGGCATCAGACCGACGAAGAGCACGTAGTCCGCCGGGCCGCTCTCGGTGGGCCATTCGGCGATGGCGAGGTTCTTGCCCTTCTCCGGGCGGGTGCCGTTGGCGTAGCGCAGCGTCGCGGAATCGACCGTCCAGCCCGCCTGGCGCAGTTGGGCGTCGATCAGGCGGCGGGTCTCGGCCTCGTCCAGGTGCAGGGCCGCCGCGGCGGTGTTGGCGGCGGTGACAAGGGCGGCGACGCCGGCCTTGGGCTGGGTCGCGGCCTGCGCCTGTCGGGCAGCCAATTGCTCGGCCAGGGCGGCCTTGGCGGTCTCCGACTCCGCGGCGAGTTGTTCCCAGAAGGTCTGTTCGTCCTTCGCCTCGCGCAGTCGGGCCTGGGTCTCGGCCTGGGTGTCGTCGGGGCGCTGGGCGACCTCCTGGTGGGCGTCCCGATACTGGGCGAGTTCGGCCCGCAGCCGTCCGAGCTCTGCCCCCAGGTCCGGCGATTGCTCAACGGGGGCCCGGGGCGGGATGAAGGGGCCGGACTTGTAGGCCGGGTCCTTGAAGCTGCGATGGAACCAGACCCCCAGTTGCCAGGCGAGCTTGAGGGTCGCCAAAGCGCAGCGGTGGTCGCCCGCCAGGGCATGGCTGGCGGCATTGCCCGTCCGGCGGACCTCGCCGAAGAGCTGTGCGATCTCGCGGGGGAGTATGCCCTGGTCCTGCAAGCGGCGCAGGAGTTCGTACTGGGGCTCCTCGGTGGAGCTGTAGAGACCGATGCGGGCCGCGACGTGCTGGGCCAGCAGCTCCGTCAACTGTCGGAGCTTCAGCAGCGTGGTGTTCGGGTCCTCGGGGAAGTAGCGCTCCGCGAGCAGGCCCAGGCGCAGGAGTTGCGGGTCCTGGGCCCCGAGTTGGGCGAAATTGCTGTTGAGCACCGTCATCCAAGCCGTCTCATTGCAAGGATCCACCTGTCCGGGGTCATCTTGTTGTTCGCATCTTTCCCCGGGGCGGGTCTTTGCGCAAGCCCGGGAGGTGCGGACCCGGAGAGCACCCTCCCCCTGCGTACTCGGCCACGAGGGCGGCTGCGAGGTGGTGGAGTGCGGACCGGGCGCGAAGGGTCTCAAGCCGGGCGACCACGTCATCCCGCTCTATATCCCGGAATGCGGCGACTACGCCTATTGCCGCTCCACCAAAACCGACCTGTGTCAGTCCATCGCGTCCAGGGTCTGGACGGGCTACATGCCGGACGGGACCCGTCGCTTCTCGCAGCACGGCAATCCGATCTTCTTCGAGTATCTCGAGTTCGCCAACGCCCTGGCCAACCTCAGGGGTCAGCCCGACCTGCGGTGACAACCGAACCACATGGCGGTCTACCCCGGATGGGTGACGGGGGGAGTCGCGATGGGCTAACGGCGCCCGCGGAAAAAGCAGCGCACCACCTGCTCGGTTGCCGCCGCCAGCAGCGCCGGACCGTCTTGGATGGCCTGGTCCAGGGACATCGGACCGGGACACAGGCAAAAAGCGGCATCGATCCCGATCGGGTAGAGGTCGGAGCGGCGCTCCCCGATCCCTCCAGCAATGGCCACGCAGGGGATGCCCCTGGCCTTGGCCCGCCCCGCGACCCCGGCGGGGGCCTTACCGAAGGCGGTCTGAAAGTCGATCCGGCCCTCCCCGGTGATGACGAGATCCGCCCCTGGAAGGGCTGCGTCAAGCCCCACCAAGTCGAGCACCAGATCCACCCCGCGGCGCAGGTCGGCCCCGAGGAAGGCGCGCAGGCCCGCCCCCAGGCCCCCGGCGGCCCCAGCCCCGGGCAGGTCCCGGACCTCGAGCCCCAGGTCCGCCAGGATGAGGTCCGCCAGGTGGGCGAGGCCGGCGTCCAGCCCAGCCACCTGGGCTGGGGTCGCGCCCTTTTGAGGCCCGTAGACCTGTGCCGCCCCGCGGGGGCCGAGCAAGGGGTTGTCCACGTCGCAGATCGCCTCGCAGCACAGTTGGGCCAGGCGTGGGTCCAGGCCGCTCATGTCGATGCGGCGGATCTGGCCCAGGGCCCCACCGACGGGGGCGACGGGATTGCCGGCGGCATCGAGAAAGCGCACCCCGAGGGCCGCGGCCATGCCGATGCCCCCGTCGTTGGTGGCGCTGCCGCCAATGCCGACCACGATGCGCCGGGCACCCAGGTCCAGGGCGGCACGGATGAGCTCGCCGGTACCGTAGGTGGTGGTGCGGGTCGGGTTGCGGTCCTCGGGCGCGAGCAGCGCCAGGCCGCTCGCGGCGGCCATCTCCACCGCGGCCAGGCCCAGGGCGGGGACGAGACAGAGGGTCGCCTGCACCGGCGCGCCCAGAGGGCCCCGGACGGTGACGACCCGGGCCTCGCCGCCCAGGGCGTCGATAAGCACCGAGGCCAACCCGTCCCCGCCATCGGCCACTGGGACCGCGACGACCTCGGCCCCTGGGAAGGCCGCTCGCACGCCCTGCCCCATGGCTGTGGCCGCCTGCATGGCCGTCATGCTGCCCTTAAAGGCGTTCGGCGCCAGGACGATCTTCATCGATGCCGCCGCGATCGAATCCGGACGTCCCCGGTGGGGGCGAGCGCCAAGCCGATCATGGCCGGCTTAGTCCCGCCGCGCGTCAAGCCGCCGAGACCGCGGCGCACACCCGGTCCAGGCGCCCGCGGACCTCCGCCGCCAGTACCGCGACCTCCGGCCTGCTCCACCAGTTGCAGCACCGCTTGCGGGTCCATGAAGGCGACGACGATGGCGCCGTCTGCCTCCTCGCGCACCACCACGTTGCAGGGCAGCAGCAGTCCGATGTCGGGCTCGGCCTCGATGGCCTGGTTGGCGAGCAGCGGGTTGCAGGCGCCGAGGATGCGGTAGGGCCGCTTGTCCAGGCCCAGCTTGGCCTTCATCGTCGCCTGGACATCGATGTCGGTCAGGACGCCGAAACCCTCCACCTTCAGGGCCTGCGTGACCCGGGCGATGGCCTGATCGAAGGGGACATTGATGGTCGTGGAAAATGCGTACACGGGTGTAACTCCTCGCTGGGCTGGGCAGACGACCGTCGGTGTTGGACCGCGGCCTGATGCTATGACATCGGGGTGAAGCGCCGCAGGCGCAGGCTGTTGGTGACGACGAACAGGCTCGAGATGCTCATGGCACCCGCGGCGATCATGGGGTCGAGCAGCCAGCCGGTCCAGGGGTAGAAGGCCCCGGCGGCGAGCGGGATCAGGGCCACGTTGTAGGCATAGGCCCAGAAAAAGTTGAGCCGGATGGTGCGCAGGGTCCGCCGCGCCAGGGCAATCGCATCCGCCACTGCGGTCAGGTCGCCGGTCATGAGGATGACATCCCCCGCCTCTACCGCGATGTCCGTGCCCGTGCCGATGGCGATGCCGGCGTCGGCCTGGGCCAGGGCCGGGGCGTCGTTGATGCCGTCGCCGACGAATGCGACCCGGTGACCTTCGGCCTGCAAGCGCTTGATCTCCGACGCCTTGTCGGCGGGCAGGACCTCGGCCACCACGCGCCCTATGCCCACCAGGCGGGCGACCGCCGTTGCCGTGCGCTGCCCGTCTCCGGTCAGCATGGTCAGGCCCAACCCCAGGGCATGGAGCCGCGCGATCGCCTCCCGACTGCTCGCCTTGATGGGGTCGGCCACCGCCAGCACGGCCAGCAGGACACCGTCGGCCGCCACATAGATCGGCGACTTGCCCTCCTCGGCCAGGCGCCCTGCCCGCTCGGCTGCCGCGCTGGTGGAGACGCCGAGGCGGTCCATGAAGCGGCCCGCCCCGACGGCGATCTGCCGGCCGTCCACCCGCGCCTGGATGCCGAAACCGGGGACCGCCTCAACGGCCTCTGCCGCCGGCACGGCGAGCCCCCGGTCCTGGGCCGCCTGGACCAGGGCGGCGGCGATGGGGTGCTCGCTGTGGCGCTCGCAGGCCGCGGCCAGCGTCAGGGCAGCAACGTCGGTCGCGCCGTAGGCGTACAGATCGGTGAGCCCCGGCCGCCCTTGCGTCAGGGTGCCGGTCTTGTCCAGCACCACCTGGTCCACCCGCGCCAGCGTCTCCAGGGCGGTGCCGCGCCGGAACAGGATGCCCAGGGCCGCCCCCCGCCCCGTGCCCACCATGATCGCCGTGGGCGTGGCCAGCCCCATGGCGCAGGGGCAGGCGATGAGCAGGACACTGACGGCGGCGACGAAGGCATAACTCAACGCGGGCGCGGGGCCCAGCCACAGCCAGAGCAGGAAAGTCGCCAGGGCCGCGACCATCACCAGGGGGACGAACACCGCCGCGATGCGGTCGGCCACCCGCTGGATCGGCGGCTTGCCGGCCTGGGCGTCCTCCACCAGGCGGACGATCTGGGCCAGCACCATGTCCGCCCCCACCCGGGTGGCGCGGTAGCGGAAGGACCCGGTCTGATTCAGTGTCCCGCCCACCACGGCGTCCCCCGGCCGCTTGCGCACCGGCATCGGTTCGCCGCTGATCATGGACTCGTCCACCCGACTGTCGCCCTCGCTCAGGGTCCCATCCACCGGGACTTGCTCCCCGGGGCGCACCGCGATCAGGTCCCCCGGGACCACCGCCTCGACCGGGATCTCCGTCTCTTCCCCGGCGCGTACCACCCGCGCCGTCTTAGGTTGCAGGCGCATCAGGCGGCGGATGGCTTGCGAGGTGCGTCCTTTGGCCAGTGCCTCCAGATAGCGCCCGAGCAGGATCAGGGTGACGATGACCGCGGAGGCCTCGAAGTAGAGGTTGGCGGTGCCTTCCGGGAACAGGCCGGGAACGGTCAGGGCCGCGAGGGAATAAAGGTAGGCGGCGGAGCTGCCCAGCATGACCAGGCTGTTCATCCCCGGGGCCAAATGGCGCAGCTCCATCCAGCCGAGGACGAGAAAACGCCGCCCTGCCCAGAACAAGACCGGGCTGGCCAGGGCGAGTTGCGCCCAACCCCAGACCGCCCCGCTGGCCAGGCCATGCGGGGCGCCCCCGTGGCCGGCCAGGAGCATGGGCCCCATGCTCAGGAGCAGCAGCGGCAGGGTGAAGGCGGCGGCAAAAATCAGGTCCCGACGCAGACCGGCGAGTTCCCGGGCCTGCCGCGCTTTGGTCTCGTCCGGCGCTTCCTCCTGCTCGGCGGGTTCGTAGCCCGCCTCGCGGATGGCCTGGGCGATGCGCTCGCGGCTGACCGTGTTCGGGAGGTACTCGACCGTCGCGGACTCGGTGCTCAGGTTCACCGTCGCGTCGAGCACCCCCGGCAGGGCCTTGACGGCGCGCTCCACCCGCGCCACGCAGGACGCGCAGGTCATACCGCCGACACCGATGGTGACAGACCCCAGCACCGGCTCGTAGCCTGCCCCGCGCACGGCCTCCAGCAACTGCGGGACATCCGCCTGGTCGAAGCGCACCACGGCGGTCTCGGCCACCAGGTTGACCGCCGCCGACTCGACCCCCGACTGGCGGACAAGGACCCGCTCCACCCGCGCGACACAGGACGCACAGGTCATCCCGCTCACGCCAATCCGGATTTCTTGAGTCATCGGGGTACCTGGTCAGACTGATGGCCAGATGGGGGCGGCCCGCCGGAAATGCGACTCACCCGGGCGGTCACGGTTGCGGCCGGTACGCAGATCTGCGCGTGCCTCGCGGGGGCCAGGCCCCTCCTGTCGGAGGGGTTCACCGCAGCCTGGGGCAGCGCCGACTCGCTACGATTGAAGAAGGCGGGGACGCTTAAGCCCAGTGGAAAACGGTCCTGGACATGGCGTCCACTTGAGCCACGCCGAGAGAGGGTTTCTCAGGCCGAGCGCATCGCCCTCCCCGTCAATCCACCTCCTCGTATCCATCCGTAAACATGGCCTTGAGGTGGGAGTACCAGGGGTCCCCGGTGGTCCCGGCCATGTAGATGTGCCCGATGAGGAACAGGATCAGGGCGAAGGCCGCCGCCACATGCAACCAGGCCACGGAGGCCAGGGGCAGGACGGCACCCAGCGCCGTGGTGCTCCACTCCGTGTAGAAGAGCAACAACAGCCCCGTGGTCCACAGGGCCGGGGCTATGGCCACCTTGAAGCCCAGGTAGGCCAGGCGCTGCAAGGGGTTGTGCTTGGCGCTGACCACGGTCTTGTAGGGTTTGGTCTCCCCGGAGAAAATCCCGTAGGCGTAGTAAAGGACCATGGGCATCAACCCGGTGCCGGTGGGGACATACTGGCGCCACTCCCCGGTGGTCAGGTCCCAGAAGATGGCGAAGACCCAGAGCCCGATCAGGGACAGGGCGAAGATGGTGTGCAGGTCCACCGCCTGCTCGAAGGGCAACAGGGACCAGGTCCCGTGAATGTTGAAGCCCGTCACCAGGAGTCCGAAGATCAGGATCAACTGGGCCAGGTGCCAGAAGCGCTCGAACCCCGAAAAGAGCCGTACCTTGTGCATGGAAGCCTCCTCTAGGCGCTGCGCCGGCGGATGAACAGGCGAGCCAGACCGTGCAGGAGCACGCCGGCCAGGGTGGCGATGACCAGGAACCAGCCGACCCGATCGATCCAGGCGTTGGCATCCCGCCCGGGGAGATAGAACCCGGTGAGCTTGGCCAGGCGCCCGTCGCGGCTGTGGCAGGACTCACAGTCCAGGGCCTCTTCCTTGGGGGCGACCATGTGGGTCAGGGGCCAGTACATCTTGGTTTCGATGAAGGCGTAGTTGCCGCTGTAGTCGCCGTCGGTCTGGCCCACCGCCTTGGCCTCCTGCATCCCGGCGCGCAGGGCCTTGTCCCAATCGAAGGTCTTCCAGTAGGCGGCGTCGTCCTTGCCGAACAGGTGGCCCACCAGCAGGGTCTTGTTCTCCGTGTCGTAGGGCTGCTTGCCGCGCATCACCTTGAAGGGCCAGATACGCGCCTTGGGGTCGCCGTAGGACCCGCGGATGCTGTTGATCTCCGCAACACCCTTGGCGTCGTCGATCTTGTCTTCCAACAGGGAGTAGCGCACCTGGCCGTCGAACCAGAAGTACTCAGGGATCAGGTTCTCCCCCCAGACGAAGTCCCCCTTCATGCCGTCGTAGGTGACGTTGCCCTTGGCATCCTTCTTGACCAGGGGCTTGCCGTCCTCGCCCTTTTGCCCGGCGGTGGACCAATCCCACCAGGTCTTGGTGGCCTTGCCGCCGCGCGCCATGGCGGGGATATGGCAGGTCTCGCAGGCGACCTTGTCCACATGGGTGTTGAGCCGGTTGTTGATGTCCTGCTGGTGCGGCGCACTGCCGTGGCAGGACTCGCAGGTGGCCCGGGTCTCCTTGACGCCGGGCATGGCAATCCCGGTCTCGTCCTTGGCCGTCACCGCATAGCGGCTGCCGGTGGACTGGTGGTTGATGAAGGTGTGGCAGGTGGCGCAACTGTAGTTGAGCCCCTCGGCGTTCATGTGGACGTCCAGGGCCTCACCGGGCTTGCCGAGCGAGGTGTCCATGTCGCCGTGCTTGACCCCGTCCCCGCCGCCGCCGCTGAAGTGGCAGGCCCCGCAGGTGGCGCGGCTGGTGCGCCCGACCTGCTGGGCGACCTGCACCAGGTCCACGGCCTTGACGGGTTTGCCGCCGAACTCGGTGTCCTGATAGGCCGGGTGCCCGGCCCCGGTGGGAAACTTCTTATAGGCCCCGGTGGTGTCGTGGCAGACCAGACAGTCCACGTTCTGTTCGGAGCTGAAGTCGAAGGCGCCGTCCTTCCAGCCGTAGCCGACGTGGCAACTGGTGCAGCGGGCATAGTTGGAGGTGATGCTGACGCAGTAGCTGTTGACCAAATGCTTCTTGCCCAGCCGCTGGCCAGTGTCCGGGTTGTTCAGCTCCCAGGTCCAGTGGATGGACTTGTGGACCTGCTTGGCCGCCTCCGTGTGGCAACCGAGGCACGCCTGGGTCACCTCGGGACCGCTCGCGAAGGGCCCCTGCAACTCCTTGAACTTGCTATGGTCGGCCGTAGACTCCGGCTTGACAGGCGGCGCCGCGGCTGGGGTCGGCGTCGCGCCGGCCTGGACCAGCCCGAGCAGCAGGAGCAGCCCTAGGCAGGTGGCAATGGGTCTGGGACTGATCACGAAGCACTCCTCCTCGATTCGACACATGGAAGGACTCGGGGGCTCAGGCCACCGCCCTTGGCAGGACCAACACCAGGCGGTGCGAACGCGGCGTCCCTGTCATTCCGAACACCGACACGGCCAAGGGCTCTGGGCGCGATTCCGAGGCTAGCATATCCGCACACGCGGGGTCTCGAACGCCGGCCCAGGTCAACGGAAACGCAGATTGGGCCCTGGCCAGGGGTATCCTGACGCCACAGCGGCCTTTCTGCCAACCCATGGGTTCGGCCTCGGAGTCAAACCCACACCAAAGTGCTGGAGGAGCCTTGTATCAAGAACAGGCCAGACACCTGCGCAGACCAGACGGCACCCGAATCGCCTATCGGATCACCGAGCCGACGCAGCCCGGGGAGGCCCCAGCCCTGCTGTTGATCCATGGTCTGGCCAGCAACCTGACGCGCTGGAGCGAGTTCGTGGAGCACACGAGCCTCACCCGGACGCACTCGGTGATCCGCCTGGATCTGCGGGGCCATGGCGATTCCATGACGCGGCACCGCATCGGGCTGGAGCTCTGGTGCGATGACCTCAGCGCGTTGCTCGACGCCACAGGGCAGGCGCGTGCCCTGGTGATCGGGCACAGCCTGGGCGCACAGGTCGCCCTGCACTTCGCGGCCCGCGCTCCACATCGTGTTGCAGGGATCGGCCTGATCGATCCGACCCTGCGCGCGGCCCTGCGGGGCCGCTGGAGGCTGCTGCGCCTGGTCGGCCCCCTGCTAGCGGCAAGCGCGGCCCTGGTGCGGGGGCTCAACGCGCTGGGGATTTACCGGCGCGATCTACCACGGCGGGATCTGCGCGAGCTCGACCGGGGGGTCCGTTTGGCGTTGCAGTCACGAGGGGGCCAGGCCGCCTTCATTCGCCAGTACAGCTCCGCCTGGGCCGATCTGCGCCATATCCCCCTGGCGGTCTACCTCCAGGATCTGGTCGAACTCTTCCGACCGGCGCCGCTGCCGCAGACCCTGGGGATACCGGTCCTGGTCTTGCTGTCTACGGCCGGGACCTTTGCCGACCCGCAGCAGACGGCGGCCCTGCTCGGCGGCAGCCCGGCCGTCCAGGTCCGCCCGATCCAGTGCCATCACTGGCCCCTGACCGAGCGCCCGGACGAGGTGCGGGGCATCATCGAGGCCTGGTGTGCGAGGTTTCCGCATGGCGGGGCCAGGCCGCCCGAACCAGACCCTGGGCTCAACATCTGATTCCCCAGTGCACCCCGGATCGCCGGCCGCCCGCCACGGCCCAGAACTGCTGACCCCAGGCATCGGGCATGGTCCCGCACCTCTGCAACTTGCGCTCAATACCTGGCGCCCCGATGCTACCCCTCCCCTGTTGTCGAGAACCCATCGATGGATGTCCTGCTTCTGATTGCCCTGATCCTGATGAACGGCGCCCTGGCCATGTCCGAGATTGCCCTGGTCTCCGCCCGGCGCGCCCGCCTGGCACGGCTCGCGGAGGATGGTGACAGATCCGCCGCGGTGGCCATCCGCCTGGGTGAGGACCCCAACCGGTTCCTCTCCACCATCCAGGTCGGCATCACCTCCATCGGCGTCCTGAGCGGCATCGTCGGCGAGGCCGTGCTCGCCGAACCCTTGGCCGACTGGCTCGCCACCCTCGGGGTCGAGCGCGACACCGGCCTGCTGGCGGCCACAGTCCTGGTGGTGGTCGTCATCACCTATGTCTCCATCGTGATCGGGGAACTGGTGCCCAAGCGTCTGGGGCAGATCGACCCGGAGGGGATCGCCCGCCTGGTGGCACGCCCCATGAACGCCCTGGCCACGGCCGCTCACCCCTTCGTCTTGCTGCTGTCCTGGTCCACCGCCACCATCCTGCGCCTGCTCGGCCACGCCGACCTGGGGGCCCCACGGGTCACGGAGGACGAGATCCACGCCCTGCTCCAGGAGGGCTCGGAGGCCGGGGTCATCGAACGTAGCGAGCATCATATGGTGCGCAACGTCTTCCGCCTGGACGACCGGCAGATGCCCTCCCTCATGGTGCCACGGGTGGAAATCGCCTGGCTCGACCTCAACCGCCCCCTGGAGGAAAACCTCGCCCGCATTGCCGAGTCGGTGCACTCCGCCTTCCCCGTCTGCCGGGGCGGGCTGGAGGACATCGCAGGCGTCGCAGTGATCAAGCAGTTGTTCAGCCAATCGCTGAGCGAGGGGGCCATAGACCTCGGCGCCGGGTTGGAACCGGCGATCTTCGTACCGGAATCCCTCACCGGCATGGAACTGCTGGAGGAATTTCGCGCCAACGATACACACATGGTCTTCGTCATCGACGAATACGGCGACGTCCTCGGGCTGGTGACCCTGCGGGACCTGATCGAGGCCGTCACCGGGGAGTTTCAGCCCCGCAACGCCGAGGATGCCTGGGCCGTCTCCCGCGGGGACGGATCCTGGCTCCTGGACGGCCTGATTCCCGTGCCTGAGCTCAAGGACAGGCTCGACCTCAAGGCCGTTCCGGAGGAGGAGAAGGGCCGTTACAACACCCTGAGCGGGATGTTCATGTGGCTTCTGGGGCGTGTCCCTCAGGCGACGGACAGGGTGGATTGGGAGGGCTGGCGCCTGGAGATCGTGGACATGGACGGGCGGCGCATCGACAAGGTGCTGGCCACTCCCCTCCCGGACCCAGACGCCCTCGGGGTTGCCGCGGATGGCGGCGCGCCAGGCCAGCCCTGACAGGACGCTACCTGCCGAACGGCCGCGCCTTCAACCCGGTTGTATCCCCTCGCGATCACCCTCGACCTGGTGCCGAAAGATGTCCAGGCGGGCGGCCTGGCTCACGGCCACCACCGCCGGGTGGCTCAGGTGGCGCTCGGCGGAGATGGCGTAGTAGCGCTCGCGCACCTCAATGGTGCTGCCGATGGGCTCCACCCCGTACTGGCGGGCAATCTCGGCGTCGATGACACTGGGGGACATGAAGACCCCGACCCCGGCCTGACCGAAGGCCTGCATGAGCGCTCGATCCTCGAACTCGCCGACGATCTGGGCCCGGATGCCGAGCCGGTCCAGCCAGTGCATCAGGGCCCCGCGCAGGGCCGTACTCTGCGCCGGGACCAGCATGGGGGCCTGGTGCAGGGACTGGGGAAACCCCTCCCGGTAGCGGGCCGCGACCCCAGGGACGGCGAAGAAGGTGATGCCGCACTCCCCCAGCGGGTGGTTGAAGGCGCGCACGTTCAGGGCGCTGCCGATGGCGGTATCCGCCAGCACCATGTCGAGCTTGTGGATGGCGATGTCGGCCAGCAGGGCATCGAGCTTGCCCTCCCGGCACAGGATGCGCACCGGCTCGGGCAGACGCAGGGCCGGCTCCAGCAGCCGGTAGGCCACCGCCTTGGGCACCACGTCCACCACGCCGACCGAGAACTGGAGCGGCCGGCCGCTCGCCCTCCCCTTCAGGGCCTCGCCCATCTCTGAGCCCAGGCGAAAGATCTCCTCGGCGAAGGTCAGGGCCAGGCGCCCGCTGTCGGTGAGGACCAGTTGCCGCCCCGAGCGCCGGAACAGGCGCACCCCCAGGCTGTCCTCCAGGACCCGCAACTGACTGCTGATGGTCTGGGGTGTGAGGTGCAGGGCCTCCGCCGCCCGCGCCACGCCCCCCTCCCGCGCCACGGTCCAGAAGTAGTACAGGTGGTTGTAGCTGCTGCCGCGCATCGCCGCCTCACTTCGATAATCTCGAATGAATTGAAAAAAAGATTCGCATTTTATTGGGTAATGCCCGCCCCTACACTGTTGCCCGTCGCCCCGTCGGGGCGCCCGGATCCCCCCCAGCACAGAGGTAGCAAACGATGAACGACCAGGAACGCAACATGATCGAGGGCCTGTTCCAGCGCCTGGCCCAGGCCGAGACCCAGGCCGGCCCCCGGGACGTCCAGGCCGAGGCCCTGATCCAGGGGCTGGTCTCCCGTCAGCCGGTGGCCCCCTACCTGATGGCCCAGGTGGTCCTGATGCAGGAGCAGGGGCTGGCCAACCTCCAGACCCGGATCACCGAGTTGGAGCAGGAGTTGGCCGCACGGCCACAGGCCCAGAACCAGAGCCAGAGCAGCGGCTTCCTGGGCGGGCTCTTCGGCGGCGCCAAGCCCCAGCCCGCCGCCCCGGTCACCCGGGCCATGCCGCCCCCAGCCGGCCACCGGTGGCGGCTGGGGCAACAGCCCGGCCCAGGGCATGGCGATGCAGCCGGGGATGAGGCCAGGCATGCAACCCGGCGCCCAGGGCGGCGGCTTCATGGCCGGCGCCATGCAGACCGCCATGGGTGTAGCCGGCGGCATGTTGCTCGCCAACGCCGTGTCCGGGATGTTCGGCAGCGAGGCCCAAGCGGCCGAGACCCCGGCGGCAGCCCCGACCCCGGAGCCGGAGGCCCAGGAGGAGTCCGGCGGGGAGGAGGACGGCGGTCTCTTCGGCGGCTTCTTCGGGGGCGGTGACGAAGAGGAATTCTAAGCCTGCGCCCTCCCCCCTGCGCCGCCGCGAGGTGGACGGCAGCGCAGGGGGAGGCCAGACTGTCACCCCGAGGCGAGCGCCGCCCAACTCTGGAAAAGGCTATGTCTGCGTTAAGTGTTGGCAGACGCCAACCTGCTGAATCCGGGCGATTTCACTCCTTCTTCCCCCCATTTCAAAGGGGGGTAGGGGGGTTTCTTCGCCTTGGCACCGAGCCTGCCCGCCGCCAATCCCCCCTAGCCCCCCTTTACCAAGGGGGGAAAATCGCGGGGCCTGCGGTTCGGTGCGAAACCAACACCTAACGCAGACAGAGCCATTCGTTAACCCCCGGAACCCGCACCCATGGCACCCTGGCATTCACTGGACCTGGCGGACACCTATGCGGAGCTGGCGAGCAGCCCCGAGGGCCTGACATCGGAACAGGCCCGGGAGCGACTCGCCGAGCATGGCCCCAACGTCATACAGCGCGTGCGCGGCGACGGCCCGCTGCGCATCCTCTGGCGCCAGATCGACAACCCCCTGATCTGGGTCCTGCTGGGCTCCGCTGCGGTCGCGGTGGGGCTGGGCAAGGTGACCGACGGCCTGGTGGTCCTCGCCGTGGTGGTGCTCAACAGCCTCATCGGCTTCATCCAGGAACACCGCGCCAGCCGGGCCATCGAGGCGCTGCGCGACATGGTCCCGGAGTACGCTACCGCCCTGCGCGACGGTGCCAGGCACAGGGTGCCGGTCGCCGAGCTGGTACCCGGCGACAGCGTGCTCCTGGCCTCCGGCGACAAGGTCCCGGCGGACCTGCGCCTGACGGCGGTGAAGAACCTGCGTTGCGAGGAGGCCGCCCTGACCGGGGAATCGGTCTCCAGCGAGAAGGCCGTCGCACCCGTGACCCAGGAGGCCGCCATCGGCGACCGTTCGTCCATGGCCTTTGGCGGGACCCTGGTGAGTTACGGCACCGCCACCGGCCTGGTGGTCACCACCGGCGCCAATACCGAACTCGGGCGCATCGCCACCCTGATCGAGGGGGCCACAGACCTGGAGACCCCCCTGACCCGCGCCCTGGGGACCATCGGCAAATACATCGCCGTGGCCATCGTGGTCATCTCCGCCGTCATCCTGACCATCGGCGTCCTGCGCGCCACCGGGGCCGGCCTACCCCTGGATGATGCCCTGCGCGAGACCCTGATCTTTGCCATAGCCCTGGCGGTCGGGGCCATCCCCGAGGGCCTGCCGGCCATCGTCACCATCTCGCTGGCCATCGGCGTGCAGCGCATGGCCAAGCGCCGCGCCATCATCCGCAAGCTGCCCGCGGTCGAGACCCTGGGCTCGACCACCGTCATCTGCTCGGACAAGACCGGCACCCTGACCCGCAACGAAATGACCGTGGTGGAGGTGTGGACGCCCCAGGACGGGCCCTGCCAGGTCGATGGGGTCGGTTACGCCCCCGTGGGTGGATTTCGCCGTGGAGAGGCGGACAGCGGGGCCGCGCCCGAGCCGGTGCGGCGGCTGTTGCTCGACGCCGCCCTGTGCAGCGACGCCTCCCTGCGCCAGGCCGGGGGGCACTGGGTCATTACCGGAGATCCGACCGAAGGGGCCCTGGTGGTGGTGGCGGAGAAGGCCGGGGTCGCCGTCGAGGAGGCCCGCCTGCGGCATGGGCGCCACGACGCCATCCCCTTCGAGTCCGAGAACCAGCTCATGGCAACCCTGCACGCGACCCCCGAGGGGGGCCGGCGCGCCATCGTCAAGGGGGCGCCGGAGGTGGTGCTGGGCCGTTGTGGCGATGGACCCGACGGGATCGACGTGGAGGCCATGCACGCCGAGGTCCACCGCATGGCCTCGGGCGGGATGCGGGTGCTGGCCCTGGCGGAGAAGGCCTGGGATGAGCCGCGCGACCACCTGCACCTGGACGACCTGGCCGGCGGGCTGCGCTTCCTGGGCCTGGTGGGGATGATCGACCCCCCGCGACCGGAGGCCATCGCCGCCATCCTGGCCTGCCAGGGTGCCGGCATCACCGTGAAGATGATCACCGGCGACCATAGGGCCACGGCCCAGGCCATAGGCCGGCAGCTTGGTCTGGCCAACGCCGAGGCCGCCGTCGCCGGGGCGGCCCTGGAGGACCTGTCGCCGGACCGCCTGGCGGAGGTCGCCACCCATACCTCGGTGTTCGCCCGGGTGGCGCCGGAGCACAAGCTGCGACTGGTCAGGGCCCTCCAGGCGCGGGGGCATGTGGTGGCCATGACCGGCGACGGGGTCAACGACGCCCCGGCCCTCAAGCAGTCCAACATCGGGGTGGCCATGGGCATCACCGGCAGCTCCGTCTCCAAGGAGGCCGCCGACGTCGTCCTCACCGACGACAACTTCGCCAGCATCGTGGCCGCCGTGGAGGAGGGCCGGCGGGTCTATGACAACCTGATCAAGAGCCTGGCCTTCGTCCTGCCGACCAACCTGGGCCTGGCCCTGATCCTGATCTACGCCGTGCTGTTCTTCCCCTTCGACCCGCACAGCCGTCTGCTTCTGCTGCCCATCGAGCCGGTCCAGATCCTTTGGATCAACCTGGTGGCCGCCGTCGCCCTGGCCCTGCCGCTGGCCTTCGAGGTCCCGGAGTCGGACATCATGCGGCGCCCGCCCCGGGACCCGGCCGCGCCGGTGCTCTCGCGCTTCGTGGTCTGGCGCACCGCCCTGGCCGCGCTGCTCATGACCGCGGGCGCGGTTGGGGTCTTTCAGTGGTACTTCGGCGACTTTCTGGACCAGGCCACGGCATCCGATGCCGCACCCGGCTCCGCACTGGCCCAGGCCCAGACCATGGCGGTGACGACGGTCATCATGTTCCAGATCTTCTACCTACAGACCAGCCGCTCGATGCGGGACTCGGCCTTGAGCATCGGGCTGACCAGCAACCCGGCGGTGTACGTCGGGGTGGGGACCATCCTCTTGGTGCAGGCCGCCTATATCTACCTGCCGCCGCTCCAGGCCGTGTTCGGCAGTGCACCCCTGGGGTTGACCGATCTCCTCATCGCGGCCCTGGTCGGTTTCCTCATCGTGCCGGTGGTCGCCGTCGAGAAATGGCTGCTGCGGCGCGCGGCAGCGCGCCGTCCGGACCCGCGCCTGCCTTAGGCCGACGGACGACTGGGCCGCCGCTGCCACAGGACATAGCCCCCCAGGAGCAGGGCCACGCCTGCGACGACGGCACCGGTGACCAGCGGCAGATTCTCCTTGAGCAGGGTCTCGTTACCGCCGATGAACCAACCCAGGGCGATGAGGACCAGGGTCCAGATGCCGGCCCCCAGGGTGGTATAGAGGCTGAAGGTCAGGGCGTTCATGCGGGTAAGCCCCGCCGGCAGCGAGATCAGGTGGCGAATACCCGGGATCAGGCGCCCGGTGAAGGTCGAAATGGCCCCGTGGCGGACGAAGAAGGCATCGGTCTTGTGCAGGGTCTCCGGCTTGACGAAGAACCAGCGCCCGTAGCGCTCCAGGAAGGGGCGCCCCACCCACAGGGCGAAGAAATAGTTGATGAAGGCCCCCGCCAGGCTGCCGAAGGTCGAGGCGAGGAAGATCAGGAAGACATTCATCTCGCCCTTGAAGGCCAGATAGCCCGCTGGGATCACCACCAGCTCGCTGGGGATCGGCAGGACCGTGGACTCCAGGGCCATCAGGACAAAGATCCCCGTGTAACCCCAGGCGTTGACGGTGACGAGTATCCAGTCGATGAATTCGTGCAGCATGAGTTAGGGCTCCAGGTGTTGCGACGGGCGGCGCCTGGCGGCAGCGGGGTCCGGCGGGGCAGCAGACAGTGACCCTATGATACCTCCCAGGGCAAGCTTAGGGGGTCCAAGCCCCCGCACCGTTCCATACCAGTGCGTTGGGCTGGGGGGCGCTCATGGTGACCCCCTCACTCGACGGGCTTTTCGTGGTGACCGCCGAACTGGAAGCGCATCGCCGAGAGCAGCTTGTCCTGATAGTCGGACTCCCCGCGCGAGCTGAAGCGCTGATAGAGCGCGGTCGAGAGCACCGGCACCGGCACCGCCTCGTCGATGGCCGCCTTGATGGTCCAGCGCCCCTCGCCCGAATCCGAGACCCGACCGGCGAACTGCTTCAGATCGGTATCGTCCACCAGCGCCGCGGCGGTCAGGTCGAGCAGCCATGAGGCCACCACGCTGCCGCGCCGCCACACCTCGGCGATGTCCCGCAGGTTGAAGTCGTATTGATAGTGCTCGGGGTTACGCAGCGGTGTCGTCTCGGCATCCACCGCGTGCTCGTGCTTGCCGATGTTGGCGTCGCGCAGAATGCCCAGCCCCTCGGCGTAGGCGGCCATCAGGCCGTATTCGATGCCGTTGTGCACCATCTTGACGAAGTGCCCGCCACCGTTGCCACCGCAGTGCAGGTAACCCTGCTCCGCCGTGCCGCCGAGCTTTTCGCGGCCTGGCGTGCGCGGGACCTCATTGCCCCGCCCGGGGGCGAGGGTGGCGAAGATCGGGTCGAGGTGCTGCACGACCGCATCCTCGCCGCCGATCATCATGCAGTAGCCACGCCCCAGCCCCCACACCCCACCACTGGTGCCGACGTCCACGTAATGGATGCCCTTCGCCGCCAGTTCCTTGGCGCGGCGGATGTCGTCCACATAGTAGGAGTTGCCGCCGTCGATCAGGATGTCGCCCGGCTCCAGCAGCGGCACCAGATCGGCGATCGACTGGTCCACCACGGCCGCCGGGACCATCAGCCAGATGGCGCGGGGCTTCGCGAGCTTGCCGACCAAGTCCGCCAGCGACGCGGCACCGGTCGCCTGGTCCTTGACCAGGTCCGCGACCGCCTGGGGCGACCGGTCGAAGACCGCGCACTCGTGGCCGCCCCGCATCAACCGGCGAACCATGTTCGCCCCCATCCGTCCCAGTCCGATCATACCGAGTTGCAAGTTGCTCACCTCTAGCGGAAAGAATATGGAAGGCGCGCTTTGAGTCAGTTTATCGGCCCCGGAACTCCGGATTGGCGAAGCGTAACGCGGCGACTCGCGTGCAGGATATCGGGTTGCGGCGCGTATGGGGGCACAGGTTCCGGCAAGGCTCGGTGCACGTCTAACCCGACCTGCGCACCTTTCACATTCCTCCAGGCGCCAGGTTTGGCCGGAACCGATGCATTGGCCCGGAAGCGTCGCATCGCAACGCGCCCATTGCAAACGTGGTAGCGATCAATTCGCGGTGGTGGCGGGTCTGGGAATTCTGTTAGGCGACAGCACAAACTGACCCCATGGCGACATCGAAAACTGCCCCCCCGTGGGCGGGAGGGCCCGATGTCGAGAACCCGTTACAACGCCGTTTCTTGGGCGGTAGGAAAGACGCGAGGCGAGGCGATGCGAAAACCGGAGGCTGTGTCCACGACGCTGCGGTTGCACGAGTTGGGGTGGGGGGGAAGCGGATGGCCGGTGAGCTTGGGGTGGGTCGGAACACGGTCAGGCACTATCTGCACCATGGAGTCCGGGCTCACCGGTCCGCAGCCATGCCGAGGCACGGGCATGGGCGCGGCCGCCGCCGCGCGCTCCCGTGCCGCCGCCGCAGTGGTCGGTGCATCGATAGGCTCGGGAGGAGCGGCAACCGCGTCATGCCATCAATCCGCGCCCGCTTGCGGACGGAACGGGCCGTACTCGCGGGTCGTGCCCCGGGCTTCCAGCTCGATCAACCGATACTCGTAGGCCTCGCCCGGGCGTGCGCCGGGGTCGGCCATCCGGTACTGCGCGCCCATGGGAGCCGCCACCAAGGCGGGCAACAGACCGGTGTGGATGCGCATCCAGGCGTCGCCGATGCGGCGCTCGACGTAGAAGCCGACGGTGCCGCGCTGCTCCAGGGTCTCCCAGCGGAATACCACCACCCGTCCATCGCCATCGGGATCGAGGTGATCCCGCAGAGCGTCGAGCAAGGCCTCGCGGCCCGCGCCGCTCAGCGCTTCCGCCGCCGCCGGATCCCAGACGGCCAAGAACTCAAGCAGCCCAGCGGCGTCGAGCCCGCCAACCCCGCTGGCCTCCAGAAAATCGGTCAGGTTCGTGACATCGAGGGAAACATGCCCCATGACCACCGCGGTCGGCGTCAGGGTAACGTCATCCTGGTTATTGCTCGCGATCGGATCGCTGTTCGTTCCGTCGATCGTCGCTGTATTGGTGATGTCCCCGTCAGTAAGCACCGTAGCCGTGATCTCCAAGGTCCTTGAAGCACCCCTCTCCAGCGTCCCGATGTTCCAGTCCCCTGTGCTGTCATCATATTCGGCCGATGGGTTGGCACTCACGAAGGACAAACCCGCAGGCAGGACATCCTGCGCGACGACATTCGTGTTATGGCTTACACCGTTGTTGCTCGCGGTGATGGTAAAGACAACCGCTTCGCCCAGGTTCGGGCTCGGGTTGTTGACGGTCTTTACCACTTCCAGGTCCGTTTCCAACAGGGAAAACCCAAGTGACCAGACATCGCCGGCGGGAGCTGTGTCAGTGACAGCCCAGTCCGGTGTGTCGCCATTGCCCCTGACGAAAAGCCTGAAGGTGATTACCTGAACCCCCTCCCCCGCGACCAGGATCGACCCCTTGCCCGAAGCGTTACCGCTGGCCGCCGGCGCCGCAGCACCGTTGTTGATCTGCTGCACGCCCGCAACCGTTGCAACGACCAAGGCGCTCGAACCGGAGAGTTTGTATAACGTAACCGGAACATTGCTGTTCAGCAGATTGAATTCGGTAGAAAACTCCAAGTCCCCGGCATTGCCACCCAAGCCTGCCAAATGGAGGATGGGATTATCTACTGGCCGGTTAAAGGTCAGCGTCAGATCCGCCATCTGCCATCCTGTTGATTCGTAGCCCTTCCCGCAATTCTCAGGGGCGTGACAGCGCTCAATACTTCAATGGCAGAGTTGTTCGCTACCGAAATGCCCTGGTTGAGCGGAGCGCCGGCGCTTGTGAAATCGGCACTTGCCGGTGCGCCAATGGCGTTCATCAGCGGAAAAATAGCTTGGGGGCCGACAAGGCCATACCCGAACAAGACGGCACCCGCGGGGGTTGCTACTGCGGCATAATCGTATTGCTGATTGGAGAGGGCGGCCGTGAGGGTCAGTGGCGATGCGGGTGCAGGATTATAGGTGGCAAAGGTGTTGCCCCCGGGGTTGTCGGTATTGTCCCGGAATTGGATGGTCGTTTGTACCACGGGCCCGTTCACCGTCGGGTTGCCATCGCCGGCGGCAAACTCCAGGGCCGGGCCTGGAGTGAGGTCATAGGTGATCCGCACCTGACCCGCGGCCCCGGCGCCGCCAGTACGATTTGTGGTAGTGCCCCGCCGCGCGCCGCCCCCGCCACCGCCGTATACCGACCCCGCTAGCCCGGCCCCGTTGGTGGTCAGGCCGGCACCGCCGTTGCCGCCGCCATCGGTCGTGCCGGTTCCGGCCGTGGTGCCGGAAGCGCCACCGCCGGCCCCGGTCGTACCGGCGCCGCCGCCGCCGCCGCCGCTGTTGCCGCCGGCCGCATCCGCGCCATTGCCGCCGGCATAAATCGTATCGCCGATGGAGGCACCGCTTGCTCCGCCGGCCCCGCCGATTCCGGCAGACGTACCGCCCGCCCCGCCCGCGGCGCGCGCCAGAATGACGCCACTACTGTTTGTCACGAGCGACGACGCGCCGGCGAGACCGTTGCCGGTGGTTCCCGCCCGGGTTCCCGCGACCGTAACCGTCAGGTCTGCGCCGGGCGTGACCGCGACCGTCGCTGCGGCAAAGGCACCGCCCCCGCCGCCGCCCGCCGCCCCTGAGGCGGTCCTTCCACCGCCGGCGCCGCCACCGCCCCAAGCCTCCACCGTGATACTGGTCACGCCCGGGGGGGCCTTCCAGATTCCGGATGTGGTGAACGTGGTCGTGACCGGCGCGGCGTTGGCGACGGGCACGCCTACGAGCGCCGCGTATAGCACCAGCGCAGATGCGAATAGAGGCCCCAGGGGGCGTTGACAATGTTTCATATGCGCTCCTTACTTAGCGGTGCTCTGCTCGGACCCATGCCTGCAGAGTGCACGTGAGTACTCTTCACAGATTTATGTGAACTTAATTGCAATATTTAATGCGAACGCGCCTCACGTCAAGAACTGATCCATCTACGCCCCAAAACACCCCAAGGGATTCCCCATGCCCCAAAGTCCCACCAACGATTCCGTCAGGTCCCACGCCCTTCACGGCAGCCCTGCGCTGACCCTCGCCCTCGCGGTCACCGTGATCCTGGTCGCCGGCTGCGAGCGGGACGCGCCGCCGGCCCCCGTCGTGGCCCCTCCCCCGTCGGTCATCGCCGTGCCCGCCCGGATCGAGGCGGTGGAGGATCAGGCCGCCTTCGTCGGGCGGATCGTCGCCATCGACAAGGTGGACCTGCGCGCCCGGGTCCCGGGCTTCTTGAAGCGCCGGGCCTTCACCGAGGGCTCTGACGTGGAGGGGGGCGACCTCCTCTTCGAGATCGAGCCGGACCAGTACCTGGCCGTGGTCAAGCAGCGCGAGGCGGACCTGGCCAAGGCCAAGGCGGATCAGCAAAACACCACGGCCCAGCTCAAGCGCGGCGAGGAACTGGTCAAGGACAAGAACATCGCCAGGGCCAAGGTGGACGAGCTCCAGGCGGCGGACTCCATCGCCAAGGCGTCCATCGAGCAGGCCAAGGCCGCCCTGGATTCGGCCAGGCTGGACCTGGGCTATACGCGGGTGATGGCCCCTGTGGCGGGGCGCATCGGGTTGGCCAAGTACACGGTAGGCAACCTGGTGGGGCCGGAGTCGGGGCCGCTGGCCACGCTCATCAGCCACGACCCGATCTACGTCCAGTTTCCCCTGACCCAGCGGGAGTTGTTGGAGGCCAAACGGGACGTCCAGGCCGGGGGCGGCGACCCCAAGCAGGTATTGATCCGGGTGCGACTGCCGGACGGCAGCCTCTACGACAAACCCGGGACCCTCAACTTCGTGGACGTGACCACGGACGCGGGGACGGACACCGTGACCCTCCGCGCCGAGCTGGCCAACCCCGACCGCTTCCTGGTGGATGGGCAGTACGTCGGGGTCGTGGTCCAGGCCGGCGAGCCAGAGTCGGCCATCGTCATCCCCCAATCGGCCCTCCAGTTGGACCAGCAGGGGACCTTCGTCCTGATCGTCGATGCCGACGGCAAGGCCCAGACGCGCCGGGTCGAGACCGGGACCGCCAAGGGGCCCCTGGTGGCGGTCAAGTCGGGGCTCAAGGAGGGCGAGCTGGTCATCGCCGAGGGCGTCCAGAAGGTCCGCCCGGGTCAGCCGGTCACGGCCGCGCCTCCCCAGATGCCGAAGGGGGCTAAGGGCACCATGATCTCGGATGTCTTCATCGACCGCCCGCGCCTTTCCATCGTCATCTCGGTCGTCCTGACGCTCGCCGGCCTTATCGGTATCACCCAGATCCCGGTCGCCCAGTTCCCCGACATAGTCCCGCCCCAGGTCTCGGTGACCACCGCTTATCCCGGGGCGTCGGCCGCCGTGGTGGAGTCCACCATCGCCCAGCCGCTGGAGTCCAAGGTCAACGGCGTGGACAACATGCTCTACATGAAGTCGAGCAGCGCCAACGATGGGAGCTACTCGCTCACCGTATCCTTCGCCCTGGGCACGGACCCAGACCTGAACACGGTCAATGTCCAGAACCGGGTCAACCAGGCCATGGCCCAGCTCCCCGAAGAGGTCAAGCGCCACGGGGTGACGGTGCAGAAGCAGTCCAGCGCCATGCTCCAGGTGGTGGCCCTGATCTCACCCAAGGGGGCCTACGATGCACTCTTCCTCAGCAACTACGCGACCATCAACGTGGTCGACACCCTGGCGCGCATCCCCGGCGTCGGCCAGCTCAACCTGTTCGGCCCCCTGGACTACGCCATGCGGATCTGGGTCTCGTCGGATCGGCTCACGGCCCTGGGGCTCACCGCGGCGGATGTCATCTCCGCCATCCAGGGCCAGAACGTCCAGGCCGCGGTGGGGCGCATCGGCGCCCAGCCCATGACCGAGGATCAGCAGTTCCAGATCACCCTCCAGACCAAGGGGCGCCTGAGCGAGGTCAAGGAGTTCGAGCAGATCGTGGTACGCGCCAACCCGGACGGGTCCACGGTGCGGGTCAAGGACCTGGCCCGGGTCGAGCTGGCCTCCAGGCAGTCCGACTCCTTCAGTCGCCTGAACGGCGGCGACACCGCCGCCATGGCCGTCTACCTGGCCCCGGGGGCGAACGCCGTGGCGGTGGCCAACAGCGTCAGCGCCGCCATGGAGACCCTGGCCAAGCGCTTCCCCAACGACCTGTCCTACGAGGTGATGTACGACACCACGGACTTCGTCAACGCCAGTATCGAGAAGGTCATCCACACCCTGTTCGAGGCCTTCGCCCTGGTGATCCTGGTGGTCTTCCTGTTCCTCGGCAGTTGGCGCGCGACCCTGATCCCATTGATCGCCGTGCCCGTGGCCCTGATCGGGACCTTCGCCTTCCTGCTCATGATCGGCTTCTCCGCCAACACCATCTCGCTGCTGGCCGTGGTGCTGGCCATCGGCATCGTGGTGGACGACGCCATCGTGGTGGTCGAGGCGGTGGAGCACCTCATGGAGACCGAGGGCCTGGCCCCCCGCGAGGCGGCCAAGAAGGCCATGACCCAGATCACCGGGCCCATCATCGCCATCACCCTGGTCCTGCTCTCGGTCTTCCTGCCGGTGGCCTTCATCCCTGGTATCACAGGTCAGCTCTTCCAGCAATTTGCCGCCGTGGTCGCCTTCTCCATGCTGATCTCGGCCATCAATGCCCTGACCCTGGCCCCGGCCCTATGCGCCGTCCTACTCAAACCGACCCACCACAGGCGCGGCCTCATGGCCATGGTCATGCGCGGCATCGACGGGGTACGCGACGGCTATGCCGCCATCGTCGGCCCGGCTGGTGCGCATCGCCGTGCTGGTGCTGGTGCTGGTGGCGGGGATCGGGATGGCGACCGGCTGGCTGTTCCAGGTCACCCCCTCGGGCTTCCTGCCGGAGGAGGACCAGGGCGCGTTCATGGCCGAGATCCAGTTGCCCCAGGGGGCCTCGGTGAGCCGCACCCTGGAGGTGGTCAAGGAGGTCGAGCAGATGGTCATGGCCGACCCGGCCATCCGCTATGTCCTCACCGTGCCGGGCTACAGCATCCTGGACGGCAGCGTCCAGTCCAACAGCGCCCTGCTGGTGGGCCGGCTCAAGCCCTTCGCGGAGCGCATCGACCCCGGACCTCAAGGTCCAGGCGGTCATAGCCCGCATCGCCGCCGCGACCGCGGCCATCCCCGCCGCCCGGGTCATGCCCTTCAACCTGCCGCCCATCATCGGCCTGGGTACCGGCAGCGGCTTCGAGTACCAGTTGGAAGACCTCCAGGGTCGCCCGCCGGAGGAGCTTGCCGCGGTGATGCGTGCCCTGGTCGTTGCGGCCAATCAGGACCCGGCCCTCTCAAGGGTCTTCTCCACTTGGGCGACCAACAACCCCCAGGTCTTTCTCAACATCGACCGGGAGAAGGCCCAGACCCTGGGGGTGCAGATCAGCGACGTCTTCACCGCGCTTCAGGCCACCTTGGGTGGCTACTATGTCAACGACTTCAACAAGTTCGGCCGGGTCTGGCAGGTTCAGCTCCAGGGTGACGAGGACGACCGCCGGCAGTTCGACGACGTTTACCGCATCCATGTGCGCAACGCCAAGGGCGACATGGTGCCCCTGCGGGCCTTCATGGACCCCAAGCTGATCATGGGGCCACAATTGCTCAAGCGCTACAACAATTACCGCAGCGTCACCATCCAGGGCGAACCGGCCGCGGGGCGCAGTTCAGGCGAGGCCCTCACCGCCATGGAAGCCATCAGTGCCAAGACCTTGCCGGCGGGCTACGGCTTCGAGTGGACGGGCACAGCCCTGCAAGAGAAGGAGGCCGGCGGCAAGACCCCCATAGTCCTGGGCCTGGCCGTGCTCTTCGCCTACCTGTTCCTGGTCGGGCTCTACGAGTCCTGGTCCATGCCTATCGCGGTGCTGCTGTCCGTCACCGTCGGCATCCTCGGGGCCATGCTGGCCCTATGGATCACCGGGCTGCCCAACGACCTCTATGCGCAGGTCGGCATCGTCGTGCTCATCGGTTTGGCGAGCAAGAACGCCATCCTCATCGTTGAGTTCGCCATGGCCGAGCGCGCCCAGGGCCGGACCATCCAGGAGGCCGCCGCGAACGCCGCCCGGCTGCGTATCCGAGCCGTACTCATGACCAGCTTCGCCTTCATCCTCGGGCTGATCCCGCTGGTCATCGCCAGCGGCGCCGGGGAGGCCAGTCAGCGCGGGGTAGGCACTGCCGTGTTCGGCGGCATGCTGGCGGCGTCCCTGGTCGGTATCTTCCTGATTCCCATGCTGTATGTGGTCATGCAGTGGGTACGGGAGAAGGTGCATGGGACAGCGCAGGCGAAGGCCGAGGACACCGCAACGCTGGCCCAGGCCGATTGAGGGTAGCGCAGAACGGATCGGGCCCCGGCCCGACCACCCCATTGGCCAGTACCCGCTGGGGCCTCGTAAACCGATAGCCCGGCGATGAGGCACCTTGCGGGTCTGGCAGGAGCTATCCCAACCTGCTCCTACCTCGTTTCCGCCGGCGACTGAAAGACCGAGTGGGGAATCCTGTCCCGCTCGGTGCGCGCAGCGGACCCTACCCGGGCGCTGTCAGACGCTCCAACTCCCTCAGGTAGGCCAGGGCGACGTCCCGGTCTGCCCCACACATCTCCTGGCTCGGTGCCAGAGAGGCGCATACCGCCGGGCGCTCCGGGCGCCCAAAGAGTCGGCAACTCAGGTCGTCGGCGAGTTGAGGACAGGGGACCCCGGCGGGTTTACTGCCGTCGCCCGAAGCGCCCTGGCACATACCCGGGATAGGGCCGCTGATCGAGGGGGCAATGCAGCAGGCGGCGCAGCCCGGGCGGCACGCGGTTGGGGGATTCTGCTGGTCTGGACTAGAGTTAGGGGGTGCCATGGAATCGGCGGCCATCCGCGTCGCTGGCATCTGGGTATCCGGGCCTGTGTGTGCCCATACACCCGCAATTGGGGGCAACTATGCCACAGTCCGGCAATGATTCGTCGCTGTTCGGGGCCTGGCCAGGGGGGCTCCTGATCGCCCTGCTGGTCGGTGTCGGGGCCGTGGGCTGGGTGCAGACCCCGTTCAAGCCGGAACGCCCGACCGAGCCCCGCGAGGGGCTGGGCTTGGTGGGGGTTCAGGACGCGGATGCCCGCCTGTGGCAGGACCCCTTCGCCGCGGTGGTCGAGGCGCGCAAGGGGCGCCAGCAGACCAAGGTGTCGGAGCCGGAGTGTCGATCCGTGGAGATTGCCCCCGACGGCCGCACCCTGTTGATGGGCCGCGACTGCCCCCGTGGGGATGGAGCGGGCGGGGCGACCGCCGCTGGGGCGGAGCACCATGGCCTGGATGAGCTGAGGGGCCAAATCCACTCCCGGATCGCGACCCTGAGCCAGGAGTGGAAGGGGGTACCGGGCGCCAGCCCGGTCACGGTCCTGGGGATCATGGTCTCTGCCAGCCCCTTCCCCGGGGCCGCAGAGAACCGCAGGCGCTACCGCTATGCGACCCTGTCCGCCCTGATGCTGGAAGAGTTCCTGCCAGACGATGCGGAGCATGTCGGGTATGCCGACCTACCCAAGGGGGCCTCACCACAATTCGTCCCCTACGAGTGGTTCACGCGCGCTCCCCTCAGCCCTGCCGATGCCGGGAGCCGGGCCCTACTACTCCTCTGGTTGGACGACGACAGCCTGGGTGCCCCTGCGCAACACGACGGGAACCCTGGAAGCCCCCGAAACGCGGAGAAGCCCGTCCCCCTGGCGCGCCTCACCGCCCTGCTGACCAGCATCGTCCCCGAAGCCGGTGTCAACTTCCAAGTCATTGGCCCGGCGGGGTCAGGAACCCTGGAGGCGATGGCTGACGAATACCGGGACCGACTGAGCGCCCGGCCCACCAAGGACCCCGGTGACCGGGTCGCCCGCATCTGGTCTCCCTTCGCCACCATCCCCGGCCCCTTCGCAGACCCTATCGGGCCCCAGCGACCTGTCTGCCCAGATGACACCCAGGACACCTGCGTGGCCATACGCATCCCCACCCCTGTGGAGCGCACCATCGCCTTCGACGATGCCCTCGCCAAGATGCTGGTGGCGGAGCTTGGCCGGCGCCACATCGCCGGTAACTCCGGGATCGCCCTGGTGGGCCAGTGGGACACTGCCTACTCCCGGCGCCTGGCCAAGCTGGTGGAAGAGGCCTGGTACGACTCCCAACAGAGGCAGCGCACCGTCGGCGACAGAACCACCCGGGACCAGCGGGAGGATCGGGACAAACGGATCGTTCGTTACAGCTACATGCGGGGCCTGGACGGCCGGATTCCCGGTGCCAAGCCCAAGGACCAGGGGGACGGGGATGCCAAATCCATCGAGCGACCCAGCGGCGAAGACCAGATCGATTACCTGCGCCGCATCCGCGACGCCCTCCTGGCCGAAGACGCCCGCCGACGTCAGGGCTGTAGTTGGGACGACCGGACGCGCCAACAGTGCGGCATCCGCGCCATCGGGGTCCTCGGCAACGACTATTTCGACAAGCTCCTGGTGCTCCAGGCCCTCAAGCCGGTCTTCCCCAATGCGGTATTCTTCACCACCGACCTCTACGCGGACATGCTCCACCCGCAGGACAACGCCTTCACCCGCAACCTCATCGTCGCCTCCGGCTTCGGGCTGACCCTGGCCCAGGACTGGCAACGCGAGGTCCCGCCACTGCGCGACAGCTACCAGACCGCCCTGTTGCTGGCGGTGCGTCTGGCCGTGCAGGATACGCTGGACATCGAGCAACAGGTCCAGACCCCACCCCCACCACGCCTGTTCGAGATCGGGCGCACCCGGGCGGTGGAGCTGATCACGTCCCCCCAACGAGACACCAAAGGCCAGTTGCGCCGCCCTGGCCTAACCCCCGGAAAAGAGGACCCCCATCCGGCGGCGGACCTGGAAGAGCACTATTCGCTGCAACAGGCGGGGGGCCACTGGGTCCAGGCGGCCGCCCCACCGTTCGCCCTGGCGCTCGCACTCGGTCTCGGGCTGGCGGCCCTGGGTCCACAGCGCGGCTGGGCGGCGGTACGACGCTGGTGGCAAGGCCTGCGCGGCGATTGGCTTAACTCGGCCATCGCCGCCTTCTCGCTGGCCGTCACCGTGCTGCTGCTCGGCCTCCTCGCCCTGGACCTGCACCAGGGCGGCGAGCCCTTCACGCTGATCGAGGGGGTGAGCGTCTGGCCAAGCGAGATCCTACGCCTGGCGGCCGGCCTCCTCGCCGTCGGGCTCTTGATCCACGGGCATCGACGCCAGCGCGAGGCGCGCGAGGGCATCACCCGCGACTTCCCCGGGTTGGGTGCCGTGGGCACGGGGGGCGAGGCACCCGGCCCAGCGGTGGAGCACCCTTGCGCCGCACTGCTGGACCAGGGGGAAGCCGTCCGCACCCCGGCGGCAGAGCTGTGGGTCCGCTTCGCCCGGCGCTGCGGCCTGCGCCAGACCCTGCGCCGGGTCTGGCCGGAGATTCTGGGCTTCCTCGTGCTGGCCTTCAGCCTGATGCTGATGCTCGGATTCCCCAACCGCCCGACCCGCAGTGAACTCTCCTGGGTCCTGGACTCCGCGATCATCCTGCTGGTGCTGATACCCTTCCTGGCCCTGTTGTTCTTCATGGTCGATGCCACCCGCCAGACCCTGGCCCTGGCCCGTGACCTCGAGGGGCCAGTGTCCTGGCCGGCACAGACCTTGCGGTCCCTGGGGCTCGAGGCCTGGATCGCAGAGCATGCCGGGCAGCCTGCGGGGGCCGACATCGTCTGGCTGGATGTCCGGCTCATTGCCGCTGTCACCCGCCCTGTGGGCAACCTGGTGTGGTACCCGGTGGTGGTCCTGATGCTCATCGCCCTGGCCCGACACCCCCTGTTCGACGCCTGGTCCCTGCCGCCGGCCCTGCTCCTTGTGATGGCACTCGCCATCGCCTATGCGGTCGGCTGCGCCTGGACGCTGCGCCGGGCGGCCGAGGGGGTGCGCGAAGCGGCCGTGCGGGACCTCAAGTCAGCGATCTGGCGGGCTCAAGGCTGCCCCGATGGCCGTGAATGCCTGGAGGCTTTGCGAACCATGCTGGAGGAAATCCTGGCGACCCGCGACGGGGCCTTCCGTCCCTTCAGCCAGCAGCCTGTGGTCCAGGCCCTGCTGACGCTGGTAAGCAGCGTCTCGGGACTGGCCTTACTGGAATACTCGTCCATGGCCAACCTGTGATCCGGAACCACCGGCTAGAGAAACCCTCGGCTGGCCAGGAATGCCTCATCGATGCCGCCGGTCTTGCCCTGTGGCTCGGCCGCACGGTCACCCAGCAGCAGCCGCTCCAGGTAACGGGCAATCAGGTCCACCTCCAGGTTGACCCGGGTACCGGCCGCATAGCCGCCGATAATTGTCCCGGTGAGCGTATGAGGGACTATGTTGAGTTCAAACTCCCGTCCATTCACGGCGTTGACCGTAAGGCTGGTGCCATCCACGCAGATGGACCCCTTGTGGGCGATGTATTTGGCCAGATCCGCCGGGGCGGCAACGCGCAGGCGCCAGGACCGGCCATCGTCGTGGCGCTCCAGGATCTCCCCCATGCCGTCCACATGGCCGCTGACCAGGTGCCCTCCGAGCGGTGTGGCCAGCGTCAGGGCCTTCTCCAGATTGACCTGGCTGCCGGGCTTGAGCCCGCCGAGGGTGGTCAGGGCCAGGGTCTCGCGGGACACATCCGCGGCAAACTCTGCGCCATTCAGGGCGATGGCCGTGAGACAGACGCCGTTGACGGCGATGCTGTCGCCGAGGTTCACACCACCCAGCCCGAGCTTTCCGGTGCCCACAGCGAGGCGCACGTCGCCGCCGCGAGGCTCCAGGCGGCGGATCTGGCCAATGGCTTGAATAATTCCTGTAAACATAGGCTTATGTATCTTTCTTAAGCAAGATCGAAGAGAATGGCGCGGGACCTCGGCACTCCTCAGACCCGTCGCCCTGTAGGTCGGACTTCAGTCCGACCGCATCCCCGGCGCCAGGAATACCTGGTCGGACTAGCCGGGGGCCGCTCCTGCGCCCCCGGCATGTTCGCCATCCTTGGCGACCAAAAGCCCGACCTACCCTAGCCTCGCCGTGACCCGCCAGTCAGACCCGACAGCCCTCAGGTCCGCGATCGTCAGCGGTATGCGCTCGGCCATGCGCTCGAGGCCAGGGAGGTGGAAGAGCCCGCGGCCGGCATCGCCCATCAAGTGCGGGGCCAGGTACAGGACCAACTCATCCACCAGCCCGGCCTGGATGGCCGCGCCCGCAAGCGTCGGACCCGCTTCGATCAGGACCTCGTTGATCTCCTCGCGCGCCAGGTAGCGCAGCAGCGACTCCAGGTCCACCCGACCGGCGGACTCGGCCGATACGCGGACCCTGGCCCCGGCGGATTCCAGGGCGGCAATGCGCTCCGGAGGCTGGTCGAGACAGGCGACCAGGGTCAGACCCGACAACCCCAGCATCCGTGCGCCGGTCGGGGTGCGCAGGGCGCTATCCACCACCACCCGCACCGGCTGATGCACTGTCTCGCCAGGCTCTAAGCCTGGAAGATCATTGGGTTGAAGGCGGACGTTCATGGATGGGTCATCCGCCAGGACGGTCCCGACCCCGGTCAGGATGGCGGAGCTGCGCGCCCGCAGAAACTGCACGTCCCGCCGCGCCGCCGGGCCTGTGATCCACTGACTCTCACCGCTGCCCATGGCGGTGCGCCCGTCGAGGCTCGCAGCCAGCTTGCAGCGGACATAGGGCAGCCCCTGGGCCATGCGCTTGATGAAGCCCGGATTGAGCGCCCTGGCCTCCTGCTCCAGTGACACCGGCCTCCACCGCCACCCCGGCGGCGGCGAGCACGCGCCAGGCCCTGGCCGGCCACCAGCGGGTTGGGGTCCACCATGGCCGCCACCACCCGGGCGACGCCCGCGGCCAGCAGGCCCTCGGTGCAGGGCGGGGTCCGCCCATGATGACAACAGGGCTCCAGGGTGACATAGGCCGTGGCTCCCCGGGCAGACTCCCCGGCCGCGGCCAGGGCGACGCGCTCGGCGTGGGGTCCGCCGACACGGCGGTGCCAGCCCTCCCCCACCACGGTGCCGTCGCGGACCAGGACGCAGCCAACCCTGGGGTTGGGTTCGGTGGTATAGAGCCCTCGGGCGGCCAGGCGCAGGGCCCGGGCCATATGGCCGTGGTCGGCGGTATCGCTCACGGCCTGGGTTTGCCCTTGATCGGAAGATCCGGGTGGGGTTGCCCCGGCTCCAGCCCCTCCAGGAGGTCGAGTTGATGGCGCCGAACCTCCGGGGTCGGCTGTCGCTCCAGGCGGTCGATCTCCTCACGGAAGGCGTTCACGTCCTCGAACTTCCGGTAGACCGAGGCGAAGCGGACGTACGCGACCTGATCCAGGGCCCGCAGCTCATCCATGACCAGCTCGCCGATACGCCGGGAGGTGACCTCTGACTCCCCTCCGCTCACCAGGCGACGATTGATGTGGGCGATGGCGGACTCGACCTGCTCGGTCCCCACCGGGCGCTTTTCCAATGCGCGCATGAGCCCGCTGCGCAGCTTGCGCCCATCGAAGGGAACCCGGCTGCCGTCGCGCTTGATGACCCTGGGCAGATTCAGCTCCGCCGCCTCGAAGGTGGTGAAACGCTCGGCACAGACCACGCACTGACGCCGACGGCGGACCTGATCGCCCTCGCCAAAGAGGCGGGAATCGACCACCCGGGTATCCTGGGCTCCGCAGAAGGGGCAGCGCATCTGGCAGATTCCGTAGGTCGGGTCAGGCGCGCCGTGCCGGCCTCACCGGCGAACCACCGGGGCCCGCCGCGCCGTAACCCGACGCAAACCCCATCAGCGCTCGTACACCGGGAACCGGGCGCACAGGGCCAGGGCCTTTGCCTTGACCTCCGCGATCACGCCGGCGTCGCCACGGCTGTCGATGAGGTCGCACATCCAGCTCGCCAGGTCGCGGGCCTCGTCGAGCCCAAAGCCGCGGGTGGTGATGGCCGGGGTACCGACGCGGATACCGCTGGTCACGAAGGGCGACTGGGGATCGTTGGGGACGGCGTTCTTGTTCACCGTGATGTTGGCATCCCCCAGCCAGGCGTCCACGGCCTTGCCGGTCAGGCCTTGGGCGATGAAGCTCACCAGGAACAAGTGGTCGTCGGTCCCGCCGGAGACCACGTCATAGCCGCGGGAGAGGAAGACCTCCGCCATGGTCTGGGCGTTCTTGATGACCTGGGCCTGGTAGTCCTTGAAGGCGGGCTCCATCGCCTCCTTGAAGGCGACGGCCTTGGCGGCGATGACGTGCATCAGGGGACCGCCCTGGGTCCCGGGGAAGACCAGGGAGGAGAGCTTCTTCTCGATCTCCGGGTTGGCCTTGGCCAGGATCAGGCCGCCGCGGGGGCCGCGCAGGGTCTTGTGGGTGGTGGTGGTGGTGACATCGGCGATCTGCACCGGGGACGGATAGAGCCCCGCCGCCACAAGGCCGGCGACGTGGGCCATGTCCACCAACAGATAGGCGCCGACACTGTCCGCGATGTCCCGGAAGCGCTGCCAATCCACCACCCGGGAATAAGCCGAAAAGCCGGCGACGATCATACGCGGCCGATGCTCGCTGGCCAGGGCCTCCACTTGGGCATAGTCGATCTCGCCCGTGGCGGGGTCGAGCCCGTACTGAAACGCCTTGTAGATCTTGCCGGAGAAGTTCGGCTTGGCACCGTGGGTCAGGTGGCCACCGTGGGCCAGGCTCATCCCAAGCACCGCATCGCCAGGCTCGCACAGGGCCATATAGACCGCGGCGTTGGCCTGGGAGCCGGAGTGCGGCTGGACATTGGCGTAGTCGGCCCCGAACAGGGCCTTGGCGCGCTCGATGGCGAGGCGCTCGGCGACATCGACGAACTCGCAGCCGCCGTAGTAGCGCTTGCCGGGGTAGCCCTCGGCATACTTGTTGGTCAGCACGGTCCCCTGGGCCTGCATGACCCTGGGGCTTGCGTAGTTTTCGGAGGCGATCAGTTCGACATGCTCCTCCTGGCGACGCTCCTCCGCACCGATGGCCTGCCACAGCTCATCGTCGTAACCACTGATCTGCATGGATTTCGGGAACATGGGCTGGCCCTCTGGAAAAAGCGCGTTAGTCTAACCCAGAAGCCCTCGGATGCCACGACCCATGATGACCCATGATGACCGGGCCCAGGCGCCGCCGTCCCCGCGGTAGAAACGCGAGGGCCGGCGTCTCCGCCGGCCCCTGATGCGCCCTTCCGGGCTGCCCCGCTTTGGGGCTATGGATCATCTATGCCTCGATCAGGAGGCTGGACCTGCGACCTAGGCAATTTCGACCTGCCGGCGCTCGGTCTTGTGGGTCTTGGGCATGTGGACCTCGAGGATGCCGTCCTTGAACTCGGCCAGGGTTTTATCCACCGCCACCTCCTCCGGCAGACGAAGGGTCCGGCTAAACATGCCGTGGGAGATCTCGGAGCGGAAGTACTCGCCCTTCTCCTCTTTCTCCTCCCGGTGCCGCTCGCCGTGGATGGTGAGCATCTGCCCGCTCAGTTCCACATGCAGGTCCTTCTTCTCGACACCCGGGACCTCCGCCCGTACCAGGACTTCGTCATCCCGGTCGAGCACATCGACCCTGGGGAAGCCCACCCCAAAGGTCTCCTCCAGCCGAGCCAGATCCGGCCACACCTCCCTGAACGGCCGCAGCCAACCGCGGTGGAAGAGGCCCTCGAAGGCCCGGTCCATCTCGTCGAGCAGACCCAACTCCCGACGAGGGGCCGGTTCGACCATCATCTCGTTGCGTTTGCTTGTCATGGCCACTCTCCTTCATGTAATTCCTCCGCTTAAACTATAGTCCCTGACAGACCCACCTTCAAGACCACAACAGACTGTTTTTTTATTTAATAAACAATTTGTTATGACACAAATCCACCGGACTCCGCGGGGGTCGCGGGCGCCGGGGTCGGTTGGGTCATGTCAACCCCCTCCGGCGCCAGGAGCATATAAAAGGCCGGGACCACATAGAGGGTGAACAGGGTCCCGATGCCAAGCCCAGAGGAGATCACCAGCCCGATGTCGAAGCGGCTCACGGCACCTGGCCCGCTGGCGATGAGCAGCGGGACCATGGCCACGACCATGGCCACCGTGGTCATGAGGATGGGACGGAGCCGAATGCGAGCGGCCTCTTCCACGGCCTCGGCCTTGGGTAGACCGCGGTGCTCGCGCACCTGGTTGGCGAATTCGACGATGAGGATGCCGTTCTTGGCCACCAGGCCGATGAGCGTAATCAGACCGACCTGCGTGTAAATGTTCACGCTGGCAAAACCCAGGGTCAGGAAGGCGACGGCCCCGAAGATGGACATGGGCACCGAGATCAAAATGATGAGCGGATCGCGCCAGCTCTCGAATTGGGCCGCCAGGACCAGATAAATCACCAGCAGCGACATGAAGAAGGTCAGCACCAGGGCACTGCCCTGTTTGGCGTACTGGCGCGACTCGCCCATGAAGTCCCAGGCGTAGCCCCGGGGCAGAACCTCGCGCGCCTGCTCTTCCAAGTAGGCGATGGCGTCCCCCAGGGTCACGCCCGGGGCCATGATCCCCTCCAGGTTGACGGAGTTGAGCTGCTGGAACTGGCTGCGCTTGCTGGGTTCGACCTGGTCCTCGAAGCGCACCAGGCTGCCCAGGGGGACCAGGGCACCGCCCGCGGCCCGGACGTAGTAGTCGTCAAGCATCGCCGGGTCCAGCCGGTCGCCGCGGGCGGCCTGGGGAATGACCTGATAGCTGCGTTCGGACAGATTGAAGCGGTTGACGTAACCCTCGCCGAGCATCAGGGAGAGGTTGCGCCCGATCTCGCGCATGTTCAGCCCCAAGTCACCGGCCCGGTCGCGGTCGATCAGGATGCGGGTACGCGGCCTGGTGATGTCCACGGACTTGCGCAGGAACATGAACTTGCCGCTGCCCATGGCGCGTCCGACCAACTCTCCGGCGACCTTGTCCAGGTCGCGGTAGTCGGACTCTGTGGTGAGGACGAACTGCATCGGGAAGCCGCGCCCGGCCCCCGGCAGGCTTGGGCGTGGGAAGACCGCCACGTCCACCCCGCTGATGGACTTGAGCTTGCCTTGCAGCTCCGGCATGACCTTCATCTGAGAGCGTTCGCGCTCCGAGGCCGAGGGCATTTTGAAGCCGCCGAAGGTGACGCTGGGGTCGCCCCCCATGCCCACCAGGATGAAACTTTCTTTGTACTCGGGGATAGTCTCGAAGACCTTGAGGATCTCGTCCACATAGAGGGTCGCATAATCCACCGTGGCGGTCTGGGGTCCCAGGGCCTGGACGAACAGGATGCTCTGGTCCTCCGTCGGGGCCAGTTCGTTGCGTGTGGTGGTGAACATGAACCAGATGCTGACGAGGATCACGGCGGAAAAGACCAGCATGACCGACGGATAGCGCAGCAGCCCATGCAGGGAGCGACCGTAGGCGTTGGCAAGCCAGGTAAAGAAGCGCTCGACACCGCGCTCGAAACGCCCGGCCTGGCCTGCGGGCTTGAGGACCAGGGCGCTGAGCATGGGCGAAAGGGTGAGCGCCACCACCCCGGAGACCAGCACGGCGGCGGCCAGGGAGAAGGCGAACTCGGTGAACAGCGTCCCCACCAGCCCGCCCATGAAACCGATGGGGGCATACACGGCCACCAGGGTCGTCGTCATGGCGATGATAGGGACGGCCAGCTCGCGGGCCCCCTGGATGGCGGCATCGGTGCGGCTGGCCCCCTCCTCGATGTGGCGATGGACGTTCTCCACCACCACGATGGCGTCGTCCACCACCAGCCCTATGGCGAGCACCATGGCGAGCAGGGTGAGCAGGTTGATGGAGAACCCAAGCGCCAGCATGATGAAGGCCCCCCCAATGATGGACAGGGGCACCGCCACCGCCGGAATCAGGGCCGCGCGCAGGGACCCCAGGCTCAGGAAGATGACCAGCAGCACGATCAGCACCGCCTCCCCCAGGGTGATGAAGACCTCATCGATGGAGTCGCGGATGAAGCCGCTGGCGTCGTAGGGGATGAAGACCGAGAGCCCCTCAGGGAGCTGGGCGCGGATCTCCGGCAGCAATTCGTGGATAAGCCCCGCCACGGTCAGGGGGTTGGCCCCCGGTGCCTGTTCGATGCCGACGAAGATGGCTGGGATGCCCTTGTAGAGGGTCGTGGTGTCATAGTCCTGGGCCCCCAGTTCGACGGTGGCCACGTCCTGCAAGCGCACCAGCGTCTGGCCATCGGTGCGCAGCACCAGGTTGCGGAAGTCCTCCACCCGACTCACATCGGTGTCGGCGCTTAGGTCCACCGCGAAGTAGCGGTCCTTGAGCCCACCGACACCGGCCAGGTAGTTGTTGCCGAGCAGCACCGCCTCGACGTCCGTCGGCGTCACCCCCAGCGAGGCCATGCGCCTGGGATCGAGCCAGACCCGCATGGCGAAGGTCTTGTTGCCGATCAACCCCGCCTTGGCCACCCCGGGGATGGCCTGGAGCTGGGGTTGGACCACCCGCAGCAGGTAGTCGGTGATCTGCGACTGGTTCATGTCCTTGCTGTAGAAGGCCATGTACATCAGGGCCGTGGCATCGCCCGTGGTGGAGTCGATCACCGGGTCCTCGGCCTCCCGGGGCAAGACGTTGCGCTGACTCGCCACCTTGGCCTGGATCTCCGCCACCGCCGCTTTGGGGTCATAGTTGAGGACCATGTGGGCCTCGATGGTGGACTGACCCTGCACGCTGGTGGATGTCAGGTAGTCGATCCCCGCCGCCTCGGCCACCGCCTGCTGCAGGGGGGCGGTGATGAAGGACTTGACCAGGTCGCCGCCGGCCCCAGGGTAGCTGGTGGTGATGGTCACCACCGTGTCCTTGGTCTCCGGGTACTGGCGAACCTCCATGGAGAACAGGGAACGCAGGCCGACCACCAGGATCAGCAGGCTGATCACGCTGGCCAGGACCGGGCGACGGATGAAGATATCGGTGAAGTTCATGGCGTCACGGCCCCATGGGCCCCTTGGTCGCAGGCTGCACCGAGTCGTCGATCGTGACCGCCTGGCCATTGCGCAGCTTCACTTGGCCCGCCACGACTACCCGATCCCCCACCGCCAGGCCGCTGGCGATCTCCACCCGTCCGTCCTGGGCCCCACCGGTAGTCACCGGTCGGCGCTGGACCTGAGGCACACCGTCCTTCTCCTCGATCAGGAAGACACTGCTACCGTAGGGGGCGAAGTCGATGGCGGTCCGCGGCAGGGTCAGGACGCCCTCACGGGCCGGGAGCAGGGTGGCGACCTCCGCGAACATCCCCGGGCGAAGGGCCTGATCCCCGTTAGGGAGGGTAGCCCGCACCCGGACGTTGCGGGTCTTGACATCCACCCCGGAGTCCAGCGCGCTGATGTGGCCCTTGAACTCACGTCCCGGATAGGCCGCCACGGTGACCACGACCGCCTGACCAACGGCAACCTTGGTTAAGTCCCGTTCCGGCAGCGAATAGTCCACATAGACCGGAGCCAGCGTGTTCAGAGCCACGATGGGCGAGCCAGCGGGCAGGTAATCGCCCAGGTCCACCTTGCGGATACCCAGGAGCCCGGCGAAGGGGGCGAGGATGCGCTTCTTGGCGATCGTCGCCCGCTTGGCGGTCACCGCGGCCTCTGCGCCATCGAGGGTGGCCTTGGCCTCGTCGTAGTCCGACTGGGACGTGGAGCGATCCTTGAGGAGGGCCTGGAGCCGCTTGACCTTGATCTGGGCCAGGTCGCGCAGGGCCAGCAACCCCAACAGATCGGCCTGGTCCACCGCATCGTCGATCTGGACCAGCACATCGCCCGCCTTGACCATCAGCCCGGACTCGAACTTGATCTCCCGCACCAGACCGGGGACCTCGTTGGCCACGTCGATCCCCTGCACCGCCACCAGGCTGCCCACCGCCGTGAGGCGCGGCCCCCAGGTCTCGGGCTCGACCCGCGCCGAGGCGACCACCGGCGGTGGCGGTGGCCCCTGCATGGCGGCCTGCTGCTGTTGCTGATAGTGCTTCCAGCCGAAGATGCCCCCCAGAATGGCCCCAAGGAACAGCAGGATGAGGAACAGGCGCAGGATCATGTGGCTGAAATCCGAACAGCGGATGCGATTGCATCCGGGAGTGCGAGATTATACATGGGCCTTGTCGGCGCCCACGCCCAGACCGCCCCCCCACAACCACCGCCTCCCCCAACCGAGAGCCCCCCATGCCCCCCAGCCCCCAGGTCCTGTTCACCCCCACAACCCCCTACCGTACCGCCGAGGATGTCGATGTCATCGCGGAGTTGCTCGACCTGCGCGGCGCCCAGGTCCTGGAGCTTGGCTGCGGGGCCGCCTGGACCACGCGCATGGTCATGGAACGCTTCGCCCCGGCCCACATCGTTGCCACCGAGGTGGACCGCATCCAGCACGAGAAGAACCTCAGGGTGACGGACCTGCCGGGGGTCAGCTTCCGCTTCGGCGGGGCCGAGGCCATCGCCGACCCAGACGGGAGCTTCGACGCCGTGCTCATGTTCAAGTCCCTGCACCACGTCCCCATGCCCCTCATGGACCAGGCCCTGGGGGAGATCCATCGGGTGCTCAAGCCCGGCGGTCACGCGCTCTTTCTGGAGCCGGTCTACGCTGGTCCCTTCAATGACTTATTGCGGCTTATCAATGACGAGGGCGAGGTACGGACGGCCGCCGTCGCCGCCCTCAATCGGGCCCTGTGCACCGGGCAATTCACGTTGGAGGCGGAGGTCTTCTACGAGACCCCAGGGATCTACCCCGACTGGGAGGACTTCGAGGGCCGCTTCCTCAAGGTCACCCACACCGAACTCGACATAGACCCGGCCCGTTACGAGCAGATTCGCACCGCCTTCCTCGCCCACCTGACCCCCACGGGTGCCCACTTCCGCAAGCCCCACCGGGTAGACATGTTGCGTAAGGCGTGACCCTTGAGGATCCGCAGATATGGCGGCGGCAAGGGCGCACCTGGAGCTCGTTCATGGGCCGCCCCCCAGCCGCACTTCCCTGCTCACCGTTCGCCCCATCCGCCGTGACCTTAAGTCACGACGGATGGGGCTCGCTCCCCCCGCAACTCCTTGACCCATAGTGCCGTGGCACCGGCCACGGCACTGGGCATGACGATGAAGTTGAGCACCGGGACCAGGGTCATCCCCGTCGTGGCCGCCCCAAACCCCAACCCCAACAGACGCCGCTTGCGCAGCCCCGAGCGCATGGCGCTGAACTTGTACCCGTGGTTGCCCATGGGATAGTCCACATACTGCAAGGCCAGCATCCAGGCGGTGTAGAGGAACCACAGCACGGGTGCGGCCAGGTTGACCCCGGGGATCAGGAAGAGGATCAAAAAGGGGATGGCCCACAGCAGGGAATACAGGACCTTGCCTACCTCGTCGATCAGGGTCGGGACCAACTCCCGCATGGCCTTGGCCAGGCCCCCGCCCTCGTTCAGGGACCGGCCGGTCAGGTGCAGTTCGACCTTTTCCGCCAACAGGGCGTTGAAGGGGGCGGCGATGAGATTGGCCACCAGGCCGAATCCGTAGAAGACCAGTACCAGCAGGGTCAGGACAAACAGGGGCCAGAGCAGCCACTCCAACCACTGGAGCCAACTCGGGACCTTGGCCTCCATCCAGGCGATGAAGCCACCGAACCAGCTCACCCCGCCCCAGATGGCCCCGGCGAAGACCAGGACATTGACCAGCAGCGGGACGACGACGAAGCGCCGCAGCCCGGGCCTGGCGATGAGGCGCACGCCCTGGAGCAGATAACCGAGACCGGAGACGGGGGCGACTGGCATGGGATGGGGACCCTGAGGGACTGCATCGGGCGGCGGATTATACCCCGAGCGCGCCACCGGCCCCCATGGAGAATGTTATTTTCCCAATTGATACAATTTGTTACAGAGACTCTGTCCGAGGCTTATCGCGACTCCTCGGGGAGATGCTCAACCGCACATCACAGAGGTCGCTAGGCTCGCTCCGGACCCCAGGGGGCTACGCCGTGCAAGCCCCGGGTGCTAAGGTCGCACCACCCCGACCCGGCGACCTGACCCCATGCACCCCGACTTCGACCTCTCCCACGACCTGATCCACCTCAACCACGCCGGCGTCGGGCCCTGGCCGCGACGGACCGTGGCGGCGGTGACCCGCTTTGCCGCCGATAACGGTGTCCAGGGCTCCCTGGACTACCCACGCTGGCTGGCCACGGAGCAGGCCCTGCGTCAGCGCCTGGCCACCCTTATCGGGGCCGCCTCTCCCGCCGACATCGCCCTGGTCAAGAGCACCTCCGAGGGGCTTTCGGTGGTCGCCTATGGCCTGGACTGGCAGCCCGGGGACAACCTGGTCGGCATCGCCCAGGAGTTCCCGTCCAACCGCATCCTGTGGGAGTCCCTGGCCCCCCTGGGTGTCGAGTACCGGCAACTGGATCTGGACCGATCCCTCGACCCGGAGGGCGACCTGCTCGCCCTTTGCGACGGGCGTACCCGCCTCATGGCCGTGAGCTGGGTTCAGTATGCCCGCGGCCTACGCCTGGACCTCGACCGGCTGTCCATCGGGTGCCGGGCCCGCGGCATCCTGTTCGGCCTCGACGCCATTCAGGGTCTGGGTGCTATCCCGTTGGACCTCGCCGCCACCCCGGCGGACTTCGTCGCGGCGGACGGCCACAAGTGGATGCTGGGGCCCGAGGGGCTGGCGGTGCTCTATGTGGCCCCGGCTTTGCGCCCGAGACTGCGCCTGCACCAGTACGGCTGGCACATGCTCGAACACCCCGGGGACTTCGAGCGTCGCGACTGGACCCCGGCGGCGGACGCCCGCCGCTTCGAGTGCGGCAGCCCGAATCTGATGGGGGCCCACGGCCTGGAGGCGAGCCTTGCCCTGCTCCAGGAGGTCGGGATCGCGGCGGTACGCACGGCCATCGAGGCCCGCATCGACCACCTCATCGCCACCATCGACGCCCGCGGTTACGAGCTTCTCAGCCCGCGGAACCCCGACCGGCGCGCCGGGATACTGACCTTCCGCGTCCCCGGGGTGGAGCCCCAGGCCCTTTACGCGGGCCTCATGGCACACCGCTGTCTCTGTGCCCAGCGCGGCGGGGGGGTGCGCTTCTCCCCCCACTTCTACACGCCCTTCGAGGACCTGGACCGGGCCATGGCCCTGGTGGCTGGAAAACAAAGCTAGGGAAACGCTGAAGTATTCAGCGTTTCCCGTCTGGGCCAGGGATGGCCCAGCATTTTCAAGCGCCTAAGCGCTTGAAAATGGAGCACTTCGCGAGTCGCACCTCGCGAAGTGCGAGCTGATTAAATGCCAGGATGGCATTTAATCAGCGTCTCCCTAGGCCGGGACTTGGCCCGACAGAAAGGCCACCGATGGGGCCCCACCTGCGCCGCCCGCATAGGCAGTTCCCCCCAGGCGCGCTAACCTAGGCCCCCACGACAACACCACAACGAGAGGGGCAGCGGTATGTTCGAGGCAACCAAGGTCGGGCGCAGCGTCAGCAAAGAGGACTACGTTGAGCAACAGGAGGAACTGCGGACCCAATTGCTGGAGGTCCAACGCCAGCTTGCCGAGTCCAAGACCGCCGTGGTGGTTGTGATCTCCGGGGTCGAGGCGGCGGGTAAGGGGGAGGTGGTCAACCGGCTCAATGAATGGCTCGACACCCGCGGGGTGCAGAACTTTGCCTTCTGGGACGAAAGCGACGAGGAGCGCGAGCGCCCGCGTTACTGGCGCTTCTGGCGCACCCTGCCCCCACGCGGGTCGCTGGCCATCCTGTTCGGCGGCTGGTACCTCGCCCCTATCGAGCATCGCTTCCAGGGGATCTGTACCGACGCCGAGGTGGACGCGGAGCTCAACCGCATCGTCGATTTTGAGCGCATGCTGATTCAGGATGGGGCCCTGGTCGTCAAGTTCTGGTGCCACCTTTCGGAGAAGGACCAGAAGCGCCGCCTGAAGGAGCTCTCCCGCGATGATCGCAGCCGCTGGAAGATGCTCCCCGACAAGGCCCAGTTCTCCGAGCACTACTCCCGGTTCGAGTCGGTGGCTGAGCGCGTGATCCGCCACACCGACCGCGGCATCGCCCCCTGGTACCTGATCGAGGCCCAGGACCGCCGCTACCGGGACCTGACCATCGGCAAGACCCTGCTCCACGCCATGCGTACCCGCCTGAGCGCATCCATCCCCACCGAGCCCCCATCGACCCTGGGCATCGTGGATCTCCCGGACTCCCCGAGTGCCCAGATCACCCTGCTCGATCAGCTCGACCTGAGCCAGACCATGGAGCGGGAGGACTACCGCAAGGAAATGGCGCGCCTGCAACAGGAGGTCAACGAATTGGCCTGGCAGGCGTACAAGCAGAAGCGGACCACAGTGGTGGTCTTCGAGGGGGTGGACGCCGGCGGCAAGGGCGGTGCCATCCGCCGCATCACCAGCGCCATCGATGCCCGCCTCTATCGCGGCATCTCGGTGGCGGCCCCCACCGACGAGGAGAAGGCCCACCACTATCTGTGGCGCTTCTGGCGTCACATTCCCCGGGCCGGATACATGTGCTTCTATGACCGTTCCTGGTACGGGCGCGTCCTGGTGGAAAGGATCGAGGGCTTCGCCAAGGACCCGGAGTGGCAGCGCGCCTACGCCGAGATCAACCAGTTCGAGGAGCAACTGGTGGAGAGCGGGGTGATCCTGCTCAAGTTCTGGCTCCATGTCAGCGAGGACGAGCAACTGCGCCGTTTCGAGGAGCGCGCGAGCATCCCCTATAAGCAGTACAAAATCACCGACGAGGACTGGCGCAATCGCGAGAAGTGGCCCCAGTACAAGGTCGCCGTCAACGAGATGGTGGCGCGCACCAGCACCGAGTCAGCGACCTGGACCCTGGTGGAGGGCAACGACAAGCCCTTTGCCCGGATCAAGGTCCTGCGGACCCTGTGCGCCGGCCTGCGTGAGGGGCTCCAGCGGGAAATCTGCCCCGCCGGCGACTATGTCCCCTGCGGCAACAAGCACCTGCGCCAGGAGACCGAGGGTTAACGATCGTCCGCAACACACTCCTGTGACCTGAATACCGGAAGGGACTTCCGGTATGACGCTTTGGCTTGAGGGTCTGGACCGGCCCGGTGCGGCGACGGGCGCCGGCCCCTGGAGGGCCGTCAACCTGTAACGGCTTCCGTCGGCCCCACATACCCCAGCCGCGCCGAAAGGCGCCGTCCCGCCTCCCGCACCAGGGGCACCCAGGCGTTGTCCCGCCGCCCCCGCGGCGCCGAGACGGATAGCCCAGCCACCGCCTGACCCTCGGCATTGCGGATCAGGACGCCGATGCAACCGACCCCAAGCTCGGCCTCCTCGTCATCGAAGGCAAACCCTTGGGCCAGTGCCCCGGCGGCGGCCTTGCCCAGGGCCTCGGCGCTGATAATGGTGTGCCGCGTATAGCGCGGCAACCCGGTACGCAGGGCATAGGAACGGACCTCCGCCTCGCCCGACTCGGCCAGGAAGAGCTTGCCCACGGCGGTGACGTGCAGGGGGGCACGGCTACCCACCACCTGCTCCACCCGCACCGTCTGGCTTGAGGCCACGCGCTCGACATACACCACCTCGTCGCGGTCGCGCAGGCTCAGGTTCACGGTCTCCCCGATCTGGTCCCGCAACCACTCCATGATGGGGGGGGCCTCGCGCCGCACATCGAGCTGGCGCCCCACCCGTGCGGCAAGTTGCAGCAGACGCACCCCAAGGCGGAAGCGCCCGCTCCCATCGCCACGCTCCACCAGGCCGTGTGCCGTCAGGGAGGCGAGGATGCGCGACGCCGTCGACGGGTGCAGCCCTGTCTCTGCGGAGAGGACCTTAAGGCTGGCATCCCCGCCGGCCCGCCCGAGGGCATCGAGCAGGGCGGCGGCGCGGTCTATGACCTGGATGGCGGACTTGGTCATGGCGGGTTCCCGGTCTTTCACATAATGGGTGGAATTGTACTATGCGCAATGCCCGTGTCGGCCATGCCCTGATGCGAAACCCAGCCAAACCCCCCGCCCTCGCGATCAGGACCCTGATGCTCCTTGACGTCACGGCCTCGCTTACATGGGGTGCGGACGATGTGCGCCAGCCGCTGCGGATGACAGCAATAACCATGGTGCCTGCGCCATGCACGCTGCGAATTGTTGCGGGCGCCATGACCTTAAGTCCCTGGGGGAGAGGGAGCTTGATGCGCCGGCGGCCGGGCTCGTCGAATCCTACCCCCAAGCGTTAAGGTCACCCGCAGGTGCCGGTCGCTCCGCAGGCGGTGCAGAAGTCGCAGCCATCCTTGCGGATGACGGCATGGCTTCCGCACTCCCGGCAACGCCTCCCGGGCGTGACCTCGGGGGCTGGCGCCAAGGCGGCGAAGAGGTCCGGCTGGATGCCGGTCTCCTGCATCGCCCCCATCGGGCTGACCGGGTTGCCGTCGGCGTCAAGAATGCCGAGCATGGCATAGCGGTGCAGCACCAGGGTGGCGATGTAGGCCACCGTACTCGGGTAGTTGGCCTGCCGGCGCACCTCCCCCGGGACCCAGGCGAGGAAGTCCCCGCGCGGCTCCTGGTAGTCGGCAATCTGCCGCAGCTTCCCGCCGATCCATCCCGGGTCGATTACCCTCATGTCGAACGACAGGCTCTTGCAGAGTCCGTCCAAAACCCTTGGGTAGACGCCCGACAGCCACAACGAGTAGGGCCTCAGGCTTCCATCCGGTAGCACCAGTTCCTTGAGGCCCAGCACGAAGTCGTCCCCCATCGCCGGGTTGGACACGTCTACCGTCCAGGACATGGTGCCGTTGGGCCCCGCCTTGGGCTCCTTCGGACTCATCAGGGCGTCGAGGACAGGGGTCGGCCCGGAATGGGCAAAGACCCCGAGCTGCTCGCAGCGGTAATGCACCAGCCTGGCGAACCCCGCCACCAGGGAGGGGACTCGCACCCGAGTGCCGTCCGGGGGCATCGCCAGGTCGAACCCATCGTCGCCGACAGTCCGCATCAGACTGTCGAGCTTGCGCGCCAGCCAGCCGCGGTCCTCCGAGCGCATGTCCATGGACAGGCTCTTGGCCAGGGCCCCGAGCCCCCGCGGCTGCTCTGCACCGTTGACCCACACCTCGAACGGATGCAGTCCGCCGCTCTCGACATGCCCCACGAAGATGGCAAAGCTGCCCCGGGGATGGTCCACCATGAAGGTCCAGGCGGGGTTGCCCCCCGCCGGCCGTGGCCTGTGTTGCCAGCGCAGGCTGGCCAGTGCCGGTTCCGGGACCTGCTCCAGACGAACCCGGCGGTCCGTGTCGGACACCAGATCCTGGACCACAGGCCCATCCGTCGCCGACACCGCGGCCGGTGCGATCGACAGGACAGCTCCGGTCACGTCGTTCGGCCTGTAGGTCGCCAGCCCCTTCAGGCCCGCCCGCCAGGCCTCCAGGTAGAGGTCCTTGAAGGCCTCCACCGGATAATCCGCGGGAACGTTCACCGTCTTGCTGATGGCAGAGTCGATGAATGGCTGGACCGCCGCCACCATGCGCATATGGTCCAGGGCGGAAATCTCCAGGGCCGTGACCCAGGGTTCCGGCAGGGACTCAAGATTGCCGCCGCCATCCCTGTAGAGCCGGTAGGCGTGGTCTTCGACCGCATACTCGGCGTGCCCGCCGTCGGCCGTGCGCTTCCTGCGGTTGTAGGTCCAGGAGAAAGCCGGTTCGATGCCATTGGAGGCATTGTCCGCGAAGGCCAGACTGATGGTCCCGGTCGGGGCGATGGACAGCAGGTGGCTGTTGCGGATCCCGTGGGTGCGGATCGCTTCGCGCAGGGCCTCGGGCAACCGCCTGGCGAACCCGCCGGCCAGGTACCGCGCCGCATCGAACAGCGGGAAGGCCCCCTTCTCCTTGGCCAGTTCCACCGAGGCGCTGTATGCCCCATCGCGCATCCGCTCCGCCACCTGTGCCGCAAAGGCCCTGGCGGCCTCCGTGTCGTAACGCAGGCCCAACATCACCAGGGCATCTCCCAGCCCCAGGAACCCCAACCCGATGCGGCGCTTGTTCTGGGCCTCGGCCCTCTGCTCCAGGAGCGGCCAGTGGGTCGCCTCAAGTACGTTGTCAAGCATGCGCACGGACACGCCGACCACGGTCTCCAACAGTCCCCACTCGAAGCGCGGACGCGCCGAGAATGGCTCCCGCACGAAGCGGGTGAGGTCGATGCTGCCCAGGCAGCAGCAGCCGTAGTCCGGTAACCACTGTTCAGCACAAGGGTTCACGGCCTCGAAGGTCTCGCAGTAGGCGAGGTTGTTCTCGGCATTGGCGCGGTCCAGGAACAGCACGCCCGGCTCGGCGTGGTCGTAGGTGGAGGCCATGATCTGGTCCCACAGCTCACGCGCACGCAGGGTCCGGTAGACCCAGAGCCCGTCCTGGCGCCGGCGGGTCCCGGCCCGCTTCTGCTCCTCGCCAGGCTCGGCGCGGTGGACCAGATCCCAGGGCCCGTCGTCCTCAACGGCCTGCACCAGGGCATCGAGCACCCCGACGGACAGGTTGAAGTTCGACAGCTCCCCGGCCCGATCCTTGGCATGAATGAATCCCAGGATGTCGGGGTGATCGCAGCGGAGCACGCCCATCTGGGCCCCACGGCGCGAGCCCGCCGATTCCACGGTCTCGCACATGCGGTCGAAGACCCGCATGTAGGACACCGGCCCCGACGCCTTGCTGGCGGTGCCCTTCACCAGAGCCCCTTTGGGCCGTATGCGGGAGAAGTCGTAACCGACCCCGCCGCCCCTGCGCATGGTCTCGGCGGACTGGCTCAGGGCATCCATGATCCCGGGCTTGCCGTCCTCCACACCCCGCATGGCGTCCCCAACCGGCTGCACGAAGCAGTTGATGAGGGTCGCCTGAAGGTCTGTCCCAGCCGCCGACCCGATGCGCCCACCGGTCACGAAACCGTCCGCCTGAGCGCGCAGGAACTCCCCCTCCCAGGCCCCCGGTTCGTCCTCGACCGCGGCCAGGGCCTTGGCCACCCGGCGCTGAACATCCTCGACGCACGCCTCCCCCGTCTTCGCGTACTTTTCCAACAGCACGTCGCTGGAGATCGGTTGCATCGTCGTCATGGGCCTTCTCGCGGGGGTAAAGGGGGCACCCCTCCCCCTGGCGGAAAGGCCGGCTCCCGTTTGGGACTGAACGGCAGGCAGGGACCGAGCGCGAATGGGGCATCGCCTCAAGACGATGCGCTTCCCGCCACTGCGCGCCCGGATCGGTTATCCCCGGGGGGCGGCGATGGTCGGAGCAGGCAGCCCGCCGGTTGCGTATTCTGCCACCCCGGCCCCGGTTGGAAAGACCCCGCGACGCAATGATACGCCGGGTGGGACCTGGCGCGGACGGGTTGCCCCCGCGGCATTCGATCGCCAGGGGGTGCCGAGCCTGACCCAGCGGCTACACCGGCCGGAGCGGTTCTTGGCAACGGGGTCCCAGGCGTCCCGATCCGGCATCAGTCCCCGGCAGCCAACCGCGTCAGGGGGTGAAGCCCATCCGACGACCCTGTACCATCGGGCTCCAAGGGTGTCGGATGGTCGGTCCGAGGCCCGCAGGTCTTAAGGAAGGGCATCGCCGTCCGGTGAGGCGGCCGGACTTCAAATCCGGTTGTGGCCGTCAGGCGGTCCCGGGTGGGTTCGACTCCCACGCCCTTCCGCCATTTCACGTCCGCTGCGGGGCCCAAGCCATGCAAGCGGCCCCAGCCGTCGGTCCGGTCCGACTGACACGCTTTCCCTCGATGGCGTGATCGCCCAGCGCCCCGCGCCTTACAGATTGCAGCCGGCACCTTCAATTTGTAAGATCCCTGCCATGATACCCCGTGAAACCAGAGAGACAGCGCTACGCCTGGCGCAGGGATTTCCCGTCCTTGCGATCACCGGGCCGCGCCAGTCGGGCAAGACGACCCTCGCCCGGTCTGCTTTCCCTGATCGCGCCTACGTTTCGCTGGAAGACCCGGACCAGCGCGAGCAGGCGCAGGCCGACCCGCGGGGCTTCCTCGCCCGCTTCCCTGAAGGCGCCATCATCGACGAAGTGCAGCGCGTCCCGGACCTGATCTCCTACCTTCAGGGACTGGTGGACAGCCGGGGACGCATGGGCGATTTCGTCCTCACCGGCTCTCAGCAGTTCGGGCTCATGTCCCGCATCGGCCAATCCCTGGCGGGGCGCGTCGGACGGATCGAACTCCTGCCCTTCTCCATGACCGAGCTTGCCGCGGCGAACCTGTTGCCCCGGGACCTCGACGCGCTGATGTGGCGCGGCGCCTACCCACCCCTGTATGACCGCCCGCTCGCACCCGGCGACTGGTTCCCCAACTACATCGCAACCTACCTGGAGCGGGACGTTCGCCAACTGCTCGCCGTGCGAGACCTCGCCCTCTTCCAGCGCTTCGTCCGACTCTGCGCCGCCCGAACCGGCCAATTGCTCAACCTGTCGGCCCTGGCCAACGACTGTGGAATCTCACACACTACGGCCCGTGAGTGGCTTAGCGTCCTGGAAGCGAGCTACCTGGTCCTACTGGTGCCGCCCCACCACCGCAACTTCGGCAAGCGGCTGGTCAAAACCCCGAAGATCTACTTTTTGGACACCGGGCTGGCCGCCGCTCTGCTAGGCATCGCCGACAGCGCTGCCCTCAACATCCACCCTCAGCGCGGAGCCCTGTTCGAGACCCTGACCATCGGCGAATTCGTCAAGCAGCGCTACAACGCCGGCAGACCCGCGGGGCTCTATTTCTGGCGCGACAACACGGGCAACGAGGTCGATCTTGTCTTCGAGACGAGTGCCGGGTTGCAACCGGTCGAGATCAAGTCCGGCGCCACCTTCGTCCCCGATTGGCTAAGGGGCCTCAAGAAGTGGGCCTCTATCGCCGCAGACCAAGCCCTGCCTGGCTGGCTGATCTACGGCGGAGACGACCGCTACGGCCGCGAGGGGATCGAGGTGATCCCCTGGCGGTCCCTCGGCAGAGCGGGCAGTGGCGGACAACCGCTCGCCGGCGGCCGAACTTGAGCAGACACGAGTATCCTGGTCTGGCCCTGATTGCCTGCGGCAGTCGCTCACCATCACTGCCTGCCGACTCGCTAATGACCGGTGAGGACCCGGCAGTCAGGACACGTCTCAGTAGGATGCGCTGCGAACGGAACTCGCATCCCGCTGCTCGAGAGCAGGCAGGGTCTGCCATCGGATCTGGATGTTGCCGGCAGAGCCCGACGGGGATACGCTTGCGTTGAGACGAGGGTGTGGCGCTAGCTCTGACCCTATCCGCGCAGGCACAAGTCAAGACCTGAGATCCATCTAGCCGACCCCGTCCGAGCCACGCTATGCGCCGAGCCCCGTCCGATACCCCCGACCGCCCTACCACCCGCAACCTGGGGCCTCTGCTGCGACTGCTGGGGTTCGTGCGGCCCTACCTGGGGCGCGTGATCCTGGCGGCCCTGGCCCTACTGGTCGCCGCTGGGTCCGTGCTCGCCTTCGGGCAGGTGATCCGGGACGTGGTCGATTCAGGGCTCAAGACCGGCTCGGAGGCGGCCCTGACCCGCTCCCTGCTGCTGTTCCTCGGGGTGGTCGGGGCCATGGCCGTGGCCATCCTGGTGCGCTCCTATCTGCTCGCCTGGATCGGCGAGCGGGTGGTCGCCGACATCCGCCGGGCGGTGTTCGACCGGGTGTTGGGGCTGGACGTGGGCTTCTTCGAGACCACCCGCACCGGGGAGGTGATCTCGCGGCTCACGGCGGACACCACCCTGCTCCAGGTGGTGGTCGGCTCGACCCTGGCCCAGGCCCTGCGCACCCTGCTCCTGGTGATCGGGGGCGTGGTCATGCTGGTCCTGACGAGCCCGCACCTGACCGGACTGGTGCTGCTGGGTACGCCCCTGGTGATCCTGCCCCTGTGGCTCATCGGCCATCGCGTGCGGCGCCTGTCCCGCGCCAGCCAGGACCGCATCGCCGACGTGGGTGCCACCGTGGACGAGGTGCTGCACGCCATCCGCACCGTGCAGGCCTTCTGTCATGAGGCGGTGGACCGGGCGCGCTACGGCGAGCAAGTGGAGTCGGCCTTCGCCACCTCGGTGCGTCGTGCCCGGCTCGGGGCCCTGCTCAGCGCCATCGCGGTCTCGGTCACCTTCGGTGCCATCGGGGTGGTCCTGTGGGTCGGCGGGCGCGAGGTCCTGGCCGGGCACCTGAGCGGGGGGGAGCTGTCTGCCTTTCTCTTCTATGCGGTCCTGGTGGCCAGCTCCGTGGGGGGCTTGAGCGAGTTGGTGGGCGACCTGCTGCGCGGGGCCGGGGCCAGCGAGCGGCTGATGGAGATCCTCGGCACCCAGGCCCAGATCCGTGCCCCGCAGCGTCCCCAGGCACTCCCCGACCCCGCACGGGGGCGCATCGAGCTTGTGGAGCTTGGCTTTGCCTACCCGGCCCACCCCGGGGTGCCGGTGCTGCGCGACCTGTCCCTGGACATCGAGCCAGGGGAGCGGGTAGCCCTGGTGGGGCCATCCGGGGCGGGCAAGACGACCCTGTTCCAGCTCCTGCTGCGCTTCTACGACCCGCAACAGGGGAGCATCCGCTTCGACGGGGTGGAACTGCCCAACCTGGACCCCGCCGAGCTGCGCCGACGCATCGCCATGGTCCCGCAGGACCCGGTGATCTTCGGCGCCGACGCCTGGGAAAACATCCGCTACGGGCTTGAGTCGGTGCCGGACGCGGCCGTCCGCGCCGCCGCCGATGCCGCTCACGCCAGCGAATTCCTGGACCGTCTGCCCCAGGGCTTCGGCACCTTCCTGGGTGAGCGCGGGGTGCGCCTGTCAGGCGGCCAACGCCAGCGCATCGCCATCGCCCGCGCCCTGCTACGTGACCCGACCCTGTTGCTGCTCGACGAGGCCACCAGCGCCCTGGATGCGGAGAGCGAACGCCTGGTCCAGCTCGCCCTGGCGGGGCTGATGCAGGGGCGCACCAGTATCGTCATCGCCCACCGCCTCGCCACGGTGCGCCAGGTGGACCGCATCCTGGTCCTCGACCAGGGACGGGTGGTGGCTAGCGGCAGCCACGACAGCCTGATGCGCGAGGCGGGGCTCTATGCCCGCCTGGCCAAGCTCCAGTTTCGGGGCGAAGTGGCGGCGTGAGACGGACCTCAGGGCGGCCCATCACTGGTCAGGAGATGAACTTGCCCTCGCGCAGCATCTGGGCCTCCATGATCTCCAATTCGCGTGCCCCGGAGATCACGACATTGGATTCCGGGACGAAGTCGAGGCTGGGATCGAGGCGCTCATAGGGCACCGCATTGAGGATGACCTTCAGGGCGTTGAGGCGGGCCTTGAACTTGTTGTTGGAGCGGATCACCGCCCAGGGGGCGTGGGAGGTGTGGGTACGGCGCAGCATCTCGTGCTTCTGATGGGTGAAGTCGTCCCAGCGGTCCTGGGCCTGAATGTCGATCTCGGACAGCTTCCACTGGCGCAGCGGGTCGGTCTTGCGCCGCTCGAACCGGCGGGCCTGCTCGTCCTTGGTCACACTGAAGTAGAGCTTGATGAGGATGGTTCCCTGCCGCACCAGATCCTTCTCGAAGCCCACCACCCCGTGCATGAAGTCCTCGTACTGCTTCGGGGTGCAGAACCCGAAGATGGGTTCCACCACGGCGCGGTTGTACCAACTGCGGTCGAACAGGACCACCTCGCCACCGCGCGGGAACTGCTCCACATAACGCTGGAAGAACCACTGGGTAACCTGTTGCTCCGTCGGCCTGCCCAGCGCAACGACACGGTAGTGCTTTTCGTTCATGTAGCGGGTGACCCGGCGGATGGTCCCGCCCTTCCCGGCCGCATCGCGCCCCTCGAACAGAATGATGACCCGGGTGCGTGTCACCTCCAGATGCTTCTGGAGCTTGATCAGCTCGGCCTGGTAGGGCTTGAGGGACTCCTCCTCCTGCCAGCGTGCGGTCGCCCGGCGCGACCTCGCCTTGACCTTCGCCAGCTCGCTGCGCAGGGCGGTATTGGCCTCCACCAGTTCATGAAGGCCCATCGCGTGGCCGTGCAGGATGATCTGATCCGCGGTGTTCGGTGTCTCCGGCGCGTCGTTCATGGCTTGATCCTCTGATTGATCGGTCCCCGCCCCGGCGGGGTCGCGGCGCGCATGATCCTAGATCCAGGCTGGGGCCGCAAATGGGCGGGATCAGGTCGCAGGGCTGGCGCTGGCACCAGGCGACCTGTCGAGCCAATGTCGAAACCCACGCCGCCGCCAGAATCGCCGCAGCCCCCAGGGGCCAAGGGTGAAGCGCCAGCGCTCCCCGTCATCCAGAACGAGGGCGCGCACCCGGCCGGCCGCCAAGTCAACGATCAGCCCGGCAATGAGGGTCTCCAACTCGGCCAGTGCATCGCACCAGGCCTCGCCGTCCGGCGTCAGCGCGGGCCACCAAAGGGCATCCCAGAAGATCAGGACGGACTCCGGCGCGAGGGCCAACCAGGCCGACGAGGACTGTGCCAACTCGCGCAGCCCCAGCAGACGAGCGCCCAAGGCCCGGGCCAGACCGGCCCCCAGGGGGTGATCGGAGACCATCAGGTCAGGGCCATTGGGGACCTTGGGCAAAACCCCGCCGCCCCATGTCCAGATGCCGCTGATCAGGGGCCCGCCCGCCGCCTCCCGGGCCTGATTCACCGGATGCCGATGGAAGAGCATCTGGGCCTCGTTCTGCCAACGGTTCCAGGCGCGTGCCTCCGGGCCAGGGGGTGTTGGGACGTCCAGGGGCCGGCCGCTGGCCCGATGCAGGGGCTGGGTACGGATGCCGGGCAGGGCCGGAACCCTCAGATACCAGCGGTTGGGGCTGGGGGCGACCAGTTCCAGGCCATCCGCCTCGAAGTGGGCATTGAAGGCGGCGACCAGGGCCGAAGCCTCCTCTGAGCACAGGCCCAGGCTGGGGCCACCGAACAGGAGCAGCCGATCCCGATCCGCCCGCAGATGCACGGGGTCTGCATGGAGCCAGCAGCCGACCCGCGCCTGGTCGGGTACCTCGGCAAGCAGGCAAAGGGCGGCGGTGGCCAGATCGTCGCCGGGCGGGGCAATGACGCCAAACTGCGCCGCCAGGGTCTCCAGCGGGTCCCGCGGCGGCGACGCCTGGGCACCGGCGCATGCCATCAGGCGGTCGAGGGCTGGAGTCGGGGGCACCGACCGGGGGTCCAGGTTGGGGAAACCGAAGAGCCCCGGGCAGATCACGCGGACGTTCACGTACTGGCCTAACCCGCCAAGGTCTCCACGCGGATGCGCACGACCGGCACCTTGACAGACTCCAGGGCCTCGATCCGTGCGATGGCCTGGTTCATCCGCCCCTCCAGGACCCGATGGCTCAGCATGACGAGGGGGACATGGGTGTCGCCCTCCGCCGGCTCCTTCTGCTGGATCGCCTCGATACTGATGCCCTCCTCCCCCAGGATACCGGCGATGCGCGCCATGACACCGGGCTGATCCAGGGCCGTGATGCGCAGGTAGTAGGCCGTCTCCACCTGGTCCATGGGCAGGATGGGCAGCTCCGCCAACTCGTCGGGCTGGAAGGCCAGGTGCGGGACCCGATTGGTGGGGTCGGTGGTCAGGGCCCGGACGATGTCCACCAGGTCTGCCACCACGGCGGAGGCGGTGGGGAGCGAGCCGGCCCCTGCCCCATAGTAGAGGGTCGGGCCCACGGCATCGCCCTTGACCAGGACCGCGTTCATGACACCATCGACGTTGGCAATGAGCCGCCTGTGGGGGATCAGGGTCGGATGGACGCGCATCTCGATCCCGTCCGGGGTACGCCGGGCAATTCCCAAGTGCTTGATGCGGTATCCGAGCTGCCCGGCGTAGGCGACGTCCTGGGCCTCGATGCGCGAGATCCCCTCGGTAAAGGTCTTCTCGAACTGGAGCGGGATGCCGAAGGCGAGCGAGCCCAGGATCGTCAGCTTATGGGCGGCATCGATGCCCTCGACGTCGAAGGTCGGATCGACCTCCGCGTAGCCCAGGGCCTGGGCCTCCGCCAACACATCGGCGAAGTCGCGGCCCTTGTCGCGCATCTCGGTGAGGATGAAATTGCCGGTGCCGTTGATGATCCCGGCGATCCACTCGATGTGGTTGGCCGCCAGGCCCTCGCGCACCGCTTTGATGATGGGCACACCGCCGGCCACCGCCGCCTCGAAGCCCACGGTCACGCCGCGCTCCTGGGCCGCGGCAAAGATCTCGTTGCCGTGGCGGGCGATCAGGGCCTTGTTGGCGGTGACCACGTGCTTGCCGTTGGCGATGGCACGCAGCACCAGCTCACGGGCGGGCGAGTAGCCGCCGATCAGCTCGACGACGATGGCGACCTCCGGGTCGTCCACCACCGCGAAGGCGTCCGTACCGATGCACCCAATCTGGTCCAACCCGGTCATGCCGGCGGGGTTGTAGTCGCGCGCCGCGGCATGGGCGATCTCGATGCCGCGCCCGGCACGCCGTGCGATCTCCCGGGCGTTGCGGGTGAGCACCGTCACCACGCCGCCGCCCACGGTACCCAGGCCCAGTAGCCCGATCTTGACCGGTTCCATGCGTCACTCCTCTTGCGTTTGATCTTGATCTGATTGTTCGCGGCGAAATGCCTTTACAGGCCCATTGGTCGGCTGCAAGCCTTACTTGGCATCAAGGCGCAGCATGTCGCGGATGCCCCGCACCGCCTGACGGGTCCGATGCTCGTTTTCGATGAGCCCGAAACGGACATGGTCATCCCCGTGCTGGCCAAAACCGATCCCTGGGGAGACGGCGACCTTGGCCTGCCTGAGCAGGTGCTTGGAGAAGTTCAGCGAGAGCGAGTCCCCACGGCCCTCCTCCCGCGGAAAGAATCCCTTGTACTGCTCCGGGATCTTGGCCCAGACGAACATCGTGGCCCTCGGCTTCTCGATCTCCCAGCCTGCGGCGGCGAGGCCATCGCAGAGGGCGTCGCGGCGGCTCTGGTAACGGGCCGCGATCTCCCGCACGCAGTCCTGTGGACCCTCCAGCGCCGCGATGGCGGCGACCTGGATGGGCGTGAAGGTCCCGTAGTCCAGATAGGACTTGATGCGCGCAAGCGCCGCGACCAGGTCCTTGTTGCCACACATAAAACCCACGCGCCAGCCAGGCATGTTGTAGCTCTTGGACATGGAGAAGAACTCTACGGCCACCTCCGTGGCCCCCGGAACCTGAAGGATCGACGGGGCCACATATCCATCGAAGACGATGTCGGCGTAGGCGATGTCGTGCACCACCCAAATGCCGTGCTCCCGAGCAACGGCGATGATCTTCTCGAAGAAGTCCAGCTCCACACACTGGGTGGTCGGGTTGCCCGGGAAGTTGAGCACCAGCATCTTCGGCTTGGGCCAGGACTCGTTGATCGCCCTGGTCAATTCCTCGAAAAAGTCCACCCCGGGCACCAGCGGGACATGGCGCACATCCGCCCCGGCGATGATGAAGCCGTAGGGGTGGATGGGATAGGCCGGGCTCGGCACCAGGATGGTGTCGCCCTCGGCCATGGTGGCCAGGGCCAGGTGGGCCAGGCCCTCCTTGGAACCGATAGTCACGATGGCCTGGGTATCCGGGTCCAGATCCACCTCGAAGCGGTCCCGGTACCAGTTGCAGATGGCGCGGCGCAGGCGCGGTATGCCCTTGGAGACGGAATAACGGTGAGTGTGGGGCTTGCGCGCCGTCTCCAACAGCTTCTCGACGATGTGCGGCGGGGTGGGCTGGTCCGGATTGCCCATGCCGAAGTCGATTATGTCCTCCCCGCGGGCCCGAGCCTGCGCCTTCAACTGATTGACGATGTTGAAGACATAGGGCGGAAGCCGCTTGATGCGGCGAAACTCCGATTCTGGGGAAACCACGACGACCTCGCGCACCGCAGGGGAAAAAGGGAAGAGAGTGTACCGCCGTGAGGGGAAGTTTCAACCTGGACGGCCGGTCTGGACGGTCGGTCAGGCAGCCATTCCAAGGGGGCGATTGGCAAACCGCCGGCCCGACCGGTACCGACCGCGACGCCACCGACCCGTCCATCCTTGGCAACGCCCTGAGGATACCCCTCGCGACAGGCCGGCCGGGCCCGGCGACAATGACGCCCCCGACCACCCTGACTTCGGCACGACTCCATGGACATCGACATTTCCCAAGCCCAGTTCCCGAGCCTCCTGCGACGCCTGGCCGCCCTGTTCTACGACGGAGTGCTGTTGTTCGGGATGCTGCTCCTTGCCGCCGGGCTGGCGATAGTCCCCTACATGAGCCTGGTCGAGGGGGACTTCCCCAACCATGCCTGGTGGTTCCGCGCCTGGCTGATTTTGGTCATCGTCGCCTTCTTCGCCTACTTCTGGACCCACGGCGGTCAGACCCTGGGGATGCGCGCCTGGCGCCTGCGCCTGGTACGCGCCGACGGCGGCGAGCCGCTTCTGCGCGACGCCCTGATGCGCCTGGTCTGCGCCCTGGTGGCCCTGGCCCCGGCAGGGCTCGGGCTCTGGTGGATGCTGATCGATTCCGAGGGCCTGGCCTGGCACGACCGCTGGTCGCGCACCCGACTGGTCCTCGTCAAGCGTTGACCCGATCCGGGACTAACCCACCCGCCGCAGCACCCACAGTGCCACGACCAGGAACAACAGGGGCGGGGCGAAGGCCGAGATCACCGGGCTGAGGCCGAAGAGCAGGGAGAGATAGGAGAAGGTCCGGCTGATCAGATAAAAGACGATCCCGACCAAAATGCCAAGAAAGATCCGTATCCCGGTCCCGCTCGTGCGGGACGAGCCAAGGAGAATAGGGATGGCCACGAAGATCATGGCCAGGATCAGGAGCGGCTGCACCACCTTGGCCCAGAAGGCGATCTCATAGGGCCCGGCATCCTGGCCGTTGTCGTGCATGTACTGGATATAATGGTACAGGCCCCAGACCGGGAGCATCTGCGGTTTGACCACCACGACCTCGAGCAGGCTGGGGCTCAGGCGCGAGGTCCAGTCCTCCCGTTCCAGGCGATCCACCTCCACCCCCTCTGGCGAGACCCGGCTGCGAGCCACATTCTGGAGCACCCAGGCCCCATCGACATAGCTGGCACGCTCGGCGTGGGTGGCCCTGGTCAGATGGCGTTCCGCGTCGAGTTCGTAGATGGAGATATCGCGCAGGTCTGCCCCCGGGAGGATCTCGCGGATGTTGACAAAATTGGCGCCGTCGCGGGCCCAGAACCCATTCGGAGTGGCCAGGGTGACCTGGCCGGAGAGGGCCTCTGAACGCAGCCGCTGACCCTCTTGCTCGGCGATGGGCGCTATGGCCTCTCCCACTACCACCGCCAGGACCGCCAATAGCAGCCCCCCCAACAGTGCTGCCCCGACGATGCGGCGGATGGAGACCCCGGCGGCACGCATCGCCACCAGCTCCGAGCCGCTGGCCAGGGAGCCCAGGCCCACCAATGCCCCAATCAGGGTGGCGATGGGAAAGACCTGATAGGCATAGCGCGGCAGGGAGAGGGAAACGTAGGCCAGGGCATCGCTTAGGGCGTAACCCTGGCCCTTCACCATGTCCATCTCGTCGGCCAACATGAAAAAGGCGATGAGCGGCAGAAGCACCGCCAGGGTCACCAGCGAACCCCTGATCACGGCACCGGCCAGATAGCGGTCGAGGATCCTCGGTTTGTACAGCGTCACTTTCAAATCCTGTAGACTCGCGGGCTGCGTATCTTAGCACCGGCGCGGGTGCGGCCCCCCTGGCAACCCCAATTGCGCATTGCTTTCCGGCACAATGAGACGAGGCTTACCCCATGGAATTCAAGATCAAGAGCGGCGACCTGACGGGGCAGAAGACATCCTGCCTGATCCTCGGGGTCTTTGAAAAGCGCAAGCTCTCCGGCCCGGGCGAGGCCATCGACAAGGCCAGCTTCGGCCATCTGAAGGCTCGACTCGATGCCGGCGACCTCGACGGCGAAAAGGGCCGCACCCTGATGCTCTATGGGGTCCCTGGTGTCGAGGCCGAGCGCGTCCTGCTTGTGGGCTGCGGCAAGCGTAAGGATTTCACACGTGCCGTCTACAACCAGGCCATGGCCGCCGCCGTCAACCTGCTCAACCAGCTCGGCACCGGCGGGGCCCTGTGCACCCTGGCAGAACTGGCGCCGGAGGGGATGGACAGCTACCAGGCCATCCGCGACCTGGTCACCACCGCCGCCGACCAGAGCTACCGCTACACCCATACCAAGTCGGACAAGCACCCCCTCAAGCATCCCCTGAAGCGCCTGCACCTGTGGGTCTCAAGGAAGCAGGAACAGGTCGCCGCGGAACGCGCCGCCCGCGATGGCGCCGCCATCGCCGCCGGGGTGGCCCTGTCCAAGGAGCTGGGCAACCTCCCTGGCAACATTTGCACCCCAAGCTACCTGGCCGAGCAGGCCCAGGCCCTCGCGGCCGACGGCTCCAAGCTACGGGTCGAGGTCCTGGACGAGGACGCCATGCGTGAGATCGGGATGGGTGCCCTGCTCTCGGTCTCCCGCGGCAGCCGCGAGCCGGCCCGACTCATCGTCATGCACTACAACGGGGGGCGAGAGGGAGCCAAACCCGTGGTCCTGGTGGGCAAGGGCCTCACCTTCGACGCCGGCGGCATCTCCATCAAGCCCGCCGGCGAGATGGACGAGATGAAGTACGACATGTGCGGCGGGGCCGGCGTCATCGGGGCCATGCGCGCCGCCGTTGAGCTGGCGCTGCCGATCAACGTCATCGGAGTGGTCCCTGCCTCAGAGAACCTCCCGGACGGCGCCGCCAACAAGCCCGGGGACATCGTCACCAGCCTCTCGGGGCAGACCATCGAGATCCTCAACACCGACGCCGAGGGCCGCCTGATTCTGTGCGACGCCCTGACCTATGTGGAGCGCTTCGACCCTGCCGTCGTCATCGACCTGGCCACCCTCACCGGGGCCTGCGTCGTCGCCCTGGGCAAGCACCCCGCCGGGCTCTTCAGTCGCGACGACAAGCTGGCCGCGGAGGTCCTCGCCGCCGGCGACTACGCCGGCGACCGCGCCTGGCGCCTGCCCCTGTGGGACGACTACCAGACCCAGCTCGACAGCAACTTCGCGGACATGGCCAACATCGGCGGGCGCGACGCCGGGGCAATCACCGCCGCGTGCTTCCTCTCCCGCTACGCCAAGAAGTATCCCTGGGCCCATCTGGACATCGCCGGCATCGCCTGGCGCAGCGGCAAGGAGAAGGGCTCCACCGGGCGCCCTGTGGCCCTGTTGACCCAGTTTCTGTTGGGGCGGTGTTAGCCCGCTGGGTGGTGGTGACTCCCTTTCATCGAATCCCAGCAGCGAGCGTCCCGGTTTAGGCCATCCCCGACAAGCCCTATCCGTCGGGGCCTCTGCCGCCGCTTGAGGACACGCGGCCCGCCAGGTTTGGGGCATGACTCAGCGGCAGATCCCGGCGCGCCTGATCGGTGGCCATTCGGTTGCGGACATAGTCCACAGTCTCGTCGATCTGGTCGGCCTGAATCAGCAGCAGGTCACCGGGTTTGGCCGCCCAGAGGGCCGCCTCCACCGCATTTTGCCAGCCGTGAATGGCCTGCACCTCCGCCACCCGGCCTCCGGCCCCGAGCCCCTGGTGGAACAGGGCCATAATCTCCCCGGGCAGGCGCCCGCGGACATAGTGGTCCTCGTAGAGGATGACCTGATCGAAGGCTGCCCCGAGGATCTCCCCCTGGCGGATCATATCGATATCGCGCCGATCGCCCGCCGCTGAGTAGACGGCGATGCGCCGACGGTGGGGAAAGCCCCCGAGGGCCTCGACCATAGCCAACAGGGATGAGGGATTGTGCCCGTAGTCGAAGATGGCGGTGGTGCCATTGAGGCTCAGGACGTTGAAGCGTCCCGGGCTCTTGTCGGTATCGGTGCCGAAGGTGGCAAGGGCGGCGCGGATGCTGTCCCAGGGCAGGCCCAAGGCCCAGAGGCCGCCGACGCAGGCGAGCGCATTCTCCACCTGGAAGCGCACCCGCCCGCCGTGGGTCAGGGGGATGCCGTCGAAGCCGATGCTCATGACCTCCTCCTGACCCTCCGCCAAGACCACGGCATCGCCGCGGACGAAGGCGACCCGTCCACCGCGGCGCCGGTGACGCGCCAGGACCGGATGGGCGGCGTCCCGACCGAAATACAAGACCGACCCGCGACAAGCCTTGGCCATGGGCACTACCAGGGGATCGGCGGCATTGAGCACAGCGGTCCCCCATGGGGCGACCCCGCGGACTATGGTCTGCTTGACCTCTGCCAGGCGCTCGACGGTATCGATGCCCCCCAGGCCCAGGTGGTCCCCTTCCCCGATGTTGGTCACCACAGCCAGGTCGCAGCCGTCGAAGGCGAGCCCCTCGCGCAGGATGCCGCCGCGGGCCGTTTCGAGCACCGCTGCCTCCACCCGGGGATTGAGCAGGACCAGGCGTGCGCTCTTGGGACCGCTGCAATCGTCGGTGTCGATGCGCCGCTCCCCAAGGTAGATGCCGTCTGTGCAGGTCATGCCCACATGCAGACCGGTCAGGCTCAGGGCATGACTCAGAAGCCGGGTCACCGTGGTCTTGCCGTTGGTCCCACTGACCGCGACCACCGGGATACGACCCCTGCCACCGCCGGGAACCAGGACATCGAGCACGGCATCGGCCACGGCGACCCCGATGTCCAGCCGGAGATAGGTATCCAGCTCCGGGGCCGCGATCACCTCGCTGACCTGGCCCCCCTGCCCCTCCAGGGGTTGGCTGGGGTCGGCCGCCACCAGGCGGACCTCGGCGATGGCGAGCCCCAGGACCTGGGCCGCATCGACAGCCCTGGCGCAGACCTCCGGGTGGATCAGGCCGATGACATCGCTGACCGCGTCGGGGGCGTCCCCCGCAGCCGGCTGCCAGCGAATGCCGGCGATGACTCGCCCCCCGGCCACCAGAAGGCGGTAGTGAGGCCCGGTTTCCGGCGCCTGGGTGCAGGCCAGGCCGGTGGACGCCAGCAGCTCCACCATAATGTCGCGCTCGCCGGTGAGCCACTGCGAGACGGCACCGAGGCGCTCGCTACAGGTACCCTGGGTACGGACCTGGCGAGCGCCGTAGCCAAGTTGCAGGAGCCCGCCCCCGAGGGCGCGCACCGGCACATCCCGACGGCGGGCAGCGGCGCTGAGGGCGACCTGGGTCGGGGTCGGACGCGCCGCTGCGGCGGCGGCCTCCAGTCCAGCCAGGGCGGCCGGCAGGTCGATGGCGATGTCGCCCTGAATGGCCTGGAACAGCGCCAGGGCAGTCTCCGCGCAAGCCCGCGGGGCCAATTCCTGCCGGTAAGGAAAGGCGATCTGAACCAACCCAGGCTGGCCGGAATGGACGACGCGCAGAAAGGCGTCCGTGCCCCCGCCGAGGTGGGTACCGAGGGTCTCGATCAGTTGGCCAAAGACGCGGGCCAGCCACAGTTCCAGGCCCCTGCGGTCCTGGGCCGCCGCCAACCGCGGCAAGCGGCAGGCCGGGACCGCCTCCCGCAGTCGGGTACGCAGGCGCCGCGCCAGGGGCGCGAGGGCTTCGTCGCCCACGGGATTGAGGTCGAGCCAGACCTCGGTGACGGGAAAGTCGGCCCAGATATTGGTGCCCAGGAGGCTGCGCACGCGGTCGATGTCCATGCCAGCGGGTTTCCGAAGTTTGGGTTGCGGGGACCGGGGCGGCAAGCGCCCACCGGTCGGTGAGGGTCGGCTCCCGACCCTATGTTGGCAAGCATGCGACCGCGACGCTGAACCGAAGCTGAACGGCGGCCTGGCCCCCGCAGACCGCGGCGGGGAAGGCAGGGTACGGCCGCCCCGTACCGACCAGTGCGGGCACTGTAAGGCGCGCAGTGGCGATAGTCATCCTTTAGGGATCGCGAAAACTTAAACGATTATGGTATGTTAGCATCAAGGCAAAGTCGATAGCCGAGCGCAACCCACGCCGGAACCTCAAGCGCCGTGGCCAGGGGCCAAGGCTGTACCCGCATGCGGCCCCCTGGTAGTCTGGACCCATGAAGCCTGACTCCCACACTGACCCAACCCGGCTGGACGCCGCGCCGCGTCCGGCCCCGCCGGGGGTCGGCCATCAATTGGCCGCGGACGAGACCCTCATCGCCTGCTTCGAGCCCGACCTCGACAAGCACCTGCGCTTCGTCCCGGGCCTGGTGTGCCTGACCGAGCGGCGACTGCTGGCGCAGACTGGCGAAGGTCAAGGGTGGGAAATCTGGCCGCTGGCCGACCTCACGGAACTGCGTTCCAGTGAGCAGGGCAGCGGGGCCGGCACCCTGGAGGCCCTGGGACCCCACGGCCGCCTGGCCCACTGGCGCTACACCAGCGCACGCTCCTCGGCGGCGCAGCAGATCGCCGAGCGCGCCCGTCTGGCCATCCAGCGCCAGCGTGGGACCAGCGGGGATGACGCCGGGGTCCAGGCCAGGGGGACCGTCTGCCCAAGCTGCGGGGCCTTGATCGCCCCTGACCAGGATGGTTGCCCTTTCTGCACCGAGCCCCCTCTGCCGCCCCCCGGGCGGTCCCTGTGGCGTTTGACCCGTTTCGCCCGCCCGCGGGCCGGGCAGATTGCCCTGGGCTTCTCCCTGATGCTCGGTGGGACCGCGGCAAGCCTGGTCCCGCCCTACCTCACGATGCCGCTGCTCGACGACATCCTGATCCCCCACCAGACCACCGGAGCCCCGGTGGACTACGCCTTGGCCGGGACCTACCTCGCCGGCCTGGCCCTGGCGGCGGTCCTGGCCTGGCTGCTGGGCTGGGGGCGGACCTACGTCATGGCGGCGGCCAGCGAGCGTATCGCGGCGGACCTGCGCCAGCAGACCTACGCTCACCTCCAGATGCTGTCGCTGGAATTCTTCGGCGGCAAGCGTACCGGCGACCTCATTTCCCGAGTCGGGAGCGACTCCGACAAGATCTGCAACTTCCTCGCAGTGAGTCTGCTGGACTTCGCCACCGACGTGGTCATGATTGCGATGACCGCAGCCATCCTGCTCTCCATCGATCCCACCCTGGCACTGGTGACCCTGGCCCCCTTCCCCGTCATCGCCTGGCTCATCAACCGGGTGCGGGCGCGTCTGCGCTACGGGTTCGAGCGCGGCAACAGGGCTTGGGCGGACATGGTCAATGTCTTGGCGGACACCATCCCGGGCATCCGGGTGGTCAAGGCCTTCACCCAAGAGCGACGCGAGATCGAGCGCTTCGGCCAGGCCAACGAGCTGGTGGTCACCGCCAACACCCGTGTGAACACCCTGTGGGCCTTTTTCGGGCCCGCGGTCACCCTCCTGACCGAGACGGGGCTTCTGTTCGTCTGGGGATTCGGGGTCTGGCAGGTGGCGGAGGACGGTATCACCGTCGGGGTCCTGACCGCCTTCATCGCCTACATCGGGCGCTTCTACACCCGCCTGGAATCCATGAGCCGCCTGGTAGGGGCCACCCAACAGGCGGCCGCCAGCACCCACCGCGTCTTCGAGATCCTCGACCGCGCCGCCAGCGTCCCGGAGCCCGTTGCGGCGGTTGACCCCGGGCGTGTGGAGGGCTCCATCGAGCTGCGCGGGGTCGCCTTCAACTATGGCCCGCGGCGGGTCCTGGAGGGCCTGAACCTCAGCATCCAGCCCGGGGAGATGATCGGGCTGGTCGGGCACACCGGGGCCGGCAAGACGACGTTGATCAACCTGATCTGCCGCTTCTTCGACGTCGCCGAGGGGGCCATCCTGGTGGACGGGGTGGACATCCGATCCTTCCCTGTGGAGGCATACCGGAGCAACATCGGCATCGTCCTGCAGGAGCCCTTCCTGTTCTTCGGGACCATCGCCGAAAACATCGCCTACGGCCGCCCAGACGCAACCCCGGCGGAAATCATCGATGCCGCCCGCGCCGCCAGCGCCCACGAGTTCATCCTGCGCCTTCCCGACGCCTACGACTCCCTGGTTGGGGAGCGAGGTCAGTCCCTCTCCGGCGGGGAGCGCCAACGTATCTCCATCGCGCGGGCCTTGCTCACGGACCCCCGCATCCTGATCCTGGACGAGGCCACCTCGTCGGTGGATACCGAGACCGAGCGCCAGATCCAGGCGGCTCTGGACAACCTGACCCGCGGGCGCACGACGCTGGCCATCGCCCACCGCCTGAGCACCCTGCGCCGGGCAGACCGCCTGGTGGTCCTCGACCGGGGTCGGATCGCCGAGGTCGGCACCCATGCCGATCTGCTGAGGAACAACGGGGTCTATGCCCGCCTCTATCAGGCCCAGCTCGAACAAGCGCGGCGGCACCTGACGCTGTAGCCGGGACCTTGCCATGACCGACACCAAAGCCCCTTTCAGCCTCGCCCAAGACCCCTGGGGCCGCCTGGTACTGACAAACCCTGACGGCACCCAGCACGTCGGGGTGGTCCCGGTGCGCGCCTTCCCCATTGGCTACCCCAAGGGTTGGCTGATCCTTTGCGACAAGGAAGGGCGGGAACTGCATTGCCTGGAGGATGCGACGACCCTGCCGGCAGAACTGCGCGGGCTCTTGGATGAGGCACTGGCACAGCGCGAGTTCGTCCCGATCATCAGCCGGGTACGCAAGGTATCGAGCTACCTGGAACCCGCTGAATGGGAGGTGGACACCGACCGCGGTCCCACGCGCTTCGTCCTCAAGAGCGAGGACGACGTGCGCCGCCTGGGCCCCTACCGCGCCCTAATCCTCGACGCCCAGGGTATCCGCTACTTGATCCCAGACTCCCGGAATTTGGACGCCTACGGGCGGCGCGCCGTGGAACGCTACCTCTAAACGCCGGGCTAAGACCCAAGGTCGGCGAGCAGTTCCTCCGGACCGCAGATGATCCCGTCACCGTCCGGGGATGGCTCCAACATCAGGCGCCGCCCGGCCCTGGCCATACCCGGGAGCCAGACCCCACGCAGGTCGGCGAGCCCGACCCGTTCGGGCTTACAGTCCGCCCAGTCGGCGGTAACCAGGGCCTGGGCCCCCTCGGGGCTCGACCAGAAGGGGAAGCAGGGCCCCTCCTCATCGTGGAAGGCGACATAGCCGCCCTCCCCCTTCAAAGTCCATAGGGCCCCTGCCACCTGGGTCCGGGTTAGGAATCCGCCGTAGCCGTCATCGGCGGCCGGCCCTGTTTGGGTCGCTTCTTGGCTCATGTCCCGTTCCCCGCTCAACGCTTGAGGGCCTTGGCCAGGGCCTCGGCCATGACGCCACCGGCGGGTGCCGGACCCGGCCCCGCGGATCTCTGGTCGCGCCCGCCGCGGGCCGCGTTGCCCCCCGGGCGCTGTTGCTGCTGCCGGTCTCGACCCTGGTCTCGGGCCGGATCAGGTCGCGGCCCGGGTCTCTGACCAGGGCCGCTGGGCTGCGGGGGCAGCCGCCGCGACTGGTCGCGCGGCTGATTGCGGACCTGGCCAGCGCTCGTCCCCGCCTCGGGCCGGCTCGGCCTTCTCCGCCAGGCGCATGGTGAGCGCGATGCGCTTGCGCGGCAGGTCCACCTCCAGGACCTTGACCTTGACCGTATCCCCGGCCTTGACCACGGTATGGGGGTCCTTGACGAACTGGTCGGCAAGCTGGGAGATATGGACCAGCCCATCCTGGTGGACCCCGATGTCCACGAAGGCCCCGAAGTTGGCGACATTGGTGACGGTCCCCTCCAGGATCATGTCCGGCTTGAGGTCCGCCAGGGTCTCCACCCCCTCCAGAAACTCCGCGGCGCGGAACTCCGGGCGCGGGTCACGCCCGGGCTTCTCCAACTCGGCCAGGATGTCCTTGACCGTAGGGCAGCCCGAACTGGTCGTCGGTGAACTCGGCGGCATTCAACCGACGCAAGGTCGCACTGTCGCCGATCAGCTCGCGGATGCCCTTGCCGGCCTTGACCAGGATCCGCCGCACCACTGGGTAGGCCTCGGGGTGGACCGATGAGGCATCCAGTGGCTCATCCCCGTCGGGCACGCGCAGAAAGCCGGCGCACTGCTGGAAGGTCTTGTCCCCCAAGCGTGGGACCTTCTTCAAGGCGCCCCGGTTGGGGAAGGCCCCCTGCTCCTCGCGCAGGCGCACGATGTTCTCGGCGATGGTCCGGTTGAGTCCGGACACCTGGCTCAACAGGGGCACCGAGGCGGTGTTCAGATCCACACCGACGGCGTTGACGCAGTCCTCCACCACCGCCTCCAGGGAGCGGGAGAGCTTGGCCTGGTTGACGTCGTGCTGGTACTGGCCGACGCCGATGGCCTTGGGCTCGATCTTGACCAACTCCGCCAATGGGTCTTGCAGGCGTCGGGCAATGGACACGGCCCCGCGGATAGAGACATCCAGGTCCGGCAGCTCATTGGAGGCGTACTCGGAGGCCGAGTAGACCGAGGCCCCGGCCTCGCTCACCACCAGGGACTTGAGCCCCAGCTCCGGGTGGCGCTTGATCAACTCGCGGGCCAGGCGGTCGGTCTCCCGCGAGGCCGTCCCATTGCCGATGCTGATGAGCTTGACCCCATGGGCGGCGGCATGGGAGGCGAGCCGGGCGATGGACTGGTCCCAGTAGTTCTTGGGGACATGGGGGAAGATGGTGTCCGTGGCCACCACCCGCCCGGTGCCGTCCACCACGGCGACCTTCACGCCGGTGCGCAGCCCAGGGTCCAGGCCCAGGGTCGGAAGGCGCCCGGCCGGGGCGGCCAGCAGCAGGGCCGAGAGGTTGCGGGCAAAGACACGGATGGCCTCTTCCTCCGCCGCGTCCCCCAGGCGCCCCTTGAGGTCCAGATCCAGGCGCACCGCCAGCTTGACCCGCCAGGTCTTGCGCACCGTCTCCAGTAGCCAGGTATCCGCCGCCCGCCCACGGTCCTTGACGCCGAAGCGCTCGGCGATCATGAGGCGACAGACCGCGTCCGGGTCCTCGCCCTCGCCCGCCAGCAGGTCGAGGTTCAGAACCCCCTGATTGCGCCCGCGGAACAGGGCCAGGGCCCGGTGGGAGGGGATCTTGTGGATGGCCTCGCTGTAATCGAAGTAGTCGGAGAACTTGTTGCCCTCCTGCTCCTTACCCTCCACCACCTTGGACACCAGGATGCCCTGACCCCACAGGTGCTCGCGCAGTTGCCCGGCCAGTTCCGGGTCCTCGGCGAAGCGCTCCATGAGGATCTGGCGGGCCCCTTCCAGGGCGGCATCCGCATCCGCCACACCCTTGGTCGCGTCCACATAGCCCAGGGCCAGGGTCTGCGGGTCCTGGGTGGGGTCCGCCAGGAGCCCATCCGCCAGGGGTTCGAGCCCCGCCTCCCGGGCGATCTGGGCCTTGGTGCGGCGCTTTGGCTTGTAGGGGAGGTACAGGTCCTCCAAACGTTGTTTGGTGTCCGCCCCCAGGATCTCGGCACGCAGTTCATCGGTGAGCTTTCCCTGTTCCTCGATGCTGCGCAGCACCGTGTCGCGGCGGTCCCACAGCTCGCGCAGGTAGCCCAGCCGCTCCTCCAGTTGGCGCAACTGGATGTCGTCCAACCCGCCGGTGACCTCCTTGCGGTAGCGGGCGATGAAGGGGACCGTCGCGCCCTCGTCGAGCAGGGCGATGGCGGCCTCCACCTGGGACGGGTGGGCCTGGATATCCTGGGCAATGATCTGGGTGATGCTGGGGGTGGTCATGCGTGGTGTCTGTGGCGTAATGAGGCTGGGGCGACCCGGGGCTGGCCCGGTGGGGGGCGGCATTGTCGCAGCATCCGGGCGCGGGTGCAGCGGCCTTTGGGCTGACGGTCTTTGGGCTGACCTTGGGGCCGAAACGCCTCGCCCGGGCTGGCGACGCGCGGGCATGGAGAAGCCAGAGGACCGTAAGACCGCAGAGCGGAACCATGGACCGGTTCCGTCAAGCGATTACTGGCATCCCATGCGGCGGATCGCCGTGCCACTGATCCCGTCACGGCTCCACGTCCCTCACCCCTGGGGTCGTCCTCCATCCACGGAGTTGCCCGCAGGCATCCGCATTACTGTTTGCGTTTGAGGTCGCGGTAGAAGTTCTCGTGTACGCCGAGGGCGCGCAGGATGCGCAGGTCCGGGTTCCATTCGTAGGCCAACAGGAATTCCTGGCCCACGCAATCGAACTTGTGCACATAGACGCCCGCGAGGTCGCCGCGCTTGACCTCGCCGATCTCAGGCGTAGACACGATGGCCGCGACCGCCCGGTCCACCGCGACCTTCTGTGGATTGTGTAGCCGCTTATAGACCCGTTTGAACGGCGGCATCTGGAGGACCTGGACCTCAGCCACCGGGCTTGCCCTCGGGGACAAAGGGCTCGGCCTCCTCGACCGGAACCATCCGCGACATGAGGATGTCCCGTACCAGGTCGATGGGGAGGTCCGGGTTGTCGTAGGCGGCGCGGCCGAGTTGGGCCCAAAACTCGATCTGCTGGGGGATAGAGCGGAACTCCGCTTTGGCGGCGGCATTGGCTGCCCGGTAGAGCTCGTCGCTGACACGTATGGAGATGCTCATGAGTGTCGATGCAATATGCCACAATTGTAGTGAGATGCATCATAACGCAGACACCGTTCGGATCAAGTAGCTCCCTGCGGCAGATCGCCCTTTGGGCATCCACCCTACTGCTTATTCTCTTTTCCTCGTCTCCCAAATCGAGCATGCCCACCCTCACAAGGCATCCAATGCCTCCCGCAAGCCGCGCACCGGCAGAATCTCCAGCCCCTCCACCCCACCCTTTGGGACATTGCCCGCCGGGACTATGGCGCGACGCAGCCCGTGCTTGGCTGCCTCCCGCAGCCGATCCGGTCCATTGGGGACAGGGCGGATCTCCCCGGACAGGCCGATCTCGCCAAAGACCACCAGGTCCAGGTCCAGAGGCCGGTCGCGGAAGCTCGACAGCACCGCCGCCAGGACCGCGAGGTCCGCAGCCGTTTCGCCGATGCGCACCCCGCCAACCACGTTGACGAAGACATCGCGGTCGAACATGCCGATGCCACCGTGGCGATGCAGGACGGCCAGCAGCATGGACAGGCGGTTGGCATCGAGCCCCAGGGTCACCCGCCGTGGATTGGCCAGGGGGGATTCGTCCACCAGGGCCTGGACCTCGACCAACAGAGGCCGAGTCCCCTCCCGGGTGACCATGACCACACTCCCCGGGACCGGCGCGTCGTGGCGCGACAGGAAGATGGCCGAGGGGTTCTTGACCTCGCGCAACCCCTTGTCCCCCATCGCGAAGACCCCCAGCTCGTTGACCGCGCCGAAGCGATTCTTGATGGCCCGCACCAGGCGGAAGGGGCCGCCGGCCTCGCCCTCGAAGTAGAGGACGGTATCGACCATGTGCTCCAGGACCCGGGGTCCGGCGAGGGCCCCATCCTTGGTGACATGCCCGACCAGGAAGATGGCCGTATCCGCGTGTTTGGCGTAGCGCACCAACTGGGCGGCGGTCTCGCGGACCTGGGAGACCGACCCGGGGGCCGAGGGCAGGAGTTCCGTGTACAGGGTTTGGATAGAGTCCACCACCATGACCCTTGGCGACTCCTGCTCGACAGCCGCCAGAACACGCTCGACACAGGTCTCCGCCAGGAGTCGGATACCCTCCCCGGAGAGCCCCAGGCGGCGGGCGCGCAGGCTGACCTGCTGGGGGGACTCCTCGCCGGTCACATAAAGCACCGGGTTGCTGGCCCCCAGGGCGGCACACGCCTGCAACAAGAGCGTGGATTTGCCGATACCGGGGTCGCCCCCGAGCAAGACCACGGATCCCGGGACCAGCCCGCCCCCCAGGACCCGATCCAGTTCCCCGATCCCGGTCCCGGTGCGGACCACCGCCTCCGGGGACACCGCCGAGAGGGTCTGGATCTGAGCCGCCCCCGCCGCCCCGGCATAGCCGCCGCGGCGCTGTTCCCCGGCGGGCCGGTCCGGGATCTCGGCCACGCAGTTCCAACCCCCGCAATCCGGGCACTGCCCGGCCCACTTCGGCAGGCGAGCCCCGCAGGCGTTGCAGACGTAAGCGACGCGGATCTTCCCGGCCCCTTTAGACGACCCGCCGCTCGCCTGCCCGCTCATGCCGCCACCGGCTCCCGGGGCACCCGGGCGGTGACGCCGCACAGCAGTTCGTAGGAGATGGTTCCGGCCCGCGCCGCGACCTCATCCACCGGCAGCCCCTGGCCCCACAGGGTCACAGGGTCCCCGGGCGCGGCATCCGGCAGCGGACGCAGGTCCACATGGATCATGTCCATGGAGACCCGCCCCACCAGGGGGCAGACGACCCCGCGCACCAGGACCGGGGTCCCGCTGGGTGCGTGGCGGGGATAGCCGTCCGCATAGCCGACGGCGGCGATGCCCACGTGCATATCCTCTGGGCAGGCCCAGGTCTGGCCGTAGCCGACGGCATGCCCGCGCTTGAGGTTCTGCACGGCGATCAGTTGGGTGGCCAGGGTCATGACCGGCTGGAGTCCCAGGCGCGCGGCACTGAGGCCGGGGAATGGCGAGGCCCCGTAGAGCATAATCCCGGGGCGTACCCAGTCGGCGCGGGCCTCCGGCACCGCCAGGATGCCGGCGGAGTTGCCGATGGACAGGGGCAGTCCCGTGTCGGCGGCGACCTGACGCAGCAGCGCACACTGGGCGGCGGAGAGGGGGTCCGCGGGGTCGTCGGCGTTGGCCAGGTGGGTCATGAGGCCCAGGACCCGGACCCCTGGGCAGCGGGAGAGCCTGTCCAGAACCGCGGGAACGGCCGCCGGCTCCAGGCCGAGACGGTGCATCCCGGTATCGACCTTGACCCAGAGGCCAAGCGGCAAGGGTCCGGCCAGGCCGTCCCCGCCTTCAACCCAGGCAAGCTGCCCCTCGCGATGGACGGCGACCTGGATCCCCAGGCGGGCCGAGGCCCGCAGCTCTTCGGGCGACCCGGCCCCCTCCAGAACCAGCAGGGGGCGGTCGATCCCCGCCTCCCGAAGCTCCAGGGCCTCACCCACCCTGGCCACGGCCAGCCCGTCGGCCGCGTGCAGTGCATGGGCTGCCGCCGCCATCCCGTGTCCATAGGCGTCGGCCTTGATGACCGCCCAGACCCGACTCTTCGGGGCCTCTCGGCGGACGACCCCAAGATTCTGTCCCAGGGCGGCGAGGTCGATCCGGGCGATGGGCCCGACCAGACTCGGGCGGACCCGCACTAGCCCGGGTCCCCGTAGTAGCTGTCCACGAAGTTCTCGAACTTGGTGTATTTTCCGAGGAAGGTCAGGCGGGTGGTCCCGATGGGCCCGTTGCGCTGCTTGGCGATGATGATCTCCGCGATGCCCTTGTCCTTGCTGTCCTCGTGATAGACCTCGTCGCGGTAGATAAAGACGATGATATCGGCATCCTGTTCGATGGCGCCAGATTCGCGAAGATCGGACATCACCGGCCTTTTGTTTGGCCTCTGCTCCAGGCTGCGGTTGAGCTGGGACAGGGCGATGACCGGAATGTCCAGCTCCTTGGCGAGGGCCTTTAGGGAGCGGGAGATGGCGGAGATCTCCGCCACCCGGTTCTCCTTGACGTCCGGGGCCTGCATGAGCTGGAGATAGTCCAGGACGATCATGGCCAGGTCCCCCTGCTCGCGCTTCAGGCGACGGGCACGTGCCCGCACCTCGGTAGGGCTCAATGCCGGCGTATCGTCGATGTAGATCTTGGTCTTGGAGAGCATATTGACCGCGGAGGTCAGGCGCGGCCACTCGTCGTCTTCGAGCTTGCCGGTGCGTACCCGGTGCTGATCGATGCGCCCCAGGGAGGACATCATCCGCATGGCCAGCGAGTCCCCAGGCATTTCCATGCTGAACACCGCCACCGGGCGCTGGGTCTCGATAGCCACGTTCTCGGCCAGGTTCATCGCAAAGCTCGTCTTTCCCATCGATGGCCTCCCGGCCACGATGATCAGGTCGGAGTTTTGCAGCCCCGACGTCTTCTCGTCGAAGTCGGCGAAGCCCGTGGGTAGCCCGGTGATGGCGTTATTGCTGTTCTGCAGCTGATCGATACGCTCGATGGCCTTGATCAGGAGCGGCTTGACGTGCCGGAAGCCGCCGCCACCCCGGGCAAGCTGCTCGGCGATGGCAAAGACCTTGCTTTCGGCCTCGTCGAGCAGCTCCGCCGGCTTGCGGTCCTTCGGGTTATAGGCAATGTCGGCGATGTCGGTGCCCGCCGCGATGAGCTGACGCAGCACCGAGTGGTAGCGGACGATCTTGGCGTAGGCCTCGATGTTGGACACCGAGGATGAGCCTTGCACCATGCGTCCGACATAGGGTAGCCCGCCGGCGTCGTCCAGGGTTTCGCGCCGCTCCAGGCTCTCCGCCAGGGTCACCAGGTCGCAGGGCTCGTCCTGCTCCGCCAGGGACTTGATGGCGGCAAAGATGACGCGGTGCTCGCGGCGGTAGAAGTCGCTCTCGACGACCTGGTCGGCGATGCGCTCCCAGGCGCTCCCGCCCTGCATCAAGGCACCAAGCAGGGACTGCTCCGCCTGGACGCTGTGGGGCGGGATGCGCAGCGCCTCCGCCTCGTAGGGTGTCCTGGGGGGGACATAGCCCGAATCGGCCCCGGACTCGGCTCCGGCTGCATAGCCGGGGTCGAATCCCCCATCGAGCTGGGCTGCGTAGTGCGGATCGGGCGAGGTACCGGGCCCTGGGCCTGGGTCGCTACCGGGGTGGGGCATCTCGGTCATCCCATAACGGCCTTAGGATTTGGGAATCCGCAGCGCATAGAACATACGCCCGCCGCCACGCTGCACCAACATGGCCACTGAGTGACCGGGAACCAGCGCCTCCACCACCCCCTTGAATTGCCGCGCGTCGAGCACGGGCTGATTGTCCAGCATCAAGATCACGTCGCCGGCACGGATGCCCACCTGCTGGGCGGGCCCGGGCTTGACCTCCTCCACCAGGACACCGCCCTTGGGCACGCCGGCCTGCTCGCGCAGGTCCGGGGACAGATCGCGCAGCACCAACCCCAGGCGATTGGCGGTGGCCGGCTCGCGTTCTCCCGCCTTCTTGGCAACGGCATCCTCTTCCGGGAGTTCGCCGATGACCACCGTCAGTTCCCGCGGTTGGCCCTTGCGCAGGACCTGCACCTGCGCCGACTGGCCGACGCGGGTAACCCCCACCAGTTGCGGAAGGACTCCGGAACTGGTCACGTCCTGGCCGTTGTACTTGAGGACGACATCGCCAGGCTCGAAGCCGGCCTTCTCCGCCGGGCTGTCCGAAAGGACCTGGGCCACCAAAGCGCCGCTGGGCTGCTTCATACCAAAGGTCTCCGCCAGCTCGCGGGTGACGTCCTGGATCAGGACCCCAAGCCAGCCGCGGCTGACGCGGCCCTTGGCTTTGAGCTGCTCCACGGCGTCCATGGCCACATCGATAGGGATGGCAAATGACAGACCCATGAAGCCCCCGGTACGGCTGTAGATCTGGGAGTTGACCCCGACCACCTCACCGGCGAGGTTGAACAGGGGGCCACCCGAGTTGCCCGGATTGATGGCCACATCGGTCTGGATGAAGGGGACATAGTTCTCGCTCGGCAGACTGCGCCCCAAGGCGCTGATGATCCCGGCGCTGGCGGAGTGGTCGAAGCCGAAGGGAGAGCCGATGGCCAGGACCCACTCGCCAACCTTGAGGTCCTTGCTGGACCCCAGCTTGACCGTGGGCAGGCCGGCGGCATCCACCTTGAGCAGGGCTGTGTCACTGCGCTTGTCCGAACCCACCACGGTGGCGACAAATTCCCGCCGGTCGTTGGTGCGGACTATGACCTCATCGGCCCCTTCCACCACATGGTGATTGGTCAGGACATAGCCATCGGCGGAAACGATAAACCCCGAGCCCAGGGAGCGCGCCAGGTCACGGTCCCCGGGTGCCCCATTGCCATCCCCCCCGTCGTCGCCATCACCGCCCTCATCGCCGAAGTAGCGGCGAAAGAACTCGTTGAGCGGGTTACCCTCCGGCAGATCGGGAATGGTGAAGCCGTGTCCGCGCCGGGCTGACCCGTTGGTCTGGCGGGTACTGATGTTGACCACCGCCGGGCCATTGGTCTGCACCAGTGGAATAAACTCCGGCAGACCGGTCGCCTGCGCCCGGGCTGGCCCGGCCAATGCCCAGACGCCTGCCAACAGGGTGGTCGCCGCCAAAATTCTCAAGCTTCGCATCTGGAGTCCTCGCTGAGGTTGGAAGGAAATTCAGTTAGTCCGCGGACGGAACGATCCGACCGACCCGGGAGCAATTGGTTCAGCAATCCAAAACGCATGTCACCGTAAACAAACGCAAATATGCGCAAAAAATTCAGTGGATTATCGATGTTCTACAAGCCACAGGCAGGGTGACTCTGGCGCTGACGGTAGGTCAGGGTTCATCTGTGCGCATTTGTGTTTAGTCGCGGCTGACTGCTTTTCTCAATGGCCAACGGAAGCGGTATGGCCGGCCCACCACCGACCCGGCGCAGGACCACCGCCTGGTAGCGCAAGTCCTGCGCATGGGCACGCCCGAAGTGCCTCAGCCAGCCGAGCCCAAGACCCAACCCAGTCAGGGCACCGAGGATACTCGCACCCTCGCCGATCCCAAGGCCCTGTCCCAGCGCCCCCCCGGCCATGAGCCCGAGCAACGGGACCAGATAGGCGGCCAGGGAAGCGCTCACCAGCCCGTCCTCCGGAACACCCACGATGACCGTCTCCCCTTGTGTCGCCCCGGCGCTGTTCAGCGCCCGCAGGCGCAGGGGCCGACGCCCCAGGTAACGCGCCACCAGGGAGGTCCCGCAGGCTCCGCTGGCCGAGCAACTGCCGCAGGCCCCCTGGCGACGGGTCTCGACCTCTACCAAGCCCCCGGCGACAGCGACGACAACACCCGTCTCCTCGATCATGGCCTGGCCTCCGGGGCGCGGTACAGGGCGGCCAGGACGGCCTCCAGGGTCGCGGCAGGGACCTGTCCGACCACCGTCACCTGATGGCCGTCGATGCGACCGCCCAGGGCGTGGAAACCGCCGATCCGGGTGGCGCCCGTCAGTCCGCTAGCCCCCATGGCCTCGACGAAGACAGAGACCGAGGCGAGTTGATCCGTGACCAGGAAGTGGTCCACAGGGCCGGAGTCGCCCTCCGACGTGCTGTCGTGCATACGCACGACAAAACCGGGAGGAAGATCGCGGAAGCGCCAGGGTCCCGTCGCAACCGGCACGGGCGCCGGCGGCGGCGGGGCTGCCCCGGCGGGGAGCGCGGCAGGTAAAGGACCAGGCGCCGGCACCCTCTGCGCCTCGGCGGCACCCGCGGGGGCCTGGCCCACACTCGGCCCAACCTGAATGGCGGCGAACATGACTTGCTCGATGGGATCTCCGTGAGTCCCCATGAGGTCGGATTTCAGGGGCAGTCCGGTCTCGCGATCGAGGTAGAAGCGGTAGCCGAAGCGATAGTCATCCCGCGGGATGATGCCGACCACATCCGTATCCCGGCCGGCGACCCGAATCTCGCCCAAGCGGTGGACAAAGTAGTTGGCGGCCACGGCGTCCGGATCGATGGAGCCGCGTTGCAGCAGGACCTGCACCTGTGGGCGACGTTTGACCGAAATCGGTCGATCCCCGGACAGGGCGCAGGTGACCTCAGTCTCATGTCGGGCTACAGCGCGCACCGGGCCACTGAGGGAGATCAGCCGTTCATCGACCCGGCCGCCGTCTACCCGATGGACGAGGTGCAGGGTCTCCATGCGGTTGTCCGCCAGGTAGACGAGGGTCCCCTCGTAGCTGAGGCCATCTACCGCTGCGGCCATACGGCTTAGCTGGGCCGCTGGCGTATCGGGCAGCCCATCGGCGGCGCCGGATGGCGCACCCAGTGGCAAGAGACCGACAATTGCCAGGGTTTGCCCCAAGCGCCGGGAGCAAAAGCGAGCAAGGTACGGCAACACGCTAACGACCCGTGCCATAGCTGACGAGCGTGGCATAGGGGAGCATGCGATTGATCCCGGTGTCGGGGGCCGACTCCTGGTGGCTGACCAGCAGCCGGTCCAGGTGATTGACGACCCCAGGTTGGTCGATGTGCCAACGCTGGGTCGGGCTTGGGGCGAACCGGTCGGCCACCGAGACCCGGGCCACCTGTGCGGCCGCGACTCGATCCGAATGGGCGGGGCCGGGCTGGACCTCGACGGCGGGGGGAATGAGTTGGGGCGGAATCTGGGCCACCCTGGGGGCTGGCGAGGTCGCCTCTGGCTGATACAGGGCCGGGACGGCGAAGACCGCCAGGAAGGCCGCCGAGGCGGCCAGGGCCACCCCGGCGAAGGGGGTCACCCGGAACTGGCGCTGGTGGCGGAGGTTGGCGGGGGCAAGGACCGTGGGCTCCGTGGCGATGCGCGTGCGGGTCTGGTCGGCGATATTGCGCCAGGCCAGGGAGGCGCTCTCGCGTCGCAAGGCACCACCGATGAGATGGTAGCGCTCCCACAGGGCGCGGAGCTCCGGGTCTCGTTCCAGGGCATCGATGACCTGACCGGCCTGCGGTGCCTCCAACTCCCCATCGAGCAGGGCCGAGACGGCTTGTCTTTGCTGTTCTTTCATGACGTTCGCCTATGCAGGGCGCCGGGGGACCGGCGCTGGTGTCTAATCGGTCAGCAGCGGGCGCAGACGCTTGTCGATCGCCTCCCGGGCGCGAAAGATGCGCGAGCGCACCGTACCGATGGGGCAGTCCATGGCGGTGGCGATCTCCTCATAGGTCAGACCCTCTAACTCCCGCAGGACGATGGCGGTGCGCAGGTCATCGGGTAAATCATCCAGCGCCGCCTGCACCGTCTCTGCGATCTCTTCGGTAAGGAGTTCCCGCTCGGGGGTGGCATGCTCCCGTAGGCGTCCGCCCAGGTCCATCTGCTCGGCCACCTCGGCCTCCAGGTCATCCCCCGGCGGGCGCCTCCCCAGGGCCATCAGGTGGTTCTTCACCGTATTGATGGCGATCCGGTACAGCCAGGTGAAAAAGGCACTGTCGCCCCGAAACCCCGGCAAGGCGCGGTAGGCCTTGATGAAGGCGTCCTGGGTGACGTCCTGCACCTCGCTCTGGTCGCGCATATAGCGGGAAATGAGTTTGGCCACCTTCTGCTGGTACTTCACCACCAGCAGATCGAAGGCGCGTTTGTCCCCGCCCTGCGCGCGGATCACCAGTTCCTCGTCGGATCCCCGTTCAGACATCGGGGCTGTCCCCTGATGCGCCCTTCCCTGAAACCGATGGCATTGACATCACCCCTTAGGAAAAAGTTCGGTCACCCCGGGCGGGGCAAGGCTATAGCGGCACCTAATTCGACCTGTCTTGACCCAGGTCAGGACCTCGGGGTGGCGCCGCCCCTGGGGCAAGGCCCCCGGCGTTCCCCGGTGCCGTGGTATGTTAAGCCAAGATGTCGCCTCCGCGGCACAGATCAAACCAAGACCCCGACCCCGGCAGTACCTCAGGCAAAGGTCCGTCACCATGCAGAAGGTCCAACAGCACGACGTCCTTATCATCGGCAGCGGTGCCGCGGGGCTCACCCTGGCCCTGCAACTGGCGCCGACCGTCTCGGTGGCGGTCATCTCCAAACGCGAGCTGAGCGAGGGCAGCACCCTCTACGCCCAAGGCGGGATCTCTGCGGTGCTCGACGCCCAGGACACGGTCGAGTCCCATGTCCGCGACACCCTCAAGGCCGGGGCCGGGCTGTGCGATCCAAAGGTGGTGCGCCTGGTCGTGGAACGTGGCCCCGGGGCCATCCGCTGGCTGCTCGATCAGGGGGTAAGCTTCACCCGTGACGACAGGGCCACCGACGCCGGCGGCTATCACCTGACCCGCGAGGGCGGCCACACCCACAGGCGCGTCATCCACGCCGCGGACGCCACCGGGCGCGAGGTCGAGACCACGCTGGAGGCCCGGGTCCGTGCCCGGCCCAACGTCACGCTGTACGAGCACCACATCGCTGTCGACCTGATCACCGCCCACAAGCTCGGGCAAGCCCAGCAACGGTGCCTGGGTGCCTATCTGCTGGACCGCCGCAGCGGCCGGGTCGAGACCTTCCTCGCCCGCTGCGTGCTCCTGGCCACCGGCGGGGCGAACAAGGTTTACCTGTACACGAGCAACCCCGATGTCTCCACCGGCGACGGCATCGCCATCGCCTGGCGCGCGGGCTGCCGCATCGCCAACATGGAGTTCATGCAGTTTCATCCCACCTGCCTCTATCACCCCAAGGCCAAGTCCTTCCTGGTTACCGAGGCGCTGCGCGGCGAGGGGGCACGGCTGCTGCTGCCGGACGGGACCCGCTTCATGCCAAGCTTCGACCCACGGGCGGAGTTGGCCCCCCGCGACATCGTCGCCCGCGCCATCGACCACGAGATGAAGCGCCTGGGCAGCGAGTGCGTGTATCTGGACATCTCCCACCGCCCGCCGGACTTCGTCCGTGAGCACTTCCCGACCATCCATGCCCGCTGCCTGGCATTCGGCATCGACATAACCCGCGAACCCATCCCGGTGGTCCCCGCCGCTCACTATACCTGCGGCGGGGTCTTGGTGGACACCCAGGGTCGCACCGACATCCCTGGGCTCTACGCAAGCGGCGAGGTCGCCTACACCGGGCTGCATGGGGCCAATCGCATGGCCAGCAACTCCCTGCTGGAGTGTCTGGTCTACAGTGAACTGGCGGCCCGAAACATCGAGGCGGACCTGAGGACCCTACGCGAACCTGCCCAGGTCCCGCCCTGGGACGAGAGCCGGGTGACCCAGGCGGACGAAGAGGTGGTGGTGTCCCACAACTGGGAGGAGTTGCGGCGTTTCATGTGGGACTACGTGGGCATAGTCCGGACCAACAAGCGCCTGCAACGAGCCAAGCGCCGGGTGGACCTGCTGCGCCAGGAGATCATCGAGTACTACGGTACATTCCGAGTAACCAACGACCTGCTGGAGTTGCGCAACCTGGTGGACGTGGCGGACCTGATCATCCAGTGCGCCCTGCGCCGCCGGGAGAGTCGCGGCCTGCATTACACGCTGGATTTCCCCAGCAAGGACCCGACGCAGCGCAGCCCCACCATCCTGATCCCCGATGCCTATGCGCCGAGGTCTCGACCCGACTGAACCCCTCGGCGTAGCGACCCACAGCCCCCCGGTCGGGATACTGCAAGAACAGGGAGCGGATGGCTTGGGCCACGGACCCGGCATCGCGGCCGGCCATGGGCCCGCCTCACCTCGGCCCCTGGTCAGGCCAGATCCTCAACCAGGGACTGGCGCACCGCGGGACCCACCACCACCTCGTGACGATACTGGGGATGATCGATCCCCATGGCGATGTCGGCCCCGCCGCGGGCCGCGGCGATCGCCGCCGGGGGTAGCTCAAAGCGCAGGAAGTGGACCGAGGAGGTCTTGTCCGCCGCGGTGCGCTCCAGGTCCTCGTCGGCAATGGCCCAAACCTTGTCAAAACCTGCGACCTGTACCCACACCTTGTCCTCGACGCCGATGAGCCGACCGAGAGCCTCGCGGCGTTCGTCCTCGTTGCCGTACTCGATCATGAACGTCGCCTTCCAGTTGGTCCCATCTGGAATCAGTGGGTTGTAGGCGCCAAGCTCGTCGGCGATCCCCGCGGCCTCGAAGATGCGCTCCACCCGCAGCATCTCCTGGACCTGGTACTGCATGGTCAGGCGGTCCTCGAAATAGAGCGTGGCATGGGCGCCGATGGGGACCTGGCGGTCCTTCTTGTGGGCCATGACCCGGGCGCGGAAGTCAGTGCGCACCGCGGCGTAGGCCTCCAGGGAATACAGATCGTCTCTGGTCAGGGGTTTCATGCTTGCTCCGGACTCGGGGGTTGCGACAGGCAGGGCTCAGACACCGTAGGCCAGGCGCAGCAGGTGCATCGGGTGCTCCTGATGGCCATCCTCGCCCAAGGCGTGGGCGATGTGGGCACCGGCCATGGGGCAGTCGCTGCCATAGTGGTCCGGCTTGGCGGTCTTCACCTTGTTGGCCACGGGCTTAACGATCTTCATGGCAAAGGTGTAGGACTCCTTCTTCACCGCATAGGTCCCGTCGTGGCCCGAACAGCGCTCTATGATCTCGACCTTGGTGTCCGGCACCAAGGCCAGAACCTCGCGGGTTTTCTGGCCGATGTTCTGCACCCGCTGGTGGCAGGACGCCTGGTAGACCACATTGCCCAGGGGCTGCTTGAAGTCCAGATTCAGCACGCCGTGCTTATGGCGTAGCATCAGGTATTCGAAGGGGTCGAACATGTGGGCCGCGACCTCTTGGACCGCCGGATCGTCCGGGTACATGAGCCGCAACTCCTGCTTGAACATCAGGACGCAGGAGGGGATAGGGGCAACAAGGTCCCAACCGTCGCGCACTAGCTCAAGCAGGACGGGGATATTGGCCTCCTTGGCGGCGTTGACCGCTTCCAGGTCCCCCAACTCCAGCTTTGGCATACCGCAACACTGCTCCTTGCGCGCCAGTGTTACTGGGATGCCGTTGTGCTCGAAGACCGCAATCAGGTCCTGATTGACTCCAGGTTCGTTGGCGTTACCGTAACAGGTGGCGAACAGGGCCACCTTGCCGGTCGTGGGGCCTGCCGCCTTCCCGACAGCGCGGCGGCCGATACGGGCCTTCTCGGTGCGGCGCAGCGTAGCGCTCTGGAACTCCGGAAGGCGGGCGTCCTTGTGCACCTCCATCACCGCCTCCAGGGCCTTACGCCCCAGGGCGTTCCTGTTGGCGGCGTTGACGATGCCGGCGACAACCGGGATCCCGGCCAGGGAGCCCACCAGATCGGTGCTGGTGAGGATGCGGTCGCGAATCTTGACGTTGCCCTGCTTGAACTTGAACGCCTTGGCGCGGAGCATCAGGTGAGGGAAGTCCAGATTCCACTCGTGGGGCGGGACATAGGGGCACTTGGTCATGTAGCACAGGTCGCACAGGTAGCAGTGGTCAACCACTTTCCAGTAGTCTTCCTTGGCGACCCCATCCACCTCCATAGTGGCAGACCCGTCCACCAGATCGAACAGGTTCGGGAAGGACTGGCACAGGCTAACGCAGCGGCGACAGCCGTGGCAGATGTCAAACACCCGTTCCAGCTCGTGGAACAGGGCCTGCTCGTCGTAGAACTGCGGGTTGCGCCAATCCAGCGGGTGGCGCGTGGGCGCCTCCAGGCTACCTTCGCGGGCGGTCGGTCCTGCCATGAGCTGTCTCCCGTCTTGGATGAGGGTGAGGGGGTCTCAAGCCCCCGAGTTATCCGGTGCAAGCCTAGGACTCCAAGTCGCATTATTCCAATGGCCCTTGCAAATCGCAGCGATAGCCCGGGCCCATGACGGCCCCGACCCAGCCCCATCGGAGACAGACCATGCCCCATAGCCACCGATCTCAGCGCCCCTGGGTCCTCGGCGTCGTCCTGCTGGCCCTGGCCGGCTGCGCAACCGCCCCACCCCGCCAGGTCGAGAACGCTTGCACCCTGCTTATGGAGAAACCCGACTGGGACGAGGCCACCCGAGCCACGGAAAGGCGCTGGGGGACCCCGCGTCAGGTGCAGCTCGCCATCATCCGTGCCGAATCGAGCTTCAAGCACAACGCCAAGCCGCCCCACGACACCTTCATCGGCATCCCCATGTGGTGGCGTGTCTCCAGTGCCTACGGCTACGCCCAGGCCACGGACGAGACCTGGGACGGCTACCGCAGCGCCACCGGCCGCCGCTGGGCCAGCCGCACCGACTTCGACGACGCCAGCGACTTCATCGGCTGGTACACCGACCAGAGTAACAAGAAGCTCGGTATCTCCAAGTGGGACACCTACAACCAATACCTGGCCTACCACGAGGGTCAGGGTGGTTACAGCCGCGGGACCTACAAAAAGAAGGACTGGCTCATCCGCGTCGGGCGCAAAGTGGACGGGTGGGCGAAGACCTACGGGGGTCAACTTCAAGCCTGCCGCGGCCGCGCAGCGGACTGACTTGTCCTTTGTTCAGGTCCATTGCTACCCGTCCTTAACGTCGGCTATGCTGCTCAGGCCCTTTCGACCGCTTCGCGGAGCCACGTCCCATGATCAGGTATGTCATAGCTGTTCTTTGCGCGCTCTGCCTGGCGTCCCCGGCGCGGGCGGTGCCGTTAAGCGTCCAGGCCCAAAGTGCCCAGGTCCGCAGCACGCCGTCGTTTCTGGCCCCGGTGGTCGCCACAGTCAGCCAGGGACAGACAGTCGAGGCCCTGGCCGTCCAGGGCACCTGGCAGCAGGTGCGTACCGCAGCCGGGACGACCGGCTGGATACCTGGTTCCGCCCTTGCCAACCCCCGGATGTCCAAGTCTACGGGCGGCCCCAATGTCGATGCCGGCGCATCCGCTTCCGAGATGGCACTGGCCGGTAAGGGATTTGGCCCTGAGGTCGAGGCGCAATTCAGGGCCGCACATGCGGGGCTGGACTATGCCTGGGTCGACAAGATGGGGCGATTCACCGTGCCACCGCCGGAGATCTTGGGCTTTATCCGGACCGGCGGTCTGAAACAGCCGGGAGGTGTGAAGTGAACCGGCGCCAGACGCCCCCACTGGTCACTGGCTTCGCGATTATCCTGACCATGCACGGAATGGGTTGCACAACGGTCGCAGAATACGGAACCAAGGCCGCACAGACTGCCGGCGTGTTGACATCGTCCCAGGCGGCCTCCATCACCCGCACCGTCTCCGCCACCGAAAAGACCTTCCGTGACATCACGCCGGAACAGGAATACTACATTGGACGCTCTGTAGCGGCGACAGTGCTGGGGACCTATAGGCCCTACGACAAGCCAACCCTGAATCAATACATCAATGTCCTGGGTCAATCGCTGGCCACCTACTCGGACAAACCCAAGACGTTCGGCGGCTATCACTTCCTGGTGATGGACACCGATGAGGTCAATGCCTTTGCCGCCCCGGGTGGCCTGATCCTCGTTTCGCGCGGGCTGTTACGGGGTACCCAAAATGAAGACGAGCTGGCGGCCGTGCTGGCTCATGAGATTGCCCATGTGCAGAATGAAGACGGCCTGCGAGCCATCAAGACGGGGCGCCTCAACACGGCACTGAACACGCTCGCGATCGAGGCTGGCAAGACGCTCGGCAAGCACAACCTGGCCGAGCTCACCACGGCCTTCGAGGGCACCGTCAAGGACATTAGTTCGACGCTTATGAACAGCGGTTATTCCCGCAGTCTGGAGTATCAGGCCGATGCGAGCGCCGTGAAGATCCTGGGACGCGCAGGCTATGATCCGCATGCCTTGGTCAACACGCTCACCAAGATGCAGACGCAACTCGCACGCGATAACCGCGGATTCGGCAAAACGCACCCGGCGCCGGATGCACGGATCGAGAACCTCAAGCGTCTCATCGGCGCTCAGACCGTCGCCAGCGCCCCCCCACAGCGCCAGCAACGGTACGCCGCCGCAATGGCAGGGCTTAATTAGGCGGCGCCCATGCCCCACGGCCGGGTCTGGCCCTCCAGAGACCCTGCCCGGAGTCCTGCATGCGTACACGGGCACTCCAAAGTCTCGGTATCGGCTGTGCGACCGCAAGCCTCGCGTTGGTCCTCTGGTATTCGGGCGTGCTCGACCGTCTGGAGTACCCCGCATGGGCATGGCGCGTCTCTTTCTTCGCACCTCGGCAGGCCCCAGCCCCGAACGTCAAGGTCATCCTGTTGGATCAGGCCAGTCTGGACTGGGGCTCCAGCCAGATGCACTGGTCCTGGCCCTGGCCACGCGAGGTCTATGGGGCCCTGCTCGACTTCTGCTACCGCGGCGGGGCACGGGTCGTGGCATTCGACGTGTTGTTCACCGAACCCTCTGTCTATGGCGCAGAGGACGATCAGGCCCTGGCCGACGCCATTCGCAGCGGCAGCACCTTTGTCGCCGCCGCATTCTACGGTCAGAATCGCATCACGCTGCCGATTCCCCCAATAGCAGCCAACGCGACCCGCCTGGCGGGCGTCAATGACGAACCGGACTCCGATGGCATCATCCGCCGCGCGACCCTCATTCGCACCAGCGAGGGCCGCCTTGTCCCCTCGCTGGGGCTCGCCGCGTGGCAAAGCGGTCTCCCGCCGGCACCCGATGGCTGGGCGGACTGGCAACTCGAACCCGGCACTGTGCGTCTCGGAGAACACCGGATCCCGGTCGATGCACAGAATCGGATGATCTTGAATTTCCTGGGCCCTCAGGGAACCCATTCAACCCTCAGCGCGGCGGCGGTGATCCAATCCGAGCTGAAGATCCAGGCCGGAGAGGAGCCCGGGGTAGATCCATCCGTCTTTCAGGATGCCTATGTCTTTTTTGGCTTTTCCGCCCCCGGCCTGCTGGATCTGCACCCCACCCCGATGAGCCGCATCTACCCCGGGGTCGAGGTCCATGCGACGGTCCTCGACAACATCCTGGCGGCGAAGATGCTGCGCGATGCGCCCCCGGCCTGGGTCATACCGGGCACGCTTCTCATGGCCTGCATCGCCGCATGGATCACCTTGAGCGCACGCCGCGCCCGTGACACTGTTCTGGCCTTCGCCCTCTGCGCCCCGGTACCGGTAGCCATCGGTTTTCTCGCCTACCCTCTTGGCTATTGGTGGCCCATGGTCGTCGGGGTCGTCGCCGTGCTCCTGGCATTGATTGGCAGCGTGGTGCGCAATTATGCAACCGAGGGACGTCAAAAGGCCTTCATCAAGCGTGCGTTTCGCCATTACCTCGGTGCGGAGGTCATCGAGGAGATGCTCGCCGATCCAAGGCGGCTGAAGCTCGGCGGAGAAAAGCGTGAGGTGACCGTTTTCTTCTCTGACATCGAGAAGTTCTCAACCTTCTCCGAACGCCTGGATCCGACCGTATTGACCGCGCTCCTGAATGATTACCTCAGCGAGATGGGCGCCATCATCAAGGACGAGGGCGGCTACCTCGACAAATACATCGGCGATGCGATCGTGGCCTTTTGGAACGCCCCAGTCCCACAACCGGATCACGCCGCACGCGCCTGCCGCGCGGCACTGCGCTGTCAACGCAGACTGGCGGAGCTTCGCACGGACTTTGAGAGTCGGACCGGCGTGGCGATGCGCGCCCGCATCGGGCTCCATACGGGTGAGGCCGTCGTTGGGAACATGGGCTCCCACGAACGCTTCAACTACACCCTACTGGGCGATGCCGCCAATCTTGCCTCTCGTCTGGAAGGTGCGAACAAGGCCTTCGGGACCTACCTGATGGTCTCGGAGGATACCTGGCGCGCCTCGGGCGGCGACTGGGTTGGGCGGGAACTGGCCTGCCTTCGGGTGCTCGGCCGGCAGGCACCGGTGCGGGTCTTGGAACTTGCGGGCTTTCCCGGGGAGATGAGGCCGGAGGCCTGGGACGATTTCGACAAAGCCAGAAACCTGTTCGCCGCCGGGCGGCTGCCCGAGGCGCTGGAGTTGTTCGATCGTTGGCCGGGTGACCCCGCCTCCTGTGCCTACTCCGCCAAGTGCCGGCGGCTGCTCGGCCACGAATCGGCGACCTCGACCAGCGTGTGGGAACTGACCGAAAAGTAGGTAAGCGCCATAACACCGGTAGCAAATCAGGGGGTCACAGCATGCGGGTCGTCCTAGGCGGTGTGCGGGGTACGGCTCCCGTATCGCACCCAGACTTCAGCCTGTTCGGCGGCGCAACGACTTGCGTCCTCGTCGCAGACCGAGCGGGCCACCGCATCGTCCTCGACGCCGGTACCGGTCTGCAAAGACTCGCACCAGAGTTCGAGATCACGCAAGGCCGCACAGCGCCCCTCATGCTACTGACCCATTACCATCTTGACCATCTGATGGGGCTGCCGAGCTTCCCGCTGCTGTACGACGCCGATGCGGAGATCATCATTGCTGCCCCGCTCCGCGAAGGCATTACGGCGCAGAGAGCGGTTGAGCGCCTGATCGCCGCCCCGTTCTGGCCTGTCGGCTTCCGTGCCAGACAACAGTACCTAGTGCTTCCGGAGGACAGCGGCGACAGGCCATTTCGATACGGCCCGTTCGAGGTGCGCTGGTGCGCCGTGCATCATCCCAACGGCTGTCACGCCTACCGCATCGACGAACTCGATAGCGGTCGGTCCATGGTCTTTGCGACCGATCTGGAATGGGGGGCCTCAAACGCCGCCGAGCGCCAAGCATTGCTGGCACTCTGCCGCTACCCCAGGCCATTGGACCTCCTGATCATGGACGGCCAATTCGACTCCGCCACCGGTGCGCGATTCAGGGGCTGGGGCCACAGCGCATGGCAGGAGGCCGTGGAGGTGGCAAAGGCCGCCGCCGCCCGTCACCTGGTGGTTACCCACCACGCCCCGGACGCCAACGACGGCCTCCTGGCACAGCGAGAGCAGCATCTGCGGGGCGCGGCGGGCCAGGCGGGCCTGCCACAGGCCTGTTTGGCGCGGGAAGGTATGACAATTGCCCTGGAGAAAGGTGTATGAACAACGTTGTGGGTTGGGGTATTGCAGCGGGTGCCGCAGTAGTGACGATTGGGTTGGCCTATGCCTTTCGCGCCAGCCTGTGCCGACCCAGGACTGGGCCTGGGCCCACGGACGACGTCAGACTGGTCTCCCTGCTCGGCCTCCTGGTACCCGCGGCGACCGTGTTGATCCTGACCCCCGTGTTGCTCTCCGTCGCCCGATGGCATGGCGGATTCTCCACCTGGCTGGATGCGCACGCCGCCTATATTTCGGCCTGGTTCGTCTATTGGTGGCTGATGCTCCTGGTAGACGGATGCGAATTCGCACTCCGATTCTATTTCGCGCTGCGCGGCCAACCCTTTCCCGTCCCCACGCTGATCCGCAACATTATCCATTCGTTGCTCATCATCGGTGCCCTGCTTCTGGTCATGCAGTCAGTCCTGGGGCACGACATTTCCACCGCGCTCGCCTCGACCGCCCTGCTGACGGCCGTCGTCGGATTTGCATTGCAGGGTGTGCTGGGCAACTTGATGGCCGGTATGTCCATGCATGTCGCCCATTCCATCATGCCCGGCGATTGGGTGGCCATCGGGGACGCCGAGGGGGAGGTGCTGGCAACCAACTGGCGTGAGACCCGGCTGAGAACCGTCGGCGGGCACATGCTGATCGTGCCCAACAGCAAGGTCTCGGAGTCCATCATCCACAACATGACCTACCCGACCCGGCTGCGGCGGGTCCGCATCAGCGTGGGCGCCAGCTATGCCGACGCGCCGGGCGACGTCATGGCGGCGCTCGAAGCGGCGGCGCTGGGCGTACCGGCGGTGCTTCGCGACCCGCCACCCTCGGTCGTGGTCGCGGAGTTCAAGGATTTCGGGATCAACTACGACCTTCGGTTCTGGACCAATGAATACCACGACCGCACCGCACTGATCGGTGCTGTGCAATCCAGGATCTGGTATCAATTCAAACGCAGGAACATCGAGATCCCCTTCCCGATGAGCGACAAGCTGCTCGCCGATTTCATGGAAATGATCGAACACCAGCGCACGCTGCCTCCGGAAGAGGTCCAGGTCGACCGGGACATCGCAGACCTGCTGCACAGCGATTTCTACCGGAAGCTCCTGGTCGATGCGCAGGGTCATCCCCTGGTGGGAGACGATGAGATACGACCTGTGGTGCGGGCCATGCGGCGCGTGCGCTACACACAAGGCGAGATGGTCTTCGCGCAGGGCGAGCCGGGAGAAACGGCCTATGCGATCCTGCGCGGCACCGTAACGGGTCAGGTGGAATTCGAGTCCGGCGTGGCCCCACACCGCTTCGTACTGAAGACCGGGGCCCTGTTCGGCGAAATGAGCCTGGTCACCGGCGTGCCGCGCACCGCCACATTGACCGCCGCCGACGAGGTCGAACTCCTGGAGATCCCCAAGGCGGCCTTCGTGCATTTGCTCGGATTGAGGCCAAATATACCGGGTGAACTCGCCGCATTGGTGGCGCACCGAGCGCAAGAGAACGCCGCCATGTACGCGGAGTTGAAAGCGATGCCGCCAGCAGGGCTTGAGACAGCGCTGAAGCATGAGACCATTCTCCAGCGGTTCAAGCGCATGCTGGCGGGCTGACTCGACCCTCCCCGCGGCGACGCTGGAGAGGACGTCAGGACACCGCCCCACAAAAAAGGGGGCCGCAGCCCCCTTCGTCGTTCAACCGATAGTCGAGGCGCCGGGCCTTTAGCCTTCCAACCCCTTCATGCTCAGGCGGATGCGGCCCTGCTTGTCCACTTCCAGGACCTTGACCCGGACCACGTCGCCCTCGGCGAGCTTGTCGCTGACGTTCTGGACGCGCTCCTCGCTGATCTGGGAGATGTGCACCAGGCCGTCGCGGCCGGGGAGGATGGTCACAAAGGCGCCGAAGTCCATGAGGCGTGCGACACGGCCCTCGTAGATGCTGCCTACCTCGACATCGGCGGTTATCAGTTCGACACGGCGCTTGGCGGCCTCGCCGGCGGCTCGATCCACGGAGAAGATCTTGACCACGCCATCGTCGGTGATGTCGATGGTAGCCCCGGTCTCCTCGGTGATAGCGCGGATGGTAGCCCCGCCCTTGCCGATGACGTCGCGAATCTTCTCCGGGTGAATCTTGATCTCGATGATGCGCGGGGCGTACTCGGACATCTCCCCACGGGGGGTGCTGATGACCTTGTTCATCTCGCCTAAGATGTGCAGCCGGCCCTCTTTGGCCTGGTGCAGGGCGGTCTCCATGATCTCGGCAGTGATGCCCTCGATCTTGATGTCCATCTGCAGGGCATTGATGCCCGCAGCGGTACCGGCGACCTTGAAGTCCATGTCGCCCAAGTGATCCTCGTCACCCATGATGTCGGTCAGCACGGCGAAGCGCTCGCCCTCCTTGATCAGGCCCATGGCCACGCCGGCCACCGGGGCCTTGATGGGGACGCCGGCATCCATCAGAGACAGGCTGGTGCCGCAGACGCTCGCCATGGAACTGGACCCGTTGGACTCGGTGATCTCCGAGACCACGCGCACCGAGTAGGGGAACTCGGTGATGCCGGGCATGGAGGCCAGGACGCCGCGCTTGGCCAGGCGCCCGTGGCCGATCTCGCGGCGCTTGGGGCTGCCGACGCGCCCGATCTCGCCCACGCAGAAGGGCGGGAAGTTGTAGTGGAGCATGAAGTGCTCGCGGTGCTCGCCCCCCAGTGCGTCGATGATCTGGGAGTCGCGCTCCGTACCGAGCGTGGTCACGACCAGGGCCTGGGTCTCACCGCGGGTAAAGAGCGCCGAGCCGTGGGTACGCGGCAGGACGCCGGTGCGGATGCTGATGGGACGTACGGTGCGGGTGTCGCGCCCGTCGATACGCGGCTCGCCTTCGATGATGCGCCCGCGCACGATGCGGGACTCCATGCGCTCGATGGCCCCCAGGACCTGGCGTTCCTTCCAGCGCGCACCCTCGCCTTTGCACAGCTTGGCCACGGCGGCGGCACGCACCGCATCCAGTGCGTTGTAGCGGGCCATCTTTTCCTTGACGCGGTAGCCCTCGCCGATCTGCGCCTCGCAGACGGCGGCGACCTCCAAGGCCAGCTCCGCGTCCTCCTTGTGGGGGGTCCAGGCGATTTGGGGCTTGTTGACCTCGGCGGCCAGTTCGCGGATGGCCTGGATGATGACCTGCATCTGCTGGTGACCAAACAAGACGGCGCCAAGCATGACCTCCTCGGAGAGACCCCGGGCCTCGGACTCGACCATGAGCACGGCCTTGTCGGTGCCCGCGACGATCAGGTCCAGGTCGCTGTCGGGTCCGACCCCGATGACCGCCGGGTTGAGGCTGTAGGCGCCGTTCTTGTAGCCCACGCGCACGGCCCCGATGGGCCCATTGAAGGGGATGCCGGCCACGGCCAGGGCGGCGGAGGTCCCGATCATGGCGGGAATCTCCGGGTTTACCGCCGGGTTCAGGGACTTCACCGTGGCGATGATCTGGACTTCATTAGTAAAGCCCTCCGGGAACAGCGGACGCACGGGCCGGTCGATGAGGCGCGAGGTCAGAATCTCGACCTCGCTCGGGCGCCCCTCGCGGCGGAAGAAGCCACCGGGGATACGGCCCGCGGCATAGGTCTTCTCCTGATAGTCCACGGTCAACGGGAAGAAGTCGCGCTCCTCGTCAGGCTTCTTGCCGACCACCACGGTACATAGCACCACGGTGTCGTCCACGTTGATGAGCACGGCACCGTCCGCCTGACGGGCGATCTCGCCGGTCTCCAGGGTGACCGTCTGGTCGCCGAGCTTGAAGGTCTTTCTGATGGGGGTCACGCGCTGTTCCTCGCTGGGGTTGCCGGGCTGGTAGGCCGGTTGGGCCTGCCGGGGGCATGGTCGGGGGGCTTTGGTGAATGTGGACAGGCCGCCGCCTCGCGTTGGGGGGCGACGCTATGTCCGGAATTCGAGTGGCATCGGGGAACCGCCCGCTGCGCCTGGCCCCTGGGGCCGGGCACAGCGGGCAGCGCGACCTAGCGCCGCAGGCCCAGACGGGCGATCAGGTCACGGTAGCGGTCCACGTCTCTCGACTTGAGGTAGTCGAGCAGCTTGCGCCTGGAGTTGACCATCCGGACCAGGCCACGGCGGGAGTGGTGATCCTTCTTGTGGGCCGCGAAGTGCCCGGTCAGGTCCTGGATACGGGCGGTCAGGAGGGCAACCTGCACCTCCGGGGAGCCTGTGTCGGCGGGGGCGCGCCGATGCTCGTCGATGACCTTCAATTTGTCCGCTGCGCTCATTGTCATGGGGAGTCTCCTTGGGAAGTGCTTGTCAGGGAGAGAAAAAAGGCCCAGGGCGTCGTACCTTGGCATGACGCTGACCGCCCCGACAATGAGTTCAGGGCTTTCGGACCGACCTTTGGGAGCCGCGGATTTTACCCGCCGCCCGCCGGAAATGAAACCAGATTCTTTCGGGACATCATGGATTTAGGCCATCGACGCGCAGCCGGCCCCGCAGGCTCTACAGGTCGGCCTTTAGGCCGATCTACAACAGGCGCTTGGGCTGCACCATGCCATCGTCGAGGATCTCGCCGACGCCGATGAAGCGCGCCGAGGGGTCATACAGCCGCACCAACCCTTGCGTGGGAGCCCGCGGCACCAGGACGGCCTGACCCTGGCGCAGATAGAAGCAGGCATCCTCGGACAGACGCACCTCGGGCCAATGACCCAAGGCACTGTCCTGTGACAACAGGAGGGCATCCATTGCGCCGTAATCCTCTTCGCCCAAGGCCTCCAATTGCGCCATGGTGACCAGGGGACCTGCCGATTCCAGGTAGGGTCCGACCCCGGTGCGCCGCAGGGCGATGACGTGGCCGCCGCAGCCGAGCATCTCGCCCAGGTCCTCCGCCAGGGTTCGCACATAGGTGCCCTTAGAGCAGTGGACGTCGAATTCGACCTCCGGCAGGGCCATGTCTACCAGCTCGATGGCGAAGATAGTGATGTCGCGCGGCTGACGCTCCACCTCGATGCCCTGGCGCGCCAGCTTGTAGAGGCGCTCCCCCTGGTGCTTGACCGCCGAGTACATGGGCGGAAGCTGGGAGATGGTGCCGAGGAACCGCCCCAGGGCCGCGGTCACCGCCGCCTGTGTGATGCCATCGGTGGGCGCGGTGTGGATGACCTCGCCCTCGGCGTCCGCCGTTGTGGTGGTCTCCCCCAGGCGCACCCGCACCCGATAGCGCTTGTCGGCGTCCAACAGGAAGGCGGAGATCTTGGTGGCCGAACCCAGACAGACCGGGAGCAGCCCGGTGGCCAGGGGATCGAGGCTCCCGGTATGGCCCGCCTTGGCGGCGCGGTAGAGGTGTTTGACCCGTTGCAGGGCACCGTTGGATGACAGGCCACGGGGCTTGTCCAGCAACAGGATGCCGCTGATGTTACGGCCTTGTGCGCGCTTGCGCCCCATGGATATGCCTTCTGTATCGTGGTTCGTTACGGGGCGGCTGGGAGCCATCCGGCCGGGATCGTGCCGATTTACCTAGGGAGACGCTGATTAAAGCCATCCTTGGCTTTAATCAGCTCGTGCCTCGCGAGGCGCGACTCACGGGGCGCTCCATTTTCAACGGCTTACAGCCGTCGAAAATGGCGGGGCATCCCTGCCCCGCACGGGAAGCGCTTTAATCGGCGCTTCCCTCGAAAACGCATTCGGCCGCACACGGATACCGCGGTTCACTCCTCGGGCTCCGTGCGTTCGCCGGCCACCGCCTGATCGATCAAATGTGTGAGTTGCTCCCCACGCAGGATCGATTCGTCGTGCACGAAGTGGAGTTGCGGGACGCTACGCAGCAACGCCCGACGCGACAGGGAACTGCGCAGGAAGGCCGACAGGGGCCCGTTGAGCAGGCGCTGCTGCTCGATGCCCCCCTCATCCAGCGGGAAGCAGGTGAAAAAGACCTTGGCATGGGACAGGTCGCGGGTGACCCGGACCTCTTGGACGGTGATGCCCTTGAGGCGCGGGTCCCGCACCTCCTCCCGCAGGATCTCTACCAGCCCCCGCTGCAACTCCGGTCCAACCCTGTCGGTGCGTGTGAACTCGCGCATGCTGTTAACCCCCGACTAGAGCGAGCGGGCACGCACGGTCCGCTCGAAGACCTCGATCTGGTCTCCGGGCTGTACATCGTTGTAGTTCTTCACACCGATGCCGCACTCTGTGCCGTGTTTGACCTCGGCCGCGTCCTCCTTGAAGCGGCGCAGCGACTCCAACGCACCCTCGTAGACCACCACATGGTTGCGCAGGACGCGGATGGGGTTGTTGCGCTTGACCACCCCCTCCAGGACCATACAGCCGGCGATGGCGCCGAACTTCGAGGACCGGAACACATCGCGCACCTCGGCCAGGCCGATGATCTCCTCGGTGACCTCGGGGCTGAGGAGTCCCGACAGGGCCTTCTTGACGTCGTCGATCAACTCGTAGATGACGCTGTAATAGCGTAGGTCCAGCCCCTTCTCGTCGATCACCCGACGGGCCGCCACATCGGCTCGAACATTGAAGCCGAGCAGGATGGCCCCGGAGGTTACGGCCAGATTGGCATCCGACTCGGTGATGCCGCCAACCCCGGAGGCCACCATGACCACCTTGACCTCGTCGGTGGAGAGCTTGGCCAGCGACTCGCGCAGGGCCTCGACGCTGCCCTGCACGTCGGCCTTGACGATGAGGTTGACGCTCTTGACCTCGCCTCCCTTGAGCTGGGAGAAGAGCTGGTCCAGGCTCACTCCAGGCTGGTCGCCGAGCTTGCTCTGGCGCTCGCGTCCCTTGCGCAAGGCCGCCACTTCGCGAGCACGGCGCTCGTCCTCCACCGTGATCACATCGTCTCCGGCGTTGGGGGCCCCGGACAAACCCAGGACCTGGACCGGGATCGAGGGCCCGGCCTCCTTCACGCTATGGCCCGCCTCGTCGAACATGGCCCGCACCCGGCCGTATTCTCCGCCGCTGACGATCATGTCGCCGCGGCGCAGGGTCCCGGCCTGAACCAAGACCGTGGCCACAGGGCCGCGTCCCTTGTCCAGGCTGGACTCGATGATGGTGCCGCGGGCCGAACCGTCCACCGGGGCCTTTAGCTCCAGTACCTCGGCCTGGAGCAGGATGGCCTCCAGCAGGTCATCGATCCCCGCCCCAGTCTTGGCCGAGACCTTGACCAGCATGGTGTCGCCGCCCCATTCCTCGGCCTGGAGGCCGTGCTGGGACAGTTCCTGCATGACCCGGTCGGGGTTGGCCGAGGGCTTGTCCATCTTGTTGACCGCGACCACCACCGGGACCTGGGAGGCCCGTGCGTGCTGGATCGCCTCGATGGTCTGGGGCATGACCCCGTCGTCTGCCGCCACCACCAAGATGACGATGTCGGTCACCTTGGCACCGCGGGCACGCATCGCCGAGAAGGCGGCGTGGCCAGGGGTGTCGAGGAACGAGACCATGCCCCGGTCGGTTTTCACATGGTAGGCACCGATGTGCTGGGTGATGCCGCCGGCCTCGCCCGCGGCGACGCGGGTACGGCGGATATAGTCCAGCAGCGAGGTCTTGCCATGATCGACGTGGCCCATGATGGTAACCACCGGCGGCCTTGGCAGGCTCTCGGCTTCGTCCAGGGACTGGGAAACCGCCGCGATGAGGTCGTCCTCGACCGAACTGTCGTCCGCCGCCACTGCCCTGTGGCCCATGTCTTCCACCACCAGCATGGCGGTGTCACGGTCGAGGACCTGATTGATGGTGGCCATCAGACCCTGCTTGAACAGGACCTTGATCAACATCGATGCCTTCGCCGACAGACGAGAGGCCAACTCGCCGACGGTGATGGACTCTGGGACCTCGACCTCGCGCACCACAGGGGCCATCGGGCGTTGGAAGCCGTGCTTGTCCTGCAACTGGGGCTTGGCCGCTTTCTTCTTGCGCCGCGCCGGGCGGGAGCCGCCGGCAGAGGGCTCAACATCGGCCTCTTCGTACTCGACGACAGGGAGAATCTCGATGTCGCGGGCACGCGCCGGCTCCTTGCGCGCCGCCTTCTTGGCGGGGCGATCCTTCTCCTTGTCCACCGCCGCGGGCTCGACGGCCCGCTTACCGCCCTTGTCCTTGGCGACCGGCTCGGGTCGCTTCGCCGGCTTGCGGCCCCTGGCCGCCTCGGGCTCGGCCGCAACCTCGGCGATGGCCTCGGGCGTCTGCGCGGGGGCCAGGTCCTCAGGGGCACGCGCCCGTTCGAGCACTGCGTCGGCCTCGAGACGCACCCGCTCGGCCTCGGCGGCCTTGCGGCGGGCCTCATCCTCGACGCGACGACGCGCCAGGTCCTCACGCTCGCGTCGCTCCTGATCCTCCTGCTCCGCCAGGCGGCGCGACTCGACCTCGGCACGCCGGGACTCCAGTTCGAAGCGTTTGCGCGCCTCGATCCCGGCGGGTGCTGCCCGACTGGCGGCCTCGGCCGGACGCCGCGAGCGGTCACGATCGCCGCGGCCCTGATCCCGGGACTGGCCGGGGCGCCCGCCAGCCCCCGGGGGCTGGCGGGAGGGCGCCGGCTGAGTCCGCGCCACAGGTGCCGCGGCACGCACCGGCGCAGAGGGCGGGGGCGGAGCCGCAACGACCGGTTCGGGTTCGGGTTCGGGCTCGGGCGCCGGCTCGGGTTCGGCCTCGTACTCCACCACCTCTGGGGCTTCGGCCTCCAAGGGCACTTGGGGGGGCACATCCAGTACCGGTGCCAGCATGGGCACCTCGGCCGGGGTCCCAGTCGGCGTCTCGACGCCGGCCGTCGTGGGTACAGCCGCTTTTGGCAAGACCGGCACCTGGGGCGTCTCCGCCGCCAAGGCCGGTGGCGCGCCCTGGACCTGACTCTCGTCTTCACCCTCGCCACCACGTTTGATATAGGTGCGCTTGCGCCGAACCTCGACGCTCACCGTCTTGCTGCGAATGGCCGTGGGCGCGGGACGTGCCGTGGGACCCGGGCGGCTAGCGGCAGGGGTGCTGCGCGGGGGCACGACCGGTTGGCGCAACTCGCTGACGGACTTGCGCGTCAGAGTCACCCGGTCGGGAGTGGCACCGGTATCGCCCTCCTTTTTGCCATGTGTGCGGCGCAGGTAGGACAAGAGCTGGAGTTTCTCCTGCTCGGTCAGGGATGCGTCGGCCCCGCTGGCAACGATGCCCGCGTCCCGCAATTGGGCAAGCAGGCGCTCCACGGGGATCCCCACTGTGGTGGCGAGCTGTTTAACGGTTACTTCACTCATGATCCACCTCTGGCCCTAGTCTCGCTCGGCATCCGCGAACCAGGGTTCGCGCGCCTTCATGATGAGCCGCGCCGCGCGCTCTTCGTCCATGCCTTCGATCTCCATCAGGTCGTCCACCGCCTGCTCCGCCAGATCATCCATGGTGATCACCCCGCGCTCGGCCAGGGCAAAGGCCAGGGCCTCATCCATCCCCTCCATGTCCAGCAGATCCTGAGCAGGCTCGCCCCCGGTGCCCTCCTCACTGGCAATGGCACGGTTGAGCAGCACGTCCTTCGCCCGTCCCCGCAGCATGGCCACGGTGTCGGCGTCGAGCTCAGCTATGGCCTGCATCTCGGCCAGGGGGACATAAGCAATTTCGTCCACGCTGGAAAAGCCCTCGTCCACGAGGATTCCGGCCAATTCCTCGTCGATGTCGAGCTGGTTCATGAAGGTGGTCACCAATTCCTGGGCCTCCTGCTCGCTCTTGGCCGCCGCTTCTTCCTCGTTCATGACATTGAGGTTCCAGCCCGTGAGCTGGCTGGCCAACCGCACATTCTGGCCGCCCCTCCCGATGGCCTGGGACAGGTTTTCCTCTTTCACCGCCACATCCATGCTACGCGCCTCCTCGTCGATGACGATGGAGACAACGTCTGCCGGGGACATGGCGTTGATGACGAACTGGGCCGGATTCTCGTCCCACAGGATGATGTCCACGCGCTCGCCGTTGAGCTCGTTGGATACCGCCTGGACGCGGGATCCGCGCATGCCCACACAGGCCCCGACCGGATCGATACGTGGGTCCTTGGTGCGCACCGCGATCTTGGCCCGCACACCTGGGTCGCGGGCAGCGCCAAGGATCTCGATGATCCCCTCCCCCACCTCTGGCACCTCGAGCTTGAACAGCTCGATCAAGAGTTGGGGGGCGGTGCGGCTCAAGAAGAGTTGCGGACCCTTGGCCTCGGCACGAACGTCGTAGAGGTACCCGCGCAGTCGATCGCCGACGCGAACGGACTCCCGCGGGATGACCTGATCCCGTGGCACCAATGCCTCGACGGTACCGCCGAGGTCAACCAGGATACTTCCACGATCCGCCTTCTTGACCAGCCCAGTGAGCAATTCGCCCTGGCGGTCCTTGTAGATCTCGACGACCTTGGCACGCTCGGCATCGCGCACCTTCTGGACTATGACCTGCTTGGCGGTCTGGGCAGCAATACGACCAAACAGCTCCGAAGGCAGTGGCTCTTCCACAAAACCGCCGACGGCTGCATCCGGCTCCCGCTCGCGAGCCTGGTCAAGGGTCAGTTGGCTCTCCGGTTCGGCGACTGTCGTACCCTCGGCCGGGTCATCCACTACCTCCCAGCGACGGAATGTCTTGTACTCGCCGCTCTTGCGGTCGATGGCCACGCGGCAGTCGATGTCGCCCCCGAATTTCTTCCGCGTGGCCATGGCCAGCGCGGCCTCGATCGCCTCGAAGATGACATCCGCAGGGACATCCTTCTCGTTGGAGACTGCCTCGACGACCGCCAGGATCTCTTTGCTCATTCCACTGCCTTCCGAATCAGAATTCTGGTATCAGCCGAACCGTGTCGATCAGGTCCAGGGGTAGTTCGCGGACCTCGCCCGCGATGTCCAGCTCCAAGCGTTCGGCGCGAACCTCACCCAGTACACCCTCGAAGTTCCGCCGGCCTGCCAGCTTGGTGGCCAACTTGACCCGTGCCTTGTGACCGCGGAAGCGCTGGATCTGCTCCACGGTGAACAGAAGCCGGTCCAGCCCGGGCGAGGACACCTCCAGGTCGTAATGCCCTGGCAGAGGGTCCTCCACGTCCAGGCAACCGCTCAACTGATGACTCACCGCTGTGCAGTCATCCAGGGTAATGCCTCGCTCGTGATCGATATAGACCCGCAGGAGCGAACTGCGCGCACTGCGCGGGAAGAACTCCACCCCCACCAACTCGTACCCCATAGGCTCCACAACGCCCCGGGCCAAGCTCGTCAATTTGTCGTCTGCGCGCTGCATCGTCCCCCACGCCGGGCACCACTGGGCCCAAAAACAAAAAATGGGCCGAAGGCCCAGTCTCTTCATCTTCCGTTGCAAACCCGATGCATCGAACATCGCAGCCGCCACGAAGAACAGAAAAAAAGACCCCGAAATCGGGGCTCTACAGGAACCTTCATACCCCTCGGACAAGACGCGCCAAAGGCCGACGCGGATCTGACGTGGGGTCAATCCCGCCGCGTAAAAACAGGAACCCTGCGCACCGCGGCCGGCCCTCGCAACCGATCCCAGCGACCAGAGCGGCCCAAGGGTTGCGAGCTTCGGGAGTGTAACCGCTCCCCCAGACCTTGGCAATGCACAGCCTTATCCTGCACAGCCTTATCCGACGACAGATGAACCTGAAGGCCAGAGCGATGCCAGCCGGACGCCGGGCTGACGGCGGCCAGCCATGCCCGGCTGGTAGCCATCCCGGGGTGACGGCACAGGGCGCTCAATTGGGCCGGTCACGCATCCCGCCCCACCACCCACCGGGGCCGAAGACACGCGCCTCCAGGGTGTGCAAGTCCAGCCCCCTGGACCTTCCCGCCTGGAGGACAGGCGCAATGCTCGGGGCCAGCCAGCCCAAGACCACCACCGCCAGCAGCATGAGCAGGCTGGCGCGCGGGGCGGCCAGGCTAAAGGGCTTGAGCGCCGTCCCGAAGGAGCGGCGTACCCGGTGATTGAGAAGGTCCACGCTGGCCAACTCATCCAGGCACAGGTGGGTGAGGTAACCCAAGGCCACGAAGCCCCCGCCGACCCAGGACGCGCCGGCCGAGAGGCCGAGCCCGTGATGGGCCGCGTTGGCTGTGGCCAACCCCGCCAGGACCACCGCCAGCCAGGAGTGCCAGACCCCGCGGTGCACCGTCAGCCGGGCGAACGCCTCGAGGACGAGATAGCGCACGATCAGGAAGGACCCGCCCCAGACCATGGCCAAGTCCAAGAGGGGCAGCCGGCCCACCAGGGCGAAGGCGGTGGTGAAGGCCAGACTGATCGCCAGGAGGGTGAAGGCACCCCGCACCGGCTTGGAGGCACCGGAGTCGATATCCGGCAGCAGGCCGCCGGCCACACCCAGGAAGAAGCAGGCCTGGGTTTGTTCGGGGCCCGCAAGGCCGGTGGAATAGAGACCAAGGGAGGCCACACTGCTCACCAGGGCGCCGCCATACAGGTGGGTGGCGAAATTGGCCATCGGACGTGATCGGAACCCTTCGGTTGACTCTGGCCCCAATCATAGACCGACGGGGGACAGGTGGCGACCGTCAGGCCGACACCTGGGTGTGATCCATAGGTGCGAATGAATTCGCATCTATGCCAAACGTCAGCGTGGCGCCAGGACCTGAGGGCCCGCAATGCCGCTCAGGACCCGCAGCAGGGTATCGCCCAAACTGGTCCCGAAGCGCTCGGCAAAGCTCTCGAACAGGTCCTTTTTCTTGGTGTAATCCACGATGGTCTCGGCCCCGATCTGATCGCGGGCAACGGATGCACTGCTACCGAGGCCATCCACCAGGCCCAGCCCCACCGCCTGCTCGCCACTCCAGAACAGCCCACTGAACACCTCATCCCCACCCTTGAGGCGCTCCCCACGCCCATCTTTGACCACTTGGATGAACTGCCCATGGAGCTGGTCCAGCATGGCCTGGACGAAGACCCGATCCTGCTCCTTGAGAGGAGAGAAGGGGTCGAGCATGCCCTTATGATCCCCGGCAGTGAGCAACCGACGCTCCACGCCGAGGTCCTCCATGGCCTTCTGGAAACCGAAGCTGTCCATGCGCACCCCGATGGAGCCCACCAGGCTGCCCTTATCGGCATAGATCTTGTCCGCGGCCACGGCGATGTAGTAGCCGCCCGACGCACACAGGTCTACCGCCACGGCGTAGACCGGCATGTCACGGCCCTTGTCCTTCTTGTACTTCGCCTTGAGGCGGCGGACCTCGTCGTTGATGTAGCCGGCCTGGACCGGGCTGCCGCCGGGGCTGTTGATGCGCAGGATGACGCCCTTCACGTCTTCTGCCTCGAACGCCTCGCGCAGTGCGGTGACGACGTTGTCGGCACTGGCCTGGGTCTCGGAGGAGATGAGCCCCTTCACCTCCACGAGGGCGGTGTGTTCTTTGCCGGCCTCCAAATGCTTGAGCATGTCCCCCGAATAGAGTGCGAACAGCAGAAAGGACAGATAGACAAGTCCGAGCATCTTGAACAGATTGCCCCACCGCCTGCCGCGGCGCTGATCGCGCAGGAACTCGATGGCCATACGGTTGATGAGCGACCGTTCCCACTGGTCCTCCCCCGGGGCCGGCATGGGCTCAGGGGCACGCCGCCAGAATCGCCAGTTCATGTCGGTCTCCGGCCCCCGAGCCAAGCGGGCATATCCACCAGATCCGCCAGGCACCCCAGAGGCCCCTGGGCCAACAGACGCTCCGGGGAGTGGACCCCATAACAGACCGCCAGGGCATGGGCCCCGGCGTTGCTGGCCATCTGCATGTCGTATTCGGTATCGCCCACCATCAGGGTCTCCTCTGCGCGTGCGCCCAGCTCGTCCATGATTTCCAGAAGCATCTGCGGGTGGGGCTTGGAGAAGGTCTCGTCGGCACAGCGGGTGGCCTGGAAGTAGCCGCCAAGTGCCGTAGTCCCGAGCACCAGATCGAGCCCGCGCCGGCTCTTGCCGGTGGCCACCGCCAGCAGGTAACCGTGCCCGCGCAACCAATCCAGCGTCTCCATCACCCCGGGGAAGAGTTCCGACGGGGTCGCGTTGGCCACCAGAAAGTGGTGGCGGTAGCGCTCCACCAGGGCCTGGCGTTCCGTCTGGCTCGACCCCGGCCATAACACCGCCATGGCCTCGTCGAGCCCAAGGCCGATGATGTCCCGTGCCTCCGCCGGGCTCGGCGCGGTCACGCCCAAGTCTGCGAAGGCGGCGTGGATGCAGGCGACGATGCGGGCCTCCGAGTCCATCAGGGTCCCGTCCCAGTCGAAGACGATCAGTTTGAAGGGCATGATTCCAACTCCAGGGCCTTGAGCACGGCCTCCAGTGCCGCCGGCAGCGGGGCCTCGACCCGCAGGGGTGCCGACATGTAGTCGGCCTGGAAAGTCAGGGTCGCGGCGTGCAGAAACAAGCGCTTGAGCCCCAGGTCGCGGAGCCGCCGATTGGCCTCCGCATTACCGTACTTGTCGTCGCCCGCCACAGGGGCCCCCAGGTGTGCGGCGTGGACCCGGATCTGGTGGGTGCGCCCGGTGAGCAGCCGCGCCTCCACCAGGGTGAGGTCGCCGAACTGGCGCAGACGCCGAAACACGGTACGCGCCGGCTTGCCCGCGACCGGATCGACCCGCACCATCCGCTCGCCGCTCTTCAGGGTGTTCTTCAGCAGGGGGGCGTCCACCAGCATCCTGGCCTCGGGCAGGGTCCCTGCGAGCAGGGCCAGATAGCGCTTGTCCATGGCGCTCTCGCGAAGTGCGGCATGGAGATCGCGCAGGGTACTGCGGCGCTTGGCCAGGATCAGGCAACCTGAGGTGTCGCGGTCGAGGCGGTGAACCAGTTCCAGCGGAGTGTCCGGGCGATCCTGGCGCAGCGTCTCGATGAGCCCGAATGACAGGCCGCTGCCGCCGTGGACGGCAAGCCCCGCCGGCTTGTCGAGGACCAACAGGCGATCATCCTCGTACAGGACCGCGTCCAATAGCCGGCGCCGGGTCGCCTCCGGGGCGAGACCAGGCGCTGTTGGTTCGCTCTGGCGGATCGGGGGGATACGCACCAGATCGCCGGCCTGGAGGCGATGGCTCGCTTTGACCCGGCCCTTGTTGACACGCACCTCGCCGCGGCGCAGGACCCGGTAGAGGTGACTGCGGGGCACCCCCTTGAGCCGCGCCAGGAGAAAATTGTCTATGCGCTGGCCGTTGGACTCAGCGTCCACGCGCAGGAATTCGACGGCCGTCGGACCGGGGGAAGTATCAGGGGGCGCGGTTGAGGCCAGGTTGGGGAGGGACTCGGACAAGGGCACTTCCTGGGAGACTGGTTTAGGCACAGGGCCTCAATTGATGCCTAATGGGAACACTGTTACCATTTGACGCTTTCCTGGGGTCTTGGTAAACAGGGCCGTCCGCGGCTGCGCCGCCCACCACCGACAACCATCGCCTGTGACATGGGGCGTCAGGCCGCGGTGGCGGATTGTACACTGGGAGGCCACCGTCAAACCGGCGGCCAAAGTCGGCGGACAAACCGGCCAGCTTGGCGCCGCCGCCCGCCCCCAGACGACGAAATCTGCGCGCCCGCGATCGATTCGCGGGCGCGCACAAGCGGCCATGATCGCCCACAGGCGATTATGGTCATCGATCAATCGCGCGTGCCCGCCCTGGCAACCGGGTGGGACCGAAAAGAGCTTGCTCCTCCGCGACTCCGCGATCTGCGTTAAGGCGCGACGCGGGTCCGGGGGACTTAAGGGGCCAGTTCGACATCGGCGCCGATCCCACCCGGGACGGCGCCTGACGTCCGACCGGCGCCCCCCGAAGGTTGTGAGTTTTTTGTTTCGAGTTCTTAGTTAACCGCATGATTTACATGCAGGCACTAAAAACGAAAAACCTAAAACTGAAAACTCTTGGGTATTAAGGAGCCACCGACCTTGGCCGCCCCCTGGAGGCGAGCGGCACGGGCCTGATGTCCCGCCCCGGCAGGGCCGGCGGGGCACGCGCACGGTGCGAGAATAACTACATGAAACGCATGCTGATCAACGCAACTCAGCCGGAAGAGTTGCGGGTGGCCATCGTCGATGGCCAGCAACTGTTTAATCTGGACATCGAATCCCCCGGCCGCGAACAAAAAAAGGCCAATATTTACAAGGGGATTATCACCCGCGTCGAGCCGAGCTTGGAGGCTGCCTTCGTGGACTACGGGGCCGACCGCCACGGCTTCCTCCCCCTCAAGGAAATCTCACGGGCCTACTTCGAGCCCGACTCCGCGAGCCCAGGCAGCCGCATCAACATCAAGGACGTGTTGAAGGAGCGCCGCGAGGTCGTGGTTCAGATCGAGAAGGAGGAGCGCGGCAGCAAGGGCGCGGCGCTGACCACCTTCATCTCGCTGGCCGGGCGCTATCTGGTCCTGATGCCCAATAACCCGCGTGCAGGCGGGGTCTCACGGCGCATCGAGGGGGCAGAGCGCAGCGACCTGCGCGACGTCATGAGCCAGCTCCAGATCCCCGAGGACATGGGGTTGATCGTGCGCACGGCCGGCGTCGGCAAGAACCTCGAGGAACTCCAGTGGGACCTCGACTACCTGCTTCAGCTCTGGCAGGCGATCGAGGCCTCGGCGGCGGATCGCCGGGGCCCCTTCCTGATCTACCAGGAAAGCGACGTCATCATCCGCTCCATCCGCGACTATCTGCGCGGGGACATCGGCGAGATCGTCATCGACGACCGGCGCATGTACGAGAAGGCCGAGGCCTTCATCCGCCAGGTCATGCCCGGCAATCAGAAGAAACTGCGCCTCTACGAGGACGACGTACCGCTCTTCACCCGCTACCAGATCGAGGCCCAGATCGAGTCGGCCTTCCAGCGGGTGGTGCACCTCCCCTCCGGCGGCTCCATCGTCTTCGACATCGGCGAGGCCCTGACCTCTATCGACATCAACTCGGCCCGCGCCACCAAGGGCGCGGACATCGAGGAGACGGCGCTCAACACCAACCTGGAGGCGGCCGACGAGATCGCCCGCCAGTTGCGCCTGCGCGACTTGGGTGGGCTCTTCGTCATCGACTTCATCGACATGACCCCAGCGCGCAACCAGCGCGAGGTCGAAAATCGACTGCGCGATGCCTTGAAGCACGACCGCGCCCGCATCCAGCTCGCCCGTATCTCCCGCTTCGGCCTGCTGGAGATGTCCCGCCAGCGCCTGCGGCCGTCCCTGGGCGAGTCGAGCCAGACGGTGTGCCCGCGCTGCCGTGGGCAGGGGACCATCCGCGGGGTCGAATCCCTCGGTTTGTCCATCCTGCGTATCCTCGAAGAAGAGGCGATGAAGGACAGCACGGCGCGTATCGTCGTCCAGGTCCCGGTCAAGGTCGCCACCTTCCTGCTCAACGAGAAGCGCCGCAACATCGTCGCCATCGAACAGCGCCAGGACGTGGAGGTCCTGCTCCTGCCCAACGAACACCTCGATACCCCGGACTACAAGATCGAGCGCATTCGCGGCCAGGACATCGCCGACGAGGGCGACGAGCGCCCGAGCTACCAGTACGAAACCGAGGTCCCTACGGCCGCGGCAGAGCGCATCCGCGCCCTCGATGCCCCGCGCCCGGAGGAACCTGCGGTCAAGCAGATCACCCCACTGGCCCCGGCCCCCCAGAGGCCGGAGCCAGAAGAACCGCAGATCAAGGCCCCGGCACAGGTGCCGACACCCATTGCCGCCCAGCCCCAAGGCCAGACGGTTGGGTTGCTCAAGCGTCTCTTCAGCACCCTGTTCGCACCCAAGGCGGCAGACACTCAGACCGCCGCGACACCGGCGGTCCAGACCCAGCCAACGGCGCCGGCACGAAGCCCGCAACTCCAGCCCCGCCAGGGCAGCGAGCGCCCACGCCAGGGCGCCGAGCAACGTCACGCCGGGCACCAGACAGAACCGCGCCGGCAACCGGACCGTGGCCCGCGCCCTCAACAAGGCCCTGCGCAGGGCCAGCGCCCCGCCCAGGGGACAGAACCAGGGCGTCGTCAGGTTCAGGGTGGCGCCGATGATCGTGCCCCACGCACCGGCGCGCCAGACCAGGACCGCCAGCGCCAGGCCCAACCGCAAGGTCAGGGGCAGGGGCAGACGCGGAGCGTGACCGTGGGCGCCGCGGTGGCCGTGGTCGGCGTGAGGGCGGACGCGAGGGCGCGCCGCGCCGCGATCAGGAGGCCCTCACCCAGAGCGACGAGGCGCGCCTGCCTGGCTCGCCCCCGGCCGGCCAGGCCCGCGCCCCGGATCAGGCCCCGCCCGCCAGCCGGGAGGCCCCGCGGCCGCGCGCCGCGCAGCCCGTCGCCGAAGCAACCCAGACACTCGGCACGGAGGCTGGGCCTGACGGTCGGATCGAGGCCCCCAGCCCGCGACCGCCAGGAGTCCGACGCCAACCTGACGCAGGCATCGGGCCCGGCGAGCGACACCCGCGAAGGCGATGCCCCGGCCCTGGCGCCCGCTCCGAGCGCCACCGCCGAAGTGAACGCCGCCGCGCCCATGACGTCGGTGGCGTTCGCCACCGCGCCGGATGCAACCCTGACGTCGCTGGCGCCAGCGGGTGCCGAACCGCCCGTCGCGGACGACAGCCCGGCCATCGACCAAGGGCCTGCCCAAGCCGAGACCGCCCCCCGGGGCAAGCCGGAGCTGGAACACGCGGTTGCGACTACGCCGCCCGGCGCTTCCGCGCGCGCGCGCCCATGAGGTCGAGACGCAAGCTGCTCCTGCGGATGCCTCCGAGCAACCGGAGGCATCCGCCGCCCCACCCCAGCCCACCCTGGCCGCGGCCGACCCCACAGTCGTCGCCGAACCGACAGCGACTCAGCCTGAGACAGAGCCCCCCCATACTGAGACCCTGGTCAGGACCGCCGTCCAGGCGACCGTTACGGTGCCCGATCAGCCCGTTGAACGGGGACTCCGCGACGAAATCCAGACCCCCACCGCAACCGATGCGGCCGCACCAGCCACGGACGCGGTGGAGGTCGCACCCGGACCGATTCCAGCCACGCCAGCGATGACCGCCCCCGCCGATGTTCCTGTCCAGGCGATCGAGCCCGGGCCAGAGGTGGCACAGGAGACCGGTATTCTGGAGGCGGAACCTGCGTCCCCGCGCGGCACCGCCCCTGCCGATACCCCTGTCGCGGAATCGACGAAGGACGCCGCACCGAGGCTGGTGCAGGACTCAACCCCTGCGCCAAGCCTGCAGGCCGTTGAGGCGACGGATGACGACGACGCAGACGACGACGCAGACGAGGCTGAGGCAGACACTGAGGCCGCCGCTGATGAGGCGCGGCGGCCCCGCCGGCGCCGGCGCGGCGGGCGCAACCGCCGACGCCCCGGTACCCGTGCCGCAGGTGTCGAGCCCGATGCTGGGGAACCTGGGTCCAAGCCCGTCGGCGACCCGGCGCCCGTCGCCGAGGTACCACACGCCGAAACCGGCGACCCGGCCCCCGGCCCCCGGCGTCAAGGCCGTCCACCAAGGCGACAGCGTCAGGATAAAGGTGCTGAGGCCGGCACCGGAGCCCCGAAGGAGCGGGCCGAGGCGACCCCCGCCGCCACCCGCACGAGGCCGCCGGGCCCGGACGGAGACAACACCTGAGCGCGTTGATGTCCGGTTCGGCATGACGGCCCCACTCGATCGGCGCCTATCCGTCGCGCCCATGCTGGACTGGACCGACCGCCACTGTCGCTACTTCCTGCGGCTCATCACCCGGCGCACCTTGCTCTATACGGAGATGGTCACCACCGGGGCCCTGATCCACGGCGACCGCGAGCGCCACCTGGGTTTCGACACGGCGGAGCGCCCCGTCGCCCTGCAACTGGGGGGCAGCGATCCCGCCGATCTGGCGGTCTGCGCCCGCTTGGGTGCGGACTGGGGCTATGACGAGATCAATCTCAATGTCGGCTGCCCGTCGGACCGGGTCCAGCATGGGCGCTTCGGCGCCTGCCTCATGGCCGAACCCGAGCTGGTGACCGAATGCGTGGCGGCCATGAAGGGCAGCGTCGCCATTCCCGTCACGGTCAAGACCCGAATCGGCATCGACCACCACGACAGCTACGAGGAACTGGCCGAGTTCGTCGCCAAAATCGCCGCGGTAGGCTGCGACGCCCTCATCGTCCACGCCCGCAAGGCCTGGCTCCAGGGACTGAGCCCCAGGGAGAACCGCGACATACCGCCCTTGCGCTACGACGTGGTGGCGCGTCTCAAGGGCGACTTCCCGGAGCTGTCCATCAGCCTCAACGGCGGCGTCACCACCCTAGCCCAGGCCAGCGACCTCCTCGCACACCTCGACGGGGTCATGATCGGGCGCGAGGCCTACCAGAACCCCTGGGTCCTGGCGGAGGCTGACCGGGTCATCTTCGGTGACACGGACCCGCCCCCCACAGCCCGCGGTGTGCTGGAGGCCTACCTTGCCTATGTCGAGCGAAACCTTGGCATCGGGGTCCCACTCAACGCCATGACCCGCCACATCCTTGGTCTCTTCCAGGGCCAGCCGGGGGCGCGTGCCTGGCGCCGACACCTGAGCGAAAACGCCCACAGACCAGGGGCCGGGATCGAGGTCCTGCGCACGGCCGCGGCCAGGACGGGGTGACTCGGCGACCCGAGGCCGGCACCGCGGCATGAAAAAAACGCTGCTACCTTTCCTGTCCTTCCTCACCCCGCAACGGGTGCAGGTGGCCTACATGATCCCGGTGAAGCGGGTCAGCGTGCTGGCCTGGCGCATCCGCGAACCTGGACCCAAGACCCACCTCCCAGCGTGGACCCTAATGCCGGCAGGGGTCGTCCCGATCGCACTGACCTGGTTTCCCCAAGGACCCAACCCCGCTCGCAACTGATATTTGTCAACCGCGAGCCAGGTGACTTTTGTTAAGATTTGCTGCGGCGCAGCGTAAGTTCGCCGACGCCCCTGGAATCGCTCAGGTTGTCCAAGACCGGACAGACACTTAGACTTGCGGGCTTAGTTCCGCCCCCGCGGGACAGGCCATCCCATCGGACCCAGGCACCCCAATGACAGAGTACGCCCTCATCCTGGTCGGCACCGTGCTGGTCAACAATTTCGTGTTGGTCAAGTTCCTCGGCATCTGCCCCTTCATGGGGGTGTCCAAGAAGTTCGAGACCGCCTTCGGCATGGGCCTGGCCACCACCTTCGTCATCACCCTGTCCTCAGCCTGCGCCTGGCTGGTGAACGAGTACATCCTTCAGCCGCTGGACATCGTCTACCTGAGCACCATCGCCTTCATCCTGGTCATTGCCTCAGTGGTGCAGTTCACCGAGACGGTGATGCACAAGACCAGCCCGGTCCTCTATCAATTGCTCGGCATCTTCCTCCCGCTCATCACGACCAACTGCGCCGTGCTCGGGGTGGCCCTGCTCAACCTCCAGGAGCACCGCACGCTGACGGAGTCCATGGTCTACGGCTTCGGGGCCGGGATCGGGTTCTCCCTGGTCCTGATCCTGTTCGCCGGCGTGCGCGAGCGGGTGACCGTATCCGATGTCCCGGAGCCCTTCCAGGGCAGCGCCATCGCGCTGATCACTGCCGGGCTCATGTCGCTCGCCTTCATGGGCTTCGCCGGACTCGTCGCCCACTAGAAGGACGCGCCAGATGTTCACCGCCATCCTCGCCATCGCCGCCCTCGCCGCCGTGATGGGCTCGCTCCTCGGCTACTCCGCCATACGTTTTCACGTCGATGGCGACCCGATCATCGATCAGGTCGAGGCCCTGCTGCCCCAGACCCAGTGCGCCCAGTGCGGCTACCCGGGCTGTCGCCCCTACGCCGAGGCGGTCGTCAAGGACGACGAAGCCATCAACAAGTGCGTCCCCGGCGGCGAAACCGTGGTCCTGACCCTGGCGGACCTGCTCGGACGCGACCCCGGGGACCCGGTGGCGGGCGCGGACAAGCCCAAGTGCGTGGCCGTGATCGACGACCGTGAGTGCATCGGCTGCACCCTGTGCCTGCAGTCCTGCCCGGTGGACGCCATCATGGGTGCCGCCAAGCAGATGCACGCGATCATCGCCAGCGAGTGCACCGGGTGCGAACTCTGCCTCAAGCCATGTCCGGTGGAGTGCATCCACATGATGCCTATTGCGACCACAGTGCGGACCTGGAAGTGGCCCTTTCCTGCCAACCAATCGGCCGCGGCCGCCGCCTTCGAGCCGGTCCAGGCGGCCTAGCGCCCGGCCCAACCGCCGGCCAACCTCCGCCCATTGCCGCCGCCCCCAGCGCGACATCAGAAGGTCCAGACAAGGTGCAAGCCACTCATCCCATATTCCAGCAGCGCCGGCTTTGGCAGTTTCATGGCGGCATCCATGTCCCCGACGAGAAGGCCCTGTCCAACCAGGGCCCCGTCGAGGCCACGGCCTGCCCCAAGGTCCTGATCCTGCCGCTGCAACAGCATATCGGCGCCCCGGCCAGCGCCATCGTCAAGGTCGGCGACCGGGTGCTCAAGGGTCAGGTGATCGCCGAGCCCAAGGGCTATGTCTGCGCCCCGGTCCACGCCTCCAGCCTCCGGGACCGTGGTCGCCATCGAGGACCGCCCGGTACCTCATCCCTCGGGGCTGTCCGCACCCTGCGTCGTCATCGAGACCGACGGAGAAGAATCCTGGGCCGATCTGCCCGAGCCCCTCACGGACTACGAGTACCTGGACCCGGCCGTGCTGCGCGAGCGCATCCGCGCCTGCGGCGTCGTCGGGCTCGGTGGGGCCTCCTTTCCGACCAGCGTCAAGGTCAACCCCGGCAAGGACCACCCCATCCATACCCTGATCATCAACGCCGCCGAGTGCGAGCCCTACATCACCTGCGACGACCTCCTGATGCGCGAGCGATCCGGCGACATACTCCAGGGCATCCGCATCCTGCTGCACCTGCTCGGGGCCAAGCAGTGCCTGATCGGGATCGAGGACAACAAGCCCCAGGCCATCGAGTCCATGCGCCTGGCCCGAGCCGAGAGCGACATCAAGGACCGCGTCGAGATCGTCGTGATCCCGACCCTCTACCCCAGCGGCGGGGAGAAGCAACTCATCAAGGTCCTCACCGGGCGCGAAGTCCCGAGCCACGGGATCCCGGCCCAGATCGGCATTGTCTGCCAGAACGTCGGGACCACCGCGGCGGTCGCCGATGCGGTCCTCCTGGGCAAGCCCCTGATCGAGCGCTATGTCACCGTCACCGGGCGTGGCGTTACCAGGCCGAGCAACCTCAACGTACGGGTGGGTACCCCGGCGGCGGACCTGATCGCCCAGTGCGGCGGCCTCACGCGCGACCTGCGCAAGTTGGTCTGCGGCGGGCCCATGATGGGCTTCGACGATCGACCAGGCCATCCCGATCACCAAGGCCGCCAACTGCCTGCTGGCCCTGACCCCCGCCGAGTCCCCGGACCCGGGTCCCGCACTGCCCTGCATCCGCTGCGGGCGCTGTGCCGATGCCTGCCCGGCCAGTCTGCTGCCTCAGCAGCTCTACTGGTATGCCCGCGCCAAGGACCTCGACCGTGTCCAGGACTACAACCTCTTCGACTGCATCGAGTGCGGCTGCTGCGCCCATGTCTGCCCCTCCCACATTCCGTTGGTGCAGTACTACCGCTATGCGAAGACGGAAAGCTGGGCCCGGAGCAGGAAAAGAAGAAGGCCGACCACGCCAAGGCGCGCCACACGGCCAAGCTGGAGCGCCAGGAGCGCCTGGAGCGCGAGCGCCAGGCGAAGCTGCGCGCCAAGAAGGAGGCAGTGAAGGAGAAGCCCGCCCCTGCTGCTCAGGGCGGAGGGCGACTCGGACCCCAAGAGGGCAGCCATCGAGGCCGCCAAGGCAGCGGGCCGCGGCCAAGAAGGTGGCCCTGGCCGAGCAGGGGGTGACGCCGAAGAACACTGACGACCTAGGCCCGGCCCAACAGCGGCAGGTCGCCGCCGCCGAGGCACGCCGCCGCGCCGCCGGCCTGTCGCCGGACGAGGCCGAGCGGACGACCCAGCCACTCGCCGCCCACCCCGACCGCGGCGGCAGACTCCAAGACCGAGGCCGCCAGCGAGGAACAGACCTAACATGACCGGCATCGTCGTCTCCTCCCCCCACAGCGCGCGGGTCAACCGCGTCGATCAGGTCATGCTCCAGGTCATCCTGGCCCTGATCCCCGGCATCCTGGCCATGACCTGGTTCTTCGGCTGGGGCCTGCTCATCAACATGACTCTGGCCGTGACCTTCGCCGTTGCCGCCGAGGCCCTGGTGATGCGCCTGCGCGGTCGACCGGCCTTGCCGGTCATCTCCGACCTCAGCGCCGTGGTCACGGCCATGCTTTTGGCCATCGCCATCCCGCCCATCCTGCCCTGGTGGCTCACCTTCCTGGGCGTCCTCTTCGCCATCGTCGTGGTCAAACAGCTCTACGGCGGCCTGGGCTACAACCCCTTCAACCCGGCCATGGCGGCCTATGTCTTCCTGCTCATCTCCTAGCCGGTGGCCATGACCACCTGGCTGCCGCCGCACATGCTGGCGGACCACCCTCTGCTTCATGGACTCCCTGCGCGCCATCTTCCTGGGCCTGTACCCGGGGGGACCTGGGACGCCGTCACTGCCGCCACTCCGCTCGGGGAGATGCGCACCCAACTCGGGCTCAACCACATGATCGAGGAGATCCGCCAGAGCCCCCTGTGGGGCGACTTCGGCGGGCGCGGCTGGGAGTGGGTCGGCAACTGGTTCCTCCTGGGTGGGCTCTACCTGCTGTGGAAGCGCATCATCACCTGGCACATCCCGGTCGCCTTCATCGCCGGGCTCCTGTTCATGGCCTGGAGCTTCTGGGCTCTGGACCCCCAGACCCACCCCTTCCCGGCCTTCCACCTCTTCAGCGGCGGGGCCATCCTAGGGGCCTTCTTCATCGCCACGGACCCGGTTACCGCCTGCACCACCAAGAAGGGCCAGCTCATCTTCGGCGCAGCCATCGGGGCCCTGGTCTTCGTCATCCGCACCTGGGGTGGCTACCCGGACGCCGTCGCCTTCGCGGTGCTGTTGATGAACATCACCGCCCCCACCATCGACTACTACACCCAACCGCGAGTCTACGGGCACCCGAGAGGCCGGCAAATGAAGACGTTCCCCATCCTGATTGCCGGTCTGGTCCTGGGCGCCTTCGCCATCGTCGGAGTCGCCTTGGTGGCCGTCACCCACGCGGCCACCGCCGAGCGCATCGCGAGCCAACGACCGCATGACCATGCTGAAGAAGCTGGAGGCCATAGTCCCGGCTGGCAGCATCGGCAACGACCCGATCGCCGACCGCATCGAGGTGCAGACCAGGACCTCCTCGGGGGCGCCAGCACCAACGTCTATCGGGTGCGCAAGGACGGCGAGCCGGTGGCCGTGGTCCTCAACCCGGTCGTGCCGGACGGCTATGCCGGCCCCATCAAGCTGCTGGTGGCCGTAATGAAGGACGGTAGCCTAGGCGGGGTGCGCGTCGTCTCTCATCACGAGACCCCGGGTCTGGGAGACCGCATCGAAGAGCAGAGGTCCGATTGGATCCTGGCCTTCACCGGTAAGTCCCTCGGCGATCCCACCGAGGACCAGTGGAAGGTCAAGCGCGACGGGGGCGTCTTCGACCAATTCACCGGGGCCACCATCAGCCCCAGGTCCATCGTCAAGGCCGTCGCGAACACCCTGCGCTTCGTCCAGGCCCAGGGCGAAGAACTCTACACCCAGCCGGCACTCCCGGCGCCGCCAAGGGGGCATCCTGAATGGCCGAGCAAAAGACCTACCTCGACATCGTCCGCGACGGGCTCTGGAACAACAACCAGTCCCTGGTCGCCCTGCTCGGCATGTGTCCCCTGCTGGCGACCACCACCTCCGCCACCAATGGCCTGGGCATGGGCCTCGCCACCACGGCGGTGCTGACCATGTCCAACGTGGTCGTCTCCCTGATCCGCCACCTGGTCCGCCCGGAGATCCGGCTCCCGGTCTTCGTCCTCATCATCGCCTCCTTCGTGACCGCGGTGGACCTCTCCATGCAGGCCTGGTTCTTCGAGCTATACAAGGTGCTCGGCATCTTCATCCCGCTCATCGTGGTCAACTGCATCATCATCGGCCGCGCCGAGGCCTTCGCCGTGAAGAACCCGGTGGCCCGCGCCGCGCTGGATGGGCTGGCCATGGGGGCGGGGATGACCCTGGTCCTGATGACCCTGGGCGGCCTGCGCGAACTCGTCGGCCAGGGGACCCTCTTCGCCCAGGCGGACCTCATGCTCGGCCCGCTGGGTAAGCTCTGACCCTCAACCTGGGGCCCGACTTCCACGGGGCCATTCTGGCCATACTCCCCCCCGGCGCCTTCATCTTCCTCGGGCTGCTCATTGCCCTAAAGAACCTGATCGATAAGCGCGTCCGCCAGCGCCAGGCGGCGCGGGCCGCCGCCATGCCCCCGCCGCGGAGCCCCAGCCCGCCGGCTGATCCGGCCCAGCCGGCATCCTCCCCGTCTCGGCAAACAGAACGCAGGGGGGCTTACACTGCGGCCAGCCGCAGTCTCCAAGCATCGGGCCGGCCCGTCGCCAAGGAGTATCGCCACATGAAATACAACGACCTCCGCGACTTCATCGCCCAACTCGAACAGCGTGGCGAGCTCAAGCGCATCACGGTCGAGGTGGACCCTTACCTGGAGGTCACCGAGATCTGCGACCGCACGCTGCGCGCCGGGGGTCCGGCCCTGCTGTTCGAGCGGCCCAAGGGTCGGAGATCCCCCTGCTAGGCAACCTCTTCGGCACCCCCAAGCGCGTCGCCTTAGGGATGGGGGAAGAGTCGGTCGAGGCCCTGCGCGAGGTCGGCCGACTCTTGGCATTCCTCAAGGAACCGGACCCGCCCAAGGGGATGCGCGAGGCATGGGCAGCGCTGCCGATCTTCAAGAAGGTCCTGGACATGGCCCCCAAGGTCCGCCGCGGGGCACCCTGCCAAGAGGTCATCTTCGAGGGTGCGGACGTAGACCTGGGCCGCCTGCCCATTCAGCACTGCTGGCCTGGGGACGTCGGTCCGCTCATCACCTGGGGCCTGGTGGTCACCCGCGGACCAGATAAGCCGCGCCAGAACCTCGGCATCTATCGAATGCAGGTCCTGGGGCCCAATCGCGTCATCATGCGCTGGCTGGCCCACCGCGGCGGGGCCCTGGACTTTCGCGACTGGCAGCGCGCCCACCCGGGCGAGCCCTTCCCAGTGGCCGTGGCCCTGGGGGCGGACCCGGCCACCATCCTGGCCGCCGTCACCCCGGTCCCGGATAGCCTGTCCGAGTACGCCTTCGCCGGGTTGCTGCGGGGCAGCCGCACCGAGGTCACCGCCTGCATCGGCAGCGACCTCCAGGTCCCGGCCAGTGCCGAGATCGTCCTCGAAGGGCTGATCCAGCCGGGCGACCTGGCCCCGGAGGGACCCTTCGGCGACCACACCGGCTACTACAACGAGGTGGACAGCTTCCCCGTCTTTACCATCGGGCGCCTTACCCAGCGCCGCGACCCCATCTACCACAGCACCTATACCGGCCGGCCGCCGGATGAGCCGGCCATCCTCGGGGTGGCCCTCAACGAGGTCTTCGTCCCCATCCTGTGCAAGCAGTTTCCGGAGATCGTGGACTTCTACCTGCCGCCAGAGGGTTGCTCCTACCGCCTGGCGGTGGTCAGCATGCGCAAGCAGTACCCGGGCCACGCCAAGCGGGTCATGCTCGGGGTCTGGTCGTTCCTGCGACAGTTCATGTACACCAAATTCGTCATCGTGGTGGACGAGGACGTGAACACCCGCGACTGGAAGGACGTGATCTGGGCCATGACCACCCGCATGGACCCGGTGCGCGACACGGTGTTGATCGAGAACACCCCCATCGACTACCTGGACTTCGCCTCACCCGTGTCGGGCCTGGGCTCCAAGATCGGTTTCGACGCCACCAACAAGTGGCCGGGGGAGACGCAGCGGGAGTGGGGCCGCCCCATCCAGATGGACACGGCGGTCAAGCGGCGGGTGGATGACCTATGGCAGCGGCTGGACATCCGCTCCGACCGAAAGGACGAGGGTCCGGTGGCATGAGGCGGGCGCCTTAGATACATCGCCAAACAGCAAAGGTCGCCGCTTGCCCCTGGTGACGACCCTCGCCGTCGATCAGATTCCACACCGTCGCACCCTCGATCTCAAAGCGCCGCCCGGTGCGGGAGACTCGCACCCCGGCGTAGTCGTCGATGTAGCCGTGGGCGGTCACCCTGGCCAGGAGCCGGGCACGTTCCTCTCGGTCCGGGGCCTCGGCGGTGAGACGCGAGGGCATGACGACGAGTTGCTTCCAGGTCAGTTCGAACAGGTCCAGGGCGCAGCGGTTGGCATAGGTGAGGATGGGGTCCTGGGCCGTGTCGTGGGAGAGCAGGACGAAGGGGGCCTGGTAGAGCCACTTCGCGGCCGCCTCCGGCGACAGATCCGGCGCGGCCAGGTGGCGCCCGGTCAGGGTGCGCAGGCTGCGACACAGCAGGGTCAGATGATCGGCCAGGTAGGCGTTGGCGGCGCTGGGTTGGGGATAGACCGGCATCGTCGTTCCTGCCTCGGGGATCATCCCCCCTTGACCGCCTCCAAGGACTCCCAGCGGGCATAGACCTCCGCAAAGCTCGGCCTCCAGGGCGGCGAGCCGGGTCTGGATGGCAGTGACCGCATCGCCCCCCTGTTGGTACAGCCCTGGGTCAGCCAGGCGTGCGTGGAGCTGCCCCTGTTCAGTCTCCATGGCCTCGATACGCCCGGGCAAGACAGCCAGCTCGCGTTCTTCCTTGAAGCTCAGCTTGACCGGGGAGGTCTTGCGGGCCTGGGGCTTGGCCTGGGCCGGCGCCTGCGTCTGAATCGGCGCGGCGGTCAACGCCGCTGCGGCGTCGCGCTGGCGCAGCCAATCCGTATAGCCGCCGACGTAGTCCTGCACCCGTCCCTCCCCCTCCAACACCAGGGTCCCGGTGACCACGTTGTCGAGCAGGGCGCGGTCGTGGCTCACCAGGAGGATGGTCCCCTGGAAGTCGAGCAGCAGTTCTTCCAGCAGTTCCAGGGTCTCCGCATCGAGGTCGTTGGTGGGTTCGTCGAGCACCAGCAGATTGGCCGGACGGGTGAAGAGCTTGGCCAGGAGCAGGCGATTGCGCTCCCCGCCGGACAGGGCGCAGACCGGCTGGCGGGCCCGCTCCGGGCTGAACAGGAAGTCCTTGAGATAGGACAGGACATGCCGCGACTGGCCGCCGACATCGACCTGGTCGCTGCCCCCGGCCACGTTGTCCTGGACGCTGCGGGTCTCGTCGAGCTGGGCGCGTAACTGGTCGAAGTAGGCAACCTGGAGGTTGGTTCCGCGACGGATCTCCCCGGCCTGGGGGGCGAGCTCCCCCAGCAAGAGCTTTAGCAGCGTGGACTTGCCAGCCCCGTTGGGCCCGACGATGCCGATCTTGTCGCCGCGCAGGATGAGCGTGTCGAGCCCCTTGATCACAGGCTTTGTGTCCCAGGCATAGTCCACCCCCAGGGCCTCGACCACCAGTCGCCCGCTGCGCTCGGCCTCGTCCAGGCGGATGCGTGCCGTACCGCCCTGCTCGCGGCGCGCCCGACGTTCCTCGCGCAGGGATTTGAGCGCCCGCACCCGACCCTCGTTGCGAGTACGCCGCGCCTTGATCCCCTGGCGGATCCACACCTCTTCGTCGGAGAGCTTGCGGTCGAAGCGGGCGTTCGCCAGGGCCTCGGCGTTCTGACGCTCCTCGCGACGGCGCAGGTAATTGTCGTAGTCGCCCGGCCAGTCGGTGAGGGCTCCGCGGTCGAGTTCGAGGATGCGGGTGGCCAGCCGCCGCAGGAAGGAGCGGTCGTGGGTGACGAAGAGAACGGCCCCGGGGTAGTCCAGCAGGAAGGCTTCGAGCCAGTCGATGGAGGCGATGTCCAGGTGGTTGGTGGGCTCGTCGAGCAGCAGGAGGTCCGGTTCCATGACCAGGGCGCGGGCCAGCAGGACACGCCGCTGGAGCCCGCCGGACAGCGCCGCGAAGGCGGCGGTGGGGTCGAGCCCCAGGCGCGAGACGACGCGCTCCACGCGCTGTTCCAGGTCCCAGCCCCCGGCGGCCTCCAGGTCGTGCTGGACCCGGACAGACGTTCCAGGCCCCCTGCCTCGTCCCCGCCGGTCAGGTGGTGGCTGAGATCGAACCACTCCTGGATCAGGGCCCCGAGGGCGCCGAAGCCCCCGGCGACCACATCGAAGACGCAGCCTTCCGCCTCCTTGGGGAGTTCCTGGGTCAGGCGGGCAATGACCACACCCTGGGGAACCCGCCGCTCGCCGCTGTCCGCCGGGACCTCGCCGCTGATGACCTTGACAGGGTCGATTTACCGGTCCCGTTACGTCCGATGAGACAGATGCGCTCGCCGCGCTCGATGCTCAGGTCCACGCCATCGAGCAGCGGCGGGAGACCATAGGAGAGGGTGATGGCTTGCAGGGAGATCAGAGACATGGGCTGTGCCGGGAATCTAAGGACTGGATGCGCTGCGGGAAGCAGAAGCGGGCGCTGGCATGCTACGTGGAAAGCCCCGACGGGGGAATGCCGGGGTATCGCGCAATCCCTCCCAAGGACCTGCCCGGATCACCATCTTCAATGCTCGTGTCGCGAGCAGCCCCGATGCTCCCCGTCGATCGGGCCGAGTCGCCTTACCCCATCGAGGACTCGCTCGATGTCAAGAACCTATCAAAGAACGATGTGGACGTCATCTTCCCGATCCCTTCTTCGCTGTGGTGATGGGATTGGCGGGGCTGACTATCGCCTGGGAGAAGGCCCAGGCTCAGCTTTGGCCTGGGGCATGATCTTCGCCATGCCCCCTGACCTGACCGTGCGTCTTCGCCGTCCTGCTGGTGCTGGATCCGACCAAGCATCGTCTCGTTCCGCACCGTGGTGACCCGCAGAATCGGCAGCCACCCCATCCACCTCACCCTCCTCCCCCACCATCTCCATCAGCCTGCTCCTGCTGGTCATCGCCACCCTGCCACACTGGCCGGAGGCCGCCGGTGTCCTGTGGGTCCTGGGCACCGGCCTGCACCTGTCCTGACCCTCGATGTCATGGCGGTGGGACGCACCACGAGCACTTCGAGATTCACCACCTCAACCCGGCCTGGTTCATCCCGGTGGTGGGTAATGTCCTGGTCCCCATCGCCGCGCCAACGGGCTCGTGGAGCTGTCCTGGTTTTTCTTCAGCGTGGGCATCTGTTCTGGGCCGATCCTCTGGTCATCATCATGACCGCACCCCTCCCATAGCCCCCTGGCAAGAGCGGTTGATGCCGACCTTCTCCATCCGCATAGCCCCGCCAGCGGCGGGCTTCCTCGCCGATGTCAGTCAGCGGGGGGATCGACGCCTTCGCCCGGGTCCTGTTCTACAGCGGGCTCTTCCTACCCTGCTGTGGCCACCCAGTCAGACGCTCCTGCGTCTGCCCTTCTATCTGTCGTGGTGGGCCTATCATTCCCGCTGGGGGGTATGACCGATCGCCACCCTGGCCATGTACCAGCGCACCGGGGCCTGGCCTTCGCCGTCATCGGCTGGGTCCGCTGACCCTGGTCGAGCCTGGTGGTGATCCATCCGCCAGCCCGGACTGCCCGCGCCGTGGCGGTATCCCGATCCGTGTGCCGGCGCACCGACGCTGCCACCCCTCGAGCCTGAGAACCAAAACCCGTGAAACAGACCCTGCTGCAAGAGAAATATCCGATCGACTGCCGGGAGATCGAGCGCTGCGAGACCAGCCACGGGACATCGACGCGGTCGTGGCCTACCTGCGCGCCGTATCGAGGCCGACGACGTGGCCTGCTTCGATCGCGGAACTTCGACGACTATGCCCAGCACACGTCCCTGCCCTCAGGGGCAGATCGGCCAGGGCATCCTGGCGGCGCGCAACCTGATCTTCTGCTTCGGCATCGCCCTGCCGGACCCCCACGTCCTGGCGGTGCGCCGCGCTCCATCGGCATCGCGCAGACCCCGAGCGGCTTCCTGATCACGTTCATGGAGGCCCCCATGCCCATTGCCAACACCGCCATGGAGGAGTGGGCCAAGGGGTCGCGCGACCGTCCCCGTCCACTGAAGCCCAACCCCAATGGAGATCCCCTATGCGCATCGGAGTGACCAGCCAGAACTTCCGCACCATCACCGGCCACGCCGGGAAGACCCGCCGCTTCCTGATCTTCGAGCAGGACGCGACCGGCGCCCTACACGAGGCCGAAGCGCCTCGACCTCCCCCTGGAGATGTCCCTGCATGAATTCCGCGGCGACGACCACCCTGCTCTTAACTCTCGACGCCATCATCACCGAGAGTTGCGGCGGGGGCTTCATCCAGCGCCTGGCCCGCCACGGGGTCCGGGTCATCGCCACCAGCGCCACCGATCCCCTGACCGCCGTGACCGCACTGACGTCCGGACGAGCACTGCCGGAACCCCTGCCCCATGACCATGGCCACGAACAGGGTCAGGATCACGGACCCGTCACTGCCATCCGCATGGATTCCCGACCCGTGGCCATTGACCCACGGATAGCGCATTCTCCCGAACCGCCGAGCCCCCGCTCTCCCAGTCACCCTGTCCCATTGACCCGCTGCACCCACGGGGCGATGGTAGCGGCGCGAGTCACGGGGCGCGACTCCCTCAGATACCCACTGACCGCATAAGGGCATTGCGAATTTTGGTTTCCCGCTGCGGTGGCAACCACTATCCTGCGCGCAGACGACCGGCACCGGGCCGCCGGTCGTGCCACTCCCGTCACCCAACCCTATGCCCGACACCCGCACCCACCCGTCGCCGACGAGGTACCCATGTTTGACAGCACCATGATCGAGCTCTCGCGGTGGCAATTCGCCTCCACCGCCCTCTATCACTTTCTCTTCGTACCCTTGACGTCTCGGTATGGTCTGGATCCTGGTCATCATGGAGAGTGTCTATGTCATGACCGGGCGCCAGATCTACAAGGACATGACCAAGTTCTGGGCAAGCTCTTCGGCATCAACTTTGCTTTGGCGTCACCACCGGCCTGACCATGGAGTTTCAGTTCGGGACCAATCGGGCCGACCACTCCCACTATGTCGGGGATGTCTTCGGTGCACCGCTGGCGATAGAAGGGCTCATGGCCTTCTTCCTGGAGTCCACGTTCATCGGGGTCTTTTCCTCGGTTGGGAGCGATTGACCGAGGTCCAGCACCTCACGGTGACCTTCCTCACCGCCCTGGGTTCCAATCTCTCGGCCTGGTGGATACTGATTGCCAACGGCTGGATGCAGAACCCGGTGGGCGCGGAATTCAGCCATCAGACCATGCGCATGGAGATGACGAGCTTCAGCGAACTGCTCTTCAACCCGGTGGCCCAGGTCAAATTCGTGCATACGGTGGCGGCGGGCTATGTGACAGGGCCATGTGTCCTGGGGATCTCCGCCTATTACATGCTCAAGGGGCGCGACCTGGCCTTTGCCAAGCGCTCCTTCTCCGTGGCGGTGGGGTTCGGGCTAGCGGCCATCCTGTCGGTCATCCTGCTCGGCGACGAGAGCGGCTACGAGGTCGGTGACGTCCAGAAGACCAAGCTCGCCGCCATCGAGGCGGAGTGGGAGACCGAACCCCCTCCGGCCGCCTTTACCCTCGTCGGGTTCCCCGACAATGCCGCCCAAGAGACCCACGGCGCGGTCAAGATCCCCTACCTGCTGGGCTTGATCGCCACCCGCTCCCTGGACACCCCGGTAACCGGGCTCAAGGATCTGATCCACCAGCACGAGCAGCGCATCCGCAGCGGCATGATCGCCTACGAGTACCTGGAGCGCCTGCGCGGGGGCAAGGATACCGACGGCAACCGCGCCATCTTCGAGGACCATAAGCAGGACCTGGGCTATGGACTCTGCTCAAGGCCTACACCCCCAACCCGGCCCAGGCCACCGAGGAGCAGATCAAACAGGCGGCGCGGGACTCCATCCCCGAGGTGGCCCCAGTCTTCTGGGCCTTCCGCCTCATGGTCGGCGCCGGGGCCTGGACGCTGGTGCTGATCCTGCTGGGCTTCTACTACAACGCCAAGCGCGTGATCGCACAGAAGCGCTGGCTGCTGCGGCTCTTCCTCTTCAGCATCCGGTGCCCTGGCGGCGGTCGAGACCGGCTGGTTCGTCGCCGAATTCGGACGCCAGCCCTGGGCCGTGGGCGAGATACTGCCGACCTATATCGCCGCCTCGAGTCTGACGACCCAAGATTTAATCATCAGCCTCACCGGATTTTTCCTGTTCGATAGCGTGCTCATCGGCATCCGGCTGTTCCTGATGTTCAAGTTCGCACGGCTAGGACCGAGTTCCCTGCACACCGGTCGCTATCACCACGAGGTGTCCCTGTCGGCCGGTGGCGCCACCCTGGCGACGGAACTGCAGCGCCATGCGGAAGAGCCCGAACTCATCTGGAACCGATCGCACAGGTCGTAACGCCATGATCATCGACGACGAGCCTCAAATTCCGTGGTGGGTGGTCGTGGGCATCCTCTTCATCGGCTTCGCCATCACCGACGGCATGGATATGGGCGTGGGCATCCTTTTGCCCTTCCTCGGCAAGAAGGATGTCGAACGGCGCGTCATCGTCAATACCGTCGGACCCCATTGGGACGGCAATCAGGTCTGGCTCATCACCGCCGCTGGGGCCGTCTTCGCCGCATGGCCGCTGGTCTACGCCACCGCCTTCTCGGGGTTCTACTTCGCCATGCTGCTGGCGCTGTTCGGGCTCTTCTTCAGACCCGTGGGCTTTGACTACCGCAGCAAGATCGAAGACCCGCGCTGGCGCAATGGCTGGGATTGGGGGCTGTTCATCGGCGGC
>CAWDHW010000015.1:0-143047 GCA_963802205.1 uncultured Gammaproteobacteria bacterium | reverse complement strand
TGGGATTCGAACCCACGGTACGCGCAAACGTACACCTGATTTCGAGTCAGGCCCGATCGGCCACTCCGGCACCTCTCCGTGTACCCAGGCCGGGGACGGCCGGGGCAGGGGGGCGATTATAGAGGCATACGGGCCATGTTCGCACGTCGGTCTTGATCGGCAACGCACCAGACCCCTGGGACTGCTACGCCTTTTGCGCTACCCTTGCAACCCTTTTTGTGCCATGCGGGATTTCTCTGATCCTGGGCCCCCAACGTTCAACCCCAATTGGGTACCTCGATGAACAACAACCTGTTCTGCTTCCCGTCCGCCGGTGCTCTGCAGGGAGCGACCACGGCCATGGGCGCTGCCTTGACCCTGGCCCTACTCTCGGGCTGCGCCGGGTTCCCCAAGCCCTGGGAGTCCAAGGCACAGGACGCGCCCCCGGCGGTCGAAGCCAAGGTTGTGGAGCAGGCCGCCCCCGCCCCCGCCCCCCCGCCGGCTTCTGAGCCGGCGAGGAAGGCGAAACTCTACGAGTGGACGGGCGAGGGTCGCGCCGTGTCTCGCATCGTGGTGGATGTTGACGAACAAAAGGCCCGTTTCTACGAGGGCGACAAGGAGGTCGGCTGGACCATGGTGGCCTCCGGGGTCAGCAAGTTCCCGACCCCGGTCGGGCGGTTCTCAGTGACGGAGAAGGTGGCCAACAAGGAGTCCAACCTCTACGGGAAGATCTACGGCAAGGGCGGCCAGCTCATCAGTTCCAACGCCAAGATGGGCAAGACCCAGATCCCCGCCGGGGCACGTTTCGATGGTGCGGATATGCCCTTCTATATGCGCCTGACCGGCGACGGTATCGGCATGCACGCCGGGCCCATCCCCAATCCCGGCCGGCCCGCATCCCACGGTTGCATCCGGATGCCCAAGGCCTTCGCACCGATTGCCTTCCGCCATGTGGGGGTGGGTACCGAGGTCAGCATTGTCGGTAACGGTCCGAGCTATTCCACCTACCTGGCCCAGCAGCGGGCCCAGGCGGCGCGCGCTGTGGCCGCGGCCAAGCCGGCGGCGCCTAAGGCGCAGGGCGAGGGACCGGTGGAGGCCCGACAGACCCAGGGCGCGTCGGAGACCGCCGTAGTCGGGTCCGAGTCCGTCGGTACCGCGGCGACTGGTGTGGCGGTCGCGGTGGCCGCGGCGGGGCAGGGCACGTCCGAGGCGGCGACCCAGGCATCGGCAGCGGCGAGGCAGGCCCAAGGTCGCGATGCCGGGTCGCGACGCCAGCAGCATCCCCCGCGCCTGTCGCGGCATCTCAAACCCCTGCGGCTCCGATCACGCCTCAGGCGGCGCCCACCGCACCGGTGCCGACAGCTCCGGTTGCTTCCGCTCCGATAGTCTCAGCCCCGGTCGAGGCCCACAAGGTCCCGGCCGTGGCCCACACACCGGCTCCCCCCGTGGCCCCGGCCATCGCAACCCGTACCGAGCCGGCGGCAGCGCCCGCCATGCCACAGGCGCCAGCTCAGGGCCAGGTCGTCCCCAATCCCCAAGCAACTGCCGCGGTGGTCAAGACCGAGGGCCAGCCGGCTGCGCAGGTACCGGCGTCGGTCCACAAGCCGGTTCCGCAGGTGCCGGAAGTTCAGGCCCCGGCCCCGGTTCCCGCGCCAGCGGCTGTCCCCGCCCCAGCAACCGCCGAATCGGCCCCCAAGGCGGCCGGTTGACCTTACCCGCGTTCGTCGGCATCAGCGCCTCCGGCAAGAGGCTGGCGGAGATTCGCCACCAGTTAGAGTTGACCATGAGCGCACGCCCACGGTACGGCTTCCCTGGCTTCCGAGCCAGCCGCGAGACCGCCCAGGCGTTGAATCGAAAGTCGATCAGCTCCGGCTCGCCAGCCTGATCCAGAACGGCGATGGGACCGTGGCACCGCGTCCAGAGGTTGGCGGCTGGTACCTTAGGCTTGACGCAAGCACGCCGGAACGGTTTAATGCGCGGCCTCCCGGGTAACGGCACACGCCGATTTCACCACCCGGGTCGGACCAGGCCCAGGTAGCTCAGTTGGTAGAGCAGGGGATTGAAAATCCCCGTGTCGGTGGTTCGATTCCGCCCCTGGGCACCAAAAACTCAAAAAGCTAGGCTCGCAAGGTTGCGTGTAGATTCTCCTGGTTCGCGTCGCCTGCTGTCACCCAAGGCGATTTACCAAAAGGACTAGCGCTCTTCCGAAAAGGGTCATGCAACAACAACGGCTTAGGCGCACCGCGTCTAGGCCGTTTTTGTTTGGCGCCGTCTCCGGTTGGCGCGTTCAAACACCTGACGCAGAGATAGCCTTTTGTTTGGGCCATGTCTGCGTTAAGTGTTGGTTCCCCATGACCGCCAGGCCGAGCAACAGCGAGGGGGTCAGCGTTGTGGCGAAACGCTCCAGGCAGCGACGCCATCCAAGGTAGTGGGCAGATACTTGGTGGCGGCACCGTGGAATCGCCGGTCTCGCCGGGGTGTAGAACCCCTCCATGACGGGGCGGCGGTACCAGCGCGCCGCCGCCATGCTACACCAGGCGGGGTAGAAGGAGACGAAGGCTGCGGCAGATCCGAGGAAGTAGAGCCGCCTCTGGAACAGCGGCCTAAGGCGGTGCCCCCACGCTGCCGATCTGGGTTGACTAGACTCATGCGACCGATCCCCAGGGCCGGCGGTCCTGCCCAGTCACCCCAACGAGCCCACTGCCTTGTCTGACCGTCTTCGTTCCCTGCTGGCTATCCTTGTCCTAGGGGCCTTTTCTCAGGTTGCCCAGGCGGTGTTGATCCGCGAGGGGCTCGTGGTCTTCTATGGCAACGAGGTCAGCCTGGGGGCCTTCTACGGGGCTTGGCTGTTTTGGCTGGGGCTGGGGTCGCTGGCGGCTCTGAGACTGAGGGGCGGGCTTGGATCGGGCGGGGCGGCGGTCCGCGCCATCCTTCTGGCCCTTCCCCTGGTGCTGGCGCTGCAAGTGCTGGCCCTGCGCTCGGTGCGTCTGGTCCTGGATGTCTCCTCCAGTGAATTTGTCCCACTCGGGGACCTGTTCCTGGTCCTGACCCTGGTGACCTTGCCGATTGGGCTGCTGCTCGGTCTGGCCTTCCCTCTGACCTGCAAGGCCCTGGGCGAGGCGACTGGCCCTGGGGGTCGGGTCGTGGGCCTGGTCACCGGGACCTATGTGGCCGATGCCCTGGGAGCCCTGCTGGGCGGGGTCGTATTCACCTTCGTCCTGATCCGCTGGTTTGGGCCTGTGCAGACCCTGGGTCTGGTGACCCTGGCCTTGGCCCTGACCGCGGCGCTCCAGGCGGCTCCTCGGTGGCGGGGTCTGGTCTGGTTCCCTTGGCCGCTGGCCCTGGTCGGCGTCGCGCTGCTGGTTCCGCAGTTTGCAACGCGGTTGGATCGCAGCCTGGAGGTCTGGCGCTTTGCCAGCCTCCAGCCGGGGATGGAACTGTTGGACGCGGTGGATACCCGCTATGGCCATGTCGCCGTTGCCCGCCTCGGGGGTCAGGCCTCGGTGGTCGCCGACGGGCAGGTCCAGCAGTCCTTCCCCCTGCCCCTGGAGGTGGAGCGTCAGGCGGCCTACTTCATGGCCCAGGCGACCGGGGCGCGCCGGGTCCTGGTCCTCGGGGGCTTTGCCGGTGGGCTGGCGGCGGGGTTGCTGCGTTACCCCGTGCAGGGGCTGGACCAGGTGGAGCAGGACCGCACCGGCTTCGATCGGGTACGCCCCTTCCTGGACCCGGCGGGGGTCACGGCCCTGGCGGACCCGCGCCTGGCCCTGCACTTCGACGATGGACGGCGCTTCCTCCGGCATCTGGGGGCGGAGGACCGATATGACCTGATCCTGTCCCTGGACGCGACCCCCGCGAGTGCCGCCGGCAACCGCTACTTCACCCGGGAGGCCTTCACGCTGGTGCGGGACCACCTGACACCGACCGGGGTCTTTTGTACCCAGGTCAGCGGTGCCTCGAACTATGTCGGCAGTGCGGTCGGGGGCTATGCGGGGTCTGTGTATCGCACCCTGGGGGGGGTCTTCCCCCGGGTGGTCCTGGTTCCGGGGGACGTCCAGACCTTTTGCGTCGGGGGGCCAGAGGCGCGCTTGAGCGAGGACCCGCAGGAGCTCCATCGCCGCTATCTCGCGGCGATCTTGGTAGACCACAGCCTCCCGACCGGGACCTTTGCGACCCTGTTGCCGCGGGACGAGGTCGCGTTTCTGCGCGGACAGCTCGAACAGGGGCAGGCCGAGGTCAACAGCGATGCCCGCCCTGTGACTTACTGGCTCAACATGGTCCTATGGGGGAAGTTCAGTGCCTCCGAGCTGGTGGATGGCCTGGAGCGGTTGCGCCGGATCGGGCTTGGCCTGGGGTTTTGGCCCTATGTGATCCCGCCGACCCTGTTCGTCTTTCTGTGGCTGCTGCGGGCGGGGCTGGAGGGTGGGCCCGGGGTGCGCTTCGAGCGCCACGCCGGGGCCTTTGCCCTGGGGGCCCTGGGCTTCATCGCGATGGCCGGGCAGTTGGCCCTGATTTTTAGCTACCAGGCCCAGGTGGGGTTGGTCTTTGAGCGGATCGCCCTGCTCAACGGGCTCTTTATGACGGGGCTGGCCCTGGGGGCGGGTCTGGCACGCGCCCCGGCGAGCGGGCTTTCGGATCGGCGGGCCGGGGTGCCGCTGGCGGTGGTCCTGGCCCTGGTCGCCCTGGGGCTGATCCTGCTCCCCGGCGCACTGGCGCGGCTCGCGACCCTGGGCGAGGTGCCCCAGGAGGCGGGTTATCTGGGCTTGACCCTGACCCTGGGCTTGCTGGCCGGGGCGGGATTCACCCTGTGCCTGCCCCTGACCCGGGAGGTCTCGGCACTTGGCAGCGGGGCCCTGGTCCAGGCCGCCGACAACCTCGGCGGGGCCCTAGGTGGGTTGCTGACCGGGGCCTTGCTGGTGCCCATCCTGGGGGTGGAGGGGACCTGCCGGGCGTTGGCGGTCCTGGCCGTGGTTGCCTTGTTGCCGTTGCTCTTTGCACGCATTGCCCCGCGTCGCCCTGGCGCCGCGGTGGGGCTGGGTGTCGGGCGGGCCCAGATGTCCTTCCCGTGGCCTGGGTTGGGCTGGGGACTGATCTACCTGGTCCTGCTGGTCTATGCCTGGCACCTGTTGGACCTGGGCAGCCGCCCGGGCCCCGAGCTGCGCTTCGATGAGGCGCGCCTGGCGGAGGTCAGCGGTTCCAAGCGTTTCACCCTTCTGGAGCAGCCCCTGGTGCAGTATCTCGGCTTTGCACCAGGGGAACTGGAGGCCAGCACCCTGACCCTGGCCAGTGCCGCCGCGGACCCGGGGGTGAGCGGTTTTGCCGGGCCCATCGAGCTGTTGATTGCCGTCGGACGCGACGGGATTCTGCGCGGGGTGCGCTACCTGGGTTCCCAGGAGACCCCATCCTATATCGCCGGGATGGACGCCTGGGTCGCCGGGCTCCAGGGGCTGGATCTGGTTCAGGGCCCGCTGAACCTGGAGCGGTTCGATGGCTTGAGCGGGGCCACGGTCAGCAGCCGGGCGGTTCTGGAGACGATCAATGTCGCGGCCCGGCGGGGGACCGCGGCCGCCTTCGATCAGGCCGTCCCGCCCCAGGCCGAGGCAGGGACGGGTACCCCGGACTGGGGCCTCTACGCCACCGTCGTGCTGGTCCTACTGTTCTTCCCGGTCTATCTATCCGGCCACGAAGGCGCGCGCCTGGCCTACCAGGTCGCCTCCCTGGGGGTGCTCGGGCTCTGGCTGAACACCCTGGTCACTGAGGTCGATCTGGTCAATCTCAGTCAGGGCCACGCCGCACCCCCGGCGGAGAACCCCCAGCGCTGGCTCTTGCTGGGGTTTGTCGCCGTCACGTCGCTGGGCTTCGGGCAGGTCTGGTGCGGCTATGTGTGCCCCTTCGGGGCCGCGCAGGAACTGGTCTCCCGCCTGGGGCGACGTCTGGGTCTTCGAACCTACCCGGAGCGGTCCCTCGAACAGGGGGCGCGCTATCTCAAGTTCGTTCTGCTGGCCGCGATGTTGGTGGCGGTCTGGGTGTCGGGAGACGGGGTCTGGGCTACGTTCAACCCCATGCAGCATGCCTTCGGTGGGCGGCTGGGGGGGGCCATGCTCTGGCTCACGGGCTTGGTGCTGGCCGCCTGCCTGTTCCACTATCGATTCTGGTGTCGCTACCTGTGTCCCATGGGTGCCTGCTTGGCCCTGAGCAATAAGGTGGCTCTGCTTCAGCGTCTGGCGCCCAAGCGGCGTTTCGAGCACTGCGACCTTGGAGTCAAGGGGGAGTTCGACCTGGATTGCATCCGTTGTAACCGCTGTCTGTCGGGTAGCGACACCCATGTCCGCCGCTCCCTGGTACGGTCGGCTAAGCTGTTACCTTGAGGTCGGCCCTGGAAAGGGCAGTCGTCCGAAAATGAACGCAAAATAGACAAGGACCTGCCGCTTGCGGCCGACTCACCTTTCGGAGTTCTCGCGGACACAAGGCGGGCGCCGGAATTATTGGCGTTCATCTGCGGTCAGTTATGGACAGGTTCCGAATTTGGATCAGCCGTTTCCACACCATCATGATCGCATCCGCAAGACCCTGGCACCCCCGCGAGGCCCGCTTTCTGGGCCTGATCGCTCTAACGGTGGTCCTCATCGCCCTGCACCTTGGGGAGGGGTTCAGTCTGGCCGCACGGGAGGGCAGCGGCCACCGGGTCATTGACCGTCAGGCCCTGGAGCGGCGCATCGAGGCCGGGGATCTCACCGACCGCGAGGCCCTATGGTTCCATCAGGCACGCCCGGAGGAGACCTCGGGCGGGGGACGGGCACCATGAGCGCCGTGACCTGCGAGTTGTGCCCGCGGGGCTGCGTCATCCCAGACGGGGCGGCGGGGGACTGCCGGGTGCGGGTGAACCTGGGCGGCAAGCTGCGGGCGACCACCTACGGCCGGCCCTCGGCTATCCACATCGACCCCATGGAGAAGAAGCCCCTCTACCACTTTTACCCGGGGGCCCAGGTCTTCTCCCTGGCGACGGCCGGGTGCAACCTGCACTGCCTCAACTGCCAGAACTGGCAGCTTTCCCAGCGCAGCGGCGCCGAGATGGAACAGATCTACCGCGTCGAGCCCTCCGAGGTCGTAGCGGCGGCCCAGGGCGAGCGCTGCCGGGGCATCGCCTACACCTACACTGACCCCGTCGTCTTTTACGAGTATGTCGAGGACATCGCCACCCTGGCCAAGGCGGCCGGGCTCGTCAATGTCTTCGTCACCGCCGCCTATATCAACCGCGAGCCCCTGCGTCGCCTGTGTCGGGTCCTGGACGCCGCCCACGCCGACCTCAAGGCCTTTGACGACGGGTTCTATCGGCGAGTCAGCGGCGCTACCCTCAAACCCGTCCTCGAGGCCATGGTGACCCTGCGCGAGGAGGGGGTCTGGGTCGAGGTCATCAATCTGGTGATTCCCACCCTGAACGACGACCTGGCCATGATCCGTCGCATGTGCCGCTGGATCGCCGCCGAGTTGGGGCCGGATACCCCACTGCACTTCAGCCGCTTCCAACCCCAGTACCGGATGCGCAATCTCCCGCCGACCCCGATCCAGACCCTGGAACGGGCGAGAAACGAGGCCCTGGATGTTGGTCTGCGCTATGTCTACATCGGCAATGTCCTGGGAGACGAGGGGAGCGCCACCCACTGCCCGCGGGACGGGACCCTGCTCATTGGGCGCAGCGGCTTTATCGTTACCGAGAACCACTTGACGCCGGACGGACGCTGCCCGACCTGCAACGACAAAATACCGGGGGTCTGGTCATGAACGAGACACGCGACGAGCCTGGCAGCACTGTGCAACAAGGGTGCCCGAGGCGCCGCTTCCTCGCGTGCCTCCTGGCTGTGGGTCTGGGGGCTGGCCGCAAAGGCGGACCCGCATGCCAATCCGGGTACGACCGGCCCGCGGGAGCTTCCGCTCAAGGAGGCGGACTACTATCGCCCGCATGACCTGGCCGGGTGAGGGGGTCGCCATGACGGCCATCGATCGGCGTCGGAACGGTTGGCTGGCCGGGCTTGGCGGGCTGTTACCTGGTCCTGTCTGGGGCCCCGGTTGGCGCCGAACCGGGACCAGACGCCCCCAGGGTTCGGGAGAGCGCCCTGGCCGGGGGCTGGTACCCGGCGGACCCCGACCGTCTCCAGGCCCAGGTGGATGGCTTTTTGGCGGCGGCCAAGGCGCCTGCCCCCAAGGGGCCTATCCGCGCCCTCATCGCACCCCATGCCGGGTACGCCTACAGCGGCCCCACGGCGGGGGCCGTCTTCTCCCTGGTGAAGGGCCAGACATACAAGCGGGTCCTGGTGGTTGCCCCGTCTCACCACAGCCCCCTCCGTGGCCTGTCCATAGCCCAGGTGGACGCCTATCGCACCCCGCTGGGGGATGTCCCCCTGGACCTGGAGGCAGTGGCGGCCCTGCGGCTCTCGCCCCTGGTGGTGGAGGAGCCGGAGGCCCATGGCCGCGAGCACAGCATCGAAATCGAGCTGCCCCTGTTGCAACGCGCCCTGACCCCGGGCTGGCGCCTGGTCCCTGTCCTGGTGGGGCGTCTGGAGGGGGCAGACTATCAGGTCGCTGCCGACCTGCTGCGCCCCCTGGCGGACGCGGATACCCTGGTGGTGGTATCGAGCGACTTCACCCACTATGGCCAGCGCTTCGGCTATCAGCCCTTCGCACTCAACGGCGAGACCGCAGCGCGAATTCAGGCCCTGGACGATGGGGCCATAGATCGCATCCTGGCCAAGGACTCGGCGGGCTTCCTTGCCTACCGGCAGGTGACGGGGATCACCATCTGCGGCTACCGCCCCATCGCCATCCTGCTGCGGATGCTGGGCCCCGGGGCTGAGGTCCAGCGCCTGGCCTATGCCACCAGCGGGGCACTGGGGGGTGATTACGCCAACTCCGTGAGCTATGCCGCCCTGGTGGTTACGGACCCGCAACCCCTCGCCGCCGACGCCTCCGGGCCCATGCCGCGAGGCCGGACCCCAGACGCCGACGGCTTGAGCCAGGACGACCTGCGCCTGCTGCATCGCCTCGCCATCCTGGCGGTGGAGGACGCGGTCCTGGGACCGAGTCTGTCCCGCACGGAGACGGTCCGCCTGACCCTGGACGGCCTCCCGGCGGGGCTGAAGGCACCTGCCGGGGCCTTCGTCACGCTCAAGCGCCATGGCGATCTGCGCGGCTGTATCGGGACCATCGAGCCGCGGGAGCCGCTCTACCGGGCGGTCCTGGACAACGGCGACAATGCCGCCCGCCACGATACGCGCTTCAGGCCCGTGCAGGCCTCGGAGTTGAAGGACCTGGATGTCGAGGTCAGCGTCCTGACCCCGCCCCGGTCCATCGCGGGCTGGGAGGAGTTCCGGGTGGGGGAGCAGGGGATCATCCTGAGCAAGGGCGGCCGTCGTGCCGTCTTTCTGCCGGAGGTGGCGGTGGAGCAGGGCTGGACCCGGGAGGAAACGCTGACTCACCTGGCGCGCAAGGCCGGGCTGCCGGCGGACGCCTGGCGCGAGGGGGCGAGCCTCGCGGTTTTCACCAGCACCAAGTTTGGTGCGCCCTATCGTGCGAGTGACTCGCCGGCGGGTGTCCTTGCTGCCCCCGGTGGATAACAGTCGCAGTCCCGTTTCGTCTTGTCCGATTACGGAGGCCCTGGGGGGCGCACCCGCTCTTCGCCTCATCGTCCAACTCAGCGGCTACCCGCCGGGGCCCTGTTTTGACCGAGCGGGGCTACCGCTCGCCCCCGCCGGAGATCCGCCGCAGGACCCGATCCAGCAGTCGGGCGCTCAAGACCCGCCGCAGGGCTGCCAGGACATAGGTCGGCGTGGTGACGTAATAGCGCGGCCTGGGGTTTGGGTCCTCCAGGGCACGGATCACACGCTTGAGGACCGCCTCCGGGGGGAGCGTGAACGGGGCCGCCGGACCTTCCCTGAGCAAGCGCTGTTCCATGGCCAGGTAGGCGGCCCGGTGTGGGCTTTGCTCCGCGTCGATGTGGTCACGCCACTTCTGGTGGGCATTGTCGCGAAAGCGGCTGACGATGGGTCCGGGTTCGATCAGGCTGACCTGGATTCCGGTCCCGGCCAGCTCCAGGCGCAGGGTATCGGTCAGCCCCTCCAGCGCGAACTTGCTCGCCACATAGGCCCCGCGGTAAGGCATGGTCACCAGCCCAAGTATCGAACTGTTCTGTATGATCCTTCCCTGCCCCTGACGACGCATCAGGGGGATGACCCGGCAGGTGAGGTCGTGCCAGCCGAGCAGGTTGGTCTCCAGTTGGGCGCGCAGGCATTCGCGGGTGATGTCTTCCACGGCCCCTGGCTGACCATAGGCGCCGTTGTTGAACAGGCCGTACAGGCTGCCGCCGGTCAGGTCCAGGGCCTGTGCGAGCCCAGCGGCGATGCTTTTCGGATCGTCCAGGTCTAAGCGCACCGCGGCCAAGCCCTCACTGCGTAGCCGCGCCACGTCCGCAGGCTGCCGCGCCGAGGCGACCACCCGGTACCCGCGCCGGGCCAGACCCAGGGCGCAAGCGTGGCCGATGCCGCTGGAACAGCCGGTGATCAGGATCGCGCATTCGCCGATGTTCATCCCGTTGCCCCTCCGCCATGGCCTGTGGGGGCACATTGAAGCCGAGAAGGGGGCTCGGCCGCCAGCCTGTGGTGTGAAGGGTAGGGGATTGGAGGCTGGCACAAAGCACGACGGCGACCCCCCACATGTGCCTTATCGGAAGTAAGCCGGGCTTGGAATTCCCTGGCCAACACCCCATGCTTCAAAGGTTTAACAGATTCCTACTGTGGAGAAACGACCATGCCCTTCTACGAATACCGCTGTGAGGCCTGCGGCCATGAGATCGAGGCCCTACAGCGGGTGAGCGACGAGCCCCTGCTGGACTGTCCGGAGTGCGGCAGGCCCGCACTCAAGAAACTGATGTCGGCGGTGGGTTTCCGCCTCAAGGGTGGCGGTTGGTATGAGACCGACTTCAAGGCGGGCAACAAGAAGAACCTGCACGACAACGGCGGGGGCAAGGCCGGCGGTGGCGGCGATGCGGCCAAGACCGGTGCGGAGAGCAAGCCTGCCGTCGCGTCAAAGGTGGACAAGCCCGCTGCGACCAAGGGGTCTTGAGCCCGGGGCGTGCGGGGCCGGCCGTCTGGGCACAGAGGCCGCCCTCCACGGAGTCAGATGCCCCGCCCAGGGTGCAGCGTTCCGCCACTGTGGTTCCGCTCTGGACTTCCCAACGGCGGCCAGGGATCTGTGACGCTTGCGCCCGTCAGGCGCGGTCAGTATCTTTCCCCCTCTTTTGCGGCCGGTTTTCGGCCGTTGCCAAGGGTCCCCAGCGGGGGCCCGGTCATTATTCGGATACGGGGTTGATCGCATGCGCAGTCACTATTGCGGGGGGCTCAACGAGGGCCACATTGGGCAGGAGGTTACCCTCTGCGGTTGGGTGCACAAGCGGCGCGACCATGGCGGGGTCATTTTTATCGACCTGCGCGACCGCGATGGCCTGGTCCAAGTGGTCTTCGACCCGGACCGCCCGGAGATCTTCGACCGCGCCGAGGCGGTGCGCAGCGAGTATGTCCTTAAGGTCCAGGGGCGGGTTCGCCCGCGCCCGGCAGGGACCGAGAACCATGAGCGTCCCACCGGGATGATCGAGGTCCTGGGCACCGGCCTCACGGTGCTCAATAGCGCGGAGACCCCGCCCTTCCAGCTCGATGAGCACCACCAGGACGCCTCCGAGGAGCTACGCCTGCGTTATCGCTACATCGACCTGCGACGGCCGGAGATGCTCGAACGCCTGCGTCTGCGCTCGCGCGTCACCCAGACCCTACGTCGTTTCCTGGACGAGCAGGGCTTCCTTGACATCGAGACCCCGATCCTGACGAAGTCTACACCTGAGGGCGCGCGGGACTATCTGGTCCCCAGCCGCACACACCCCGGGCAATTCTTCGCCCTGCCCCAGTCGCCCCAGCTCTTCAAGCAGTTGCTGATGATGTCGGGGATGGATCGCTACTATCAGGTGGCCCGCTGCTTCCGCGACGAGGACCTGCGCGCCGATCGTCAGCCGGAGTTTACTCAGCTCGACATCGAGGTCTCCTTCATGGACGAGGATGCCTTCATGGGGCTCATGGAGGCGATGATCCGTTCCCTGTTCCGTGAGGTGCGCGGGGAGGAACTGCCCGACCCGCTGCCGCGTATGACCTACGCCGAGGCCATGCGCCGCTATGGCTCCGACCGCCCGGACCTGCGCTGCCCGCTCGAACTGACGGATGTGGGCGACCTGATGATGGATGTGGACTTCAAGGTCTTCTCCGGCCCCGCCAGGGACCCGGACGGGCGCGTGGCCGCCCTGCGCCTACCCGCCGGGAATGACCTGACCCGCAAGGAGATCGACGACTACACCAGGTTCGTCGGCATCTACGGGGCCAAGGGCCTCGCCTATATCAAGGTCAACGCCTGGTCTACCCAAGGCCAGGAGGGCTTGCAGTCGCCCATCCTCAAGTTCCTGCCGGATGCGGTGGTGGATGCCATCATGGCTCGCACCGGGGCCGTGGACGGGGACCTGATCTTCTTTGGCGCCGACAAGGCCCGCGTGGTTAACGAGGCCCTGGGGGCCCTGCGGGTGCGCCTGGGCCAGGACCGCGGACTCATGGCGGAGGGCTGGCACGCCCTGTGGGTGGTGGACTTCCCCATGTTCGAGCGCGACGACCAGGCCGGGCGCTGGAACGCGATCCACCACCCCTTCACCGCCCCCAAGGAGGAACACATCCCCCTTCTGGAGACCGACCCCGGGGCCTGCGACTCCCGTGCCTACGACATGGTGCTGAACGGCCGCGAGATCGGCGGCGGGTCGATCCGTATCCACCGTTCGGACTTGCAAAGCCGCATCTTCCGGCTGCTCAACATCTCCGACGAGCAGGCGGAGGACCGTTTCGGCTTCCTGCTCCAGGCGCTCAAGTTCGGCGCCCCGCCCCACGGCGGCATGGCCTTCGGCATGGATCGTCTGGTGATGCTGATGGCGGGGGCGGACTCCATCCGCGACGTCATGGCCTTCCCCAAGACCCAGACCGCCGCCTGCCCCCTGACCGCCGCCCCCTCGGAGGTGGATGAGGCACAGCTCAAGGAGCTGTCCTTGCGCATCCGCACCCGGCCCGAGGCGGGCTAGGATGCAGATCGGCCGGGATGGGTCTGGCCCAGCCCGGCCGCCCCTGCGCCATGGACTGGTCATGCTCTCGTCGCGCCCAGGGTTGGATGCGAGCACGCCGCCGGCGCTGCGTCCACACCGGCGGGTCGAGTCAAGGCCGGCACCAAAGCCCAGGCCGGCGTCGAGCCGGCGGCCCGGCGGGGGCTTCAAACGCCCGGAGTCGGTCCTGGTGGTTGTCTACACCTGGGACGGGTATTGCCTGATGCTCCGCCGTACCCAGCCGGACACCTTCTGGCAGTCGGTGACCGGGAGCTTACGCCCTGGCGAGGGGGCGAGGTCGGCGGCGCTCCGCGAGTTACGGGAGGAGACCGGGTTGCTGGGGGCCGCCGACATCCAGGACCTGGGTCAGTCGCGGCTCTTCCCCATAGTCCCGGCCTGGCGTGCCCGTTATGCCCCCGGGGTCTGCTTTAATCGCGAGCACTGGTTTGCGCTGCCCGTGCCGGGGCGTCGCCTGATCCGACTGAACCCAGCGGAGCACCTGGAGTGCCAGTGGCTCCCGGCCCACGCCGCCGCGGCCCGGGCGACCTCCTGGACCAACCGTGAGGCTATCCGCTGGCTGGTCGGGTTGCCCCGGTGACGCCCTCCCAGGCGCGACTTGGGCCACTCCGGCCCCTGTGTTGCCCCCAGGCCCTATGCCATAATCCGCGCCCCACGCCGCCCGGCTCGGGTACATCCCCTCGGATCCGACCCCCTACACCTCTGGTATGACCTTTCCTGAAGTAAAGATCGGCGCCCCACGGAACCCGCGAGGACTCGATTGGCGCGAGCGGATCCTGGCCTACAGCGCCCTGGTGCGGCTGGGGCGACCCATTGGGATCTTTCTGCTGATGTGGCCGGCTCTGTGGGCGCTATGGCTGGCGGGGGCGGGTAACCCGCCTTTCGGCATCGTTACGATCTTCATCGCCGGGGTGGTGCTGATGCGCTCCGCCGGCTGTGCCATCAACGACTATGCCGACCGCGCCTTCGACGGCCGGGTCGAACGTACCCGGGCGCGCCCCATCGCCACCGGGCTGGTCAGTCCTGGGGAGGCACTGGGCGTCTTCGCCGTCTTGAGCCTCACCGCCTTCGGCCTGGTCCTGCTGCTCAATTGGCAGAGCGTGGTCCTGTCGTTGGTGGCCCTGGCACTGGTGGTGGTCTATCCGTTCATGAAGCGTTTTACCCATGTCCCACAGCTCTTCCTGGGTGCCGCCTTCGGTTGGGCCATCCCCATGGCCTTCATGGCGGTGTCGGGGGCTATCCCGCCCCTGGCCTGGGCCTTGTTCGGGACCACCCTGCTGTGGGCACTGATTTACGACACCCAGTACGCGATGGTGGACCGGGAGGACGACCTTAGGGTCGGCATCAAGTCCACGGCCATTCTCTTCGGGCGCTGGGATCTTTGGGCCATTGCAGGGCTCCAATTGCTGATGTTGGCCCTGCTCGCCGTCATTGGCTGGTGGGCTGGACGTGGGGCCTGGTTTGCCGGGGGCCTGGTGGCCGCGGCGGCGATGGCGGCCTACCAGCAATATCTGATTCGCGACCGCGAGCCGACTGGCTGCTTTCAGGCCTTCCTCAATAACAACTACTACGGGATGGCCGTCTTTGTTGGCCTGGCCCTGGACTATGCCCTGGGCGGCTGAGCCTGGGTCTCTTTTTCTCCGCGTCGGGCACTTGGGCCTCGCGGAACCTACATGACGAGGTATGGGGAGTGAGAGCGATGTTCGCGAGGATTCTAGGACGGGGTGCATTGGGCGCGGGTGTCTTTGGGTTGGGCCTGTTGGCGGCAGCATTCGCCTTTCAGGCCAGGGCCTTCGATGAGGGCATCGACTACACAACGGTGCCCCGGCCCCAGCCGACGGATACTGAGGGCAAAGTCGAGGTGCTGGAATTCTTCTGGTACGGCTGTCCGCATTGTTGGCACCTGGAGCCGATTCTCACTCAGTGGCGGGCGACCATGCCCGCCGACGCCACCTTTCGCCGCGCCCCGGCGATCCTGGGACCGAGCTGGGAGCCCCTGGCCCGAGCCTATTTCGCGGCGGAGCTGATGGGCAAGGTGGACGTCATTCATGAGCCACTGTTCCGCGCCGTGCATGTCGACAAGCGCCGCCTCCAGGACCTTGACGCCATTACCCAGTTCGTGGTCGGTCTGGGCCTGGATGGGGCCGCCTTCAAGGAGGCCTACGGGTCCTTCTTCGTCGAGATGCAGGTGCGCCGGGCGAAGGAGTTGGGGAAGGACTTCGGGTTGGAAGGGGTGCCGGCCATCGTCGTCAACGGCAAGCTCCGCACCAGCGCCACCCAGACCGGAAGCAACGAAAGGCTATTTGAGGTGGTCAACGCCCTCGTCGAGCAGGAGGCCAAGGCGATTGCGGCGACTCCAGCCGTTCCGGTTGCCCCGGCGATACCCGCCGTCCCGGCCGTACCAGCGCCTTAGCGAGGCGCGGCCCTCAGAACAGGGTCTGCTACCGCGTCCCAGTCGTGGTTCGTTGGATGCGGTGAGGTAACGAACCGCATTGGCGAGCAGGGCTCAGTCGTAGTAGGCCGGCTTTTCTTCGTGGATCACCTTGGCCTCGGGGTTGGGGTAACGCTTGACGATCCAGTCCGGCAACTTGGCCTGGTTGGCGTGATACAGGGCGTCGGATTCGACGATGATGAGTACCAGAATGGTCACCATCACCGGCAGGATTCCGGTCCCGGCCACCAGTGCCATCACCGCCTCCTTCATCCAGCCGAGGTAGGTGTAGCCGAGCCAGCCCAGGGTCATGACCAGCAGCAACATCAACAGCATGGCAATGAAGATGCGGCTGCGCCTGGCGCATACCTGCCAGTGGCACATGACGTACCAGGGGTCGCGGGTCAGCGAGCGGCGTGCCCGCCACAGGGTAAACCCGAGCAGGCTGAAAGACGTGATCGGGATGATGGCCATGATCCAGGGGAAGGACCCGGCCACGCCGCCGGCCCCCACGGCCATCAGGATGTGGTTGCCGATCAGATTCGTGAGGAAGATCTCGTGGGGGATATTCGCCTTCTTGATCTCGGCGACTGGGACGTCGAAGCGCATGGGCATGAACCAAGTCTGGGGCCTTGAATCGGGCCCTCCAGCATAGCACAGCCGCGCCCGTAGATTAGCGAATGCTGATGTTCTTCGGCAGGGGTAGCCCAGTCAGGCCTTGCCGCAGATGGGGCAGGCGGGGTCCGCGGGGAGACGCAGGCGGCGCCACTCCATGGTCAGGGCGTCGAGCAGGACCAGGGAGCCGTAGAGGGGTTCGCCGACGCCAGCGAGGATCTTGATGGCCTCGGTGGCCTGGATGCTGCCGATGATGCCGACCACCGGGGCGAGGATGCCATTGGCAGAGCAGGTCTCGTCGATGCCGCCGTCGCGTGGGTAGAGACACTGGTAGCAGGGCCCGCCGGGCTTGCCGGAGAAGGCGGCGACCTGGCCCTCGGTGCGGATGGCCGCCCCGGAGACCAGTGGAACCCCGGCGGTGTGGCAGGCCGCGTTGACGGCGAAGCGGGTGGCAAAGTTGTCGCAGCAGTCCACCACCAGGTCCACCCCGGCGACCACGCGGCCGAGGTTGGCCTCCGTCAGGCTCCCCTTGACGGGCTCCAGACAGACCTCCGGGTTGAGCGCCGTCAGGGTGCGCATGGCCGAGTCCACCTTGGTCATCCCGAGGCGCTCGCTGGTGTGGAGGATCTGGCGCTGGAGGTTGGAGAGGTCCACGGCGTCGAAGTCCGCGAGGACCAGGGTCCCGACCCCGGCGGCGGCCAGGTACATCGCCACCGGGGAGCCCAGGCCGCCAAGGCCCAGGATCAGGACCCGGGATGCCAGCAGGCGCTCCTGGCCCTCGTAGCCGAAGGCCGGCAGCAGGATCTGGCGGCTATAGCGCAGGAGTTGGTCGTCGGTCATTGGAGATGGTGGCCAGTGGGTAGGTGGGGTTAGCCCGAGGACGGAGCAGGCTCGAACCCGACTTACCAGCTAACCACTGCGTCAGAGGTACCGTCGCCAATGCTCCGGGCGATGGTCACGGCAGCCGTGCTCCAGGGCTTCGTAGCGCTTGGCGAAGACCTTTTTGGTGCAGTTATGCTCGCCGTGGGCGCAGCCCCAGTTGGCGCGCTGGGTGTCTTCCATGTAGTAGTACATGGCCCGGCGCACCCGGAACAGCAGGGCGCCGTCGAAGTGCAGGCCGAGCTCGCGCAGGGCCTCTTCGATCTCCTGCAGAGTGGTCTTGAGGAGGTCGTAGGTCACCTGGAGCAGGAGGGGGGAGGTCGGTTCGACGTGTAGGATACCGTCGACGTCGGCCAGGAAGCGGGCGGCGGACTGCGCCTGCTGGGCGTCCGGGTGCAGCGGGTGGAAGGCGATCTCGCGGTGCTTGATGCGGTCGGTGTCGGCGATGTCCATAGGGTCGTTATGCTAATGGACGCCTGGCAGAAATCAAGGACGAATCTGTGACCCTGGCTAGGTCTGATGCGCCGGGGCACAGCCCCAGGGTGACGCGCTCATGCCCGGCCAGATCGCGCCGGGTCTCGATTTCCTGGAGCCCGGCCGCGCCGAGGATGGCCCGTACCGCGACTCCCTGGTCGTAGCCGTGCTCCAGTGCCAGCAGGCCGCCGGGGCGCAGGTGGCGCGGGGCCTCGGCGGCGATGCGGCGTATGGCGGCGAGGCCATCCGGGCCACTCGCCAGGGCGGGTGGTGGCTCGAAGCGCAGATCGCCGCGCCCCAGGTGTGGGTCTGTGGCGGCGACATAGGGCGGGTTGCTGATGATCGCGTTCAGGCTCCCCGGGGCCAGGGGGCCGAGCCAGTCCCCGACCAGGGGTAGCAGGTTGGGTAGGGCCAGCCGTCGGGCGTTGGCGATGGCGATGGCGACGGCGGCGGGGGAGCGGTCCAGGGCGATCAGGGTCCAGCTCGGGCGCTCCGTGGCCAGGGCCGCGGCAATGGCCCCGCTGCCCGTGCCCAGGTCCGCGACGGTGAGTGCCGCCGTGGCAGGGAGGCGGGCCAGGGCCAGTTCGACCAGGAGCTCGGTCTCCGGGCGTGGAATCAGGGTGTCCGGGGTGACCTCGAGGTCCAGGGTCCAGAACCCCTGGCGCCCGAGGATGTAGGCGACGGGCTCGCCGCAGCGGCGACGTTCCACCAGGGCGGCAAAGCGTTGCCGGGCCTCTCTCGTCAATGGGTTGTCAGGCCAGGTCAGCATGCGGGTACGGCTCAGGCCGGTGGCTGCACCGAGGAGGAGTTCAGCCTCCAGTCTAGGCGAGCCGTCAGGCAGGTTGGCCAGAACGGCGCTCGCCCAATCGAGGGCTCCGCGCAGGGCTAAATCCGGGGGTGGCACGCGGGGCCGTGGGCGGGTAGAGGTGCCTATCGGACCCGCGCGACCTAGAGGTCCTACGGACCCAGGCCCTCGGCGACGCATTACCCCGCCGCCAGGGCCGCCAGCAGGTCCGCCTGATACTCCTGGACCAGGGGGTCTATGACCTGGTCCAGGGTCCCGCCCATGACCTCGTCGAGCTTGTAGAGGGTCAGGTTGATGCGGTGCTCGGTGAGGCGGTTCTGTGGGAAGTTGTAGGTGCGGATGCGCTCGGAGCGGTCGCCGCTGCCGACCTGGAGCCGGCGCGCAGCGGATTCCTCGTCGGCCTGGGCGTTCTGGGCCTGGGACAACAGCTTGGCCTGGAGCAGCGACAGGGCGCGCGCCTTGTTCTTGTGCTGAGAGCGTTCGTCCTGGCACTCCACCACGATCCCGGAGGGGAGGTGGGTGATGCGTACGGCAGAGTCGGTCTTGTTGATGTGCTGGCCACCGGCCCCAGAGGCGCGGTAGGTGTCGATGCGCAGGTCCGAGGCTGCGATCTCCACGCCGTCGATGGCGTCGGCCTCGGGGAGTATGGCCACGGTGCAGGCGGAGGTGTGGACTCGTCCCTGGGACTCGGTGGTGGGGACGCGCTGGACGCGGTGGGTCCCGGCCTCGAACTTGAGTCGGGAGTAAACGCCGTTGCCGCTGATGCGCATGACCACCTCTTTGTAGCCACCCATCTCGCCCTCGCTGGCGCTGATCGTCTCGCTACGCCAGCCGCGTGCCTCGGCGTAGCGGGCATACATGCGTTGCAGGTCCCCGGCGAAGAGGGCGGCCTCGGCCCCGCCTGTGCCTGCGCGAACCTCCAGGAAGATGTTGCGCTGGTCGTTGGGGTCCGGCGGGATCAGCAGGCGTTGCAACTCGGGCTCTAGGGCGTCACGGCGTCGTTGCGCGTCGGCGACCTCCTCGCGGGCCATCTCGGCCATCTCCGGATCGCCTACGAGTGCCTGGGCCGCGGCGATCTCCCCGTCCAGGTAGAGGTAGTGGCCGAAGCACTCGGCGACGGGTTCGAGCTGGGCATACTCGCGCCCGAGGTCGCGGAACTGGTCCTGATTGGCCTGGACCTGGGCCTCGGCGAGCAGGGCAGTGACCTCGTCGAAGCGGTCCACGAGGCGTTCGAGCTTGGCACGGATGGAGGGGTTCACCGCTGCCCCTCGCGGAGACCTGGGGGTGGCTGCAGCCGCGGGTTCATTTGGGGGACCTCGGTGGCGATCCGGAGCAGGGCGTTGGCGGCGTCGAGGAGTTGGGTATCGCCCTCGCGCCCGGCCTGGCGCAGGCGCACGCTGGGGGCGTGCAGCAGCTTGTTGGTCAGGGTGTGGGCGAGGAAGCTCAAGACCTCTTCGGCGGGCTTACCAGTCTGCAACTGGTGCAGGGCCTTGGCCAAGACTTCGTCGCGCACCTGCTCGGCCCCTTGGCGGAAACCCTGGATCAGGGTCACCGAGTCCAGGGAGCGCAGCCAGGCCATGAACTCGCCCGCGTGAAAGTCCACGATCTCCCGGGCCTGGAGGGCTGCCTCGCGGCGCGAGCGCAACCCCTCATCGACCACAACCTGGAGATCATCGACGGTATAGAGGTAGACGTCCCGCAACTCCCCCACCTCGGGCTCGATGTCCCGCGGGACCGCGAGGTCCACCATCAGCATGGGCCGGTGGCGGCGCTTTTTCAGGGCCCGTTCCACGGCGCCCTTGCCAAGGACCGGCAGGGGACTCGCGGTGGAGGCGATGACGATGTCGGCCTCGGGCAGGTGGTTGGCGATCTCGGTGAGGGCAATGGCGAAGCCGTCGAACTGGGTGGCCAGGTTGTGCGCCCGCTCCACGGTCCTGTTGGCCACCACAATGCGCCCCACACCGTGCTGGTGCAGGTGGCGGGCGGCCAGTTCGATGGTCTCCCCGGCGCCGATGAGTAGCGCCGTCTGGGTCGCCAGGTCGCTGAAGATCTGGCGGGCCAGGCTGACGGCGGCGAAGGCCACGGAGACCGCACTGTGGCCGATTGCGGTGTCCGTGCGTACCTGTTTGGCAACGGCGAAGCACTGCTGGAACAGGCGTCCGAGAAGCTTGCCGTTGCAACCGCAGGCCCCGGCGCTGGTGAAGGCGGCCTTTACCTGCCCGAGGATCTGCGGTTCACCCAGGACCATGGAATCGAGGCCGCTGGCGACCCGCATCAGGTGGCCCACGGCGTCCGGGCCTATGTGGGCGTACAGGTAGGGGGCGAGGCGATCCTCGGAAAGGCCATGAAAGCCGCTGAGCCAGGCGCGCACCGGGGCCTCGCCATCGCTGTGGAGGACGCAATACAGTTCGGTCCGGTTGCAGGTGGACAAGATCACCGCCTCGGCGACCTCGGGGGTCTGGGTGAGGCTGCGCAGGGCACCGGCGAGGATGTCCGGGCCGAAGGTCACGCGCTCGCGAATCTCTACCGGCGCGGTCTTGTGGTTGAGTCCGAGGGCGAGGATCTTCATGTGTTGGGCTGGAGCGATGTTCCGCTGGTCGGGTCGCGGGGTTGGCGGGCCCGATACCCTAGGCTACGACCTTGAGAGGCCACGGCAAAGCACCCCATTATAGGGGTGCAGCCCCGCCGCCGGAACCAGGGGCGGCGATTGGCTCCATAGTCCCGCCCGTTGGTCGCGTTGTGGGTTTCCTGTGCGAAATTTGTGACGGGTATTTTTTGCGACGGTTCGATGCGGTTATACTGGTCTCCAAGTTGTACCTTCTCAGTAGCGCGAAGCGCGGAAGCCCCCGTGAACGTCTCCCGATTTCACCGTTTGAGCACCAGTGGTGCAGTCTTTGGCGTGATCCTCGCCGCACTTGGCCTGGGTCTGCCCGCGGCTGCCACGGGTGCGGATGATGTATCCGAACAACGAGGTGAGGATGCAACAAAGGCGTCGGTGGAGCGTCCAGATGGCCTCACCGCGGATCTGGTCTATGCGGTTCTGGTCGGGGATGTGGCGGTACAGCGGCGCAATCCCCGCCTGGCCTTTACCCATTACCTGCTGGCGGCGCGTCTGGCGGGGGACGTGACGATGGCGCAGTTGGCCGCGCGCTCGGCCCTTGCCCTCGATGACCGCGATGCGGAGCAACGCGCGGTCAAGCTGTGGTTGGAGTTGGCCCCAGAGTCGCTGGAGGCGGAGCAGCTTGCGGCCTATGTTGCCATCAAGGCCGACGACATCCCGGTCGCGCTTGGCCATCTGCGCCGGGTCATCGTCATGGCCCATGAACGCGAGAAGGACGGTTACCTCCATGCCGCACGCCTCCTGGCGGACCTAGACCCGCCCGAGCGCCGCCTGGAGTTGCTGCGGGGTCTGATCGCCGAGGACGGGGAGACCGCCGAGGCGTACTTCGCCCTGGCCTTCGTCGCAGCAGGGGCCGAACTCTACGACGACGCCGTGGCCGCTACGCGACGGACTTTGGAGCTGCGTCCGAACTGGAGCGAGGCGCAGATCTTCCTGGTGCGCCTGTTGCTCGGTCAGGACAAGCGGGCCGAGGCCCGTGCGACGCTTGAGACCTTCGTTGCCCAGAACCAGGAAGACCGCGGGCTTCGCTTGCTCTATGCGCAGTTGCTGGTGGACGAGCGCGAGTTCGGCAATGCCCGCAGCGTCTTTGAAGACATGTTGGTCAAGGCCCCGAAGGACCCGGATGTCCTCTTCGCCTTGGGCATTCTGTCCCTGCAACTGGACGACCTGGGGGCCGGGAGGGACTACTTCACCCGGCTCAACGACGGTGGTCAGCGCAAGGACGATGCCGCCTATTACCTAGGCCAGGTGGAGGAGGAGGCCGATAACCTTGAACTGGCGCTGTCCTGGTACCAAAAGGTTGCTGGGGCTAACGCGGGGGACGCTCAGGTTCGCATTGCCCGGCTGCTGGCCCGCAAGGGTCAGGTCGAACGTGCCCGGGAGATTCTGTACCGGCTGCGCGATGATGACTCCGAGGACGCTGTGACCCTCTACCTGGTCGAGGCGGAGATCTTGCGTGGCGTGGGGCGGAACGATGATGCCATGGCAGTCTACGGGGAGGCGCTGGAGCGTCACCCGGAAAACGCCGACATCCTGTATGCGCGGGGTTTGCATGCCGTGAATGTGGATCGGTTGGACATCATGGAGGCTGATCTGCGCGCCATCATCGACAAGGACCCGAACCACGCCGACGCCCTCAATGCCCTGGGCTACAGCCTCGCCGATCACACCGAGCGCTACCAGGAGGCATTGAGTTACCTCGAGCGGGCACAGGCCCTCAAGCCGGAGGAGCCGGCCATTCTCGACAGTATGGGCTGGGTCCTCTATCGGTTGGGCAGGATTCAGGAGGCCCTGGATTACCTCAGGCGCGCCGCCGCCGACAACGACGACGCCGAGATCGCGGCCCACCTAGGCGAGGTCCTGTGGGCAGCGGGGGAGCGCGAGGAGGCCCGCCAGGTCTGGCAGAAGGCCCTCTCTGGCGATCCGGAGCACGCCTATCTGTTGCGGGTGATGGGACGGCATCGGGTGACCAGCACCGATCCCGCGAAGTGACTGGCCCGTTCTCCTCCAGTGACGCTTGGCCGGCTCCGGCCAAGCTCAACCTGATGCTGCGGGTCCTGGGGCGCCGCCCCGACGGCTACCACCGGCTACAGACAGTCTTTCAGTTCATCGACCGTTGTGATCGGATCCACCTGGAGGTGCTGGCCGACGGGCGCATCGAACGACTGGGAAAGCTGCCAGGCGTCCCGGCGGAGTCTGACCTCACGGTGCGTGCGGCGCGCCTGTTGCAGCGGCAGACCGGATGCCGGCTGGGCGCCCAGATCCACGTCGCCAAGCGCCTGCCGATGGGCGGCGGCCTGGGTGGAGGCAGCTCCGATGCCGCCACCACCCTGGTGGGGCTCAACCATCTCTGGGGCACGGGGCTGGACCTGGACGGCCTGGCGGCACTCGGACTGCGCCTGGGGGCAGACGTGCCTGTCTTTGTGCGGGGCCTGGCCGCCTGGGGGGAAGGGGTCGGGGAGGAACTCACACCTGTGGACCTCGTGGAGCCCTGGTACCTGGTCCTCACCCCGCCCGGCAGCGTCGCCACGGCCGCGGTCTTTGGGGATCCAGGATTGACAAGGGATTCCCCTGCGATAACAATGCTCGACTTTGTGCGGGGGGAGGTCGGGAACGATTGCCTCCCGGTCGTGCGCAGGAGATGGCCCGAGGTCGCGGTTGCACTGGATTGGCTGACGGCCTGGCTGGCTGACGCCGATGGTGGCGAGGCCCGCCTGACCGGGACTGGCGGATGCGTTTTTGCAGCCTTCCCGGCGCACGCGGCAGCCGTCGCGGCGCGGGACGCCGCCCCAGCGGCGCTGCGCGCCTTCGTCGCCAGGGGCCTGAACCGCTCGCCCCTATTGGATCGCCTGGCACGTTAGCCGCGGACCTGCCCAAGAATCAGGGTTCCCAACTCCGTTCAGCCTTATTGGGGCGTCGCCAAGCGGTAAGGCACCGGGTTTTGATCCCGGCACTCCCAGGTTCGAATCCTGGCGCCCCAGCCAACTCAGGCAACCAGTCCCGGCCCTTCATCTCCGCGCAGACGAGGTAGACGTCGTGCCCGCCAGTCACATGATGGTCTTCTCCGGGAACGCCAACCTGGACCTCTCCACCGAGATCGCCAGCCACCTTGGGTTGCCCCTGGGCAAGGCCGTGGTGGGCCAGTTCAGCGACGGCGAGGTCATGGCCGAGATCCAGGAGAACGTCCGCGGACGGGATGTCTTCGTGGTCCAGCCCACCGGGGCGCCGACCAACGACAACCTGATGGAGTTGTTGGTGATGGTCGATGCGCTGCGCTGGGCGTCGGCCAAGCGCATCACCGCGGTGATCCCCTACTTCGGCTATGCGCGCCAGGACAGGCGCCCGCGCTCTGCGCGCGTCCCGATCACGGCGCGCATGGTGGCCAAAATGGTCGGCCACGCCGGGGCGGACCGGGTCCTGACCATGGACCTGCACGCCGACCAGATTCAGGGGTTCTTCGACATCCCGGTGGATAACGTCTATGCCTCCCCCATCCTGTTGGGAGACGTGTGGCGCCAAAAGTACCCGAACCTGATCGTCGTCTCTCCCGACGTGGGCGGGGTGGTGCGGGCCAGGGCCCTGGCCAAGCGCCTCGACGATGCGGAACTCGCCATCATCGACAAGCGTCGGCCGCGGCCCAACGAGGCCAAGATCATGAACATCATCGGCGACGTGACCGGGCGTACCTGCGTCATGATCGACGACCTGGTGGATACGGCCGGGACCCTGTGCCAGGCCGCCGCCGCCCTCAAGGCCCACGGGGCCGTCAAGGTGGTGGCCTACTGCACCCATGCCGTGCTGTCCGGGCCGGCGGTGGAGAACCTCAACCAGTCGGAGCTCGACGAGCTGGTGGTGACCAACACCCTGACCCTGCGCCCGGAGGCGCGGGCTTGCACCAGGATCCGCCAGTTGAGCATCGGTCAGCTCCTGGCAGAAACCATGCGCCGGGTCTCCAACGAGGAGTCCGTCAGCTCGTTGTTCGTGGACTGAGCTGTGGCTTAACCCAGGAAGGGCATTTTGCGCGTATTTGCGGCTGAATTGCCCTTTTCGGGTTCTTGAGAATGGGGCGATGGCCCCTCAGTCGCCGGGGTCCTGGTCGCGGGGCCGTGGCAGTCTTTTGTTTTTGGAGAATGTGTCATGAGCGAGACCTTTGAGATTATTGCGGAGTCCCGCAGCGATACGGGGAAGGGTGCGAGCCGCCGCCTGCGTCGCACCGGGATGCTGCCGGGGATCGTCTACGGGGCCCACAAGGACCCCCAGATGATCGCCCTGGGCCATAACAGCCTGCTGCGCCATCTGGAGAACGAGGCCTTCTACTCCCATGTCCTGAGCCTCCAGGTCGATGGGGTCGAGTCGAAGGTGGTCCTCAAGGATCTGCAACGCCACCCGGCCAAGCCCTTCGTCCTGCATGCGGACTTTCTGCGCGTGAGCGCCGACGAGAAGCTACGCATGATGGTCCCGTTGCATTTCATCAACGAGGGTAGCAGCAAGGGCGTCAAGGCCGGCGGTCTGGCCTCCCACAACCTCACCGAGGTGGAGGTCAGTTGCCTGCCCCAAGACCTGCCGGAGTTCATCGCGGTGGATCTGGCGGACATGGGCCTGGGCGAGATCCTGCACCTGTCCGAGCTGGCACTACCCGAGGGTGTGGACTTGGCACACGCCCCGGACCCGGACGTCCCTGTGGTCATCATGCACACGGCTCACTCTGATGCAGAACCGGCCGAGGGTGAAGAGCAGCCGGGCTGAGGCCTTACGTAGCGGATAGTGGATAGCGAAGAAGTGGCTAATGGGGGATGAGCGCGCTTTCTGCGCTTCTTTTCTATCCACTTCTTAGCTGATCACCCCTGCCTTCCCCATGGCCGATTCCGGCATCCGTCTCGTTGTCGGGCTCGGCAATCCCGGACCCGAGTATGAGCCGACGCGCCATAATGTCGGCTTCTGGCTCGCCGAGGCCATCGCCGCCGACCATGGCGTGGCCTTTCGCCTGGAGCCCAAGTTCCACGGTCTGCTCGCCCGCGTGGTTCTGGCGGGGCAGGACCTGCGCCTGCTCAAGCCCGCCACCTACATGAACCGCAGCGGCCAGTCGGTCGCCGCCGTCGTACGCTATTTCGATGTCGTGCCCGGCCAGATCCTGGTCCTTCACGATGAACTCGACCTCCCCGTGGGGGATGTGCGTCTAAAGCTGGGGGGAGGACACGCGGGCCACAATGGCCTGCGGGACATCATCAATGTCCTGGGGACCCGGGACTTTTGGCGCCTGCGCATCGGCATCGCCCACCCGGGCGAGAAGCACCTGGTGACCAACTATGTCCTGGGGCGTCCCAGCCGGGTCGAGGAGGGGCAGGTCCGCGACCGTTTCCCGGACGCCCAGGGGGCCCTGTCGGACCTAATCGCCGGCGAGTTCCAGCGGGCCATGAATCGGCTGCACAGCGGGCGTTGAGCCCTGCGGATCGGAACACCGGATTGGTCCGCAAATGAACGCCAATGAACGCAAATGGAATAGAGGTTTGGTGTCAGAGGTCGGCTGACTTGGGCTGTCCGCGCACTGAACCAGCCGAACCTCTGGCCATCTGGTAACCACGCGCCGTGACCGGGGGAGTATTCGGGGTAGGTCGGGTTAGCGCAGCGTAACCCGACTTTCCGAGGCGGGATGTCGGGTTACTTCGCGCGTCAACCACCTGTTTTTGCTTCAAGAAATGTGACGGGCGCGCCTAACCCGACCTACACAACTGCCGGCGGGGCCGACCCGGATCCAATCCGTGGACCCGAAGAACGACCTACACCTGCTGGCGGCGGGCAGTAAAAGGCCGCCCGAGGGCGGCCTTTCTCGTCGAGGGTCAGCTTAGGCTCAGTTGAACAGCCAGCCGAAGTTCACGCCGATTTCGTACTGGTGCATCGAGATCTCGGGGGCCTGGGTGCCGGTGAAAGCGCCTGGGCCAGCGACCGTCTCCTCGGGTGCGTACATCCCCCAGAAGGTCAGCTCGTAGTTCTTGGCCATACGGTAGGTCGCGCCGATGGTCCAGTGGTCCTCGATGACGGCCGGAGCCAGGGTGTTGAAGGCGACCTGGGAGCCGACGCTGGGCGATTTCCGTGGCTATACCGGCACGCAGGGTCAGGGTGTCGTTCAGGGCGTACTGGACGCCGAGCTTGAGGACGGTCATGTCGCGCCAGCCGAAGCCGGCTCCGTCGGAGCCGCCCAGGCAGGAGCTTGGGTCATAAATGCTGCCATTGCCGGTTGGGCCGAAGGCGGCAGCGAGGTTGCACTTCTGGGCCAATTCGTTGTCGTTGGCGATGGAGTGGACGTCGCCGTACCAGATCTGCTGGACGTCGAAGGCGACGGTCAGTTGCTTGTTGGGCCGGAAGGCCAGCCCGATGGTGCCGACCGCCGGCATGTCGAACTCACCGCCCTCGGCGAGGAGGTCCGAGTATCTCGTCGAACTCGGTCATGTACACCTTGGTACGGATGGACGCACCCAGGCTGACCATGGGGTTGACGTCCCAGAGGCACCGAGCTGGAGGCCCCAGCCGTAGGACACTCGCGTGTCGTTATCGGTGAGATTGTCCGGGTGAGGTCGCGCTCGCTCCCCGATTCGAATAAGCTCTGGGTGAAGGTCTCGGTGAACCCCTGGAAGGCACCGGCCCCACCTCCAAGGTCTGGTAGGCGAGCAGTAGGGATGCACCCAAGTGGATGGTATCGAAGCTGATGTCGCGGGCGTAGCCGATCGAGAGCCCAAGCTGCTCCAGGTTTATGCCGGCGTCGCCGCCGCCGATGACGGACGTCCCGGGGATCTGGGGCCCGAAGCTACCGTTGGGCAGCTGGTAATGCGGGGGATTGGCAAAGGGGTTGTTACCGCCGAAGGTCCCAAGATTGCCGATGCCTGGTACGGCCAAGGTGTACTTGCTGCGGTAATCGGTGTTCATGCCGCCGTTGCCGAACAGGGCGACGCCGACGGCGCTCTTGGCGTCCAGGGGGTGCGTGTAGCCGAGGTTGGGGATGAGGAAATCATTGTTCCGGCTGTCCACCTGCCCGGTGCCGTCGATGCCTCCGCCGATCGGGGCATGGCGCCGTAGGCATGCCCTGGGCGTCGAAGGGAGCCATGCCCTTGTAGTCGCGGATGGGGCTAAACCAGGCCGCACCAACGTCCGTCGCCGCCCCACAGCGGTCAGGCCCGCCGGGTTGCCGACGATGGACAGCGAGTCCTGGGGCAGGGCCGCCTCGCCGGCACCCGCCCATGCCCTTGGAGGCTGGGGGAGTAGGCATGCGACATATAGCCATTGGTGGCCTGGGCGACGGGGATGGAAGCGGCGCAGGCGAGGCCGACGGCGACGGCGATCAGACGGGTCTTCATGAGATTCCTCCTGGGGGGGTGGCGCCCGAGCTTGGTCGGGCGGTGGGTCAGCTAGACTGTCGTTGTATATTCAAGACATGTGACGGATATGTTAATCCTGTCGTGAGAATTGTCAATGTCTTAATTCGGAAAAACCCAATGGGGCCCGTACGCAGCAACTGTTGCGTAAGCGCAATGGCCGCGTCGGCTGTGGCGACGAAGGGCGGGACTGGGGAGGGGGAAGGGGAGGGGGTACGGCGGGAGCGGTTGAGGGCTGCCGCCGGGGCAGGGCCCGGCGGCAGGGAGGCAGGCTTAGGGGCAGGCCGCCTTGTCGCCCGGGACCTTACCGGTGAGTTGGAGGAAGCCGTCGAAGGGGCCCATGACCCCCATGGCCTCGCCCTTGGGGCCCTGGAACTTGAGCTTGCCGCTCATCATGGCACCCATGGCCCCGCAACCGAACTTGCCCTCGCCCATGCAGGTCCAGTCTTCGTCCGTCCCATGCATCACATAATCGACATCGAAGTTGAGCTTGGCGTGCTTGACGGCACCGCCGTAGTTACACATGGCCTTGCCGTCCTTGTTGACAATCTCCAGTTCCACCGCGCTCTTCTCGCCGCACTTGGTGCGGTAGACGTGGATGATCTTGTAGCCGCGCCCGGCGTCGTTCTTGGCCCAGGCATCGCCTCCGAGTCCCTTGGTCAGGGCGGCATCGGCGTTCCACGCCTTGCACATCTGCGCGGCCCAGGCCGCATCCATGAAGGTCCCCGCCTGTGCCCCGACGCAGCCGGTGCAAGCGAGGGCGGCGGCCAGGACCTTGGTCTTCAGGTTCATCATCGGTCTCTCCTCTTGTAGTCGTTCGTGCCGGTGGCAATGGGCGACCGGGGTTTGGGGGTGCGCGGGTGGCCGCGCTGGAAGGCACGGGCTGGGGTCACCTGGGATGGGCACTATCGCCGGGTCCATCGGCAGTTGCCTCGCCCGCTTTGGTTTTGCCGACGGTACCTTGGCATGGGCCTTAGTCACCGCAGGCTCCAATCCGCTGCCGGACTATAGCAGCGCTGCGGGGGGCATCCAAGGGGCGCAGTTCGGCCGGATACCGGGTGCGTCAGCCAGGGTGCGCCGGGGTGCGGCCGATGGAGACATACGTCAGCCCTGCGGCCGTGACCTGTCTGGGATCGAGGATGTTGCGGCCATCGAACAGGATCGGGTGCCGCAACCGTGCACGCACGGCCGCCAGGTCCGGGCTGCGGAACTGAGACCACTCGGTGACGATGACCAGGGCATCCGCCCCATCGACGGCGCTCATGGCGTCGTCGGTGAGGGTGAGGTCGGCCCGCTCCCCGTAGATGCGCCGGGTCTCGGGCATGGCGACGGGGTCGTAGGCCCGGACTCGGACCCCGGCCTGCCACAGGGCCTCCATCAGGGCCCGGCTCGAGGCCTCGCGCATGTCGTCGGTGTTGGGCTTGAAGGACAGTCCCCAGACGGCGATGGTACGGCCGGCCAGGGCGCTGCCGAAGTGGTCGCTGATTTTCTGGAACAGGAGGTCCTTCTGGCGGAAGTTCACCGCCTCGACCGCCGCGAGCAGTTGGGCGTCGTAGCCGATGGCACGGGCCGTCCGCTCCAGGGCGCGCACATCCTTGGGGAAGCAGGAGCCACCGTAGCCGCAGCCGGGGTAGATAAACTGGTAGCCGATGCGGGGGTCAGACCCGATGCCGACGCGGACCTTCTCGATGTCCGCCCCGACGGCCTCGGCGATGTTGGAGAGCTCGTTCATAAAGCTGATCTTTGTGGCCAGCATGGCGTTTGCGGCGTACTTGGTCAGTTCCGCTGAGCGCACATCCATCAGCATGACGCGGTCGTGGTTACGGTTGAAGGGGGCGTAGAGGGCGCGCAACAACTCCCCGGTACGGGGATTGTCCGTGCCGACGATGATGCGGTCCGGGCGCATGAAGTCCTCTATCGCCGCTCCCTCCTTCAGAAACTCGGGGTTGGAGACGACATCGAAGTCTACCTTCACCCCCCGGACGGTCTGGGCTGCGTGGATGGCCTGGGCGACACGGTCGGCCGTTCCTACTGGCACGGTGGACTTGTCTACGACGATACGGTAGCTGTCCATCGTCTCGCCGATGGTGGTGGCCACGGCCAGAACATGCTGGAGGTCGGCGGAGCCGTCCTCGTCCGGTGGGGTGCCGACCGCGACGAACTGGAAGAGCCCGTGACGCACGCCCTCTGCGGCATCGGTGGAAAACGAGAGCCTCCCGGCGGCGACATTCTTGCGTACCATGTCGTCGAGGCCGGGCTCGTAGATCGGTACGCCGCCACCCTTGAGCAGGGCAATCTTCTCGGGATCGACGTCGATGCAGAGGACCTTGTTGCCGACCTCGGCCAGGCAGGCGCCGGTGACGAGGCCGACATAGCCACTGCCAAAAATCGTGACATCCATAGGGAGTCTCCGGACGACGGGTCTCATGGGGCCGCGACCACCCGACCGGCGTGCCGCGGAAGCGGCGTCATGTTAACAGCCGCAAGCCCCGATGGCCTAGGAGCTATGGTATTCGGGTGCGCGCCAGCGGTGGCATGCCGACTCGACTGCCTCGTGCCATCGGTGTTGCCGTCTCTCGGGTGAGCGTGCCCGACGTGTGGGCTCCAACATCTCCGTCGGCTGCCGTATTTCTGGCAACTTGGTGTTGACTGCCCTCTTGCCCGCTCTTACAATGCGCCGCTCGTTTGGAGGGGTTCCCGAGCGGTCAAAGGGATCAGACTGTAAATCTGACGGCTCAGCCTTCGGAGGTTCGAATCCTCCCCCCTCCACCAACACCCACGTCGCCGGCAGCGCGCACACCGCCTGGACCGACGCGCTGACTCAGGGAGCGTAGTTGCAACGGGGTGTCCGCGCGACGCGCGGTCCGGAGCACGGTCGCGGCGGGTGTAGTTCAATGGTAGAACCTCAGCCTTCCAAGCTGATGGTGTGGGTTCGATCCCCATCACCCGCTCCAAAATCTTGTCCAGCTCGGCAGCTTTCTGCCCATGTAGCTCAGCTGGTAGAGCACACCCTTGGTAAGGGTGAGGTCTCCGGTTCGATTCCGGACATGGGCTCCAAATTGATAGAGTGCGTACCTCGGTGCGTCGGCTTCTTGCCACTTTGAGTCTGCCCAATTTTTACCTCGCGGAGAAAACGTCATGTCCAAAGGAAAATTCGAGCGTAAGAAGCCGCATGTGAACGTCGGCACGATTGGGCACGTTGACCACGGCAAGACGACGCTGACGGCGGCGATCACCATGGTGCAGTCGAAGAAGTTCGGCGGCGAGTACAAGGCGTACGACCAGATTGACAATGCCCCCGAGGAGCGCGAGCGCGGCATTACCATTGCCACGGCGCATGTCGAGTACGAGTCGGCTAAGCGTCACTACGCCCATGTGGACTGCCCGGGACACGCGGACTACATCAAGAACATGATCACGGGGGCGGCGCAGATGGACGGTGCCATCCTGGTGGTATCGGCGGCCGACGGCCCGATGCCGCAGACCCGCGAGCACATCCTGCTGGCGCGCCAGGTCGGCGTGCCCTATGTGCTGGTCTACATGAACAAGGCCGACATGGTCGACGATGCCGAGCTGTTGGAGCTGGTGGAGATGGAGGTGCGCGAGCTGCTCTCCTCCTACGACTTCCCCGGCGACGACACCCCGATCATCATCGGCTCCGCCCTCAAGGCCCTGGAGGGTGACGAGAGCGACATCGGCGTGCCCTCCATCGGCCGCCTGGTGGATGCGCTCGACGCCTACATCCCGGAGCCGGTGCGCGCCCTGGACAAGCCCTTCCTGATGCCGATCGAGGACGTCTTCTCCATCTCCGGTCGCGGCACCGTGGTGACCGGTCGTGTGGAGCGCGGCGTCATCAAGGTTGGTGAGGAAGTGGCCATCGTTGGCATTCGCGACACCGTCAAGACCACCTGCACCGGGGTTGAGATGTTCCGCAAGCTGCTCGATCAGGGGCAGGCGGGCGACAACGTCGGTGTGCTGCTGCGCGGGACCAAGCGGGACGACGTCGAGCGTGGCCAGGTGCTGGCCAAGCCCGGGACCATCACCCCGCACACGCACTTCGAGGCCGAGGTCTACGTGCTGGGCAAGGACGAGGGCGGTCGTCACACCCCGTTCTTCCAGGGCTATCGGCCACAGTTCTACTTCCGGACCACCGACGTGACCGGGGCCTGCGAGTTGCCGGAGGGCGTGGAGATGGTCATGCCTGGCGACAACGTGAAGCTGAACGTGCAGCTCATCGCCCCGATCGCCATGGAAGAGGGGCTGCGCTTTGCCATCCGCGAGGGTGGTCGTACCGTCGGCGCCGGCGTCGTCGCCAAGATCATCGAGTAGTTTGAGCGAATTGTTCGTTCTGTAGTCAGGTCGTCGCGCCGGGGGGCAATGGGCCGAGGTTCCCTACCTCGCAACCCATCTCCCGGAGTGCGACCTTCTCTTTCTAGGCCAGTAGCTCAATTGGTAGAGCAGCGGTCTCCAAAACCGCAGGTTGGGGGTTCGAGCCCCTCCTGGCCTGCCATCTTCTGTTTCGCGCGTACGGCGCACTACCCATGAATGCTAAAGCTGAGGTGGAAGGCGCCGGTTTGGACAAGGTCAAACTGGCGGCGGCGGCACTGTTGCTGGTTGGCGGCATCTATGCCTATTACTATTTTGCCGTCTCATCGACCCTGCTGGGGGTGCTTGCGCTCTTGGCGATCAGCGGGGTGGGGGTTGCGGTTGCCATGCAGACCGAGCCCGGCCGCGGCCTTTGGCAATTCGCGGCCGCTTCACGCATGGAAGTGCGTAAGGTGGTCTGGCCGACCCGCCAGGAGACCCTTCAGACGACCCTGGTCGTTATCGTCATGGTCCTCATCCTGTCCATCGTCCTGTGGCTATTCGATATGGTCCTCGTGACCATACTCCAGGCCCTGACCGGAAAGGGAGGCTAGGGTATGGCGATGCGTTGGTATGTCATTCACGCCTATTCCGGGTTCGAGAACCAGGTCAAGCGCTCGCTGGAAGAGCGTATCCGCCGTGCAGGGATGGAATCTCTCTTTGGGGACGTACTTGTCCCTGTCGAAGAGGTGGTGGAGATGCGTGGCGGACAGCAGCGCAAGAGCGAACGCAAGTTCTACCCGGGCTATGTCCTCGTCAGCATGGAGATGAGCGACGAGACCTGGCACTTGGTCAAGAGTGTCCCCAAGGTTATGGGCTTTATCGGTGGTACCGGCGAACGTCCCGCCCCCGTCCCCGAGAAACAGGCCATGGCGATCCTGCAGCGGATGCAGGAAGGCACTGAGAAGCCGCGCCCGAAGGTCCTGTACGAGCCCGGCGAGGTTGTCAGGGTCACCGAAGGACCCTTTACGGACTTCAACGGCGTCGTGGAAGATGTCGATTACGAGAAGAGCCGCCTCAAGGTGTCTGTCTTCATCTTTGGGCGCTCCACGCCCGTGGACCTGGAGTTCGCTCAGGTCGAGAAGGGGTGAGCCCCGGAAATCGGTCCAGTGGACCGATTTCCGGGTAAACGTGTTGCCAGGATGGCGAAAGCAAATTGCCGCCTCTCGGGGTGGCGCAAAGCCCGCCCAGTCGGGTCAATGGCATCGCGGTAGACCTTCGGGTACCGCGGCATCGGGGAGCCGGCCGCAACGGTTGGCGCTTGCACCCACAGGAGAATACGCATGGCAAAGAAGATAACGGCCTACATCAAATTGCAGGTCAAGGCCGGTGAGGCCAATCCGAGCCCGCCGGTAGGCCCGGCCCTCGGCCAGCACGGCGTGAACATCATGGAGTTCTGCAAGACGTTCAACGCCAGGACGCAGAGCCATGAGAAGGGCCTGCCGACGCCCGTGGTCATCACTGTCTATTCCGACCGCAGTTTCACCTTTATCACCAAGACCCCGCCAGCCACCGTGCTGCTGCGGAAGTCTCTTGGGCTGGCCAAGGGAAGCGCAACGCCGCACAACGTCAAGGTGGGCACAGTGACCCGGGCTCAGCTTGAGGAGATCGCGACCCTCAAGATGCCTGACCTCACCGCTGCGGACATGGACGCTGCGGTGCGCACCATTGCCGGTAGTGCCCGTTCCATGGGCCTCAATGTCGAAGGGGTGAAGTGATGGCCAAGCTGTCCAAGCGTATGCAGGCGATCCAGGCGAAGGTCGTCCGCGGCAAGGCGTACCCGGCGGAGGAGGCATTTCTCCTGCTGCGCGAACTGTCAAAGGTCAAGTTCACGGAAAACGTGGACGTGGCCGTTAATCTCGGTGTCGATCCGCGTAAGTCGGACCAGGTGGTGCGCGGCGCGACGCTGCTGCCCAACGGTCTGGGCAAGGTGGTCCGCGTGGCGGTCTTCGCCCAAGGCGCTGCGGCCGATGCCGCCAAAGAGGCGGGTGCCGACCGCGTCGGCATGGATGACCTCGCCGAGGAGGTCAGGGCCGGGCAGATGGACTTCGATGTTGTCATTGCCAGCCCAGACGCCATGCGCGTGGTCGGTCAGCTTGGCAAGATCCTGGGCCCCCGCGGCCTGATGCCCAACCCCAAGGTCGGCACCGTGACGCCCAACGTCGCCGAGGCCGTACGCAATGCCAAGGCCGGTCAGGTCCGCTACCGCACCGATAAGGGGGGCATCATCCACTGTCCCCTAGGTAAGTTGACGTTCGAGCCGGCGGCCCTGCGCGAGAACCTGGAGGCCCTGCTGTCGAATCTGAACAAGGCGAAGCCGAGCACGTCCAAGGGTGTCTACATGCGCCGGGTGACGGTGTCCACAACCATGGGCCCTGGCCTTACGGTGGACCACTCCGCCTTGGCGACTCACTGATTGTTTGCTACAGATTTCCGGGAGGGGTTTAGCCTTTCCAACAGGACTTTGGGGCGCCGATCTTAGGGTCGGTGGCCGTCAAAGACCGCAGGCGCCTGGTTGCACGAGCGGGATGCTCGCGGCGAAGGGCTTAATCCATCGCGACCTGCGCAGACGGTGCCCAGTATTCAGGTCGCAGCCTGATGACGGTGCACTTTTGAACTGCCGTGACGCACCCGGGACGGGCCGTGCGGCGCAATTCGGGACCCTCGGGTCCCGGCACACCGTAGTCAGGAGGTGACAATGGCGCTTAATTTCGCGCAGAAAGAAGCCATAGTCGCTGAGGTTGCGGAAGTCGCAAAGACTGCCTATTCGGCCATCGGGGCCGAGTACCGGGGTTTGTCCGTCGAGGATATGACTGCCCTGCGCGTCGAGGCGCGCAAGGCTGGGGTCTATGTCCGCGTGGTCAAGAACACCCTGGCCAGACGGGCGCTGACGGACACGAGTTTCGCCTGTATGCAGGATGGCCTCAAGGGGCCGCTGATCCTGGCATTCGGACAGGTGGACCCGGGTTCGGTGGCACGCGTTGCCGAGGCATTTGCGAAGACGCACGACAAGTTCCAGATCAAGCTGATCTCCGTTGGGGGAAAGCTGCTGGATCCGTCGCAACTCGGCGCAGTGGCAAAGATGCCGACCTACGAGGAGGCCATCAGTCAGTTGATGGCCTTGATGAAGGCCCCGGTGCAAAAGCTCGTCGCGACCATCAATGCGGTCCCGAGCAAGCTGGTGCGCACCATCGCCGCCGTCCGCGACGCCAAAGAAGCGGCGTAACCCGGCTGACAACCTCACAGACGAAGCAATTTAGGAGCAGACAATGGCAATTTCCAAAGAAGAGATCCTCGACGCAATCGGCAACATGACCGTACTTGAGGTGGTTGATCTGATCGCCGCCATGGAAGAGAAGTTCGGCGTGACTGCCGCCGTTGCCGTGGCCGCCGGCCCGGCCGTCGCCGTCGATGCCGCCCCGGTCGAGGAGCAGACCGAGTTCAACTGCGTCTTGACCGGTTTCGGCGCCAACAAGGTGTCCGTAATCAAGGTCGTCCGCGCCCTGACCGGTCTGGGTCTGAAAGAGGCGAAGGACGCCGTCGAGGGCGTACCCACCGTTGTGAAGGAGGCCGTCTCCAAGGCGGAGGCAGAGGACGCCAAGAAGCAGCTCGAAGAGGCTGGCGCCACTGCGGATGTGAAGTAAAGACGCATTGCGTCTCCACCCGCTTCAAGGTGGGCCCTGGCTGGCGGCGATAAGCCGCCGGCCTTTTACCGTTTCTGCGGTTCGGCCGCGACCAAGGGCACCCGGCGGCTTGCCCCAGGTCGTGTTGCGTAAGGATTCGTCGTTGTAGGCCGGGGCGGGGCACCGAAGTCCCGCAGGAGACTCCAGTTGTGGGAGGGTCTCCCTAAGGGGATTTTTCCAAGCACTTTCGAGGGAAGGCAGTATGGTCTATTCGTTCACCGAGAAAAAGCGCATCCGTAAGGACTTCGGCAAGCGGCCGAGCATCCTGGATGTCCCTTTCCTGCTCGCCACCCAAATCGATTCCTACCGGGACTTCCTGCAGGAGGACGCGCCGGCCGCAAGGCGGCTGGACGCCGGACTGCACGCGGCCTTCAAGTCGGTCTTTCCCATCGAGAGCTATTCCGGGTTTGCGGTGCTGGAGTACGTCAGCTACCGCCTCGGTGAGCCCGCCTTCGACGTGCGCGAGTGTCAGTTGCGCGGCGCCACCTATGCCGCCCCCTTGCGCGTCCTGTTGCGCCTGGTGATCTACGACAAGGAGGCCCCGTCGGGTACCAAGGTCGTCAAGGAACTCAAGGAGCAAGAGGTCTATATGGGGGAACTGCCCCTCATGACGGAGAACGGGACCTTCATCGTCAACGGAACCGAGCGGGTGATCGTCTCTCAGCTGCATCGCTCACCGGGCGTCTTCTTCGATCACGACAAGGGCAAGACCCACTCCTCGGGCAAGCTCCTGTTCTCGGCGCGAGTGATCCCCTACCGCGGGTCCTGGCTCGACTTCGAGTTCGATCCCAAGGACAACGTCTTCGTCCGCATCGACCGCCGCCGCAAGCTGCCCGCGACCATCCTGCTGCGGGCCCTGGGCTATTCGGTGGAGCAGATCCTCGAGCGCTTTTTCGAGACCGATACCTTTTACTTTGGCACCGATGGGATTGAGCTTGCTCTGGTGCCCGAGCGCCTGCGCGGTGAGACCATAGGATTCGATGTCCTGATTGGCACTGAGGTCGTGGTCGAGGCTGGCCGGCGCGTCACCGCCCGCCATATCCGCGAGTTGCAGAAGGCGGGGGTCGAGCGCCTTGCGGTGCCGCCGGAGTTCGTCGAAGGCCGCATCCTGGCCCGGTCCCAGGTTGACACAGCGACGGGCGAGGTCCTGGCAGAGGCGAACGACCCGATGACCGCCGAGTTGCTTGCGAATCTGCGGGCCAAGGGGATCGAGGAGATACAGACCCTCTTTGTCAACGATCTGGACCACGGTCCTTATATCTCCGAGACCCTGCGGATCGACCCCACTACCAGCGATCTCGAGGCGCAGGTGGAGATCTACCGCATGATGCGCCCCGGTGAGCCGCCCACCAAGGATGCGGCACAGAACCTGTTCCATAACCTGTTCTTTACGCCCGACCGCTACGACCTGTCCGCGGTCGGGCGCATGAAGTTCAATCGGCGCTTGTCCCGCGAGGCCGAGGTCGGCCCCGGGGTGCTTTACGACGGACGCTATTTCGCCGGCCGCACAGACGAATTCTCCAAACGCCTGCGCGAGGCCCAGGGAGAAACCTCGGACATCATCGACGCCCTTAAGGTCCTGGTGGAACTGCGTAACGGGCGTGGCATCGTGGACGATATCGACCACCTGGGAAATCGGCGCATCCGTTGCGTCGGCGAGATGGCGGAGAACCAGTTCCGCGTCGGACTGGTGCGGGTCGAGCGCGCTGTCAGGGAGCGCCTGTCCCTGGCGGAGTCCGAGGGACTGATGCCTCAGGAGCTGATCAACGCCAAGCCGGTGTCAGCCGCAATCAAGGAGTTCTTCGGGTCCAGCCAGCTCTCACAGTTCATGGACCAGAACAACCCGCTGTCCGAGGTGACCCACAAGCGCCGCGTTTCGGCGCTTGGCCCCGGGGGTCTGGCCCGGGAGCGCGCCGGCTTCGAGGTGCGCGACGTACACCCGACCCACTATGGCCGCGTCTGCCCCATCGAGACACCTGAAGGCCCGAACATCGGCCTGATCAACTCCCTGGCAGTCTATGCCAGGACCAACCGTTTCGGCTTCCTTGAGACGCCGTATCGCCGGGTGCAGGACGGGCGCGTCACCAGCGACATCGACTACCTCTCCGCCATCGAAGAGGGCAATTTCATCATCGCCCAGGCCAATACGACCCTGGACGGGGATGGGCGCCTGACCGATGCCCTGGTGTCGTGCCGGCACTTGAACGAGTTTGCCCTCAAGGCGCCGGAGGAGGTCCAGTATATGGACGTCTCCCCGCGCCAGATCGTGTCCGTGGCCGCCTCGTTGATCCCCTTCCTGGAACACGACGACGCAAACCGCGCCCTCATGGGCTCGAACATGCAGCGCCAGGCGGTCCCGACGCTGCGTGCAGAGAAGCCCCTGGTGGGGACTGGGATGGAGCGCGTGGTGGCCAAGGACTCCGGCGTCACCGTGGTGGCCAAGCGCGGCGGCGTCATCGAGTCTGTCGATGCCGCCCGCATCGTAGTACGCGTCAACGACGACGAGGCGGAGCCCGGGGTTCCGGGCGTCGATATCTACAACCTGACCAAGTACACCCGCTCCAACCAGAATACCTGCATCAATCAGCGGCCCCTGGTGAACCCCGGGGATGTGGTGGCGCGTGGCGACGTGTTGGCGGACGGGCCTTCGACGGACTTGGGCGAGCTGGCCCTGGGCCAGAACCTGCGCGTCGCTTTCATGCCCTGGAACGGCTACAACTTCGAGGATTCCATCCTGGTCTCGGAGCGGGTGGTAAAGGATGACCGCTTCACCAGCATCCATATCGAGGAGCTGAACTGCCTCGCCCGGGACACCAAACTGGGCCCCGAGGAGATTTCGGGGGACATCCCGAACGTCGGCGAGTCGGCGCTCGCGAAGCTGGATGAGTCGGGCATCGTCTATATCGGGGCCGAGGTTCGCGATGGAGACATCCTGGTGGGCAAGGTCACACCCAAGGGTGAGACCCAGCTTACCCCGGAGGAGAGGCTTTTACGCGCGATCTTCGGCGAGAAGGCATCCGACGTGAAGGACTCGTCTCTGCGCCTGCCATCCGGCATGGCTGGGACCGTGGTGGACGTCCAGGTCTTCACACGCGATGGGGTGGAGAAGGACAAACGCGCCCTCCAGATCGAGGCGCTGGAGCTGGAGCAGGTCCGTAAGGACCTCGACGACCAGTTGCGCATTATGGAGAACGACACCTTCCAGCGCGTCGAGAAGATGCTCATCGGCAAGGTTGCGGACGGCGGACCCAAGGGCCTCAAGGCGGGGACCAAGATCACCAAGGCCTATTTGAATGAGTTGATCGAGAAGGGGTCGAATGACCGCTGGCTCGAGATTCGGCTCCGCAGCGAGGAGTCCGCCAGCCAGCTCGAGGCCGTGGCCAACCAGATCAAGCAGCAGCGCGAGGAGTTCCGTGACCGCTTCGAGGTCAAGCGCCGCAAGATCATCAGCGGCGACGACCTGGCTCCGGGTGTGCTCAAGATGGTCAAGGTCTATGTGGCGGTGAAGCGTCGCATCCAGCCTGGCGACAAGATGGCCGGGCGCCACGGCAACAAGGGTGTTATCTCCCGCGTGGTGCCGGTGGAGGACATGCCCTTCTCAGCCGACGGCAACCCGGTGGACATCGTCCTCAACCCACTGGGCGTGCCCTCGCGTATGAACGTCGGGCAGGTCTTGGAGACGCACCTGGGCTGGGCCGCAAAGGGTCTTGGATTCAAGATCGGGGCCATGTTGCAGCGTCACACCCAGGCCAACAGCGCTGTGGCGGGGCTGCGGGCCTTCCTGGATAAGGTCTACAACACCAGCGGTCGCCACGAGGACCTCTCAGGCTTCAGCGACGCGGACATCCTGGACCTGTCGCGTCACCTGGTGGCGGGTGTACCCCTCGCCACGCCGGTCTTCGATGGGGCCACGGAGGACGAGATCCGCGCCATGTTGCGATTGGCGGACCTCCCGGAGTCGGGGCAAACGACCCTATACGACGGGCGTACCGGCGATGCCTTCGAGCGCCCCGTGACCGTGGGCTACATGTATATGCTCAAACTGAACCACCTGGTGGACGACAAGATGCATGCCCGTTCCACCGGTCCATACAGCCTGGTGACGCAGCAGCCCCTGGGTGGCAAGGCGCAGTTCGGGGGTCAGCGCTTCGGCGAGATGGAGGTCTGGGCCCTGGAGGCCTACGGTGCCGCCTATACGCTACAGGAGATGCTGACGGTCAAGTCCGACGACGTGAACGGGCGGACCAAGATGTACAAGAACATCGTGGACGGCGATCACCGGATGGAGGCCGCCATGCCCGAGTCCTTCAACGTGCTGGTCAAGGAGATCCGCTCCCTGGGGATCAATATCGAGCTGGACCAGGATTGATCCAGATAGTGACGAGATAGTGGAGAGTGGAGCGTGACGAGTGGGTAGCCGAGGACTGACCTAGGCCTTGGCTACTCACGATTCACGATTCACTAACCACTAACCACTATTCACTAATTTCCGCCGGAGACTCAAGTTGAAAGACCTTCTCAAGATTATTAAGCAGCAGGGCCAGGCGCTGGAGTTCGACTCGATCAAAATCGGGTTGGCCTCCCCGGACATGATCCGGTCCTGGTCTTACGGCGAGGTCAAGAAGCCGGAGACCATCAATTACCGTACCTTCAAGCCCGAGCGCGACGGGCTCTTTTGCGCCAAGATCTTCGGCCCCATCAGCGACTATGAGTGTGTCTGCGGTAAGTACAAGCGGCTGAAGCATCGCGGTGTGGTGTGCGAGAAATGCGGTGTGGAGGTGACCCTGGCCAAGGTGCGGCGTGAGCGAATGGGTCATATCGACCTGGCCAGCCCCGTCGCCCATATCTGGTTCCTCAAGTCTTTGCCCTCGCGTATCGGGCTCTTGCTCGACATGACGCTCCGCGACATCGAGCGCGTCCTCTACTTCGAATCCTTCGTGGTGGTGGACCCGGGTATGACCCAGCTCGAACGCAGCCAGCTCCTCACCGACGAGCAGTATCTCGACGCCCTGGAAGAGAACGGCGACGAGTTTGACGCCCGCATGGGCGCAGAGGCGGTGTATGAATTGCTGCGGACCCTGGATCTGCCCGCCGAGGTCCGGCGTATGCGCGAAGATCTCGAGACCACCACTGCCGAGTCCAAGATCAAGAAGCTGACAAAGCGCCTCAAGCTCATGGAGTCGCTCATCGAGTCCGGCAACCGCCCGGAATGGATGATTCTCAAGGTCCTGCCGGTCCTGCCGCCGGAGCTGCGCCCCCTGGTTCCCCTGGACGGGGGGCGCTTTGCCACCTCGGACCTCAACGACCTCTACCGGCGCGTCATCAACCGCAACAATCGCCTCAAGCGGCTGTTGGATCTGGTGGCCCCGGACATCATCGTGCGCAACGAAAAGCGCATGCTCCAGGAGGCGGTTGACGCCCTGCTGGACAACGGTCGCCGCGGCCGGGCCATCACCGGGACCAACAAGCGCCCGCTCAAGTCTCTGGCGGACATGATCAAGGGCAAGCAGGGACGCTTCCGCCAGAACCTGTTGGGCAAGCGCGTGGACTATTCAGGGCGCTCGGTCATTGTGGTTGGCCCGACGCTCAAGCTGCATCAGTGCGGCCTGCCCAAGCGCATGGCCCTGGAACTCTTCAAGCCCTTTATCTTCAGCAAGCTGCAACTGCGTGGCCTGGCCGCCACCATCAAGGCGGCCAAGAAGATGGTCGAACGTGGCAGCCCCGAGGTGTGGGACATTCTCGAGGAGGTCATCCGCGAGCATCCGGTCATGCTCAACCGGGCACCGACCCTGCACCGTCTGGGCATCCAGGCCTTCGAGCCTCAGCTCATAGAGGGCAAGGCAATTCAGCTCCACCCCCTGGTGTGTACCGCCTTTAACGCCGACTTCGACGGCGACCAGATGGCGGTGCATGTGCCCCTGTCTCTGGAGGCGCAGATCGAGACCCGCGCCCTGATGATGGCCTCCAACAACATCCTGTCCCCGGCCAACGGCGAACCCATCATTGTCCCCTCTCAGGACGTGGTGCTGGGACTTTACTATATGACCCGCGAGCGTATCGGAGCGCGCGGTGAAGGCAGCGTCTATTCGGGCATTCAGGAGGCGCGTCGCGCCTATGAGACGGGACATGCTGACCTCCACGCCAAGGTCAAGGTACGCATCCGCGAGGTCGTCAAGAGCCCCGACGGTACTCTGACCACGTCCATCGCCATCAGGGAGACGACCCTGGGCCGCGCCCTGGTCTTCGACATAGTCCCGGATGGACTGCCCTACGAACTGGTCAACCAGGCCATGGGCAAGAAGGCCATCTCCGCCCTCATCAACACCTGCTACCGTGTCCTGGGGCTCAAGGAGACCGTCGTCTTCGCCGACCAGATCATGTACATGGGTTTCCGCATGGCGACCCGCTCCGGGGTGTCCATCGGCCTGGAAGATATGGCCGTGCCCGAGGAAAAGGGCAAGATCCTGGCACTCGCCGAGCGCGAAGTGAAGGAGATCCAGGCCCAATACGCCTCCGGCCTGGTGACCAACGGCGAGCGCTATAACAAGGTCGTCGATATCTGGTCCCATACCAACGATCAGGTTGCTAAGGCCATGATGGCGAAACTCGGCAAGGAGATCGTGACCGACGCCGAGGGTAAGCCCCACAGCCAGGACTCCTTCAACTCCATCTACATGATGGCCGACTCCGGGGCGCGTGGCTCCGCCGCCCAGATTCGCCAGCTTGCGGGGATGCGCGGTCTCATGGCCAAGCCGGATGGCTCCATCATCGAGACCCCCATCACGGCCAATTTTCGCGAGGGATTGAACGTCATCCAGTACTTCATCTCTACCCACGGGGCGCGCAAGGGCCTGGCGGATACGGCACTCAAGACCGCCAACTCCGGCTACCTCACCCGTCGCTTGGTGGATGTGGCCCAGGACATGGTGGTCCTGGAGCATGACTGCGGCACTGAGTTCGGTCTGCTGATGTCCCCGATCATTGAGGGGGGCAACGTGGTGGAGCCGCTGCGCGAACGTATCCTCGGGCGTGTCACCGCTAGCGATGTCTATGCCCCGGCCAGCGACGACGTCGTCTGCCCGGCCGGGACCCTGCTCGACGAGGGCTGGGTAAGGCGCCTGGAGCAGATCGGCATCGATCAGGTGCGCGTCCGTTCCGCCATCACCTGCGAGGCCCGTGTCGGTGTCTGTGCCGCGTGCTACGGGCGTGACCTGGCCCGCGGCCATCTGGTGAACCAGGGCGAGGCGGTGGGTGTCATCGCGGCCCAGTCTATCGGTGAGCCGGGCACACAGCTCACCATGCGCACCTTCCACATTGGTGGGGCCGCCTCCCGGGCGGCCGCTGTCAGCAGCATCGAGATCAAGTCGTCAGGGTTGGTGCGCCTGCACAACATCAAGACCGTCCGTCATACCTCCGGCAACCTGGTTGCGGTGTCTCGCTCCGGCGAGCTAACGGTGGTAGATGAGAAGGGCATGGAGCGCGAGCGCTACAAGGTGCCCTATGGCGCGACCCTGCGGGCCGGCGCCGGCGATGCCACCAAGGCCGGTGATGTGGTCGCCACCTGGGACCCCCACACCCACCCGGTGGTGACCGAGGTGGCTGGGACCCTGCGATTCGAGGACTTCCTCGATGGCGTGACGGTGCAGAGCCAGACAGACGATGTAACGGGTCTGACGGCGCTTGTGGTCATAGACCCCAAGCAGCGGCCGGCCCAGGGTAAGGACGTTCGCCCCATGGTCAAGCTCCTGGACGACGAGGGCAATGAACTGAATATCGCTGGCACGGACCTTCCGGCGCGTTACTTCCTGCCTTCCGGGGCGATCGTCGGCGTAGCCGATGGGGCCCGGGTCGGGGTAGGCGATGTCCTGGCACGTATCCCGCAGGAGTCCAGTAAGACCCGCGATATCACAGGCGGTCTACCGCGGGTGGCGGACCTCTTCGAGGCGCGCAAGCCCAAGGAGCCGGCCCTGCTCGCGGAGGCATCCGGGACCATCGGCTTCGGAAAGGACACCAAGGGCAAACAGCGCCTGGTCATCACCAAAGACGACGGCGAGGCGGTGGAGGAGCTGATCCCGAAGTGGCGTCACGTCAACGTCTTCGAGGGTGAGCGCGTGGAGCGTGGGGAGGTGATCTCAGACGGCGAGCTTGCCTCCCACGACATCCTGCGCCTTAAGGGCGTCACCGCGCTGGCGGAGTATCTGGTCAAGGAGATCCAGGACGTCTACCGCCTCCAGGGTGTGAAGATCAACGACAAGCACATCGAGGTCATCGTCCGGCAGATGTTGCGCAAGGTCGAGGTGATCGACCCGGGCGACACCCGCCTGTTGCGCGGCGAGCAGGCCGAGCACTCGCTGGTCTTGTCGGAGAACGAGCGGGTCACGGCCGAGGGCAAGCACCCTGCCACCTGGAATCCGCTCTTGCTGGGTATCACGAAGGCGTCTCTGGCTACAGAGTCGTTCATCTCGGCGGCGTCCTTCCAGGAGACCACCCGCGTGTTGACCGAGGCTTCGGTGCGAGGCTCGGTGGATCACTTGAATGGGCTTAAGGAGAACGTCATCGTTGGGCGTCTCATCCCGGCGGGGACCGGGCTTGCCTATCACAAGGAGCGCCGCCTGCGCCGCCGGGCCGTGACCGTGGAGGGTCAGGCGGAACTGGCCACGGAGGCACTGGAGGAGGCCCTCAAGCACGCGCTGAATACCTCGGAGGAGCAGCATCCCTAACGGTCATGGCGCCCCGTGCCACACCGGACCATGAATGGCAGGGGCGCCATGACCGATTCCCTCATCTTGCGGCGCGGGTTCGACAGTAAGATCTATCTGGGTCATGGTGGTTCGATCCTCGATGCCAGGGACTGCGCTGTCTGGTCGGACAAGGGGCTGGGGGCGACCCGGCGAAAGGCGAAGACACATTAAATCAGTGTTTAGCGCTGATTGACGGGCCTTTCCCAAATCCCTATACTGCTTCGTCTCAAGTCGGCCGGATCAACGCCGGCTTGATCGTTTTCCAATCCGGGGGCCCTTGCCAAATGACGGGGTGACGGCCCACGGGCACCAAGCAGGTCATCCGTGGAAGGTGCAAGCTCGCCGCCAACCTCGCCTCAGGCGAAGGCCGGCATGGCGACAGATGCTGTTTGTCCCTGCAGGTCGGTCGACGGTACCAAGTTGCGGTCATTTTGTGGATGGCGCCTGAGCGCCGGTGGAGATCCTTTGTATGGCGACGATTAATCAGTTGGTCCGCAAGCCGCGCCAACGCAAGGTGGTAAAGAGCACGGTGCCCGCCCTGGAGGCCTGTCCGCAGAAGCGCGGCGTTTGCACCCGCGTCTATACGACAACCCCCAAGAAGCCCAACTCTGCCCTGCGTAAGGTTGCCCGCGTGCGCCTGACCAACGGGTTCGAGGTTGCCTCCTACATCGGCGGCGAGGGTCACAACCTACAGGAACACTCGGTCGTGCTCATTCGTGGCGGTCGCGTCAAGGACTTGCCAGGCGTGCGCTATCACACAGTCCGCGGAACCCTGGACGCCTCGGGCGTCGATAAGCGTCGGCAGGGTCGTTCCAAGTACGGCGCCAAGCGCCCGAAGGCTGGGGCGGCCGCAGCGACCAAGGGCAAGAAGTAAGGTGCACGAGTATGGGGACAAGCGCTCTGCGCTTCCCTGAGCGAGAAGCACCAGATTCCAGCCCCACGCCGCCATAGCCCATACGCCAAACAGTACGCCAGTCCCAAGGTCGGAGCCTTTACATGCCAAGAAGACGCGTTGCCGCCCGTCGCCAGATCCTGCCGGATCCGAAGCACAAGAGCGAATTGCTTGCCAAGTTCATCAATATGCTGATGGAAGACGGCAAGAAGTCCGTCGCCGAGCGCATCATCTACGGTGCCCTCGACCAGATGGCAGAGAAGCGCGGTGGTGAGCCTATCGAGATGTTGGGTCGGGCCATGGAAAACGTCCGCCCCGTAGTCGAAGTCAAGTCCCGTCGCGTCGGCGGCGCGACTTATCAGGTGCCGGTGGAGGTGCGCCCGGCCCGTCGCAACTCTCTGGCCATGCGCTGGCTGATCGATGCGGCGCGTAAGCGCTCCGAGAAGTCCATGGCCCACCGCCTGGCGGGCGAGTTGATGGATGCCTCCGATTCCCGCGGTTCGGCGGTGAAGAAGAAGGAAGATACGCACCGGATGGCGGAGGCCAACAAGGCCTTCTCGCATTACCGCTGGTAAGGTTGCCGAAAGGGCTCTCGGGCACCCCAGGCAGATGCAGTCGTGGCACGCCATACACCCATCGAACGCTACCGCAATGTCGGGATCATGGCGCATATCGATGCCGGTAAGACCACGACCACAGAGCGCATCCTGTTTTATACCGGGGTGTCGCACAAGCTAGGCGAGGTGCACGACGGCGCGGCCACAATGGATTGGATGGAGCAGGAGCAGGAGCGCGGTATCACGATCACGTCCGCGGCGACGACTTGCTTCTGGTCCGGGATGGATCGGCAGTACCCCGAGCACCGGATCAACATCATTGACACCCCGGGGCACGTTGATTTCACCATTGAGGTGGAGCGCTCTCTGCGGGTACTCGACGGCGCCTGTGCCGTGTTTTGCGCCGTCGGTGGGGTGGAGCCCCAGTCCGAGACGGTGTGGCGACAGGCGGACAAGTACGGCGTGCCCAGGCTGTGCTTCGTAAACAAGATGGACCGGATGGGCGCTGACTTCCTGCGGGTGGTCGGGCAGATTCGTGATCGCCTCGGGGCGACTGCGGTGCCGATTCAGCTCCCTATTGGGGCTGAGGAGGGGTTCAAAGGGGTCGTTGACCTCGTCCAGATGAAGGCAATCTACTGGGACGAGGAGAGCAAGGGGATGAAGTTCGCCCTTGCCGATGTCCCTGAGGATATCAGAGCGCAGTGCCTGGAATGGCGCGAGATCCTGGTGGAGGCCGCCGCGGAATCGAGCGAGGCCCTGCAGGAGAAGTACATCGACGGCGGCGAGCTGACCGATGTGGAGATTCGCGTCGGTCTGCGGGCGCGGACGCTCAAGAACGAGGTGGTGCCGGTCCTGTGCGGTTCCGCCTTTAAGAACAAGGGGGTCCAGGCGATGCTCGATGCCATCGTCGAGTACATGCCGGCCCCGGTGGACGTGCCGCCCATCCGCGGCCTATTGGAGGATGGTAAAACGGAGGAAGAGCGTCCGGCGCGGGACGATGCGCCGTTTGCAGCCTTGGCTTTTAAGATTGCAACCGACCCTTTTGTCGGCACACTGACCTTCTTCAGGGTCTATTCGGGCGTCCTCAACTCGGGCGACACCCTGTTCAACCCGGTGAAGGGGAAGCGTGAACGTATTGGCCGGCTGCTCCAGATGCATGCCAACGATCGCAAGGAAATCAAGGAGGTGCTGGCGGGGGACATTGCCGCAGCGGTGGGCCTGAAGGATGTGACGACTGGCGAGACCCTGTGTGCCCAGGACCGCCCCATCACCTTGGAGCGGATGGAATTTCCGGAGCCGGTCATCTCAGTGGCCGTTGAGCCGAAGACCAAGGCCGATCAGGACAAGATGGGCGCCGCCTTGGGAAAGTTGGCCCAGGAGGACCCCTCGTTCCGGGTCCACACAGATACGGAATCCGGTCAGACCATCATCTCCGGGATGGGCGAATTGCACCTGGAGATCATCGTTGACCGGATGAGGCGCGAGTTCGGGGTCGATGCCAATGTTGGCGCCCCCCAGGTCAGTTACCGCGAGACGATACGCGCCAAGGTAGAGCAGGAAGGGAAGTTCGTGCGTCAATCCGGAGGACGCGGCCAGTACGGCCATGTCTATTTGCGGATCGAGCCCCGGGAGGCCGGGGCCGGTTACCAGTTTGTCAACGAGGTGGTTGGTGGGACCGTGCCCAAGGAGTACATCCCCGCAGTAGACAAGGGCGTTCGCGAGGCGATGGCGAACGGCGTCATCGCCGGCTTCCCGGTGGTGGATGTCCGTGTGGCCCTGTACGACGGTTCGTATCACGATGTGGATTCGAGCGAGATGGCATTCAAGATCGCCGGCTCCATGGGTTTCCGGGAGGGCATCGCCAGGGCCAGGCCGATTCTTCTCGAACCCGTCATGAAGGTTGAGGTGGTGACCCCCGAGGCATTTATGGGGGACGTCATGGGCGATCTGAACAGCCGCCGCGGAATGATCCACGGCATGGAGGACGCCCCCTCCGGCAAGATCGTCCGGGCCGAGGTCCCGCTGGCGCAGATGTTCGGGTATTCCACCGACCTGCGCTCTGCGACCCAGGGCCGAGCGACTTACAGCATGGAATTCGGTAGATATGCCGAGGTGCCGGCCAGTATTGCCGACGCCATCGCCAAGAGACACTAGTTGAAAGCCACTGTCTGGACCATCCCGTCGGGACAAGGTCAAGACCCATCGAGATAGGTAGCAAGCGATGTCCAAAGGAAAATTCGAGCGTAAGAAGCCGCATGTGAACGTCGGCACGATTGGGCACGTTGACCACGGCAAGACGACGCTGACGGCGGCGATCACCATGGTGCAGTCGAAGAAGTTCGGCGGCGAGTACAAGGCGTACGACCAGATTGACAATGCCCCCGAGGAGCGCGAGCGCGGCATTACCATTGCTACGGCGCATGTCGAGTACGAGTCGGCCAAGCGTCACTACGCCCATGTGGACTGCCCGGGACACGCGGACTACATCAAGAACATGATCACGGGGGCGGCGCAGATGGACGGTGCCATCCTGGTGGTATCGGCGGCCGACGGCCCGATGCCGCAGACCCGCGAGCACATCCTGCTGGCGCGCCAGGTCGGCGTGCCCTATGTGCTGGTCTACATGAACAAGGCCGACATGGTCGACGATGCCGAGCTGTTGGAGCTGGTGGAGATGGAGGTGCGCGAGCTGCTCTCCTCCTACGACTTCCCCGGCGACGACACCCCGATCATCATCGGCTCCGCCCTCAAGGCCCTGGAGGGTGACGAGAGCGACATCGGCGTGCCCTCCATCGGCCGCCTGGTGGATGCGCTCGACGCCTACATCCCGGAGCCGGTGCGCGCCCTGGACAAGCCCTTCCTGATGCCGATCGAGGACGTCTTCTCCATCTCCGGTCGCGGCACCGTGGTGACCGGTCGTGTGGAGCGCGGCATCATCAAGGTCGGCGAGGAAGTGGCCATCGTCGGCATCCGCGACACCGTCAAGACCACCTGCACGGGTGTCGAGATGTTCCGCAAGCTGCTCGACCAGGGGCAGGCCGGCGACAACGTCGGTGTGCTGCTGCGCGGGACCAAGCGGGACGACGTCGAGCGTGGCCAGGTGCTGGCCAAGCCCGGGACCATCACCCCGCACACGCACTTCGAGGCCGAGGTCTACGTGCTGGGCAAGGACGAGGGCGGTCGTCACACCCCGTTCTTCCAGGGCTATCGGCCACAGTTCTACTTCCGGACCACCGACGTGACCGGGGCCTGCGAGTTGCCGGAGGGCGTGGAGATGGTCATGCCTGGCGACAACGTGAAGCTGAACGTGCAGCTCATCGCCCCGATCGCCATGGAAGAGGGGCTGCGCTTTGCCATCCGCGAGGGTGGTCGTACCGTCGGCGCCGGCGTCGTCGCCAAGATCATCGAGTAAGAGCAATGGCAAACCAGAGAATCCGTATCTGCCTCAAGGCCTTCGATCATCGCTTGATCGACCAGTCGGCGCGCGAGATCGTGGACACCGCCAAGCGCACCGGCGCTCAGGTGCGGGGCCCCGTGCCGCTGCCGTCCAGGAAGGAGCGATTCACCGTGCTGGTCTCCCCCCACGTCAACAAGGACGCCCGGGACCAATACGAACTGCGCACCCACAAGCGTCTGATGGACATCGTCGATCCCACCGACAAAACGGTCGATGCCCTTATGAAGCTGGACCTCGCCGCCGGCGTCGATGTCCAGATCAAGTTGAGCTAAAGGAGCTTAAGTCATGACCATTGGAGTGATAGGGCGCAAGGCCGGCATGACCCGCGTCTTCACCGAGGAGGGCGTGTCCGTCCCGGTGACGGTCATCGAGGTGCAGCCCAACCGCATCAGCCAGGTGAAAGATACTGAGACCGATGGCTACCGTGCCGTGCAGGTTGCCGCCGGGGCCCGTCGTGCCACCAGAGTGACCAAGCCAATGGCCGGGCATTTCGCCAAGGCTGGGGTTGCCGCTGGCGCGAAATTGGGTGAGTTCCGCCTGGCGGAAGGGGAGGGGACCGATCTGGAGGCGGGTGGTGAGATCACGGTGTCGATCTTCACACCCGGCCAGATGGTGGACGTGCGCGGCGTTACCAAGGGCCGCGGCTTCTCCGGCGTGGTCCGGCGCCATCATTTCCGTACCCAGGATGCGACCCACGGGAACTCCCGCTCGCACCGGGTTCACGGCTCCATCGGTCAGAATCAGACGCCGGGGCGCGTGTTCAAAGGCAAGAAGATGGCGGGCCACCTGGGCAGCGTGCAGCGCTGCCAACAGAACCTCGAGGTTGTGCGCGTCGATGCGGAGCGGAATCTGCTCCTCGTCCGCGGCGGCGTCCCGGGGCCCACGGGTGGTCACCTGGTGGTGCTGCCCTCGGTCAAGCAAAAGAACAAGGGCTGATCTGTCATGGACCTCACCGTAAGAAGCGATAATGGCGCCGCGGCTGGTAGCCTTGCGGTCTCCGACGAAGTGTTCGGGGCCGAGTTCAAGCCGGGCCTGATCCATCAGGTTGTTACGGCCTACCTCAATGCCTCCCGCGCTGGCACCAAGGCCCAGAAGACCCGGGCACAGGTCAGCGGCGGCAATTCCAAGCCGTTCCGTCAGAAGGGGACGGGCCGCGCCCGTGCGGGCACCACCCGTGGCCCCCTGTGGCGCACCGGCGGTCGCGCCTTCGCGGCGGTCCCGCGGGACTACAGCCAGAAGGTCAACCGCAAGATGTATCGGGGTGCGGTACGTTCCATCGTCTCCGAGTTGGTCCGTCAGGAGCGCCTGGTCATCCTGCCTGAGCTGACCCTGGCCGCGCCCAAGACCAAGGAGTTGCTGGCCAAGCTCAGTGCCCTCAACCTGACCGACGTGCTGATCCTGACCGATGATCTGGACGCAAACCTGTACTATGCCGCCCGCAACCTCCCGGGTGTCGACGTGCTCACCGCGCGTGAGGTCGATCCCGCGAGCTTGGTAGCCTTTGAGCACGTGCTCACCTCCGAGGCAGCGGTTCGCCAGCTTGAGGAGCGTCTCGCATGAATAAAGAACGTTTGATGATGGTGCTGCTCAGCCCGGTCGTCTCCGAAAAGGCCGCTAATGCGGCTGAGCACCAACAGTACGCATTCAAGGTTGCCACCGACGCCACCAAGCGTGAGATCGGGCGCGCCGTCGAGGCCCTGTTCGAGGTCGAAGTGGACCGCGTTCAGGTCGTCAATGTGAAAGGTAAGAAAAAGCGCTTCGCCCAGCGTTTTGGCGTCCGCCAGGATTGGCGCAAGGCCTATGTCCGGCTCAAGGAAGGCCATAGCATCGACTTCGGCGGCGGCGCTTAGGCGTCCCCTAAAGCGGCTCAGAAAGCGCATAGAACGGATGGCTCAAAGATGGCAATCGTAAAGACAAATCCGACCTCGGCCGGGCGGCGCTTCGTCGTCAAGGTGCAGACCCCGGGACTGCACAAGGGCGACCCCCATGGCCCGCTGCTGGACTCCAAGAGTAAGCATGGGGGCCGAAACAATAATGGCCGGATCACCGTCCGGCATCAGGGCGGCGGTCATAAGCAACGTTATCGCATCGTCGATTTCAAGCGGAACAAGGATGGCGTTCCGGCGGTGGTCGAGCATATCGAGTACGATCCCAACCGCACGGCGCATCTGGCCCTGCTCAAGTACGCCGATGGCGAGCGTGCCTATATCATTGCGCCCAAGGGTCTGAAGGCGGGCGATTCGGTGCAGGCAGGCGAGGATGCGCCCATAGCCCCCGGCAACTGCCTGCCGCTGCGTAACATTCCGGTTGGTGGCCTGGTCCACTGCGTCGAGTTGCGTCCTGGCAAGGGGGCGCAGTTGGCCCGTGCCGCCGGCGGATCCGCCCAGCTTATCGCCCGCGAGGGGAGCTATGCGACCCTGCGCCTGCGCTCTGGCGAGACTCGCAAGGTGCATACCGAGTGCCGTGCCGTCATCGGCGAGGTGGGTAACCACGAGAACAGCCTGCGTAAGCTCGGTAAAGCCGGTGCAACCCGCTGGCGCGGGGTTCGACCGACGGTTCGTGGTGTTGTCATGAACCCAGTTGACCACCCCCATGGTGGTGGCGAGGGCCGCACCTCCGGCGGCCGTCACCCGGTGACGCCCTGGGGTGTGCCGACCAAGGGTCATAAGACCCGCAAGAACAAGCGTACTGACGGCATGATCGTTCGTCGTCGCGGCCGCAAGTAAACAAGGGGAGATTGACCAAGTGCCACGTTCGATTCGTAAGGGGCCCTTTGTGGACCACCACCTGATCAAAAAGGTGGATGAGGCGGTGGCGCAGAACAGTAAGCGCCCGATCAAGACCTGGTCGCGTCGCTCCATGATTCTGCCCGAGTTTGTCGGGTTGACCATCGCCGTCCATAACGGGCGAGCGCATGTGCCGGTACTCGTCAACGAGAACATGATCGGGCACAAGCTCGGCGAGTTCGCTCTGACGCGGACCTTCCGTGGGCATGCCGCCGATAAGAAGGCCAAGAAGAAGTAGGCCCGACGACGTTCAAGAGGAACCGCAAGATGCAAGCAATGGCCAAACTCAAGTACGCGCGTATCTCTGCCCAAAAGGCGCGCCTCGTTGCGGATCAGATCCGTGGGCTGCACGTCGAACGGGCGCTGAATACCCTCACCTTCAGCACCAAGAAGGGTGCCCCGCTGATCAAGAAGGTGCTGGAGTCGGCCATTGCCAACGCCGAGCACAATGAGGGGGCGGACATCGACGCCCTCAAGGTGGCCAGCATCATGGTGGATGAGGGTCCGACCATGAAGCGCATCCGGGCGCGGGCAAAGGGGCGGGCGGCGCGCATCCTCAAGCGCACCAGCCACATCACCTTGACCGTCGCCGAAGGTTAAGAGCCAAGGGTTACTAGAGAGAACAGCATGGGTCACAAAGTTCATCCGACCGGGATTCGTCTGGGCATCGTCAAGGACTGGACGTCCAAGTGGTATGCCGATTCCAAGGACTATGCGAATCTGCTCAATAAGGACCTGGAGGTGCGCGCCTTTCTGAAGAAGCGCCTGTTCCAGGCCTCGGTCAGTCGTATTCAGATCGATCGTCCGGCCAAGAATGCCCACATCACGGTGCACACCGCCCGTCCGGGCGTGGTCATCGGCAAGAAGGGCGAGGACATCGACGCCTTGCGCGCCGAGGTCTCGCGCATGATGGGGATCCCGGTCCACATCAGCATCGAGGAGATCCGCAAGCCCGAGCTGGACGCGCAATTGGTCGCTGAGGGCATTGCCCAACAGCTCGAGCGTCGTATCATGTTCCGTCGCGCCATGAAGCGCGCGGTGCAGACGGCCATGCGCCTCGGGGCCGAGGGTGTCAAGGTGCACGTCTCCGGTCGTCTGAACGGGGCCGAGATTGCCCGCAGCGAGTGGACTCGCGAGGGCCGCGTGCCCTTGCACACCCTGCGTGCCGACATCGACTATGGCTTTGCCGAGGCCCGTACCACCTATGGGGTGATCGGGGTCAAGGTCTGGGTCTTCAAGGGAGAGGTGTTTGGTCCGCAGGCCCATGAGGAGGCGGCGCCGCAGCCTGCTCCGAGGCAGGCCCCAAGGGGCACGGGCCCGCGCGGGTCGGACCCCAGGGCTTCGGATCGGAGGGCTTAATCCATGCTGCAACCTAAGCGTACCAAGTTCCGCAAACAGTTCACCGGGCGCAACCGCGGCCTGGCCCAGTCGGGCAACAAGGTGAGCTTCGGCGAATTCGCCCTCAAGGCGACGGAGCGCGGCCGTCTGACGGCGCGCCAGATTGAGGCGGCGCGTCGCGCCATCTCTCGTCAGGTCAAGCGCGGTGGCCAGTTGTGGATCCGCGTCTTCCCCGACAAGCCGGTCACCAAGAAGCCCTTGGAAGTGCGTATGGGTAAGGGTAAGGGCAACGTCGAGTATTGGGTCGCCCTGATCCAGCCGGGCAGGGTCCTCTACGAGATCGAGGGAGTGCCGGAGGAACTGGCACGGGAGGCGTTCAAGTTGGCCGCCGCCAAGCTCCCGATCCACACCACCTTTGAGAAGCGGACGATTTTGTGATGAAGGCCAAGGCGCTAATTAGCGAGTTGAAGAAGAGCGGCACGGCGGGGCTGGATAAGCGGTTGCTGGAGGCGCGCAAGGAGCAGTTTAACCTGCGGATGCAGCGTGGCACCGGCCAACTGACCCGCCCATCGCAGATGCGCGCGATTCGCCGCGACATCGCCCGGATCAAGACCGTGATGAATCAGCTTAAGGCAGGCGGTGCGCAATGACCGAGACGATGACCGAACCGACCTCCGAGGCCACCGAGTCCGAGGACAAGACCAATAGCGCTCTTGCCAACCGCACCTTGGTAGGCCGCGTGGTCAGCGATGCCATGGATAAGACCGTCACTGTCCTTATCGAGCGGCGGGTCCAGCACCCCTTGTACGGCAAGTATATGACCCGTTCCACCAAGGTCCATGCCCACGATGCCGACAATGCATGTGGTCGTGGGGATCTGGTGCGCGTCGAACAGTGTCGGCCGCTGTCCAAGACCAAGAGCTGGCGCCTGATCGAGATCGTCGAGAAGGCGCGCTGAATTCGCTACGGTATGACCAAGGCGTGCAGACAATTTGTCGCCCATTCTCGGCGCAGTCGCCGGCATGAGTTTTAGGAAAAGAACATGATCCAGATGCAGACCAATCTGAGCTGCGCCGACAATAGCGGTGCCAAGCGTGTGCAGTGCATCAAAGTGCTCGGGGGCTCTCACCGGCGCTATGCCGGCATCGGCGACGTAATCAAGGTTACCGTCAAGGATGCCATCCCGCGCGGCAAGGTAAAGAAGGGCGATGTGTTCAACGCCGTAGTGGTACGGACTACCAAGGGCGTGCGTCGGCCGGACGGCTCCCTGATTCGCTTCGACGGCAATGCCGCGGTACTGCTCAACAACCAGCTCCAGCCCATTGGTACCCGTATTTTCGGGCCCGTGACCAGGGAGCTGCGCGGTGAGCGCTTTATGAAGATCATCTCGCTCGCGCCGGAAGTGCTCTAGGCCCGCGGGTTCTGTGACGCCAAAGGTTCGTTGCCATAGGTTCGTTGAGGGTGTCGGGTCATGCGTAAGATCAAGAAAGGGGATGACGTGGTCATTCTCACCGGTAAGGACAGGGGCAAGCGCGGCACTGTGTTGCGCGTCGTCGATGACGAGCGGCTCCTGGTCGAAAACGTCAATCTGGTGAAGAAGCACCAGAAGGGAAATCCGCAGCGCGGCGAGGCGGGCGGCATTATTGACAAGGAAATGCCGCTTCATGTTTCCAACGTCGGGCTGTTTAACCCGCAGGCGGGTAAGGCGGACCGCGTCGGTTTCAAAATCCTCGAGGACGGGCGCAAGGTGCGCGTCTTCAAGTCCGACGGCGAAGTGGTCGATGTTTGAGTCAGGAGCCCGTCATGTCTAGATTGCAGTCCATGTACCGCGACCAGTTCGCCGGGGAACTCAAGGAGCGCTTCGGCTACAAAAGTGCCATGCAGGTTCCGCGGATCCAAAAGATCACCATTAACATGGGTGTGGGTGAAGCCATCGCGGACAAGAAAGTCCTGGAGCACGCGGTCTCCGACCTGCGCTCCCTGTCCGGGCAGCAGCCCATCGTCACCCACGCCCGGATCTCGGTTGCGGCCTTCAAGGTTCGCGAGGGCTGGCCTGTTGGGTGCAAGGTGACCCTGAGGCGCGAGCGGATGTACGAGTTCCTTGATCGCCTGATCAATGTCGCCATCCCCCGTATACGCGACTTTCGCGGAATGAGCGCAAAGGCATTCGATGGTCGGGGTAACTACTCCCTGGGCCTCAAGGAGCAGATCGTGTTCCCGGAGATCGATTACGACAAGATCGATGCCCTGCGTGGTATGGACATTACCATCACCACCACCGCCAAGACGGACGCCGAAGCGCGCGCCCTGCTCGAGGCGTTCAAGTTTCCTTTCCGGACCTGAAAGACTAAGACTATGGCCAAGAAGAGCATGATCAACCGCGACCTCAAGCGTGTCGCGGTCGCCGCCAAGTACGCGACCAAGCGCGCAGCGATCAAGGCGCGGATTGCGGACCGCAAGGCCACGCCCGAAGAGGTCGATGCGGCCGTCCTGGCCTTGGCGAAGCTGCCGCGGGATGCGAGTCCGATGCGCCAGCGGCGCCGGTGCCGGATTACCGGTCGCCCGCATGGCGTTTATCGGAAGTTCGGCCTGGGCCGGAACAAGCTGCGCGAGGCGGTGATGCGCGGTGACGTCCCCGGTGTGGTCAAGGCGAGCTGGTAACAGCCGCACCGCACACGCTGGTCCAAAGGAGTCCGGGTCATAGGCCCGGCCCCACTTTATCGGCCCCGGCCTCGGGGCCAACACCGGGTATCGCACTGATCTTCAGTGGCCTGACCCTAAGGAGCCCAATATGAGTATGTCGGATCCCATTGCGGACATGCTGACACGCATCCGCAACGCGCAGATTCGCGGTAAGGTCACCATTCACATGCCCTCGTCCAAGCAGAAGCTGGCCATTGCCAATCTGCTCAAAGAAGAGGGCTACATCGCCGAGGCGAGCGTGGATTCCTCCGTTGACCCCGTCAAGCCGCAGCTTGTCCTGAAACTCAAGTATTTCCGCGGTCGGCCGGTCATCGAGACCATCAAGCGGGTCTCCCGCCCTGGTCTGCGTATCTACCGCAACAAGGATGAACTGCCGAAGGTCCAGGGTGGCCTCGGGGTTGCCATCGTTTCCACCTCTCAGGGTCTGATGACCGACCGGGCGGCCCGCAAGGCTGGTTACGGCGGCGAGATCCTGGCGTTCGTGGCCTAAAGGGAGCACCGACATGTCAAGAGTCGCAAAGCGACCTGTGCCGGTTCCGGCCAAGGTCACCGTTGAGATCGCCGGCCAGGCCGTGACGATCAAGGGTCCCAAGGGACAGCTCAGCCACACCATGAACGCCAAGGTCGCCATACAGCAGGAAGACGGGGTGCTCAAAGTTACTCCGGTCACCGAGGACCCACAGTCCTGGGCGCAGGCGGGGACCGCACGCGCCGTGCTGGCGAATATGGTCACCGGGGTCAGTGACGGATTCGTGCGCAAGCTGAACCTGGTCGGGGTCGGTTACCGTGCCGCCGCCAAGGGGGACGTGTTGAGCTTGAGCCTGGGTTTTTCCCATCCGGTGGACTATCAGGTCCCTGCGGGCATCACCGCGGCGACACCGACTCAGACGGAGATTGTGATCTCCGGCACCGACAAACAGCGGGTCGGTCAGGTCGCCGCGGAAATCCGAGCGTATCGGCCCCCGGAGCCTTACAAGGGCAAGGGTGTGCGGTACTCGGACGAGGTCGTCCTGCGCAAAGAAGCCAAGAAGAAGTAGGGGTCTGTCAGATGGACAAGAAGCAAAGCCGACTGCGCCGGGCCGCTCGGGCCCGCGCCAAGATCCGCGAGTTGGGGGCCTTCCGACTCTGCATCTATCGCACGCCCAGGCATATGTATGCGCAGATCATCGCCCCCGGGGGTGGCAGCGTCGTGGCCAGTGCCTCGACGGTGGAAAAGGCGTTACGCGAGTCCATCGACGGGCATACGGGCAACGTCGCTGCGGCTGTCGTCATCGGTCGTGCGATTGCAGAGCGTGCGCGCTCTGCCGGTGTCGAAAAGGTCGCGTTCGATCGTTCAGGGTTCCGCTACCATGGCCGGCTCAAGGCCCTGGCCGATGCGGCCCGCGAAAACGGTCTCCAATTCTAGGGCCTGCCACAGCTAGGGGCGCAAGAGATGTCGAATTACAATCCGAAGCCGGAAGGCGACGAGTTTCTCGAAAAGCTGGTGGCGGTCAACCGCGTCGCCAAGGTAGTCAAGGGTGGACGCCAGTTCGGCTTCGCCGCCCTGGCGGTGGTCGGCGATGGCAAGGGCCGCGTCGGCTTCGGGACCGGCAAGGCCCGCGAGGTCCCCGTGGCCATCCAGAAGGCCATGGAGGCCGCGCGCAAGGGGATGATCGACGTCAAGCTCAACGGCTCGACGCTTCAGTACCCCATGATCGGTAACCACGGTGCGGCCAAGGTGCATATGCAGCCAGCCTCCGAGGGTACCGGGATCATCGCTGGCGGTGCCATGCGCGCCGTGTTCGAGGTCGTCGGGGTGCAGAACGTGCTGGCCAAGTGCATCGGGACCAACAACCCGATCAACGTCGTTCGCGCTACCGTGGCCGGCCTCAAGCAGATGACCGATGCTGCCAGCGTTGCCGCCAAGCGCGGCAAGACCGTCGAAGAGATCCTGGGGTAAGCCATGGCCGACAAACAAATGATGAAGGTCACCCTGGTGCGCAGCGCTTACGGGCGCCTGCCCGCCCACATGGCCACGGTGCGTGGCCTGGGGTTGCGGCGGATGCATCAGGTCGTAGAGGTCGAGGACACCCCCTGCACGCGAGGGATGGTGAACAAGGTCTCCTATATGGTCAAGATCCTGGGGGACTCCGCCAATGCGTCTTAATAATCTGCAACCCAACCCGGGCAGCAAGCGCCCCGGCAAGCGTCTCGGCCGCGGCATCGGCAGCGGGCTGGGCAAGACCGGTGGGCGTGGACACAAGGGTCAGACCTCCCGTGCCGGCGGCTACCACAAGGTCGGCTTCGAGGGCGGCCAGATGCCCCTGCAGCGTCGGCTCCCCAAAGTCGGTTTCCGCTCCCGGACCGCTGCGGGGAAGGACGAGATCCGCCTTCACGAGTTGTCCAAGGTCGCAGGCGACGTCATCGATCTGGCGGCCTTGGTAGGCTCGGGTCTGGTCTGCGGCGAGACGCGCATGGTCAAGATCATCCTGGCCGGGACCATCGAGCGGGCGGTGACCGTCCGTGGCGTGGCTGTGACCAAGGGTGCTCGCGCCGCCATCGAGGCAGCGGGCGGCAAGGTCGAAGACTAGGCAGGAACCACAGCATATGGCCGGCAACACCTCCTCCATCGCCGAGGCAATCGGCGGCATGGGGCGGCTCACGGAGCTGCGCCAGCGGCTGTTCTTTGTCCTCGGCGCGCTGCTTGTGTACCGCATTGGGACCTTCATTCCAGTCCCGGGTGTGAATCCCGATGCGTTGGCGGCCCTGTTCCAGCAGGGCGGCAGCATGTTGGACATGTTCAACATGTTCTCGGGCGGTGCCCTGGAGCGGGCCAGCCTCTTTGCCCTGGGTGTCATGCCCTATATCTCCGCCTCTATCATTGTGCAGCTCATGACCTCGGTCATACCGCAGCTCGAACAGCTCAAGAAGGAGGGTGAGTCAGGTCGGCGCAAGATCACTCAGTACACCCGCTACGGTACCGTGGGGCTGGCGGCCTTCCAATCCGCAGGGATTGCCATCGCCTTGCAAGGACAGTCTGTTGGCGGTTCTGCAATCGTTGTCCAGTCCGGCTACGGGTTTGTGTTCACCGCGGCGGTGTCTCTGGTGACTGGAACCATGTTTCTGATGTGGCTCGGCGAGCAGATCACAGAGCGGGGTATCGGTAACGGCATCTCCCTGATCATCTTTTCCGGCATCGTCGCGGGTCTGCCCGCGGCCATTGGTGGGACCCTGCGCCTGGTGGAAACGGGGGAGATGAACGCCTTGGCGGTGCTGGTGCTGTTTGCCCTGGCGCTGGCAGTGACGGCCTTCGTGGTCTTCGTCGAACGCGGTCAGCGGCGGATCACCGTCAACTACGCCAGGCGACAGCAGGGGCGCAAGATGATGGCGGCCCAGAGCACCCACCTGCCGCTCAAGATCAATATGGCAGGCGTCATTCCACCAATCTTTGCTTCCAGTATCCTGCTGTTCCCGGGCACCATCGGGCAATGGCTGGGCCAATCCGAGGGGTTTCGCTGGGTCTCCGACATCACCAGCAAGCTGTCCCCGGGAGAGCCGGTGTATGTGCTCGCTTATTCCCTGGCGATCATCTTCTTCTGCTTCTTTTACACGGCCTTAGTGTTCAATGCCAAGGAGACGGCAGACAATCTCAAGCGTTCGGGCGCTTTCATCCCCGGGATACGCCCGGGGGAACAAACGGCTCGCTACATCGATACGGTCATGACCCGCCTCACCGCGGTGGGTGCCCTGTATATCACCGCGGTCTGCCTCCTGCCGGAGTTCCTGATCGTGGGCTGGAACGTGCCGTTCTACTTCGGCGGGACCTCGCTGCTGATCATCGTGGTTGTGGTCATGGATTTCATGGCCCAGGTCCAGGCACACCTCATGTCCCACCAGTATGAGGGCCTCATGAAAAAGGCCAACCTCAAGGCCCCGGGCGGCGGCTTGCTGCGCTGACCGAAGTCGCAGCCGTACCCAGCCACATTGTTATTGGAGAATAGGCTATGAAAGTGCGCGCCTCTGTGAAGAAGGTCTGCCGTAACTGCAAGATCGTCCGTCGCAACGGCATCGTGCGGGTGATCTGCAAAGACCCGCGGCACAAGCAAAAGCAGGGCTGATCCCGCGTCAGCCAGCTTTATGCGTTGACTCTGAACGCCAAGTTGTTAGACTACGCAGTTCCCGCGAGCGGGACATCCTTCTGAGATCTCGGAGATTTAAAGAGCATGGCCCGTATCGCCGGTGTCAACATTCCTGACAGGAAACACGCGGTCGTCGCTTTGACGGCGATCTACGGCATTGGCCGTACCCGCGCCAACCAGATCTGCGCGGCGGCGGGCGTTAGCCCAGCGGCCAAGCTTCAGCAGATGACCGAGGAAGAGGTGGAACGCATCCGCTCCGAGGTCGCAAAGTTCACCGTCGAAGGCGATCTTCGGCGTGAAGTTTCCATGAATATCAAGCGCCTGATGGATCTTGGCTGCAATCGCGGGATCCGCCATCGCCGCGGTCTGCCATTGCGGGGCCAGCGCACGCGTACTAACGCACGCACCCGTAAGGGCCCCCGGCGCCCGGTCAGAAAGTAAATTGGCGGAGACACCACGCGTGTACGCACCCATCCTTGGTAGAGGCTGATGGCAAAACCCACTCGAGTTCGCAAGAAGGTCAAGAAGCAGGTCGCGGATGGGGTTGCCCATGTCCACGCCTCATTCAACAACACCATCATCACCATCACTGATCGTCAGGGCAATACGCTTGCCTGGGCGACCTCAGGTGGGTCGGGTTTCCGCGGGTCTCGCAAGAGCACGCCGTTTGCCGCACAGGTCGCTGCCGACCGTGCCGGTCAGGCCGTCAAGGAGTTCGGTGTCCGCAACCTGGACGTAAACGTCAAGGGTCCAGGCCCTGGTCGTGAGTCGGCCGTGCGGGCACTGAATAACGCGGGCTTCAAGATCACGAGCATCACCGATGTGACGCCCATTCCGCATAATGGTTGCCGCCCGCCCAAGAAGCGGCGGGTCTGAGATTCGAGCAGGAACGAGACATGGCAAGGTACATTGGCCCTACCTGTAAGCTGGCGCGCCGTGAGGGGACCGACCTCTCGCTCAAGAGTCGTGCGCGCTCCCTTGATACCAAATGCAACCTGGAGAAGGTCCCCGGCCAAGTCGGTGATCGTCGCCGGCGGGTGTCGGACTATGGTGTCCAGTTGCGCGAGAAGCAGAAAGTTCGCCGGCTTTATGGCGTGATGGAGCGGCAGTTCAGCAACTATTACAAGAAGGCGGCGCAGGCTAAGGGTGCGACAGGCGAGAACCTGCTCCAACTCTTGGAGAGCCGCCTGGACAACGTCGTCTACCGGATGGGTTTCGGGGCGACCCGGGCCGAGGCGCGGCAGTTGGTAAGTCACCGCAGCATTCATGTCAACGGACGTACGGTGAACATCGCGTCCTTCCTTGTCAGCGCCGAGGACGTCATCGAGGTCCGCGAGAAGGCCAAGAAGCAGGTGCGGATCCAGAGCGCCGTAGCCTTGGCGGAGCAGTATGGCTTCCCGGACTGGGTGGAGGTAGACACGAAGGGCCTCAGGGGTGTCTTCAAGCGCATGCCGGATCGCTCCGATCTGCCGGCCGACATCAATGAGTCACTCATCGTCGAGTTGTACTCGAAGTAAGGGTACTGAGGGGTTCTTTGCATGGGCGACGCTGTTGGCGAGTTCCTGAAACCGCGGATTGTTAGGGTCGAGGCGGTCGATGGCAATGTGCATCATGCCAAGGTGTCCCTTGAACCCCTCGAAAGGGGTTTCGGGCACACCTTGGGGAATGCGCTGCGCCGTATCCTCCTCTCCTCTATGTCCGGATGCGCGGTCACCGAGGTAGAGATTCAAGGTGTATTGCATGAGTACACAACCCTTGATGGGGTTCAGGAGGACGTGCTCGAAATCCTACTCAATCTAAAAGAGTTGGCCATTTCTCTGCATGGCAAGGATGAGGCCACATACAGCCTGACCAAAAAGGGCCCCGGCGTGGTGACTGCGGCAGACATCGCGGTGGATCATGCCGCGGAAGTGGCCAACCCGGGGCTGGTTATCGCAAACATCACCGGCGATACCGAGTTGAGCATGACGCTGACCGTGCGCCGCGGCATCGGCTACGAGCCGGCCACGCAGCGCGAGGTCGCGGACGAGGAAGAGCGGCCAATCGGCAGGTTGCCGCTGGATGCATCCTACAGCCCCGTGCGGCGGGTCTCCATCGAGGTTCAGGCAGCACGCGTCGAGCAGCGTACCGACCTTGACAGGCTGGTCATCGATCTGGAGACCGACGGAACCCTGGAGCCCAAGGTGGCCATTCAGCATGCGGCGGCGATCTTGCGGGATCAGTTGTCGAGCTTTGTGGTCCTGGAGGGGACACAGATCGGCGATGGGCCGGACGAGGGAGTAGCGCCGCTGCCTCCGATCGATCCGATCCTGCTGCGGCCGGTGGATGATCTCGAACTGACCGTTCGCTCCGCCAACTGCCTTAAGGCCGAGAACATCTACCTGATCGGTGACTTGATTCAGCGCACCGAGGTCGAATTGCTCAAGACGCCGAATCTGGGCAAGAAATCCCTCACCGAGATCAAGGATGTGCTGGCCCTGCGGGGATTGTCTCTGGGTCTGCGCCTAGAGAATTGGCCGCCGGACAACATCGACGAGTTGAGCATCAGATAAACCAGCGGCGCCCAACTGGGCGTCGCACGTACCAGCCTCGGAATCAGGACCATGCGTCACCGTAAAGCCGGAAAGCACTTTAGCCGAACCAGTTCCCATCGCGAGGCCATGTTCAAGAACATGGCCGCCTCGCTCTTCCGTCATGAGCTGATCAAGACCACCCTCCCTAAGGCCAAGGAGCTTCGGCGCGTCGCCGAGCCCCTTATCACACTCGCGAAGATCGACTCCGTACACACCCGCCGCCTAGCCTTCGCGCGGCTACGCGACAAGGAAGTGCTTGGGAAGCTGTTCCTGGAGTTGGGCCCGCGCTACCAGGCCCGTCCCGGCGGCTACCTGCGCATTCTCAAGTGCGGTTTCCGTCCCGGCGACTCTGCCCCCATGGCCTACGTCGAATTGGTGGATCGCCCGTCGGTTGGCGCCGCGGTGGATGCCGACTAGGGCCTGGCCGGGGGGCGTGCACCCCTTGGACCTGCCAAAGCTGAGGCCGGGCCTGTGCCCGGCCTTTTGCGTTTCAGGCGCCGGCCGGCCATGCTGCTCGGCAGTGTGCCCCAGGGGTGCCTTGGTCGCGGTGGGCTGGTGATGACCGCGGAGATGTTCGGCGGAGTCCGCCGCATCGCACTGGTCACCGACTTCGGCTCCGGGCCCTATGTCGGACAGGTCCGTCTGGTGCTGGATGCCCTGTTGCCTGGCCTCTCGGTTGTGAACCTGATCTCGGACTTGGTGCCCTTTCGCCCGGACCTCGCCGCCTATTTTTTGCCAGCACTGGTTCGTGACACCCCGCCCGGGACCCTGTTTCTTTGCGTCGTCGATCCGGGGGTGGGGGGCGAGCGGGCGGCGCTCGCCCTGGAAGTCGATGGGTGTTGGTTCGTCGGGCCGGACAACGGCCTGTTTGCCCCCCTGGCGCGGCGGGCCCGGAAGCTGCGGGCGCTGCGGGTGGCATGGCGGCCGGTCTCGACCTCACAGAGTTTTCATGGGCGCGACCTGTTCGCACCCATTGCTGCGCGCATCAGCAGGGGCGAGGACCTGCTAGGGGAGCCCATGGGCGGCCCGTCGTTGGTGGGTTGGGACTGGCCCGAGGACCTCGCCCGGGTCATCTATGTCGATGCCTACGGTAACCTGGTCAGCGGCATGAGGGCCGACAGGCTCCACCCGCAAGTGCGGCTGTCCGTTGCCGGGCTGGACATCCCCTGGGCGCGGACCTTCTGCGAGGCCGCATCCGGGTCGGCGTTCTGGTACGAGAACGCCTTCGGGCTGGTGGAAATCGCTGTCAACCACGGCCATGCAGCTCGGGTGCTTGACCTGGGGCCGGGCTCCGACCTGCCGCTGCCGTCGGCTTGAAGGGGTCGGCCGGGCAGTTCGCTCTTTACCGGCGACGTAAGGTGGACCCCATGTCCAGGACAGTTTTCCCTCGGACTTAAGCTGCACCGACTACTTCAATCGCAACGGGTCTTCTGCGCCGGGTCGCTTGCCGATCGTTAAAGTCAATTTCCAAGCGCTAAGAGAGGGGGCGGGGAAGGGCGAGTTCAAGACCAAAGCCCAACAAAAAAGCCGACCGCGGGGACCGCGGTCGGCTTCCAGTCTGCCCCCCGCATCCGGGGGGCGACATATTTTCCGTGGATTACGGAATAATCACGGTCTTGATGGTCGCACGGCGCTGGTAGACCGAGTAAATGTCGTGGTCGGGCAGCATGTTGCGCTTGCCCTCGCTCGTGACGTTGACGTCAGGCACTGCAACGCCCTTGGAGACCATGTAGTCGCGCATGGTATTGGCGCGGCGCTCGCCGAGGGCCATGTTGTACTCATCCGTGCCCTTGGCATCGGTGTGACCGACGATGGTGACGCCCTCATGCTCCGGGGTCTTCTTGATGGTATCGATGTAGTTGTCCAACTTGGCCAGCTCGGCGTCGTTGACGATGTCGTTCAAGCCGTACTTGTCGAAGTTGAAGTTCAGGCGAATGGTGATCTCGGCCGGGGCGACGAGCTTGGGGCCGCAGGGGGCCAAGCCGGTCGGGCCCTCATCGGTACTCTGCCAGCACTCGCCATAGGGGTTGACCCAGGCATCCGTGGGGGGCTGGGCCTGCCAGAAGTGCTCCCCCTGCTGGTGGCTCATGGCGACAGGGGTGGAGAGGGTCAGGGCCAGGAGCCCTGCCAGACGGAGTTTCGCGGAGTTGCGCATAGTCTTGGTTCCTACGTTGGTTGAAAGTTGGACGGAAGGCGGATCTTGTGCCAGGAGACAGGCCGGGTCGGATCTGGTTGGGTAGATGCAGAAAAGCCACAACTAGGCCAAGGCACCGACGGGTCTTCGGGGCATGTCATCCGATGATCAGGGTATATTGGAGCCTCGCATCGGGTCGTTATGAGTGACGAGTTCGCCGTCGTTGGGTATTCTAGCCCAAACCGCGGGCAAAAGTGATACTTTTTTTGACTTCCGCGACTATTCTGCCACGCACCTATCGTGGTCCCTGCGCCAGACTTTAAATATAGCGAAAAAACATAGATATGCGCCCTTGGTGTCGGGATTGACACTGTTGCACATCAGCGACAAACTCCCTCTGACCCGACTAAGTGAGCGGGGGCAGGCTCGCATTGGGGCGGTCTGTGTGGTGCTGGCGGAGTTTCTGTTCGCCTCCACCGGGGTTGAAATCCGTTTTGTCGCGGCCGAGATCCCAGGGATGTCGTGGTCTTTTTCTCTATTCGATCCGCATCTTACATTCTGACCCGCGGCCCGCACCACGCTGGGCTGCCGCCAGCTATTTCGGGCCCGATCTAGACCGGCGCCCCCCGACAGCACCGAGGCCCCGCCGTGTTCGATTCACTGACTTTTCCGCCTGGACTGGACGCCGCAGGCTTCCTCGCCGAGTACTGGCAACGCCGCCCCTTGCTCCTGCGCGGCGGCCTGCCGGGTTTCCGCTGTCCCCTGCCCGCGGACGAACTGGCGGGGCTCGCCTGCGAGGCACAGGTAGAGTCCCGCCTGGTCCTGGAAAGCGGGCCTACAGGGCCCTGGGAATTGCGCCATGGTCCCTTCCACGAGGCCGACTTCGCCACCCTCCCCGAGGACCGCTGGACCCTCCTGGTGCAGGACGTGGACAAGCACCTCCCGGAGGTGGCGGAGCTGTTGCGGGCCTTCTCCTTCATCCCCGACTGGCGGCTCGACGACATCATGATCAGCTATGCCGCAGACCAGGGCTCCGTCGGCCCCCATGTGGACCAGTACGACGTATTCCTGATCCAGGCCGAGGGCCGGCGGCGCTGGCGCATCGATGCAGGTCCAAGTCCGGATCTGACTTGCATCCCCGGGCTCGACCTCAACATCCTGGCCCGCTTCACACCCACCGACGAATGGGTCCTCGCCCCGGGCGACATCCTCTACCTGCCCCCCGGCGTGCCTCACTGGGGGACCGCGGATGGGGAGTGTATGACCTGGTCTGTGGGTCTGCGCGCCGCCGCCTGGCGCGACCTGGCGGCGGACTGGTGCGAACACTTGGCGGAGACCCACCTGCCTCCGGGCCGCTACCGAGACCCAGGACTGGAGGCGCAGGTTCACCGCGGGGAGATCCGCCCAGGGGTCTTCGACGCCATCCGCGCCACCCTGGAGCAGGCGCTCCTCGGTGCCAGGACGGATGAGTTCCGCGCCTGGCTCGGCGCAACCCTGAGCGAGCCCAAAGAACACCTGCGCCTGGCACCCGCCGAACCACCGCTCGACCCCGCGGCCTTCCGGGACGCCTTCCAGGACCAAGGGCTCTTGCTCCGCCACGGCTGGTCGCGGCTGTACTTCTGTCGCGGCGAGGGTGGGGCGGATCTGTTGTTTGCAAACGGCGAGGTCCTGCGCCTGCCCAGCGATCAGGGTGCCCTGCTGGCGGTCATCACCGACAGCCGCGACCTGCGGCTGACTCAGGTCGCACCCTGGCTCGACCAACCCGCCGCCCTGGACCTCCTGTGCCGGCTCTATAACGCGGGGCACTATGTCTTCCAGGACTGAAACGCCCGCCTGCACCATTCGGCGTGCCGATTGGGGACGGGACGGCGAGGCCCTCCGTTCGGTGCGCCTGGCGGTCTTCGTCCGGGAACAGGGGGTTCCGGAGGACCTGGAGTGGGATGCGGAGGATGCCGGGGCCGTCCACCTCCTCGGCCTCAATGCCGAGTCGATGCCCATTGCCACCGCTCGCCTCCTGCCCACTGGCCAGATCGGGCGTATGGCCGTTGTGCCCCAGTGGCGCGGGTGCGGGGTCGGGACCGCCCTGTTGCGGGAGGTCCTGCATCTGGCCGTCGCCGGGGATAGACCCATACCCTTCCTCAACGCCCAGATCAGCGCCCAGACCTTTTATGAACGCCAGGGCTTCGTCGCCGAGGGGGAAATCTTCGAGGAGGCTGGCATCCCGCATCGGCGCATGGTGCGGTGCCCGACCCCGAACGCCGGGGACTAAGGTGACACCGGATCTGGTGCTGGGTGACCCGTACCAGCGCGACCCCAGGCTACGCCAGCACTACCTCTGAGGCCTGTCCCCATCCGGGTCCGCGGCCTCCACCCGACACTGCAACACCCCCCTGGCGAGGCGCGCCTGGACCTGATCGCCGGAGGCGACCTGACCGGCATCCCGCAGGATGGCCCCATCCGCGGCCCGGGTGACCAGTGCATAGCCCCGGGCCAGGGTCGCCAACGGGCTGCGGGCATCGAGCCCCTGCACGGCCACCGCCATCGCCTCCCGCCGATGCTCCAGGGTCCGCCCCACTGCCAACCCCAGACGGCGCCTCAACCCCACCAGGGTCAGGCGTCGCCCCGCCAGGCCCCGCCCGGGGGACGCCGCCCACAGCCGCAGCTCCGCCGGGGCCAGGCGCCGCCGAGGCTGGTTCAAGCGCGCGACCATGGCAGCCTCCAGGCGCCGCCCCAGAACATCCAGGGCCTGCCCCTGGCGTTGCAGGGCAGCGGCCGGGTGGAGCAGGCGCAGGTGGCGGGTTGCCGCATCCAGCCGTTGGCCGAGGCCATCCAGGCGACGCCACCCAGACGCCCTCAGGCGCTGGGCCAGGGCCCGGACCCGCTGGCGCAGGTGTTCGCCCGACGGACTGACCAGCTCCGCGGCAGCGGTGGGGGTCGCGGCGCGCTGGTCCGCGGCCAAGTCCGCCAGGCTGAAGTCCACCTCATGCCCGACTCCGGACACTACCGGTATGGCGCTGGCGCGAATGGCGCGAACCAGGGCCTCGTCGTTGAAGGCCCACAGGTCCTCCAGGGAGCCCCCGCCCCGGGCCAGGATCAGGACATCGCACTCCGCCCGACGGTTCGCCAGCTCCAGGGCCGCAACGATCTCTGCCGCTGCCCCCGCCCCCTGCACCGGCACCGGGTAGATCAGCACCGGCAGGGCCGCCATGCGGCGCTTGAGCACACTCAGGACATCGTGCACCGCGGCACCGATGGGCGAGGTGATGACCCCGACCTGGCGTGGAAAGGGCGGCAGCGGGCGCTTGCGGGCAGGGTCGAACAGCCCCTCGGCGGCCAGGCGGCGCTTGAGGCGCTCCAGTTCCAGGCGCAGGGCCCCTTCCCCCGCCGGCTCCAGGTGCTCGCACAGCAGCTGAAAATCCCCCCGCGGCTCGAACAGGCTGACCCGGACCCGGGCCAGGACTTGCTGGCCGTTGGCCGGGCGGAAGCCGAGCAGCAGGCGCTTGGCGCGAAACATGGCGCAGCGGACCTGGGCCGCCTCGTCCTTGAGGGAAAAGTAGATGTGTCCCGACCCCGGCTGGGCCAGATTCGAGACCTCGCCCTGGACCCACAGCAGGGGGAAGCTGCCGTCGAGGACCGCCCGCACCTCGCTGTTGAGGCGCGAGACGCTGTAGATGTCGCGGTCGAAATCCAGCTCGCCGGGGTTCATACCGGCAGCACCTTGGTGTGGTTGCTGTAGACCGGACTGTCTTCGGGAAAATACTCCAGCAGGACGGCACAGTAGCGATCGAAGGGATTGTCGATGCGTGCGATCTCGCGGCGGCGGGCCAGTGGCAGGTCGTGGGTGTTGAGGACGACGGTGAAGGGCACCGGATAATCCGTACCGAAGAGCAGCTTGTGGTGGACCTGGCGCTGCCGGGAGAGGTGGCGCAGGGCGCGGGCCTTGAAGGGGACCAACATGGCGGAGAGGTCGGCGTAGAGGTTGGGGTGGCGCTCCAGGCGCTCCAGCAGGCCGAAGTAGTCAGCGCCGAACCAGCGCGGGTCGCGGCTGAGGACGCTCCAGGGCCAGCGTGGCCCGGTCAAACGCCCCAAGCCCATGTGGGCGGCGATCACCGTCACCCCTGCGGCCACGGGCAGGTCCAGCATGCGGACCGCCTCGCAGGCCGCCGTGGACTCGACGGTGTACTCCATGCCGATGTGGACGATGAGCGGCAGGCGGTGGGCGCGCAGCCGTTCGTAGTAGGGCAGAAAGCGCTCCTGGTTGAGATCCAGACCCCAGTAATTCTGGAGGAACTTGGCCCCCCGAAAGCCGCGCTCGGCATAGGCGTCGATCCGCTCCAGGGCGTCCGGGCGCAGGGGATTGACCGAGAAGAAGGGGATGAAGGCCCCGGGGTAACGGCTGGCGGTATCCCACACGGCCTCGTTGTCGGTACATACGGTCCGGTCGCGGTGCACCTCGCGTCCCTGCTCGTCGCAGCGGGCATCCACCCCGAACAGGACGGCCTTACGCACATGGCGCGACTCCCCGATGAGCCGCGCCATGGTCTCGCGATAGACGCCGAAGGGATCCGTGCGCAGGGCCAGCGGGTCCTGCCCCAGGCGCCTGGCGAACAGACTGACGGAGATCCGGTCGAACAGGCGGTCAAAGCGCACGCCGGGGGCCAGGAGGTGGGTGTGGATGTCGATGGTTTGCATGGCCGGTCCGGAGGAATTCAGGCGCCCGGTGGGGCGGTGACGCGGCAAGCTAGCACCCCCCCAGGGTGCGGGCAAGGGAGGCGGCCGCCGTGCCTGGCGCCTCAACCGCAGACGGCCAGGCGCCCGAACGACAAGCAAGACATCCCCCCAACCGCCTTGCCGGATGCCCATCCCGGGGCTAGTATCCGGCGCCCCCGGGTCCCGATCGTTGGGGCGATGCGGCGCTTGATGTAGTGGAAGTCAGATGAATCTCGACCTGGTTGCTGTGCCCTCGCTGCCTTGGGCGGCCCCTCCCGTGTCCACGCCGGACCGGTCGCGCCGGGATGTGCTGATCTCACGGACGCTCGGCCCGGGTACGCCGCCACATCGCGTGCCGCCCCTCGATTGACCCGTACCCCATGGCCGGCACGGATAGATGGGAGGGCCCGGCGCTGGCCCTGTGGGTCTGCGCCATGCTGCTGCTCGGCGCCAGGGTCTACGCCGCCGACCCCATGCCCTATACCCTGACCCTGGCCCCGACCGGCTCGGTGGAGATCGACCAGGCGATCCGGGACGCATCCCAGCTCGCCGGACTGCGCGAGCGGGCCCCGGTGGGACCCTTTGCCCTCATCGGCCGGGCCGAGGCCGACCTGAGACGCTTCGACACAGTGCTGCGCAGCTTCGGCTATTACGACGCCGGCATCGACATCCGCATCGCCGGCCTGGCGCTGGATGACCCCGCCCTGCTCCCCCTGCTCGAAGGGCTGGCGCCCTCTCCCCCCGTGGCGGTCCAGGCGACCCTCACCCCTGGGCCCCTCTACCACCTCGGCCTGGTGCGCCTGGACGGCGAGGTGCCGCCGCAGGTGCGGGCCGCCTTTGACCTGCAACCAGGGGCGCCCGCCCGCGCCGCCGAGGTCCTGGCCGCCGGGGAGGCCGTGCTGCGGGCCCTGCGCGAGGACAGCTTTCCCCTGGCCCAGGTGCCGCCCCCGGATGCGGTGGTGGACCACGACACCCGCACCATGGACGTCGTCTACCTGGCCGAGCCAGGTCCCCAGCTCGCCCTGGGGGCCGTCTCGATCACAGGGCTCGAACGGCTTCAGGAGGGCTATGTGCTGCGCCGCCTTGGTCTCAGCCCCGGCGAGCCCTATAGCCCGACCCGGCTGGAGTCGGCGCGTCGGGACTTGCTCGCGGGCGGGGTGCTCGCCTGGGCGCGGCTTGCCCCCGGGTCCCAGCCCGATGCCCAGGGGCGTCTGCCCCTGACCCTGGAGGTCGCCGAGCGCCCGCCCCGGGTGTTGCGGTTCGCCGGGGCCTGGTCCAGCGACGAGGGCGGAACCCTCTCTACCTCCTGGACCCATCGCAATCTGTTCGGCCGGGCCGAGCAATTGACCCTGCGCGGCGAGATCGGCCGCTTGGGCGACCATGGGTCCGGGGACCTGAGCTACCTCGCCAACGCGACCCTGCGGATACCCGACCTGTGGCTGCGCGACCTTGACCTCCGCCTGGACCTCGGCGCCGTGAGCGAGAGCCTCGAAGCCTATGACCGTGAGGCCGCGACCGGGGGCCTGGCCCTGGAGCGGCGCCTGTCGGAGCTGGTATCGGGGAGTGCCGGGGTCGCCGTTGAGCGCTCGCGCATCACCCAGGACGGCCTGCCCCAGGACTATTGGTTGCTCTCCCTACCCCTGACCCTGACCTATGACACCACCGACGAGCCCCTCGACCCGCGGCGCGGCCTGCGTCTGTCGGCCCTGGTGACCCCGACCCAGGCGCTGGACGCCGACGGCCAGGGCTTCGTCCTTGGCCGCTTGTCCGGCTCGGCCTACTGGGACCTCGGCGGCGCCTTGCGACCGGAGGCCGGGGTGGGTCGCAGCGTGCTCGCCGGGCGGCTCGTGCTCGGCAGCATCGTCGGCGCCGCGCCGGATGCGGTCCCGCCGGACTGGCGCTTCTATGCCGGCGGCGGGGGATCGGTGCGGGGCTACCCCTTCCAGTCCATAGGCCCGCGCACCGCCTCGGGGACACCCGCAGGGGGCGACGGCCTGCTGGAGGCCGGGCTGGAACTGCGCCAAAGGTTCGGCGCCAACTGGGGTGTTGTGGGCTTCGCGGACGCCGGCGCTGTGTCCGAGCGCGGCATCCCCGGCACCGGCGCCCTCTCGATCGGGGTCGGGATCGGGCTGCGCTATTTCACCCCCATAGGGCCGGTGCGGGCCGACATTGCCACGCCTCTGAATCACAACGAAGGGGATGCGTCCGTGCAGATCTATATCGGGATCGGACAGGCGTTTTAGCCCGGGAAGGGGAAGGCGATGTCTGCGTTAGGTGTTCGCCCAAGCCGAGGCCCCGCCTTCACTGACCTTTCAAAGGGTAGCAGGGGGGATTGCTCGCGGCGGGCTGTGGTGCCAACCCCAATCCCCCCGAGCCATTGACTGAACCATGCGTCGCCTCCTTCGGTACCTCCTGACCCTCCTGCTGCTGCCGGTCCTGCTGGCGGGGGCCCTGCTGCTGTTCGCCAATACGGGCACCGGACAGCGGCTCATTGCCTGGGGCCTGGGCGAGCTGAGCGGCGGCCGGGTGGTCCTGTCCGGCCTGAGCGGCACTCTGCCCTGGGGGCCGCGCATCGAGCGCCTGGAACTGCACGATGGGGACGGCGCCTGGTTGGTGGCCGAGGACGCGCGCCTCGACCTGGCCCCGTTGCAACTGCTGGGCGGTCAGGCCGCGATCGAGGCCCTGACCGCCCGCTCCCTGGTCCTGCGGCGTCTGCCGCCTCGGGACCAGCAAGCCGCCGCGCCCATCCGGTTGCCGGTGCGCGTCCTGGTGCAGCGCCTCTTCATCGAGGACTTGGGCCTCGATCAAGTGGTGCCGGGCGCGCCGCGCCTCGCCATCGACGGCAGCGGCTCTGTGGCGAGTGCCGCGGATGTCCAGGCGACGCTGCTGGTCACGGCACCGGGCCGCGGGGATCGCTACCACCTGGAGGCCGGCATCGACGACGGGCATGACCGCTTGGCCCTCAGGCTCCAAGAGGACCCCGGCGGCCTGGTCGCTGCACTCGCCAGTCTGGCCGGTGTGCAGGTCCCCGCTGAACTGGACGGCTGGTGCCTCGACGCCAGGGCCGAGGGGCCGCGCTCGGCCCTCACCCTGACCGCCGTGCTGGGGGCCAAACTGGGAGCCAAACTGGGGGCAGAACCGCTCCAGGTCGCCGCCGAGGGCCTGCTCGACCTGGAGTCCGGCTCCGCCACCGGGCTGCGCCTGACCGCGGACCTGCCCGCCATGACCCTGGCGCCGGGGGGGGCACCGGCCATCGCCTGGCGGCGGATGGGCGTCAAGGCCGACCTGACCGGGCCCTTCCGCGCCCCCCAAGGCCACGCCGACCTGGAACTGGACGCGCCCTCGGCCGGCGAGATCACCCTGGACCGGCTGACGGCGACTGTCGCGGGCGACCTGGCCCACCTCCGCATCGATGCCGGTCTGGACGGCCTGCGGGCCCCCGGCCTGTTGCCGGAGACGGCGGCGGCGGTGCCGCTGCGCGTCACGGGGGGGCTGACCCTGGACGACCCGGCGCTACCCTTCCGACTCACCGTCGCGCATCCCCTGCTCGACCTCGCGGCCGAGGGCGGGGTGACCGCGAGGTCGGCACGGGCGATCCTGACCCTGCCCGACCTCAGCGTCCTGGCCCCCGGCTGGTCCGGACGGCTTCAGGCCCGTGGCGATGTCGCCGGGGACCCGGTGGCGCCCGGCGTGGTCGCCGACCTGACCCTGGACGCGAGCCATCCGGTTGCAGGCCAAGGTCGGGTCAGCGGGCGCCTGGAGGCGCGGCTCGCGGAACCCGGCGGTTCACTCGATCTGAGCGGCGACTGGGCCGGGCAGCCGGTTGCGGTGAACGTCCGGGCGGCGCGGTCCGAGGGGGGCGGCCTGTCCCTGTCGTTCGGTGACAGCCGCTGGGCCAGCGTCCGGGCCTCAGGCGGCCTGAGCCTGGCAAGCGGGGCGACCCTGCCGCAGGGGACGGTGCGGTTTAGTGCCGAACGCCTGGCGGATCTCGACCTGCTGGTCGCACCCTGGGTGGGGCCGGCGTCCGGCCTCGGGCTTGGCCGGTCGCCTGAGCGCGGATCTGACCCTGACGGACACGGGTGTGGCCCTGATCGAGGCCGAAGGCAAGGGGCTCAGGTTCCCCGGACCGGTCGAAATCGGCGCCCTGGCCCTGAGCGCCCGGGTGACCGAGCCCCTGGGGACCGCGCAAACCCAGGCGACCCTGCGCCTGGGCAGGCTCGCACTGGGACAGGTCAGCGGGGATCTGTCCCTGTCCGCCCGAGGCACGGCCAAGGCCCTGGACCTGACGGCGGATGCCGGGCTCACTGCACCGCCCGGGCCGGTCAAGCTGGCGGTGGGCGCGCGCCTGGACGCCCCCGCCCGACGCCTGGCCCTCCAGCACCTGTTGGCCCAGGTCCGGGGCGAGACCCTGAACCTGCTGGCCCCGGCGGTCCTGGACTTCGCCGACGGCCTTGCGGTGGACCGTCTGCGCCTGGGGCTGCGCCCGGGCGGGGCCCAGGCGTCGCTGGAAATCGCCGGCCGGGTCCTGCCGGGGCTCGACCTCACCGGGACCCTTTCCGGCCTGCCCCTGGACCTGGTGCGGTTGGTCGCGGCGGACCTGCCCCTGGCCGGTACCTTGGGTGCCGACCTGCGCCTGACCGGGACCCTGGACGCACCCCTGGGCAGGCTCAACGCCCAGGCCAGCGGCCTGCGCCTGACCCAGGGTCCCGGCCGCGCCATCCCACCCGCCCAGGTCAAGGTCACCCTGGACCTGGCCCCCGACGGCGCTCAGATCGACGCCCGAGCCGAGACCGACACCCGTACCAACCTGCGCCTCCAGGGGCGGGTCGCGGGGCGCCCGCCCTTCACATCGGGGGCACTGTCCCTGCGGGCGGACGGACGGGTGGACCTCGGGCTGCTCGACCCCTTGCTCACCAGTGGGGGCCGTCAGTTGAGCGGGGGGGCCCTGCTCAATACCGCCGTCACCGGGACCCTCGCCGCACCGCGCCTGGACGGCACCCTGCGCCTCACGGACGCGGCCCTGCGCGATCGGAACCTGGGTCTGGCCCTGACCGGGGTCGAGGGGACCCTGGTCCTCGCCGGCGACACGGTGCGTCTGGTGCGCCTGGCCGGCCGGTCGGGCCGCGGCACCGTGGAACTCACCGGCAGCATCGGCGCCCTGGCGCCCGGGCTGCCGGTGGACCTGCGCCTCGTGGCCCGGGATGCCCGGCCGATACAGCTCGACCAGTTGGACGTCCAGGGGGACGCCGACCTGCGGCTCTCCGGACTTGCCGCCGAGCGCCTGACCGCCGCCGGCACGGTGCGGCTCAGCCGCCTGGAGGTCCGGCTGCCGGATCGGCTGCCCGCCACCATCGCAACCCTTCAGGTGCGTGAGCGCGGCGGGGCCGGTCGCCCGGCCGCGGCGGGGCCTGCGTCACCCACCTGGTCCCCGGACCTGGCGCTGGACCTGGTACTGTCCGCGCCGCGTGGGGTCACGGTGCGAGGCCGCGGGGTCGATGCCGAACTGGGCGGCGAGGTACGGCTGAGGGGGACCCTGGCGGAGCCTGTGATCGGCGGCGGATTCGACCTGCTCCAGGGCCAATACGAGCTGGTGGGTCAGGTACTGCGCTTCACCCGAGGGCGCATCGGCTTCGATGGGGCGCTCGGCATCGATCCGACCCTCGACCTGGAGGCGCGCGCCACCGCGGGCGGGAGCACGGCTATCCTGGCCGTCCTGGGCACCGCCGGGCAACCGCGCATCGAACTGCGGGGCGAACCCCCGCTGCCCCAGGACGAGGTCCTGTCCCGGCTGCTCTTCGGGGTTGCCGGGGGACGCCTGTCGCCCCTCCAGGCGACGCGGCTGGGGCTGGCGGCAACCTCCCTGGCCGGGATCGGCGGGGGCGAAGGCGGGGGTTTGCTCGGGCTCGGGGTGCTCGACCGGCTGCGCACCGGGCTCGGACTGGAGCGACTCTCCCTCGGCACTGACGAGCAGGGCGGGGCGACCGTCGAGGGCGGGCGCCAGATCACGGACCGCATCTATGTGGGTGCCCGCCAGGGTGCGCGGGCGGGCGAACCCCAGGGGGTGTTACGCATCGGCGTCACGCCGCGGATCAAGGTCGAAGCGGATATTGGCGCCACCGGCGGCACCCGGGCGGGGGCCGCGTTTGAGCGTGAGTACTGAACTTCCCGCCGGCTGGGCGGGGCCTTGGTCCCATCGGTAACGATGGACCCGTGCCGGCGGGCGGCGGCGGATGCAACACCGCCCTGTCGGCGCTCACTGTTGCTGCCTGAGTCGCCGCAATGGCAGTTCCGCCCCAGGTGCCGTTACCACCGGCCGGTGACGGGAGCGCTGGGTTCCCGCCACGGAGCGGCCCCTGATGCTTTGCCGACCGAAGTCCGTAGTCGAGTGGACAGCCGACACTAACCACGTCCACGAGTTACGGATGCCACCCCCGGATTTGCCCTGGCACTCTCTGCCTGCGGGAACGTCTTAATCCCGGAATTCCATCGGGTTGATAAGGGAGGCGCGGCCTACCGCGTTTGGGCCAGACCGCTCGCCACCTCCGCAAGGACCTCGGCAATCTGCGGGCGTTGGGCTGGCATGGTCAGGTCCGGCAGATGCTTGTGATAGGGGAAGCCGGGCAGTTGCGGGAAATGCGGGGTACTGTCGTAGCGGAAGATCAAGGCGCTGTCGGCGTCTTGGCAATGATAGCGGTAATCCAGGTGGCACAGAGTCTCGCCCTCCACGACGACGGCCTCGTTGATCTCCAGCAACCGGCCGTCGGCGAAGCGGACGCGGATGCGGAGATTGGCTCGTCTTGGTGTCAGCAATTCTTCCTGGTAGGACTCCACGTAGGCCCCGCGTAGGACCCGAGGGTAGCCTCCACGCCTTGGAGGTAATCCGCGAGCCTCCTATGCGGCCTCATGCAGCCGCTCGTCCAGATCCCCGCGCAGGGCGAGGAAATGGCGGTAGTCGTTGGCCCAATCGACAGCGCGGGCGTCGTCGCCGATTTCGCCCTTCGCGTAGCGGGCGAAGAAGTCCTCGGAGTCCATTCCCGCCTCCACCTCGTAGTGGCTCAGGCGCTTGGCCACGGCCACCAGGGCATCCAGGGGTGAGTCGAACTGAAGGGTCTGTTTGCGCATGGGCTGCTCCTCGCGTGGGACGGGGCGAGTCTAGCCGAAGTCCCCCCCACTGTGCTGGACTGACATGTGCCGCGGCGGCGTCATGCCGGCCGCCATGACGCCCCAGACCCAAGCCGCAACGCTCACCCCTGACCTGGGGGCCCACCTGCCCCCGGCGGCGGCGGTCCTTGGCCAACCCGCAGACCGACCTCCCCCGCATCGCCAAGGAGCCGGCCCTGCTGCGCCAGATAGAAGGGACCGCATCGTTCGCGATCAATGCACTGCGTGCCTCAGCGCGTCCTGCAGTCGCTCCACCGTGGGTACCCTCTCGCCCGTCGGTGCAAGCCGTGCCCTGGTAGAGCGCGCCTGCGAACTCCAATCCGCAGGGATCCTGTCGGTTGCTGACGGCGATGCGAGCAAGGGCAACGGACAAGATCTGATGGTAGGACCTGGCCCTGTTGACCGGGGTCAGCTAAATGGTGACCCTCGATGCTTGCCCACCGGGTCGGCGGTCACCGCGGCAGGATCGCCGTAGACGCCAACCAAGTCGGCAAGCGTCGCCGAGCCCAGCTCCAAGAGGACGAGCAACTCAGGCCAGTGCCGGTTCAAGTGCGCCTCCACCTTGCTCGCCACTCCCGTTCAGGCTATCGTCCGCACGATCCCATCGTCGGACGGTTGAATTTGCTATCCCTCGCCGCCGGGCTCGCTCATTGCAAGACCGCACGGTGATCGCGGCGCGGCACCGTAGACGCTGAGCCTGTTCATTGCGGAGCCTGCAAAATAGGTCTAAGAAACGAATGGTTACAGCAATCGTAACTCTGAAGGTCGATCGACAACGGGTCAATGACGTTGCCTTGCAACTGTCTGAACTGAATGGCATCACCGAAGTCTATTCGGTTAGCGGGCGATACGACCTGATTGCCCTGATCCGGACCAAGAACACCGAGATGCTATCGGATATCGTGACCGGATCGATGCTCAAGATCGAAGGCATCGTTGACAGCGAAACACTGCTGGCCTTCCGCGTCCATTCGAAGCATGACTTGGATTCCATGTTCTCGATAGGCGTCGAATAATAAGCTTGCTCCGAGGACTACCGCATGCTCACGAAGCCAGGGGGCACGCTCTGATGAGCGTGCTCGTCTCGAACCCTCGACGCTGTGGGGCCTGTCCCTTTTGACCCCATCGGTACTTTGGTCGATTATCGGGCGCGACGGATGAACCACGATCAGGGTTGAGAGGCACAAGTCAAGACCTGACCCTCAGCGCTTTGACCCTCGGCGCTTTGCTCGACGTTCGCTTGCCCTCGCCACTCGCCTCTGCGACGCAGGCCCAGATTCAGGAGGACACATGCTCGAGGACCTTGCCCTACAGTATGTGGGGCTGCCCGAAGATCAGGTGCGCTCGATCAGCTACGGCCTCGTGATCCTCGGTGGGATAATTGGCGGCCTGACCGATCGGTCGCTGGTCGAGATCAGGCGCCGCTCCCTACTTCGCCTTGTCAGGCATCATCTTCCTCAGCGTATCGGCTGTGACGTTCGCCGGATTGGCCTTCATCGTTCAAGCGCTAGTCGGCGGCTTCTTCTGGGTCGTCGCGCTCTTAGAAATGATTGCCTCGCTCATCGCTGGCTTCTTTCTCGCCCGCATCGCAACCGCCCGCTCGCGCGATGCCTACGGGCATGGTCGGATGGCCGCGCTCGCGTTCATCCCGATTGCGAACTTTTTGCTCCTGCTAACGCCCTCGAAGAATGGCGCATCGGCCAATCGCGCACCGACGATTCCGCTTCTGACAGGTGGCATGGGTGTCTTGTCTGGTTTCGTCCTGCTCGGCGCAGGCATCGGTCTGTCGATCTATGCTCAGATCGATGGGATGCGGCGAGTTGAGGCGGCAGCGGCGGCTGGCGTCTTCAACGAGGCAATGCTCGATCGCACCCTCGCTACGATGGCCGCTGAGGTGCAGGGGCCGCAGGTGGTGGATGAGACGACGACCTTGCTAAGAGTGGAAACGCAGGGGCCAGAACTGCGATACGTCTACGAGGTCGATCCGCCTGCGGACCTTCTGCCCGCAAACATGCGCATGGGGCTGATACAGCAGAACTGCGCCTACGACGGCCTTACCGCAGTCATCGACGCAGGCGCGGTGGTCGAGCACGTCTATCTGCGCAAGGACGGCAGCGAGATCGGCGTGATCGAAGTGACGCGGCAGGCTTGTGGGAGGTAGCGTTGCACGGGGTCAGGTCTGGGAGGCCGGGGTCAGGTCTTGACTTGTGCCTCGCCGCCTTGCCGAGGTAGCCGTCGGACGATCTTGCTGATGCGCGAGTGGTGCAGCCCGAAGTAGTCGCCGATTTCCCGCATCGTGTACCCACCGCTGGCGTACGCGGCAATGATCGCCTGATTTCGATCCGCATGCGCACGGTCGTACTCAGACAACGAGCGCGGCAGCGGCCGGCGTTTGGCTTGGGGCACCTCGCGTAGGTCGCGGTCCTGCGGGACCTTGCGCTGCATGGCCTCCACGAAGGCGTCCGAGCCTAGAAACACCTGCTGCTTGAGGTCATCCCAGGGCGAAGGTTGCCCTTTCCCCGCGGCTACGAAGGCCCGGTAACCCTCCACGGCTTGCGCTTCGCTCTGGCCGAACGCCGCTAAGATCGCGCGCGTCTCCAGCCACTCGGGGGCGGCATCTTCGCCAGTCGTGGCCCGATAGCTGCTCCAAGAGTAATCTCCCACAAAACGAACCATGCGGGCACGTACCGGGTTGAGGACCACGTAACGCGCGACTTCGAGAAGGTACGCTTCCTTCTGCACCAGAATCGCCTTATAGCGCCCTTGGAAGACGTGCCCCACCCGCTGGTAGATTCGGTTGAATCGCTGCGTGTACACGCCGTTGAGCTCCCGCATGCCTTTGCCGAGATTTCCGTCCGGGGTCTCCACGAGGAGATGGTAATGGTTGGTCATCAGGCAGTAGGCGTGGATGACCCAGTTAAACCGTCCCCACACGCCCGCGAGCACTTCGAAAAACACTCGCCGGTCGCCGACGGCCCGAAAAATATCCTCCCGCCCGTCACCGCGCGAGGTGACGTGGTACAGCGCACCCGCAAACTCAAGTCGCAACGGTCTAGCCATGACCGCAAAGGTAGTTCAGGAGAGGCACAAGTCAAGACCTGACCCCGTGCCCGTGACCCCGTGCCCGGACCAAGAGAACACGCCCATGAAACGTCTCGCCCTGCTGATCCCCGTCGTCGCCCTGATCCTGGCCTTCTTCGCCCTGGACCTGGGCCGGCACCTGACCCTGGACGCCTTCCAGGCCGGCGGCGAGACCTTCGATGCCTGGTATGCCGAGCACCCCTGGCTGGTGGTCGGCGGCTATTTCGCCGTCTTTGCCCTGGCGACCCTGTTCCTGCCCATCGCCGCACCCATGACCGTGGTCGCCGGGGCCCTGTTCGGATTCTGGAAGGGGGTCGTGATCGCCTCGTTCGCCGCCGCGCTGGCCGCGACCCTGGCGTTCTGGCTGTCGCGCTTCATTCTGCACGACGGGGTGCAGCGCCACTTCGGGGAGCGCCTGAACGCGGTCAATGCCGGCATGGCCAAGGATGGGGCCTTCTATCTGTTCTCGCTGCGCCTGGTCCCGGTGATCCCCTTTTTCGCGATCAATCTGGTCATGGGGCTGACCCGCATCAGGACCCGTACCTTCTACTGGGTCACCCAGCTCGGCATGCTGGCCGGCATCCTGATCTATGTGAACGCCGGCACCGAACTGGCCGAGGTGGACGAGGTCGGGGACCTCCTATCCCCTGCCCTCATCGGCTCCCTCGTCTTGCTGGGGGTCTTTCCCCTGCTGGCCCGCAAGGTCCTGGGCCTGATCCGCGGGGCGCTCCCCCGGGGTTGAATGCGCCGGCGGGTCAAGCCCTGGCGTAACCTAAGGATCGATCCAACAGCAATCGAAACGCCGACGTAGGTTGGGCCGAGCTTGCGAGGCCCAACGATCAATGCTGAGGCAGGCTTATTGTGTTGGGCCTCGTACCTCGGCCCAACCTACCGTTTACATAGTCCTTGAACAATCCCTAAGTGCCGCTGACGGCGCCGGCCCGGGCCGCGAGGCGTCGCGCAATGGCCTTCTCCAGTTCCACCGCCAGGAAGATGCCGAACCCGATGGCGACGGGCAGGAGCCAGTCCAGGGGGGCCAGGGGCGTCGAGTGGAACCAGGTGTTCATGAAGGGGGCGTAGACGAAGACAAGCTGGAGCAGGACCAGGAGCCCCACCGCCATCCAGATGACCGGGTTGGTGACCCAGAGGGCACGCCGCAGGCTGGAGGCGCGCAGGTAACGGCTGTTCAGCAGGTAGAACAATCTGCCCCATGACCAGGGTGTTGACCGCCATGGTCTGGGCCGCCGCATAGCTGTAACCGCGGCCTGCTCGAACAGAAAGACGGCGATGGTCGCGGCCCCGATCAGGAGCGACACCAGGGCGATACGGCCGAGGAACTCCAGGCCCAGGATCGGCGCCCCCGGGCGCCGCGGCGGGCGCTGCATCAGGCCGGGCTCCGCCGGCTCGAAGGCCAGGGCCAGGGACAGGGTGACCGCGGTCACCATGTTGACCCAGAGGATCTGCACCGGGTAGAGGGGCAGGGCAAAGCCCGCCAGGACGGCCGCCAGGATCACCAGGGCCTGGGCGGCGTTGGTGGGGATGGTGAACAGGATGGACTTCTGGAGGTTGTCGTAGATGGTCCGGCCCTCCTCGACGGCGCGCTCGATGGAGGCGAAGTTGTCGTCCGCCAGCACCACCTCCGCCGCCTCCTTGGTGGCCTCTGTCCCCTTGATCCCCATGGCCACACCCACGTCGGCGCGCTTCAGGGCCGGGGCATCGTTGACCCCGTCGCCGGTCATGGAGACCACCTCGCCGTTGGCCTGGAGGGCCTGGACCAGGCGCAGCTTATGCTCGGGGCTGGTGCGGGCAAAGATGTCGTACTCCGCGACGATGGTGCGCAGGTCCTCGTCCGAGGCGGCCTCCAACTCGGCCCCGGTGACGGCCCTGTCCGTCTCGGTGATGCCCATCTCGCGGCCTATGGCCACGGCGGTGCCCGCATGGTCCCCGGTGATCATCTTGACCCGGATACCGGCCTGGCGGCAGGCGGCGATGGCGGTGATGGCCTCGGGCCTGGGCGGATCGACGATGCCCACCAGGCCCAGAAAGACCGGCCCCTGACCCAGGTCCTCCGGGGTCAGCGTGGATTGGTCTGCGGCGGCCTCGCCGACGGCGGCGGCCAGGACCCGCAGACCCTGGGCGCTCAAGGCCTCGATCTGCCCCTCCCAGAAGGCGCGGTCCAGGGGCTCGTCGGTACCGTCGGTGCCGCGCTGGGTGGCACAACGGTCCAGGAGCCGATCCGGGGCACCCTTGAGGTGAACCCGGCGCCCGCCCCCGGGCACACGATCCAGGGTTGCCATCAGCTTGGTGGCGGAGTCGAAGGGGACCACCGCCAGGCGCTCGAAGCCCGTCCTGTCCAGCCCCGCCTTGAGGGCCAGGGTACGCAGGGCCCCCTCGGTGGGCTCGCCGATCAGGTGCCAGTGGCCCTTGTCCTCCTTGACCTCGGCGTCGTTGCACACCCCCATGACCTCCACCAGTCCGGCCAGGTCCGGGTGGTCGGCGAGCCGAACACGCTGGCGGTCGCGGGCGACATGGCCCTCCGGCGCGTAGCCGATCCCGGCCACGTCGTACTCGGCGGCCCGCGTCACCACATGGCGCACCGTCATCTCGTTGCGCGTCAGGGTGCCGGTCTTGTCCGAACAGATCACGGTCACCGAGCCCAGGGTCTCTACCGCTGTGAGTTTGCGGGTGATGGCGTTGCGGCTCACCATGCGCTGCACCCCGAGGGCCAGGGTGACGGTCATGATCGCCGGGAGCCCGGCGGGGATGGCGGCCACCGCGAAGCCGATGGCGGCCATGAACAGCTCCCGAAGGTCCTGGCCGTGGAGCAGCAGGCCGACCAGGACCATGACCGCCGCCAGGACCAGGATGACCAGGGACAGGCCCCGCCCGAAGGCGGTCATCTGCCGGGTCAGCGGGGTCTCCAGGGACTGCACCTCGGCGAGCATCCGGTTGATGCGCCCGATCTCGGTGGCGGGGCCGGTCCCGGTGACGACCCCGAGGCCCTGGCCGCCGGTGACCAGGGTCCCGGAATAGGCCATGCTGCGGCGGTCGCCGATCCCCGCCTCGTCCGCCACCGGCTCCAGGTCCTTGGCCGTTGGCAGCGACTCACCGGTGAGCGCGGACTCCTCGATACGCAGGTTGGCCGCCTCCAGCAGCCGCAGATCCGCCGGCACCCGGGCCCCGGGGCCCAGGCGAACGATGTCCCCGGGGACCAGGGTCTCGGCCTCGATCTCCACCCAGGCACCATCGCGCAGGGTCCTGGCATGGGCGGAGAGCATCTTGCGGATGCCCTCCAGGGCCTGCTCCGCCTTGCCCTCCTGCAGGAAACCGATGGTGGCGTTGACCACCGCCACGGCGAGGATGACCCAGGTGTCCACCCAGTAGCCCATGGCCGCGGTCGCCACCGCGGCGGCCAGCAGGATGTAGATCAGGATGTCGTGGAAGTGCTTGAAGAAGCGCTTGAGGGGCCCGTCCCTGGGCGGGACGGGCAGGAGGTTGGGGCCCAGGGCCGCAAGCCGGCGGGCCGCCTCGGCGGCGGTCAGGCCCTCGCGGCGGCTGTCCAGGGCGACCAGGACGTCCTCGCCAAAGAGGGCGTGTGGGTCGCCCACCTCGAAGTCGCCGGCGGCCTGGATCGGCGCGATCCGGGCCAGCCCCTCGGTGCGGTAGTCGAAGCGGTAGAGCAGCATCAGGGTGACCAGCACGCCGCCGAGGAACCAGTCCGGGCCTATGGGCCAGAGCAGAAAGGGCAGCACCAGCAGGAAGACGCGGGTACCGCGGTTGTAGTGGCCGCCCGCGCGGTTGAGGGTGTCCGCGACGCCCTCTGCGGCACTCAGGGCGGCACCTTGCCCGCCCTGAGTGGCCAGGCGTTCGGCCGGCAGCCGGATCAGGTAGGCCGCGTGGTTGTAATAGCGTAGCGACAGGACGAAGTGCAGGAAGGCGGCGAAGAAGAAGCCTGCAACAAACAACAGCTTGACCCGCGCCAAATAGGGCTCCGTGGGGGACAGGCTCAGGCCCTGGGACAGCCCGGTCAGGTCCGCGCCCTCCAGGGCCAGACCCAGGGCGGCCATGCCGATGAGGATGGCCGTGGAGGCAAAGAGGGTCGCACCCGTCATCCAGTTGCGCATGGTGTGGATCGCCAGGAGCCCCTCCCCGTCGGCCCGCACCACCTCGACCCAGGCCAGGCGCAGGCGGTCCGAGCGGCCGCGGTAGGTACGCTCCGGCGCAACCCGGTAGACGCGCGCCAAGAGCAGCTCATAGACCAGTAACAGGAAGAGGCCCAGGGCCTCGACCGGCCAGGACAGGGTGGGGTAAGCCAGGGCGATCAGACTTTCGTGTGGCATTGAGGCTCCTGAAACTGGATTTTGGCCTTGGCCGCAACCGCGGGCGTTGCGTCAGAAGGTCCGCAAAAAGAAGGGGATCGCCATGGCGTTGGCCAGGTCGATGAAGAAGGCGGAGACCAGGGGCACGATGATGAAGGCGCGGTGGGAGGGCCCGAAGCGCTGGGTCACCGCCGCCATGTTGGCCATGGCCGTGGGGGTGGAGCCCAGGGTGACGCCGCCGAACCCCGCCGCCACCACCGCCGCGTCGTAGTCGCGGCCCATGAGCGGGAACAGGACGAAGACGGTCACGGTCACCGCCAGGGCAAACTGGGCCGCCAGGATGGTCAGGATGGGGCCGGCCAGGTCGATCAGGGTCCAGAGCTGCATGCTCATCAGGGACATGGCGAGGAAGGTCCCGAGCGCGATGTCCGCGATCAGGGCCATGGCCGGGGTGCGGGACGGCCAATGGGTCCCGGTCAGGCTCGGCAGGCCCTTGGGCACCAGGTTGGTGATGAGGATGCCGGCGAACAGGCAGGTGACGAACAGCGGCAGGCGCAGGCCCAGATCGGCGATGAGCCCGTTGAGCAGGAAGCCGACGACGATACAGATGTGGATGGCCAGCACCGCGTCCAGGAAGTCCAGGTGCCCTATGCCCTCTCTCTTTTGGGCGTCGCTCAGTCCCACGTCCTGAGACACCCCGGCCATCTCCGGGGACGGCGTCAACTGGTGGCGTTTGATCAGGAACTTGGCGATGGGTCCCCCCATGATGCTCGCCAGGATGAGGCCGAAGGTCGCGCTGGCGATACCGATCTCCATGGCGTTCGAGATCCCATACTCCGCGGCGATGGTCGGTGTCCAGGCGATGGTGGTGCCATGACCCCCGATCAGGGAGACGGTGCCCCCGGTCACACCCACCGCGGCCGGCAGGCCGAAGAGTGCGGCGACCCCGATCCCGGTCAGATTCTGGGCGATCATGAAGGCGATGGTGATGGCCAACAGGATGACCAGTGGCCGGCCGCCGGCCAGCAGGTCACGGGCGCTGGCGTTGATGCCGATGGTGGTGAAGAAGTAGACCAGCAGGATGTCCCGCGCCCGCAGGGCGAAGTCCACCTCGATCCCGGAGGCGGCATAGAGGAGGCCGAACAGAATGGAGAACAGGAGCCCGCCGGTCACCGGCTCCGGGATGCTCAGCTCGCGCAGGAACCGGATCTGGTCGTTCAGCCGCTTGCCGACAAACAGGACCACGATGCCGATGGTCACGGCGAGGAAGGATTCGATGTGCAGGATGCCGTCTTGCAGCTCCATGGGTACGGACTCCGAAGGTGCGCGTGGGATGCCCCGGGGCGGGTCAAGGGGACAGGGTGGCAGAGGGTGCAGGCCTGAGGCGCCGGGCCAGGAACGCGCCGTCCGGCAGGGCAGGGAGGAGCGACAAGGTTACCCTGTGGGCGCCGTCCCTGGCAAAGGCGGGCCCCAGGCGTAGGCAGGGCCTGGGCATTGTGACGAAGGAGAGGGGCTTATTGCGCAGATCGGCGGTAGTGCGGAATTCGGCCCAGGCCTGTTCTCGAACAGGGTCCACGCCTGCTCCAAGATCTCGTTCGTCCGCTGCCCTACCTGTGCCGGATGGACCCCATGATCCTGACCGATCTCGTTGACCGTCCTGAACCCTCGGATCGCCTCCAGCCCCACCTCGGCCTTGAACGCCGCCGTATAGGTCTTGCGCTTAGCCTCATCCGTCTATCTCTGTCCCTTTAGATAACGCGGAAAGCCTAAACGACTGTCCGGCTTTCGGGGTCCGCTTTACTTTCAGTCAGCGTCTCTTTAGATCGCCCGTGCCTGTTTCTTCGCATCGCCGATGTACGTCGCCGGCGTGAGGGCCCGCAACTGGGTCTTGGCCTGCTCGGGGATCGCCAGGCCGGCGATGAAACGCTCCAGGTCCTCGCGCCCGATGCGCTGGCCGCGGGTCAGTTCCTTAAGCCGCTCGTAGGGGCGATCCACCCCATAGCGCCGCATGACCGTCTGGATGGGTTCCGCCAGGACCTCCCAGTTGGCGTCCAGGTCCGCCGCCAGGCGCGCCGGGTCCGCCTCTAGCTTGCCAATGCCGCGCAGGGCCGATTGCAGCGCGATGCTGGTGTGGGCGAATCCCACCCCAAGGTTGCGCAGCACCGTGGAGTCCGTCAGATCGCGCTGCCAGCGCGAGATGGGCAGCTTCTCGCTCAGGTGCCCCAGGACGGCGTTGGCCAGGCCCAGATTGCCCTCGGCATTCTCGAAGTCGATGGGATTGACCTTGTGCGGCATGGTCGAGGAGCCGACCTCGCCGGCCACCGTCCTCTGCTTGAAATAGCCCAGCGAGATGTAACCCCAGGCGTCCCTGCAGAAGTCGATGAGGATGGTATTGAAGCGGGCGGTGGCGTCGAATAGTTCGGCCATGTAGTCGTGGGGCTCGATCTGGATCGTATAGGGGTTCCAGGTCAACCCGAGGGATTCGACAAATTCGCGCGCGAAGGCGGCCCAGTCCAGCCCCGGATAGGCCACCAGGTGGGCATTGTAGTTGCCCACGGCCCCGTTGATCTTGCCCAGCAGATCGACCCCGGCGACGCGCTCGCGCTGGGCGTGCAGGCGATGCACGGTGTTGGCCATCTCCTTGCCGAGCGTCGTTGGAGAGGCGGGCTGGCCGTGGGTGCGCGCCAGCATGGGGACCTCGGCATAGCGATGGGCCAGGTCGCGGATGGCGGTGATGACGGCGTCCATCTGGGGCAGCAGGACTTGGCCGCGACCCTCGCGGATCATCAGGGCCTGGGCCAGGTTGTTGATGTCCTCGGAGGTGCAGGCGAAGTGGATGAACTCGCTCACCGCCTCCAGCTCGGCGTTGCCCGCGATGCGCTCCTTGAGGAAGTACTCCACGGCCTTGACGTCGTGATTGGTGGTGCGCTCGATGTTCTTGACGCGCTGGGCGTCCTCGACTTGGAAGTGCTCCACCAGGCCCTCCAGCAGGTTCACGGCATGGCCAGACAGCTCCGGGACCTCCGGGATCTGCGGGTGACGGGCCAGGGCCTGGAGCCAGCGCACCTCCACCAGGATGCGGTGTCGGATCAGCCCGTACTCGCTGAAGATCGGACGCAGGTCGGCGGTCTTGGACCCGTAACGTCCATCTACCGGCGAGACGGCGGTGAGGGTCGAAAGCTCCAGGGTCATGGCGGGGTCCTCGTGACAGGTTCGGTGTTGGGCCTAAGGGATTGCGGCAGGCGCCAAAGGTGCCCGATGCGGTGGGGCAGCGCAAGACGGGCGAGCCCCGACTGTGAGCCCCGACCGGCTGCGTTGCCGGTAGCACCAGACCCGTGCGACCCGTTAGACTCGCGCACCTCACCCGACCGAGGCCCCCGTCATGCCATCCCGCACCCTGACCCTGGTCGATGCCACCGCCCGTGGCGTCGGGCTCGACCCCCTGACCGAGCACAGACCAAAGGCCGCCGTCCCCTTCGCCGGCAAGTTCCGGGTCATCGACTTCACCCTGACCAACTGCCTGCACTCGGGCCTGCGTCGCATCCTGGTCCTGACCCAGTACAAGTCCCACTCCCTGCACAAACACCTGCGCGACGGCTGGAGCGTCTTCAACCCGGAGTTGGGGGAGTTCATCACCCCGATCCCGCCCCAGATGCGCGCCGGCCAAACCTGGTACGCCAGCGGCGTGGACGCCGTGGCGCAGAACCGCTACCTGCTCGAACGCAGCCACGCCGACCTTGTCCTGCTGTTGGCGGGCGACCTCATCTACCGCATGGACTACGCGGAGTTGATCCGCGCCCACCGCGAGACCGGGGCCGAGATCACCCTGGCCGCTCGCTCTGCCACCGTCGCCGCGGGCGTGACCGAGCTTAAGCTGGACGGCGACGGGCGGGTCCAAGACCTGGTGGCTGTCGGTGGGGCCCAGGCGGAGGCCGAGGGCAACCGCGCCCTGCCCGCCGCCATGGGGGTCTGCGTCATCGACAAGGCCCTGTTGCTTGAGGTGCTGGACCACGGGCCCAGTCAGGTCGATGGCGCCGGGTCGCCCGCCGGCGATACCGGGGCTGACCCCTGGCCCGACCTCGTTGCCCCCCTGACCGCATCGCGGCGGGTCCTGGCCTACCGCTTCGGCGAGACCCGCGGGCGGGTCACCCCGGACCGCTACTGGTGCGACCTGGCGGGGATAGATCCCTACTACCGCGCCAACATGGCCCTGCTGGAGACCCAGCCGCCCCTGGACCTGTACCAGGAGGACTGGACCATCCGTACCCACCAGGGCCAGTATCCGCCGGCGCGGACAGTCCCGGGGCGCTCCGGGACCGAGGGCATCTTCGTCAACTCCATGCTGGCCGCCGGGACCGTCATCAGCGGCGGCGGGGTCAGTCACTCAATCCTGTTCCCGCGGGTGCGGGTGCGCGACGGGGCCATCGTCGATGCCGCCATCCTCTTCGATGGGGTCCAGGTCGGTGAGGGGGCGGAACTGCGCAACTGCATCGTCGAGAAGGACGTGGTCATTCCGGCACATACCCGCATCGGCTACGACTTGCGCGCGGACCGCGAGCGTTTCGCCGTGTCGGCCAAGGGGGTGGTGGTGGTTCCCAAGGGTTACGTCTTCTGACGCACGGCGACCCTGACATGCGCGATCTCCGAACCACCCTGGCCCTTACCGCCACCCTGGCCCTTGCTCTGGCCCTGGCGGGCTGCGGTGGCGGAGGCGACCAGGCCATCAAGGACGAACTCCCCGTCGCCTGCGTCGCCAAGCCCAAGCCCGGTAACTGCAAGGGCGCCATCCCCAAGATCTACTACGACTTCCGCGACAATCGCTGCAAGACCTTCTACTGGAGCGGCTGCGGCGGCTTCATCCCGTACCAGTCCATGGAGGCATGCGTCAAAGAGTGCGAGGGGCATGGTTGAGCACCAGCGTCTCGCCTGCCGCACGAGTCCCTAACGCCATGAACCCGGTTGTTCTCTCCATCCTGCTGCTGACCCTCAGCAACGTCTTTATGACCTTTGCCTGGTATGCACACCTGAAGGAGCTCAATACCAAGCCCCTGGTGATGGCGGCCCTGATCAGTTGGGGCATTGCCTTCTTCGAATACATGCTCCAGGTCCCCGCCAACCGGATCGGCTACACCGCCCTGTCCGTGGCCCAGTTGAAGGTGATGCAGGAGGTGATCGCCCTGACCGTCTTTGTCCCCTTTGCGATCATCTACCTCAAGGAGCCCCTCAAGCTCGACTATTACCTGGCGGGGCTCTGCCTGCTCGGGGCCGTCTTCTTTATGTTCCGCAGCAAGTTGTTCGGCGCCTGAGGGGCGCGGTCACTCGTCCCCCAGGGCCCTAAAGGTGAAGGTCTTGAGATAGGCCGTCTCCGGGATGGCCGGGTGGACCGGATGGTCCGGGCCCTGCTGACCGGCCTCCAGCATTTGTAGGGTGCGGCCGGCGCGGCGCCCGGCCCCCTGCACGGTGCGCAGGAAGGTGTCGCGGCCCATGTGGAAGGAGCAGGAGGACGTCACCAGCAGCCCGCCGGGCTCCAGGACATCCAGTCCCAGGCGGTTGAGGCGGGCATAGGCCTGGGTACCCTCCTTCTCGTCCTTGCGCCGCTTCATAAAGGCCGGCGGGTCGAGAATGACCAGATCGAAGCGCTCGTTCTGCTCGCGCAGCTCCCGCAGGGCGTCGAAGGCGTCGCCGTGGCGGGCGCTCATGCGATCGAAGACGCCGTTGCGTTCGGCGTTCTCCGCCACCCGCCCCAGGGCCGCCTCGGAGCTGTCCACGCACACCACCTCGGCCCCGCGCATCGCCGCCTGCACCCCCCAGGCACCGATGTAGGAGCACACATCCAGCACCCGCTTGGGGCTGCCGAAGCGCGCCAGGCGCCCGCGGTTCTCCGCCTGGTCGTAGAACCAGCCGGTCTTCTGTCCGGTCAACGGCGAGATCAGGAAACGGGTCCCGTGCTCGATCAGCTCCAGGGTCTCCGGTGCCGTGCCGAGGATGGTCTCGACCCCCTGGGGCAGCCCCTCCAACTCCCGCGAACTGGTGTCGTTGCGCAGGACGATGACCTTGGGACGCAGGACCTGCTCCAGGGCGGCCAGCACATCGCCGCGGGCGCGTTCCATCCCGGCGGTGGTGATCTGCACCGCCAGCAGGTCCCCATAGCGGTCCACCACCAGTCCGGGGAGCCCGTCGCTCTCGCCGAAGATCAGACGATAGAAAGGCTCCGCATAGAGCCGCTCGCGCAGTTCCAGGGCGGTATGGATGCGGCGCACCCAGAGGCTCGGGCTCAGCGGGTGGGCCTGGTTACGGCTGACCAGACGGGCGCAGATCAGAGAGTGCGGATTGACGTAGGCGTGACCCAGCCAGCGCCCGCTGTGGCCGATCACCTGCACCGCCTGGCCGGGCTCGAAGGCCTTGAGCGGGGTCGCCTGGGTGTTGACCTCGTTGCTGTAGATCCAACAATGGCCGGCGACCAGGCGGCGTTCCTGGTCCTTCAGCAGGCGGAGTTCTGGGGTATTCATGGGGGCTCACGAAGGCTTAAGGCCGCAAGGGGGTCGCGGGCGGGGGCGCAAGCCTAACAGATCCTGGACTTGGGCCGTACCTCATAGCCTATCTGTTGCGTTCGTCAAGGCGGGCGGTCTTCAATCCGCCGCTTGGCCAGTAAGTCGCGTTTCTCGCGGGTCAGCCTCTCCAACCCATCCTCAATGGTAGCGCCGTCCACTCTCCCTGTTCAGACGCAGGGGGTTACCCGGTGGACTGCGCTGCGCTTGTCCACCCTACCCGTGGGCTCGCCCCCTGGGGTGTCAACGCCTTCGCCCCCATGATCCGATCCCCCGGCACCCCGCCGCCCCGAGATATCAGGTCGCCAGCCATGACCCACGCAGCCTCCCCGGACCGCTCCCCCAATCGGCCAGCCAATCGTCTGGCCGGGTCCACCAGTCCTTACCTGCTCCAACATGTCCACAACCCGGTGGACTGGTGGCCCTGGTGCCCGGAGGCCCTGACCCTGGCCCGGGAGACTGACAGACCCATCCTGCTCTCCATCGGCTATTCCGCCTGCCACTGGTGCCATGTCATGGCCCACGAGTCCTTCGAGGACCCGGCCACAGCGGCGGCGATGAACCGGCTCTTCGTCAACATCAAGGTGGACCGCGAGGAGCGCCCGGACCTGGATAAGGTCTATCAGTCCGCCCACCAACTGCTGGCCCAACGTGCCGGCGGTTGGCCGCTGACGGTGTTTCTGATGCCGGGGAGTCTCCGCCCCTTCTTTGCCGGGACCTATTTCCCGCGGGAGTCGCGCCACGGCCTGCCGGCCTTCACCCATCTCCTGGAGCAGGTGGAGCGCGCCTACCGCGAACAGCGCGGGGCCATCGACGAGCAGAATGCGGCCTTGATACAGGCCATGGCCGAGCTGGAGCCGCGCCCCGGGGACATCCCCGACGCGGCCCCATTGGAGGGTGCGCGGCGTCAGCTCGCCGGGAGCTTCGACGCCGAGCACGGCGGTTTCGGCCGCGCCCCGAAGTTCCCCCACCCGACCAACCTGGAGTTCCTGCTCCGCCACTGGTCTGCCACCGCTGTGGCAGGACATCCGGACATTCAGGCGCTGCACATGGCGACCCACACCCTGGGGCGAATGATCCGCGGCGGGCTCACCGACCAGATCGGCGGGGGCTTCTGCCGCTACTCGGTGGACGACCTCTGGATGATCCCTCACTTCGAGAAGATGCTCTACGACAATGGGCCCCTGCTGGCCCTGTGCTGCGACGCCTGGGCGGCGACCGGGGACCCGCTGTTCCGAGACGCCGCGGTGGCCACCGCCGATTGGGTGATACGCGAGATGCAATCCCCCGAGGGCGGCTATTGGTCCACCCTGGATGCCGACAGCGAGGGGCACGAGGGGCGTTTCTATGCCTGGCAGCGTGACGAGGTCCGGGCCCTGCTGACCCCCGAGGAGTACTCGGTCGTTGCCGCCTGCTATGGGCTCGACCGCCCCGCCAATTTCGAGGGGGCCTGGCACCTGCATGGCTACCTCACCAAGGCGGAGGTTGCCGCCGACCTGGATCTGCGGGAGGTGCAGGTCGAAACATCGCTGGCGGGCGCCCGTGCCAAGCTCTTCGCGGCGCGGGAAGGGCGCATTCACCCAGGGCTGGACGACAAGGTGCTTACCTCCTGGAATGCGCTGATGATCAAGGGAATGGCTCGCGCTGCCCGGGTGCTGGGCCGACCCGACTACCTGGCCTCTGCCGAGCGTGCCTTGGGATTCATCCGTGGGACCCTGTGGCGGGAGGGGCGCTTGCTGGCGACCTACAGGGCGGGGAATGCCCACCTGGACGCCTACCTGGACGACTACGCCTATCTGCTGGATGCCCTGCTGGAACTGCTCCAGACCCGCTGGCGGCGCGATGATCTGGACCTCGCCCTGGCCGTTACGGAGGTCCTGCTGGCGGACTTTGCCGACCCCGACGAGGGCGGTTTCTACTTTACCGCCCGCGGGCACGAGGACCTGATCCATAGGCCAAAGCCCCTGGGGGACGAGTCCATCCCGTCCGGCAATGGCATCGCCGCCCGGGTCCTGCAACGTCTCGGGCACTTGCTGGGGGAGCCTCGCTACCTCGATGCCGCCGCTGGGACCCTTCGACTCGCCGCCGAGTCCATGCGCCGCATCCCCTATGCCCATGCCAGCCTGCTGGCCGCCCTGGATGAATACCTGGAGCCCCCGGAGACGGTGATCGTCCGCGGCGAGGGAGAGGCCCTTGCGCAGTGGCAGGGGTTTGCCCAGGAGGGCTATCGACCGCGACGCCTGGTGTTGGCCATCCCGGCGGGGGAGGGCGACCTTCCCGGCGCGCTTGCGGGGATGGTCCCCGGACCCGGGGTCAGGGCCTACCGCTGTGCCGGGACCCAGTGCTCGGCCCCCATCGAAGACCTGGCGGTGTTGCGGCGGGAGCTTGGGGTCGCGAGGGCATTTCCACCGATCTAAGCAGCGTATTCAAGGGCATCGGCAAGGCCAAGGCACGCCCGCCAAGACTCTGGGGCTATAATCGGCACCCCTGTCTCATTGGAGCCAAGCCGTGGAGAACCTGACACAGACCCTCGCCCTGACCCTCGGTGTCGGCTGGGCCAGCGGCATCAACCTCTACGCCACCATGCTGGTACTGGGCTTCCTCGGGGCCACCGGGCAGGTGGACCTGCCGGCGGGCCTGGACATCCTGAGTGACCCGCTGGTGATGCTTGCCGCCGGGGCCATGTACGCGGTGGAGTTCTTCGCCGACAAGGTCCCAGGGCTCGATAGTGTTTGGGACACCCTGCACACCTTCATCCGCATCCCGGCCGGGGCCATGCTCGCCGCGGGGGCGATCGGCGACGTCGGCCCCGCGGCTGAACTGGCCGCGACCCTGGTGGGTGGGGGCTTGGCCGCTACCACCCACGCCGCCAAGGCAGGGACCCGGGTCCTCATCAATGCCTCCCCGGAGCCCTTCACCAATTGGGCGGCTTCCGTCACCGAGGATATCGGGGTCTTTGCCGGGCTCTGGGCCGCGGTGATGCACCCGGCGGTCTTCCTGGTCCTGCTGGCGGTCTTCCTGGTACTGCTGGTCTGGCTCCTGCCCAAGCTCTGGCGGGGGATCAGGCGCCTCTTTGCGAGCATCGGACGCCTGTTCGGCATGGCGACCGAACCGGAGCCCCCGCCCCCAATCCTTCCGCCACCGGCCTCGGCCCCAGAGCCCCCGCGCCTGACCGCGGGAGAGCCCGTCTCCCGACCGGACCAGGGTAGCGGGGCCCCGGGGGCATGAGGGCCTACCTTGTCGGTGGCGCCGTGCGCGACCGCCTGCTCGGTCGCCCGGTACGGGAGCGCGACTTCGTGGTGGTGGGGGCGACGGCGGCCGAGCTGCTGGCCCAGGGTTATACGCAGGTGGGCCGTGATTTCCCCGTCTTCCTGCACCCACAGACCAAGGAGGAGTACGCGCTTGCGCGCACCGAGCGCAAGACCGCCCCCGGCTACCATGGCTTTGCCGTCCATGCCGACCCGGACGTGACGCTCGCGGAGGACCTGCAACGGCGCGACCTCACCATCAACGCCCTGGCAGAGGATGCGGACGGGACCCTGATCGACCCTTACCATGGCCTGGAAGACATCGAGGCACGGGTTCTGCGCCACATCTCCCCGGCCTTTGCCGAGGACCCGGTGCGCATCCTGCGCCTGGCACGCTTTGCCGCGCGCTTCGCCGACTTGGGCTTCACCGTAGCCCCGGAGACCCTGGTTCTCATGCGGGCCATGGTGGCGGCTGGGGAGGTCGATGCCCTGGTCCCCGAGCGGGTCTGGGTGGAACTGGCCAAGGCCCTGGGGGAGGCGACCCCCTCGCGTTTCTTCGAGACCCTGCGCGCCTGCGGCGCCCTTGGACGACTCTTCCCGGAGGTCGATCGCCTGTGGGGTATCCCCCAGCCCGCCATGTGGCACCCGGAGATAGACACCGGCGTCCACACCATGATGGTGGTGGACATGGCCGCACGCCTGTCGCCCGACCCCGAGGTGCGCTTCGCGGCCCTGACCCACGACCTGGGCAAGGCCACAACCCCCGGGGACGTCCTACCCAGTCACCACGGCCACGAGGCGCGAAGTGTGGCCCTCCTGGAGGCCCTTGGGGAACGCCTGCGGACCCCGCGCCGGTTCCTGGACCTGGCCCGCATCACGGCGCGCTATCACGGCCTGGTGCACAAGATCGATGACCTGCGCCCGGGGACAGTCCTGGATCTGCTGGAGGGGGCTGACGCCTTCCGCAGGCCGGAGCGTTTCCAGCAGATGCTGTTGGCCTGCGAGGCGGACTTCCGCGGCCGCGGCGGCTACGCCGAGCGCCCCTATCCCCAGGCCGAGCGGTTGCATTCGGCCTTCGCCGCCGCCGCAGGGCTCAACCAGGGTGCCATCGTCGCCGGGGTGGCGCCCGGCCTGATCCCGCAGCGCATCCGCGAGGCGCGCATTGCGGCCATCCGGCGGGCGCTGGGCGTCAACGGCGAAGACCCTGCCGATTGATAGGCGTTCGACGGGATTGACAGGTCCTGTCCTATTTCTCTCATACAGCCCCAACATCAGCGGTCATGTGCCCTAGCCGCAATACCCCTGATTTCCCGGATTTGGAGAAAACCGTGCAAGAAAGAATCGTGGATGTCGCCATCATTGGCTCCGGCACTGCCGGGCTCAACGCCATGGGCCAGGCCCGCCGGGCCGGCAAGACCTTTGCCCTGATCAACGGCGGCGAGCCCGGGACCACCTGCGCCCGGGTCGGGTGCATGCCGTCCAAGGCCCTGATCCAGGTCGCGGAGGACTACCACCGCCGCACCACGTTGGGCCGCTACGGGGTGGACGGGCATGAGGAATTGACCCTGGATTTGGGCGACGTCATGGGGCACGTCCAGGACCTGCGCGACACCTTCGTCGATCGTGTGCTCGGCAACAGCACCGACAACTTAGGCGACGAGTTCATCCAGGAGTATGCCCGCTTCGTCGAGCCGACGCTGCTGGAGACGGCCACCCAGCGCATCCGCGCCTCCCGGGTGGTCATCGCCACCGGCTCGCGCCCCTTGGTCCCCATGACTTGGCAGGCCCTGGGCGAGCGCGTCATCACCACCGACGACATCTTCGAGCTGGAGGACCTGCCCAAGTCCGTGGCCGTCATTGGGCTGGGGACCATCGGGCTGGAGCTGGGCCAGAGCCTGCACAGGATCGGGGTCGCGGTCACCGGCTTCGACCAACTCGGCCACATCGGCGGGGCCCAGGACCCGGAGGTCCAGCGCTGCGCCCTGGAGATCCTGGGCAAGGAATTCCCGATCCATCTGGGCCACCCCGTCAGCCTCGCCGCCGAGGGCGAGGGGGTTCGCGTCACCGCCGGGGAACAATCAGTCCTGGTGGAGCGGGTCCTGTGCAGCATCGGGCGTGTCCCCAACGTCGAGGGGCTGGGGCTGGAGAAGCTTGGCGTCGCCCTCGACCGGCGCGGTATCCCCGCCTACAACCCCAACACCATGCAGGTGGGGGACCTGCCGGTCTTCATCGCCGGCGATGTCACCGGGGACCGACCCATCTTGCACGAGGCCGGGGACGAGGGGCGCATCGCCGGTTACAACGCCGCCCATGGGCAGACCGCGGCCTTCCGCCGCAAGGTCCCGCTCTTCATCAATTTCTGCGACCCCAACATCGCCATCGTCGGGGCGCGCTGGAACGATCTGGACCCCGCGACCACCGCCGTGGGCCAGATCAACTTCGCACCGGTGGGTCGCGCGCTCATCATGGGAAAGAACAAGGGGATCTTGAGGGTCTACGGCGACAAGGCGAGCGGGCGTATCCTCGGTGCCGAGATGGTCGGGCCAAAGGGCGAGAACCTGGCACATCTGCTCGCCTGGTGCATCGAGCAAGACCTCACCGTCGGGCGCCTGCTGCGCATGCCCTTCTACCACCCGGTGATTGAGGAGGCCCTGCAGGCAGCCCTCTATGACCTCTACGCCAAGGTCGAGGCCAAGAACCAGGGCGGGCTGGTCGAGTCGGAGCGGCTGGCGGACTGAATCCACGGACCCCCTGCTCCCTAAGGGCCACCTAAGCTCCATCAACTTTATAGAGTCTCCCCATGAAGACACGCGAACTCCTGACCTGCGACATCCGGGTCTTCAGCGCCAAGGTCGATAAGCTCAAGCCCAAGGACATCTACCAGCACATCGCGCGCATCGCCTCCTCCCTCGGGGAGCGTGACCCGGATGCCATGATGGACGCCGTGGTCCAGGGCCTCTTCGCCGGAAACGCCCCGCCGGACAGCAGTCGCGAAGAGATGGGCCGGGTCTTTGACGCCATCGGCGGGCGCATCGTGGCGACCTCGGACAACATCGAGCCCGTTCTGCGCCTCGTGGCGCTGTGCCTCGCCTGGTTGCGCAAGTCCGTGGCCCTGGAGGCCCGAGCGCGCAACCTGGCGCAAAGGCGTCCGGTCGGACATGCCGGCGACCACTGCCACGATCCCAACTGCCACGAGCACCATGAGTCCAGCGCGACTCCCGTGGCGGCGGTGGTGCGCTCGACCCTCAACTAGACCTGTGTGACCCGCCTGCCACAGACACCCTTTAGCGCATCGCGGTCCGCCGCCAGGCCCCCGAGCGCCAGCGCAGCCCCATCACAGTCCCCAGGGCCGCCACATACAGCAGCAGGGCCGCCCAGCCCCCGGTGGCCCCGAACCCGAACTGGGGCAGGCCGGAAACCCAACCCTGACCCGGGGCGAAGGTCAGCATGTGCGCCAAGGGTACAAAGCCGCACCAGGACAACACCACCACCAGCAGGGCCGGCAGGCGCGCGTCACCGGCCCCGCGCAGGGCGAACCCGGCCCCCAGATTGAGCCCGTCGAAGACCTGATAGGCGGCGGCGATCCAGATCAGTCGGGTCCCGATGACGATGACGGCCCCGGCATTGGGGTCGGCTGCGGTCACGAACAGCGGCAGCAGCCAGGGCCCACCCAGGGCCAGGACCAGGCTCACCAGCCCCATGAAGGCGACGCTGACCTTGATCGAGGCGTTGCCCACCCGTCGGGCCCAGTCCAGGTCACCCGCTCCGATGGACTGACCCACCAGCGTGGTCCCTGCGCTGGCAAGCCCCATCGCCGGCATATAGGCGAGCGAGGTCAACATCATCACGATCTGGGTCGCCGCCCCTGCCACGGTCCCCAACTCGACCTGCATCAACTGGAACAGGGCAAGACCCACCAGGTCCGCGGCGGGCAAGAGCCCCATGGGCAGCCCGAGGACCAAGGCTTGCCCCATGAGCCTGGGGACCGGGCGCCAGGTGGTGCGGGTGTGGTAGCTCGCGTTCACCGGGGTCCCGAGGAAGACCGCCAGCCCCAGGAATACGCCCACCACTTGCGCTGCCGTAGTGGCCCAGGCAACCCCCGCGACCCCAAGCCCCAGGTCGAAGGCCAGGACTTGGTTGAGGGCCGCGTTGGTCAGGCCCACCACCAGCATCAGGACCAGGGTGACCCCGGTGCGGCCGATCCCGTTGAAGAAGCTGGTCAGTGCCCACAAGGCGACCCCACCCACGGCCCCGGACATGCGCGGGAACCAGAATTCCAGGGCCAGGCCCTCCACGCCCGGCGCCAGGCCGAAGGGGGCGAGCAGCCAGGCCCCCGCCATCCCAGCGGCCAGGAACAGCGGGGTGGTGAGCACAACAACCCAGAATCCGGACCAGGTCGCCTGGGCGGCCCCCGGCCTGTCTCCCGCCCCGAACGCCTGTGCCGCCAAGGTCTGCACGGCGATGGCGACACCCCCGAGGACCAGCAGGAAGACAATGACGAACCAGTAGACGGCCCCCACGGCCGCCGTGGCGTCGGTGGAAATGCGCCCGAGGAACCAGGTATCTGTAAGGTTCAGGACCGCCTGGATCCCACTGTTGAGGAACAGGGGCGCCGCCAGGGTCGCCAGTGCCCGGTAATCCACCCGACGACGGCCCTGATGATCCAGGCGCAGGGCGGGGAGTGGGGGCGGTTGGGTTGGGAGATGGCCGCGGGCGACAGGGGTTTCCATAGACCTGAGAAGGGCGCGTAGTCGCAAATGAACGCAAGAGAACCGTAGACTTCCGAGGGCTGTACGTAGCCCAGGTCACCCGGCCGTCAGCGCCGCCGTGCGAGGTTCAGGGGAGGCGACTCACCTGGATCGCCATCCGCACCAGATCCGCCAGGGAAGGGGCCTGCATCTTCTCCATGACCCGGGCGCGGTGGGCCTCCACCGTCTTGCCGCTGACACCCAGGGCGGCGGCGATCGCCTTGTTGGAATGCCCGGCTGTGACCAGACCCATGACCTCATGCTCGCGTGGGGTCAGGGACTCCAGCCGGGCGAGGATGTCGGCGTGCCGGGCGCGTTGGGTGCGGTCCTGGCTATCCGCTTCCAGGGCGCGCCGGAGGCTGCCCAGCAGGTCCTCGTCGTGGAAGGGCTTCTCGATGAAGTCCAGGGCACCGGCCTGCATCGCCTTTACCGCCATCGCCACGTCGCCATGGCCAGTGATGATGATGACCGGCAGGCGGTAGTCCTCCCGGGCGAGGTAAGCCTGAAGCTCCAGCCCGCTCATCCCGGGCATGCGCACATCCAGCAGCAGGCACCCGGACCAGTCCGGGGAGTAAGCGGTGAGGAAGGCGTCGGCGGAGTCGAAGGTCTGCACCCGCAGTCCGGTGGACTCGATGAGCCACTTGAGCGAACTGCGCATGGCCTCGTCGTCGTCTACCACAAAGACCTTCGGGTCTGGGGTATGGGTCGTCTGCATCATGGAAAATCCAACGGATACCGCTTTGACAATCCTTGCCACGATAACCCCATTTCAACTTCCCTGACCACAAGGAGTTTGGCGCCCTCGGCCATGCCCGTTTACCGCAGAGAGTCTGGGCTAGACCTCGGTCACCAGCCGGTAGCCGACCCCGGTCTCGGTGATCAGATACTCCGGCTGGGTCGGATCGGCTTCCAGCTTTCGGCGCAGATGGCCCATGTAGATGCGCAGATAGTGGCTGCTGTCCGCGTGGCTCGGCCCCCAGACCTCGTGGAGCAGGTGGCGGTGGGTCAGCACCTTGCCGCGGTTGCGCACCAGTACGCTGAGCAGCCGGAACTCGATGGGCGTAAGGTGCACCGGTTCGCCGCCCCGCACGACGCTGCGCCGGGCCAGGTCGATCACCGTGTCGCCGAGGCGTAGCTCCTGCCCGGCCCCGTCCTGGGGCAGGTCGCGGCGGCGCAGATGGGCGCGAATACGGGCGAGCAACTCGGCCAGGCCGAAGGGCTTGGTCAGATAATCGTCGGCACCCAGGTCCAGGGCGGCGACCTTCTCCGTCTCGCGGGTGCGCGCCGACAACACGACAATGGGCACGGCGCTCCAGCCCCGCACCCCTCGAATCACCTCCAGGCCGTCCAGATCGGGCAGGCCCAGATCGAGGATGAGCAGGTCCGGTTTGCGGGTGCCCGCCTCCACCAAGCCCCGGCGGCCGGTATCGGCCTCGAACACCCAGAACCCCTGCGCCTCCAGGCCCGTCCGCACGAAACGGCGGATCTGCGGATCGTCCTCGATGACCAGGACGCGGATGGCCATTGCCTCGGGCATCAGTCCCTCGGCGCGTCCCGCGCTGGCTCCGGCGGCGGCAGAGGCTCCGGCTCGGGCGCCTCCAGACTCGGCGGCGTGCCGAGCGGCAACGTGAAACTAAACACGGCACCCCCATCCGGACCGTTGGTCGCCTTGATCCGTCCGCCGTGGGCCTGAACGATGGCACGACAGATGGCCAGGCCGAGACCGACGCCGGGACGGGCAGACTCCTTCATGCCGCGGATGAACTTGTCGAAGACCCTGTCTTCCAGGCCCTCAGGTAGCCCGGGGCCGTCATCGGTGACGCGCACCTCCAGATGCTCGCCCTGCACCCCGGCGGCCAGCCCGATCCGGCTGCCCGGGGGCGTGTATTTGGCGGCGTTATCCAGCAGGTTGCACAGGACACGCTCGATCAGCACTGCGTCGAAGGCCACCAGGGGCAGGTCGGCGGGCAGGTTGGTCGTAACCCGGTGCCCGGCCAGGACCCGGGCACTGGCTCGGAGCGCACTGCCCACCACCTCCTCGATGGGTTGCCACTGCCGGTCGAGGGTGACGCCGCCGGTCTGCATCCGGGCCATGTCCAGCAGGTTCACCACCAGTGCGCTGAGGCGCAGGGTCTCCTCGCGGATGGCCGCGGCGATGTCCCTGGTCTGCGAGTCCCCCTGTCCGACCGCGGCGGCCAGGGTGTCGGACAGCCCGACCAGGCCGGTCAGGGGCGTGCGCAGGTCGTGGGAGATGGCGGCGAGCAGCGCGTTGCTCAGTCGCTCCGCCTCCATACTCACCACCGCGTCCTGGGCCACCTCGACATAGTGGACGCGCTCCAGGGCCAGGGCGATCTGGGCGGCGAAGGTCTCCAGCAGCCGCCGCTGTTCCGGCTGGAAGATGGCGTGCGGATCGGCGGGGCAGATCGCCAGCACCCCTCGGGTGCGCATGGGTGCGCGCAGGGGCAGATAGAGGACCGGGTTGGCCGGCAAGGTGTCGGTCCCCAGCCCAGCCGATTCCTGGTGGTCATAAACCCACTGGGCCAACCCCAGGTCGGTCTCCGCCAGGATGCCGTCGCCGCTGCCCTCGACCACCGGCGGCTGGACCCGGTCGCGGCTGTCCGGCAGCAGAATCGACACCCGGGCCTGGAAGACCCCGGCCAGGCGCGTGCCGCTGTCCTGGACGATCTGACCGGCGGTGAGGGCCGACGACAGGGCCTTGGCCGGCATCGAACAGGGCCTCGGCGCGGCGTTCCCGGTAGCCGGCGACGAGCGCCTGGTAGCGCAGGCTGGCGGTCAGGTTGCTGATGACCAGGGCCACCACCAGCATCAGGGCAAAGGTGAACAGGTACTGGGTGTCGGCCACCGTGAGGGAAAAGCGCGGCGCCACGAAGAACAGGTCGAAGGCGACCACGTTGAGCAGCGAGAGCAGCATCCCGGGCCCCCGGCCGAAGCGGATCGTCACCAGCACCACCCCCAGCAGGTACAACATGACGACGTTCGCCAGGTCGAACACGTTGAGCAACCCGGCCGCCACCAGGGTGGTCGCCGCGCAGGTCGCCGCCGCCCAGACGTAGCCCAGGCCCCCGGCGCCCTCCTTCTCCCGCCCCAGGTTCGGAACCCTCGGCAGGGTCTCGGTCGGGGTCTCGTCGTGCCGGTGGCCGACGATGTAGACATCCATGTCGAGCTGCCCGCCGAGCTGGTCGATGGGGCTGGGCCGCAGCAGCCGGCGCAGCAGGCTGTGGCTCGACCGGCCTATGACCAGCTTGGAGACGTTGCGCCCCCGGGCGTAGGCCAGGAGGGTCGGCACCAACTCGGTCCCGGACAGGGAGGCCGTCTCCGCCCCCAACCCTGGGCCAGCTTGAGGGTCTTCATGGTCCGGTCGCGGCGCTCGACGGACAGGCGCTGCAACCTGGGGGTCTCCACATAGACCGCCAGCCAGTCCGCGCGCAGGCTGGCCGCCAGGCGGGCGGCGCTGCGCACCAGCCGATCCGCACCCGGACCCGGGCCGACGCACACCATCAGCCGCTCCTTGGCCTGCCAGACCTGGGTGATGGACTGATCCGCCCGGTAGTCGCGCATCTGGGCGTCCACCCGGTCGGCGGTGCGCCGCAGGGCGAGCTCCCGCAACGCCAACAGGTTGCCCCGGCGGAAGAACCCCTGCACAGCCCGCTCCGCCTGATCGGGGAGATAGACCTTGCCCTCCTTGAGGCGCTGCAACAGTTCATCCGGCGGCAGGTCCACCAGGGCCACCTCCGTGGCCCCATCGAAGACCCGATCCGGCACCGTCTCCCAGACCCGCACCCCGGTGATCTGCCCGACGATGTCGTTCAGGCTCTCCAGGTGCTGGACGTTCAAGGTCGTATACACGTCGATGCCGGCGGCGAGCAGTTCCTCCACGTCCTGCCAGCGCTTGGGGTGGCGCAGGCCCGCGATGTTGGAGTGGGCCAACTCGTCCACCAGCAGCAGGCCCGGCCGTCGCGTCAGGGCGGCATCGAGGTCGAACTCGGACAGTTGCCGGCCGCGATACGGCCATCTGGCGCCGGGGCAGGACCTCCAGACCCTCCAGCAACCGGGCCGTCTCGGCGCGGCCATGGGTCTCGGCGATGCCGACCACCACATCCACCCCCTTGTCGTGCTGCTCCCGGGCCGCGACCAGCATGGCGTAGGTCTTGCCCACGCCGGCGCAGCCGCCGAAGAAGATCTTCAGGCGCCCGCGGCGCTGCTCCGCCTCCTCGCGCTGGACCTTCTCCAGCAGGGCGTCGGGGTCTGGGCGTTGGTCGGGCATCGAGGACCTCTCGGGTGGTACGCCGTGCATAGGCTCAGGATACTCGGCGTGGGGATGGGCGAGGAGGCCTGGGCATGGGTCGAGTGGGCCCGAGCGCCGGCATGGGGTGACCGGCGCGTCGGCCACAGGGTCGTCCGACGACAGCAGTGGGCAGGTGCAAGGCCGGACCGAAAGCTGGACCCTGCGACAGCGGCGGCAGGGTCGCTGCGGCCCATCCGCCTCAGGCACCAACGCCTAAACCAATGCATCCAGCGGGCTTTGGACCCCCATGCCCCCGCGGTTGGGCACATGGGTGTAGATCATGGTCGTGGACACGTCCGAGTGCCCCAAGAGCTCTTGCACCGTACGGATGTCGTAGCCTGCCTGGAGCAAGTGGGTGGCGAAGGAATGGCGCAGGGTGTGGGTCCCGACCCGCTTCTCGATCCCCGCAGCCCGCGCCGCGGCATTGATCGTCTTCTGCAGGGCAGTCTCGTGCAGATGGTGGCGCCGTAGCACCCCGCTGCGTGGGTCCGCCGAGACCCGTCCGCTCGGGAACACATACTGCCAGCGCCAGTCCTTCGAGGCGCCCGGGATCTTCCGCGCCAGCGCCTCCGGCAGATAGATCTCCCCGAGCCCCGCTGCCAGGTCCCCCGCGTGCAACTCTCGGACCCGAATCAGATGCTGGCGTAAGGGAGCCGCCAGCTTCTCCGGCAGCGGGACGACCCGGTCCTTACCGCCCTTGCCGTTGCGCACTCCGATCTGCTTGTAGCCGAAGTCCAGGTCCTGTACCCGCAGATGCACGCACTCCATCAGTCGCATCCCGGTCCCGTACATCAGCGAGGCCATGAGCCCGCGGGTCCCGGAGAGCTGCCCCAGCAGGGCCGCCACCTCGCCGTGGGTGAGCACCGTGGGCAAGCGCTTCGGTCGTTTGGTCGGCGAAGTCGCCGAAGGCCAACCCCTCGCGCTTGAGCACCTCGCGGTAGAAGAAGACCAAGGCATTGAGCGCCAGGTTTTGCGTGCTCGCCGAGACCTGCCGGTGCACCGCCAGGTGCTCCAGGAAGGCGCCGACCTCGGCGTCCCCCAGCTCCTGCGGGTCCCGGCTCTGATAGAAGCCGATGAAGCGCATGACCAGTGCAGATAGGTCTGCTCGGTGCGGATCGCCAGCCTCCGCACCCGCACCCGCGCCACCGCGCTGGCCCGCTCAAGGATCGTTCCATGGGCTGCCCGGATGGCCGCGAAGGGCATCGCATCCTGCGCCCCGGACACCCCGTCCGGGGCCACTGACTCATAGTCCCGCGCCACCGTCGGGTGCGATGGCCCCAGATCCCGCGCCGACGCTTGCCAGTGGGCCCAGTCCACTTCATCGACCCATCGCGCCCCGGCCAGCCCCAGCAACATCCGTATAGCATCGGCCGACTGACGCACCTGCCAGCCTTTTACTCCGGGCTTTCGGCCTAGCTCGGCCAGGTAGGCGTCCACGTCAGCGTTTTACGGGGTAGTGCGTTCGCGGAACTTGTCGATGAATCCTATGTTCGTACAGTGTGCCCTGCACACTACGGAATCGTTTGGCCGCATGAGCAGGATTTCAGCGCTGATACAATCGGTTGGGATTTACAAAGGTCGTAGCTCGCGTCGGTCCGATCCAGGCGGCGGGAGGCGACCAGGGCGCGCATCGCCCCCCGCACGGAGCTGGCAGCAACTGCACTCATGCTGTCCTCCTCAGTGTTGCAACGCATCGAGCGCCAGGTTGAGCCGCAGGACGTTCACCCGCGGCTCGCCCAGGATACGGAGCTGGCGGGACTCGGTGTGGGTCGCGACCAGGGCCTCGACGACGTCGGGTTCCAGGCCCCTGGCTCGGGCCACTCGGGCGACCTGGTAGGCCGCTGCCGCAGGGCTGATGTGGGGGTCCAACCCGCTGGCAGACGCGGTGACCAGATCCACTGGCACCGGAGCCGTGTTGCCAGGATCTGCCGCACGCACGGCCTGTACCCTGGCCTCCACCATTGCCTTCAGGGCGGGGTTGAGCGGGCCCAGGTTGGAGCCGCCGGAGGCCGCCGCGTTGTAGGGATAGGGGGCCGTCGCTGAGGGACGGCCCCAGAACCACTTGGGATCGGTGAAGCGCTGGCCGATGAGCTCCGAACCGACGGGTGTGCCGTCCCGCAGGATGAGGCTGCCGTTGGCCTGGTGGGGAAATGCCGCCTGGGCAATCCAGGTCACCAGCAAGGGGTAGACCAAGCCGGTGAGGAGGCTGAGGACGGCGAAGAGTGTCAGGGCGGGGCGAATCTGTGTGCTCATGGTGTGTGCTCCTGGGACCCGCTAGGCCAGGCCTGTGATCGACAGGGCCAGGTCGATTGCCTTGATGCCGACGAAGGGCACGATGAGCCCACCCAGGCCATAGATGGCCAGGTTGCGGCGCAGCAGCACGGCCGCCGGTTGGGGTCGGTAGCCGACGCCCCTCAGGGCCAGGGGGATCAGGAAGACGATGATCAGGGCGTTGAAGATCACCGCCGAGAGGATCGCCGAGGCCGGGCTGGCCAGCCCCATGAGGTTGAGCGCGGCGAGCTGCGGATAGGTCCCGACGAAGGCGGCCGGGATGATGGCGAAGATACTTGGCGATATCGTTGGCGATGCTGAAGGTGGTCAACGAGCCCCGGGTCATCAGCATCTGCTTGCCGGTCTCGACGATCTCGATCAGCTTGGTGGGGTTGGAGTCCAGGTCCACCATGTTGCCGGCCTCCTTGGCCGCCTGGGTCCCGGTGTTCATGGCCACCGCGACATCCGCCTGGGCCAGGGCCGGGGCATCGTTGGTGCCGTCGCCGGTCATGGCCACCAGTCGGCCCTCGCCCTGGTGTTTGCGGATCAGGGCGAGCTTGGCCTCCGGCGTGGCCTCGGCGAGGAAGTCGTCCACCCCGGCCTCGGCGGCGATGGCCGCGGCGGTGAGGCCGTTGTCGCCGGTGATCATGATGGTCTTGATACCCATGCGCCTCAGCTCCGCGAAGCGCTCCTTGATGCCGCCCTTGACGATGTCCTTGAGCTCGACCACGCCCAGCACGCCGGGGCCATCGGCCACCACCAGGGGGGTGCTGCCGCGCCGGGCGACGGCATCGATGATGCCGGACACCTGTTGCGGGAAGGCCCCGCCCTGAGACTCGACATGGCGGCGGATGGCCTCCGCCGAGCCCTTGCGGATCTGGCGCTTACCTAAGTTGACGCCGCTCATGCGAGTCTGGGCCGAGAAGTGGATGAAGTGGGCGTCCAGGGCCTGAATGTCGCGCTGGCGCAGATTGAACCGCTGCTTGGCCAGGACGACGATGGAGCGGCCCTCCGGGGTCTCGTCGGCCAGCGAGGCGAGCTGGGCGGCATCGGCCAGGCTCGCCTCGGTGGCACCTGGGCCGGGTAGGAACCCGGTGGCCTGCCGGTTGCCCAGTGTGATGGTCCCGGTCTTGTCCAGCAGCAGCACATCCACGTCGCCGGCCGCCTCCACGGCGCGACCGGAGGTGGCGATGACGTTGGCCTGGAGCATGCGGCTCATGCCCGCCACGCCGATGGCGGAGAGCAGGCCGGCGATGGTGGTGGGGATCAGGCAGACCAACAGGGCGACCAGCACGGTGATGGACACCGGCGAGCCGGCCCCGGCCACGTCCACGCTGAACAGGGAGAAGGGTAGCAGGGTCACCGTCACGCAGCAGAAAGATGATGGTGAGCGCCACCAGCAGGATGGTCAGGGCGATCTCGTTGGGGGTCTTCTGGCGCTTGGCCCCTTCCACCATGGCGATCATGCGGTCCAGGAAGGCCTCGCCGGGGTTGACCGTTACCCGCACCACGAGCCAGTCCGACAACACCGTGGTGCCGCCCGTCACGGCGGAGAAGTCGCCACCGGATTCGCGGATGACCGGGGCGGACTCGCCGGTGATGGCGGACTCGTTGACCGAGGCCACGCCCTCGATCACCTCGCCGTCGGCGGGGATCATGTCGCCGGCCTCCACCAGTACCACGTCGCCCTTACGCAGTTGATCGCCCGCCACCGGGTCCGCCTTGGCGCCGTAACGGGCCTCGCGCAGCCGCTTGGCCACCACGGTCTTGCGGGTGCCGCGCAGGGCCGCCGCCTGGGCCTTACTACGCCCCTCCGCCAGGGCCTCGGCGAAGTTGGCGAACAACACCGTGAACCAAAGCCAAAGGGCCACGGCCAGGATGAAGCCGGCGGGCGCATCTCCGCGGCCGCCCAGGGCCTGGGCCCAGAGCAGGGTGGTCAGGAGGCTGCCCAGGTACACCACGAACATGACCGGGTTGCGCCACTGGACGCGGGGGTCGAGCTTCTTGAAGGACTCGGCGATGGCCGGTCCCACCAGGGCCGGGTCGAACAGCGTGAAGGTCTTGTGGGTCATGGCCTAGCGCCCCGACCAGAGCATCAGATGCTCCACCACTGGCCCCAAGGCCAGGGCGGGGACATAGTTGAGCAGCCCCACCAAGACCACTGTGCCGATCAACAGGGTCACGAACAGGGGCCCGTGGGTGGGCAGGGTCCCGGCGGTCACGGCCAGGCGCTTTTTGGCGGCCAGGGCACCGGCGATGGCCAGCACCGGCACGATGACGCCGAAGCGCCCGAGCCAGACCACCAGACCCAGCGTCAGGTTATAGAAGGGGGTATTGGCCGAGAGGCCGGCGAAGGCGCTGCCGTTGTTGTTGGCGGCGGAGGTGAAGGCGTAGAGGACCTCCGAGAAGCCGTGGGCGCCGGGGTTGAAGATGCCGGAGCGGCCCTCGGCGAGCATCAGGGCGATGGCAGTACCGGCCAACACCAGGAACGGCGTCACCAGGATGGCGATGGAGGCCATCTTCATCTCGAAGGCCTCGATCTTCTTGCCCAGGTACTCCGGGGTGCGGCCGATCATCAGGCCGGCGATGAACACCGCCAGGATGGCGAAGATCAGCATCCCGTAGAGCCCGGACCCAACGCCGCCGAACACGACCTCGCCGAGCTGCATCAAGACCAGGGGCACCATGCCGCCCAGGGGCGTAAAGGAGTCGTGCATGGCATTCACGGCGCCGCAGGAGGCGGCGGTGGTGATGGTGGCGAAGAGGGCGGATTCGGCGATGCCGAAGCGCGTCTCCTTGCCCTCCATATTGCCCCCGGGCTGGGTCTCGCTGATCGATTGGTCGGCGCCGGCCGCGGCGAGTATCGGATTGCCCTGCTGCTCCGCACTGATCGCGGCCAGCGCCAGCGCTACAAACAGGATGCCCATGGCGGCCAGTACCGCCCAGCCCTGACGGGTGTCGCCCACCATGCGCCCGAAGGTATAGGTGAGCGCACCTGGGATCAGAAAAATCGCCAACATCTCCAGGAAGTTACTGATGGGCGTTGGGTTCTCGAAGGGATGCGCCGAATTGGCGTTGAAGAAGCCCCCGCCGTTGGTCCCCAGCATCTTGATGGCCTCCTGGGAGGCCACGGGCCCCAAGGCGATGGTCTGGGTCGGGCGGGTGATGTCCTCCAGGATCGGGTTGCCCTGGGCATCCTGCAAACCCTGACCGGCGGTGTCGAGCCTGGGCTGCTGATAGATCGTGGCTTCCAGTGTCTGCACGTCCTGATAGGCATCGAACGTCTGGGGCACGCCTTGGCTCACCAGCGCGAGCGCCATCACCAGGGACAGGGGCAACAGGACATACAGCGTGACGCGGGTCAGATCCACCCAGGCGTTGCCGATGGTCGTCGCCGTATGGCGGGCGAACCCGCGAATCAGGGCCATGACGACGGCGATGCCGGTCGCGGCCGAGAGGAAGTTCTGCACGGCGAGCCCGAGCATCTGGGTGAGGTAGCTCATGGTCGTCTCGCCGCCATAGCCCTGCCAGTTGGTGTTGGTGACGAAGCTCAGCGCTGTGTTGAAGGCCGAATCGGGGCTGACATTGGCCAGTCGCCCGGGATTGAGCGGCAGCCAGACCTGTAGCCGTTGCAGGGCGTAGACGACCAGCGCGCCGATGACGCTGAACAGCAGGATGGCCAGGGCGTACTGGAGCCAGCCCATCTCTTCATCGCGGCGCACGCCGGACAGGCGGTAGATGAGGGACTCGACGGGTCCGCCGAGTCTCAAGGCCCAACCGGGGCGGCCCTCCATCACATCGGCGATGTATCCCCCCAGCGGCTTGACCAGCGCCAGGACAACGAGCATGTAGAGCCCGAGCACCCACCAGGCATGCGGGGTCATCACAGGTCCTCCGCCTTGAGCAGTGCAATCAGGAGGTAGATCAGCAGCCCGGCCGAAACCAGCCCGCCGAGGGTGTAGAGCCAGGTCATCGGGTACCTCCCAATTTGGCGCAGCCGACCGCGAGGCCGGCCAGCAGTGAAGTAGGACGCAAGGATGAGCGCGAGGCAGACGAGGTCCACGGGTAACCCCCCAACAATTGAACACGCCGTCATGCTAGGTTTTCCGGTGTAAACATTTTGCAAAGCTTCGGGTCCATGACAGGCGCGCACCCACGCGGCCCTTCTGTTGGTAAGATGCGGCCCGATCCAGGGCGCCCTGCCCCGCGGACGACGCCCCTCCCATCGCTGGGCGTACCCCCGACCCTTCAGCCTAGACACTTTCGGAGCCAAGGCATGAGATCCAAGCTGTTGATCGCAATGATGCTCGCGGCCGCCTCCTGGGCGGCGACCGCCGCCGATGCGGTGAAGATCGGGTGCGTCGCGCCCCTCACGGGCCCCCAGGCCCACTTGGGCCGTGACATCGAGAACGGGGCACGGCTGGCGGTGGACGCCATCAACGCCACCAACCCGACCCTAGGGGGCAAGCCGGTCCAGTTCGCCCTCCAGGTCGAGGACGACCAGGCGGACCCCAAGACCGCCACCGTGGTCGCCCAGAAGCTGGTGGACGAGGGGGCCAAGGGGGTGGTCGGGCACCTCAACTCCGGGGCCAGCATCCCGGCCTCGCGCATCTACGCCGATAACGGCATCCCCCAGGTCTCGCCCGCCTCCACGGCGGTCGCCTATACCCACCAGGGGTTCAAGACCACCTTCCGGCTCATGGCCAACGACTCCCAGCAGGGCCGTGCCCTGGGGCAGTATGCGGTCAAGTTGGGCAAGCGCGTTGCAGTCGTCGATGACCGCACCGCCTACGGCCAGGGCCTGATCGACGAGGTGATCAAGGCGGTCAAGGCCGCTGGGGGCGAGGTGGTGGCGCGGGAGTACACCACGGACAAGTCCACGGACTTCACCGCCATCCTCACCTCCATCAAGGCCAAGAAGCCGGACGTGGTGGTCTTCGGCGGCATGGACCCCCAAGCCGCCCCCATGGTCCGACAGATGCGCACCCTGGGTATGAAGACCCATTTTCTGGGCGGTGACGGCATGCAGTCCGCCGAGTTCATCAAGCTCGCAGGGTCCACCGCAGAGGGGGCCATCGGTTCCTCGCCTGGGCTCCCCCTGGAAAAGATGCCCGGCGGTGCGGACTTCACCAAGCGCTTTGGCGAGAAGTTCGGCAAGGTCCAGATCTATGCCCCGTTCGCCCATGACTCCGCGGTGGTCCTGATCCAGGCCATGCTCCGGGCCGACTCCGCCGACCCCGCCAAATACATGCCGGAACTGGTCAAGACCCAGGTGGACGGCGTCATAGGCCCCATCGCTTTCGACGCCAAGGGCGACCTCAAGGACGGCCCTGTAACCCTGTATCAGGTGAAGGACGGCAAGTGGCAGGCAGTCGAGACCATCGGTGGACCCGCGGCCAAGTAGACACCACGACCGGCACCCCCAACCGTGGACGTACTGCTCCAGCAGATCCTGAACGGCCTCATCCTGGGTAGCCTCTACGCCCTCGTGGCGCTGGGTTACACCATGGTCTACGGCATCCTGGAGCTGATCAACTTCGCCCACGGCGAGATCGTCATGCTGGGGGCCATGGTGTCGGTGACCGTGCTCGCGGTGTTGGCCGCCTTGGGGGTGCCGGTGCCACTGGCCTTGCTGGCGGCCCTGGCGGCGGCGATGGCGGTGTGCGTGGCCACAGGGGTATTGGTGGAGCGGATCGCCTACCGGCCCCTGCGCAATGCCCCACGTCTGGCCCCGCTGATCACCGCCATCGGGGTGTCCATCGTCCTGCAGAATGTGGCCATGATCGTCTGGGGCCGCCAGTACCTGTCCTTCCCGCCGGTACTGGACCTCAAGGTCTACGAGTGGGCCGGCGCCACCATCACCAATGTCCAGATCCTCATCGTGGGCGTGGCGGCGGTTACCATGGGGGGGCTCTTGCTCCTGGTGCAGCGCACCCGGCTCGGGCGGGCCATGCGGGCCACGGCCCAGAACCGCGAAGTGGCGGGGCTCATGGGCGTGGACGTCAACCGGGTGATCGCCGCGACCTTCGCCGTGGGTTCGGCCCTGGCGGCGGTGGCCGGACTCCTGATCGCGGCCTACTACGGCATCGCCCACTACAACATGGGCTTCATCCTCGGCCTCAAGGCCTTCAGCGCGGCGGTCCTGGGTGGCATCGGCAACATCCCCGGGGCCCTGCTGGGGGGGTTGCTGTTGGGGGTGATCGAGAGCCTGGGGGCGGGCTATATCGACGACCTCACGGGCGGCTTCCTGGGCAGTCACTACCAGGACATCTTCGCCTTCTTCATCCTGATTCTGGTGCTCATCTTCCGGCCCTCGGGGCTCCTGGGCGAGCGCGTGGCGGATCGGGCCTGAGGTATGACCGAACGGCTCCCCGACCGGCTCTACCGCGACCCGCGCATCGCCCGGGTCGCCTTCGTTGCGCTCGCGGCCCTGCTGCTCGTTCTGCCCTTCCTGGTGGAGGCGGGGATGGGGCGCACCTGGGTGCGCATCCTCGACTTCGCCATGCTCTATGTGATGCTGGCCCTGGGGCTCAACATCGTGGTCGGCTACGCCGGGTTACTGGACCTGGGCTACGTCGCCTTCTATGCGGTGGGGGCCTACTTCTACGCCATCCTCGCCTCGCCCCAGTTCGGCATCCACCTCCCGTTCTGGGCCCTGCTCCCGGCGGGGGCCGGGGTCGCGTGCCTGTTCGGCATCCTGCTGGGGGCACCGACCCTGCGGCTACGGGGGGACTATCTGGCCATCGTTACCCTGGGCTTCGGCGAGATCATTCGGATCTTCCTCAATAATCTGAACGCACCGGTGAACGTCACCAACGGCCCCCAGGGCATCAACATGGTCGATCCGGTGCAGATCGCCGGCCAGGCCCTGACGCGCCCCATCGAAATCCTCGGGGTCCAGGTCCCCGGGACCCATGCCCACTACTACCTGTTCCTGGCCCTGACCCTGTTGGTGATCTTCATCGCCTTCCGCCTCCAGGTGTCGCGCATCGGCCGCGCCTGGGCCGCCATCCGCGAGGACGAGGTCGCCGCTGAGGCCATGGGCATCAACACCCGCAACGTGAAGCTGCTGGCCTTCGCCATGGGGGCCACCTTCGGTGGCCTGGGCGGCGGGCTCTTCGCCGCTTTCCAGGGGTTTGTCAGCCCCGAGTCCTTCACCCTGATGGAGTCCATCATGATCCTGTGCATGGTGGTCCTGGGGGGCATGGGGCACATCCCAGGGGTCATCCTCGGTGCCCTGCTGGTGACCATGCTGCCGGAACTGCTGCGTTACATAGGCCCGCTCCAGCAGGAACTGATCGGGCAGGTGGTGGTGGACCCCTCCGACCTGCGCATGCTCCTGTTCGGCGTCGCCCTGGTGCTGGTGATGCTGTTCCGGCCCCAGGGCCTCTGGCCCTCGCCGGTACGGGCCCGGGAGTTGCGCCCGGACAACCCCGACGAGGTCCGCCAGGAACAGGAGGCCCTCTATGACGCCGAGCGCTAGCCCGAAGCCCGAGGCCGCGCCCGCCACGCTGCTCACCGTCTCCGGGGTTAGCAAGCGCTTCGGGGGCCTGAGCGCCCTGAGCGATGTGTCCCTCTCGGTGCGGGCCGGGGAGATCTTCGGGCTCATCGGGCCAAACGGGGCCGGCAAGACGACCCTGTTCAACTGCATCACCGGGCTCTATCACCCGACCTCCGGGGGCATCCACCTGGGCGGGACCCCACTCACCGGTCTCAAACCCCACGCCGTTGCGGCCCTGGGGGTGGCGCGGACCTTCCAGAACATCCGCCTGTTCGCCAACATGAGCGTGCTGGAGAACGTCATGGTCGGGCGCCATGTGCGCTCTCGCGCCGGGGTCCTCGGAGCCGTTCTGCGGGGCGCCCGCACCCGTGCCGAGGAGCGCTCGATCCGCCAGCGGTCCATGGATCTGTTGGATTCGGTGGGGCTGGCCGACCGCGCCGGGGAGCTCGCCCGCTTTTTGCCCTACGGTGACCAGCGCCGCCTGGAGATCGCCCGCGCCCTGGCCACGGAGCCCAAGCTGCTGGCCCTGGACGAGCCCGCGGCGGGGATGAACCCCATCGAGACGCAGGCCCTGCAAGGGCTGCTGGAGGCCATCCGCGCGCGTGGCCTGACCTTGTTGCTGATCGAGCATGACGTACGCCTGATGATGTGTCTGTGCGACCGGGTGGCGGTGCTGGACTACGGGCGCAAGATCGCCGACGGCGTCCCGGCCGATGTGCAGCGCGACCCGGCGGTCATCGAGGCCTATCTGGGGGCTGGGGCCGCGACCGATACAGCAGAGGATGGCGTCCGCGAATGAACGCAACGATGCGGCCGGGGGACACGCTGCTGGAAGTGCAGGGGCTGGCCGTCCAATACGGCGGCATCCGCGCCGTCAAGGGCCTGGAACTGAGGGTGCAGGAGGGTGAGGTGGTCTGCCTCATCGGCGCCAATGGGGCCGGCAAGACCACCACGCTGCGGGCCTTGGCGGGGCTCATCCCCGTCGCGGCCGGGTCCATCCGCTACGCCGGTACCGACATCTCGGGGCTGCCGGTCCACCGCCGGGCACGGCTCGGGATCAGCCTGGTCCCCGAGGGGCGCGGGGTCTTCCCGCGCCTGACGGTGGCCGAGAATCTGGGAATGGGGGCCTACTCCCGCAACGATGGGGCTGGCATCGCGGAGGACCTGGAGCGGGTCTACGGGCTCTTCCCGCGCCTCAAGGAGCGCCGTACACAGAGTGCCGGGACCCTCTCAGGGGGCGAGCAACAAATGCTCGCCATCGCCCGCGCCCTGATGAGCCGACCGCGCCTGCTGCTCCTTGACGAGCCCAGCATGGGCCTGGCCCCGCTGGCGGTGCAGAAAATCTTCGAGACCATACGCCTCATCGCCGACCAGGGCATGACCCTGTTGTTGGTGGAGCAGAACGCCCGCCTCGCCCTGTCGGCCAGCCGCCGCGGCTATGTCCTGGAAGGGGGACGCATTGTCCACCAGGACCAGGCCCAGGCCCTGCTCGCCAGCCCCAAGGTGCGGGCGGCCTATCTCGGGGCCTGAGCCGTCCCGCCCAAGCGACTATGTCGTCAGATCAACCCGATCCCGGTCGTGCTGGCAGGGTGGAACGCAAATGCCAGAGATGGCAGGCGAGGTCCGAGCCCGGGGTGCGGCAGATACGCCTGGGTCTAGGCGAGGGATGCGATCCCACAGCGCTGCGCCATCGGTGTCCGCCTCAGGCCGCGCAACTGGGGAAATACAGGCTACCCAGCCGGTGACCGGTCAACGGCGGGAGAACAGGAAGACGGGGCGTGCGTTGTCGGGCTGGACCGGGCGGGCGTTCGACCCCAGGACCTGACGGAAGCGGTCGATGAGGGCGGCATCCACCTCCACGGGCTCGGCCATGACGAACCAGTCTACATCCTCGGTGCAGGGGGGAGTGGTCAGGGAGCCGGGGTAGCTAAAGTAGCTGCGTTCCGGGGGCAGCAGGAAGAGCGGATTGGTCGCCACCTGGCGCCCGTAGAATGTCTCCCCCGGAGACGCCGGCAGACGCTCGGCGATGCGGCTCAAGCAACTGTTGGGATGGCGTCCGGCGCGCATCAGGACGGCTACTACAGCCCGGCGTCCCTGGCTGTCGCGGTGGATCAGTTGCAGTTCCATGTCTGTCGGGAGCCCCTGGATGCTGTGCTCGCTGGGGGTGTGGAACTGGAAGCGCTCCAGGACATACTCGCGGCCATTGACCAGCAGGTAACTCCCGGGGGTTGAATCGACCTGAATGCCGTGGCCGTCGTTGGTGATGGACAGGGCGTCGCTGCGGTAGTGAAACGACAGGGGGACAAAGTCCATGCGTCGGGCGTACCGCAGATCGATGGGAGACTGGGTCTTTCCCTCTTTGCACATGGCAAAGGCCGGGTCGAGCCCGCCCCAGGCGGCGGGGCCCAAGTCTCCGGTGTAGCCCCACTCCGGGGCCTTGGCTTTGTCACCCCGACCGGGCCACTGGAAGCCATGGGCGGTACTGGCGACCGTCAGGCCAAGGGCCAACAAGGTCGTTCCAGCCGTTATGGCCGCTCGCTTGGAGAGGGGGGGCATGGTGTCACTCCGTACCTGACTTATCGCGTCTGCCCATCCCGGCGATGGGTACAACCTGGGCCTTCTGGGGTTCGTCGCTGTAGTAGGGCCGCTCTCCGCCGCGGCCCTGGCTGTCGGCCAGTTCCTTCTCCCGGGCGGAAATCAGGGCGAGGCACTGACGCACGTCCTCCATGGTTCCCTCCGAGAAGGGGTGGCGCATCCCCGCCGGGGGGGTTACGTCACGGATGACGGCGCCCAGGGTCTTGCGCATGGCGATGAGGATGCGTTGCTCGACGGTCAGTTCGGACATGGGTCTCGGCCTATGTTGTGCGGCGACAGTGTTATGCGGGTCGCGCGGTTGGACGCAAAGCGCTGGCGTATGGCGGCGTGCTGACTAGGGCCAGCATACCAGCCCAACGTCAACCTTGCTCCAAATGGGGCAAGCCAGGCATATCTCCAGCGCGGGACAGGCCTGAGTGGTCAGTCCCGCTCCAGCAGGGTCGCGAGCCCGGCTTCATCCAGAATCGCCACGCCAAGCTCCTGGGCCTTGGCCAGTTTAGATCCGGGGTCAGTCCCTGCCACCAGATAGTCGGTGTTGCGGGACACGCTTCCGGAAACCTTGGCCCCGTGAGCCACCAACAGGTCCTTGATCGCGTCCCGCGGAGCGGTCAGGGTCCCGGTGATGACGAAGGTCTTGCCGCTGAGATCGACGCCGGCCCTGTTGGCCGAAGGCTCGGCCACCGCCTCGGGCCAGCTTACCCCGGCCGCCCTCAGCTTGGCGATGACATCCAGGTTGTGAGGCTGACGGAAGAACCTGACGACGTGGCTCGCCACCACAGGCCCGACCCCCTCGACCAGGGCCTCCTTGCGATAGGGCAGGGCCTGTGGCGGGACGGCACGCAGTTGCGCCAGTGAGCCGAAGGACGCCGCCAGACGCTCCGCCGCGGTCGGCCCCAGACCGCGGATGCCCGCCGCCGCCAGTCCTTGGGCGAGACCGCCTGGCGGCCAGTCCAGGTCAGGGTTGGCCGCGAGGTAGGCGTGGATCGCCTCAGCGGTGGCGGGACCAATCCCCTTGACCCCAAGCTCCCGCACGAAGTCCGTCTCGCGGGCGGCCATGAGATCCTCGATGCGGCTGAAGTGCCCGGCCAGGGCCAGGGCCGTCGCCTCGCCGACCTCGCGTATCCCCAAGGCGAAGATGAAGCGGGCGAAAGTGGTGGACTTGGCCTTTTCCAGGGCCGCCAGGAGGTTGCGGGCGGACTTCTCGCCCATCCGCTCCAGTCCCGCCAACGTCGCCTGGTCCAGGGCGAAGAGGTCCGCCGGGTCGCGGATCAGCTCGCGCCCCACGAGCTGATCCACCAGTTTGTCCCCCAGCCCCTCGATGTCCATGGCCCGGCGCGAGGCAAAGTGGCGAATGGCCTCCTTGCGCTGGGCCGGGCAGAAGAGCCCGCCGGAGCAACGCGCCACGACCTCACCCTCGGCGCGCTCCACCTCGGACCCGCACACCGGACAATGGGTCGGCAAGGTCACGGGCTGTGCACCAATGGGTCGGCGCTCCGCCAGGACCCGCACCACCTCCGGGATCACGTCCCCGGCGCGACGCACGTAGACCGTGTCGCCCACCCGCACGTCCTTGCGTCGTACCTCATCCAGATTGTGCAGGGTGGCATTGGAGACTGTGACCCCGCCCACCTGGACGGGCTTGAGCCGTGCCACCGGGGTCACGGCCCCCGTGCGCCCGACCTGGAACTCCACCGCCTCCACGGTGGTGAGGGCCTCCTGGGGCGGGAACTTGCGCGCCACGGCCCAGCGTGGGTGGTGGGCGGTGGCCCCCAGCGCGGCCTGGTCCGCGAGCCGGTCCAGCTTGAAGACCACGCCGTCGATGTCGTAACCCAGCCCCGCACGCCGGGCGCCAAGGTCCTCGAAATAGGCGCGACAGGCATCTAGCCCGCGCACCTGGCGTAACTCATGAGAGATTGGCACCCCCCAACTCCGGATCCGTTGGAGCATGGTGAACTGGCTGTCGTCGAGGTCGGCGCTGGTTTCCCCCCAGCCGTAGCAGCAGAACGTCAGCGGGCGCCCCGCCGTGATGCGCGGGTCGAGCTGGCGCAGGCTGCCGGCGGCGGCGTTGCGCGGATTGGCAAAGGGCTCCTCGCCGCGGCGTCGGGCCTCCGCGTTCAGGCGCTCGAAGCCCAGGTGAGGCATGTAGACCTCGCCGCGCACCTCCAGCTCCGCCGGGTAGTCCGCACCGAGCAGACGCAGGGGGACGCTCTGGATCGTGCGGACGTTCTGGGTGATGTCCTCGCCGGTGGTCCCATCGCCGCGGGTAGCGGCCTGGACCAGGACACCGGCCTCGTAGCGGATGCTCACTGCCAGCCCGTCGAGCTTGGGCTCGGCGGTGTAGAGGACATCGCTGCCAATCTTCAGGCCCTCGAGCACCCGCCGGTGGAAGTCCGCCAACTCCCCGTCGTCCATGGCGTTGTCCAGGGAGATCATCGGCAGACGGTGGCGGACCTGGGAGAACTCGGGCCTTGGCTGAGCCCCCACCCGCTGGGTCGGGGAGTCGGCGGTCACCAGCGCCGGGTGTTCGGCCTCCAGTGCCTGGAGTTCCCGCACCAGGCGGTCGTACTCCGCGTCCGGGACCTCAGGGGCATCCAGGACATAGTAACGGTGGCTGTGGTGGCGGATGAGGGCGCGCAGGGCCTCGACCCGAGCCCGCACCGCCTCCGAGGCCCCGGATTGTGGAGTCATGGCCAGCGCCGCGGCCGCCGACCGCGCTCGAACTCCATCACCCGGGCCCGCAGGACATCCACCATGACGGCCGTCAGCGGGGTCCGCCGTTCGTCCAATACCTCGGCATCGAACTCGTCCGCCAGGCGTCTGGCCGCGACGATCATATCGTCGAGCACCGGCAGATTCTCGAACCCCCGGCGCAAGACCGCGTAGAGGATGACCCCGGGGGTGTGGAATTCCTCCATAGCATCGAAGGGGAACTCTCCCGGTTTGACCATGCTGGCCATGCTGAACAGGGTGCGCAGATCCTCGCCGTCGTCCTCGATGCCAAGGGCGTCGTCGAAGGGGGGGGTGCCCGGTCCGGCACCGTCCAGTACCTTGCGATGGAAGGCCCCCAGCTCCCCGGGGCGCAGTCCGCATCGGGCCGCCACGTCGAGCAGGTCCGGTCCGTTCATCTCCGCCCCCCTGACCCGAACACCGAGTTGAAGTATCAGGGTATTACGCCCCCCGGGGGCGTCCGGCTCCGGCTCCGAGGCATCCGCCACAAGGTGCAGGGCGGCTTGGGGGACGCTAGCGGCGCGGCGGGAAGCGGCCCGGAGGCTGGCCACCTCGGCGGCCTGGCGGCGGCCGCTCTCGATGGCCACCTCCGCGGGGGCTTGGGGCTCAGTGACCGCCTCAGTCGATGTCGGTGGGGCGCCCTCGCCGAGGGGATCAAGGGCATCAAGGGTACCCACCGTCGGCTCGCACTTGTCGGGGCTCGGGTTCGGCAGGGGACATTGCCCGTCGTCAGCGTCGTCGGAGTCGTCGGCCGCGTGGCTGCGTTCCCACAGGTAGAGGGCCAGGACCAGGACAGTCCCAATGACGATCAGGGTCAGGCGCAGGGTATCGGCATCCATTCGGGCTGGTGCTAACGGCTGGGACAGAGGTCCCCCAATAGTACCGGGCACCGGGGCCGTCCGCTATCCGCAGCCTTGCCCAATGGCAAGTGGCTTCGGTCGGCGGGCCCGGAGCCCTGAGATCTGGAGCCCTGAGATCGGGGCCCTGAGATTGGGTATCGGAGCCGATCTGTCGCCACAGCAATGAGAACCGACGGCGCATCGAGGAACGGGATGGAGCCACGCGGCGAGAAAAGGCGTGTTCGGGCCTGAGACACTTGTTCCAGGGGAACTCCAAGGCACGCTCAAGCTCCTCCAGATCGCCGATCATGCGGAAGCGCCGCTGGGCGTCCCGGTGTGCGAATGGCGTGGAAGCTCAATCCAGGGTTGGCCGGGTTGAGCTGTCAGTCGAACGCGGTGGTCTTGACGCCCTTTTGCTCCTCGCACGTCAGGCGGGTCAGGCTGTCGGTGAAGGTGTCGGCGATGCGGAAGTCCATCAGTTGACCCTGAACACCTTCATCGCCTCGTCCCCCAGGTGGTTGATGACCTTGACCGCGATGCGGCCGGAGGCGGGCTTGGGGAAGGGGCGGGAGGTGTCGCTGTTGAGGCTGGCCCAGGCCTCCTCGTCGATCTCGGCCTTGAGGGTCGTCTTCAACGCCTTGTAGGGGTCCTCGGCGCCCAGGAAGTAGGCGTGGCGGACGAAGAAGCTCTCCTCGTTGTAGTCGGTGTCGATGAACCAGCAGGCGATGCCCTCGGGGCCGTCGCTGCGGACCTCGCCGGTCGCCGGATGAAACACATCGACCCCGTTGATCTTGACCCGGATGTGGTCGCCCTCGGCCGGCAGGACCTCGATATCCGGTTCCCCGAAGATGACGAACAGGTTGCCCTTGCCGGTGTTCTTGAGGTCCTCGGCCATGTGCAGGTCGGCGTTCATGCGCGCCTTGAGGACCGGGATGCGGCCGAGCTTGTTGAAGTCGGTGGCGTGGGCCTCGTAGTTGAAGGCGCAGGCGATCAGGCAGTCGAAATCCGCGTCGCCGGCCTCCCGGGCGGCGCTCACCAGATCGGGACGGGTGACGGTGCCGAACTCCGGGCCGATGAAGATGGCGGCCCGCTTCTCGGTGCCGGTTGCCTCGTTGCCTTCGATGTAGCGGCCCTCGGCGCAGACCAGATCCCCAGGCCAGGGCGTCAGCGAGGTGAAGCCGATCCGGTCCTCCTTGTGGGCCTGCTGCACCCCGGCGGCCTTCAGGTTCTCCAGGATCATCTGCGGGAAGCTCTGCTTCTCGCCGTATCCCGACTCCGGGTCGCCGATGCGCTCCGAGGGGTCGATCAGCTCGTCGTGCTCGTCGACGCCCAGCACACGGTGGGGGGACAGGCTCTCGACGGTGAAGGGGCCGGCGACGCGGACCGTCTTCTTCTCGGTGTAGGGCTTGTCGTAGAGGTACTCGAAGTCGGCCTTGGCGGCGATGGAGGCGTCGATCTCCTGCTGGCGGGCGATGCGGGCCTGCCACCAATCGGCGTGCAGCTTGGCGGCCGGATCGGGCCAGGGATCGACCGGGCGCTCCGGCAGCGTCTCGACGCTGTAGTCCCGCTTGAGGGCCTGGTTCAGCGCGACCAGGCTGGCTTCGATCTTGCTCGGTCTGGCGTTCGCGCCCTTGGCCTGCTCGGCCTTCAGGGCGTGGAAGTGCTGCTGGGGCTCGGTCGGCCAGGGGTCCTCGGCCGCACGGGGGATCTCCCATTCCTGCCAGACCGTAGGGGCGGGTTTGAAACCCGCCCCTACAGAGGCGTTGAGCGCCTCGCGCAGGGGCTCCAGGGTCGCCTGCCACTTGTCCCAGATGACGTCGATCTCGGCGTTGTTGGCGATGGACTTGAGGGTGATGTGCGGCACCCGCTCGTAGACGAAGCCGTGGCGGATGTTGCCGTGGACCGGCTGGGACGAGGGGGCGGTGCGGGTGACCTCGGCCTCCTTGATCTGGCCCTCGCGGGAGTCGGCGAGCAGGTAGTAGGGGTAGCGGGCGCCCATGATGCGGGCACGGGCCAGGGCGAGAGCGACGCGGGAGGTGTCGATGGTGATCCAGCGGCGGCCCCATTGCTCGGCGACGTAGGCGGTGGTGCCGGAGCCGCAGGTGGGGTCGAGCACCAGGTCGCCGGGGTCGGTGGCCATCAGGATGCATCGCTGGTCAATTCGCTTCATTTGTCTCCACCACGTAAGCTTGAGGGCTTTTGACTCCACCGAAACCTGTCCATAGAGTTCGTTTATATGATGTCCGTGAAGTCGTCGCAGATCGTAAATTTCTGAAGCGATCGCTCATGTTGCTTCAGCTCTGTTCGCTCGATACATTCTGTCTACGCCTCTCAAGGCGGATAGCCTCCACCAACGTCTGCCAGCGATTAAAGACATTCACCAAATACGGAACAACTTCGTATTTCTGCCCAGGTCCGGGTTTTGTAAGATCAGGCTATCTATAGCCCAAATTCTGGCCGATCTGGGTCAAGTCGCGTGTGCCAGTCTTTTCGTAATCCTCTGCTGCCTCATAACGAGAACCGTCTTCATTTGCATCTGTTGTGCCAGGGTCCATGCTTTCACGACACTCATTTCAGAATACAGTTCGCATACTTGCCCTGCCGTAACCCTTGTCTACGTGCTGCCGAAGCGCCATCGACAGTCTTCGCCCTGAACCTCCGCGCCATGAGGTCGCAGTCAAACGATTCTGGCTTCGAATACTTCACCCTCCAAGATCAGCGCTCCTGACACGAGGTGAACATTCTCATCACCGATCTGCACGAAGATCGAGCCAGAATCGGCTAGCAGATCGCGCGCCACGGTGAACCGATCACGTAGCACTGTGAGATAGGAATGAATCCCGTACCGCCAGGTATCCCGAAACGCCTTCACCTGCTCCGGCTCCCGGGTGATGTGGGCCGCATTGCCGTCCTTCACGTCGCGACTGGTCGTGCTCCACTGAAAGTTGCTGTTGAACTTGATGCCATAGGGCGGGTCGAGATAGATGCACTGGACCTTGCCGCGCAGCCCCTCGCGCTCGGCCAGGCTCGCCATGACCTGGAGCGAGTCGCCGAGGATCATGCGGTTGGACCAGTTCTGGTCGTGGCGGTAGAACTCGGTGCGGTCCGCGTCCTTGGGGATGCCGTTGAAGTCGGCGAAGAGGTCAGGCTGCGCACCCTCACCCCCGGCCCCTCTCCCAGAGGGCGAGGGGTTCTTGGATTGGCGCAGCAGGTCGTCGATCAGGACCTTGGGGTGGACCTTCTCCTGGATGTAGATCGGCGGGGCCTGGACGACGAGATCGCTCCAGTCCTGCTGATCCTTGCCGCGCCAGACGAGTTGCGGGTCGAGGTCGCGGTTGCGCTGCTCCTTCTCCTCATCAAGACCCCCGTCGCCGCGCTCATAGGTCACCGGTACCGGGTCCTGCTCCTCCTTCTGCATCACCGGCTGGTATTCGGCCGTCGGGATGTTCTTGCGGGTGGCCTCGTCGTGGGTGAGGGTCTCGACGGTGATGCCGTTGGAGTTCTTCTTCGCCATGGCTACGCTTCCTGGGCCGTCGGCTCTGCGACGACGCGCTCGATCATCTTGTTGAACTCGCCTTCGACCTTGGCCTTGAAGTCGGCCTCGATCTGGTAGACATCGCCGAATTCGGCGAAGGCCCAGCGGCCGTGGGTGCCGAGGTTGTTGACGCCGGGGACCCAGTAGGTGTCCATGGTGGCCTTCTTGTCCTTGGCGTCCTCGCCCCGGTAGCCCTTGATCTCGACGGTGAGGTGCAGGAGGTCGTCGTCGCCATGGCCGTCATCCACCAGGACGATGAAGTCGGGCAGGTAGCGGCGCATCTCGGAGCCGTACCGGTACGGCACCTCGAAGCCCAGATTGTGGTTCTTCACATAGGCGCGTACCCGTGGATGGGCCTCCGCGACGCGGCAGAACTCCCCTTCCCAGTCGCTATCCAGGATGACCCAGTTGAGGTGGCAGCGGTTTGCGTCGGTCTCCCAGCGCTCGGTCTTGCTCGTGTTGAAGTTGACGTGGGCGGTGGAGCCGACCGGGTTGTAGGGGTCGAGCAGGGCCAGGATCGGGCGCTTGCCGATAAAGGCGCGGGTGATGCCGGCGGTGATCCGCTCGCAGGCCATGTCCGCGAGCATCTTGTACTTGAGCTGGGCCGGGAAGGTGCCGCCCTTGCACACCAGATAGCCGTCCAGCCACTGACGGGCGATGCGCTTGAGCTGCCCGAACAGGTTGAGCCGGGGTTCGTCGTTGGCGTCGCGCCACTTGTTGAGCACCAGGTAGGAGGTCAGCTCATAGACCATCTGGGAGGGGCGCACGTCCCCGGTATGGACGAGGTTGAGGTCCACCGTCTCACCGATGATCCCTGCGTTTTGGGTTCGGGTGGCGCCGACCAGATCGGGGGTGAGTTCGAGCACCGAATCCGCGTTGAACTCGGCGGTCAGGCGCTCCTCCGGCAGCTCGGTGCGATAACCGGCGACGCGGGGGAAGCGGATTTCGAGCGCATCGCGGTCGGGCCGCATGGCCTTGACCTGGATGGTCTCCCGCGGCGGCTGGGGCGGCGCCACCACGGGCTTGGCGTTGAAGTCGAAGGGGATGCCCAGGACATCGGCGTATTCGACGTTGAAGAGCCCGTCCTCGTTCAGATCGTAGGACTGGCGGCGCAGGGCCCGGCCTATGACCTGCTCGCACAGGAGCTGGGTGCCGAAGGCGCGGACCCCCAGGACGTGGGTGACGGTGTTGGCGTCCCAGCCCTCGGTGAGCATGGACACCGAGACCACGCAGCGGATGTCGGCCCCGAGTCGGCCGGGTTTGCCCACGGTGTTCATGACCTCGCGCAGCAGGTCCTGGTCGGTGAGGTTCTCGGCCTGCCGGGGATCGCCGGTGCGCTCGATGATCTCGCGCCGGAAGCGCTCGATCTCGTCCGCGGCCATGGCGCGGAAGTTGTCGTCCAGGGCCTCCCCGGATTCCAGTTGCTCGCTGTCGATCAGCAGGGTGCGTGGCCGCGGGAGCGGGTCGCCGTGCTCGTTGTGGTTGCGGAACAGGGGCAGACGGCCGGGGACCAGTTGGCTGGTGCCGTCTCCCTGCTGACGCTGGAACCCGGAGATGTAGTCGTAGACCAGCTTGGAGGCGGAGGTGTTGTTGCAGACGACGATGAAGCAGGGCGGCGCCGCGACCTTGGCCTGTTCCCAGAGGTCGAAGGTCTTCTCGTAGTGGCCGTAGAGGGCCTCCAGGGCGGTTTGTAGCTGGGTCGGCAGGTCGAGCGGGTTCAGCCCTTCGGCCTTGCCGCGCCCCTTCTTGGGCATCTTCTTGCGGATGTGTTCCCACAGGTTGCGGAACATCGGCATCTCGGCGCCCGGGATGTTGTCCGCAACGGGCACCCGCGGCAGCTTGACGATGCCGCACTCGATGGCGTCCATCAGGGAGAAGTCGCTCAGGGTCCAGGGGAACAGGGTGCCCTCGGCATAGCCGGAGCCGCGCAGGAAGAAGGGGGTGGCGGAGAGGTCGAAGACGCGGGCCAGCCCCAGCTTGCGGTTGACGGCTTCGAGACCCGTGATCCACAGGCGGGCGGCCTCGTTGTTCTTCTGCGCCTCCTTCTTCTCGTCGCCCTTCAGGTCGCCTTCCCGATCGCCGTTCGGATCAGGGCTGGGCTTCTCCCGGTAGCAGTGGTGCGCCTCGTCGTTGATGGCCAAAATGTTCTTCATGCCCATCAGATCGGGCATGACGCGCTGGAGCATCTGGCCTTCAGTTTCGAGTGTGTCCAGGGCCTCGCCGCCCCGGCCCTGGAGCAGCAGGCGACCGCCCTTGGAGATCTCGATGCGCTCGCGCCGCCGGAAGGCGTGGTAGTTGGTGATGACGATCTTGGCGCGCTTGACCTCATCGAGCAGGTCACTGGGGACCAGCTCGCGGCTGGCGTAATAGCTGTCGGGGTCGCTGGGCTGGAGGACCCGCAGGCGGTCCCGGATGGTGATTCCGGGGGTGACGACGAGGAAGCCGCGCGTGAACTTCTTGGAGCCGGGTCGGCGCACGGCGTTGACGGTCTGCCAGGCGATCAGCATGGCCATGACGGTAGTCTTGCCGGCCCCGGTGGCAAGCTTCAGTGCCAGGCGCATCAGCTCCGGGTTGGCGTCGCCGTTGGCATCCGCCAGGTGTTTGAGGAAGCGCTCTCCGGCCTTGCCGATCTGAGGCGCGACCTCGGTCAGCCAGATGGCGGTCTCGACCGCCTCGACCTGGCAGAAGAAGGGACGGATGCCGCTGAACGGGTGGTGCCGCCAGTGCTGGAGCAGGCGGGCGGTCTCGGGGGTGACCCGCCAGTGGTTGGGGTCTGGGTCCTGGCGCCAGCGATCGACCTCCTGGCGGACGGCATTGATGACGGCGGTGTGGTCGTAGCTCTGGGCCGCCGATGTCAGCCCTTCGCCTTCATCGAACAGGAAGGTTTCCTGCTTGGGGGCGCCTTTCTGCTTCTTGGGTCTAGGGATCGGGGTGATGAATTCCGCGCGACGCCGGGCCTCGAGGATCTTCTGGGTCGGCTGGCCCGTGTCGTCCAGCTCCCAGTGGCGGATTGGGTAGGCATAGGGGGAGTTGAGGATCGGCCGGTCGAAGAAGGGGTTGCCCACGGGAGTCTCCTAACGGTCGGTTCTGTGGTGCGGCAACGGCCGGCAGAGCCGCGGACCAAATTTCGCCCTGGTGCGGCTTCGCCTCGCACCGGGAACCCCCAGTCGTTGTGCAGCGCGCGCATTCGACTCATTTGTGTCGCCTCGCGCGCCTGACTCCAGCGTTCACAGAGGGTTGCGCGCAGTCGGTTGTGGTTGAACAGCGGCGTACCGAAGGCGACCGACAGGCAACCCGCCGGGTCGGCGCTCCGGCCTTTCAGGGCCGGCAAGGGGTCCACTCTAAATTCATTCCAAGTTCTGGATCTGCTCGCGCATCTGCTCGATCAGGACCTTCATGTCCACGCCCGCGCGGGTGACGGCCAGGTCCGCGGACTTGGAGGTCAGGGTATTGGCCTCGCGGTTGAGTTCCTGCATGAGAAAGTCGAGGCGCCGGCCCACCGGCTGGTGACCGGAGACCACAGAACGGACCTCGGCGATGTGTGCCTCCAGGCGGTCCATTTCCTCGTCCACGTCAAGGCGCTGGGCGAGCAGGGCCAGTTCCTGCTCCAGGCGATTGCTGTCGAGCTCGCCGCTCAATTCCGCCAGTCGGTCGCGCAGGCGCCGACGCACCGCGTCGAGGATCTGGGGCATCAGGGCGCGAACCTGGGCCACGCTGGTCTGGAGCCGGTCGCAGCGCTCGACGATGAGCGCGGCGAGGCGCCCGCCCTCGCGCTCGCGGGTTGCCTCCAGGGTGTCCAGGGCGCGCTCCAGCAGGGCTATGGCCTCCTGGCTCACGGTGTCGAGGTCGCGTTGGGGCTCCTCCAGGACCCCGGGCCAGCGCAGCAGGTCCAGGGCGGAGGGCTCCACGGACGACCCGACCAGGGCCGCCACCTCTTCGGCGGCCGCCAGCAGTTGACCCACCAGGCGGCGGTTGACCCGCAGCCCGGCACCGGCCTCGGGACGGGCCACATAGCGCAGGTTGCAGTCGATCTTGCCGCGGGACAGGCGCGCCGCGAGGCGTTCGCGCACGGCGGATTCGAGCCCGCGGAGGTCATCGGGCAGGCGAATGTGCGGTTCCAGGAATCGGTGGTTTACCGCCCGCAGTTCCCAGGTAAACTCGCCAGCCACACCCGTCGCAGACTCGCGGGCGAACGCCGTCATACTCTTGATCATATTTGGATTGGGTCCGGGATTGGATGTTTCGGGGATGGTCGGGGCCGCGGCGGAGACATTCGGCGTGGCCGTCGGTGTCGGGTGGCCGGACACGGCGTCATGCGCGGTGCCCTTAGTAGCACAAAGCCCGAGCCCCTTTCCACCCGGGCATCCGGTCTGCGGGCACCTGCGTCATCCCCAACCGCGACGCCCTGCCGGCGGATACACGGGTGGATGGTGTGAGATTCCCCGGGCGGGTTGACGCCATGGCGGGACCCATCGAAGATGGCGCCCCCTCCCCAGGACCCGGACCTGCCATGCGACCTTCCCTACGCCGACCCGACCAGTTGCGCGAACTGCGCCTGACCCGCGGTTATACCCGCCACGCGGAGGGCTCAGTCCTGGTGGAGCTGGGGGATACCCGGGTCTTGTGTACCGCCAGCGTCGAGGAGCGGGTCCCGGGTTTCCTCAGGGGGCAGGGGCGCGGCTGGATCACCGCGGAGTACGGAATGCTCCCGCGCTCCACCCATACCCGCAGCGACCGCGAGGCGGCCCGTGGCAAGCAGGGCGGGCGTACCCTGGAGATTCAGCGCCTGATCGGTCGTTCGCTGCGCGCCTGCGCCGACTTGCAGGCCCTGGGTGAGCGTACCATCACCCTGGACTGCGATGTGTTGCAGGCAGACGGCGGGACTCGTACCGCCTCCATCACCGGGGCATGGGTCGCCCTGCGCGACGCGGTGCAGGGATTGCTGGCCGCGGGGACCCTCACCGCTGACCCGATCCGCACCCAGGTCGCGGCGGTCTCGGTCGGGGTCTACCAGGGGGTGGCGGTGCTCGATCTCGACTATGCCGAGGACTGTACTGCGCAGACCGACATGAACCTGGTCATGGATGCCGCCGGAGGGCTGATCGAGATCCAGGGGACGGCCGAGGGGACCCCGTTCTCCCGCGCCGAACTGGACGCCATGCTCGATCTTGGTTCAGGGGGGATTGCGGCCATGATGGCGGCGCAGCGCCGCGCCCTGGTGGCCGGTTGACGCCGGCCCCGCGGTGCGAGCGCCTATCGAAACAGATCACTCAAGCGGTATAAGGCCATGAATCGACCACACACCGGCGAGCGTATCGTCCTGGCGAGCAATAACGCCGGCAAGGTGCGCGAGTTCAGCGAATTGCTGGCCCAGGCGCATGTCCAGGTTGTCCCACAGGGGGAGCTGGGCGTGCCCGAGGCCGAGGAGACGGGCTTAAGCTTCGTCGAGAACGCCATCCTCAAGGCACGCAACGCCGCTGCCCATAGCGGCCTGCCGGCCATCGCCGATGACTCGGGGCTTGAGGTGGATGCACTGGATGGGGCCCCGGGGATCTACTCGGCACGCTACGCGGGCGCCGGTGCGAGCGATGCGGACAACCTGGCCCGCCTCCTGGCGGCCATGGAGGGGGTGGAGGAGGGGCGGCGCGGGGCCCGCTTCCAGTGCCTGATGGTCTATGTCCGGCATGCCAAGGACCCGACCCCGGTGATCTGCCAGGGGACCTGGGAGGGCGTGATTCTGCGCCGACCGGCGGGGGCGAACGGCTTCGGCTATGACCCGGTATTCCTCGTTCCGACCCACGGGCGCAGCGCCGCGGAACTCGACAGCCAGACCAAGAATGCCCTGAGCCACCGCGGTCAGGCCCTGCGCCGCCTGTTGGCCTATCTGGAAGGCCGCGATGCAGGCAGCCTGTGACCGCTGTGCCCGTGGATCGCCGGGCGATCGCAGCCCGCCTGGCGGCGGTACAGGGGCGCATCCGTGCCGCGGAGCGGCGTTTCGGTCGGCCCGAGGGCAGCGTCTCCCTGGTTGCGGTGAGCAAGGTCCAGCCGGCCGAGGCGATCCGTGTTGCCTGCGCCGCGGGCCAGAGGGCGTACGGGGAGAGCTATGTCCAGGAGGCCATAGCCAAGATCGCCGAGTTGTCTGACCTGCCCTGCGAATGGCACTTCATCGGGCGCATCCAGGGCAACAAGACCAGGCTCATCGCCGCACACTTCGCCTGGGTCCACAGCCTGTGCGATCTGGGCCATGCCCGCCGTTTGGCCGACCAGCGCCCCGCTCGCCTGCCGCCCTTGCAGGTCTGCATCCAGGTCAACTTGAGCGGCGAGGCCACCAAGGAGGGCCTTGCCCCGGGGCAGGTGGCGGGGTTCCTGGCGGCGTGCGAAGGTATGGAGCGTATTCGCATCCGCGGTCTGATGACGCTGCCCGCCGTCACTACGGACGAGGTCGAACAGCGCCGCCCGTTGCGCGAACTGCGCGAACTGCGTGACCGGCTGGCCAACCCCGCCTGCCCGCTGGACGTCCTGTCCATGGGCATGTCCGACGACCTGGAGGCCGCTGTCGCCGAGGGGGCGACCCTGGTGCGGATCGGGACTGCGGTCTTTGGCCCCCGCCCCCTATAATCCCCTCCCTACCGGCCCCCATCCTTTGGACACGCGCCCCGGCACCTGAACTATGACCCCACAGACCATTGCTTTCATCGGCGGCGGCAATATGGCCTCCAGCCTGATCGGCGGCCTCATCGCGGATGGCTACGACCCCCAGACCCTGAATGTCAGCGAACCTGACGAGGCCAAGCGCGGTGCACTGGCGGAACGCTTCGGTGTGTCTACCTTCGCCGACAGCCTGGACGCCCTGCGCGGGGCGGCCACCGCCGTGCTCTGCGTCAAGCCGCAGATGGCCCACCGCGTCTGCCGCGACATCGCCCCGGCCATCGGCCCTGAAGGGCCGCTGCTGATCTCCATCATGGCCGGCATCACCGAGGCCAGTATTCAGGGCTGGCTCGGCCAACGGGCGGCGGTGGTGCGGACCATGCCCAACACCCCGGCGATGATCCAGTCCGGTGCCATCGCGATGCACGCCTCCAATGAGGTCGATCCCGACCAGCGCAACCGCGCCGAGACCATCATGCGCGCCTGCGGCCTGGCCCGCTGGGTGGCTGACGAGGCCCTGGTCGACGTGGCCACAGCGGTCTCCGGAAGTGGCCCGGCCTACTTCTTCCTGCTCATGGAGGCGATGGAGCGTGCGGGGATCGAGCTTGGCCTCGAACCCGAGGATGCCCGCCTGCTGACCATCCAGACGGCCCTCGGGGCGGCACGCATGGCCATGGAGAGCGATGACCCGCCCCAGACGCTGCGCGAGCGGGTCACCTCTCCTGGCGGCACCACAGAACGCGCCCTGTCGGTCCTGGACGAGGGTGGCTTTGTCCCCCTGGTGGAGCGCGCCGTGGGGGCCGCCCGGCAGCGCTCCGTGGAGATCTCAGCGATCCTGGCGGAGGAACCATGAGCGGTTATCTGTCCAATCCCCTGGTCTTCCTGATCCATGCCCTGCTTGGATTCTATGGGGCCATCGTCGCACTGCGCTTTCTCCTGCAATGGGCTCGGGCCGACTTCTACAACCCCATGTCCCAGTTCATCGTGCGCGTGACGACCCCGGTCCTGCGCCCGCTGCGGCGCTTCGTTCCCGGTTATGCCGGGTTGGACCTCTCTGCCTTGGTGCTGACCTGGCTGGTCAAGGCGGTAGAGTTGGCGGCTGTCGCCCTCATCGCCGGGCTTGGCAATCCCTTGGGCGCCCTGTTCTGGGCCATCCCGGCCATGGTGACCCTGTTCATCAACATCTTCCTGTTTGCGGTCCTGATCCGCGTCATCCTGAACTGGGTCAATCCGGACCCCTACAACCCGGCCGTGGCCCTCCTTGAGCGCCTGACTGACCCGTTGATGGGGCCGGCCCAGCGCCTGATCCCTCCGGTGGGAGGCCTGGACCTGTCCCCCATGGCCGTTATGATCGGGCTGGTTGTGCTGGAGATGCTCCTGGTGCCGCCGCTGAACACCCTCACCGGGAGCCCCTTCTGAGTCAGGCGTCCTGGTATCGCTGGGAGGGGTCGGACCTGGTGCTCAACCTGAGGGTGCAACCGCGCGCCCGCCGCGACGCCTTCGGTGAGCCGTTAGGCGACCAGATCAAGGTTCTCATCACGGCCCCGCCGGTGGAGGGCCGGGCCAATGGCCACTTGCTGCGCTTTATCGCAGATGCCTGCTGCGTTCCGCTGCCCCAGGTCGTCCTGCTCGCGGGGGGGAAGAACCGCTCCAAGCGCGTGCGGGTGACGGCGCCGCGTTGCCTCCCCGACGGAGTTCTGAGGCAATGACGCACGGCTGCCTGGATGTCGTTGCTCCCCAAGGAGATGCTGATTAAAGCCATCCTTGGCTTTCATCAGCTCGCGCCCCGCGAGGCGCGACTCCCGGGGCGCTCCATTTTCAACGGCTTACAGCCGTCGAAAATGGCGGGGCATCCCTGCCCCGCACGGGAAGCGCTGTAATCAGCGCCTCCCCAAGGTTGTTATGCGACGCGGCTTGGATATATCCTGCACAAGTTGCACGTTCATTTGCGGCCTCGATAAGGCCTGCGAGCCGCAACGCTACGTGCACGAGCGGGATCCCCAGGAACGCCTAAAAGCGCTTACCAAACAATAGTATCGGCAAGTCGCCACCGATGACCTGGAGGCCCGGTTGGTGGCCAATGACGAAGCACAAACCGCCATCGAAGCGGTCCAGGTTTACTACCAAAACGAGAGATGAGGAGATGAATATGAGTATTCGCGCATTGGCACCTTGGTTGTTGGCCGCCGGCCTGTCGGTAAGCCTGCCCGCTGTCGCCGCCGGTACCAGTACCTCGGCCGACGGCTACGTGGTACACCACAATGCCTTTTCTGCCGATACCCTGAGCCCGGCTATCGCCCAACGTTACGGCATCCAGCGCAGTAAGACGCGCGGTGTGCTCAACGTGAGCGTCATCAAGGCAAAGGCCGGGACCACAGGTACTCCGGTCGCGGCCCACGTTGAGGTCCAGGCGGCCAGCCTGACGGGTCAAAAGCAGCGTGTCCCCATGCGTGAGGTCAGGGAGCAGGATGCTGTGTATTACCTGGGGGAGTTCCCGGTGCAGGATCAGGAGACCCTCTCGTTCATGATCGAGGTGACCCCAGAGGGGGCCGCAAAGGCGATCAAGGGCGAGACCAGCCAGCAGTTCTTCACCAAGTAAGCCACCGGGCGGCCGCGCCGCCCACGCGGTCAGGCCGCCAGGACCTGCCAGATGGCGTAGACGCCGAAGCCCAGCACCATGAGCGCCGCCCCCCGGCGCACCCATACCTGATCGCCGAGGTGTGCGGCGGCCCCTGCCAACAGCGAGATCCCCAGCAGGTTGGGCAGGGTTCCGAGGCCGAAGGCCAGCATCAGCAGGGCCCCGCGCCCGGCACTCCCCGCCGACACGGCCCAGATCAGGACGCTGTAGACCAGGCCGCAGGGGATCCAGGCCCACACCAGTCCAACTCCCAGGGCGTGCCATGGGCTGCGTACCGGTACCAGCCGGCGCCCCAGCGGTTCCAGCCGCCGCCAAAGTGGCGTCCCGATGCGCTCCAGCAGCGCCAGACCGCGCCACCAGCCCCCGAGATAGAGCCCCAGGGCAATCATGAAGACGGCCGCGATGCCGTAGAGGGCGCGTTGGGCGTGTTGGAGCGGCACCGCCTGGAGCAGCAGGGTGCCGAGGCCGCCCATCAGGGCCCCGGCCAGGGTGTAGCCGGTCACCCGCCCGGCGTTGTAGGCCAACTGATAAGGCAGTTGGGTGCCCAGGTGCCCGCGCACGGTGCGCGGCAGACCCATGGTCAGGGTGCCGACGATGCCGCCGCACATCCCGATGCAGTGGACACCGCCCAGGAGGCCGACGAGGAAGGCGGTGATCAGCGGGCCTGTGGGGTCCAGGGTGGGTCTCCGCGGGTGGCCCGGGAGCGCGGGCGTCCCGCCTGCTCTTCCGGGGGGCCATGGTGGGTGGTGGCTGGCGGGCGCGGTCGGATCGACAGTCGGCGCTGCTCGTGCATTGCGGCGGACAACAGGTCAGAGGAAGGGACCTTATCCCTGCGGTGCGGGTATCATACCAACATCGACGCAACAAACCTGCCATGCCCCCATGCTGACTTATCAACGTGAGTTCCTGAGTTTCGCCCTCGACACCGGCGTGCTGCGCTTCGGTGAGTTCAAGCTGAAATCCGGCCGCATCAGCCCGTATTTCTTCAACGCCGGCTTGTTCAACACCGGGGCCAGTCTGGCGCGGCTCGGGCGCTACTATGCCGAGGCCATCGTCGCGTCCGGGATCGGCGTCGATATGCTTTACGGCCCGGCCTACAAGGGGATTCCACTGGCAGCGGCCGCCGGGATCGCGCTGGCCGACCACCACGGTCGCGATCTGCCCTATGCCTTCAACCGCAAGGAGGCCAAGGACCACGGGGAGGGCGGGATAATCGTCGGCAGCCCGCTACGAGGGCGGGTGCTCATCCTGGACGATGTGATCACCGCCGGGACCTCCGTGGGTGAATCTGTCGATATCATTCGGGGTCATGGGGCGACACCCGCCGGCGTGGTGATTGCCCTGGATCGCCGTGAACGGGGCAATGACGAGCGCTCCGCCGTGGATGCCGTGCGCGAGCGCTACGGCATCCCGGTGCTGAGCATTGTGGCCCTGGACGACCTGCGGGCCTATCTGGGCGAAGACCCCAGGCTCGTGGAACATTTAGCGGCCGTCAGTGCCTATAGGGCCCGCTACGGAGTATGAGCCCTGGCGCATTCCGGCGCGTCAGGGCGACGGTATCGGCAAGGCTACTCCGATTGGAGGCACGCCGGATGGACGCGCCGATGCCGTCATGGGCCGCTGCCCCTGCCCGATTGGGTCGGCGTGGGGTGCTAACGTCGCCGGATCAGGGTGCCTACGCCTTCATCGGTGAACAGGTCTAGCATGACCGCGTGCTCGACCCGCCCGTCGATGATATGCGCCGTGCGCACCCCGGCCTGGACCGCTTCCACCGCGCAGCGCACCTTGGGCAACATGCCGCCGTGGATGATGCCCTGACGGGTCAGTTCCGCAATCCGTCCCACGTCCAGCTCCGGGATCAGTACGCCCTGATCGTCCAGGAGCCCGGGGGTATTGGTCAACAGCAGGAGTTTCTCTGCTTGCAGGACCTCGGCCAGCTTGCCGGCCACCAGATCGGCATTGATGTTGTAGGAACGGCCGTCGTCGCCCACGCCGATGGGGGCGATGACCGGGATGAAGTTGCCCTGCACCAGCATGTTTACCACGCCGATGTCGATGCTTTGAACCTCTCCGACGTGGCCGAGGTCGATGATCTCCGAGGCCGCCAGCTCCGGGGCGTCGCGGCGCAGCACGAGCTGACGGGCGCGGATCAGGTCGCCGTCCTTGCCGGTCAGCCCCACGGCCGCCCCGCCGTGGCGGTTGATGAGGGTGACGATCTCCTTGTTGACCAGGCCCCCCAGGACCATCTCGACGACGTCCATGGTCTCGCTGTCGGTCACCCGCATCCCCTGGACGAAGACGCTGTCCTTGCCCAGCCGGCCAAGCAGCTTGCCGATCTGGGGGCCGCCGCCGTGGACTATGACCGGATTGACGCCTACCAGCTTCATCAAGACCACGTCGCGGGCGAAACCCTGTTTCAGGGAGTCGTCTACCATGGCGTTGCCGCCGTACTTGATGACCATCGTCTTGCCGCGGAATCGCTGGATGTAGGGCAGCGCCTCGATCAGGACCTCGGCGATATTCTTGGCACGTTCACTCGGAAGGGACATCGGGACTCCAGTTAGGGATGGGGACGGCGCGGGAGAGTCGGTCCCCGCGATTAACCTGAAATGTTCCGGTCGCGCCGTCCAGGGGACTGGTCGCGCCCGTCGGTGGCGCTCAGGAACGACCGCTATGGCCGAAGCCGCCGGCACCGCGGTCCGAATCGACAAAATCGGTTACCAACTCGAAGCGGGCCCGGACCACAGGCACCAGCACCAGTTGGGCGATGCGCTCCCCGACCTCGATTCGGAAGGCCTCGCCCCCGCGATTCCAGCACGAGACCAGGAGCTGTCCCTGATAGTCCGAGTCAATGAGTCCAACCAGGTTGCCCAGGACGATGCCATGCCGGTGGCCCAGGCCCGAGCGGGGCAGGATCAGGGCGGCGAGGCCAGGGTCGCCGATGTGCACCGCCAGGCCGGTGGGGATCAGTTCGGTGGCGCCGGCGGCCAGCTCCAGCGGCTGCGCCAGCATGGCACGCAGATCCAGGCCCGCGGAGCCGTCGGTGGCATAGCTCGGCAGGGGGAATGCACCCCCGAGGCGGTGGTCGAGGACCTTAACTTGAAGTGGATGCAAGGTAGCGCTCGCAGATGATGTCGGCCAGCTCCCCGGCGAGCCGGTCCTTGGGGCCGAGGGGAAGGTGCCGGGCCCCGCCCGGCCATAGGATCAACAGGGCATTGTCCTGGGTGTCGAAGCCGCCCTCTGCCCCGCCCACCCGATTGGCGGCGATCATGTCGAGCCCCTTGGCCTCGAGCTTGCCGCGGGCATAGGCCTCCAGGTCTTCGGTCTCGGCCGCGAAGCCCACGGTGAAGGGCCCGCCCGGCAGCGCAGCGACCTCCGCCAGGATGTCCGGGTTGCGCACCAGATGCAGCGTCAGCTCTCCGGCGACCTTCTTGATCTTGCCGGGATGAGGGGCGGCGGGCCGGTAATCCGCCACCGCGGCGGTGGCGACGAAGATGTCGCAGCGTCCCGCCCGGGGCATCACCGCTGCGTGCATTTCGAGCGCGGTCTCCACACGCACCAGTTCCGCCACCGCCGGCGGAGGGAGGGCGCTCGGACCGGTGACCAGGCATATCTCGGCGCCGCGCGCCGCCAGGGCCTGCGCTACCGCATAGCCCATGCGCCCGGAACTGCGGTTGCCGAGGAAGCGCACCGGGTCCAGGGGCTCTCGGGTGGGTCCCGCGGTGACCAGGGCGCGACACCCCGGGGGCAGGCGATGGGCTGGGAGCAAGGCCGCGACGATCTCCGCCGGCTCAAGCATGCGCCCTGGGCCTGTGTCCCCGCAGGCCTGACCCCCATCCGCCGGGCCCAGTATCCGCACCCCGCGCCCCACCAGGGTGCGCAGGTTGTCCTGGGTCGCGGCGTGGCGCCACATGGCCTGATTCATGGCCGGGGCCAGGACCAGCGGCGCGGGGCTTGCCAGCGCCAGGGTACAGAGGAGGTCGTTGGCCAGGCCGTGGGCCAGGCGTGCCATCAGGTCCGCCGTGGCGGGGGCAACCAGGATCAGGTCGGCCCAGCGTGCCAGCTCGATATGCCCCATGCCGGCCTCGGCGCTGGGGTCGAGCAGTTCGCAGCGGACCTCTTGGCCGGAGAGGGCCTGGAAGGTGAGGGGGGTGATGAAGGCCGTCGCCGCCGCCGTCATCACCACGCGCACCTCGGCCCCGGCGTCCCGCAGGCGGCGCACCAGCTCCGCGGCCTTATAGGCGGCGATGCCCCCGCTCACCCCAAGCAGGATCTTGGTTGGCTGCGACGTGTTCGTTGCTGGGCTCATCGGGGCGGGTCTCATCCGGTGCTGGGCCAACGTCTGCGACTGAAGGAAAAAACCGCCGGCAGTGTAACCGAATTTTCCTAAGCTTCGAGCGTGGCCCGGCGAGGCCCGCGCGTTCTTGAGGAGACCCCCTATGGCGATCAACGACTGGCCCGAAGACGAGCGACCCCGAGAGAAACTGCTGAGTCGCGGGGCTCGCGCCCTCACCGACGCCGAACTCCTGGCCATCTTTTTGCGCACCGGGGTCACTGGCAAGAGCGCGGTGGACCTGGCCCGGGACCTGTTGGTGGAGTTCCGCGACCTACGCGGGCTCTTCTCGGCCACCGAGCAGCGTTTCTGCGCGGTTAAAGGCCTGGGCCCGGCCAAATTCGCTCAACTGCGGGCCGTGCTGGAGATGAGCCGCCGCTACCTGTACGGCGAGATCCAGGGTCGCGATGTCATCTCAAGCCCCGAGGCGACCCGCGACTACCTCAAGTTGCGCCTGGGTACCTACCCCCATGAGGTCTTCGCCGCTCTGTTCCTGGACAACCGTCACCGTGTCATCGATTATCGAGAGCTGTTCGCAGGGACCATCGACGGGGCGAGCGTCCACCCCCGCGAGGTCGTCCGCGCTGCCCTGGAACTCAATGCGGCGGCCATCATCTTCGCCCACAATCACCCCTCGGGGGTAGCCGAGCCAAGCCAGTCGGATCTGCGCATCACCCAGCGCCTCAAGGACGCCCTGGCACTGATCGACGTGCGGGTGCTCGATCACCTCATCATCGGCGAAGGCGAGGGGACTTCGCTGGCGGAGCGCGGGCTCTTGTGAGCCCGGGATGGGGCTACCCTGACCATGGTATGGTCTCTCGACAGGCAGTTGCCCACGATGCCCAAGCCTGCCCGCTGGAAGGCCCGGCCTGCCGCGACGCACGCCCATGTGTCGTTGGAGCAGGTTGCGCCTTGCCCGGTCTTTGTTGCCGGCCTTACCATGCACCGCGCCCAAGCTCGTCCGGGCCTCCTGCAAGCCACCAGCCAGCGCGGCAGACGCGCCAGGATCCATGAAGGCCCACATGCCCCCGCTCTACCGCATCGCCCGGATACTGGCGATCCTTGCGGTCGTGCTCAACCTGGTCGCGGCCTGTAGTCAGCCCCAGCCGCCCACGGTACCCCTGTACCGGGCCCTCCAGGTCGGGGACCTGGACCAGGTCAAGCGTCACCTGGCCCATGGCAGCCCCATCGACCGCCCGGATGCCAACGGCGACCTGCCGCTCCACGTCGCCGCAGGGGCCGGGCAGGTGGCCATAGCCCGCGCCCTGCTGGACAATGGGGCTAGGCTCGACGTCGTCGACGCCCAGGGTCGCACCCCGCTGCATCTGGCCCTGGCCAATGGCCGCGTGGAACTTGCCCGGATGCTCGTGGACTGGGGGGCAACGGACTCGCCGCAAGACCTGCTCTTCGCCCTGGTGCGGGAGGGCAGCGCCGACCGCGATGCCCTGGCCTTCCTGCGCCGCCGTGGGGCCGACATCAATGGCCGCGACTCCGCCGGGCAGACCCCGCTCCATCTGGCACTGATCGACCGGCGGGTCGCCCTGACCAAGCGTCTGATCCTGGCCGGGGCCGATCTGCGGCTTGCCGACGGGGCCGGGCGTGTTCCATTGACCCTGGCCGGTAACGACCGCGATCTGGCCCGGCTGCTGCGCCAGTATGGTGCCGTCGATCCGGACCCGGCCGAGTCATCCCGGTCCATACCAATCCCCAGCCCTGGAGTAACCAGACCGTGACGGAGAAACTCGAAGACCTGACCGTGGCCTACAGCGAGGGCGGCCTGGAGACAGTCCAGGAGTTGGACAAGGTGGTCCTCTCCAAGGGCGCCTGGACCACCATTCTGTTCCGCTACCGCGACTGGGACAGGGCCAAGGAGGCCTGGGGGCCCGAGAAGTACACCATCCGCCGCTATCAGAAGCGCAACGGCGAGTACCGGCAGCAGTCGAAATTCAACATCTCCTCACGCGCCCAGGCGGAGGCCATTATCGAGGCCCTCCAGGGTTGGCTGGCGACCGATCCATCCTGAGTCATGCACCGGGGAACGCCACCGGCAGGTCCGCCGGATTGACTATCGTCAGCGACCCGGGCTCGGTTGGCGACTAGCCTGCGCGAATCCGGTGGCGTTCCCTGCCGCCCGGTCCAGCCAAGCCGCGAGGTCCAGCCCACATGTGTGTCGCCATCCCCATCGGCCGGAGATCACCCGGCCCCCATGGGACCCGCCTCGCGCGCTACCTGCGCGCACGTCCCTGGCGCCTGACGCTAGCCGCCGCCCTGATACAGGTCCCGCCGGCACTGGCCTTGTGGGGCGTCGGGTTGCTGGACCTATCTGCGCCCATGGCCTGGCTGGTCTTCGGCGCGGGGATCATCGGCCTGCCTCTGGCGGCCTTTTTGGTCAGCCGCTTTGCTACCCTGACCCAGACCACGCCCCCTGGGTACCTCTGGTTCGGGGCGCTTGGGCTCCTTGGCGTGGTCGGCGGCGCAGCCTGGGGCGCGGGCTGGGCCCTGGTGGGCCTAGGTGCCCTTGCCCTGGCCTGGTGGCTCACCGGGACCAAGTTGCGTGGCCAACTCGCCTGGTCGCGGGTGCACCTGGCCGCCTCCGCTGCTTTGCTGCCATTGGCTGCCTGGGGCCTTGCACTCTGCCTCGGTCTGGCGGCCTTGGCCCTGGCCGCCGGATTGGACACTGTCCTGCCGGTGTTGGCCGGGCTCTGGCTGACGGGTCTGGTGGGGATGGCCGTGGCGGCAGTCCCGGTTCTGACCAGCGGCAGTGCCGGTCTTACGCCGCATCGAGGTTGACCGTTTAGCACCCGGGATGGTAAGAAACCGCCCGCAACACCTGCTGCGACCCGGGCCAGCCCCCGGGGGACTCAAACCGCCCCGCCCCCAAGCCGTTTTAACTATACGAAGGAGGATTACCCACCGTGCCACGCAAGACCTTCAAGACCCTCACCCTGATTGCCGCTGCTGCCTCTGTGGTCGGCTCCCTGGCCTATGTCCCGGTTGCCGAGGCCTTCGGCTTCGGCGACATGATGAACCCGAGCAAATGGATGGGCGGTAAGAACCGTGATCGAGACCGCTACGACGACTACTATGACGACGGTCCCCGCGGTTGGGATGGTCCAGGCTACGGTGGCCCGGGTTACGGTGGTCCGGGTTATGGCTACGGTGGCCCGGGCTACGGTTATGGTGCCCCTGGTGGCTATGGTTACGGCGCTCCGGGCTATGGTGCACCTGCCTATGGTGCCCCGGCCCCTGCTGCCCCAGGGGTTGCTCCCGCGGCCCCAGCGGCCGCCCCGGCCACCACCCGGAGCGGCAGTGCTAGCGAGATCGATGCCCTTAAGCGTCGGATCGACGAGCTGGAGTCCAGCCAGCGCGCGGGCAAGCCGGCCCCGGCCCCGGCCCCGCCACCAGCGACTGGCCCTCGGCCCCGGCCTTCCGGCCGATGAACAAGTACTGAAGCGACTCCGTCGCACCCGCGTCCCAGCCGGGGGCATGCAACCCCGCCTTTGGGCGGGGTTTTTTTTTGGCTATGTCTGCGTTTGGTGTTGGGCCCTTGCGCCGCAGGCCGCCCCGGAGGTGTAGGTCGGGCTTCAGCCCGACGGTGGTGTTCGGTGGATACTGCGATGCCCGGTCGGACTAAAGTCCGACCTACACCCAACGCAGACAGAGCCTTTTTTTAGCGTTGTGGCGAAACGCCCCAGGCAGCGGCGCCATCCAAGGTAGTTGGGCAGATACTTGGTGGCGACGCCGTGGAAGCGGGACATCCAGCCCTTGAGTCGGCCGTGGTAGGCATTGACGTTCTGAATGTGAAAGGCGTGGTCGATGACGCGGATGCCAGCGCTGAGGTTGACGGGGGTATGGGCCATGTGGGCCTTTTCGGCAAAGCAGTGGTAGACGGCGGCACTGTCTGAACACAGCACGGCATCCGGATCAAGGACGGGTCCCAGGACGGCGGAAACCGCCGCGGCGTCGGCTTTGGGGAGAACGGCATCTGTAGTAGCGGTGCTGCGGTCGCGCACGACAAGCACAGGAATTTGCCCGTCGGACAGGCCGCGTTTGTGGGCGGTACCCCCGCGCTTACGCGGTGGGCGCGGCGATCGTGCGCCCCCTTGTGGGATTCGAGGAAGTAGGTCTCATCGGCTTCCACGGCGGCTGTCCTCGGTGCGGTCTGGCCGTCCGCCGGCGATGACCTCGCCGGCGGTGGCCGTCGCGACGGCTCGCGTCCAAGCTTTAAGCGCGCTCGCCCTGGCCGCGGCGGTCTCGCGCCGGCAGCGGGCGTCGCCATAATAGGCCCCGCGGTCACAGTCCGGTCGCTGGGGCCAGGGGACCGCACCAGATGCGACAGCCTTGGCAGGGGTCCTGGGCGCTCAGTTGTCCTTTGGCTCACAGCGTGCGTAGGTCGGGCTTTAGCCCGACAGGGGTCCAACGCCAGCGGGTGCGGCTTAGGGTCGGGCTTGGTCGGCCTCCGCCCCCGGCGGGGCCGACCCGGGCCCGATCCCTGGACCCGAAGCCCGACCTACATCGATGGGTCTGGCACAGGGCCTTGGCCTCTGCGGCCGTGGCGCAGATGCCCAGCCGCTCGTGGAAGTAGCCCGGCGGCGGCGGCCCTTGAGGTCGGTGCCCGTGCCAGGCGGTGAATGTGTCCACCAGCTCGCCGGTACTCTGGCCGGGACGGCCTGTATCCCAGGGACGCAGGGAGCGGCCCCTGGGGCCATGGTCCAGCACCGTGGCCCGTGGAGACGGCGTAGTCGCCCTCCCGCGCGGCGACGCTGTGGGCGCTGGTCTTGCGCCAGGTCAGCCTGCGCGCAGCCCTCAATAGGTGGCGTAGTCGGCCCACCACCAGACCGGGCCGATGCCGATCCACGCTCCTCCGCATCCAGAAGGTGCCTGTGCGGAATTTCGATTACGATTCGACCGCTCCCCGCCGCCAGATACGAAGTGCGCCCCGCACGCCCGCTCGAAGCCCGGGATCTTGCTCGACGGCATCCGCCCATTGCCCAGCCACTTAATAGAGCGCGTCCGCGGAGGTATCAGGCAATTCCGCGATGCGCTCTACGCTCAATCGATGGTGTTCCAAACCATCATCCTTCCATAACTTGGAAGACGCCACATAGCTTATAAGGGTAATATAAGCGGCTGATGTGTTACTTTTGAATGGCATGGGAGAGGGCTTGTCGAAAGTTCGACCTATGCGGGCTTGGCGTTGGCAGCTAGGCTGTGTGTCGAGACCAGCCTGCGCCATGTCACGCGGGGCCTGGTTCCATCGGCGTACCGGGTGGGCCAGATCTGGTCAGGCGTCATGTCGAGCGCCTCGGCGATGAGGTGCTCTGCGTTGGACCAGGGGGAGCACAGCGCCTTCTTGAGCGATCCAGAGGCGTAGCCGTGGTGGACTGACAACCGCCGCAGTGACCAGCCGCGCTTGCGGAGGGCTGCCACGATGTCCGCCGGATGCCAGTCCTGAGCATGCGACTTGGGTGGGCTTTCTGTGGTGCGTCGAGTAGCCATGGCAAAAATAGTACGACACATATCAATAGCGCGCAAGTGATGAGCCGCGCATTTAGCTTAAAAAAGGTCGGGCATGACGCAAATCTGGCATCAAACCGCTATAAAAAACGATTTAATAATCGGTCACGAAAGATATAAAGTGCGCAAGAAGCATCACCAGCCGCTTCCAAGTTCTTCAAAACTCGAAAGTGATCGGGAAGTTGAAAGGCCTTTAGTGGTCGAGAGTGTTGAGTTGCGTCCGATTCTGACCCTCGTGCCCTAAGGGTTTGCAGGGAATTTTGACCCACGTTTGACACTGTCCTGCTTGGTAACAAGCAGGAGAACCAGGAGTGATCGACGTGGCGTTGTTAAGTGTGATCAGGCGTTGGCACCTGAGGGATGGCGTGGCCATCCGTGAAATTTCCCGGCGTACCGGGCTGTCTCGAAACACGATCCGCAAGTATCTGCGCTCAGGGGGGGTGGAACCTCGGTACCCTGAGCGGCAGAGTCCCAGTCAGTTGGATCCCTTCGCCCCCAAGCTGGCGCTCTGGCTCCAGACCGATTCGTCGAGAAGAACCGCAAGCAGCGGCGAAACCTGAGGCAGATGCATGCAGACCTGGTGGCGTTGGGCTACACGGTGTTGATTTGCGCGGTGAAC
>CAWDHW010000014.1:0-156755 GCA_963802205.1 uncultured Gammaproteobacteria bacterium | reverse complement strand
TGGCGCAGGCGGAGCTGCTGTCAGCGAGTTGGGCGGAAGGCTAGGCATCAACCGGATCTGGTCACCGGGGCAACCCCCAACAGAATCAGGAGTCCGGCCAGGGCGGCGATGGCGGTGTACTTGGCGAGGCTGTAGGTCAGATGCCAGCCGGGATTGGCGCGCCGGACCACCTCGAAGTCCTGCACGAAGACGGTCTCGCAGGCACCGTTGCCGGTGTCCGTGCGGTTGGTACTGCTGCCCCGATTGAAGCCGCCGGCATGGGAATAGCGGGCCAACTGGCCCCGAAAGCGAATCTGATCGCCGCGACGGGCCGAACGGATCGCCGCCTGGACTCCGGGGTCGTGGCTCAGGAGGTGGTTGTTCGACAGCGCATCCCAGGCAAAGGCGGCCGAGGCGGGCCCCTCGCGCCCGGCGATCCAGCAGGTCCAGGTGGTGTTGTGATAGTCCATCGCCCGGAAGACCCCGCTGCCCACATTGGGGTCCCAGACGACACAGAGGTCGCGGATATTGAGAAAGTCCTTCCAGTCCTTGAAGTGATAGACATCGGTGAAGGCGTCGCTGTCGTGCAGGCTCACCACGACACCGTCCAGGGCATAGTCAAACAGCGGCTCGATGGTATAGGTGATCCCCTGGCTCTCCACCTGGAAGGGCTTGGTGCGAGTCGGCGTCTGGACGGGCTCGCTCAGATGGGCCAGGTCGTAGAAGTCTGGCGGCGGCAGTTGGTCGCGCTTCCAGTGGCTCCAGATGGCAAGCCCCAGGGCACTGAGGAAGATCAGGGTCAGGAGCTGATTGACGAGCCGGTATGGGAAGCGGCCTCCCACCGAAGCCGCCGCTTGCCTGGGGCGCGCTGGTGTGAGACCCCCGGATGCCCGCTCGCGAAGCTTCTCGACCGCCGCCCCGCAACGCCGGCACAGGGGCGCCGGGGGCTGTTCCTCGCCGCAGGCCGGGCAGCGCTGGGTCGCCGCCTGCAACCCCAGCCCGCCAAACGGCTCGGGGACCTGGACTTGCGGCGACGCGCCGTCCTCGATCCGACAGGCGATCCCGAGGACCGCCAACCGGTCGCGGATCTGCTCGGCCCTATCCCTGGTCAGGAGGGCGTCGAGGCGCCATGGGCGACCACTGAGGGCCACTTCGGCCTGGGCAGGTGCGACCTTGAGCAGGCGTGCGAGCACGGCGACCGCGGCGACCCTGTCCGCCCCCGGGATCAGGTCGCCGGTCAGGACGATCTGCACGCCCGGCTGGCTGAGCGGAACCTTCATGGGCGGATGCCTCCGGGGCTGAGGGCGTGTCGGGACCGGTGACGCAGGTTAAGCCGCACCGGGTCCCGCGGCAAACCCTGCCACCCATGCCGACGAGTCTGCATCTGCGCCGACACCTACACAGCCCGTCCGGCGACCAGGGCAACTTGGGGCCTGAGCGCCAAACCGGCAGGATGCCCGCCAGTTGGCTTCCCTTCTGCCCCGAAGTCGCTAACCTATCGGCTGCCGACGCGGCCGAGCCGACCGCGTCCAACCCACACAACATCTGGGGACCCATGAGCAATCACACGCCGATCTCCGACGGGCAACGGGACCCCAGGCCGGCCGGGCCGGCCCGCGACTTCGCCGCCTTCTGCGAACTGGATCGCGAGCGTCGGCGCAATTCCGACGACGACTTCGACCCAAACCTGTTCGACGAGGCGGTGGCCCTGGTCCTCAGCCGGCTTGATCGCCCCATCGAGCCCAGGCCAGGCGCCTGAGCGGCCATGATCATCGAGCGCATCCAGGCGGAGAACGTCCTCAAGTACGCCCGGCTCGATCTGGATGGGATCCCGACCCAGGGCCTGATTGCGGTCACCGGCGACAACGAGTCCGGCAAGAGCAGCATCGGCGAGTCCATCTGCTTCGCCCTGTTCGGGCGCACCTTTTCCCTGGGGCCGGACGAGCTTGGAAAGGTGATCCGTTGGGGCGAGTCGCGCTGCGCCATCAAGCTCGACTTCCGCACCCCGGACGGCGGCAGCTATCAGGTGGCGCGCTTCCTGGACGAACTCGGAAACCATGGGGCCAGCATCAGCCGGCCTGGCGAACAGCCCCTGGTCCGCGGTGTCGAGGCCGTCGCCCTGCGCCTGCGCGACCTGATCGGGTTCGGCTACACGGAGCTGATCGAGTCCTTCTACCTGGCCCAGCGGGAGATCTCCACACCCAAGCCCCACAGCGACGCGGTCAAGGCCATGGCTGGCATCGATGCCTTGGAGCGGGTCGCCGCCGAGTGCCGACGCGAGCGGGACCAGACCCAGGCTCAGCACGCCCAGACCGGCCGCGAACACGCCAGTATCGCGGCCCAGGCCCAGGCCCTCGGCCTGGACCCGCGGCGCCTCCCCGCCCTGGAGGCTGACCAGGCGCAGGCGCAGGCGGCACTCGTTGCCGACCGCGGGCGCATCCTGGCGCTCAAGTCCAGGGGCGAGGAGGCCGATGCGGCCATCGCACGGGTCAAGGAGGGGGCGGCGGTCTGGGGGGTGGTGGGCCCGGGAGCGAGCTATGTCGAGCGCCAGGGCCAGGCCGCCGGTCTTGCCACCCTGCTCGCCGCCGTCGCGACCGCCGGCGCAGGCGACGCCGCCGCCGACAACGCCCACCGGGGCCTTGCCGGGGTGGCCCAGGCCATGACCGACCGGCTGACCGGTTTCGACAGCCTGTGCCGTCAGGCGGCTACCTATAGGGCCAGGCTCGCCGCCCAGCTCGGGCTCGCCGAGGAGACCGCGCCGAGCTTCGCCGCTCAGGGCGCTGTTTTGGACCAGGAGATTCACACGGCCAGGCACCGCCAGCGCCGCAGCCGCGCCTGGGGTTTTGGCGCCTGCCCTCCTCGGCCTATGCCTGGCCATCGCCTGGACCCTGCTGGTCCAGGCGCCGCCGGGTGCGGCAGGGGCTCGGCTTACGGACGCCCTGGACGGCCTCCCAGGGGACTGGCGCTGGGCGCTGCCCTGGCTTCCAGTCGCGGCCGGTGCCCTGGGCCTGCTGGCCGTCGGCCTGTTTGCCCGAGGTGCCCAACTCGGCGCCCGCCGGGGCGCTCTGGCCCAAGCCAGGGTGGCCCTCGACCAGGATCGCAGGACCGCCGAACGGGAGTACGCAGACCTGGGCCACCTCGACAGCCAACCCCTGCCGGAGGCCCTCACCCTGTTGTCGCGTCTGAAGGATGGGGCCATTGCCGAGGCCGTCCCCGCCTTCCTGGCCGGACCTGGCGGCGAGCTGGTGGATGCCGGCCGGCTCGATGAGCGCAAGCGCGAATTCAAGGCCGCGGCCACGGCCCTGGCGTCCAGCCTGACCCGGATCAAGGCCGAGGTCGGCCAGGCCATCGACGCCCTGCACGACGGGATCGCACGACAGTCCGCCGACATCGCCGGCCGCGAGGCCCAGATCGCCCAGGAGCGGGAACGGGTGCGCCGTCACGCGGAACTGCTTGCCATCGCCGAGGGGCTGCACGCCAGGGGCGAAGCCCTCAGTCACCGCCTGCGGGTCCGGGACCTTGCCCTGGGCCTGCTGGCCGGGGCCATTCACTACATCTCCCAGCGCTTCAACACCGAGGTGCGCAACCTCTGTGCCGACTCGCTCCCCAAGTTCACCAACGGCCGCTACCAGCACCTCCAGATCGACCAAGACCTGAAGGTCAAGGCCTTCTCTAACGAGAAGCACGACTTTATGGACTTGGACGAGATCTCCAGCGGGACCCAGCGCCAGATCATGCTCGCGGTGCGCCTCGCCCTATCGCAGAAGCTGGTCAATTCGGTGATCCAGGGGCCGCAGTTCGTGTTCCTCGACGAGCCCTTCGCCTTCTTCGACGAATCGCGCACCGCCTCGGCCCTGGCGGTGCTGCCCCAGGTGAGCCGGGACTTCACCCAAATCTGGGTGACCTCCCAGACCTTCCCGGCCGCCTCGCGCTTCGATCTCGTGGTCGAGTGCAATGCCCGGGAATCCCACTCGCCCCGTATACGCCGGCCCAACCCGGCCTAGACCGCCAACCGTCGGGCCGCGGGATCAACCCCTATGAAGCTCCTCCCCCTCTCGACCGCGGCCCCGGGCCATGTGCGCTCCCGCCTGCGCCGCGACCTGATCCTGCTGGTGCTCGCGACCGTCGCCGTCCTGGTCGGTGTCAATGCCCTGCTCTTCGACGGGCTTAGGCGCGACCTGGCAGAGTCCCGCATCGCCTCGGCGACCGCCCTGGTGCGCGACGAGGTGCGCAATCTGCTGGGCCCCGTAGAGCAGCAACTCCTCATCGCGCGAGACGGACTGCGCACCGCCGGTCTGACCCCAGCGGACCGACTGGCCCTGGATCAGCGCCTGGTCCCCATCTTGACCCACATGCCCCAGATCGCCGGGGCCGTCTATGCCGCGGATAGCGGGGCGGAATGGTTCCTGCGCCGCGACGGCAGCGACTGGCTGGTGCGCGAGCGCGCCCCGGGAGATGTAGACCAGGCGCGCGTCACCCGCCTCGGGCCGACCGGGGAACCCCTGGAGACCGGAGACGAACCCCTCGCCTACGACCCGCGTACCCGCCCCTGGTATCGGATCGCCCAGACCGCCGTCGCGGGGCAGCCGGCCTGGACCGCCCCCTATGTCTTCAGCACCCTGGGGGACCCCGGGATCAGCGCCTCAGTCGCCTGGCAGGAGGCGGGGCAGACCCGGGTCCTGGCCCTGGACGTCACCTTGGAACGTATCACCCGGGCCATCGCCGGTCTGGACCTGGGGGGTGAGGGGCGCGGCTTCCTGTTCCGGGGGGACGGCGGTGTCTTCTCGCCCCTGCCCGAACACGGCGCCGGGGCCAGCCACTCAGGCGACGAGGGCTTCTTCTCCGCCGAGGCCCGCCTGGGTGGGAGCCTGCACTTCGACGCCGTGTCCGCCTGGGCCGCCGCCGGGCGCCCGACGGATCGGCTGGTCCGCTTCCAGAGCGGTGGGCAGGGCTGGTGGGGCGGCTTCCTGCCCCTGTCCGGGGAGGCCCATGCCGCCTGGGTGGGGGTGACCATCCCGGTCTCCGCCACCGCTGGGGTCCTCCAGGGCCGCTGGCAGGTGGTGGTCCTGACCGCCCTGACGATCCTCGGCCTCGGCCTCTGGATGGCCCAGGCCATGGTACGCAAATACAGCCGCCAGTTGCGTGACCTGCCCAAGCTCAACATCGACCGCGCCGACCCGGATGCGGACCTTTACCGGCTGCTGGCCCGGGGCGAGGGGACCCACCTCGAGTTCAAGTCCACGCTGCGCACCAACCTGCGCACCGGCAAGCCGGGCAAGGAGATCGAGCTGGCCTGGCTCAAGGGGGTCGCCGCCTTCCTCAACACCGAGGGCGGCATCCTGCTCCTGGGGGTGGCGGACGACGGGACCCTGGTGGGGCTGGGCGCCGACGGCTTCGACAGCGAGGACAAGTGCCGCCTGCACCTCCGCCACCTGCTCAACCACCACCTGGGCCCCGAGCACGCCCGGCTGGTGCGGTTGGCCCTCTACACCCTCGAAGGGCAGCAGGTCGGCGCCCTGGAGTGCGAGCGGGCCGAGACCCCGACCTTTCTGCGCAACGGGGCCACGGAGTCCTTCCTGATCCGCAGCGGCCCGTCGAATCTGGAGCTGTCCGTCAGCCAGGCCCTGCAATACGTTCGCGGCCGGTTCTGAGGGAGCGCCATAACCGTCAGGCCGGGAACAAGCCGACCTGCCTTCAGCGCCGCTCCCGCCCCAGGGGATAAATCGGCCGGTCACCGCGCTCAATACTGTCGATGGTGTAGCCCCAGACCCCCACCCCCTGGTTGCGGGCGATCTTCTCCAGCGCCTGGTACTCGAAGGGGGCATCGGGCAGGGCCAGTGCCCAGCCGCGCTCGATCAGGTAGGCGGCAAGGTCCGTGCCCTGGTGGAAGCTGGTGCGATCCTGGTAGCAAGTGGCATTGAGGCTGCCGTCGTCGTTCTCGCTCACGGGGAAGCAAGTGATAAATCCGCTGACCTTGAAGTCCAGGTCCAGGGCGGCGCGGGAGTCGCAGCGCAGCGGGCTGATCCAGGCGCGGCACTGGCGGTTGGTCGGGGGTATGTAGACCCCGAACAGATGGACGGTCTGGCCCTTGATCAGCAGGCTGGCGTCGTCCTGAACGATGGCGTGCCCCACCAGATTGGCACCCCAGGCACTGGTGGCAACAGCCAGCACCAGGGGGAAGGTCGCAAGGCGGGAAAGTCGACGCCGGTGCTGGGATCGGCTCTGTCTCGGGACTGGCATGGCGACGTACTCGCGGCTATGTGGGGGACGACCCAGGTGTCAACGCTCACTTTATCTTACTGATTTTCGCAGATTAAGTCGCGCCAACCCGCTCGGATTGCTCCACCGTCGTCAATCGTACCCTAAAGGCTTCAGAAACATCGCTCGTCCTCAGCTACTCGGAGACCGCAATCGGCCAACTGCGGACCCTACCTCCGCCTCTTTCGCGGTGCCGCAACGTGGGAAATTGGTCTGGTGGCGAGGTGGGCGAATCGTAGAGGTTCGTGACGAAACCCTGTTGGAAATAACACCCGGGTCAAACGGCGGCGCGGACCGCCGGGTCAATGCTGGCAATGTGGGCAATAGAAGCTCGACCGTTGCCCGATGCGGCGCTGGCGGACGGGCTCGCCGCAGACCGGGCAGGGCTCGCCCTCGCGGCCGTAGACCCGTAGGGCCTGGGCGAAGTAGCCGGGGCGGCCGTCTTCCTGGACGAAGTCGCGCAGGCTGGTCCCGCCCTGGGCGATGGCGGCGGTCAGGACCCGGCGGATCTCCGCAGCCAGTTCCCGATAGCGTCCCAGACCGACCCGCCCGCAGGCCCGGGCCGGGTGGATGCCGCTGCCGAAGAGGCTCTCGTTGGCGTAGATATTGCCGACCCCGACCACGACGGAGGCGTCCATGATGAAGCCCTTGACCGCGGTGCGGCGCCCCCGGGAGAGGCGGAAGAGGTGGTCGCCGTCGAACCCTGGTCCCAGGGGCTCGGGGCCCAGGTGGGCGATCAGGGGGTGGGACTCCGCCGGCCCGTCGAACCACAGGAAGACACCGAAGCGGCGCGGATCGCGCAGGCGCAGGCAGGGACCGTCCACCAGCACCAGGTCCAGGTGGTCATGGGGGCCGGGCGGGGTCGCCGGGGGCAGGACGCGCAGGCTCCCCGACATCCCCAAGTGGATCAGCAGGGTCCCGCGCTCCAGGTCCAGCAACAGGTACTTGCCCCGCCGCCGAAAGGCGCGGATGGCCTGACCCTCCAGGGCGTTGGCCATTTCCGGGGTCACCGGGTAGCGCAAACGCGGCTCGCGCACCCGCAGGCAGGCAATGCGCCGACCCTCCAGGTAGGGCGACACGCCGCGCAGGGTGGTCTCGACCTCAGGCAGTTCCGGCATGGCGCCTCAAGGGATTCACTCGGGCCTCAACTTGACCGCCGGTGGCGGGCGTCGCGCCTGCTCCGGGCTGACGATGGCCTCGCCGTCCATCGCGCCGGACTCGTCCTTCTGGATTTGCTTCTGGCTGCGCACCGGGGGCCCGCCGAAGGACAAGGCGACCGCATCGTCGATGGCCTGCTGCCGTTCGACCCGCGAGTCCGGTCCAGGGTGCAGTGCGGGGGTCCCGGCCGCATCCTCTGGGACCTGAGCCTTGGGGTCCAGGCGCTCTACACGCATCTCCACGGGGGTAGCGGGATCCACCACGGGTTCGGACCAGCCCTGCGCCGTATCGGCGGGCAGACGATCAGGCGCGGGCCTGCCCTGATCCGGTCCCCCGATGACGCCAACCACCTGTTCGCTAAAGGGCCCGGCGGCCGGGGCCGCGGAGTCCTGCGTGGTCGCTGCCTCGACAGGGGGCGTGGCCGGGGTCTCTACCAGGGCCGGGGGCGGGCTTGGCACCAGGTAGGTCAGGCGCAGGTCCGGCCTGGACCAGCGCAGGCCATCCGACGAGACCAGGAAGCGCAGGGGTGGGACATCCCCTGCCGGCCGCACCTGGAGGATGCGCCCGTCCAGGTCGCCGCCCAGGGGCTCCACGCGCTCGGCCCGCAGGCTGGCCAAAGCCGCCAGGGTGGCGGGGTCCAGGGCCTCCCCATTGATGTCGGCCCCGGCCGGCAGCTCCCCACCGGGGATGAGGCCGAGGTCCACATAGTCCGCGGCCGGACCGATCAGCAAATGGTAGAAGCGGTCCTCTGTCAGGTGGATCAGGTCACCCGAACCGACGTAACGCAGTCGGTCGATGGGGTCTGTGTTGCCAAAGCGCAGGGTCTGACCACCCAGGCTGATGCGGACCGGGTCCGGCTCCAGCCCCAGGGCCTTGAGATCGACGCCCTGGGCCGGGAAGCTCCGCGCCACCCCGGCCCCGGTCACCGCCAGCAGGCGAGCGACGCGCTCGCTGTCCGCGGCGATGCGGTAGGGCGAGGTCATGCGCCAGCCCCCGCCGTTGAGGCGCTCCAGTCGGATGCTGTCGCGGCCCGGGCGGACCAGCTCCAGGCCCTCGATCCGGGTCGGGTCCATGCCGGTGAGCCGGCTCGCCTCCCGGGCCAGGCGCAGGTCGCGCAGCAGCGCCCAACCCAGGCCGGCGACCAGGAGCAACAGGAGCAGGTTGACGGACCAGCGTGCGCGCATGTGACGTCGGACGGATTAGGTGGACGGATCGGGTCTGGGTCAGGTTTGGGGCTCAGTCCCGCCAGCGATGCCAGCGGATGAGCAGCCCGGCGAGGACGAAGACGCCGGGCAGGATCACCAGGGTCAGAGCACTTATCAAGATCCGACGCCGGTCGTCGAGCGCCAGATCGCGGTCCCCGCTCCAGGGCTCAGAGGGCGGCACCGGGCCGGGCTGACCGCTGGCCCAGCGCACCAGGCGCAACCCCAGATCCAGGTTTCCGCCCTGGCTTAAGTGGGCGTTGCTGAGAAAATCCCCATCCCCGACCACCACCACCCGCTGCTCTCCCTGACCCTTTGGGGAGGGGCGGCTCAGGGCCAAGGCGATGGTCAGGGGGCCGGCCTCCTCCCCCTGGCCCGGGTCCCGGGTCACCTCGCCTTGGACAGGGCCCGTCTCGTTCCAGCTCCCCTTGCGGGTGGCCAGGCGCAGGGCGGGCGTCCAGCCCTCCCCTACCGCAGACGCCATGGCCTGGGCCCCGGGAAACAGGGCGGCGGCACTGAGCCCAGCCGTTATCGGATGGGCCGGATAGTCGGCGACCATGGCCACCGTCGGGGTATCGATCCCGAGATCGCGGACATTGGCGTCCACCAGGGTCCCGGGTAGAGCGCGCAGGCCAAGCTCAGCGGCGATGGGGTCGAGGCCGCCCAGGCCCCCGGGGTCCGTCAGCCAGAGCAGGTTGCCGCCCTCGCGGAGGTAGGACCTGAGTTGATCGACCTCCCCGGGGAAAAGGTCCACCGCCGGGACCGACAGGATCAGCAGGTCGGTGTTGACCGGCACGGTCTTCTGGATGGCGAGATCCAGGGGGGCAGCCCGCAGCCCCTGCCCTTGCAGGTACTGACCGAAGCGCCCCAGGTCCCCATCCCCGGTACCGGCGATGGCCCTCTCCCCGTGGCCCACGAGGGCCGAAATCCAGGTGACCCGATCCGCGGTGAGGCGGGCGATGGCCGCCGTCAGGGTAGCCTCGGTCAACTCGCGCAGGGTCTCCCGCCGGCCCCGATACTCCAGGACCAGTTGCCCGAGCAGGGTGACCTCGGCGGCGCGGGCCTGCTCGGGGGAGCGGGTCGGGTCGATGAAGGTCAGCTCCAGGTCCGGCCTGGCCTTGCGATAACGCGCCACCAGGCGATCGATGGCCTTCGCCAGGGGCTGCTCCGGACCGACGTAGGCCCCGATGCGCAGCGGCCCCTCGAGGGTGTCGAGGACGGCCAGGCTCTCGGTAGTCAGGCTGTTGTTGGCATCCGCGGTCCAGTCCCAATAGGTGTCGTGCCGGGCCACGAGCCATCCCGCCAAGATCGCCACCGCTACCAGCAGGATCACGAAGACGAGATCCGCCAACTGCCGCAGCAGCCGTGGCAGGACGCGGCCGGGCGGGGACTCAGGGACCGCCTGGGTCCCCTGGGTCACGACCGGCGGGGGGGTGTCCTGGGTCACGCTCATGCCAGTCGCCGATTGGCCAGGCGACGGTGGGTAAGTGCAAGGAACAGGGCCACGAACAGCCCGTAGAAGGCAACATCGCTCAGGCGCACGGCCCCAGTCAGGAACCACAGCAGGTGCTCGTTCCAGGATAGCCAGTCGAACAGGCCGGTGGTGGGGGAGAAGACCCGACCGGCCTGGCCGACCACGGAGAACAGGATCAGGATGCCGTAGGCCGCTACCAGGGCGACGCCGGGTTGAGCGCTGAGGCTGGAGGCGAAGAGCCCAACGGCGGCGAACATCAGGGTGGCGAGCCATAGCCCCAGGGTGGCCGCCGCCAGTAACCCCGGGTCCAGGGTCACGGCCCCGGTCAGGGTCAGGGTCAGCAGGCCCGGAATCAGGCATACCAGGGTGAGCAACCCCACCAGGCCCAGGTACTTGCCCAGCACCATCTCAACCAGCGCCACCGGGGCGGCCCCCAGCAGATTGGCGCTGCCCTCATGGCGCTCCCCAGCGAACATGCGCGCCGCCAGCAATGGGGCGCTCAATAGGGTCAGTGCAGCGGCAAAGCCCCAGAGGTTCAACGAGAGCTCCAGGGTGAGGCCCACACTGCGCTTGGCGGCCTCCAGGCCGGTGAACCGCTCCAGGACCTGGAGAAAGATCCAGCCCAACACCGCCTGATTGGCGGCCAGCAAGACCCAACCCAGGGGGGTCAGCAGGCCGGCGCGCCATTCGCGCCTGGCAAGCGTCAGGATCATGCGCAATCCCCGACGGGGGCGGCGGGAAGGTCCGGCGGCGCGCCAGGATGGCCTGCGGTAAGGCCCAGCGTCTCGAAGTAGATGCGCTCCAGGTCGGTGCGCTCCGGGGTCAGCTCCCGCAGGCCGTAGCCGGCATCCACCAGGGCGCTGGCCAGGGCAGAAGGCGGCAGCCCCGGTGCCAGATCGATGCGCAGGGCCCCATCATCCCCGGCCAGGGCGGCGTTGATCACCGGAAGCCTGAGCAGTTCGGCGGTCGGCGGCGGACGGTCCAGGCGGACGTGGAAGGCCGCGCCGCCCTGCTGTGGCCGCAGCGCGGCCAGGGGGCCCTGGTGGACCGGCCGACCGTTGCGCAGGATCAGGACCTGGGTGCAGACCTCCTGCACCTCCGGGAGTATGTGGCTGGAGAGGATCACCCCGCAGTGGACCGCCAGCTCGCGGATCAGCAGCCGCACCTCGCGGATCTGTTCCGGGTCCAGGCCCTCGGTGGGTTCATCCAGGATCACCAGGTCCGGCTCATGGATGATGGCCTGTGCCAGGCCCAAGCGTTGTCGGTACCCTCGGGAGAGCTTAGCCAGCAAGCGCCGACCGACATCCCCCAAGCCGCAGCGGCCCTTGACCCGACGCACCGCCGCGGCGACCTGACGGCGCGGGACACGGTGCAGCCGGGCACAGAGCTCCAGGTACTCGTCCACCCGCATTTCCGGGTAGAGGGGCGGTCGCTCCGGGAGGTAGCCCAGATGGCGCTTGGCCTTGAGGGGCGCACCGACCAGATCGAACCCGCAGATGACCACAGACCCGGCGCTCGGGGCCAGGTTACCGCTCAAGACCTGGAGGCAGGTGGTCTTGCCGGCCCCGTTGGGACCGAGCAGGCCCAGCACGGTCGCCCCGCTCCAGCGTCAGGGTCACCCCGCTCAGGGCAGGGTGACCGCGGTAATCGCGGGCGAGACCGGTGACGTGGAGCAGGCTGGGCATGGCCCGGGAAGATACCGCGGATGGGGTGAGGGCGCCAATGCAGGGACCGGAGGTGCCGGTTGCCCGCCGCTCCATACCGAGGCGCGGCCATTCCTCAGTCGGACCAGCGATCGTCGTTCCGGCCAGACCTCCCGGGAAACCTGCGTCCCCCCCAACTGAGTTCAATACCCTCAATCTCCAACCGGTCGGTAACGAATGCCCACTGACCCAGACTTGCGACCCTAGTCACGGTCTGAGAACCGCCGTTAACTATCCTAGAACCCAAGGTGATTGGCGTCGGCCTAGATCATCCTGGCAGCCGTCTCAACAGTTCGGGGGGCGGGTCGCACGGCCGCCTGGACATGTGCGCAGAGAGACGATCAAGCCCGAGATCCAAGATGTTTATCCCGCCCCATAATGCGAAGCAATTCGGATTTACCTTCGTCGAATTGATGATCACGGTTGCGATTATCGGCATCCTGGTGGCGATCGCCCTGCCAAGCTACCGACAGTACATCCTCCGCGGCAACCGCGCCGCTGCACAGGCGGAGATGATGGACATCGCCAATCGCGAGCAGCAATTCCTGCCTCGCCATTCGTCGCTATGCCAGCAAGGACGAGCTGGTGGCCAGCGGTTATGCCCTACCGCCCGAGGTCAGCAGAAATTATAGCTATGGCATTACCCTGGGGACTGGCCAGGCCCCTACCTATACGATTACCTTTACGGCCATCGGGGGCCAAACCAGCGATGGCAATCTGACATTGGATAGCACTGGTACCAAGACGCCCGCGAATAAATGGTGACCTGAAATGGGTGCGGCCAGCCAAGGGCTGGAGAGGCAATCATGAGAACACGGCAAGCGTCGCCCCCACATCGGCGGCAATCCGGTACCACCATGACCGAGTTGCTCATCACCATGGTCATTCTCGCCATCGGCCTGCTGGGACTGGCCAAATTCCAGGCGCAGCTCCAGATTTCCCAACTCGAGGCCTATCAACGCGCCCAGGCATTGGTCCTGCTAAACGACATGGCCGGTCGCCTCGCCAACAACCGTGCCCATGCCGCCGCCTACGTCACCACGACACCCGTCGGCATGGGCATCACCTGTCCCACCTCCACGACCACCCGCCAACAGGCCGATACCAACGAATGGTGCAACGCCCTCCAGGGTGCCGGTGAAACCACAGGCAGCAGCAAGCTCGGCGCCATGATTGGCGGGCGCGGCTGCATCGAAAGCATCGGTAGCACCGAGTACCTGGTGACCGTGGCCTGGCAGGGCCTGATCCCTGCTTCCATCCCCCCCGCCAGCGTCGCCTGCGGTAAGGACAGCTACGATGGCGATACCGGCACGCCCTGTTCGAACGACCGGTGCCGACGCGCCGTGACGACACTCGTTCGCTTCGCCACGCTGTGACCAGGGCACTATGAACCCAAGACCGCCCGTCCTCGCTCCCAGCCTGTCCTTGCCCGGCGGGCGGTCCGGATTCACCCTGGTCGAACTCATGATCGCGATCGCGATCGGCCTGGTAATGCTGGTAGCGCTGCTCACCCTCTTTATCAACACGAGCCGCAGCAACAGCGAAATGGCCAAGACGAACAGCCTGATCGACAATGGCCGCTTTGCCATGCAGTTGCTGGAGAGCGACATCGTCCATGCCGGGTTCTGGGGGACCTATCTACCGCCGTTCGACGATTTGAACGCAACCCCAGCAACCAGCGATATACCCAGCGCCGTGCCCGATCCTTGCCTGACCTACACAACTGACGCACCAACACTGGAACACCCATTACAAACGCAACCTCATCGGCATCCCTCTCCAGGCGTATGAAGTGGCTCGCGCACCCACCGATTGCTGCCGGCGTGGTCGCCAATCAACGGCTCGACAATACCGACTGTGCTGGTCGTGCGCCATGCCGAGTCCTGCGTGCACGGTCGTCGGCAACTGCGAACTGCCGATTCCCCCGGCAAGCTCTATTTCCAGTCCTCGTTTGTGAACTCGACAAACGCCACACCCTACGTGTCAACACCTATGCCTCTGAACACCACGGGTTATACTTCACCACTGCACAGCGAAGCCGTGTCGGAACTGGCACTACCGGCCCCAGATTGCATCAGGAGATGCGCGGAAAGGAGATTCATCTCTCACATCTATTACATTCGCATCACGCCATGACGGCGGACGATGGCATCCCGACCTTGGTTCGCTCTGAGTTCGATCTCGCGGATGGCACCCTGGCCCACCAAGCAGCCGTCCCACTGATCGAGGGTATCGAAGGCTTCCGGGTGGAGTTCGGCATCGACAACTAAGAGTAAGACAGGCTATAACATCAACTACTACCCGGACAACCGGGCTGACGGCAGCCCCGATGGCTTCGTCCGCTGCACGTCGGCCGCGCCCTGCACCGCTGTACAATTGACGAACGTGACGGCGGCCAAGCTCTATGTACTGGCGCGCGCTCCGGAGACCACGTCGGGCTATACGAGAGCACCAAGACCTACACTTGGCAGCACCACCCTTGGTGGCCGTACGATTCGACCGATGCCCACCCGAGCTACAAGCGCCACCTCTTTTCCACGACAGTGCGGCTGACCAATGTTTCCGTCAGACGGGAGGCACCATGAACCGTTCCTCACCCCTGGATCAGCGCGGCGCCACCCTGGTGATCAGTCTCATCGTGCTGGTGATGATGACCCTGATGGTCATCGCCGCCCAGAACCTGAGCACGGCCAATATAAAGGCCGTTGGCAATATGCAGTTCCGCAATGAGGCCATCGCCGCCGCCAACAAGGGTATTGCCAAAGTGCTGAGTTCCACTTTTACCGACAGGCCCACTGCCGAAACGATCTACGCCGATATGGACAACGACGACACTACGGACTACGTGGTCGCGATGGCGCAGCCCCAATGCCTGCGCGCCGCCGAGAAAGAGCCCGCCAAGCCCAGCAGCATAGGTCTCAAAATGGTAGGAGGGACCTTTATTACCACCTGGGACTTGAAGGCCACCGTGTCGGGACACGAGAATGCCGGCGGGGCGGCGGTAGAGGTGCATTCCGGTGTGCGCGTGTTGCTGGCGAAGGAAAAGAAAAGAAGCGGTGTGTCCGTGAACCCGACTTCCCGCAGGAGAACCAGCATGAGAAGCCATTTCCTCACCCGCCTTCTGGCCGTCGTCTTGCTGATTGCCCATCTGCCCGCCTCGGCAGACGATATCGACCTGTTCCTGCAGCCGCGCTTGTCTGCGACCGACATTCCGAATGTCCTCATTCTTCTGGATAATACCGCCAACTGGAATACCGCATTTACCAATGAGATCGCGGCCCTGGTCACCACCGTCAACAACCTGCCCGTGAACGCGGACGGGTCTGCTAAATTTCGGGTGGGATTGATGCTCTTCACCGAGACTGGCGGCGGTAACTCGAATGACGATGGCGGCTATGTACGGGCCGCGGTGCGACCGCTGACCAGTGTCAACAAGACCAAGTACATGGCGCTGCTCAACAGCCTGGATCGAGTCGCCGACAAGTCAAACGGCGGCAAGGCGGGAAAGACCATGGTGGAGGCGTACCGATATTGGACCGGTAGCGCCCCCTACGCAGGCAACAACAAGGTCAAGACCGATTATAGGGGCAACACCTCGGGCACGGCCGCGTCCAATGCCATTTATGCCCTTCCGGATAATGCACTGACGACCAAGGCCGGGACCCAGTACTTGAGTCCTGTTCTCCCCGATAGCTGCGCACGGAATTTTATCATCTATATCAGCAACGGCGCGGTACAGGACAACAGCTCGGATACCAGGGCCGCCACGGACCAACTTGTCAGCGCCGCCAACGCGGTCGGAATCACGGGCGCCACGACCGCCATCCCGATCTCTCCCAGCGGATCGGCAGACAACGTGGGAGATGAATGGGCCAGATTCCTGTACCAGAGCAACGACAACATCATCACCTATACGCTGGACGTGGACAAAGTGACCAATGGCCAGGGACCAGGCTGGACCGCCCTGCTGAGAAGCATGGCGGGCGTGAGTAATGGCAAATATTTCGATGTCAGTTCCGGTTCTGGCGGGGTGCAAATCAGTGATGCGCTGGCCAAGATTTTCTCCGAGATCCAGGCCGTCAACAGCGTGTTCGCCTCGGTCAGCCTGCCGGTAAGCGTCAGCATCCAGGGCACCTACCTGAACCAGGTCTACGTCGGCATGTTTCGCCCGGATGCGGATGCCTTACCGCGTTGGGCGGGCAACCTCAAGCAATACAAGGTCGGCAAGATTGGCAACACACTGAAATTGCTCGACGCCGCGGGGAGCGGGGCCATCAACGCCAACACCGGATTCATCACCGAGTGTGCGCGCAGCTTCTGGACCCCTACGACCTTGGACAACTACTGGTGGTTCAGACCCCAGGGCGGCTGCCTGGCCGTGGCCAATTCAAACCAATCCAATACCCCGGATGGGAACATTGTGGAGAAGGGTGGCCAGGCCTACAAACTGCGCGCTTGGGCTAACACCTATTGGCGGACGGTAAAGACCTGTCCCGCCACCCTTGCCTCCTGTACCGGTATGACGGATTTCAACAATACCAACGTCACCCAGACCCAGCTCGGTGCCTCCAGCACCACGGAGCGGGACAAGTTGATCAATTGGCAGAAGGGGCAGGATGTCGATGACGAAAGGGTAAGGACCTGGTTCGAAACGATGCGACCATCCGCTCACGGCGATGTGCTCCACTCGCGCCCGGTGGCCCTGAACTACGGCACCGATGGCTCTCCCGAGATCGTGGTGTTCTATGGCGGCAATGACGGTATGCTGCGGGCCGTCAACGGCAACCGCAGCGCCTCTATCGATGGTGTCTCCGCGGGTGACGAGTTCTGGAGCTTTGTGCCGCCAGAGTTCTACACCTCGATCAAGCGTCTGCGCGACAACACCACAGCCATCAGTTTCCTCGGCAGTACGGGGACGCGATTGCCCAAACCCTATGGGGTCGACGGCCCCGTCACGGCCCTCCAGGATGCCTATGACGCCAGTCCCAGGCGCGCCTGGATCTACGCCGGCATGCGGCGCGGCGGTCGGGTACTGTACTCCTTCGATGTCACCGACCCGGCCAGCCCAAGCCTCAAGTGGAAAAGGGGCTGCCCCAATCAGGGCGACGACACCAACTGCACCACGGGCCTCGCCGGCATCGGCCAGACCTGGTCTCCACCGCGCACCTTGAAGGCGTCTGGCTATGGGTCCGGCTCCACGCCCCTGCTGATCCTTGGGGGCGGTTACGACCCCTGCGAGGATGGCGATCCGAACACCTGCACGTCCTCTGCGAAGGGCAGACATATCTACGTACTGAATGCGGATACGGGTACGCTCCTCAAGACCTTCGACACCGACCGTGCCGTGGCCGGCGACATCATCGTCATCCCCGACGCCAGCACGGGGCTGGCCAAGTGGGGCTATGCGGCCGACTTGGGCGGCAACATCTATCGCCTCTCCGGTGCTACGGCCAACGCCGCGTTCGGAGACACGGACCCGGCGTCCTGGACCATCACCAAGATTGCCTCCCTGGGTTGCGACACCCCGGCGTCCTGCACGGCCAACCGCAAGTTCATGTTCGGGCCGGATGTGGTGGGATATGACGGCAGCTATGTCCTGCTGATCGGCTCCGGCGACCGCGAAAAGCCCATAACCGGTTTCACCTCGGCCTATGGCGTCACTAATTATTTCTTCAGGTTGCGCGACCAACCTGAGAACACCGATTGGTTGTCGTCCGAGAATGCCAATTGCAGCGCCAACCTCCTGTGCCTGAGTTCCCTGCTCCCCATCGCAACCGCGACCCCGGACCAGGCCAGCCTGGACACAAAGAAGGGTTGGTATCTGGGTCTGAGCGCCCACGAGCAGGTGGTGACGTCCTCCGTCACCGTGTTCGGCGTGACCACATTCAGCACCCACACGCCGGCTGTTCCAGCGGCTGGCGCATGCACCTCGCACCTTGGGACCACAAAGGTCTATAACATCGACTTTCTCAATGCCGCCACGGCCAATGGCAGCGGCAACCGCTTCGAGTTGGTTTCGGGCGGTGGTCTTCCACCCTCGCCGGTGGCTGGAATGGTCCGGCTGGACGATGGAGAGATCGTCCCGTTCGTGATTGGCGCGAGCCCCGAGTCATCCCTGGAGGTCAAGCTGGCGCCCCCACCCCCATCGGCGAGCCAGCCGAAAAACCAAATCTACTGGTATATCCAGCAATAATGAAAGGCAATGCCATACGCATGGACCCGATCGACCGGAGATTGGGTGATGGACCGAGATCCAGCCCCAAGGGGTTTACCCTGGTCGAGCTGATGGTCACCGTCGCGGTCTTGGTGATCCTGTTGATGATCGCGGTGCCGTCCCTAAACGATGCCACGCTGGGCAAGCAGCTTGGTTCCTATGCCAACAATCTCGCCGCCAGCGCCTATCTCGCCCGCAGCGAGGCAATCAAGCGCAATGCGCCGATCACGCTCTGCGCCTCTTCCGATGGCACCAATTGCGCTACGTCGGGCGGATGGCAACAGGGCTGGATCGTCAGGTGCCCATCGAATGACGGCGTGACCTGCCAGCGGACGGGACAGGATCTCCAGTTGTGTTTCAGCGTCAACCCGCGTTGCCGTCCGGGTTTAGCGTCATTACGAGCGGCCCCATCAGTCTGCGCTTCCAGCCAACGGGCGTGGGAACGACGACCGCCACCCTGATATTCTGTCGCGCCTCACCCCTTGGCCACGAGGAACGTAAGGTCACCATCGGCGCGACCGGGGGGGCCGCCGTGAAACCGACGACGACCGGGTCCTGCTCCTAGCCCGTAGCCAAACCCGGATTCCGCTAGCGCTCCATCCGGGCTACGGGGCCTACGGGTCCCTTGAGCCTCGCTTGGGACCTCAGCGCACCACCGCCAACCTGGGTCGCTCCCGCTCGACCTCCGGCGCCCGCACCCGGGCGGGCGGACCGCCGTAGACGACCGCAACCGCGTCGGGACCCAGGATCTGCCGCAGGCGCTTGAGGAGTTCATCGCTGGGCTGGACCCGCCAGGTGTCCCCCAGGCGCATCCGCCCCCGGGCGCCGGGGCGGATGGTGTCGAGCATCACCGGCAGGCCGCTGCCGCGGTAGGCGCCCAAGGCGCCGGCCAGGGCCTCGGTGATCCGGGCCGAGTCAGGGGCCCGCTCGCCGCTGAGATCCAGGACCAGTTCCAGGGCGCTGGCCAGCTCGGCGCGGGCGTCCTCCAGGGTACGGACCCGGTCCGCCCGCAGGGACCAGTTGTCGCGGTAGTCGTCGTAGGTGAAGGCCCCGGTGGCCACCAGGATGCGGTCGGGGGTCAGCAGGTCGCGGACCTGCTCGTAGACCTCGTTGAAGACCGCCACCTCGATGCGCCCGGTGCGGTCGTCCAGCACCACGGAGCCCATGCGCCCGCGGCTCGTCTTGCCGTGGCGCACGCTCACCACCAGCCCGGCGACGGTGCGCGGCTCGCGGTCGTTGCGGTCCTTGCCCGCTTCGAGCATCGGGGCTATGCGGGCGCTGACCATGGCGCCGAGTTCCCGGTCGAAGCGGTTGATGGGGTGGCCGGTCAGATAGAGCCCGAGGGTCTCCTTCTCACCTTCGAGACGCTGCTCCTCCTCCCAGTCCGCGCGCACCTCACCGGCGATCTGGGGGTCCGGGACGCTCTTGCGGGAGGGCGTCAGGGCACCGAACAGGTCCACCTGGCCGGCGGCAGCGCTCTCCCGGTCCTGCTCGGCCAGCTTGAGCGCCAGGGGGAGCTGGGCCCAAAGGGTGGCGCGGTTGGCGCCCAGCTCATCCAGTGCCCCGGCCCGGATCATGGCCTCCAGGACGCGGCGATTGGCCTTGTGCAGGTCGATGCGGCGGCAAAAGTCCCACAGGTCGGTGAAAGGGCCTTCGGCATCCCGAGCCGCCAGCATGGCCTCGATGGCGCCCTCCCCTACCCCTTTGATGGCCCCGATGCCATAGATGACGGAGCCATCCCCGCCCACGGTGAAGCGCAAGGCAGAGCGATTGACCGCCGGGGGCTCGACCTTGAGCCCCATGGAGCGGCACTCGTCGATGAGGGTGACGACCTTGTCGGTGTTGTCCATGTCCGCGGACAGGACCGCGGCCATGAAGGCGGCCGGGTAGTGTGCCTTGAGCCAGAGGGTCTGGTAGGAGACCAGGGCATAGGCGGCGGAGTGGGACTTGTTGAAGCCGTAGCCGGCGAACTTCTCCATCAGGTCGAAGATGTGGTTGGCGACCCCTTGATCGACGCCCCGCCCGGCCGAGCCTTCGAGGAAGGTGGCGCGCTGCTTGGCCATCTCCGAGGCCTTCTTTTTGCCCATGGCCCGGCGTAGCAGGTCGGCGCCACCCAGGCTATAGCCCGCCAGGACCTGGGCGATCTGCATCACCTGCTCCTGGTAGAGGATGACGCCGTAGGTGGGCTTGAGGATCGGCTCCAGGTCCGGGTGGGGGTAGGCGACCTCCGCACGGCCATGCTTGCGGTTGTTGAAGTCGTCCACCATGCCGGAACCGAGCGGCCCGGGGCGGAAGAGGGCCACCAGGGCGGTCATGTCGTCGAAGGAATCGGGCCTCATCTTCTTGATGAGTTCCTTCATGCCACGGGATTCGAGCTGGAAAACGGCCGTGGTCTCGCAGCGCTGAAGCAGGGCGTAGGCGAGTGGATCCCCCATAGGGATCTCATTGATGTCGAGCGGGGCCTCGCCGGCGACCTTGCGCCCGGCATTGATGGTGTCCAGGGCCCAGTCGATGATGGTCAAGGTGCGCAGGCCGAGGAAGTCGAACTTGACCAGGCCGGCGGCCTCCACGTCGTCCTTGTCGAACTGGGTGACCAGCCCCTCCCCTCCCGGCTCGCAGTACAGGGGGGCGAAGTCGGTGAGCACCGTGGGGGCTATGACCACACCCCCGGCGTGCTTGCCGGCGTTGCGCGCCAGGCCCTCCAGCTTCATGGCGAGATCGATCAGCGCGGTGACCTCCTCGTCCTCGTCATAGGCGCGCTTGAGGTCCTCGCTCTCGGTCAGGGCCTTCTCCAGGGTCATGCCCAGCTCGAAGGGGACCAGCTTGGCGATCCGGTCGACGAAGCCGTAGGGGTGCCCCAGAACGCGCCCCACATCCCGCACCACCGCCTTGGCCGCCATGGTGCCGAAGGTGATGATCTGGGACACGGCGTCCCGCCCGTAGCGGCGGGAGACGTAGTCGATCACCAGGTCGCGCTTCTCCATGCAGAAGTCGATGTCGAAATCGGGCATAGACACCCGCTCCGGATTCAGGAAGCGCTCGAACAGCAGCTCGTGTTCGATGGGGTCCAGATCGGTGATCTTCAGCGCATAGGCGACCAGGGACCCGGCACCGGACCCGCGCCCCGGGCCTACTGGGATGGCGTTGTCCTTGGCCCACTGAATGAAATCGGCCACGATCAGAAAATAGCCGGGGAAGCCCATCTCGATGATGACGCCCAGCTCCAGGGCCAGGCGCTCGTCGTAGACCCGGCGACGCTCGCCAAAGTCGGGGGCATTGGGGCCGAGGATGCGGGCCAGGCGTTGTTCCAGACCCTTGCGGGCCTGCTCGGCGAAGTAGTCGTTCGGGGTCAGCCCGGCCGGGACCGGGAAGTCCGGCAGGCAGGGCTGACCCAGCGTCAGTTCCAGATTGCAGCGCCGGGCGATCTCGACGGTGTTCTCCAGGGCCTCGGGGATGTCGGAGAACAGCTCCGCCATCTCCTCGGGCGTGCGCAGGTACTGCTCCTCGCTGTAGAGGTGGGGCCGCCGGGGGTCGTTGAGGGTGCGCCCGTCGCGGATGCAGACCCGGGTCTCGTGGGCCTCGAAATCCTGGGGCTTCAGGAAGCGCACATCATTCGTGGCCACCACCGGGAGGCCCAGGTCCGCGGCCAGGCCCACGCTGGCCTCCAGACACTGGTTTTCCGGCTCGCGCCCGGTACGGGTCAGTTCAAGGTAATAGCGGTCGTCGAAGACCTTGACCCAGCCTTCTGCAAGGCGCTGGGCCTCGGCCCGGTTGCCCGCCAGGAGGGCGTGGGCGACGTCCCCGTCCACGCCGCCAGAGAGCGCGATAAGCCCGGCGGCGGCCTCTGCCACCCAGGCGCGATCCACCTGCGGCACCCCGAGATGCTGCCCCTCCCGGTACGCCCGGGAGATCAGGCGGGTCAGATTGAGGTAACCGGCACGGTTCTGGACCAGCAGGGTCAAGCGGTAGGGCTTGTTGGCATCCGCTGGGTTGCGCAGCCACAGGTCTACCCCGGCGATGGGCTTGACCCCGGACCCCACCGCCGCCTTGTAGAAGCGGATCAGGGCGAAGAGGTTGACCTGATCGGTGACCGCCAGGGCCGGCATCCCCATGGCCGCCGCCGCCTTGACCAGGGGCTTGATGCGGAGCAGACCATCCACCAGGGAGTATTCGGAATGGACACGCAGGTGTACGAAGCTCGGTTGCAATTCGGTCTGCCTTGGATGGTCCGTCGGGGGTGGTCAGGCGGTGTGTTCAGTCGGAAGCGGTCAGTAGGCGTCCGGCGGAGCCCCAGGCGGCCGGCCCCGCGGGGGCGGCGGGTAGTCTGACGGCAACGGGCTCGCGGGACCGCTGTCCCAGGACCGCCCGGGGGACTGGACCAGTTCGCCATTGACCGGGACCCGGTGGCCCTTGGCGTACATGCACTGGACATAGGCGTTGTCGTACCGCCTCTGGACCGCATAGCCGGCGCTGGTGCCATAGCCGACGCCACTAAGGCCGCCCACTGCGAGTCCAGTTGCGGCCCCGACGCCGGCGCCATGACTGCCGTTGGCAATGGCCCCCACCGCGGCCCCCAGTCCGGTCCCGATGGCGGCGCTGGCCAGCCCGGTGCCCGCGGCGGCGGCGGTAGGGGTGACGCCTCCCAGTTGCTGGTAGGCGTATGCGCGACAGGCGCTGTCATCGACACGGAACTGATCGAATCCAAAACCGCTGCCGGGCAGGGCCATAACGCTCGGCCCGTCCAGAACCGTGGTGCAGCCCCCTGCAAGCAGGGCCAGCAGCGCCAAGGGGCTGAGCCGGCGCATTGTATTGGACATGGCTGCACCTCCATCCAGGCTAATCGGGTGTGGGGGGGACTTTCTCCCAACCGTTGGGACAACGCTCGACATAGGGGTAATAGCCCTTCGGCTTGCGACAGTAGTACCACCATTCCCCGCCGGCATCGAGATCGGTCAGGGCCTGGTTCGGCGCCGAGTCGCGCTCGACATAGACGGTTCTGGGCGCCTCGACCACCAGGGGCGTCGGCCGGGTGTAAGGCCAGCCGTAGTACGGCCCAGGTACCAGGTAGGGCCCGCCCAAGGGCACACCGACGACGACCCCGACGGAGGGGCCACGCCAATAGGGTCCCCCGTGTCCCCAGTGACGACCACCGGCCTCGCTCACCATCGAGAACCCCATCAGGACCGACAGGACGGCACAGGTCCCGCCGAGGCCCGGAGGACGCGCGTCCCGTTGCCTATTCGATCCATAAAACGTACTTTCAATCGATTGCATCGATCACCTCACGGCCGGCGCAGGGCGCGCACCTGATCCAGCAGGGCAGGGTCATCCCAGGCGCGGCCCCCGGTGGCGACAAAGGCGAGCCGCCCCTCGGGATCGACCACAAAGGTCGTCGGCAGGCCGCGCACCGGCCAGCTCGCGACTACCGCTGAGGTCTCGTCCAGGGGCAGGGGGAACTCCACCGGGACCTGGGCCAGAAACTGGGCGACCGTATCCGCGTCCTCGCCGACGTTGATGGCGATCAGGGCCATGCCCTCCTTGGCGATTTGCTCATGGGCCCGCTGCATGGACGGCATCTCCTCCCGGCAAGGTGGGCACCAGGTCGCCCAGAAGTTGACGATCAGCGGCTTGCCCCGGAAGTCCTCGAGCCGAATCGCCTCACCCTCAGGTCCCTTGAGGTCGAAGGGCGGGGCCAGGGGCCGGTCGGCAACCGGCGTAAGGGTCTGGGGGGCCTTAGCCACCACCGGGCCGCCCAGCAGGGCCAGGGCGGCGACAGTGCACAGTGTCACGGCGACGAGGATCTTGACGGTATGGGTCATGGGCTTTTGGACTCCGGAGTGCCAGAAGGCGATTGCGTGTTTTCAGGGGCACAGCCCAGTCCCCAACCGATCGCGGCCGGGGCATGCGGCCGAGGCGGGCTGGAACAACCAGCGGCACGGGGCCTGGTCCTGGGGCACAACGGGCCCATGTGGGGGCTCGGCGCGGGGTTGATGGGGCATTGGGGGTCCGGGGCGGTCGCCGGGACCACAACCTTAGGCAACCCTGGCCTTCCAACATACCACCCCCGGCGAGGCCGAAAAAGTCCACCCGAAGGGACTGTGCCATTTCAGATGTCCGACCCACTGCCCAAGAGTGCGAGGCTCTTGGCTTCCCCTGCGCGGGGCCAATGCTTCCATCCACCGAAGTCGCACCCCGGCGGGCGACGACTCCAGGGAGGGAGGAGGCAGTCCCAGGGGCTGCTCCCCGCGCCTCGGCCGCCGCTCCCGGCGCTATACTCCCGCCGAGCCCCCCGGCCGGACGCCCGTCCCAAAGAGCCCCGGGGTAGGAGTGGATGAACTCTCTCGATAATCTCACCGTGCGCCTCGACCATTGGTTGTGGGAGACCGACCCGGGGGCGCTGCCCGCCTGGCGTGGCGAACTGCTCTTTGCCGCGCGCATGACCTTCGCCATAGTCCGCGACCTGACCCAGGGCTACCTGTCGCTCCAGGCCATGAGCCTGGTCTACACGACCTTGCTCTCCCTGGTCCCCCTGCTGGCGGTGAGCTTCTCGGTCCTGAAGGGATTCGGTGCCCACAACGAACTGGAACCCCTGCTCCTCAACGCCCTGGCCCCACTGGGCGAACAGGGGCAGGAGATCACTTCCCGCATCCTCGGGTTCGTCGATAACATGAAGGTCGGCGTCCTCGGGTCTGTGGGCCTGGTGGTGCTGCTCTACACCGTCGTCTCCCTGATCCAGAAGATCGAGCTGGTGTTCAACTACACCTGGCACGTGGCCCAGACCCGTCCGTTCGCCGAACGCGCCAGCCAGTACCTCAGCGTGCTGCTCATCGGCCCGGTCCTGGTCTTCTCGGCATTCGCCGTCACCGCCGCCATCGGCGATCACGCCTATGTGCGGGGCGTACTGGCCATCGAGCCCCTGGGCCGCCTGGCCGCCCTGACCAGCCGCCTGGTGCCCTACCTGCTAATCTCCGCCGCCTTCGCCTTCATGTATGTCTTTGTCCCCAACACCCGCGTGCATCTGCGCTCGGCGGTCATCGGTGCCCTGGTGGCCGGTGTTCTTTGGCAAGGGGTGGGCTGGCTCTTCACCAAGTTCATGGTGCACTCGACCCAATACGCCGCCATCTACTCCAGCCTGGCGATCCTGATCCTGTTCATGATCTGGATCTACGTGGCCTGGCTGATCCTCCTGGTGGGCGCGAGCGTCGCCTTCTACCACCAGCACCCGGAGTTCCTCCACAGCCCGAGCCGCGAGGCCCCCTTAAGCAACCTGATGAAGGAGCGCCTTGCCCTGATGGCGACCGGATCCATCGCCCGGACCTACTATGCCGGCGACCCGCCTTGGTGCAACGAGACCCTCTCGAAGTCGCTGCACTGCCCGGGGACGATCATGGAGCGGGTACTGGGCATCCTCGAACGCGGCGGCTTCGTCCTGCGCACAGCGGAGGACCCGCCGCGCTTCGTCCCTGCCCGAGCCCCGGAGTCGGTCTCGGTCAAGGCCCTGCTCGACGCGGTTCGCTGCTGCGAGGAGACCGGCCGCGCCTGTCGGGACAGGCCCAGCCCAACCGGAATCTCCGCCATCGAGTCGGCCATCGACGCGGCCATGGGCCAAGCCCTGACCGGGCTCACCCTGCGCGATCTTGCGCAAGCCATGGATCCGCCCCCATCGGCCGAGGCGCTTGCGGATCGGGTGGAACCGGAGGTTGTCGCCTAGCGAGGCCGCGCGGGACGGACATCCGACCTACATTGGCCCGGCCACCAGCAGTCATCGGGAGCCTGGAGGACACGTGCAAACGATAGATACGCGCGAGCAGGTCCGCGAAAAGGCCGTCGGAGGTCCCTTGCCCAGATTCGGCTATCCTACCCCCGGGCGGCGCCCCTGTCCGGCACGCCTTGGCCAGTTCCAACCCCAGGAGTCACACCATGCCCGACATCGAGAAGATCGAGATGGCCCGCTATCACCGGGAGGTCGTCGATGATGTGCGCCACATCGTCGGCAAGTACTGCCGCATCATGGCGTGGGATGTCCCGGACCTGGACGAGGAGCAGGCCCGCGGCCTGATCCTGACGGCCATCAAGGAGGCCCTGACCCAGGTCGAGGGCGAGAAGTAATCGCCCGCTTTGCAGAGGCTGCGGCCAGGGGCTTTTTCTTCGGCTATGTCTGCGTTAAGTGTTGGCAGACGCCAACCTGCTGAATCCGGGCGATTTCACTCCTTCTTCCCCCCCTTTTCAAAGGGGGCAGGGGGATTTCTTCGCCTTGGCACCGAGCCTACCCGCCGCCAATCCCCCCTAGCCCCCCTTTACCAAGGGGGGAAAAATCGCGGGGCCCGCGGCTGGGTGCGGAACCAACACCTAACGCAGACAGAGCCTTTTCTTCTGGCACGTGGGGTTCACCCCGACGTTCGCCGATGGCGTCCATCGACGGCGCCTCGATGTTCGGCTGCTCCACCGCCTTTCTGTTCATCGTGTTCCAGAACACCTGGACCCATCACGCATGACGAATCGGGGATAATGCCGGCCTTGTCCAGGGCGCCCGGGCCCATGAGCGGCACTTCGAGACCCTGGACCTGCCCTGCAACGAGGGTTGTCAGGCTCGGGCCGTGCATGAAGGATCGTTGCGCCTCCGTGCGACGGCGTAGGGGTCCGTTCCTAAAACCAGATCTTGGTCGTTTTGACCGGCCCCGGGTGGCCGAGGAGTTCCCATGCAGAAGCAGGTCAAGTTGGGCTTGGTGTTGTTGGCTAGCGTTCTGGTCGGCTGCTCCACGGCCACCGGACCCCTGTCCCCACCGCCGCTACCGGATAACCCGGCCACCGCGGCCAACGTGACCGTCTACCGGCAGACCGCAGGCGAGGACGAGGCCCTGCACATGGTCTTTTTGATCGACGATGCCGCAACTTACCAACTCCGACCAGGCGAGAGCTACAGCTTCGTCATGCCGGCCGGAACCCACGAATTCGGCTACCGCCTGGGGATGAGCAACTGCTCCGAGGAGGTCCAAATCGACGCCGGGGGCAACTACGTTTTCAGGCTCGCGGCCGGGTGCTCCATTATCCTCGAATCGCAGTGAGGCGCCCCGGCTGCGCCGGGGAGAGATAACCGTCCTCCCTGATTTCCACGAGCGGCGTTGGTCAGGGGGTGGGATAAGCGGCTCGCAATATTGTTACTTGAAATCGGGAGCCTGCCAGGCTCGCCGCAGCCTTCCGCGGGCATGACGCTCGACGAGCCGATAGAACAGCGCGCCGCCCCCAAGGCTTGCCAGCCAGGCGACGCCCATGCCGGCCAGATTGACCCAAGGTTCGGACGGGGCGAAACGCACGAATAGCCCGCCGATCACCAGGCAGATCGGGAAGTGGACCAGAAAGACGGAGTAGGAAATGGTCCCAAGGGCAGCGATCAGGCGCGACCTGGGCCACCGCTCCAGAATGCGATAGTGGCGCGCCAGGCCCAACGCCAGGGCCACCAGCAGCGCAATGACAATCCGCGCGCGGTAGTCGAGCAGCATCGCGGCCAGCACGATCACGGCCATCAGTGCCAGCCAACCGGCAGCCGGTCGGCGGTTGGTCGCCCAGTACGTCAGGACCCCGAGCGCATAGGCTCCGAAGAAGTACAGAGCCCAGATATCCCAGGCGGCGTCGCGATTGAAGTAATACAGCGACGCGAGCGCCAGCGCGGTCACCAGCAGGGCGCCGAGAATGGACGTGTGCGTGCCGCCGTGGCCGATGCCCCGTGCCAGCCAAAGGGTCCCGAGCAAGAGCGCGAACAACTGGAAATCGATGGCGATGTACCAGGCACCCGCCGACAGCCCCTCGTAACCCAGGATGCTCTGCAGCAACAGCGCATGGGCGAGGACCTGCGGCAGCGTCGGTTGCCCAGGGACCGAGTGATGGTCCATCAGGGCGCGGGCGATGGCGGCAAACGCGATGCCGAGCAGCACGGCGGCGAGATAAGGCGTGACCAGGTGCAGGTAACGTCGCCACAGCATCTCCAGGGGCTTGAGCGACAGCAGAGTGCCATTTGGCGCAAGACTTCGCGCGGCGAGGAAACCACCGATCACCAGGAACGTCTGCACCGCCATGCGGGCATCCTGGCTCAACCAAGCGATCAGCGCGGGGGCCAGGTCGTAGGCGTTGTCGGATAGGGGCCCATAAAAGGCCAGGTGATGCAGGACGATCAACTGCACGGCAACGGCCTTCAAGGCGTCGATAAAGACCAGCCGCGGCGCCTCACCGGCCCGGGCCGGCGCAACCGCCGCGGCTGCACCGCCGATGCGCGCGAAGGGCCAAGGCCCAGGCGCGTTGAGAACCCGGACATGGTTCTCCACATGACGCTCGATGGTGCTTTCAGTGATGTCCAATTGCCGGCTCTGGCACTGTGTGGCAGGGCAATCAGGAACGCTTTGGCCTGATTGCGAGGGCAAATTCTACCACGCATCTAGTGGGAATTCGGCCCCCTGATCCGGACAACCCCGTGCCGTACCTTAACCGATAAACTCCGCGACAAAGAACGGTCTCTCACGGAGACACGATCGCCGGTGAGCTCGCCGCCAAGGTCCAGGGCAGGCTTCGCACCCATGCCCAGGCCCTGGGCCGCTGATGCCCATCGGCCCCTCAGAGGGGGCTACTGCCCCGGCGTCGGCAGCGGGGTGCCCGGGTCCGGGCTGGCTTCCGGCATGGCCGCGGCCGACCCCTGGGGTGCGGCCTGGGGTTGGGAGTGGGCCAGCAGCCCCGCCCGGGTCGCCTTGAGCAAGGGTTCCACGGCCCAGTCGGCAACGCTGAGGTACCAGGGCTGGTCCGAGACCTTGAGGACAATGCCACCGGTCCCCTGCCCCGCCCCTGGCGCCTGCGCCTGGCGCGACAGCCGGTAACTCGCGGTGCCCCCAGAGGCGAGCCCAAGTCGGGCCTCCAGTAGGGGCGCGTCCTGGCCATACTCGGGCTTGGCCTCCCGGCCCAGGACGCTGATAAAGCTCAGGTCCCGCAGCCGACGCACCAATTCCTCCGCCGCCGTCTGGTCCAGGACCTCGCCGGGGGCCTGATCCGCCAGGCGCCAGCCATCCTCGCCACGCTCAAGGGTGAGACCCGGGATCTCCAAGCGCAGCACATCACCGCTCGTCGCGCCGGAGCAGGGCCCGATCTGCCCAATCCTCGGCCTTGGCCGGAAGGTCCGCAGGGGTCAGCTCGACCTCGTAGACGGCCTTGTCGCCCGCGGGGCGGGCATACTGGCGACGCAGTCCCGCCGCCTCGCCCAAGTGCAGGACGGCCAGGTCCTGGTCGCCCATGCCCAGGGTGACCCGTCCGGGGTCCGTGTCGGCGACCTTGAAGCGGGCCTGGGCCTCGCCGCTGGTGGCCACCGGCAGGCCGCGCTTGAGGCCCACCAGGCGGTCGAGCAGTGCATCCACCCGCCCGGCGGCCGCTGGGAAGCCATCCAGGCTGGCGATGCGCCAGCCACCCTCGACCCGCTCCAGGGAGACCGTCTCAGCGCCGGCGCGCTCGATCTTGACCCGATTAACCTCGGCAGGGGTAAAGGTGAGCAGGGCCGCGTCGTGCCGAGCCGGGGCGGACTGGGTCCCACGGGCCTGGAGCCACAGGGCCAGACCGATCTGGACCGCCAGCAGGGCGGCGAGCACCAGGACCAGGGCTGGGCCTCGGGGCTGGTTGCGAGTCCGGTTGGTGTTCTCGGATAGGGTGGCGTGCATCGTGTCAGGACCTCTCCGCGGTCAGGACCGTATCGTAGAAAGCCCGGCGCCGCGCCCGGGCCTGGCGGTGGAGCAGATAGACCAGGGCCAGGCCGGCCAGGGCGAGGGCATAGTTGAGGCCCTCCCAGAACAGACGTTCGTTGGACCCCAGGGGCATGAGCAGGCGGCTGTACTGGCCGCGCCCGCGCAGGGCCAGAAGGCCGCGATCCTCCAGGGACCACTCCACCGCGTTCTGGATCAACTCCAGGGGTTTGGTGTAGACGCTCTGGGTCGCCTGGGTGGCGAGCCCCAGGGCGGCATCGGTGAGGAAGCTCGCCGAGCCGATGAGCATGACCCGTGCGGAGGCGGGTGAGCTCTCCACCACCCCGGGCACCACCCCGGGCTCGGCGGCTGGCTTCGACGGCCCCGCCGGCGCGTCGGCGGATTCCTCGTCTTCGTCGTCCTCGTGCTCGTGCTCGTCCTGATTCGCCGTCAACAGCGGCGACGGCCGCCCGGCAAAGAAGGAGTCGAAGCGCCCCTCCACCGCCACCCCAAGGGTCTTGGGCCCGCGGTCACGGCCGACGGCAAAGCCCAGGGGGCCGCGGGAGAAGTCGGGCTGGATCTCGGGGGAGGCGTCGGTCCAGGCCCCGGGGGATGACTTCAGCAGCTCGGTCAAGGTGCGCCCCTGGTGCTTGCCCGCGTCCAGGGAAATCGGCGAGGCCCAGGTGAGTGTGAGTTGGCCGAGGCCCGAAGCGATCCCCGGGGACTGACCCAAGCCCTCCCCACGCAGGTCCGGGAAGTAGGGGTAATCCAGCATCTGGATCTCCTCCACCGTGTAACCCCCCAGGTTGCGCGGTACCGGGATGGGGAAGGGGCTGTTCTGCGAGTCCAGGACCAGGGTCGGCGTCAACTCCATTCCCTGATGCCTGAGCCAGTCCTCCAGCCCCGTGGGTTGGGCCCTGGCGGAGATGGCGGTCCCGCCCAGATCCACATGGTAGGGGGAGGCGGCCAGGATGACGGTGCCACCCTGCATCAGGAACTGGTCGATCGCGAAGACCTGGCGCTCGTTGAAGGACTCCGGTTGCACCACCAGGAGCAGGTCGGCATCCGCTGGGACCCGACCCTTGGCCAGATCCGTTTGGCGCAGCGCCACCGACTCGCCGAGCGTCGCCTGAAGGGCCTGGAAGCCGCCGCTGGCCCCCATGTCCAGATCGAGTCCAGGCATGCCGCCGCCCCCGGGAGGGGTATAGATGGCCAGGGTCTTAAGATAGCCTGGGGCCAGGCGGCGTATGCCTGCCTCCAGGGCACGGCGAATCCCGGTGCGGCTGGTCTCCTCCGGCAGGGGGACCGGGATCGCCTGTCCACCGGACTCCAGCACGAGATAGAACCAGAAGGACCTGGGGTCCAGCAACTCCAACACCAGGGGCTGGAAGCCGAAGCGCTCCGTCAGCTCGCGGCCCAGGGCACCGTCTTTGGCCTCGGGGTCGCGGATGTCGGAGGTGAAGCGCCCCTTGGAACCGGCGGCAAGCTCGTCGAGTACCGCCTTGAGGTCATCCACCAGCCCCGGCAGGGGGGGCGGCAGGGCGGAGGGGTCGGAGATATAGGCATGCAGGGTGACGGGCTTGGTCAGCCCGGCGAAGAGGTCGCCCCCGGCGCGGTAGCCGTAGAGGACCTTCTTGATGGTTCGAGTCAGGTCGTACTCGGGGTTGCGCAGGCGCACGCTGAGGTCACCCTCGCCGCCGCCCTTGACCTCGATGAGGTCGCGGAAGCCCAGGCGCTCGAATCGGTCGCCGTACTGGACCAAAACGTCGAAGTAGGAATTGACCACTCCGGCCTGGTACTTGCTCGCGGTCTCGAAGGCCACAGGGCGTATGCCGAAACGTTCGCCGGCCTCGCGCTCCAGGTCCGGGTGTTCCTGGGGGTCGATGATCTCCACCCGCACCCGGCCGCCCCCGGCCACCTCGTACTCCCGCAGGAGGTCGCGCAGTTGCGGGACCAGCGGGGCCAGCAAGGGATGGGTCTGGGCGCTGAAGTAGCCGCGGATCAGGAGTGGCTCCTCGATCTGGCCCAGGTAGTTCCGGGTCGCCAGCGAGATGGAGTAGGCGCGCCCCTGTGTCAGGTCCAGGCGGGGACCCCCGGCCTGGTGGAGCCAGAGGTTGGCCGCGAGCAGGTTGGCCACCAGGAGCCCGACCACCGCACCCCAACGGCGATGGGCACCGGCGGTGGCGCCGGTCGCCTTCTCGGCCCAGCGCAGACGTTCCAGGCTGTAGACATTCAGTGCCAGGAAGACACCGGTCACGCTGACATAGAAATACAGGTCGCGCAGGTCGATGACGCCGCGGGCGATGGACTCGAAGCGCGCCCCGCTGCCGAGGAGTTGCAGGATCTCGCCGCCGCGGTTACCGAATAACCCACTGACCACCGGGGAGCCGATCAGGTAGAAGACCCCACACACCAGGGCAGTACCGATGAGGGCCACGATGGGGTTGTCGGTCCGCCCGGAGACGAAGAGCCCGATGGCCACATAGGACGCCGCCAGCAGCAGAGTCGCCAGATAGGCCCCGAGCACCGGGCCCCAGTCCAGGGGGCCGAGCAGGGCCACGGTGATGGGCAGCGGCAGGGTCAGGGCCAGGGCCACCGCCACCAGGGCCAGGGCGGCGAGGAACTTGCCGAGCACCAGGGTCAGGGGGGAGACCGGTACCGTCAGCAGGGTCTCCAGGGTCCCGGCGCGACGCTCCTCGCTCCACAGGCGCATGGTCAGTGCCGCCACCAGGAAGCCCAGCAGGACCGGCATCCAGTCGAACAAGGGCCTTAAGTCGGCGATGTTGCGGGCGAAGAAGGTCTCGCCCCAGAAGAAGGTGAACAGGGTCGCCGCCAGGAAGGCACCGATGAAGAGATAGGCCACCGGGGAGCCGAAGAAGGCGGCCAGTTCCTTGCGAGCGATATGCAGGGTCTCAGACATGACCGGCCTCCTGGGCACTGGTTCCGGCATTGACCTCGCGGAACAGGGCCTCAAGATCGTGTCCCTCCCCGTGCAGGGCGAACAGGGGCCAGCCGGCCTCCGCCACGGCCCTGGCCACCAAGGGGGCGGCGGCATCGGCATCGGTGGTCTCCAGGGCGTAGCGTTGGCGCGGGCCGCTGGCGTCGATGAGGCTCCAGCCCTGGACCCCGGCGAGCCCGGCGAGCAGGGGGCCAGCCGCCGCCGGGGGCCGATCCAGGGTCACCAGAAGCCGGCCGTCGCGGCGCAGCTTGGCCAGGGTGGTATCCAGGGCCAGTCGCCCCGAACGCAGGATCAGGACCCGGTCACAGACGGCTTCGACCTCCTGCAGGATGTGGGTGGAGACAATGACAGTGGCGTGCACAGCCAGCTCCCGGATCAGGTCGCGCATGTGCTGGATCTGGGACGGGTCGAGTCCGTTGGTGGGCTCGTCGAGGATGAGGATGTCCGGATCATGGAGGATCGCCTGGGCCACGCCCACGCGCTGGCGATAGCCGCGCGACAGGGTCGCTATTTGGGCCGTCGCCTTGGGCACCAGGTCCGTGCGCTCCAGGGCGCGGCGGATGGCCGCGGGGCTGTCCAGGGGAGCGACGCCGTGGAGTTCGGCCTGGTAGTCCAGGTAGTCGATGACGGTCATCTCCGGGTACAGCGGGCAATTCTCCGGTAGATAGCCGATGCGCCCCTGCACAGCGCGGCGCTGGGTGGCGATGTCCAGACCGGCGATGCGGATGGTCCCGCCATCCGGCTCAAGGAAGCCGGTGAGCATCTTCATGATCGTGGTCTTGCCGGCCCCGTTGTGGCCGAGCAGCCCGACGATCTCACCGCGGCCGATCTCGAAGGAGACGGCGTCCACGGCGCACAGGTCGCCGTAACTGCGTGACAGTCCCTTTACCTCGATCATGGGTACCTCGTTGTTTTCCTGACGGTTGTTGTTTGTTGGTGTGGACCGGATCGAGGGCCCCCGCCATGCGCCCAGGGTCTGCCTATATCCGCACTACCGGTGGTCACCACGCTAACCTTCTGAATTAGGCACGATTCCCCTCAGTCTCGCCCCTTATCAAAGGGGGCCGGGGGATTTCTTCACCGCAGTCCAGAGCCCTCGGATCCCTACGCGGCCAAACGACCCTGGGTCCCTCCCCAGAACGCGGCTAAAGACCATGATCATCCCCTCTGGGTTCCCCTGATCGGGCCGGTGTTTTCCGCAACCGCCGGATTCCGTTCCTCCCCAGTCATTGACGGGTATCAATCACAGGTATCGGCAGGGGCCATTCCTTGAGCGGCATCAAGGTCGGTCGGGGCCGGGACGGGCAGTTTACCCGCCGCGAGGGTGCGCGCCAGGGGGTCTGCCCGTCAACCGGGTCCAGACCCCTCGCACCGACTGCGGCGTTACCGCCATGAGCCTCCCGCACCCTGGAGTACGCGAGGCCCGCCTGTCACTGACAACACAGAGGAGAATGCAATGAGACAAACCAGCCGAGTACGGTTGACGACGCTGCTCGCCGGCGCGTTGGCCGGCCTGTTCCTGGTCGTTCAGGCCGGGCCCGCCTCCGCCGCCCGCCCGGCGGGCAAGATGGGGGAGGACTGGGGCAAGGCCAAGGGCCAGGAGTGCGTGGACTGCCACATGACCGAGAACCCAGGGCTCTACTGGGAGTGGAACCACAGCCAGCACGGCCAAAACGGGGTCAACTGCCTGGACTGCCATGAGGCCAAAGAGGGCGACGTCGATGCCTTCATGCACGAGGACGCCCTGATCTCCATCGTGGTCACCCCCAAGGACTGCTCCAAGTGTCACGAGACCGAGTACCAAGAGATGGAGGGGTCCCACCACGCCCACGCGGGCAATATCCTCGCCTCGCTCGACAACCTCATGGGTGAGGTCATCGGCGGCCCCGCAGCCGTGAACGCCGGCTGCAAGCAGTGCCATGGCACCAAGCTCGAGTTCATCGCCGAGGGCAAGAACAAGGGTCGCCCGACCCCGGGGACCTGGCCCAACACCGGCATCGGCCGCATCAACCCGGACGGCTCCAACGGTTCCTGCACCGCCTGCCACGGTCGTCACCGCTTCTCCCGCGCCCAGGCCCGCACCCCGGATACCTGCGGCAAGTGCCACGTCGGACCCGACCATCCGCAGCAGGAGATCTATAACGAGTCCAAGCACGGCATCATCTACCGCGCCAAGATGGATGAGATGAACCTCGACTCTGACAAGTGGGTCGCCGGTGTGGACTACTCCGCTGCGCCCACCTGCGCCTCCTGCCACATGAGCGCTGGCGGCGACGAGAAGAAGACCCACAACGTCGGCGAGCGCATCTCCTGGACGCTCCGTCCGCCCATCTCCACCAAGATCAACCTGGTCAAGTTGGAGAACGGTGAGGAGTTCGACGTCCCCGAGGGCAAGGAGATCCCCGCCATCGGCGCCGAGGCCAAGGGGTCCAAGGTCGTCGAGGTCCTGACCTGGAAGGATCGTCGCAGCAAGATGGAGAACATCTGCTACGGCTGCCACGCCACCTCCGTGGTCGAGGGTCACTACATGCAGTTCGACGCCGTGGTCGATCTCTACAACGAGAAGTTCGCCAAGCCCATCGCCGCCATCATGGGTGAGCTCAAGGAGAAGGGTTACATCACCCCCGCCCCCTTCGACGAGAAGATCGAGTGGATCTGGTGGGAGATCTGGCACCACGAGGGCCGTCGTGCCCGCCATGGCGCCTCCATGAACGGCCCGGACTACACCTGGTGGCACGGCATCTACGACGTGGCCAAGAACACCTACTTCGAGTGGATCCCGGAGCTGAAAGAGGTCGCGCACAAGAAGGACGGCAACGAGCAGTTCGCCACCGCCATGCTGGAGAAGCACTTCAAGCCCATCGAGGGGCATGACTGGTACTTCAACGGCCTGAGCAAGGAGGCCCTGGAGAAGGTCCAGAAGGGCTTTGAGGACCGCTACGGCAAGGGTGCCCTGAAGTAACCCGAGTCCGCAGCCAGACCCCCGCGGGCCCGCCCGCGGGGGTCTTTTCATTTCCGTCTGTAGGTCGGGCTTTAGCCCGACCTGCTAATCGCAGGAGTTCTCTGTGCCAGCCCGTCCTCGCATCCTGACCGCCCTACTTGCGGCAGCCCTATGTCTGCCACTGTTGGCCACCGCGGCCGACCAGCCCCAGGCAACCCCCGACACCAAAGCCCTGATCGCCACCGGCGAGGCACAGCTTGCGGAGGGCAAGGTGGACGAGGCCATCGCCACGCTGAGCCAGGCGGTTGCCGCCGATCCCAAGTCGTCCCAGGCCTACACCCGTCTCGGCGGTGCGCGCCTGGTCAAACAGGAATACAGCGCCGCTATCACGGATTTCCGCAGCGCCCTGGCGGCCGACCCCAACAATGCGGACGCCTTCATCGGCATGGCGCTGGCCTACCTCCACAGCGCCGACTACGCCCTCGCCCGCGCCGCCCTCGGCGAGGCACGGCGTCTGGCCCCGGACAAGGCACCCAAGATCGACGAGGTCCTGACCTATATGGACCAACGCGAGGGCAGCGCCGGGCTACCCGCCAGTCACTGATTCGAACGACGCCGATCCTTGATGACCGTCAAGACAACAACGGCATTCGCCAGGCACCTTCGACCTCTGCCCCGGGGCGTCCGCGACGCACGGGGCCACAGGCGGCCTGCGCCGCTGCACGAGTCCAACCACCAGGAGAGACCTGCCATGAAACGACCCCCAAGGTGGCCTCTGGCCGCTGCCCTGTTGGCCGCTGCCCTGGCCGCCCAGGCCGAGGGCGTGCGTACCGCTTCCATGCTCGCCAACACCTGCGCCGGTTGCCACGGGACAAACGGTGCCAGCGCCGGTGAGTACATGCCCACCATCGCCGGCATGGACAACGGCTATCTCTACGGCGTGCTGAGCGACTACAAGAGCGGGGCCCGCCGCTCCACCATCATGGGGCGGATCATGAAGGGCTATACGGAGCAGGAGATCCATGCCATCGCTGGCTTCTACGCCGCCCAGCCCTGGGTCTCCGCCGCCCGCACCGCAACCCAGGCCAAGGCCGTCAAGAAGGGCCAGGCCATCCACGAGACGCTCTGCGAGTCCTGCCATGATGCCGGCGGGCGCGAGCAGGACGACGAGTCCCCGCGTCTGGCCGGGCAATGGGCCGGCTACACCCGCTATGCCCTGGACACTTGTCGGAGTCAGGGTGATCGGTGCAAGCCGCGCAAGATGGGCGAACGGGTCAAGAAGCTCTCCGACGTGGAGATCGATGCCCTGGCCAGTTTCTACGAGAGCGAGAAGTGAGGGGGCAGCCATGACCGGGACTACACGCAGGACCTTTCTCAAGGCATCCACCGCCGTTGCGGCGGCCTCCGCGCTGGGCTTCCCCGCGCTACTCCGCGCCGCCACGCCCAAGGCCCGGGTGGTGGTGATCGGCGGCGGCTACGGCGGCACCATCGCCGCCAAGTACATCCAGATGGCCGACCCAAACATTCAGGTCACCCTCATCGAAAAGGAGGCGGCCTACGTCTCCTGCCCCCTGAGCAACGAGGTCTTGGGTGGCGAGCGTGACATCAAGACCCTGACCTTTGCATACAAGGGCCTGGCCAAGCGCGGCATCACCGTGGTGCAGGATGAGATCGTCGGGATCGACCCGGTCAAGCGCGAGGTCCAGGGCAAGGGCAAGACCAGCTACCCTTACGACAAGCTGGTGGTATCCCCCGGTGTCAGTTTCCGTTGGGACGCCATCAAGGGCATGAGCGAGGCCGCCGCCCAGACCATCCCCCACGCCTGGAAGGCCGGACCCCAGACCCTGCTCCTCAAAAAGCAGCTCACTGCCATGCGCAACGGCGGAACCTGCATCATCGTCGCCCCGCCCAACCCCTTCCGCTGCCCACCCGGGCCCTATGAGCGGGCCGCACAGATCGCCTTCTACTTGAAGCGCCACAAACCCAAGTCGAAGATCCTGGTACTCGATGCCAAGGACGCCTTCTCCAAGCAGGGGCTCTTCGTGGAGGGCTGGAAGCGCAACTACGGCAACATGATCGAGTGGGTCGGCGCGGCGGGCGGCGGGGCCATCGAGGCCATCGACCCCAAGAAGCGGGTCCTGTCGGGGACCGTGGAGGAGTTCAAGGGCGACGTGATCAACCTGATCCCGGCGCAGAAGGCGGCGGAGTTGGCCCAGGTGGCCGGTCTGGCGGACGCCTCCGGCTGGTGCCCGGTGGACCAGAAGACCTTCGAGTCCACCTTGCAAAAGGACATCTTTGTCATCGGCGACTCGGTCATCGCCGGGGCCATGCCCAAATCCGGCTATGCCGCCAATTCCCAGGCCAAGGTGGCCGCCGCGGCCATCGTTGCCGCCGTTAACGGCCAGCCGGCCCCCGAACCATCCTACGTCAACACCTGCTACAGCATCCTGGCCCCGGACTACGGGATCTCGGTGGCGGGGGTCTACCAGCTCAAGGACGGGAAAATCGTGGACGTACCTGGGGCCGGTGGCTTATCGCCGGCCAACGCCGATGCCCGCACCCGCGCCATCGAGGTCCAGTTCGCCCTCGGCTGGTTCCGCAACATCACGGCAGATATGTTCACCTGAGGGCGGTACCTCCTCCGCCCTCGGGGCGGTGTCAAGATAGCCCCCTCGCTGCCTACGGAGCGAGGGGGACTGATAGCGTCCTCGACGCAACAAGCGGTTGCGCTTTAACCATTGCGTGTCCTCTCTTCCCATGAGTGAAACGGGGAGACTGAATGGATGCCCCTGCCAAGCGCATTAAATCCCACCTGCATAGCGCGGATTTCTCCGGTCTCGGCGCCCAGGTCGTGCGCCAGAAGATGCCCGGATAGAACCCGCCTCCCGTTGCATAGGCACCATTCCCCGCTGGTCAGGGTTCCCGGCTACCCATTACCATCCATCCCAGGTACTACCCCCCTGCTACCCCCAGCCACCCCACACCAGCCTCAGGGGCCTCCATGTCCAGTCGAACCTACAACATACTGCCGGGGAACCTGGAGCACGGGGGCGCCCGCCCGGACCCTGTCGGCGTCAACTTCTGCACCTTCTCGCGCTTTGCCACCCGCATCGAATTGCTGCTGTTCGATCGACCCGACGCCATCCAGCCCTTCCAGACCATCGAACTCGACCCCAAGGTCAACCGCACCTTCTACTTCTGGCACGTCCTCGTGGAGGGCTTGCCGCAGGATGGCATCTACTACGCCTGGCGCGCCGCCGGCCCTTACGACACGCAGACCACTGGCTGCCGCTACGACCCTTCAAAGGTCCTCCTTGACCCCTGGTGCGTGACGGTCGATGACCGACTCTGGTCCCGGCAGGCGGCCAGCCTGCCGGGCGACGCACTGGGCATGCCCGGCATGGCTACCTTACTCGGGGACAACATCGCCACGGCCATGCGCTCCCTCGTGGTATCGGACACCTACGATTGGGAGGGGGATACCCCGCTCCACATCCCCCTCAAGGACGCGGTCATCTACGAGGTGCACCTGGGGGGCTTTACCCGTCACCCCTCTTCTGGGGTACGACACCCCGGGACCTTTGCCGGGTTCATCGAGAAGATCCCCTATCTCCAGGCGTTGGGTATCACCCATGTCGAACTCCTGCCCATCATGGCGTTCGACCCCCAGGATGTCCCACCCCATACGGCCGCCCTCGGACTGGAGAACTACTGGGGCTACAGCACCCACAGCTACTTCGCCCCCCACCCCGGCTACAGCCTGGCCCCGGAGCGCGCCCGGGACGAGTTCCGGGATCTGGTCAAGGCCCTCCACCGGGCCGGAATCGCGGTGATCCTGGACGTGGTCTACAACCACACCGCCGAGGGCGGGGAAGGCGGGCCGACCATCAGCTACAAGGGCCTGGGCAACGAGATCTTCTACCACCTCGACCCCGCCGATCGTCGCCACTATCGGGACTACACCGGCTGCGGCAATACCGTCAACTGCAATCACCCCCTGGTGGCGCGCTTCCTGTTGGACTCGATCCTGTACTGGGTGCGCCAGATGCATGTAGACGGCTTCCGCTTCGACCTTGCCAGTGCGCTAGGCCGCGGCGAGGACGGGCAGCCCCAGTACCATGCGCCCCTCCTCTGGGCCATCGAATTGAACCCCAACCTGGCGCGCACCCACCTCATCGCCGAAGCCTGGGATGCCAGCGGCCTCTATCAGGTTGGGGACTTCCCGGGATTCCGCTGGGCGGAGTGGAACGGGCGCTACCGCGATCTGGTCCGCGCTTACGTCCGCGGCGACCACGGACTGATCCGGGAGCTGGCCACCCGCATCGCGGGGAGCAGCGACCTCTACGAGCCCCTCGGGCGTCTGCCGCGCAACAGCATCAACTTCGTCACCTGCCATGACGGCTTCACCCTCAACGACCTGGTGAGCTACAACGCCAAGCACAACGAGGCGAACGGCGAGGACAACCGCGACGGCAACCCCCGGAACCTGAGCTGGAACTGCGGGGTGGAGGGCCCCACGGACGACCTGGCGGTGCTGGCGCTGCGCCGGCGCCAGACCATGAATCTGGTGGCCATCCTGCTCCTGAGTCAGGGTGTGCCAATGCTGCTCGGCGGCGACGAGTTCCTGCGCACCCAGGGCGGCAACAACAACGGCTACTGTCATAACAACAACTTATCCTGGTTCGACTGGGGCCTGGTGGAGTCCAACCGGGAGATGCTCGACTTCGTGGGCGGAATGGTCCGGCTCCGCCGCCGCCACCCCAGCCTGCGCCGGGAGCGATTCCTCACCGGCACCCCTCCACGGGGTCAGACCCTGCCGGACATCACCTGGCACGGGAGTCGAGCTGAAGACCCCACGCTGGGACGACCGCGAGGGCCGGGCCCTGGCCTTCACCCTGGCCGGGACCAGCCCCGAAGAGCCGCACCTGCACGTCCTGCTCAACATGCACGACCGGTCCCTGGACTTTGCACTGCCAGCCCTCCCCGAGCCACGCCTGGCACCTGGCGGTAGACACCGCCGCGACCCCGATCCTGTATGCCCCAGGCGAGCAGCCGACGGTCGCGGCGGGGCGACGCCCGGTCGAGGGTCGCTCCGTGGTGGTCTTGGAGGGGTGGACTGGCCCAACCAAGGGTTAGGCCCGCAAGCCCATGCTCTATTACGCCCTCAAGGTCATCATCTCGGCACTGCTCATCGTTGCCATCTCTGAACTCGCCAAGCGCTCTAGCGGATTTGCGGCTTTGGTAGCATCCCTTCCACTGACCTCATTGCTTGCCTTTGTTTGGCTTCACATGGAGGCTTCCCCTCCGGAGCGAATCGCCGATCTCTCTAGCCAGATTTTCTGGCTTGTCCTTCCTTCACTTCTCCTTTTTCTGCTGCTCCCGTTCCTGCTCAAGCATGGGTTGGGCTTTTGGGTCAGCCTTGGCTTATCTGCGGCGGCCACTGCTGGCTGCTACGCCGCACTGCTACCATTGCTGCGCCGCGTGGGGGTCAGTCTATAAGTCCTGGCCTGACCCTGCGCTGGGGATCTCATTCATGACGCCACGCCAATAGCCTGTTAATCCTGAACAACCGGCGCCAGCCGGCGGCACCAAGCCCAGCGGATAGCTGTCACGGCGAGGGCGCTGCTCCCACAGGGTGCCGCCTGCACTCCCCAGTCCCTCCTCGACCCGCGCCGCCGCGCGAGAACCACCAGCCACCGGAGCCCCCCATGTCCATGCTCGATATCCCTGACGAGAATGCCCCCCCGGCCCACCCCAACGTCATGATCATCTTCGGCGCCGGCGGGGATCTGGCCGCACGCAAGTTGATCCCGGCCCTGTTCCACCTCTGCCACAACCATTTGCTCCCGGACAGCTTCGCGGTGCTGGGCCTCGACCGCCTGGACCTCAACGACGAGAGCTTCCGCGAGCACCTGATCACCCAGGTCCGCGACCACTTGGGCGCTGCCTTCAATCCCGAGGTGTGGGAACGCCTGGCCCAGCGTATCCACTATATGCAGGGAAACATCGATGACCCTGCCATGTACCTCAATCTCTGCGAACGGCTCACCCGCATCGACGCCGAGCGCAACACCGAGGGCAATTACCTCTTCTACCTGGCCGTGCCACCGCGCCTGTTCGGCGACATCACCCGCAACCTGGGCGCCGTGGACCTGACCACAGAGACCCCTGACGACTGGCGCCGGGTCATCATCGAGAAGCCCTTCGGCACCGATCTCGAATCCGCCATCGCGCTCAACGAGACCCTCCACGAGACCCTTACCGAGCGCCAGATCTATCGCATCGACCACTATCTGGGCAAGGAGTCGGTGCAGAACATCATGGTCTTCCGCTTCGCCAACGGCTTCATCGAGCCCCTGTGGAGCCGCCATCACATCGACCACATCCAGATCACCGTGGCGGAGTCCGTCGGCGTCGAGCACCGCGGCGGCTACTACGACTCGGCCGGGGCCCTGCGCGACATGATCCCCAACCATCTGCTGGTGCTGCTGGGCTTCCTCGCCATGGAGCCGCCCAACTCCTTCGAGTCCAACGCCGTGCGCGAGGAGGTCAACAAGGTCCTCGACGCCATCCAGCCCCTGACCCCGGAGCAGGTCCTCACCCATGCCGTGCGCGGCCAGTACGGCGAGGGGGTCATGCCCGACGGCGAGAAGGTCCCCGCCTACCGCACCTCCGCGGGGGTCGATCCGCAGTCCCGCACCGAGACCTTCGTCGCCATGAAGCTCAGCATGGACAACTGGCGTTGGGCCGGGGTGCCCTTTTATCTGCGCACCGGCAAGCGCCTGCCGGCCCAGTACACCGAGATCGCCATCCAGTTTAAACGCGCCCCTCTGGTCATGTTCAAGGACACCGCCGTCGAGGAGATAGACCCTGACATGCTGGTGCTGCGCATCCAGCCCAACGAGGGCATCCAGATGTCCTTCGGGGCCAAGATCCCCGGCCCCAGCATGCGTGTGGGCACGGTGAACATGGACTTCAGCTATGCGGACTATTTCGGCAACGAGCCGGCCACCGGCTACGAGACCCTCATCTACGACTGCATGAACGGCGACGCCACACTCTTCAAGCACGCCGACACGGTGGAAAAGAGTTGGGAGATCGTCCAGTCGGTCATGGACGTGTGGTCCGCCCTGCCCCCGCGGGACTTTCCCAACTACGCCGCCGGGACCTGGGGCCCCAAGGCCGCGGGGGACCTGCTCAAGAACGACGGGCGCCTGTGGCGGCGCATTCATACCCCGACGTCGAGCAAGCCGGGCTAGCCCTTCAGGCCCCCAAGCTGACCCGAACCTGAGCCCCGCCGAGCGGGCTTCGGGCAATGGCCAGGTCCCCGCCATAGGCCTGACAGATCTCCCGCACCACGGCCAGGCCGATGCCATGACCCGGGGCACTCAGGTCCACCCGGGCGCCGCGCTGGCCAAGGTGCTGGGCCTGCCCTTCGGGGATGCCGGGGCCGTCGTCTTCCACCCATAGCACCAGCCGCCCGGCCTCGCGCCGGGCCGCGACCCGCACCCGGGTCCGGCACCACAGAAAGGCGTTGTCGAGCAGATTACCGATGACCTCCAGCAGATCGCCCTCGGCCCCGCGAAAAGCGAGCCCCGGTTCCAAGTCCAGATCCGTGGCCACGGTGCGGTCGGCGTGGAGCTTGGTCAGGGCCGCCAGGAGGCGTTCGATGGCCGGAGCCAGGGGGATGGGCGGCGACAGGGTCGCGGCCGGGCGCCCTCGGGCCCGCTCCAACTGGTAGGCGACAATATCGTCCATACGCCGGATCTGCTCGGCCAGGCCCCCCGGCAGGGCCTCGCCCAGAGCCCCGCGCATCACCGCCAGTGGGGTCTTGAGGCTATGGGCCAGATCCGCCAGGGCGTGGCTGAGCCGGACCTGACGCGCTGCCTCATGGGCCAACAGGGCGTTGAGGTTCTCCGTCAGGGCACGCAGCTCTCCCGGGTAATCCTCACGCAGCCGGTCCTGGCGACCGGCCTCCACGGCGGCGACCTCGTCGGCCACCCGTCGCAGGGGCGCCAGGCCCCAACGCAGGGCGAACAGCAGGGTAACCAGCAGGAGCAGCGCCAGGGCGCCCAGCCAGCCGAACAGGTTGACGCGGAATCGCGCCAGCTCCTCGCCATACCTGGTGAGATCCTCTGCCACGCTGAAGGTGTAGCCCCGCGGCACCGGACCTATGGACCAGGTGACCCCGAAGCTCTCGACGAAGTACGCATCGCCGTCTGCGTTCCTCGCCTGGTGAAAGCGGCGCACCCCGGGGGCGAGCTTATCGTCGAACGGGACGCTATGGCCGATGGCCGAGGTCGAACGCCACACCGCCTCGCCATCGGCATCGCTGACCTGGGCATAGAGCCCGGACCCGGGCAGGCTGAAGCGGGCCTCGGCCAGGTCCCTCGGGAGGGTCAGGCCCTCCCCGTCGGAGTCCGCCGCCGCCATCAGCAGATAGAGTTGCCCCAGCAGGCGCTCCTCGCGGGCGGAGCGGGCGCTAGCCTGGAAGGCCTGCTCCAGGGCCAGGCTGGTAACAACGACGAAGCCCAGCAGCACCAGGGTGGCGACCCAGGTCACCCGCGCCTGGAGGGACCTCAACTGGGCCCGCCTCCCAAGGTGAAACGATAGCCGCGCCCGCGCAGGGTCTCGATGGGCGACAAACGCCCGTCCGGGTCGAGCTTGCGCCGCAGACGCCCGAGCAGGACCTCCAGCACATTGCTGTCGCGGTCCTCGTCATGGGGGTAGAGGTGGTCGGCCAACTCGCGTTTGGACAGTACCCGCCCGCGGCTGACCATCAGGCGCTCCAGCAGCCGAAACTCGAAGCCGGTCAGCTCCACCGGACGTTCGCCCATCCAGACCCGTTGTGCGGCGCGGTCCAGTCGCACCGGACCGGCGCACAATTCCTGGGTCGCTGCGCCCTGGGCGCGACGCAGCAGGGCCCGCAGCCTCGCCACCAATTCGTCCATCTCGAAGGGTTTGGCCAGATAGTCGTCGGCCCCGGCCTCCAGCCCCTCAACCTTGTCCTGCCAACGGCTGCGGGCGGTTAGGACCAGGATGGGGAGCAGGCTGCCGTTGGAGCGCAGCCGGCGGATGATCTCGATGCCGGGGATACCTGGAAGCCCAAGATCCACTACCGCCGCGTCGAAGGAGTACTCGCTCGCCAGGTACAGCCCCTCGGCCCCGTCGCCGCTGGACTGGCAGCCGTAACCCTCGCGGGTCAGGCGGGCGGCGACCTGGGCGCGCAGCGCCGCCTCGTCCTCGATGATCAGGATGCGCATGGCTGGCCCCGGCCGTCCTCAGCGTCCGCTGCCTGGAATGAAGACGCTGCGCACCTCACCAGAGGCGGTCAGCACCTTGACCTCCCAACCCCCGCTCGTCTCCCGCACCGACAGGACCTTGCCCCCCGTCTGGCGCTTGGCCTGCTCCGCCGCCTGGGCGGACGAAGAGGCCCCGCCGCCCTGCCCGGCAAGCCAGAGCGCCGACGGGGCCGGGGCGGCCGCCGCCGGGCCGGTCAGGGCCAGGACGGCAAACAGGACGGCAAGGGTAGAACTGGACGGCATGGCGGGCTCCGGGACGGCTGGCCGTGCGAATGTCTGCAAATCTAACACAAGCCCCTCCTGGCCATGGCGACCTGCTCCAACCGGCGCTACCAATTCCTAAAGGGCAGGAACAGATTGAGGCCGAGACCTGCGGGTTGCCACAGGGGGGCCACCACCGTGGCACGAGGCTCGACATAGACGGGTTCGCGAACCACCACTGTGCGGCGGGGCTCGACATAGACTGGCTCGCGAATCACCACATCTCGGTCGTAGCCCCGATGGCCGTACCCATGGCCGCGCCCATGTCCCCGATGACCGTCGTAATAGCGCTGATGGCCCCCATCCCAGTGGCCGTCCCCGCCGTGGCCGCGCGCAAGTGCCAGACCGGGCAGCGTCAAGGCCCCAGCAATCAGGGCCACCATCGTCAAACGCATCGTCGTCGTCAGCTTACTCATATCTGTTCCCCTCTGTAGGTCGGCGGGGCACTATGCCCTCACCGTTGCGGGACATCCTATCCACCCGTGGCTGAACGCCGACTGAACCGGAACCAGGATCTGGGCATGCGACGGGGCGATGCGCGCATGCCACCCAGGTCGCTAGAATGGGTCCCCCTCCGGACCAGGCCGATGCCATGCCTAACAGTGCCATACCCTGCTGGATCTACAAGAGCCCGCGCCAGGAGGAGATGTACCTCTACCTGGCCGCACAGGACGGCCTCGAGGTCGTCCCCGTTGCCCTGCTGGAGCACTTCGGTACCCCCCAATTGGTCATGCAGCTCGACCTGCACATTGGCCGGTCGCTGGCACGTGAAGACGTAGCCCAGGTGATGGCCAACCTCAGCACACGCGGCTATCACCTCCAGATGCCGCCCAAGGTCACCGCCGACCTCTACGAGGGGGACTGACCTGGGGCGGACGGGGTTTTCAGTCCCGTCCCGAACGTCTGGGGCCTGCGGGCGCTGGATGCCTTCGCGGCTCTACCTCGCCCACCCCTGAAGTCGCACGTCCCCGTCAGTGCCACCCGAAGAGGAAGGACTTGGCCTCCGTTTGGGTCTGGACCGGCTGGCCCCGGAGCTTGAAGGCGATATGCGTGCCCATGTCCACCCGATAGGGGCGAAGCGTTGCAGGGTCCGTAACCAGTTCCAGGGTCTGGCGCCTGGAGGCGGTCTCGACATGCTCCGGGCTCAGGTCGCCCAGGGACTGGCGGTCCTGCCCAGCGACCTTCGCCAGACCGTCGAAAACGGCGCGTCGGAACTCGGGGCCGTCCGCGGTCAATTCCAGCCGCAGGCGCACGGCACCGGGCGGAAACCCTGCCGCCACCCCCGTGTAGGTCATGACCCCTTTTGCCTGGACCGCCGGACCCATACCGGGAACGACGCCGACAATGTCGATGGCCGCCCCAGGGCGAAGGTCCCGGCCGGCCCAGATACCTACCCAGGCCCGCCAGTCCTCCCCGGCCCGCGCCCTGAGCTGGGCCTGCACCCCAGGCCTGGCCAGTACCTGGCGCAGCCGGGCCGCGGCAGCATCTGTCGGGGCGCTGTCGGCGCCCCCCAGCCCACCCGCGACAATGGCGTCGCCAAGGCGCTCGAGCCCCAGCACATCCTGCACCCGCCCATCCGACCCAACCAGCAGGGACGGCATCAGGGCCTCCAGTGCGACAGAACCCATCTCCCCCCATCCGGTACCGACGCCGCCGCTGAGGTCGCGGCCATTGATCGCCAGGAGCCGTGCGTCGCTGAAGTCCAGACGGGTATGTCCGCCGACATCCCGAGTCACCGTCAGGCGCACGCTTGACCGGACACTGTACCCACCCTTGGCCGCCTCGACCGTTACCAGGGCCTGGGCGGGCGTGGGCCAGGCGAAGCGCAGGGGATCGGCGGCGACCGGGACACCGAGCAGGGCCAACAAGGCCAGGACCAGACCCGAGCTGCTGCGGCGAACACCGGTCACCGCCGACTGTCCGCCTCCGGCCATAATCGGAACCCTGTGTATGCTGTCCGACCGCTGCTGGGCCGGTCTAACCCCGGGTCTCAATACCCTCCGCCTCGAGGTGCGCCTTGACTGCGGCGATAGGGACCTCCTGACGGTGGAAGATCCCGGCGGCCAGGGCCGCCTCCACCCCGGTAGCGGCAAAGACCTGCGAAAAGTGTTCCACACACCCGGCCCCGCTGGAGGCGATCACTGGGATGCTGACGGCGTCTGCCACTGACTGGATCAATCCCAGGTCGAAGCCCCGACCCGAGCCATCGCGGTCGATGGAGTTGAGGAGGATCTCCCCGGCGCCGAGCTCCTCGCAGGCCCGTGCCAGTTCGACGGCATCTACGTCGCGTCCCTCGCGCCCGCCCTTGACGGTGCACTGGTACCAACACCAAGCCTCTCCGTTGGGGCCTGGCTCGGGCGCCTGGACGCAGTGGTGACGGGTATCGCCGGGGTCACTGATGTAGACCCGCCTGGGGTCGATGGAGATGACCACAGCCTGATTGCCGTAGACCTGCGCGATCTGCTCGATCGCCGTAGAGCCATCCTTGTGGCCACGGGCCAGGTACTGCTCCACCGCGTCCACGGCATCGCTGCCGATGGACACCTTGTCCGCCCCGGAGCGGAAATACTCCGAGGCGACGTCCAGGGCCGAATAGCCGCGCCCCTGCCCATCCGTGAAGGCACGGATGCCCCCCCCAATCGTCAGGGGGACGAAGACGTTCTCCGATGTGCGCCGCAACACCTCGAGCATGGGCTGATCCGCCAGGGGAAAGTCCCGAAAGGCGGTGATGTTGAGGAAGGTGACCTCATCGGCCCCCTCCTGGTAATAGCGCCGCGCCAGTTCCACCGGCTTGCCCAGGTTGCGCACCTCCCCCTGCTCGCGCACATCGTACTGATCACCCTTGGTAACCACCAGGTCACCGGCATCATTGGTCCGCACATCCAGGCAGGCAATGATGCGCTTGGCCAGGTGCGTCGGGACTGGGTCGAGTCGTGGCGCCGGCGCGGCGGTCTCCCCCGCCAGGAAGTGCCGCAGGAGCCTTGAGCCCGCCGCGCCACTCTTTTCCGGGTGGAACTGAACCGCCGCCACCCGCCCGCGCTGCACGGCGCTGACGAAGGGGTCGCCGTAGTCGGTGGTAGCCAGGACCCAATCGGCATTTTCAGGGCCAGGCATCGCCCGATAGGAGTGGACAAAGTAGAGCTTCTCGCCGCCGTAGTCGGCAAAGAGGGGCGACGGACGCAGCACCCGGACCCCATTCCAGCCCATGTGGGGGACCGAGAGGTTTGATGCATCGAACCGCCGGATCTGTCCGGGGATCAGGCCCAGCCCCTGGACCCCGGGGGACTCGTCGCTGCCCTCGAACAGGGTCTGGAGTCCGATACAGATCCCGAGGTAGGGCCTCCCCTCGGCCAGGTAGGCCTTCAGCGGCTCCACATAACCCAGGGCGTGCAGGCGCTGCATGGCTGCCCCAAAGGCCCCGACCCCGGGGAAGATCAGCCGTTCGGCCTTGAGGATGTCCTCCGGGCGTTCGATCTCGGTGAGGGAAAAGCCCTGGGACTGGATGGCATTGCGCAGGCTGCGCACATTGCCGGCACCATAGTCGAGGAGCGAGATCATGGTCGGGTACCGCAGCGATGGGAAAAGGCGCGATTGTACCCCGGCTAGAGATGGGTTTGACCCCGAGCATCCGCTACCAAGGCGTGGACGGCTACCCCGCCGCCCTGCACCTTACCCCTGCCCGTGAACCCTGGCTCACCGCATCGCGCCCTGCGACGGCCAGGCGTCCGGCCCCTACCGCCGGGGCGGTAGACCAAGAGACAGCCCCTAGCCACATGTACTTTTTTTGCCCCAATGATCCTTCGGCCCTTGTCAAGTCTCAACGGTAATCTATTATTAAGTCACGATGTTTGTGCGTTGTAAAAATGGCACATTCCCGCAAAGAGGCAACAAATGACTGCTTCAAGAGGACTTTGCGGGGAATTGGCTCGAAAATTGACGGGCCCCGGCAACAGGTACGATCAGACCGCGCCGCCCGTGCCCCCCCGAATCCGGAGAGACCATCATGACCATCAGCCAAAACCAAGCCCTGTGGGAGCTCTGCCGCCAGGGTCTGCCATTGAGTGCAGACGAAGCGGAACACTGCTGGGAACAGGGTCAGACCTACCAACTCCGAGAGCCGGTCAAGCTCCCGCGCGAGGTCGAAGGCCTGATCGAGCTGTGTAACTGGGAGCTCAGTAACGCCACCCAGACACACTGATGCACCCGTCAGGGTTCAGACCCAGCTTTGAACCAGGCCCCGGTACCGGCAACGGTGACCGGGGCCTCTCATTTCCGCCCTCGCCGCAATGCCATGTCCGGATGCTATGATCCACCGAACGCTAAATGCAACCAACGACTCTGGATCACGGGGGGAGTCATGCGCTGGAGAACCGGCAGGCGAAGCGAGAATGTGGAGGACCGCCGCGACGATGCCGGATCATCCGGCGACGAGTTCGGCGGCCAGCGCCTGCCGGTGCGTATCGGCCGGGGCGCCGGGCTTGGCGGTGGCCTGGGCACAATCGCCTTGCTCCTGGTTGGCCTCTACTTCGGGATCGACCTGGGCCCCTTCCTTGGCGGCGGTATGCCGCAGCCCGACACCGGCAGCGATGGCGGACAGCTCCAGTTCCCAAGTCCGATGCCCGACCAAGGCGCGCCCAGACCGAGGCCGCAGCCTCAAGCCAGCGACCTGCAAGCCCCGCGGACTGGGGCCACGCCAGACGAGCTCAAGGACTTTATCTCCGTCGTCCTGGCGGATACCGAGGACACCTGGGGCGAGATCTTCCAGCAGGGCAAGCAACGTTACCGCGAACCCAAGCTGGTTCTGTTCTCCGGGTCGGTGCGCTCCGCCTGCGGCTTCGCCGAGGCCGCCATGGGGCCCTTCTACTGCCCTGGCGACCTAAAGGTCTACATCGACCTGTCCTTCTATGACGAGTTGCGCAACCAGTTCGGCGCCCCGGGTGACTTCGCCCAGGCGTATGTCATAGCCCACGAGATCGGCCACCATGTGCAGAACCTGCTCGGGATCTCCGATCAGGTCGAGGAGGCCAAAAGTGGCCGCGGCAAGGCCGAGGCCAACCAACTCTCGGTCCGCCTGGAACTCCAGGCCGACTGCTTCGCTGGGGTCTGGGCCAACCGCGCCGACCGCGCACGCGGCATCCTGGAGGCCGGCGACGCCGAGGAGGCCCTCAAGGCCGCCTCCGCCATCGGCGACGATCGCCTACAAAAGCAGGCCCGGGGCTACGTCACCCCGGACAGCTTCACCCACGGCAGTTCGGCCCAGCGCGTCGCCTGGTTCCGCCGCGGGCTGGAAAAGGGCGACGTCAACGCCTGCGACACCTTTTCGGCCAAGGCCCTGTAACGCCTGACCACATTCGCTCCTGGTCGGCGCCGTCCGTCAGTTCCGCGGGCGGCCTCGCCCGGAGGTGCTGGCGGTAGCCGTCGCCAGCATCTCGGTCATACTCCCACGCAGGTCTCGCCTGGCCCTGAACCCAAGTTCCCGACAGATGGGTTCGCCGTCGTATCGGGCAGACCCCAGCAGCTTCTCCAGGAGATCCGAGTCGAAGAGGAGGCGTCGCCCGCGTATCTTGCGAATGGCGTCGCCCGCCCTCGCCGCGGCCCGCAGCATGCCCACCGGCAGTGTCCAGGACGGCGGCTTCCGCCCCAGGGCAGCGAGGATGTACTCGTAGACCTGGCGGGTACTGTAGGGCGTCCCATCTGTTACGACATAGGCATTGCCGCTGGCCCCAGGATCGAAGGCACACAGCAGCGCCGCCTCCACCAAGTCATCCCGATGGATCATGGACCGGCCATTTCCAAGTTCGGGCAAAGGCGGAAACCAGCCACCCCGCACCGCGCGGATCATGAGATCCAGATATCCCTTGGGCTTAGGCCCATAGACGAGGGATGGCCGCAGGACCACCGAATGCGGAACCCCATCGCCGTTGAGCACCGCCTGTTCAGCGAGGCGCTTGGAGTGCCCGTAGGAAGACAGTACCACCGGCCCTCCGGTCGCCGCCCCGGCATCCCCGTCGCCCATGGCCTTGACACTGCTGAAATAGACGAAGGCACGCACCCCCGTCGCGCGGGCTGCAGCGACCAGGTCCAAGGTACTCTGGACGTTGCTCAGGCGGTATTCCTCCTCTGCTCCGGGGCCCTCGGCCAGGGCGTGGGCCCTGCCAGCGAGGTGGAAGACGCAATCGACCCCGGCCAGCAGGCCCGACGGGATCGGTTGCCGACCCAGGTCAAGGGTCACAGCCTCATCCCAGGGGCCCACTGCGGGGCGGCGCATCACCGCCCGCACCCGCCAGCCACCCGAGCCGAGACGCCGACACAGGCTCGGGCCAATGAATCCAGAGGCGCCGGTGACTAACGCGCAGCCTCTCATGGGGACCCCCTCCCGTTCGCGCACGCTCAGGGTAGGAGAAAGCGATGACCGGTCAACGCAGGGCCGCGCGCAGGGCGTCCGCAATGCTGTCCTGATCCGCGTCACTCATATAGGGATGCATGGGGAGGCTGACTACCCGCGCGGCGGCGCGCTCCGCCGCCGGAACCGTGGGTAATGGCATGCCGGAAAAGGCGGGTTGGCGGTGCAGCGGGACCGGATAATGTACGGCTGTAGGAATGCCTGCCTGCGAGAGCTTGGCAATGAGGCCCTCGCGGTCGTCCACGGCGATGGTGTACTGGGCGTAGACGCTGGTGTTGTGGGGTTCGATGTAGGGCGTCACACACCCGCTCCCCGCCAGCAGCTCGCTGTAGCGGGCGCCGATGCGCGCCCGGGCGGCAACTTCATCTGGAAAGATTTTAAGCTTGGCAAGCAGCACAGCGGCCTGAAGACTGTCCAGACGGCCATTGATACCGATCCGCGGATGGTGATAGCGCCGATCCTGGCCGTGCACACGGATCTCCCGCATGGCCTTGGCCAGGGCATCATCATCGGTGAAACAGGCCCCGGCGTCGCCATAGGCCCCAAGGGGCTTGGAGGGAAAGAAGCTGGTACAGCCGATGAGTGACAGACCGCAGGATTGTCGGCCCCGGTAGGTGGCGCCGAAGCTCTGGGCCCCGTCCTCGATCACCGGCAGGCCATGGCGCTTCGCGATAGCGTTGATGGCATCCATGTCCGCACACTGGCCATAGAGGCTCACGGGCATGATAGCGCGGGTCTTGGGGGTGATGGCGGCCTCGATCTGCGCGGGATCGATGTTATAGGTCCTGGGGTCGATGTCCACGTAGACGGGGATAGCCCCGATCAAGGCGATCATCTCGCCCGTGGCAATGAAGGTGAACGGGGTGGTGATGACCTCATCCCCAGGCCCGATTCCCAGCGCCAGCATAGCGACGAGCAGGGCGTCGGTGCCGCTGGAGACGCCAATGCAGTGCTGGACGCCCACATCCGCGGCCAGCCTTTCCTCCAACTCTGCAACCTCCGGCCCCATGATGTACTGGCCATGCTCCAGGACAGCCTTGATCCGGGCATTAACGTCACCCTCAATGCGTCGATATTGGGCCTGCAGATCGATAAAGTTCATATGGATTCTGATCTCTGCTGGAGGGCAATAGAACTACGGTCGCCGACAGGGTCAATACTTGAACTGCAATCCTTTGACCTTCTTGCGGAAATCGTCAGAGGCGCTCTGGGCATCCTGGTCGCTCGCGATCACTCGTGGGGTGATGACGACCACCAATTCCGTGCGATCAGCCTTCTTGGCCGTCTCCCCGAATAAGAAGCCAAGGATCGGGACGCTATAAGCCCCGGGCACCCCCGACTTGCTATTGGAACGTTCATCGGAAATGAGCCCGCCCAGCACCACGGCCTGACTGGAGCGCACCGCGACATTACTGGTGATCTTGCGGGTCAGGAACGTCGGTGATTCCACACCCGTGGAGGTGGCGTCCGCCAGGGCCGTGACCTCCTGCTCGATCTCCATCTGGACCATCCCCCCCGGGGTGACCCTGGGCTTGACGGTGAGGATGACACCGGTGTCTTTGTAGCTGATCTGATTGACGACGTTCGAAATGCCGGTGGTTGCCTGTTGCTGCGTGGTGAGAACCGGGACCTGCTTGCCGACCTGCATCTTGGCGATCTGGTTGTCCCTGACCAGGACCGAGGGCGAGGACAGGACATTGACCAGATTGTCGGCGGCCAAGGCACTTATGGTGGCCTGGATGACGTTCGGGTCCAGAATCAGGGCCCAATTAAAGCCTGGGAAGGTCTTCCCGAGGTTCCCAGTCGTGTTCGTGCCGCCGACCAGGGAGGTGTCCGAGATTCTACCGCCCCCTTGTGGACCTGGACCGAACCGCCACTGCACCCCATAGCGCAGGCTGCCCGAGAGCGTGATCTCGACGATGGTCGCCTCCACCAAGACCTGGAGCGGGACTATATCGAGCTGCTTCAGGGCATCCAGGATCTTCTTGTATTCCCTTGGCGGGGCCTTGATCAGCAGCGAATTGTTGGCGGCATCCGCGACGACGCTGACTCCGCCCCCCAATGATACGGAGCTGCTGGAAACCCCTGCGGAACCGCCGGCTGCCCCAGTGCCGCCCGACAGATTAGACTTAGTGCCCCCAGAGAGGCCCCCCGTATCGGCGCCACTCTTCGGGGACTGGATGGAGCCAGCGCTCAGCCCGGGCGCGACACCCCCGAGCTTCGGACGGCGTTGCTGCTGTTCCCCCCCAAAGAGCTGCCCCAGGGTCTCGGAGAGCTGCACGGCGTCGCCGTGGCTGACGCGATAGACGTAGACCCGCTCACTGGCATCGCCTGCGGCCTCGGCCTGATCCAGGCGCTGGATCCAGCCCTGGATCTGGCGCAGGTACTTCTCCTGCGGGGATACCACCAACAGGCTGTTGGCACTCTCCAGCGGGAGAAAACGGAAAAGCCCCTTCATGGGGTTGCCGCCCTCCTCCGACAGGAGCTTCTCCAACTGGGTGGCGATCTCGTTGGCCTTGGCATACTCCAGGTGGAAAAAGCCGACAGAGAGCCCGGACATCCAATCCACGTCGAAGGTCCGTATCGTGTCGATCACATTGCCCATCTCCGGCCCGGAGCCGGCGATGACCAGGATGTTGCGCAGGGTATCGGCGCGCATCACGGTCCCCTGCGGGACCATGGGTTCAAGGATCTTGGACATCTCCTCGGCCCCGATGTACTGGAGCGGGACTACCTGGATACCGAAGCCGCTCGGGAGCGCCCGCGTAGAGCCGCCGAGCTGCGGCACCACTAACCCCTGGACCCCACTACTGATGGGCTTGACCTGATAGGTACCCCCGCTCTCGATGAGGGCCGCGTTGTTCATCCGCAGCAGGGTCTCCAGGGTTGGAATCAGGTGTTCACGGCGCAGCGGGCGCTCGGTCTGGAGGGTAGCAACCCCGCTGACCTGCGGGTCGATGACATAGTTCACCTTGAGCAAGTCACCCAAGACCACCTTGACGACCTCACGAATGTCGGTCCCATCGAAGTTGAGGGTCACATCGCCTGGCGTCGTGTCCACGGAGGGTGGTGCGATCTTACTCACAAAGACCCCGGTCCCACTCTTGACCGTATTCTTCGGCACGGCTGGGCCGCCCGTCCCCAGGGCGATGCTCTCCGACCCCGCCAGGGGCATGGTCTGGGCACCACCGGGCAGCGGGCGAGCGTCCTGGACGTGCCCCCCGGGGTCGCCGAACTTGAGCGTCGGATCCCAGGCACTTGGGGTGCAGGCGACCAGTGCCAAGGCAACGAGCAGGGATAAACCGGGGTACAGGCGGCCCATGGCGCTAGTTTGGATTCTCGATTGAGGGGCGAACATTTGGCCTCACTGTGGAGTTCCCGCTGGCGGCCTGACCCTGGCGCCCGCACCCTTCGCCGCACGATTATCGGCTCCGGATTGCGCCGGGACGGGCGTCTTGGCGGGTGGCGGCTGGCCCCCGGGTAGTGCCGCCTGCCCGGGACCGGGCGGCTTGCCGCCACCCGAGGTGCCCGGCTTCTTGACACCCCCGGGCGGTTGGCGGTTGCCTGCGGCGGACCCTGGCTGCGACGCAGCCTTGGGTGGCGTGGTGATCCCCGGTCCAGCCGGGGCCTTGAAGTCGCGCAAATATAACGTATCGCTTTTCCCCTGTCGCTCTACGACCATGCGATCGCCAAGGATGTCCTTAACCGTCCACCCCGACAGGGTCTCGCCTGGACGCAGCCGTACTGGGGTCTGCTGGCTCGGGTCCTTCACCCAGGCGGTGGTCATGGCCGGGGAAATGATGACACCTGTGAGATCGAAACCCGCCAAGTCATTGTCTGCCGGGGGGGGGGCCTCAACCCCATCGGTAAGCACCGGCTCTTGCGGGCGCCGGTCGGGCCGAAACAAAGGGCGTTCCTTGATCGCGGCATACTCCTCGCGATCCTGGACGGGCACGAGCCCGTTCAGAGGATCTGGCAAGGTGGTCACCCGGGCGTCCGGCGGCATTGGACCGACGACCTGCCCGGGGGGCGGCGGTGGCCAGTCGGTCCACTGCCAATAAAGCAGGCCACCGAGACCCAGGGATAGTGCAGCCAACAGGGCCTTCATCATGCCCCACCCAGGGTGTAACCGAAGATGTCGAGGCGCACCGTCAGATCCTCGGTGTCGGGCTTGCTGGGGGGACGCCGGACCTGGCGATTGCGCTCAGGTACGACAGGGCGCGCCGACTGGGCCATCGAGCGGATCGAGACCTGATCGACGAACAGAAAGGGCCGCGACTGTTCGAGTTGGTAGAGGATCTCGAACAACTGAGCCGTGGATCCCTGGAGTTGGATGCGGACCCTCACCGTGGGCAGCTGCTCGTTTGGGGTTGCCGGGAGGATCTGAGTACTGACGAGCCGACTGCCCGCGGCCTTGACGATATCCTGCACGGTCTGCTGCAAAGTCGCCCCCGCCAGTGCCGGGGTCTGAGCGGCGAAATAGAATGCCTTGAAGTCCTGGTTGTTATTAACTGCCTCCAACTCGGCACGCAGGCTGGGCAATGTCGCCACTAAACGCTGGTAGCGGACAAGCTGGTCGCGGGCGCTGGCGATATCGTTGTCTCGGAAGGCCATGCGATCCAGCCAAGGCCAGACGACACCGAAACCAAATCCCACGGGGACCAGAAGCAAAAGGGCCCACGCCAACAGGCAGGCGGCGGGGCGCCGTCCGCCGCTGGGTTGCGGGCGGATCGGGGGTAAACTCACGGTGGTTTTGGCCTCTCATACTGGAAGGTGATGTTGAAGCGCTCGGCCCCGGTCTGGGCGACCTGGGTCACCGGTGACGCGAAGGTGACCCCATGGACCCCGGCGGACTTCTCGAGAATGGCGATCAAGGCCGTGGCTTGGGTAGATTCGCCGCGCAACTGGACCTCGCCCTTATTGAGGTCGATGTTCTGAATCCAGGTCCCATCCGGCAACCGCACCGTGAGTTCCCGCAGGAGGTCGATCACGCGCGGCTGCTCCTGCTTGCGCTGGAGGACGGCGACGCTGCCCTGGCGCGCCCGCTCCAGATCGCCGCGAAGCTTATCGACATCCTGGGCAGCGGTGCGCGCCAGGTCAACCTCGGCGTGCAGCAAGGACCTTATCTGGTCGCGCTGCCACAGGGGCGTAACCAAGGCCGCCGCCCCCAGCAAGAGGACCGCCGCCGCCATGGCGAGGTTCAACTTCAGGCCCGCCGTACTCCTGTGCGGGCGACCATCCGGGGGCAACAGATTGGCCTTGGGCCAGGCATCCTCCCAAGTGACCTGATCGACCGGCGAGCCAGCCTCGCGCAGGCGCAGGAGCCATGGATCCACTCGGTCGCGGCGGCACAGGGCCAGTTCCACCAGAATGCGATCACCGCGCCGCGAAGCCCCGCTCAGGCTGGTATCGAAGAGGACCTGATCGGCCTGAAAAGGGGTCAGACGATCGATTTCGTAGCGCACCACCTGCTGGAGGTTGTCGCGCACCTGTGCTGGAAAGGAGATGCTGCGGCGCAGGACCTCCCCGACCGGGAGGACGATGAGGGTCCGCTGTGGTCGCACTTTAACCCCAGGCCCAAGATCCGGGAGGGACTCCCCTGCCATCAGGGTCAGTTCGCCCAAGGGATGGCGTTCGTCATCATCGGCAAGAAAGACCTGAGCCAGGTCGCCCTGCGGCAAGATCAGCAGGCGGCAGTCAGGCCCCAGTATCCAGCGGCGCAGGCGCCTCGGCAGGCAAGCGGCGAGGTTCCCACGCCAGGCATCGACATGATCCGCCAGGCTGGACCCCAGGCCCGATGGGAACAGGTGTATGGATTGGAAGGCGTCGATGAAGGCCATGAGTCCTACGGGTCAAAGAGGGCTATGCAGAGTCGCGACCAAGCCTATCATGGCCGGCGGCTGGCCGCGCCGGGAGCAGCGGCCGAGGCAAGTGAAACAGTCATGGCGCCCGCGCTTTTCATAGTCCGGTGTGGGGAGGGGACCAGGACCCTTAACGCCACAGACCCTCCCCGGCATCTGGGGGCGGCGGCGGCGGGGGTGGGGCAAGCCCATAGCGACGCCAAACGACCTGAAAGGGTGGCGTCCCTCCCTGTTCTATGCGAACCATGGCCTCCATCGCCAGGCCGGCAGCACCGGCCGGTGCACCGGCACCAGATTGCCCTGTGCGAGTATGTGGGTCTTCGATGGACGCCGCCCGTGCGACACGGATACGGTAGACAGGTCCGCCCCGACCGGAGACAGCCGCGGCGCTTCCCGCCCGGGTCCCTAGTTGGGGTTCGGTACGTTCGGCGACGATGGCCCTGGCGTCCTCCATAGGCACCCCCTGAACCGCCGCCAGGACCGCTGCGGAGGCGAACTGTTGATCGACCTGGTCGACACCCGAGTCCACCGTCAGCTCTGGGGCGAGACGGGCATAGAGCTCGGGAGTAACCCCTAAGACCTGGCGCAGTTCCTCGACGCTGGTGAAGGGACCGTCCTTGGCCCCGTACGGAAGGCCCTCGGCGGCATAGGCGGAGTCTTCGGCCCCGTTGAGTCCCACGAGATCATCCAAGTCACGCCAGTCGAGTATGCGATCCGCCAGCGCCACGGCCTCGTTCTCCGGGACGTCCAGGACCATCAACAGGGCGGTCAGCGTCTTGGCATCGGCGCTGTTGAGATCGATGCGCGACGCCTCGTTGGAGACGGAAATCGAAAGCGGCACCTCGGCAAAGGACCAGGACCTCGGCAAGTCGTCCGGCAGCCACTCCTGGGGCTGGCCCCCGCCGTCCCGAGCGGACGCCGCAGCCACATCGAGGTCCGGGTTCGGAGGGGCAAGGAGATTCAGGATCGCGTAGGCGATCCCGGCGTCCGCCGCGGCGCGAAAGCGCGCCCCGTCCAGGGCGTTGGCGGTGAGTGTGCTCTCGGTGCGCTGGGCCGCGGTGAGTCCGAGCGCCATCACCGTGAGCAGGGCGATGACCCAAAGGACCAGGACCAGGGCGATCCCCCGCCCACGCCCTATCCGGTCAATAACTTGGCCGTTCACAGGCCTCCCCTGCGTTGACCGATCTGGATTGCCGCACCCTGGGTCTGGTCGGCCCTGGGCAGGCGGATCACGCTGTCCGGCCAGCCCTGACGCTGACTGGTGAGATGAACCCGCACCAGCTCGGGCGGATGGGGTTGGGCCACCCACTCGGCGTACCACGCCCCCTCCGGCTCCCCGTCGAGACCCGCCGCCTCGATCTGGCCCTGAACCTTAGGTGCCTTGGCCGCCTGTCCCTCCGCCGGGTCATTGAGCCCGGCAGTCCCCTCGGGAACCCCGAAATAGGCCAGACCAAACTCCCCCACCCCCTCCAGCAGCACGGTCTGGCCGAAGGCACCCGCAGCCAGGTCCCGGTCCACCGCCTCGGCCCCTGAGCCCCCCGGCGAGGCCGCATCCAGGGGCGTCCACCCCGGGGTGCCCGCATTGCCCAGGAGGACGTCCGGGTGCAGCAACCAGCGTGTCAACACCAGACGACTGCGCTCGCCCCGCCCCTCCACCCCCAGACGCAGGACATAGAGCCCCGGGACCCCGACGTGCTCCGACAGGGGAGCCACGAACTCCAGGTTGCCCGCATCGCCGGTGAAGACCTGGCGGTCCTGGTCCTCCAGGTGCAGGCTGAGGTCCCGCGCCTGCCTCAGTGCCTGGTCCAGGAAGGTCCGGGCGCTGCGCAGTTCTGCGTGGCGCTCCGACACGGTATCCACCCCGTCCCAGGCTCGGGTCCCCAGGCGCAGCCCGGAGAAAAGCAGCAGGGTGATGAGCGCGATCAATGCCAAGGCAATGATCAGCTCGATGAGGGTAAAGCCCTGCATCCGGGCCCTGCACCTCTGGCGGCGACGCGCGGCGGTCATCGCCGACCCGCCTTGGGGGCCGAAGGCGACTTCACCGTCGGGGGCCGTCCCGGGGCGGAGCCGGCGCCCAGACCGGCGTCCTCCAGGGCCGGGCCCAGGTGCAGGCTGGCCAGGCTCAGGTGCCGCTCCGCCCCGCGTTCCCCCCAGTAGACCGTCGCCACGATCTGGTAAGGGGTCACTGGCGGCGTCTGATCGAAAAAGATGTCGCTGACATCGAGCTGCACAATGCGTAGGGCCCAGGACAAACCATCATCGGGGTCTCCGGTGAAGTCGCCTTCCTGCAGAGGAACTGTGACCCCAACCTCCGCCAGCCGCGCCTCCGCCATGGCGGCAGCCCGGCTGTAAGACCCGCTCACCGCCGTGGTGGACATGGCCCGCGAGAAGATCTGCAACAGCACCCCCAGGGATAGCGCCAGGATGGCGAAGGCCACCAGGACCTCCAGGAGTGAGAACCCGGCCTGCCGGCGGACATGCCTCGTACCCGGATGCGAACGTCGGGTTCCAATCGCACCGGACAAAATCTCAGTCCCCATCCCAGGGTCCCAACGCGATGCGTCCGGTGAGCCAGGTCACGCCGACCTGATAGCCCCTGCCATCGCGGCTGATGAGGACACGCCCACCGGTGGAGCTGCCATCCGGAAAGAAGCGCACCCCTCCCACCTGATCGTCACGCAGCTCCGCGCTGGCCCCCTCCAGCTTGAGGTCGAGCCCGGCGGGGTAGTTGACCAGGCGCGCATCGCCCTCGACCTGATAGCGGCGCCCCTCCACGTCGAGTAGAAAGGCCACCGCATGGCCCCCGCGGATCGCCTCCTCCCGGGCCAGGCGCAACCCGGCGGCGGTGCTGCGGGCCGCCGCCTTGAGCTGGACCCCGGGGAAGGCTGCGCCGATCAGCGGCGGAACCACCCCGATCAGAAAGCCCGCCAGGGCCAGCACCACCAGGAGTTCAACGAGGGTGAAGCCCCTGGGGAAGCGATGAGTGGCGAGTGGCGAGTGGCCAGCGGTCGAGGCCGTCGCCCACAGCGCACCGAGCGCCCGGTAACGCCGGCGAGCGCGCTGCAGTGCGAACCCGGGGGTCACAATGACACTCGTCAGGCAGGCCGATGCCCAGTGCCTGACCAACCTAGTCCCCGCCCACTGCGAACCAACCACTCACCACTTGCCACTCCGTACTCGCTACTTCCCCCTCACTCCCAACTGACCACATCCTTGTCCTCGCCCTCGCCGCCGTCGCGGTTGTCGGCACCCAGGGACCAGATGTCGAAGGCGCCGTGCTGCCCTGGGGCTCGGTAGTTGTACTCGCGGCCCCAGGGGTCCTTGGGGACATCGTTCTTCTTGAGATAGGGACCGTTCCAATTAGGGGCATTGCCGGGCTGCTTGACCAGGGCCTCGAGCCCTTGATCCGTACTCGGGTAGTTGCCGATCTCCAGGCGATAGAGGTCCAGGGTGGCCCCCAGGTCGTGAAGCTGGAGGGCGGCGGTCTTGGTCTTGGAGCCCCCCAGGAATTTCATGACCTGGGGCCCGACCAGACCGGCCAGCAGGCCGAGGATGGCAAGCACGACCAGGAGTTCGACCAGGGTGAAGCCGCGGATGGGCTTGCGACTAGGACAGGGCATAGGATTTCCTCGATGCGTGCGGGTTAAGGTAGTGATTGTAAGGAACGCCGATCACAGGTCGCCCATGGTGATCGGCGTCGTATGTCGGCCAGATCGCGCAAGGCCGCCATCCCGGCCCCTGGCCTGGGTTTGCGTTCATTCGCGTTCAGGTGCGGACAAAGATTCCCGAGTTAGAACACCAGATCGTTGGCCCCCAGGATCGCCATCAGGATGGAGATGATGATCCCGGCGACCACGATCCCCAAGCCGATGATGAGCACAGGCTCCAGCAAGGTCAGCAGGCTGCGCACGCTGGATCGGGTCTCGCGGTCGTAGATCTCCGCAACCTTGGCGAGCATGGCGTCCAGTGCCCCGGACTCCTCGCCCACCCGGATCATCTGCATGGCCAGTTGCGGCAGGACCTGCCGCCGCGCCAGGGGCTCTGCCAGGCCCTTGCCGTGCTTGAGGTCCTCCCCTGCCTCATCCAGCAACCCGGCGATCTTGCGGTTGGACACAACCTCCTTGGCGAGGTTCAGGGCGGTCAGCAGCGGCAGGCCATTCTTGAGCAGGGTGGCCAGGGTGTGACAAAAGCGTGCGGTCTCGAGTTTCCACACCAGGTCGCCAAGCAGAGGCATGGCCAGCACGCGCCGGTCGAAGCGCTCGCGTACCTCAGGTCGCTTCAGGCGCTGCTCGATGGTGGCGGCGATCAGGGCACCCACGGCGAGCATGGCCCACCAGTAATCGCGGAAGAGGTCCCCGGCTCCCACCACGATGCGCGTGGGCAGGGGCAGGGCCGCACCCATGTCGTCGAACAGGGCGGCGAACTGGGGGACGACGAAGACCAGCAGCATGATCACCGAGAGCCCCGCCACCACGAGCAGGATGGCCGGGTAGACGAGGGCCGATGTGACCGTCTCGCGCAGCTCCGCGGTACGTTCCAGATAGTCCGCCAGGCGCGCCAGGACCTGATCCAGGGCACCGCTGGCCTCCCCTGCGCGGACCATGTTGACGTACAGGCGAGGAAACTGACCACCCTGCTGCTCAAGCGAAGCGGAAAAGGTGGCCCCACCGCGGACCCGCTGTTGCAGGTCGGCCAAGACCTTGACCAGGTGCTCCTCCGCGGTCAGCTCGACCAGGATCTGGAGGGAGCGGTCCAGGGTCAGCCCGGCCTCCAGCAGGGTCGCCAGCTCCCGTGTCAGGATGCCAATCTCCTTTTGGCTAAGGGAGCGCCTGCGCCGTACCCCGAGGGACAGGCGCAGCCCCCCGGCAGGGCGGGTCTGGATGGGGATCAGCCCCTCGGCCTGGAGTGACCGCACCAGGGCCGCCTCGTCCGCGGCCTCGCGGTCGCCCTCGACCGCCTCGCCATCTGGCTTGACCGCCTTGAAGCTGTAGAGGGGCACGTGCTTAAGCCTCCTCGGCCACGCGCATGACCTCTTCCACCGTGGTACGCCCATCCAGGGCCTTGCGCAGGCCGTCGTCGTACATCGTGACCATCCCCTCGTCGATGGCGATGCGCTGGATGTCGGTCGCAGTGGCATGGCGCAGTACGGCCTGACGCACGGCGTCCGTCATCAGCAGGACCTCCGTGATGACCAGGCGCCCGCGGTAGCCGGTGGCGTTGCACTGGTCGCAGCCCACGGCGCGATGAAGGGTGATCGGGGCGCCGCCGGCCACCTTCGCCAGCTTGGCGGCCACCTCCGGCAGGGGCTGATAGGCGGCGCGGCAGTGGGGGCAGAGCCGGCGCACCAGGCGCTGGGCGAGAATGCCGTTGACGGTGGAGGTCAGCAGGTAGTCCTCTACCCCCATCTCGAGCAAACGTGTGACCCCGCTGGCGGCATCGTTGGTATGCAGGGTTGACAAAACCACGTGCCCGGTCAGGGCCGACTGCACCGCGATGCGCGCCGTCTCCAGGTCGCGCATCTCGCCGACCATGATGATGTCAGGATCCTGGCGCACGATGGCGCGCAGGGCCCCCGCGAAGGTCATGCCGATGGCGGCCTTGACCTGAATCTGGTTGATCCCGGGGAGCTGGTACTCCACCGGGTCCTCCACGGTGATGATCTTGCGCTCCTGGGTGTTGAGGCGCGACAGGGCGGTGTAGAGGGTGGTGCTCTTGCCGCTGCCGGTGGGGCCCGTGACCAGGAGGATGCCGTAGGGTGCATCCAACACCGACAGCAGACGATCTTTGGGCGGACCGTCGAAGCCAAGGGAGTCGAGGTCGAAGCGCACGCTCTCCTTGTCCAACAGGCGCATGACCACGCTCTCGCCGAACATGGTGGGGACTGTAGAGACGCGCAGATCGAGTTCTTTGCCCTGGACACGCAGCGGGATACGCCCGTCCTGGGGCAGACGGCGTTCGGCGATGTTGAGTTTGGCCATGATCTTGACCCGGGAGATGATGGCCGCGGTGGAGCGCACCGGGGGTGAATCGACCTCTTTCAAAATGCCGTCTACCCGATAGCGGACCTTCAACTCGTCGGCGAAGGGCTCGATGTGGATATCGGAGGCGCGTGCATCCACCGCCCGCTGCATGATCTGGTTGACCATGCGGATGACCGGGGCCTCGCTCGCCAGGTCCTTGAGATGTTCGATGTCCTCCTCGTCGAATTCGCCACCCTCCCCCTCCTGCTCCGCGGGTTTTGCGGACGACTCCTCGTAGAGGCGATCCACGGCGGCATCGATCTCCGAGGGCAGCCCGACCCAGACCCGTACCGGTTTGCCGAGGGCCAGGGTCAACGCCTCCAGGAAGAAGGTCTCAGTGGGATTGGCCACCGCGACGTCCAACCCTTCTGCGTCTTCGCGCAGCGGCAGGCTGTGGCTGTCCTTGAGAAAGCGCAGCGTCAGGCGCCCCTCCGCCACCGGGGCCTCGGGATAGTCCGTGAGCTGGGCCAGCGGCAGGTCGAGGACCTCCGCCAGTGCCAATGCCATGTCTCGCTCCGAAACCAGCCCAAGACGTACCAGCATGGGCAGGATGGTGTCCCCGCCGTCCTCTGCCAAACGCCGGGCGCGGCCGTACTCGGCGTGGGTCAGCTTACCGCGTGCCTCCAGGGCCGATACCACCTGGGCCGGGATCGCATCCTGGGCCTCGGGTGCATCCGTCGGCGGGGTCTCGGACCCCACAGCCACCTCGGCGAATCTGGTGTCGCCAGCCGCGTCATCGCCTTCCACAGACCAGGCGGAGGACGGTTGCACTTCACAGCCAGGTTCCGGACTGGCGTCACCCAGAGCGACATCGCCAAGGGTCGGCTCGGTAACGTCCAGGGAGATCTCTTCCAGGGCGGCGGCACCGTCCCCGGCCACGGGATCGCGTTCAGGCATGGGGGGAATCCCCGGTCAATTGAGCCTGGCCCCACTCCGGCACCAGACGTTGCAACAAGTCGCGCAGTTCGGCCTCGTTACCCCGCAGAACGGCTTCCGCCAGCGTATCGAGATCTGCGTTCAACCCTCTCTGGGTCCCCGGCCGAGTGCAGCGCGCCGCCCGGATCTTGGGGTGGACCGTCGCCACGAGTTCCTCGGCGTCATAAAACAGTTCCTCATAGAGTTTCTCGCCGGGTCTCAGCCCAACGTAAGCGATGGGGATGTCCGACCCGGCGCGGCGCCCGGACAATCGGATCATCTGCTCGGCCAGATAGCGGATCTTCACCGGCTCGCCCATATCCAGGACGAAGGTCTCGCCACCCGTACCTATGACGGCTGCCTGCATGATGAGCTGGCTGGCCTCGGGGATAGTCATGAAAAAGCGCTCGATGTCGGGGTGGGTGACCGTCACAGGCCCGCCCTGTTCGATCTGGTGCCGGAACAACGGCACCACGCTGCCGGCAGAGTCCAGCACATTGCCGAAGCGGACCGTGATGTAGCGGGTGGTAGAGCGTGCATTGAGGTCGCGACACAGGCCCTCTGCCAGGCGCTTGGTTGCCCCCATCACGTTGCTCGGATTGACCGCCTTGTCGGTGGAGATCAGCACACAGCGTTCACAACCCCAGTCATGCGCCGCCTGGGCCACCAGCCGGGTCCCCAGGACGTTGTTGCGGACCGCGGCGCGGACCTGATCCTCCAACAGGGGGACGTGCTTATAGGCGGCTGCGTGAAAGACGATTTGGGGCCGCTCGTCGCGAAATAGCGCGGTCACGGCGTCGGCGTCCGTCACGTCGAGCAGGCAGCGGCTGTAGTCCAGACCTGGGTGGGCCTGGCCCAGTTCCATCTCGATCCGATAGAGGTTGAACTCGCCGTTGTCCACCAGGATCAGGCGCCCCGGGGCTGCCCCGGCGATCTGGCGGCACAACTCGGAGCCGATGGACCCGCCTGCCCCGGTGACCAGGATCACCCGTCCCGCCAGGCCGGCACGGATGCCGTCCCAGTCCAGCGTCACCGGGTCGCGTCCTAGCAGATCCTCGATGGCCACCGCGCGCAGTTGATGGATATCGACCTGACCCGTCATCAGGCTTTGCAGAGGCGGGACTGTGCGGAAGGGCTTGCCGCTCTGCTCGCACAGGGCGACCAGGCGCTGCATATCCCGCGCCGAGGCGCTCGGGATGGCGAGCAGGATCAGGTCCACCCCGAGGGACTCCGTCAGGACCGGGATCTCCTGCGTATCCCCGCGCACCGGCACCCCGTGTACCTCGCCGCCATAGCGGCGCAGACGATCGTCTACGAAGGCCACCGGGAGATAGGCCCGGCGCGGATCGCGGAGCATGTCGCGCACCAGCATCTCCCCCGCCTGACCGGCCCCGACAATCAGGACCCGCTCCCCCGACCCCAGGTTCAACCGGCGGTCCTTTAGCCAGCGGTAAAACAAGCGCGGTCCCGCCAGGAGCACCAGTTGCAGGATCAGGAACAGGACCGGAACCGAGCGCGGCACCTGGCCCATGCGGTTGAAGGCGAACAGCGCGAACAGGGTGAGCGCGGTACCGGCAAAAACCGCCTTGGCGATGCGCATGAGGTCCGGCAGTGAGGCGAAGCGCCAGACCCCGCGATAGAGCCCAAACGACCAGAAGACCGCACCCTGGATCAGGATCACCAGCGGCAGGGCCACCAGGGCCCCCTCCAGGAAGTCCGGGGGTATGGTGCCAAGGTTAAAGCGCAGCCAATAGGCCAGAAGCCAGGCCACGGGAATAGTAGCCAAGTCATGGGCCAGGGCCGCGGTGCGCGAGCGCAGACGATCGAACAGCGGGCTCATGCCTCCCCCCGCTCCGCCGCACGCTCCGCCAGGTCAACCCGGATGTGGATCAAGGCATAGACCCCGGCCCAGCCGACCAGAAGCAGGGCCTGCTCAGACACGGGCATGGCCACCGCCGCCACGGCGGTTGCGGCACAGCCGGCCATCAGAACCCAGGAGCGCAGCAGGGTCTTGCGGTGTCCCCAGCCCGCCAGGACCAGGCGCTGGTAGTGGTGGGAGCGGTGTGCCTGCCATACCCGCTCGCCGGCATGCAGGCGACGCAGCAGGGTCCAGGTGGCATCGACGATGAAAGGGGAAAAGGCGAGCCAGGCCACCCACAGGGGGAAGAGTCCGCGCTGGGTGCCGATCAGGGACAGCGCGGCGGCCAGCAGCCCGAGCGTGGAGGACCCGGCATCGCCCAGAAAAATACGGGCCGGGGGAAAATTGCTCACCAGGAATCCCCCGGCGGCGGCGGCCACTACGGCATTGGCGGCGGTAAAGCCCGTGTCTCCCCCCAGCCAACCAAGCACTGCCAGGGCACCGAAGCCGAACACGGTCATACCGCCTGCGAACCCGTCCATCCCGTCCATGAAGTTGTAGAGATTGATCATCCAGACGACAAAGAGCCCGGTGAGGGTCAGGGAGAGGGCGGCGGGGAGGTGCCAGCCGGTTCCGGGGAGATCGATGACCTGCCAGAGGACCCCACCGGCCAAGAGGACCCCGGCGGCGGCCAGGTGGGCAATCAGGCGATAGCGCCGGGGGACCTCACCGCAATCGTCCAGAAAGGAGACGCCCCCCACCAAGACCAGGGCACCGGCGACCCAGGGCCAGGGCCCGGCCGGGTCCCCAACCCCGCTCCCGGTAACGGACCAGCGCCAGGCGGCGACCAGCCCCAGGGCCGCAAGGGCCGCGAGGATACCCAGACCCCCGGTACGCGGAACCGGGGCCTGGTGCAACGAGCGCTCATTTGGGTGGTCCATGGCCCCGAACAGGCCAACCGCCGGCCCCGCGAGCCAGCGGGTGACCACCGCGCTGAGGACGAATGCGATCAGGATCGCGGCCATCAGGGACCAAACATCGTTCATCTTGGCCCCGGCGGTTGTGCACGCGAACGTACTGACTTTGCTAGGTTCATGGTTCGGGCCGCGTCCCTGCCGGCCTAGACCCCCGGCCGCAGCAGCTTTGACTCGACCTCCTCGCGACGGGCGGACCCGGCGAGGCGTTCGATCAGGGCCAGTGCGAAGTCCATGGCGGTACCCGGGCCGCGTGAGGTGATCACACACCCGTCCGTTACCACTGGGGCATCAATCAGGGTGAGTCCGGGGTAGGCCCCGAGGTCCACCGATCCGGGATAACAGGTCGCCGTCTTGCCGGCGAGCAACCCCGCCTCCGCCAGTGCCCTGGGAGCGGCACAGATGGCCGCCGTCAGCCCCTGGGCCGCCACTTGACGCTGAAGCATATCGCGCAGCCGCGTGTCTGCCGCCAGGTGATCGGCCCCCGGCAGGCCACCGGGCAGGACGATGAGGTCGAATGACTCCTCGGCCACCGCCGCCAGTGTGGTATCCGGGACCAGGACGGTCCCGCGGCTCGCGGTCACCGGGCCCTCCGTCAGGCCGGCCACCACTACCTCGATCTCGGCCCGCCGCAGCAGGTCGATGAGGGTGACGGCCTCGAGTTCCTCGCAACCCTGGGCCAGCGGAATCAATGCCCTTGCCATGACGTGCTCCTGGAGATCGCCGATCCCGGGACTACTGATCCCGGACCTTGGAGGACTTTCCGAAGACATTGATACCCTTGAGCAGGTTCAGGGCCTCGCGCAGTTGGTAGTCCTCCTCCACCAGGGGTCTCTTGTCCTCAGGCTCTGTGCCCTTGTCCTTCGCCTTGACTCTATCCTTGGCTTTGGCCTTGTCACCCTTGGGCTGGTCGCCCTGGTCCTTGCCATTGCCGTTATCCAGGTGCCTTGCCAGATCCGCCTCCTTGACCCGGTCTGGGTCGCCGTTCTCGCCCTGGGTGAAGGCGCCCTGGGGTACGGTGATGTCCGGGGTGATCCCCTGGGCCTGGATCGAGCGGCCGGAGGGGGTGTAATAGCGGGCCGTGGTCAACTTCAGCGCGGTGCTATCGTCCAAGGGGACTATGGTCTGTACCGACCCCTTGCCAAAGGACTGTGTCCCCATGATCACGGCGCGGTGATGATCCTGCAGCGCCCCAGCCACGATCTCGGAGGCCGAGGCACTGCCGCCGTTGATCAGGACCACCATGGGCGCCCCGTCGAGGATATCGTCAGGCCCGGCATTGAACTGGAGTTTGGCGTCATCGACGCGCCCCTGGGTATAGACGATGAGCCCTTCGGTGAGAAAGGCGTCACTCACCCCCACGGCGCTGTTGAGGACCCCCCCGGGGTCGTTGCGCAGGTCCAGCACCAGGCCCTTGATACCGCCCTCGTCTTCCTTCTTGAGATCGGCAATGGCCTTGAGCAGGTCCTCGGTGGTGCGGGACTGAAAGTGGGCGATGCGGACATAGGCGTAGCCCGGCTCCAGGGCGCGATGCTTGACGCTGGCCACATGGATCACATCGCGCACCATTTTGACCTCAAAGGGCCGCTCGGTGCCCTCGCGGACGATGGTCAGGATAATCTCCGCCCCGGGCTTACCGCGCATCATGTTGACGGCCTCGTTGAGGCTCAGGCCCTTGACCGGCCGGTCGTCGATGCGGCTGATGAGGTCACCGGACCTGATCCCGGCGCGGGCCGCCGGGGTATCGTCGATGGGGGAGATGACTTTGACGAAGCCATTCTCCATGCCGACCTCGATGCCGAGCCCACCGAACTCCCCGGTAGTACCCACCTGCAGGTCGCGGTACTCGTCCTTGCTAAGGTAGGACGAGTGCGGGTCCAGGCCGGAGAGCATACCGCGGATCGCGCTTTCTAAAAGGGAGCGGTCGTTGACCGTTTCGACATAGTCGTCCTTGATGCGTCCGAAGACCTCGGCGAACGTGCGCAGCTCGTCCAGGGGCAGCCCTGCCGGGGCATCCGGTGCAGCCTTGCCCTGCTCGGGCTTGACGGGCTCGGGCTTGACGGGCTCGGATTTGGCATCCGGGGCCTCGCCACCGGTCTGATCGACCAGCGGGTCCTTGGCCCAGGCGTTCGGCACGGCGCCGGCAGCCACGAACAGCCCCAGGCTCAGAAGGAAAGGCAGCGGCGATGGCATTTTCATCGTGAGGTCCATTGGACGTGCAGTGCATTCATTCAAACTGGGATGCCCCGATTCTGGTCAACGGGGCCTTGGGTCCGGTGCCTCCGGCAGGGTTCCGTACCCTAAGGAGACGCTGATTAAATGCCATCCTGGCATTTAATCAGCTCGCACTTCGCGAGGCGCGACTCGCTAAGTGCTCCATGTTCAAGCGCTTAGGCGCTTGAACATGCTGGGCCATCCCTGGCCCAGACGGGAAACGCTGAATACTTCAGCGTTTCCCTAACCTGGGCTGGTCGTGGGAAGCGGGCGGCACCACAGCTGCGGGTCCTGGGGAGCGCCCTGGTGGCGGATCGCGAAGTAGAGTTGCCCCCCGCGCTGCCCTCCGCTGCTGCCGCTCAATGCTACCGGGTCGCCCCCCGAGACCCATTCTCCGACCTCCTTGAGCAGGGCCTGATTGTGCCCATAAAGCGTCATATAACCGTCACCGTGGTCCATCACGATCAACATGCCGAAGCCGCGCAGCCAATCGGCAAAAACCACACGTCCGTGGTGAATGGCGCGGACCTCGCTTCCCTCACTGGCACCTAGCAGAACGCCATCCAAGCGCTGTTGCCCAGAGGCGTCCCTGGGCGCGTCGTAGCGTTCCAGCAGGTCTACCTCCGTCAGGGGCCAAGGCAACTGCCCCTTGCGCTGGGCCAGCGACACTTGGTGCATGTCGGCCTCGGCGACGATCTCGGCCGTCCGCGCCAGTTGCGCGATCACCCCGCGTAGGGCCCGGGCGTCAGCCCCGAGGGCGTCGATCCCCTCGCGTTGGGTGGCGATGTCACGCTCCAGCCCGGCAATCAGGACGGCCCTTTCCTCGCGGGCGGCCATCGACTGCTGCCGCGCGACCTCCTTCTGTGCGGCCAGTCGGGTCAAGCGCTCGGTCTCCTCGACCGCCTCCCGGGCCAGCACTTCCAGGGCCTGGGTCTGGTCCCGGACCTCAGCCAGCCTGGCCTGGCGCTCGCGGTTGAGGTAGCCGTAGTAGGCCAGGACACGATCCAGGCGCGACCGATCGCCATGACCGAGGAGCAGACGCAGACCACCGCCGCCGCCCGCCGCATAAGCGGAACGCACCAGGGCCGCGAGGCGCTCCTGCTCCCGAGCCAGGGCGGCGCGCCCATCGTGCAGGCGCTGGTCCAGGGCGTCCTTGACCTGCCGTTGTTCCGCCAGCAGCAGACCGAGCTCCCGCCCGGCCAGGGCCAGGTCCCCGATCTCCCGCTCGCAGCGCTCCAGTTCCCCACCCAGGGTCGCACGCCGTGCCCGACGCTCCGCCAGCCCCGCTTCCAAGGCCCTCAGGCGCTGCTCTATCCCCTGGAGTTCCCGCGTGGGCTCGGCGAGGGGATCTTCCGCAGCGCCGAGCCCAGGTCCGCCCACGCCGAAAAGGGCCAGGACAACCAAGGCCACCGGCCCCACGGCCCGGCGGCTGGGGACGGCGGGCGTGGCGCGTCCGTTGGGTGACAAGGTGCAACCTCTAGGGGATTAGGGCAGTGCGCACTGTCGCACAGGCCGGCGCGATCCGGCAAGCGGGGACGTCCACGCCCGCCGAACCTCGCAACCCAGTACCGAAATCCTTGAGGTGCTTACCAACCGCTTCGCAGTTGAAGAAAAAGAGCTTATTATTCTATTGTAAACAATTAAACAGGCCGCCCACCATGGTTGGAAACCTCAGTCGCCCCACCCATCCGATCCTCAACCAGGCCCCAGAGGAGCACGACCCCAACGACATCTTTGCCGACGATGCCGACATCGAGCGTGCCTCACGCTCGCTCAAGGCGATGTCGCACCCGCTGCGACTGAAGATCCTGTGCACGCTCGGCGACCAGGAGGTCAGCGTCCAGGAGATCGTCGATCACGTCGGCACCTCCCAGAGCAACATCTCCCAGCACCTCGCCATACTCCGCGACAAAGGCATCCTGGCCTCCCGCAAGGACGCCAACCGGGTCTACTACCGGGTCAGCGACGCCCGCACCCTGCAACTCGTCGGCATGATGCGCGAGGTCTTTTGCCACCAACTGCGCTGACCCCCAGGGTCGCGCCGATCCCCCGACCCATACCAAGACCCATCTCTACATGAGCCTCTCACGGGACCACGGAGGCACGAACCAGAATCGCGAGAGCCGAATCCTTGTCGCCGAGAGCTGGGTAAAGGCAAGCCCCGAGCGGCCCCGCCGCCTGCCTGACAACCGCGCTTCCGGGGTGACGCCCCCGGGGCGCACCGATATACTCCTGCCCCCACACCATGCCGCCGACCCCGGAGGCTTGCGTCCCCGAGGACGTCCCCGTCGACCGCCCAGCCCAACATCCAAGACCAAGCCTTAAGACATGCAAACCGCTCAGCTACTGGAATTCGTCACAAATCATTGGCCTCTGTTCGTGGCCCTCGTCGGTGTCCTGGCACTGTTGAGCTGGAACCTGCTCCAGGCCGACAAGGGCTCGGTGGACCCCGCCGGTGCGACCGACCTGATCAACCGCCGCGAGGCGGCGGTCATCGATGTGCGCCCAGCAGCGGACTTCGCCAAAGGACACATCATTAACGCCGAGAACATCCCGATGAACGGGTTGAAGAACCAGCTCGGGGCGCTGCACCGGCATAAGGACAAGCCGGTCGTGGTCACCTGCCGCTCCGGGGCCCAATCCTCCACGGCCTGCCAGATGCTCCGCAAGGAGGGCTTCGCCGAGGTCTATAACCTCAGCGGCGGGGTGCTCGCCTGGCAGAATGCCAACCTCCCGCTGACGCGCAAGAAGCGCGGTTAACCCAACCCTCTCCCTCCAGACCAACGGATACCCCACGACCATGGCCGATCAAGCCCAGCCCGAGCACGCCCGTCAGTTCGCCATTCAGCGCATCTACACCAAGGACCTGTCCTTCGAGAACCCCGGCGCCCCGGACATCTTCCGCTCCAACTGGGAGCCCAAGCACGACGTCAGCATCAACACCAAGGTCAACACCGTCGGCGACGACACCTACGAGGTCGTGCTCTCGATCACGGTAACGACCAAGATCGAGGACAAGACGGCCCTGATTGTCGAGGTCCACCAGGCCGGGCTGTTCGCCGCCAAGGGCTTTCCCGAGCAAGAATTGGGCCCCCTGCTCGCCGCTTACTGCCCGAATCAGCTCTTCCCCTATGCTCGCGAGGTCATCGCGGACCTGGTGACCAAGGGCAGCTTCCCGCAGATCGTGCTCCAACCCATCAATTTCGACGCCCTCTACGCCCAGCATTTGCAACAGGCCGCCGCCCAGGCCGCCCAACAGGGCGGCGGCGAGCCGCGCGCGCACTAGGCATCGACCACCGCCTTGGCCACACCAAGGACCACACCGGCTGGCCACATCGCCGTACTCGGCGCGGGCTCCTGGGGGACCGCACTGGCGGTGCTGCTTTGCAAAAATGGCCATGCGGTGCGCCTGTGGGGCCATGAGGCCCCGCAGATAGCCCTGTTGCAGGCCGAGCGGGAGAACCGGCAATTTCTGCCGGGCGTTCCGCTGCCCGCAAGCCTGACCCCGCTGGCCGACCTCCCCGAGACCCTTGCGGGGGCCCGCGACCTCCTGGTCGTGGTCCCCAGCCACGCCTTCGGTGCCGTACTCGGCCGGTGCGCCGGCCTGCTCGCTCCCGAGGTCGGGGTGGCCTGGGCGACCAAGGGATTCGAGCCCGGGACAGGGCGCCTGCTGCACGAGGTGGCCGCTACGGCGCTCCCCGGGCGCCGACTCGCCGTGGTCTCCGGACCCAGTTTTGCCAGCGAGGTGGCCCAGGGGCTCCCCACCGCCGTGACCGTCGCATCCCCCGAACCGGCCTATGCCCAGCGCATCGCGGACCTGCTCCATGGCGGCCGTTTCCGTGCCTACATCAGCGACGACATCGTCGGCGCCCAGGTCGGCGGCGGGACCAAGAATGTCCTGGCCATCGCCGCCGGGATCAGTGACGGCCTGGGCTTCGGCGCCAACACCAGGGCTGCCCTGATCACCCGCGGCCTAGCCGAACTGATTCGCATGGGCACAGCCCTGGGTGGTCGCCGCGAGACCTTTATGGGCCTGGCGGGCTTAGGCGACCTGGTCCTGACCTGCACCGACAACAAGTCACGCAACCGCCGCATGGGCCTGGCCCTGGCCCGGGGCCTGTCCCTGGAGCAGGCCCGGTGCGAGATCGGTCAGGAGGTCGAGGGCGTCATCACCGCCCAGGCGGTCCACGCCATGGCCCGGACCCTGGGCGTGGAGATGCCCATCAGCGAGCAGGTCTACGGCGTCCTGTACCAGGGGGTAACCCCGGCCGCGGCGACTACGGCCCTGCTTGAGCGCAGCAGCAAGGTCGAGTTCTACTGAGGGATGCGGATGCGGGCTGCCCCGGTAAAGCCGTTCTGCCGCCACGCCTCGAAGACCACCACAGCGACGGCGTTGGAGAGGTTGAGGCTTCGGTTGTTGGGGCACATGGGCAGATAGATTCGCCGCTCCAGGGCGCAGTCGTCCAGTACGTCCGCCGGCAGGCCTCTCGTCTCGGGACCGAACAGGAAGGCGTCGCCCGGGGCGTAGCGCGGCGCCGTATAAGGTTCGTTGCCGCGGGTGGTACAGGCATATAATCGCTCCGGTCTAGCCGCCGCACGGTAGGCTTCCAGGCTCGGATGGACCCGGACGTCCACCCACTCCCGATAGTCGAGCCCGGCGCGCTTCAGCTGGCGATCTTCGAGCACGAAGCCCAGCGGCTCGATCAGGTGCAGGCGAGTCCCGGTATTGGCGCACAGGCGCATGACGTTGCCGGTGTTGGGCGGGATTTCCGGCTGGTACAGGACGACGTCGAACACGGCTGGGCTCCGTTTGCGGTTAGGGTGAGCGGGGTCTAGGCGTCCCACCGGGTCCGGCCATCCGTCCTTTCAGCGCGCCCCGCGGCGCGCCCCATGTTGCGCAGGTTTGCCCGATGATCACAGCAAATGATCCGCGCCTGGAACTGGACTTCTGCGGGCTGCGCTTCAACACCCCCCTGGTGCTGCTGTCCGGCTGCGTGGGCTTCGGCGAGGAATATACCCGGATCAAGGGGTTCTCTAACCGCGATGCCGGGGCGGTCTGCCTCAAGGGAACCACCCTGGAGCCGCGCCTTGGCAACCAGCCCCACCGCATCTACGAAACCCCCGCAGGGATGCTCAACGCCATCGGGCTGCAAAACCCTGGGGTCGATCATGTGGTGCGGGAGATCTTGCCAACGCTCGACTTCTCCGAGACCCGCTTCATCGCCAATGTCTCGGGCTCGACGGTAGAGGAATACTACGAGGTCACCCGCCGCTTCGACGATTCTCCCATCGAAGCCATGGAGATCAACATCTCTTGCCCGAACGTCCGTGAGGGGGGCGTGGCCTTCGGCAACGACCCGCTGATGTCGGCCCGCGTCGTCGCCGCCTGCCGCAAGGCTACCCGCAAGCCCCTCATTACCAAGCTCTCACCCAACCAGACCGACATCGCGGCCAACGCCCGCGGCTGCCTGGAGGCCGGCTCGGATGCCTTCTCCGTCATCAACACGCTGATGGGGATGGCCATCGACGTGGACAGCCGCACCCCGGTCATCGGCAATAACCAGGGCGGGCTGTCTGGCCCCGCCATCAAACCCATCGCCCTGCTGAAGGTGCACCAGGTCTATCAGGTCTGCCGCGAGCACCGCGTCCCGATTATTGGCCAGGGCGGTGTGCAAAGCGCCCGGGACGCCTTGGAGTTCCTCATCGCCGGAGCTACCACCGTCGGCGTCGGCACGGCCCTGTTCTACGACCCACTGGTGTGCAAGACCATCAATGCCGGCATCCTGGCCTACCTGGAGCGTCAGGGCCTGACCCATGTCTCCCAGTTGACCGGGAGCCTGCGCCTGCACGAGCGTCCACCCGTCGTCTGCGGCTGCTGACAGCGCTGGCGAGCCTTGACGATGCCGGTGCGGCACGTGGTATATTAGCCCTTCGGTATACACTGAATTGATCCCTGATTGCGGGATACCCACCCTGGTCCGGAGACTCACATGAGCGACATCGAGGCGTTGAGAAAAGAGAAGCAGGAACTGATCGACAAGATGATCGGCATGCAGAAGCAGTTCATCGAGCACGAGCACCAGCACGGCGTGACCGGCAAGGACTACTGGGCCTCCTCCGAGGGGCTGCTTGCCAACTACCGCCACGAGTACGCTGAGATGGCGGTTCGGGTGGTGGACATTGCCCACGAGATGGTCGGCTCACACCGCTGAGGTGCAGCCAAGCGCGGTCCTCGCAACCCCCGAGAGGACTCTTTGCCACCAGCGTTATCGGCGGCACCAGAAAAGGCCCATGGATCCATGGGCCTTTTTTCGTTGGTGCCGGAAGTTAGGAAGAACGCCAGGGCACCCCAGCGGCCGAAATTTGGGCCCTCCGTTTAGGCATCGCGGTACCCATTCCGGACGCGGGCCGGGTGTCGGTTGGGGATGGCCGGATGCTCCGCGGGGACTGCCGAGTCCAGGCCCAGGCACAATACGATTGCCTGTCGCGCATCCTCCGCCATGCGGCGGCGATTACGGTCGGCCACCGGGATGGGGGGGAGTAGGCTCACCTGGACCTCGATCCCTGGGTGGCACAAAACCCGCCACAAGTGGGCGAGTATGGTGTCGTCGCCGATGAAGGGGGCGATGGGGTCCGGCTCAGGGCCGGTGCCATAGCGCAGGGCAACCGGTTGCACCTGAACCCCGGCCTGCTGGCAGATGGCAAACAACCGGGGATGGAAGCGATAGACGCGGCGCCCATCGCTGGTGGTCCCCTCCGGAAACACCACGACAGGTTCATTGGCCCGAACCCTCAGGCCGATTCTGCCGATGGTCTCCCCGATCTGGTTGGCCCCGCGGTCGACGAACAGGGTCCCGACGATCTCCGACATCCACCCGATCAGGGGCCAGGCACGCACCTCCGCCTTGGACAGGAACCCCATCTCGCCCTGTGTCCCCAATACAGGAATGTCGAGCCAGGAGACGTGATTGGCGACGATCAGGGAGGGCCTGGCGAGGACGCCATCACCCCGAACCCGCATCCCCAAACAGCGGCAGAATCGCCGGTACCACCAGGGGACCAGCGGCCTCAACCAGACCGCGCGAAGCCCCATGCCCCGGCTCAGGGCCGCGGCGGTGACGATGACCGTCCCGGTGGTGAGGTGTTCGGCGACGCGCAACCCCCGCCAAAGGGGCCTCAGAAAATACATCAGGTCAGGTTGTGCTCACGCGGTCGAGAAAGTGGCGCGAGTATGTTGGGTTGAGGTCGCTCACGTCCAGCAGCATCGGCCCCACGCTGGCTTTGGCGCCGCCAATGAACGATGACAACTTGCATACCGAGGACAAGCCCGCTCGGACGATCAGCCCGCCTTAGCCCCACCCCGCAAGGAGATGACCGGCCAGCCACGCCCGTCGGCCTGGTGTCGCAACAACAGGTCCGGGTCCACGGCCACCGGGTGATCGACGAGCGACAAGAGCGGGATGTCGTTGTGGGAGTCGCTGTAGAAGCTGCTGCCTGCCAGGTCATGCCCGGTCTGCTCAAGCCACATCTCAAGGCGCTGGACCTTGCCCTCGCGGAAGGCCGGAACCCCGGCGACCTCGCCCGTATAACGCCCGTCCACCTCTTCGGGTTCGGTGGCAATCAGGTGTGGGATGCCGAAGCGCTCGGCGATGGGGGCGGTAACAAAGGCGTTGGTTGCCGTCACCAACAGCAGCACATCGCCCGCGGCCCGGTGGCGCTCCACCAGGTCGCGGGCGGCGGGGAGCATGATCGGGTCGATCTTTTCGCGCAGGAAGGTCTCCCTCCAGGCGTGCAGGTCCGCCCTGGGGTGCGCCGCCAGGGGGGCCAGGGCGAAGCGCAAGAAAACCCGAATATCGAGGCGCCCGGCCTGATAGTCCTGGTAGAAGCGCTCATTCTCCCGGGCATAATGCGCGCTATCGACTAGCCCCTGCTCGACCAGATACTGGCCCCAGAGGAAGTCGGAATCCCCGGCGAGCAGGGTGTTATCAAGGTCGAACAGGGCGAGGGCCAAGGCGATACTCCTGTGCCGGCGGCGGTTGGGTTGCGACCATACCCGGAAAACTGTGCATCAGCAAAAGCTTATGCGCTCTGGCGGTTGCCCGATGCTACCGGGCTGTGGAAGAATGCCGCAGCGTCAATATATTGGATCTCTCCCCTTGATCGATTCGGACGGCTTCCGGCCCAACGTCGGCATCATCCTTTGCAACGGGGAGCGCAGGCTCTTCTGGGGCAGGCGTGTGGGCCAGAACGCCTGGCAGTTCCCCCAGGGCGGGATCAACCAGGACGAGACCCCGGAACAGGCCATGTTCCGCGAGTTGGAGGAAGAGGTCGGCCTGCGCCCACATCAGGTCAGGGTGCTCGGCTGCACCAGCCGCTGGCTGCACTACCGCCTACCCAAGCGCTTCATCCGCCGTCACTGTGGCCCCGTCTGCATCGGCCAGAAGCAGATCTGGTTCATGTTGCGCGTGAACTGCGAGGAAAACGCCTTCTGCCTCGATGGATCCGCCAAGCCTGAATTCGACCAGTGGCGCTGGGTCAAGTACTGGCAGCCACTGCGCGAGGTGGTCTACTTCAAGCGCCGGGTTTACCTGCATGCCCTTCAGGAGTTGGCGCCCTTGCTCTACCCGGATGGGCTGCCCACCGCCCAGCCCCGCCTCAGCCCGACCCTCAGCCCGTCGGTGCTGGCGCCGCAGGGTCCTGGCCGTCCCTGAACCCGGATGCACCTTGGCTGATGCGCCCGAGCGACCCTGAGCTCGGTACAACCCTGGTTTCCGCCCGACCATTGAATTGGCGCCGCCTCCCCGCGACCCTTAGGATCGGCTCAATAACGAGCCCCACATGTCCGGCGCCCTGAGAGCCAAAGGTCCCGCCCGCGGCGGGCGAGAGTCCGGCCTCCCGATATTGTCGTGCGCCGGTTGTTTTGGATCGTCAACTAACCATCGAGGCCCCGGTCGGTAACATGCTCGAAGCCCTGCGTCGCATCGTTCAAGAGGTCAACGAGGCCCCCAATCTGGAGCAGGCCCTCGACGTGATTGTCCGGCGCGTCAAACAGGTGGTGCGTGCGGATGTCTGTTCGGTCTACCTCACGGACTTCGATGCCCGCCAGCACGTCCTCCAGGCCACCGACGGGCTGCGCCCCCGGGCGGTGGGCCGGGTGCGCCTGCCGCTGAACCGCGGCCTTGTGGGCTGGGTCAGCGAGCGGGCGGAAACCGTCAACCTCGACGACGGTTCCAGCCATCCCCGCTACATGCGTATCGCCGAGACCGGCGAGCAGCGCTTCCGCGCCTTCCTCGGCGCCCCCATCATCCAGAATCGCAAGGTCCTCGGGGTCCTGGTCCTTCGCCGTTATGAGACGACCCGCTTCGACGAGGACGAGGTCAACCTGGTGGTGACCCTGGCCTCGCAACTCGCCGGCGCCATTACCTATGCCCGCACGAGCGGCGAATTGGCGCGGCTCCAGGTGGGCGGTCTGCCGACGCACTTCCTGGCGGGCCTACCGGCCTCCCCAGGCATCGGCATAGGCGTCGCCGTGGTCGTCTACCCCCCGGCGGACCTCGACGCCGTACCCGACCGCACCCTGGCGCAGGCGGAGATCGAGACGGAGTGCGATGCCTTCCGCGGTGCTCTGGGGGATGTCGCCGAGGACATCGACCGTTTCGCCCAGCGCACCGCCGCCATTCTGCGCCCGGAGGACCGCGCCCTGTTCGACGCCTGGCAGCTCATGCTCGAGAGCGACACCCTGGTGGACGGGACCCTGGGGCGTATTCGTGCCGGCAACTGGGCCGCCGGGGCCCTGCGTGTCACCATCGACGAGCACGCCCGGGTCTTCGATGCCATGGAGGACGAGTACCTGCGCGAGCGCGGTTCCGATGTGCGCGACCTCGGCCGCCGTATCCTCATGCGCCTGCAGAATATCCAGGCCCACCCTGTGGACTACCAGCCTGGGACCATCCTGGTGGGCGAGGAACTCAGCGCCATGCAGATCGCCGAGGTCCCGCGGGAACTCCTCGCCGGGGTTGTCTCTACCACGGGGTCGAGTTCATCCCACATCGCCATCCTCGCCCGCGGCATGGGAGTCCCCGCCGCCATGGGGGTGGCGGACCTCCCGGTAGCGCGCGTGCAGGGCCGCGAGATCATCGTCGATGGCTACCGCGGACGTGTGCATGTAGCCCCGGGGCCGGTGGTCAAGCTCGAATACCAGCGCCAGATTGCGGACGACCTGGCCCTGGGCACGGAACTCGAGGCCCTGCGCGGCCTTCCCTCGGAGACCACCGACGGCTACACCCTGCCGCTCTTCCTCAACACCGGCCTGGTCTCGGAGTCGCGCCCGATGGGGATCGAGGAGTCCGCCGGCGTCGGGCTCTACCGCACCGAGCTGCCCTTCATCGTGCGCGACCGCTTCCCCGGCGAGGAGGTGCAGGTAGATAACTACCGCACCGTCCTCAAGACCTTCGCCCCGCGCCCCGTGACCATCCGCACCCTGGACGTGGGCGGGGACAAGGCCCTGCCCTATTTCCCTGTGGTCGAGGCCAACCCCTTCCTCGGCTGGCGCGGCATCCGCATCACCCTGGATCACCCTGAGATCTTCCTGACCCAGGTGCGCGCCATGCTGCGCGCGGCCATCGGGCTGGACAACCTGCAACTGCTCCTGCCCATGATCACCACCGTGGGCGAGGTGGACGACGCCGTGATGCTGATCCAGCGCGCCCACGCCGAACTGCTCGACGAGGGTTTCCCGGTCTCCATGCCCCCGGTGGGGGTCATGATCGAGGTCCCGGCAGCGGTCTACCAGACCAGGGCCCTGGCGCGGCGGGTCCAGTTCCTCTCCGTAGGCACCAACGACCTGACCCAGTACCTGCTGGCGGTGGATCGCAACAACCCCCATGTCGCCCGCCTCTACAACGAACTGCACCCGGCGGTGCTGCATGCCCTGGTAGAGATCATGGAGGGGGCCAGGGCCCATGGGTGCGAGGTCAGCATCTGCGGGGAGATGGCGGGAGATCCCATGATAGTTCCGCTGCTTCTGGGCATGGGGGTTCACAGCCTGAGCATGGGGGCAGGAAGCCTGCTGCGGGTCAAGTGGGTCATCCGCAGCTTCTCCCGGGCGCGCGCAAAGGAACTGCTCAATGCCGCTCTGAAATGCGAGCAGGCATCCTCGGTCCGCCGGCTCCTGCTTGACGCCTTGGGCGAGGTTGGGCTGTCCGGGCTGGTGCGGCCGAGCCACTAGGCCGGCGGCCGGCGTAGGCGCGTTGGTCTGGGGAGGGACCGGGCCCTCATGCCACCGGCCACGACGCAGGCCCGGGCATGTCTCGTGGCATGCTGTACTCACCCACCGGCCAGCCCCCCACGCGACACATGCCCGACTGGCGCCAACCGGAAACCTACGCCTTCACCACCCACCTGACCCGCGAACAGTGGGCCTGGGAGTTTCTGCGCCGTAACCCGGACTATCGGCGGTCCTGGGTCGCCTTCGCCGCCACCTGGCGGGACCTGGAGGCCGCCTACGGTAGCCCGCCAAACCGCGACTTCCCGGCCTGGCGGCAGGACCCGCGGGCCTGGGTGCATGCCGCGAACTGCCCCGATGGGGCGTGCCGGGTGGACCAGGACAAGGTGCTCATCGAGTGCGCCCTGGGTGCTCGCTTCGGCTTCCACAAATTTCCGCCCGACCCCGCAGACAATGACCCGGTGGGGGCCGGACGTCTGACCTGGCGGGAGCTGTGGCCGGAACCGGTTCCGGAGCTGGGGCCGCGGGACCTGGCAGAACTTGAGTCTGACCCGGCCCAGGTCGCCCTCGCCTTCGACCTGTCGCGGCCCCTGCGCGACCAAATCGATCAGGCCAAACGCCAACTCCAAGTGCTACAACGCCAACGGGTACGGGAGGGGGCCCTGACCCTGGCGACCGTCGCCGGACGACGGGACCTCTGGACCTGCGCCCTGCGCCTGCTGGACGCAGAGGCCGCAGGTGCCGACCTGGGCCGGACGGACTCGGGCTGCGTCGGTTGGCCCAGGGAGAACCTTCGCGTCGAGGCCCACCGCCTGCGGGACCTCGGCTACCTGGAGATCCTGAGGCTGCCGGAGGCGTGACCCGCCGCCCAAGGCCCGCGACCGGCGCTAGGCGCCCCCGGTCAGACGCCGCTCCGCCTCGCGGTATTTCTCCGCGGTCTTGTCGATGATCTCCTGGGGCAGGTTGGGTCCGGGCGGGGTCTTGTCCCAGTCCAGGGTCTCCAGGTAGTCGCGCACGAACTGCTTGTCGAAGCTCGGCGGGCTGGTGCCGGGCTGGTACTGGTCCGCGGGCCAGAAGCGGGACGAGTCCGGGGTCAGGACCTCGTCGATGAGGTGCAGGCGCCCGTCCGCGTCCAGGCCAAACTCGAACTTGGTGTCGGCGATGATGATGCCGCGGGTCAGGGCGTAGGCGGCACACTCGGAGTAGACGCGCAAGCTGGCCTCGCGAACCTGTTCGGCCAGCTCCCGCCCGAGCAGATCCACGGTGTGGGCGAAGTCCACGTTCTCGTCGTGGGCCCCCACCGCGGCCTTGGTGGAGGGGGTATAGATCGCCTCCGGCAGGCGGTCGGCCTGGCGCAACCCCGCCGGCAGGGCGATACCGCAGACGGCGCCGCTGCGCTGGTAGTCCTTCCACCCGGAGCCGATCAGGTAGCCGCGAACGATGGCCTCCACCGGCAGGGCCTTGAGACGGCGAACCACGATGGCCCGCTCGCCGAGGCGCTCAAGCTCCGCCGGGTCCGTCACCACGTCGGCGACGGCGATCCCGGACAGGTGATTGGGCACGATGCCCTGGGTGCGACCGAACCAGAAATTGGCGACCCGCGTCAGGACCTCGCCCTTGCCCGGGATGGGCTGGGGCAGGACCACGTCGAAGGCGGACAGCCGGTCCGTGGCCACGATGAGCAGGTGATCGGCATCGACGCGGTAGATGTCGCGCACCTTGCCGCGGTGGATCAGTTCGAGGTGCGCGAGGTCGGACTGGTGGAGGGCGGTCATGGGCATGGTCTCCGCGGCAAAAAGGGGCGCGAGAGTATAGCTGAAGCCCTTAGGGCGGGAAGCCTGGAATCCTTGGGATGGAATCCTTGGGAGGTCGGGAGTCATCAACAGATGGACGTGGTTGGTCATCAGGACGTAGGCATGCACACCGACCGACTCGGCGGCCGCGAGTTCGGCCAAGGTGGCGAGGAACAGGCACCGGTCGGGCTCGGCGAAGAATATTGCAGTCCGGTCGATGCCGCGTAGAATCGTGTGCATCGGGTAGCCGGCGGCGACGATGCGGGCGTGTCGGGGCATACCGAGGGGAAACTGGAGCCTTGCGGTGGCTACACTTTAGCAAAAAACTGTGGTCTGCTCCCGGTTTCCTTAGGGAATCGCTGATTAATTCCGCTTTCGAGCGTTGCGGGTCTCGCAACGCCTTGATTTCGTGACGCCCCACCCGGCAGCTTCCGAATTAATCAGCGATTCCTTAGATGCTTACAATTTGAGGTTCTATGGCTGCGATATCAAAGGGGTGGAAGAGACTCCTAATCGTTTTGTCAGTTTTATGGTTGGTTATCGCCTCTGGTTTCGTGATTGCCGAAAGCCAATCCATTAACGTATTCGACCAATTCGACAAACAACCATCGCAATATGTATTTTGGCAATGGGCACCGGTCGATCTTCTCCTAAAAGACTATTCAACCCCCACTCCTACAAAAGAACAACAGATGCGAGAACTCAATCCTCGCGTGGTTAATATTCTCGCAATGCTGTTCGTACCGACGGTTGGTTTATGGTTGGTTGTGTGGTCGTTCGGTTGGGTAAGGGAGGGCTTCAATTAATACAGCAGCATCTAACTTCGCGTTCGAGGCCCACGCGGTAAGACAGCGCACCGTTTTCTGTTATTGCCGTGCCCCGCGCGGCTCAACGCGGCGTTGGGCGCCAAAAACAGATGATGCCTAAGAAGATCACCCTCAGCTCCATGTCGAGTGAAACGTTTCTGCGGGAGGTGCATCACTTCCTTTGGACGGAGCCGTTTGTCAATGCCAGTGGCGCTCTAGATCACGGGTGGAACTGTAGAGATCATGCGTGGATAACAGCCCTGCTCTGCCACTCTACTAGCCACAATGCCGTTATATTTCACGGCCAGTCAGCGTTAATCAGCGGCCCGACAAATGCGCAAAGCGGCATGTGCATACACCAGGCTCCTCATTGGTGGGTTGGCGTTGAGAATGTTGGTTCGTTTGATCTAAGTATCAAGCGGGTTACCCGACACGAAGCTCAGGAGCTTCGCTTCCCTATCACTTGCCTCTTCGCTAACAAGCCAATTCCTCAAGGCAGGGCGCAGGCTATATTTATAAGAAATGTTGGGGCGGTTTCAAGTTTGAAGTGCAACGCAAGAGTTTAACTGATTGATTTCTTGCGACATGACTTCCTCCGGTGTCATAAAGCCGAGGCATTTTCTTGGGCGCGTGTTGAGTGCCGTGGCGATCTGGGTTAGGCGCCGCTGGGAGACGCCGGAGAGGTCCATCCCCTTGGGCAGGTACTGGCGGATCAGGCCGTTGGCATTCTCGTTGGAGGGGCGCTGCCAAGGGCTATGAGGGTCGGCGAAGTACACCCGAATGTTGAGGCGGCGCGCGAGCGCTTGGTGGTGCGCCATTTCCTTGCCCTGGTCGTAGGTCAGGGTCTTACGCACAGCGGCCGGCAGGGTCCGCATGCGGCGCGTAAAGCCCTCCAGCGCCGCCTCGGCGTCGGTACCGTCCATCTTGGCCAGGAGGACGTAGCGGCTCTTGCGCTCGACCAGGGTCCCGACCGCGCTGGCATTGCCTGCGCCCTTGATGAGGTCCCCCTCCCAATGCCCCGCTACCTGCCGTCCCAGGGCCTCCGCGGGCCGCGTGTGGATCGAGACCATGTCGCGCAAATGTCCGCGCCGATCCGTGCCTCGGGAGCGCGCCAGGCGCTTTTTGTGCGCCTGGCGCAAGGCCGCGATCAACGTCTTGCGCAACTCCCCGCGCGGCTGCGCGTAGATGTAGCTGTAGATGGTCTCATGGGAGACTCGCTCGGTCGGTTCGTCCGGGTGCATCTGCTTGAGTCTGCCCGCGATCTGCTCCGGGGACCAGCCACCCAACAGGCCCGTGTGGACCTCCTGCAACAGCGCCGTGCCCACCACCAGCTTGCGCCGACCGCGCCGGCACCGGCTCCGCGTGCGCTGCCCAGCACTCACCGCGTCGTAGGTCACGCCCACCCGGTTGCGGGCAATCTCCCGACTCACCGCGCTCGGCCAACGGCCAAGACCGCGCGCTATCTCGCGCCGGCTCAGCCCCTCGTTCAGACCTATCTGGATCTTGTTGCGGTCGTCCGCCGTCAACTGTCTGTACCGCGTTCTCATGTGCACACCTCCTACCTACAGCCTAGGTCCGGGTGTTGCACTTCATTTTGGAACTCGCCCGGCAAAAGCCGACCGCGAAATGACACGGACTCACCGTCCCGACGATTGACGGCGGCGGCTCAACTGGTCAAGCGGCGGTAGATCTCCGAGACCTTGGCGGGCAGCCGGGCAACGTCTGCCACTAGGGTGTAATTGGCGGCCCCGTACATGTGTGGGAGGTAGTCCGGGCCCTGCTCGTCGATGGTGATGCAGAAGGGGTGAACGCCGGCGAGCCGGGCCTCGAACAGCGCCTGGCGGGTGTCCTCGATGCCATAGTCGCCGCGGTAGGCGGGGTCGTAGTCGTCGGGTTTGCCGTCGGAGAGGGTGATCAGCAGCTTGATGCGGGCGTCCTCGGCCTTGAGTAGCCCCGTCAGGTGGCGGATGGGGGCTCCCATGCGGGTGTAGTCCCGTGGCTCGATCCCGCAGATGCGCCCCCGGGCCAGGTCGTCATAGGGCTCGCCGAAGCGCTTGATGGGAAAGGCCTCGCAGCGCTTGCGCGTCCAGCCGGAGAAGCCGTAGATGGCGAAGCGGTCGCCTAAGTGTTCCAGGGCCTCGGCGAGCAGGATCAGTGCCTCGCGCTCGGCGTCGTTGATCCAGCCCTTGGTGGAGCCAGACATGTCTACCATGAACATCACGGCGATGTTGCGGTCGTCCTGCTGCCGACGGGTGAAGAGGCGCTCCCCCATCTCCAGCCCCACCCGGGCGTCGGCGTAGGCCTCCACCAGGGCGTCGATGTCCACGTCCTCGCCGTAGGGCTGGCGCTTGAGGATGCGGTCCTCCCCGCGCAGGACCTCGAAGGTGCGGCGGATGGACTTGATCAAGCCCCCGTACTTGCGCAGCGTCGTGTGGTAGAAGGTCAGACCCGCGGGCTTGACCTCGTGCTCGCGCAGGATGCACCAGCCCTTGCGATGGTGGGCACGGCTGTGGTCCCACTCGTCGTAGGCGAAGGCCCCCTCCTCGTGGTAGGTCCCGGCCCAGGCGGAGTCTGCATCCCTGGTCTCGCCCCCCAGGCCGCGCTTGTAGAGCCCGGGGCCGGCGGCCACCAGGTATTCGGGGGGGATCTCGCCCAGGTCCTGGATGATGCTCTCCATGGTGGAGATCACATCCTCTGGCGGGGCCACGGGCTTGCCGTCCAGGAATAGTCCGTAGGTCTGCCCCTCTGGCATGTCGGGGTCGTCCTTGGCCCGGGCGGCGAGGCGTGCAGCGGTCTCGGGCAGGGTCTGCGCCTCGGGCCGGTCCTCGCCGGGCGGACGCTCGTCCTGCTCCTCGATGAGACGGGCCAGGGCGATGCGGAAGCGGTCCCGCTCCAGGGCGGCACGGGTGTCGAAACAGGCGCGGACCAGGTCCGGCATGAGTTCGCCGCGGTAGCAGCAGGCCGGGACCGGGTGGCGAGCCAGTTCCAGCCACAGGGCGAGGCTGTCGCCGACCCGGGCGCCGGGGTCGCTCAGGGCCGCCGCCGCCCGCTGCCAGGCGGGGGCAGCGCCCGGCTGCTCGCCGTCCAGGGCCAGGCGCAGGGCGGCCATGTCGCGGGCGAGACCAGGGAAGTCACGCCCCAGACAGGCGTCCAGGCGGATGGTCTCCAGGGCGTGAAACAGTGCCAGCTCCCGGGCGCTTGGGGTGTGCCGGGTCAGGGCCTCCAGCAGCACACCGCCGCGCCAGGTCCCGTACCAGCCCTGGGCCCACTGGTGGACGGTCATGGCCTTGTAGAGGCGGAAGTTGGCCTCCTTCTCCGGGAGCCGCCCGACCACGGCGGGGAGGAAGATGGTTTCGGTGTCCGTGAAGCAGCGCTCCCCCGCGCGGATCTTCAGCGCCCGTCCGTTGAGCCCGCAGACGAAACGCTCCAGCACCGGGGAGACGTCTTCCAGGGCGATACCGGCCAGCCTTTCCTGCCTATTGGCCGCAAAGCCCTCGACGTCCTGGAAGGCGCGGATGGCGGGGGTCTGGCCCTTCTTGTCGTAAAGGTCCATGGCGTGCAGCAGCCAGGCCTCCATGGCGTCCAGGTCCATCAGCGGCAGGCCCCGGGGGGCGAAGGCGGTGAACTGGTAGGCCAGCTCGGAGTTGTCGCGGGCAATCACCGCCCCCCAGTGGAGCACGAAGCCCTGCTCACGGGCTGGGAAGGCGGCCAGGTCGCGTGCCGGACCCGCGGCGGTGCGTCGCGACGACAGGGCCGCATCGAGGTACACATCCATGCGCTCCTCGATCTGGTGGGCGTCCAACTGGGTGATGGGCGGGACAGTCAAAACAGCGATGCGCCCAGCTCGTTGACGGCAGCGAGCATGTCGCCATCGTCGGTAAGGGCCTGGGCGATGGCACTGCGGCAGGCGATCACCGGGGCGACCCCGGAGTGGATCAGCTTGGCGGCGTGGACCAGGAGCCGGGTCGAGGCCCCCTCGTCGAGGCCCTGCCCTTTGAGGTTGCGGGTCATGTGGGCGAACTTGACCAACTGCCTTGCGAGGCCAGAGTCGATACCGGACTCGCGCTGGACGATGGCCTGCTCCAAGGCCGCATTCGGGTAGTTGAACTCCAGCGCCACGAAGCGTTGCCGGGTGCTTTGCTTCAGGTCCTTGAGTACGCTCTGGTAGCCCGGGTTGTAGGACATCGCCAGGCAGAACTCGGTGGGGGCCTCCAGCAACTCGCCGAGCTTCTCGATGGGCAGGACGCGGCGGTCGTCCGCCAGGGGGTGGATCACCACGGTCGTGTCCTTGCGCGCCTCCACCACCTCGTCCAGGTAACAGATGCCACCGGCACGCACGGCCCGGGCCAGAGGACCATCGACCCAGATGGTCTCGCCGCCCTTGACCAGGAAGCGCCCCACCAGATCGGAGGAGGTGAGATCGTCATGACAGGACACCGTGATCAAGGGGCGTCCGAGGCGCCAGGCCATGTGCTCCATGAAGCGGGTCTTGCCGCAGCCGGTGGGGCCCTTGAGCAGGATCGGCAATCCGTTGGCATAGGCGGCCTCGAAGACGGCGATCTCGTCCCCGATCGGGGCATAGTAGGGCTCGACCTCGATGAAGTACTCCTCGGGCTTTAGGACTCTCAACTCATGCGGCACCGGCGATCTCCCGATTAGTCTGCGACTCTGGGGGGCAATTGGGGGTTTACCGGGCCGCAGGCAAGCCTGGGGTCGATGGGGCCGGAGGTTCCGGCGCCGATCGACAAGGACAGGATTGCACGGCGGCAGGTCTCGTCTCCGATCTTGGCCCCTGTGCTACCATGCGGGCTAGTCGTAAGCCGGTGCCGACCGGCAGGCTTCATACTCAGCGAAGTGAACCCCAGATGCGAGCGTGTCTCCTTGGCAGCATATCGGTCCTGATCGGCGCCCTCCTCGCCGGCTGCGCCACCACACCCGACGACCCGCGTGACCCCCTGGAGTTCTATAACAGGGCCATGTTCCGGTTCAACACGGACTTCGACAATGCCTTCCTCAAACCCATCGCCAAGGGCTACAAATACGTCACGCCGGAGCCGGTGGATCGGGGCGTCACCAACTTTTTCAACAACATCGACGACATCACCTCGGCCCTAAACAACCTGCTCCAGTTCAAGCTGTCACGTGCCGGCAGCGACGTCGGGCGCGTCCTGATCAATTCCACCATGGGGCTGCTCGGCGTCTTGGACGTGGCCACCAACATGGGGCTGCCGAGCTACAAGGAGGACTTCGGCCAGACCCTGGGTTACTGGGGCTTCGGGCCCGGACCCTACTTTGTGCTCCCCTTGCTCGGCCCCAGCACCATCCGCGACACCGTCGGGCTGGCCGGAGACATCTATGCCGATCCCTTCATCAGCGTGCGCAAGAACGAGATCTACTGGGGCGCGGTCGCACTGCGTCTGATCGACCGCCGCGCCGACTTGCTCAAGGCGACGGATCTGCTCGAAGACGCCGCCCTGGACCCCTATACCTTCCTGCGTGACGGCTATCTGCAACGGCGTCAGTACAAGGTCCACGACGGCAACCCACCGCCCGAGACCGTGGCCGACGAGCTCTGGTACGGACCTGGCTACGGCCCTAATCCCATCCTCGACGGGCTCTAACCCCTCGCATGAGGCGCCGCCGCCTCAGGGCGGCGCCCACGTCACCCAACGAGGCGCCAGGCGATCTCCTCACCCGCCCGCAATGGCACCAACCGGCCGTCGCCGAAGGCATAAGTCCCCGGGACCCTCCAGGACTCCCGCCGCAGCCGGATCTGACCCTTGTTGCGCGGCAAGCGGTAAAAGTCCGCCCCAAAGTGACTGGCAAAGCCCTCCAGCCGGTCCAGGGCGCCTGCCTGATCAAAGGCCTCTGCGTAGAGCTCGATCCCGGCGTGGGCGCTGAAGATCCCGGCGCAGCCGCATGCGCTCTCTTTGGCCCCCTGGGTGTGGGGGGCGCTGTCGGTTCCGAGGAAAAAGCGCGGATCGCCGCTGGTCGCCGCACCCATCAGTGCCTCGCGGTGGGTCTCGCGCTTGAGTACCGGCAGGCAGTACAGATGCGGGCGCATGCCACCGGCGAACATGGCGTTGCGGTTGTAGAGCAAGTGGTGGGCGGTGATGGTGGCCGCAAGCGTCGGGGGCCCGGCCAGGACAAAGGCCACTGCATCGCGGGTGGTAATGTGCTCGAAGACCACCCGTAACCCCGGGAAGTCCATCAGGATGCGGGTCAGGCGATCCTCGATGAAGCGCCGCTCGCGGTCGAAGACATCCACCTCGGGTTCGGTGGACTCGCCGTGGACCAGGAGCGGCAGATCCAGCCGCTGCATACGTTCCAGCACCGGATAGACGGCTGCGAGATCGGTCACCCCGCTCTCCGAGTTGGTGGTGGCCCCGGCGGGATAGAGCTTGACGGCCTGGACCTGCCCACTGGCCTTTGCCCGGTCAATCTCTGCGGGCGTCAGGCTATCGGTCAGATACAGGGTCATCAGGGGATCGAAGTCGAGCCCTGGCGGCAGGGCCGCGAGGATGCGCCCGCGGTAGGCCAGGGCCTGGGCCGTAGTCGTCACCGGAGGCTTGAGGTTGGGCATGACGATGGCTCTGGCGAAGCGCGCCGCGGTGTGGGCGACGACGCAACCCAGGGCCGCCTCGTCACGCAGGTGCAGGTGCCAGTCATCGGGACGGGTGAGGGTGATCTCTTGGATGGCCATGGCCTTGGGTGTCAATCGACCCTGGGCCCGGCGGCGCGGACCGACTCGTCCACGGCCCCGGCGAAGGCACTGAAGTTGTCTCGGAACATCCCGGCCAGGCGCCGGGCCTGGGCGTCGTAGGCAGCCGGGTCGGCCCAGGTGCCACGGGGGTCAAGCAGGTTGGCGGGGACACCGGCACAGGCCAGGGGGACAGCGAGCCCGAAGACCGGGTCGGTGCGGGTCTCGACTTGGTCCAGGTCACCCGAGAGCACGGCCCGCACCAGTGCCCGGACATGGTCGATCTCAATGCGTCGGCCCTCACCGCAGGGGCCCCCGGTCCAGCCTGTGTTGATGAGCCAGACGCGCGGGCGATGCTGGCGTAGGCGATCCGCAAAGAGGTCAGCGTAACGCCGCGGGTGCAGCGGCATGAACGGGGCCCCGTAACAGGCGCTGAAGACGGCGGTGGGCTCGCCCCCGCCGCGACCCGACCCGCTGGCCCTTGCCGTGTAACCCGACAAAAAGTGGTACAGGGCCTGCGCCATATCCAGGCGCGCCAAGGGAGGCAGGACCCCGAAGGCGTCTGAGGTCAGGAGGATGACCGTATCCGGGTGGCCAGCCACCCCGGTACGGCTGGCGTTGGCGATGGCGCTGATGTGGTAGGCACCGCGGGTATTCTCGGTGAGGGAGTCGTCGTCTAAGTCGAGGCGACGGCTGTGGGCGGAGACGGTGACGTTCTCCAGCACGGTCCCAAAACGTCGGGACGCCGCGAAGATCTCCGGCTCGTCCTCGGCGGAGAGGCGAATCATCCTGGCGTAACAGCCGCCCTCAAAGTTGAAGACCCCCTGCGGGCTCCAGCCGTGCTCATCGTCACCGATCAGGATGCGCTCGGGATCCGCCGAGAGGGTCGTCTTGCCACTGCCGCTCAGGCCCAGGAACAGGGCCACGCCCCCGTCCCGCCCCTGGTTGGCGGCACAGCGCAGGGGCAGAACTCCGCGCTCGGGCATCAGGTAGTTCATCACCATGAACAGGGCCTTCTTGATCTCCCCCGCGTAGCTGGTCCCGCCGATGAGGGCCAGGCGCCGGGCAAAGCTGATCAGGACGAAGGTCTCACTGCGGGTGCGGTCCAGGGAGGGCACGGCGTGGAAGCGCGGCACGTCAATGATGGTGAAGGCCGGCTCGTGATCGTCGATATTGTCCGTCTTGGCCTGGATGAAGAGGTTGCGGGCGAACAGGCTATGCCAGGCGTATTCGCTGATGACCCGCACCGGCAGGCGGAAGTCGGGGTCGGCGCCCAGAAAGCAGTCCTGAACATAGACCTCCTTCATCTGAAGGTAGGACGCCAGGCGCTGGTGGAGCGCGGCGAAGCTCTCCTCCGGGATGGGCTTGTTGGCCCGACCCCACCAGATCTGGTCATGGGTCGAGGGCTCGTCAACGATGAACTTGTCCTCCGCGGAACGCCCGGTGTGGTGTCCGGTGCGCACCACCAAGGGTCCGAGGTGGGACAGCGACCCCTCGTGGCGAAGGATGGCCTGTTCGTAAAGCTCTGGGGTCGGCAGATTCCAGTAGGCGGCGTTCAAGTTGTACAGACCGTGCCGATCAAGGCCGTGGTCGATGTTCGGGCGTCCGGTGAATTTCATGGCGGGCATCCCCAGGATGCTGGCGGTCGGGGCGCAGAACTATAGCAAGTTCCCGGGGAGGCAGGCATATGCCCAAGTGCCAATACTCAGACGTTCTGGCCGTCAGCGCGCCGACATAACGAACCGTCGCAACGCGAGCACCGCCCTTGGGACAGCACGCGACGGCAGGGCCCAAGCGTGGTTCGGCAATGCTGGCTCAAGGCCCGCACGTCGGCGTTCCTTTGCACTCGCTCCCCTGGTATCAGCCCACCATCATGCCTTCGGCCCCGCCCTACACTGAGCTGCACTGCCGCTCAAACTTCGGCAACGACCGAGCCGGGTGTGGGCGAGGTCTCAACGAGATCGGCGGTCGGTTGGCCCCCAACCGACCGCCGATGTCAGACCGCCAATGGCCCGCCCTGTGTCTTAGGGGAGTTTGGCCTTGTCCTTGACCGCAGCAGGAGCGGTGGGGGTTGCCGGCGGCGGCTGGGTCTTGGGCATGGATGGCATCTCGATGGGCTTCGGGGTCTTAGCGGCCGCCGGGGCCTTGGGCATGGCCGGCATCTCGATGGGCTTCGGGGTCTTGGCGGCCGCCGGCGCCTCCGGGGTCTTGGGCATGGCCGGCATCTCGACGGGCTTCGCGGTCTTGGCCGCCGCCGGAGCCTCAGGTGCCTTGGGCTTCGCCGCCGGCATCTCGGGGGGCTGGGCCGTGGCGGGCTTGGCCGGGGTCTTGGCCGTGTCCCTGTCGTCCTTCTTGTCGTCCGCGGCGGCACCGCCCTTGCCCCGGCAATAGCCGGAGACTTGCTTGCCGTCCTTCCTTTCGTAGGCGCCGACCCAGGTGCAGTCCGCGCCCTTCTCGCAGGCCGCCTGCTCCAGCCCCTTACAGGCGGACTCGGCTAGGGCGCTCCCGCTGCCCAGGGCCAGGGCGCAACCGACCGCGACCAGGGACCCCGCGGCCCCCCTTAGCATGGTTCCAAGCTTCATGGTGATCTCCGTGGTGGAAGTGCAAACGTCACAGGCGCAAGCCGACTGGCCGCGTCCGGGGCAAGAGTAATCGACACCTTTGGATCTGGCCACTGCCAGAGCCCTGAGGCTCCCCAGCCACGCCGCGCTCCAATCCGGACTCGTCTTACTGGCGGCGGCGGGCGGCCACCCGCAACCGCAGGGCATTGAGCCGGATGAAACCGGTGGCATCGCCCTGGTTGTAGGCCCCGGCGTCCTCCTCGAAGGTGGCGATGGCGGCATCGAACAGGCTGTCGGTGTCGGACTTGCGTCCCACCACCAGGATGCCGCCCTTGTAGAGCTTCAGCCGGACCACCCCGTTGACCACGGCCTGGGTCTGGTCGATGGCGGCCTGGAGCATGAGCCGCTCCGGGCTCCACCAGTAGCCGTTGTAGACGAGGCTCGCGTAGCGGGGCATGAGCTCGTCCTTGAGGTGGGCCGATTCGCGGTCCAGGGTCAGAGACTCCATGGCCCGGTGGGCCTTGAGCAGAATGGTCCCGCCGGGGGTCTCGTAGCAGCCGCGGGACTTCATGCCGACGTAGCGGTTCTCGACGATGTCGTCGCGCCCGATGCCGTGCTCCCCGCCGATGCGGTTCAACTCGGCGAGCAGGGCGGCCGGGGACAGGGCCTGCCCGTCGATGGAGACGCAGTCGCCGCGCTCGAAGCCCAGCTCGATGTAGCGCGGACGGTCCGGGGCCTGCTCCGGCGAGACGGTCCAGCGCCACATGTCGGGCCCGGGCTCGACCCAGGGGTCCTCCAGGTCATAGCCCTCATAGGAGATGTGCAGCAGGTTGGCGTCCATGGAGTAGGGGGACTTGGTGCCGTCGCGCTTCATCTCCACCGGGATGCCGTGTTCTTCCGCGTAGGCCAGGAGCTTCTCCCGGGAGAGCAGGTCCCACTCCCGCCAGGGGGCGATGATCTTCACGTCGGGCTTCAGGGCGTAGGCCCCCAACTCGAAGCGGACCTGGTCGTTGCCCTTGCCGGTGGCACCGTGGGAGATGGCGTCGGCCCCGGTCTCGTTGGCGATCTCGATGAGGCGCTTGGCGATCAGAGGCCGTGCAATGGAGGTCCCGAGCAGGTACTCGCCCTCGTAGATGGCGTTGGCGCGAAACATCGGGAAGACGAAGTCGCGCACGAACTCCTCGCGCAGGTCGTCGATGTAGATCTCCTTGACCCCGGCGGCGGTGGCCTTGGACCGGGCCGGCTCCAGTTCTTCGCCCTGGCCGATGTCGGCGGTGAAGGTGACCACCTCGCAGCCGTAGGTATCTTGCAGCCACTTGAGGATGACCGAGGTGTCGAGGCCACCGGAATAGGCCAGCACCACCTTCTTGATCTCGTTCTGCGCCATGGGAAAGCTCCAGGTCTCCAGGTTGCGGAAAGCGGCACAGTATAACCGCCGTCGGGGTCCGGTCGCGTGCGCCGCCGAGACCCCAGTGCTGGTCTTTCAGGACGCCAGGGCCGAAGCGATGGCGGTGAGAAACCCCGCGGGCTGGTCCGCATGGACCCAGTGACCGGCACCGGCGACGGGACGCAGCCGGGCCAGCGGAAACAAGGCACGCACTGCACCCAAGTGGGTCCCAGCCAGGTAGTCCGAGGCGGTGCCGTAGACGAACAGCGTGGGCCCGGGGAACTGCGCACCCGCAGGGTCCGGGAAGCCGCGGATGGCCTCTGTGGCGGCGGCGATGGCCCCGAGGGCAAAGCGCCAGCGCCAACCGTCCGGGGTGTGCTCCAGGTTCTGTAACAGGTAGCCACGCACAGGGGGCTCGGGGACAACCGGGGCCAGCCGGGCATCGGCCTCGCGGCGGTCCCGCAGCGTCGCCAGGGGGATGGCACCCAGGGCCGCCACCAGGTCCGAGTGGCGGTCCGGGTAGGTCACCGGGGCTATGTCCACCACCGTCAGGGTGGCCACCCGCTGGGGCGCGGTCAGGGCCAGCCACATGGCCGCTTTACCCCCCATGCTGTGACCGATGACCCGAGCCCGGGCGATGGCCTGGTCGTCGAGCAGGCGCACCAGATCCGCCGCGATGGCCGGGTACGAGATGCCATCGCCGGCCGGTGAGCGACCATGCCCGCGCAGGTCCGGGACCAGGACCCGATGCCGCTGGCCCAGGATACGGGCGATGCCGTGCCAATTGCTGGACGAGCCGAAGAGCCCGTGCAGCAATACAACCGCGTCCGCCCCGGGCTGGGTGGCGCCATACTCGCGCAGGTGCAAGCGGATGGGTTCTCGCATGGTATCGGGAGTGTGCACTAAACCCGCGGCCAATGGCACCTAAGAAGACGCTGATTAAAGCCATCCTTGGCTTTAATCAGCTCGCGCCCCGCGAGGCGCGACTCCCGGGGCGCTCCATTTTAAACGGCTTACAGCCGTCGAAAATGGTGGGGCATCCCTGCCCCGCACGGGAAGCGCTTTAATCAGCGCTTCCTTAAAGCCTCCCGATAGGCCTTATGGCTCCGGCTACCTCGGGTCAGGGGCAAGCCTTGACGGCCCCGACCGCCTCTTCGACCGCCTCGATCCGCGCACGCCCCGCCGCGCTCACCACGATCTTCCTCCATCGGCCTGCCAGCGTCGGCACGGAGCGACACAGGGTCAGGGTCCCCGATTGGAACGCACCGGAGGTTAGCATCGTAGCCCCCGATGGATTGAAGGAGATATAGTCATCGATGTTCGCATTGCCAGTCAGAGAAAACCCGAACGCCAGCGGCTGATGGCGTTCGATAATGTCCTCGTCGTTGTCCCTCACGCCGTTATTGTTGCGGTCGTGAAAGACCATCCACCCCTGATCCCATCCGCCGCTGCCATCACCCACCGCAGAGGTTTCCCCGTCCGCCGACTTGCACACCACGACCCGCCCATTGCGTTTGATCGCCTCACTGCGTGCGAGGTGCAGCGTGGCGAGAAAGGCATTCGCTTGCGACCTTAGCTTTCCGTTCAGGGTCGCATCATTCAGGTTCGGAACAGCCAGGACCATCAGGACGGCCGCAATCGCAAGGGTCACCATCAGTTCGACGAGCGTGAAGCCTGTATGGCGCCCCGCCGGCAGCAGGCCAAGACTGGGCCTCCATGTGAACTGTCGGTTCATTGCTGCGCCGATGGTTCGATATACCAGTGGGTGCGTACTCTGGCACCGGACACAACCAGGCCCGCATTCTGAGCCTCGATGCCGGCAGAGGCGCCGCCGGCCAATTGCCGCCCGCCGATCACAAAGGGGTACAGCTTTCCACCGATGCCAACGAGCCCGCCCACCGGCGACGGTGCTAGCCCACCGCCCGTCAGCTCGTCAAAGCGGTGCGTCGTGCCGTCCGGGCTGACCGCAGTCAGGAAGTTCACGGCGTACGCTCGGGCCGTGCCCAGATTGGGGCCGCAGTGCTGCTCGGTCGAGATCGTGGGCGTATAGGTGCTGAAATAGACCACCCCCCCGACCACGATGGAAGAAGTCACCACTTGTTCGTCATCATGGACGACTCCCCCGGCGTCCGCGCCAAAGGAGAGATACCACCCCTTCTTGGCGCTGAGTTGCGCCGTTGTCGGATTGGCGCCCTCGGGGAGGACCTCCAGGAGCGATGCCTTACAGATCAACCCGGCACCGCCGCAGTTGCTGGATTCGGCCGCCAGCCAGACCGCATCCTCAGGCTTGTCCATGACCATGAAGAAGGCGTCATTGACGTCCTTGCCCTCAGGTGGGGTCTTGGGATGTTCGCGATCGCCCGAGCCAACCAGGACGGCGTTGTACAGCTTTGTTACGACCACCTCGGGGGCATGGAGAAACTTCCGGTTGTAGGCCCCTGAGGCCGCGCAGGGTGGTGCGTCACACCCCAGCGCCGCCACCTGGGTGATGGTCCAGTCCGCCGGGACGCCGTCCCCGACACCAATCCGATAGAGGTTGCCCCCGGTATCCACGGCATAGGCAAGCTCCCCCTCGCCGTCCGCATTCCCATCGATGACAGTGATGTCCGCCGCAACGCTACGGATGGTATCGAACGTCTTGAGCAGCGTCCCGGTCTGCGCATCGACCACGTAGATGTGATTCCCCTTGGGCGTGACGCAGGCGTCGGGCTCCAGATCCTCGCAAGGATCGTAGCCGCCGCCGAAGATTGCGATGGGCCTAGGCGCCGGGGGTGTAGCCGCGTCAAGGTAGCCCCCAGCCCGAAAGACCTGCACCGCCGACCAGGTCTGCCCGATGCCAACGAGGCCTGTATCGCATCCGGTATCGTCATAGGGATTGGGACAGCCGCGCCGCCACATCAGGCTGGGGGCTGTCGCGGTACTGACATCAAAGGCATAGATCTGCCTCCCGCCGCGCCGCATGGTGGCGTAGATCCACACGTCACCGCCAGGCGTCCGGTAAGCGCCGACCGAGCCATCGAAAAAATAGTCCTTGTGGTTGCCCTGCCCGGGCGGCGGCGCGGGAAAGTCGATCAGGGGCATGTTGTTCCACAACCGCTTCAGCCTCCCGAAGTGCTCAGGTGCGACAAAGGACCACAGTTCGTTGCCGTCGGTGATGTCCTTGCCGCCCGCCACAGCACGCAGCATGCCATCGTTACCGCCATAGAAGACCACCACCGAGCCTCCGCCATAATCCACAGCCAGGGGTCGGGAGTGGATCGCGTCGCCATGGACCGAGGGGCGCATCTCCGTTGTGGCCCCGTCGAGGTCTTCGTCCATCAGGTCTTGGCCCCTGACCCAGGCGATCAAACGGCTGCGATCCACATCCGCCACACCCAATGCGGCCGCAGTCACGTCGATATTGGACTCGCTGAAGTCTGTCAGAACGCCGCATGCACCGGTGCAGGTCTTCACGGATCGCACACCTGGCGCGATCGCCCTCAAGCGGTAGCCAGACCCCCTTTTTCGACGGCATCTCCGTCCGGGAAGTTCGATGCGTCGGCACCGGACACCGTGCGGCAAGGATCTGCGAACTCCCCTCGCTTGAACGACCAATAGGTATCCGCAGTCCCAGGAGTCCAATAGCTCACAGCACAGGGGGTGATAAACCCCGTCAGTGGGTTGATGGCACGTGCCCCAGTTCTGTCAACGAGATGGAGATCAGTGTTGCCGTCCACCGCGAGTTGATATTGCTTGAGGTTACCTGGCCAACCCGGCGCAAGGTCCTTGTCGGGTCGGAACATACCAATGAAGACTTGATTGAGGTAGACGCCCGCAGTGCTTGCACTCGCCGGCAGGCTGGCCGCGGAGAAGACGCTATTGACGGCGCCAATCTCGCCAAAGATCGCACCCAGTGCGGCCTGAATCTTGAGGCCGACGTCATCTGCGGCGGCCGACCCAACATTGAAATATCTTCCCTGGCCCTGGGCCGCCATGCTCTTCAGCAGGGCCTGGTAATCGCTGGAGTACCGACCGGCCTGCGTTGGCACCACGTCAATGATGTAGGTGGTCACCCGACTGGTAGCCTTATTGGCCAGGTACCTCGACCATTCATCGGCGATGTCGCCTTGATAGCCGCTGGGGACCAGAGGCACCTGCGTCGTCGCCGCATCGCCGCCCACCGCCCGTAAATGTTCCTCCGCGGTTTTGTTAGCGTTGGCATCGACACCCGGCTTGCCATTACTCAGGAAAATGACGAAGTTCTTCTGACAGCCATTGGCGCCTACAGGGCTATCATAGGTCCGATCCGTTTCCGAGATAAAGGCATTGCCAGGTAATGAATAGATCGCATTAGACTCGGGAAGCCCATCGATACTATTACCGCGATAGTCCCGCTTGGACGTGTTGTGCCCGGCATAGGCCTGGGTCCCCGAAAAGTAGCGATCAGCCTCCGACATGACCAGGCCCAGCCTTCCCTCATTGCTCCGATCGGCATTCTTGTCGAAACTGATTACAAGATTCCGATACAGTTGCTTGGTCTCCGAGTCCATCGGTCGTATCGCAGCACGAATATAGCTCCCCTCGGGATTCGCATTATCCCCACCCGCTTCCGTATACATCATGAGACCGAGCGAGATACTACCGTCATCGAGGGCGGCGATGCTAGACGCCAGGGCGGCCATCTCGGCCGTGAAGGCCGTGCCCCAATTGGCGGTATTGTCGATGACGATGAGGATATTCGACGCCGCCTCGCCCTTGGGGTCCATGCCCATAAACAGGTCGATATCCTCCGCCCGGGCAAGACTACTCCCCAGCACCAGGCTCGCGATCAAGGCAGGTTTCACCCACTTCCTCATCATGGCGGCTCCTCCAGAATCCGTTGTGCATGGCTCACCGGGCGTCTGCCCCTGCGTAGCTTGCGAATGGGTCATGGCCATGCGCCGCTTGAGGCACACCTCAGTCGCACGCATTCTTCGCCAACACCCTGCTCATACGGACACGGATGCCCTGATTGACGGTCACGCCCGCACCCGTTACCGGATCGGCGGCCGGGACCGTTCCCGCACCGACAACCTGATAGGCCCGCAACTCCCACAAGGTATCGGCGCAGAATGTGCTCAGGGCGTCCGCGCCCAGGCCACCAATCCTGCTACTGGAGAAACAGGGTTGATCGGCCGGTTCGCTCGGATCGAGGTCAACCGGATTCGGGATTGTCCAACTGGTGCAGGTAGGTACCGGGACATAGACGGTATAGTCGCTTGTGCCATCCCGATCAATATCCACAGCGATGCGTGCATCCGCTGGGGCATTCATGAACGCAGTACTCACCACCTGCTCAACGGCGAGGTTTGACGCCGCCAAGGCCGCGTCCCGAAACTGCATGTTCGAGACGGCCTTGAGATTCCCCGTACTGAGTGTGACGGACGAAAGAACCATCAAGGTCATGACGATGAGAATCACCATGCCAATCACCAGGGCAACGCCTCTTCGACGAGAAGGATCGCGCACCGGCATCATCATTTTTCCCTCCGGCCGGCAGGGTTCTTGAGGCGGATATAGGTTGAATAGACGTGGCGACTGAAACCGTCGTTGAAGGGTCCGAGCGTCGTCTGGCCTAAGCGGTAGGTCTTGGTATCCCTGTGACCTGGGGTGGCCTCAAGGGTGCGTGCCAGCAGGTACAGCTTGACCGCCATGACATTGCCCCAATCGGCCGCGGTGGCCGGGGCCGAGGTAAAGCCGTCCGGGTTGCCATCGTTTCCGACAGAATCCACCCCATACTCAACGTCCATGTACTCGATGCCCTCGATCAACGCCTCAGCGTGCAGGTGTCTGACCACGCCCCCAGAGGTGTCGAGCTCGGAACGCCAGAGGGTAGGAATTCCGTCAGCTACACGGATGTTCGAGCGGTCCCGAATATAGTAAATATGGGAAATGACCTTCCGCTTTCCCGCGTAGCTGGCGGTGTACCCGGCTGCGGTACAGGCCTTTCCGGGCGTGCCGGTTGCATCCCGCATTCTCAGGAAGAAAGGGTCCATGCCCACCCCTTTGATGGCCATGACGTACGGGACAGCGTCGGCGCTACACAAGGACACCTGCAGGTAGAGCTTGTCCGCGCTGTAGTCCTCGCAGTTACCATCCGTCCCGTTATCCGCGATACAGGTACTGGCGTGCCGCACGACCAACACGTCCGTACCAAGCTTCCGATGCGTCACTACACCGGCGCAACTGGCTGGCAGACCGGCCCCGTCGTCATACCCGCAGACCGGCAGGGCAAGGAAGTTCGCCTTATGGGCGGGAGTCCAGGCGCTGAAGGCCGCACAGGGATCTGGGACGGCTGTGGGCGCCGCGATAGGGCTGTACTCCCCCCAAAACCCTGCGTGCGAAAGGTCCTCACGCAGCAGTTGCAAGGCGAAGCGGCCGTTCTCCACCAGGCGATTCAACTTGGCCATTTCGTTGTTGGCGTTGCTGGTCTGCAGGTAGATGGTCATCAGCCCTGCGACAAGGAGCAGGCCCACCGTAACGGCGACCATCAGTTCTACCAAAGAGACGCCCAGGAGACGCCTGATCCCTCGGTGGCCACCTAGGGCGGAACCAAGCCTGGCTGTGCGTGCGCCAACCATGGCCGTCCTTATTCCAAGATTCCGATCCGCACAACCGTGCTGACCGCACGGCGACACAGGTCGCTCGCGCAGGGGGAATCCGGCTCCCCGTAATTGCCCACACCGCAGGCCAGGCCTGCCGAGGGTGCCGAAAGCGGGGTCAGCCCCTGCCAGACCACTGTGATCAAGTAAGTATTGCTGCCCAGGTCCTCGACACAGCCCCGGGCGCCGACCATGGCACCGGTCAAGGCACCGTCCTCCGCCGCCTCTGCCGCACCCTGCAACGCGGCGTTCCATTCGCAGCGGTCCCGTTCCGCAGACACCACACTTGTGCAATCTTCGGCCACGCTGCTCCCGGTCCCGAGCGCACCGCCGGCGGTCCCGGTCACATAGGCTGCGGCATTCTTCCCGTTGGTGGCGATGCGGTCGGCCATATCTTGCAGAAGCGACAGCGCCTGGGCGCGCTGATAGGCATCGATTTCGGACAGTTGCAGCTTGGCTTGAAGCCCAGCCAAAGCGAACAGGCCAAATGAGATGATGACGAGTGTCACCAGGACCTCAATGAGCGAGAAGGCGGCACTGGTGCCCGGTGGCCTGCTCATCCGCGTCTGGACACCGCCACTGCCATGTCCCAAGGTCGGCGTGCTCATTTCAGCCATTTGTGTGCCGGCGCCTTGCTGCCGGCACTGTCAAGGGTCAAGGCACCGTCGCTTGCCATGGCGCTGCCAACGACCGGTGTGAAGGCGATCATAAAACCGGGGGGCGGACCGGCAACGAGGGCAATGGCAGCGGTATAGTAGGGGCTCAAGTCCCCTGGCATGGTGAAGCCGAGTTGCGCCGAAGTCGCGTAGGTACGATTGGCCCCAAAGTACCGGTGCTCCCGGTTGGCAAGGTCCAGCATCAGGGCTTGGGCGGCGCTCCTGTTCGCCCGGACGATGTATTGCTGGTAACTGGGAAAAGCGATCGCGGCAAGAATGGCGATAACCGCAACCACGATCGTGAGTTCGACCAAGGTGTATCCACCTCTACGCCCCGCTACCACGGGTCGTGCCCTGGCCGGAGGCGCAGCAACGAGCGGCCGGGCGCGGTCGGAACCCGGTTGCAGCGGCGGGATTGAGGCAGGCATCGTTACATACTCTGCACGTTGGTGATGGAAGTTGCGCCTTGGTTTGTTGGCTCCCCGGGGACCTATAGGGGGCCTCCGCAGCCCCCTGATACCACATTATTAATAGTTTATTTCACGCACAATGCCGTGACCCTGGCGCCCTACACCGCATTCGGATTTTTCCAATCCCTTACCGCTACAGGTCGGCTCCGCACCCGCCCTGCCCCCAGCGGGCTCAGGTAACGACGTCCGGCTCCGCCCGCCCGGTGCGCGCCTCGATCTGGGCCAACTCGCGGGCAATCAGGATCAGGGGGGCCATGGCCTCCTGGGTGTCCTGGTCGTGGCGAGTCGGGTCGGGCTCGTAGAATTCCAGGTAGACCCGCAGCGTTGCCCCCTGGGTCCCGGTGCCGGACAGGCGCAGCACGATACGCGACCCGCCCTTGAGGCCGATACGCACCCCCTGGCGCTCGGAACGGCTACCGTCGATGGGGTCCGTGTAGGCGAAGTCGTCGGCATACTCCACTGGCTGGCCGCCGAGGGCCTTGCCAGGCAGTTCCGGGAGCAGGCGGCGCAGGTGTTCCATGAGCCCCTCCGCACCGGCGCTGTCCACCCCCTCGTAATCGTGGCGGGTGTAATAATTGCGCCCGAAGCGCCGCCAGTGATCGCGCACGATCTCCGCCACCGATTGGCGCCGCACCGCCAGCAGATTGAGCCAGAAGAGCACGGCCCAGAGCCCGTCCTTCTCGCGTACATGATCCGAGCCGGTTCCGAAGCTCTCTTCCCCGCACAGGGTGATACGCCCTGCGTCGAGCAGGTTGCCGAAGAATTTCCAGCCGGTGGGGGTCTCGAAGCACTCTATCCCAAGCTGCTCGGCAACCCGGTCCGCCGCCTGGCTGGTGGGCATGGAGCGGGCCACCCCGCTGATGCCCGCCTTGTAGCCCGGGACCAAGTGGGCATTGGCCGCCAACACGGCGAGGCTGTCGCTGGGGGTGACGAAGAAGTCCCGGCCCAGCACCATGTTGCGGTCGCCGTCGCCATCGGACGCGGCGCCGAAGTCCAGGGCCCCCGGGCCCTGGGTCAGGGCCACCAGCTCCTGGGCGTGTGCCAGATTGGGGTCCGGGTGGCCGCCGCCGAAGTCCTCCAGAGGAATACCGTTGATGACGGTACCAGGGCTCGCCCCCAGGCGGCGCTCGATAATCTCGGTAGCGTAGGGCCCGGTGACCGCGTGCATGGCGTCGAAGCACATGCGGAACTGCCCGGTGTTGAAAAGCTGGCGAATGGCGTTGAAGTCGAATAGGGACTCCATCAGCTCCGCATAGTCGCGCACCGGGTCCAGGACCTCCACCGCCATGTCCCCGAGGCGGTAGGTCCCGTCTTGGTCCAGGTCCAGATCCGCCGCCTCCAGGATGCGATAGCTGTCGAGGGTCTGGGTGCGGGCGTACATGGCCTCGGTCATAGTCTCCGAGGCCGGGCCCCCGGCGGAGCCGTTGAACTTGATGCCGAAGTCCTCATCCGGCCCGCCGGGGTTATGGCTGGCGGATAGGATGATCCCGCCCTGCGTCTTGTATTTGCGGATCAGGCACGAGGCCGCCGGGGTGGAGAGGATGCCGCCGCGCCCCACCAGGGCCTTGGCGACGCCGTTGGCGGCGGCCATGCGCAGGATGTCCTGGATCGCCTCACGGTTGTAGAAGCGCCCGTCGCCGCCCACCACCAGGGTCCCACCCTTGAGGTCCCCCTGGGTATCGAAGATGGCCTGGACGAAGTTCTCAAGGTAATGCGGTTGCTGGAAGACCTTGACCTTCTTGCGCAGCCCGGAGGTCCCGGGGCGCTGGCCGGCGAACGGTTGGGTGCGGACGACGCTGGCTGTCATGGCGAAAAGCCCTTGATTCGGGTGGAAGGAGCCTACATTCTGCCGGGCCCCCCAAAGGGCCCCGGGACTGTGTGGCATTTTAGCCCCGACCGAGGCTCGACCCTCGGGCTTTTTTGAGAAACCTTGCAGAGTAGACCCATCCATGACTGTCGATGCCCATAAAGAAACCCTGGAGTTCAAGGCCGAGGTCAGCCAGGTCCTGGACCTGGTTATCCGCTCGCTGTACTCGAACAAGGAGATTTTCCTGCGGGAGCTGGTCTCCAACGCCTCCGATGCCGCCGAGAAGCTGCGCTTCGAGGCCCTCACCGACGAGGGCCTCTACGAGAACGACGGGGAGCTTCGCATCCGCATCGACATAGACAAGGAGGCCGGCACCCTGACCGTGGCCGACAACGGCATCGGCATGAGCCGCCAAGAGGTCATGGATACCATCGGCAGCATCGCCAGCTCCGGCACGCGGCGCTTCCTGGAGGCCATGACCGGCGACCAGGCCAAGGACAGCCGCCTCATCGGCCAATTTGGCGTGGGCTTCTACTCCGCCTTCATCGTCGCCGACCGCATCACGCTGACCTCACGCCGCGCCGGGCTGGCCCCGGAGCACGGCGTGCGCTGGGAGTCCGACGGGCGCGGGTCCTACACCCTGGAGACCCTCGAACAGGCCCAGCGGGGCACCGCTGTGACCCTGCACCTCAAGGAGGACGAAAAGGAACTGCTGGAACCCTGGCGCCTGCGCACCATCATCGGCAAGTTCTCCGACCACATCAGTGTGCCGGTGGAGATGCAAAAGGAGGTCTATTCCGAGAAAGAGGAAGACGATGAGGCCACTCCCTCCGCCCTGGAGTACGAGCAGGTCAACCGCGGTACGGCGCTATGGATGCGCAACAAGGCCGAGATCACCCAGGACGAGTACCACGAGTTCTACAAACATGTCTCCCACGACTTCGAGGACCCACTCGCCTATGCCCATAATCGTGTGGAGGGGTCGAGCGAGTACACCAGCCTGCTCTACGTCCCCAAGCGCGCCCCCTGGGACCTCTGGGACCGCGACCAAAAGCACGGCGTCAAGCTGTTCGTGAAGCGCGTCTTCATCATGGATGAGGCCGAGCGCCTGATGCCCCACTACCTGCGCTTCGTCAAGGGTGTGGTGGACTCCGACGACCTGCCGCTGAACGTCTCGCGCGAGCTGCTCCAGCACAACAAGAAGATCGACGCCATCCGCCAGGCCAACACCAAGCGCGTCCTGGGCCTGCTGGAGACCCTGGCCAAGGACGAGACGGAGAAGTATCAGGGTTTTTGGGATGCCTTCGGCCGTGTCATCAAGGAGGGCCCGGCGGAGGACCACGCCAACCGCGAGCGCCTCGCCGCCCTGATGCGCTTCTCCACCACCGCGAGCGAGGGCGTCGCCCAGACTGAATCCCTGGACGGCTACATCGCCCGCATGAAGGAGGGCCAGGACAAGATCTACTACATCACCGCCGACAGCCCGGCGGCGGCCCGTCACAGCCCGCACCTGGAGGTCTTCCGCAAGAAGGGCCTGGAGGTCCTGCTGCTGTCTGACCGCGTGGACGAGTGGCTGGTGTCCCATCTGACCGACTACCAGGGCAAACACTTCCAGTCCGTGACCAAGGGTGATCTCGACCTCGGCGCCCTGGCAGATCAGGAGGAAAAGGCGGAGCAGGAGAAGGCCGCCAGCGAGCACGCCGACCTCCTCACCCGCCTCAAGACCGCGCTCGGCGAGCGGGTGAGTGAGGTCAAGGTCAGTACCCGGTTGGTGGACTCCCCCGCCTGCCTGGTGGTCGGCGCCTACGACATGAGTGCCAATCTGGCCCGGGTCCTCAAGGCCGTCGGCCAGGATGCCCCCAAGAGCCAACCGACCCTGGAGGTCAACCTGGACCATCCCCTGGTCAAACGCCTGGAGGTCGAGGCCGATGAGGCACGCTTCTCGGACCTGGGGCTGGTTCTGTTCGACCAGGCCCAGCTCGCCGAGGGCGGCCAGTTGGAGGACCCGGCGGCCTTCGTCGGGCGGCTCAACAAGCTCATGCTGGGCATGATGCTCTCCGGGGGTTGAGGCTGGGGGCCTGGGGACGCGGGCAAGACTCCCGCGTTCCCGGGTCCAGCAATCGCCTCATGAAAATTGTGGAATAGCAATAGACGCACCAATGTGGCAGACTTGCCCGCTGTTTGATCCACGAATTCAGGAGCTAAGGCGATGCGCGTCATTCTTCTCGGTGGCCCCGGTGCGGGCAAAGGTACTCAGGCCGGCTTTATCAAGGAGCACTTCGGCATTCCCCAGATTTCCACCGGCGACATGCTGCGTGCCCATGTCAAGGCGGGGACCGAGCTGGGCGTGGCCGCCAAGAAGATCATGGACCAGGGCGGCCTGATCTCCGACGACATCATCATGGGCATGGTCAAGGCGCGCATCCAGGACCCCGACTGCGCCACGGGCTACCTCTTCGATGGCTTCCCGCGGACCCTGGTCCAGGCCGATGCCCTCAAGGCGGCGGGGGTCCCAGTGGATGCCGTCGTCGAGATCGCCGTGGACGACGAGGAGATCATCCGCCGCATGTCCGGCCGCCGCGTCCACCTGGCCTCCGGGCGCACCTACCACGTCATGTTCAACCCGCCCAAGGTCGCGGGGATGGACGATGTCACCGGCGAACCCCTGATCCAGCGCGACGACGACCAGGAAGAGACGGTCCGTGCCCGCCTGGGCATCTACCACGACCAGACCGAGCCCCTTATCCAGTACTACTCCCAGTGGGCCAAGCAGGGTGGCGCGGGCGCACCCAAGTACATCAAGGTCAACGGCATCGGTGGTGTCCAGGACATCCGCGACCAGATCATCGCGGCACTGTCCGCCGCTTGATCCGCGGACGGTTCGCGCCGGTCCCTGATGGAAGACCAAAGACCGGGCATTTGCCCGGCCTTTTTCTTGGCTCTGTCTCGGTGTAGGTCGGACTTCAGTCCGACGCGGCCTTGCCGGTAACCCCAGACATCTCTGTCGGGCTGAAGCCCGACCTACCCATGGGTGCCAGGTTCAGCTTGGTAAACCGGGGCACTCGTGCCTACAACGGCAACCCCTTGCCCAGGTTAAGGATGCCCTTGGGATCGAACTGCCGTTTGATGGCCCGCATAAGCCCGAGTGCGGCGGGGTCGAGCTCGCGCCCCACATAATCCCGCTTCTCCAGCCCCACGCCATGCTCCCCGGACAAGGTCCCGCCCAGGTCCAGGACCAGGCCGAACATCGCCTCCAGGCAGACCTGGGCCCTTGCCAGGTCGTCTCCCCGATCCGGATCCACCAGCAGGTTGACGTGGATGTTGCCGTTGCCCGCGTGGCCGAAGTTGACGATCTGCACCCCATGGTGCCTGGACAGGCCCTCCAGTCCCTCGATGAACTCCCCCATGCGCGACACCGGAACCACCACGTCCTCATTGATCTTCTTCGGCGCTATGTGGCGCAGGGCCGGGGACAGGGCCTTGCGCGCCTTCCACAGGGCGGCGACCTCTGCCTCGTCCCGGGCCAGACGGAGTTCCACCAGCCCCGGGAGCCGGGCCGCCTCGGCAACGGCCTCGGCGGAGGCGTCGATGCACGCGGCGGGTCCATCCACCTCGATCATCAGCAGCGCCGCCGCCCCATCCGGCAGGGGTAGATCGGTGTAGCGGCGCACCGTCGCGATGGCAGCGGCGTCCATCATCTCCAAGGCGCAGGGGGTGATGGGCTGGGCCATGATCGCGGAGACCGCCGCCGCCGCGGCGTGGATGTCGGCATAGGCGGCACGCAGGGTGCGCCTGGCCTGTGGCAGGGGGGTGAGCTTGAGGGTTGCCTGAGTGATGAGGGCCAGGGTCCCCTCGGAGCCGATAATCAGCCGCGTGAGGTCGTAGCCCACCACACCCTTGGTCGTCATGACCCCGGTGCGGATCACCTCGCCCCCCCCGGTGACGGCGGTGAGTCCCAGGGTGTTCTCCCGCGGGGTGCCGTACTTGACCGCCCTTGGGCCCGCGGAGTTGTAGGCAAGGTTGCCGCCGATGGTGCAGGCGGCGGCGCTGGTGGGGTCTGGGGGCCAGAAGAAGCCATGGGCGGCGGCGGCGCGCTGAAGGTCCTCGTTGAGCACACCGGGCTCCACCACGGCGATACTGTCCCTGGGCTCCAGGTGGAGGATCCGGTCCATGCGCTCGAAGGAGGCGACGATACCGCCGCGGTCCGGGACTGTGGAGCCGGTGGTGCCGGTCCCGCGCCCGCGGGCGGTGAGCGGTACGAGCTCCGCGTTGCACATCGCCACCAGATCGCGGACCTGGGGGGCGCTGGTGATAAAGACCACCGCCTGGGGCAGGGCCTGACGCCGGCTGTTGTCGTAGCCGTAAGGCCAACAGTCCGCCGGATCGGTGAGCAGCCCGCCCGGCCCCGCCAGGTCAGCGAGGCGCCGCCGCAGGGGCGCGGACAGTTCAGGCGGGTGCCTGGATGTATTCAAAGAGCTTGATCACTTTGACAACGCCGGAGACATAGCGGACCTTTTCCGCCGCCGCCTCGGCCTCAGCACGGGTCACCAGACCGAGCAGATAGACAGTCCCAGCGGAGGCCACGACATGTACCCGCAAGGGGTCGAACCCTGAGATGTTGATCTTGGTCAGGGCCAGTTTGGCCTGGGAGGCGAGGTAGATGTCCTTGCTGGTGTCCGTCAGCCCCTGGCTGGGGCCGATGACGACCTCGTTGACCACCTTGGCGACCTTGGGTAGCGTGGCAACCAGGTCGGCGAAGCGGTCGCTGAGCGCCCGCGTCCCGGCCTGGCCAGTCAGCAGGACCATCAGGTTGTAGCTGTTGATGGAGATATTGCTCTCCGCAGCGATCTCCGGGTGCTCGTTGAGCAGGTTCATCGCCAGGATCTCGATGGTGTCGTCCGCCAGCACTGTCGCGGCCGGGCGACGGTCGTGGACCATGCTGGCCCCGGTGGCCACGCCGGCCACGACGAAGGCGGCGCAACCCTGGAGCAGGACCAGAACGACGCAGAGGGCAACGGCTAGCGCCACCGGCACTACCCTTCCCTCCCCCACCATCGGCCGCCGTTTCATCGCTTTCGGCTCCTGCCTCCCGCGACACGGTGCTGTCCATGGGGGGCACCGGCGCGCCTTTTGGCCAGGGATGGCCAGTATCCCTTCCGCTTCGCTCCTCAGGGCAGGCTGTGCTTGGGACAGGCTCGGGGGAGAGGGGAGATACAGGTCGTCATTCCACGTTAAAGGCATCTTTGATCCAGTTGATGTGGTCCCCGGCCCCGATGGCCAGGACGTCGAAACGGCAGGCCAGTGGGCTCGGGTGGGACTGCAAATAATGCCCCGCCGCCAACGCGAGGCGCTGCTGTTTGTGGCCGTCCACGCTTGAAGCCGCGCCGCCGAAACCCGTGGAGCGGCGAAAGCGCACCTCCACGAAGACCAAGGTGTCGCCGTCACGCATCACCAGGTCGAGTTCCCCATGACGGCAACGGTAGTTGCGGGCGACCAGCCGTAACCCGCGTCCCTCCAGATAGCGGCAACCGAGCTGCTCCTTCTCGCTGCCAACGGCCGCAGTCCCTCCGACGGCGCGACTGGGCCCATCCACGCCTATTTTGCCTGCGCGCTGGCCATGGACACGCCGGTGGCGCTGAACTGGCCGATCACCAGTTGACGGTGGACCCGCCCGGCGCCATCCAGGCTCAACGCCCCCGTCTGCCCCGAGTAGAAGGACCCCGGTCGCTTGGCGAGGTCCGTCAGGCGCGGCACGACACGGTAGGCGTCCACGCCCATGGCATAGAGCCGCTGATCGCTCCCGCCGATACCGGGGTTGGCCCGACGCAGGGCGCGACGGGACAATGGGCCATCCCCATCTGCCAGCATCCAGGGGATGTCCACGAAGTTCAGCCCAACCAGTGCCTGATCCGCGGCTGGGTCAAAGTCGCCGTTATTCACCAGTGAGGTGGCGTAGGCCGGCAGGCCCCCGGCCGCCCGGATCTGGGGCCAGAGGATACGGGCCTGCTCCTTGCGTGCCACCAGGAAGACGAAGGCGCCCTTGTCCGCCCCGGCCAGTAGCCCCTGAACAGCCGCAGCGGTGTCGCCCTTCTCCGCATAGCCCTTCTGCCCTGCAATGCGCCCACCCAGGGTCGTCCACTGGTTGCGGAAGGCATCCACCAGGCGCTCGGCCCACGGGGCCCCTGGCTGGAGGATATAGGCCGATCGATACCCGGCCGCCCAGGCGGCATTCGCCACCGAGGTCCCTTCGTCCTCCGGGGATAGGGCATACTGGAACAGATTCGCCGGGGAGCGGCCGGACTTGACGCCGCGATTCAGCGCCAGGGTGGGCACCGGCAGGGCAGGGCCGGCGAGGAGGGCATCCACCTCGCCCTTCTGCAAGGGGCCAATGACATACTTGGCACCACCGCTGGCGGCAGCCGCTACCAGGGCGCCCGGCTTGCCCTTGGCGCTATCGCCAAAGACCACTTGTGGCCTGTTGGCGGCATCGTCGGTGCGCTGAGCGGTGAGAATGCCCTCGCGGATAGCCCCGATGGCCGCGCCGAAGGCCCCGCCAGCGAAGCCCCCGGAGGTCGGGAGCAGGACCTTGATCTGGTCCTTGGCCGCATAGCCCCCGGCCTGGGCACCGAAGTACCCCTGGGGCAGGTTGGACAGGGCAGGGTGCAACAGTTGACCGCGGCGCCAGGTGCTGAAGCGCTGCTCCAGGGCTGCGTCGGCGGAGGTCGCCGAGCCGAACATCTGGGCCAGTTCGGCCCAACCGCGCAGGTTGCCCGACCCACTCTTGGTCAGGCGTCCCAGCTCTGCTGGGCCCAGGGCGGCGAGTCCCTGGACCAGGGAGACCTGATTGGCCAGGCGTTGGTTCGGTTCCTTGAGCAGACCGTCCAGTTCGTCCATGGTCGCTGCCGCCTGCTCAGGCTGGCCCTTGAGGCGATAGGCCGCTGCCAGGGTCCCCAGGCGCTGGGCGCGTAGCTCCGTGGGCAGCCCCATGGTCTGGACCCGATTCAGGCGGTCTATGGCCTCCTGGGGCCGGCCGAGTTGCAGGGCGACATCCGCCCCGAGCAGCAGGGCCGTTTGCTGTTGCCCCTGGGTCAGGTCCTTCTGAGAGGTCTCGGAGAGGACCTTGTCCGCCTCTTTCGCCTGCCCGGCCGCCAGCAGGGCGCGCGCCGCCTCGATGCGCAGCTGCTCCCGTGTCGGCGGCTTGGCCTTCTCCGCCAGTTCCAGGTAATACTTGGCGGCCCCGGCAGTATCGCCCTTGGCCTCCAGGGCACGGGCCTCCCCCAGTTGGGCCGCGGGGACAGGGGCCAGGAGCTTCTGCCCCTCTTGGGCGGGGTTGGTGGCGCAGCCGGCCAGGGTCAACGCCAGCACGAGGGCCAGACCCAGGCGAGAGCCGTGAGCAATCCCTGTTGTCCTGGGCGAAACGGCGTTAGGGCTCAGGCCAAGTGTCTTTCTATACATAGGATTACCAATACCGGCCTGGCCGGTTGGAGGGCAAGGGGATGAACGACAAGGCGACCGTAGGGGCAGGGGTACTATACGTGGTGGCCACTCCCATCGGCAATCTGGGGGACATCACGGCCCGCGCCTTGGAAACACTGCGCCAGGTGACGGTCATCGCCGCCGAGGACACTCGCCACGCCCGCCACTTGCTCACACACTTCGGTATCCAGGCGGAGTTGATCGCCTACCACGAGCACAACGAGACCGAGAGCGCCCCCAAGCTCCTGGCCCGTCTGGAGAATGGCCAGAACCTCGCCCTGGTGAGCGACGCCGGGACCCCCCTCATCAGCGACCCGGGCTTCGTGCTGGTGCGCATGGCCCGGGAGCGGGGCTTAAGGGTGGTGCCCATCCCCGGGCCCAATGCCGCCATCTGCGCCCTGTCCGCCGCCGGGCTGCCCAGCGACCGCTTCCTGTTCCTGGGCTTTCCGCCACGAACCTCCGCCAAGTGCCGCGAGTGGCTGGCCGGGGTCGTCGGCGAGACCGGGACCTTGATCTTCTACGAGAGCGGCAAGCGGGCCGAACGTACCCTGGGGGACCTCGCCGCCGTGTTCGGGTCGCGCCAGGCTGTGGTGGCACGGGAGCTGACCAAGCACTTCGAGACCTTCCTCAGCGGTGACCTGGACGAGTTGGCCGGCCGTCTCGCTGCGGACGAGGAGCAGCGCCTCGGGGAGTTGGTGCTCCTGGTGGCGGGGGCGGAGTCCGGGGCCGGGGCCGCCCAGGCGCGTGAGGAGGAACGGGTTCTGGGCATCCTGGCCGCGGAACTGCCCCTCAAGCAGGCCGCCACCCTGGCGGCACGTATCACCGGGGGGAGCAAGAATCGCCTGTATCGGATGGGACTATCGCTATCCGGGGAGGAGCGCAGACCGGGCGAACCTAGGGGCACAGACTGAGCCTGGTAGGCCGGGCGGGGCGGCACCTCGGACGGGCACTGGCAGAACGCCTGGAACAAGCCGAAGGCCAGGTCGGCGTCAGGCGTTGGTGCGCGCGTGACGGCCCAATCTAAGGGTGACGGACAACAGCGTCACCTATGAGATAGACAGTGGCCCACCAAAGGCCCAACACTTAACGCAGACATCGCCAAAGGAAAGAGGCCCCGGGGTCTCCCCCGGGGCCTCTGAGACGAGCGTTGGGTGTTGGCCGTCAGGGCCTAACCACCCGGTCCTCCAGCGGCCTGATAGGCCTCGTCCACACGATCTCGCAACTCCTTGCCGGGCTTGAAGTGGGGCACATACTTTCCCTCCAGCGCCACAGCATCCCCGGTCTTGGGGTTACGCCCGGTGCGCGGCGGCCGGTAGTGCAGAGAGAAACTCCCAAAACCGCGGATCTCAATGCGCCCGCCATTGGACAGGGAGTCGCCCATGTGATCGAGGATGCAGCGTACCGCAAGCTCTACATCCTTGTACGCCAGGTGTTGCTGTTCGTCAGCCAGGCTTTGGATCAGCTCGGATTTGGTCATCGATCAGGCTCCCCGGTTTGCAAGTGGGGTTGGAGTTGTACCAACCCGGTCACCCTCAGGGAGACCGGGCCGGTCGCTCGGGCGTATCAGTCCTTCTGCGCCTCTTCCATTTGCCCCTTGAGGATGTCGCCCAGGGTCGCGGTCCCGGCGTGCCCACCGCTGGAATAGCCCTTGAGGGTGGCGGCCTCCTCCTCCATGTCCTTCGCCTTGATGGACAGGGAAATGGTGCGATTCTTGCGGTCCACGCCGAGGAACTTGGCGGTGACTTCCTCACCGAGCTTCAGCACGGCGCGGGCGTCCTCGATGCGGTCCCGCGAGATCTCCGAGGCGCGCAGGTAGCCCTCGACTCCGTCGCCCAAGGCGATGGTGGCACCCTTGGCGTCGAGCTCGACGACTGCACCCTGAACCACGCTGCCCTTGTCGTGCTGGGCGACGAAGGAGGAGAAGGGGTCGCGGTCGAGTTGCTTGACGCCCAGCGAGATGCGCTCGCGCTCCGGGTCCACGGACAGGACCACGGTCTCCAGGTCATCGCCCTTCTTGTAGCGACGCAGGGCCTGCTCGCCCGCCTCGTCCCAGGAGATGTCGGAGAGGTGGACCAGGCCATCGATGCCGCCATCCAGGCCAATGAAGATGCCGAAGTCCGTAATGGACTTGATCTTGCCGCTGACCAGGTCGCCCTTTTTGTGGATGACACCGAACTCGTCCCAGGGATTCATCTGGCACTGCTTCATGCCGAGCGAGATGCGGCGACGCTCCTCGTCGATGTCCAGGACCATGACCTCAACGTCGTCACCCAGATTGACCAGCTTGCTCGGGTGGATGTTCTTGTTGGTCCAATCCATCTCGGAGACGTGGACCAGCCCCTCGACACCCTCCTCGATCTCCACAAAGCAGCCGTAGTCGGCGATGTTGGTGACCTTGCCGAAGACCCGTGCATTTTCCGGGTAACGCCGTGAGATAGCGACCCACGGATCCTCACCCATCTGCTTGAGGCCGAGGGAGACACGCTGGCGGTCGCGGTCGAACTTGAGGATCTTGACCATGACCTCGTCGCCAATCTCCACCACCTCGGAGGGATGCTTGACGCGACGCCAGGCCATGTCGGTGATGTGCAGCAGACCGTCGATGCCACCGAGATCCAGGAAGGCACCGTAGTCGGTCAGGTTCTTGACCACGCCCTTGACCTCCATGCCCTCCTCGAGGTTGGCGAGGAGCTGGTCGCGCTCAGCGCTGTACTCCGCCTCGACCACGGCGCGGCGCGACACAACCACGTTGTTGCGCTTGCGGTCGAGCTTGATGACCTTAAACTCCTGCTCGCAGCCCTCGAGGTGGCTGGTGTCACGCACCGGACGCACATCTACCAGGGACCCGGGGAGGAAGGCGCGGACAGTGTCCAACTCGACGGTGAAACCGCCCTTGACCTTGCCGTTGATGATGCCCTTCACCGTGTCGCCGGCCTCGAAGGCCTTCTCCAGGTAGTCCCAGGCCGCGAAGCGCTTGGCCTTCTCACGCGACAGGCGGGTAACGCCGTAGCCGTCCTCCACGGCCTCGAGGGCGACCGCCACGGTGTCGCCGACGGCGACCTCGAGCTGGCCGTCGAGGCCGATGAACTGGCTTCTGGGAATGACGCCCTCGGACTTGAGTCCGGCATTGACGACGACGGAGTCCGCGGAGATCGCCACCACGGTACCCTGAACGATGGTGCCCGGCTGAAGCTGGGTGTTGGTCAGACTCTGCTCAAAAAGATCGGCAAAACTTTCGGTCATGGGGGTTACTGGTTACCTGGCGCAGCGGGAACCTCGGCCCTTGCGGGGCGAGGGGTTGATTTAAAGGAACGGCCCGCGGACCACCCGCGAACCGAGGTTCGGCCTGACCCGCCCCCGATGTCCGGGGGACGGGCGACCAGAGGTCATGAGGGCTGGCCTGGAATGCCGCGCCTTACCTTATCCAGGACCAGATCGCACACCTCTTGAATGCTCAATGCCGTGGTGTCGAGTTCGTAGGCCCCGGGGGCCGCCCGCAACGGGGCCACAGCACGTTGACTGTCGCGCTCGTCGCGTGCGCGTATCTCCACCAGCAAGTCGGTAAGGCTAGCATCCATTCCCTTGCCTTTCAACTGTTTATAACGGCGCTGCGCACGCTCCTGCGCACTGGCCGTGAGGAACACCTTCACCGCTGCCGCGGGGAAGACCACAGTGCCCATGTCCCGCCCATCCGCCACCAAGCCAGGGGGCCGGGCGGCGGCCCGCTGCCAGGTAAGCAGTGCGTCGCGCACCGGGCCGTGGACCGCAACGCGGGAGGCATTGGTCCCAGCCGCCTCGCTGCGGATGGCCTGCGAGACGTCCTCCCCGGCCAGCAGGACCCGTGTCCCTGCAAATCCCAGGGGCAGGTCGCCGGCCAGCACCGCGAGGGCATCGGCGTCGTCGAGGTCGATCCCCGCGCGGGTCGCGGCCAGCCCGAGGACACGATACAGGGCACCGCTGTCCAGGATGTGCCAGCCGAGCCGCTCGGCCACCAAGGCAGCGATGGTCCCCTTACCCGTGCCGGAGGGGCCGTCGATGGTGACCACCGGCGCCCCGGTTGAAACCAGGCTCATGGCGCATCCACAGCGATGCGTAGCCCCACCCCGGCCGCCAGGTCGGCAAAGTGGGGGAAGGACGTATTGACGTTGGCGCAGTCGTGGATCCGGATAGGGCCGGTGGCGCGCAGGGCGGCGATGGCGAAGGACATGGCAATGCGGTGGTCGCCGCAACTGTCCACCTCACCGCCCACCAGGCGACCGCCGCGGATGCGGATACCATCGGGCCTGGGCTCGACCTCCACGCCGAGGTTGGCGAGCCCCGAGGCCATGACCTGGATGCGATCGCTCTCCTTGACCCGCAGTTCCTCTGCACCGGTCAACAGGGTCTCGCCCTCGGCGCAGGCGGCGGCCACGAACAGGGCCGGGAACTCGTCGATGGCCAGGGGGACCTGGTCCTCCGGGATGCGAATGCCCCGCAGTGGCTTGGAGCGCACCCGCAGGTTCGCCACCGGCTCGCCGCCTGCCTCCCTCGGATCGAGGACTTCAATGTCTGCCCCCATGGCCCGCAGGATGTTGATGACCCCGACTCGGGTCGGATTCATGCCGACATGGGTCAACGTCAGGTCAGACCCAGGTGCAATGCTCGCCCCCACCAGGAAAAAGGCGGCGGAGGAGATGTCTGCCGGGATCTCCAGGGACCGACCGCCGGTCAGGCGCCCTCCCCCGCTCAGGCAGGCACGCCCCGGTGCCCGACGCACCTCGTAGCCGAAGCCCGTCAACATGCGCTCCGTATGGTCCCGGGTCGGGGCAGGCTCGCTCACACAGGTCTCGCCCCGCGCATAGAGCCCGGCCAGCAGCAGGCTCGATTTGATCTGCGCGCTGGCCACGGGCAGGGCATAGTCGATGCCGGTCAGGTGCGCCGCCGGGTGTATGTGCAGCGGTGCCGTGCCCGTGGGGCTGGTCTCGATGCGCGCCCCCATGAGGGCCAGGGGCTGTGTGACCCGACGCATGGGCCTTCGGGTCAGGGAGGCATCCCCCACCAGGGTCACCGGGAAGCGCTGCCCCGCCAGGAGGCCGCAGAGCAGGCGCATGGAGGTTCCGGAGTTACCCATGTCCAGGGGTCCATCTGGCGCCCTGAGGCCGTGCAGCCCGACACCTTTGACCCGCACCAACCCTGCCTCTGGGCCCTCGATCTCGACGCCCATGCGGCGAAAGGCGGCCAAGGTGGCCAGGGCATCCTCGCCCTCCAGGAAACCGGCGATCTCGGTCTCGCCCTCCGCCAGTGCCCCGAGCATTATGGCCCTGTGGGAGATTGACTTGTCGCCGGGGACCCGCAGGGAACCCAGCAGGCGGCCGCCGGGTTGGACGAGGAAGTGAAGATCGGGTGCGCCGCCCAAGTGGGCCTCCGCGGTCGGATGGGATTGAGAGGATCGCGGATTCTAGCCACCGGGGGCGACAGCGTAAACCGCAGTCGATTTGGCGCGGTCGACTTGGCGCCGGTGTAGACGGCAAGGCCCGCCCCCTCGCGCCAGGTATCCGCCGGGAGCCGACCCGCCCGCCAAGTCCCGGGCGCCCTCAACCCCAAGGCCCGAGCCGCCAGCGGTAGAGCAGCACAGCGCCGGTGAGCATGCCGCCGAGGTGGGCGAAGTGCGCTACGCCCTCCATGGTCCCGGTCACCCCGGCGACCAGCTCGATGACCCCATAGATCAGGACAAACCACTTGGCCTTGATCGGGATAGGCGGAAACAGGAGCACCAGCCTGGCCTCGGGGAAGGTAAGTCCGAAGGCCAGCAGAACCCCGAAGACGCCACCGGAGGCCCCCAGGACGGGATAGGCCTCACCGCCCTGGGCCAGGCTGATCTCCGAGACGACCAACTGCACCAGGGCCGCGCCGACCACACACGCCAGATAGTACACAGCGAAGCGCCGCCCCCCCCACAGGGACTCCAGGCGCGAACCAAAGAGCCACAGGGCGTACATGTTGAGGACGATGTGTAGCGGTCCAGCATGGAGAAAGCCGTAGGTGACCAACTGCCAGGGCCAGAACCGAGGCCCACCGGGGGTCAACCCATCCCCCAGCAAGCCCTGCGGCCATAGCGCCAGCCAATAGACCAAGTGCCCGAAATAGAACTGCTCGGCGAGAAACAGGGCGCCGTTGATCAACAACAGCCATTGAACGACGGGGGTCAGCATAGATCCTTGCCTTGATGATGTGCGACAGGGAATGGTGTGAACCTTCTGGCAACCTGGCACCCTAAGGGACTGCGTAGGCGTGGTGGTGTGTGGGTGAGAACCCCAGCCGAGCCACCCGCCTGACCCGGCCACCCCTGCCGGGGAAGCGACTCGCCCGGCGCCCCTTGGAGTGCCGGGTTTTTTTTGCCATCCCGGGGCTCAACCTGGGTTCGGACAGGGGGTGCAAAGCGGCAATATCGCTTTAGCCCCCGCCCTCGCCCTGCACCGCTGCAAAGGCCTGCTGGGCGATCTCCAGTTCTTCATTGGTGGGGATCACCAGCACCTTGACCGGACTGTCCACACGACTGACGGCGCGCTCGGTATTGGTTGGTGCGGCGTTGGCGTCGGGGTCCAGACGGATGCCCAGACCCTCCAGATCGGCGCAGGTGCGCCGGCGCACGTCGGCATCGTTCTCGCCGATGCCGCCGGTGAACACCACCGCGTCCACGCGCCCCAGTTCGGCGTAGTAGGCCCCCAGGTACTTCTTGAGACGATGGCAGAAGACGCGAATGGCCAGTTCGGCCTTGGCATCCCCCGCCTCGGCCAGGCCATGGATCTCGCGCATGTCGTTGACGCCGCAGAGACCTAAGAGCCCGCTCTGGCGATTGAACAGGGCGTCCAGGGTATCGGTGTCCATCCCCGCATTGCGGCAGAGGTAGAAGTGGATGGCGGGGTCAATGTCGCCGCAGCGAGTCCCCATCACCAGGCCCTCCAAAGGGGTCAGACCCATGGAGGTATCCACGCTCTCGCCGTCGCGCACGGCGGTAGCGCTGGCCCCGTTGCCGAGGTGCAAGGTGATGAGGTTGCAGGCCGTTAGGGGCTTACCCAACAGGGCCGCGGCACGCTTGGCGACATAGAAGTGGGAAGTACCGTGGAAGCCATAGCGACGCACCCGATGCTCCCGGTAGAGATACTCGGGGATGGCGTAGCGGTACGCCTCGGGCGGCATGGTCTGGTGGAAGGCGTTGTCGAAGACCGCCACCTGCGGCAGGTCGGGGAAAAGCTCCCGGGCCACCTCGATGCCGTCCAGGGCCGCGGGATTGTGCAGCGGGGCGAGCGGTACCAGGGCGCGGACCGCCTCCACCACGGCATCATCCACCAGGGTGGCGGTGCGGAAGTGCTCGCCGCCATGCACCACCCGATGGCCAATGGCTGCAAGCTCCGCGGCGTCCGCCAGGACGCCGTTTTGGGTCAACCCCTTGACCACCCGGTCCAGCCCCGCCCTGTGATTGGGGATGGGAAGGGTCTCGCTGCGCCCTTGCTCCGCCCCGTCGAGCCCGACCCAGCGGCACTTGAGCTCGCCCTCGGCCTCGCCGATGCGGCTCACGGTTCCCGAGGCCACAGAACGCCAGGTGTCGGTCCGGTAGAGCTTGTACTTGATCGACGAGCTACCGGCGTTGAGGACCATGACCTTCATGGCGCGTCCACCCCAGCACCCGCTTCGGTTCTGACCTTAACTGTGGCCATGGCCGCCGCGTCCTGGGCCTGGATGGCGGTGATGGCCACGGTATTGACGATGTCCGTGACGGTGCAACCGCGGCTCAGGTCATTGACTGGCTTGTTCAAGCCCTGCAGAACCGGGCCTATGGCCACGGCCCCGGCGCTGCGCTGCACCGCCTTGTAGGTGTTGTTGCCGGTGTTGAGGTCCGGGAAGATAAAGACAGTCGCGTGCCCAGCCACCTCGCTATCGGGCATCTTGGAGCGCCCCACGCTGTCGTCGATAGCGGCGTCGTACTGAATGGGCCCATCGAGCTTGAGGTCTGGACGCAGCCGGTGTGCGATGGCGACGGCGTCTCGTACCCGTTCTACATCTTCACCCTTGCCGGAGGCACCGGTGGAATAGGACAGCATGGCAATGCGCGGCTCGATGCCGAAGGCGGCTGCGGTCGCGGCGGAGGTGATGGCAATATCCGCCAGATCCTCGGCATTGGGATTGGGGTTCACGGCGCAGTCTCCGTAAACCAGCACCTGATCGGCCAGGCACATGAAGAAGACGCTGGAGACCAGGCGGACCCCGGGCCTGGTCTTGACGATCTCGAAGGACGGCCGGATGGTGTGCTGGGTGGTGTGCATGGCCCCGGAGACCATGCCATCCGCCTGGCCCAGGTGCACCATCATGGTGCCGAAATAGCTCAGGTCCTCCATGGCGTCGTAGGCCATCTGCTCGGAAATCCCCTTGCGCTTGCGCAGGTCGAAATAGACCGCGGCAAACTCGTCGCGGCGCGGGTCGGTGCGCGGGTCGAGAATGGCAATATCGCCAACCTTGAGCCCAAGTTCCCGCATACGCCGCTGTACCTTGTCCGGATCCCCCAACAGGATCAGTTCGGCCACCCCTCGCAGGGTGAGGATCTCGGCCGCCTTGAGGATACGGTGGTCGGTCCCCTCCGGCAGGACGATACGCTGGCGAAGGGCCTTGGCGCGGTGGATCAGCTCGTATTCGAACATCAGGGGCGTGCGCCGGATCGAACGGCGCACGGCGATGCGCTGGCGCAGGTCCTCGATCTCGACGTTCTGCTCGAACAGGCCGAGCGCGGCAGCGATCTTGCGGTCATCCCCGGCCAGTATCGTGGACTCCACCCGGTTGACGTTCAACGCGGTGGTGAAGGTGTCTGTCGGAACGCTCAGGATCGAGACCTTGGTGCGGCGCAGCCCTTCCAGAAGCTTCTGGACATTGTCCGCCGGACGCAGCCCCCCGGTCAGCAGAAGCCCGGCCACCCTGGGAAAGGTGCTGGAGACGTCCGCCAGCAGGCTAGCCAGGATGATGTCCGAGCGGTCGCCGGGTGTGATGATGAGGCAGCCGTCTTCCAGGTAGTTGAGGAAGTCCGGGATCTCCATGGCCGCGACCTTGTAGTTGGTCACCACCTGGTTCTGGGCATCCCCCTCGCCGCACATGCAGGAGGCCCCGAGTTGCTTGCGCACCTCCCCCACGGTGGGCATTCCCAGAGACGCCTGCTCGGGCAACACATAGACCGTCTCGGTCTCCGGCAGGACGGCCCGGGCGCGGGCGCGCAGGGATTCCAGGTGCTCCGGCGGGACCCTGTTAACCACCGTCGCCAGCAGGTCGCCACCGCGGTCCACCAGGGACTCGTGTGCCATGCGCACGGCGTCCAGGGTCTCGTCCAGGCTGCGGTGGTAGCCCTTCACCACCGCCACGATCAGACAACCGAAGTTGTTGGCCAGGTCCGCGTTGAAGTCGAATTCCAGCGAAGGCACGGCACCGTCGTAGTCGGTCCCGGAACACACCACCAGGTCACAGCGCTCCTCCAGGGCCTTGAACTTGCCAAGGATGAGCTTGAGCAGGTCGTCGTAACGTCCGCAGGCCACCAACTCCGCGGCGGTGTCCGAGGTGCAGCCGTAAAGCATCTCCGGCGGAAAGGGCAAGTTGTAGCGGCTGCGGATCAGGTTGGTCAGGTCGTCCTGCTCTACCGAATGGCGCACGATGGGCCGGAAGAAGCCAACCTTGCGGTTGACCGCCGAGAGCATCTCCATGAAACCCAGGACAACCGCGGACTTGCCGCTGCCCGAACCGGCACCGGCGATATACAAACTCTGCATCTTCAACTCTCTATCTGTGACTACATGCGACGGTTGGAACGTGGGACCGTCGGCCCCGGAAGAATTTGGCCATAATGCCCGAAGGCAAGGACGCGGATGTTACCGGACCTTGACCATCAGTGGCATGCAACGAACGGACCATTGAGGAGAGTCCCATGGACCCGACACCGGAAAGGCCCAGGTCTCGGCCGCGCCGCGCCAGCCACTGGACCGGCACCCACACCGCGCGACCGATGCTGCCGGCCATCCTGCCAGCCCTCCTGACAGCCATGCTGTGGGCCCTGCCGGGAGCGCCAGCCAGGGCCGCAACACATCCCCAAGCACCCGCCAGTGCCACCGCCCCGCCGCGAGGGGTCGCAGTTTACCGCTGCCGAGACGCCAAGGGGGGGATTGAGTTTCGTGACGCTCCCTGCCCCCTGGGGACAGGGGGCGAGGCCTTGGTAGTAGAGGACCACCCCATCGGCTGGACCCCGGCCCCGATGCCCAGACGCACCGAGACCGAGCGCAAGACCAAGGCTGGGCCCGACGCGGGGCAGGCCAAGGCCAGGGCGTCTGCCCGTTCGGCCCGGGAGCGTCGGGAGCGTCGGGAGGAGAGCTGCCACAAGAAGCGGCAGCAGGTGGAGGACATCAACCGCAAGCTGCGCGCGGGGGCCAAGGTGCGCAAGGGCGTGGAACTACAGCACCGGCGCGAGGCCGCCGAGGAATATCTCGACACCCACTGCGACTAGCAAGACTCAGTGGCCGTGGAAATACTCGTCTTCGACGGGCAAACCCGCGGTTTCCCGTAGGTTGCCGTGAAAGCAACGGGGTTTTTCACAACCGCTCAGGCGGTCAGACGTGCATAGAGCAGGGGCAATTGGGCGGGGAGCTCCGCCGGACGGTGTATCACCACATAGCCCCCGGCCCCGAAGAGGTGGGGCAGGTAGTCGTTGCCACGCTCGTCGATGGTGACACAGAAGGGGGTCAGGCCCAGGCGGCGGGCGGCGGCGATGGCGTGACGGGTATCCTCGATCCCGAAGCGGCCCTCGTAGCGGTCCAGATCGTTGGGCTTGCCATCCGAGAGCAACAAGAGCAGGCGCCGACCGGCGGGCTGGGCGCTCAACAGGTTGGTGGCGTGGCGGATGCCGGCCCCCATGCGGGTGTAGTAGCCGGGCTTGATGGCGTTGATCCGCCCGCGCACGGCGGCACTATAACCCTCGTCGAACCCCTTGAGGGTGTGGACGCGCACCGGATCGCGGCGGCGCGAGGAGAAGCCGAAGACCCCGAAGCGGTCGCCGGTGGCGGACAGGGACTCGGCGAACAGGAACAGGCTGTCGCGGATGACATCGATGACCCGGGACCGGTCGTCGATGTAGCTGTCAGTGGACAGCGACAGGTCCGCCAGCAGCAGGCAGGCCAGGTCCCGGGCCCCGCTGCGCAGGTCCCGATAGAGGGTGTCGGCGTGGGCCCCAACCCCGGCGGCCCGATCGGCCGCCAGGCGCAGATAGGCGTCCAGGTCCAGCTCCTGCCCGTCGGCCTGGCCGCGGTGCCAGACCCGCGCCGGGGCCAGGGCCTGGAACTGGTTGCGCAGGCGCTTGGCGAGCCGCCCCAGGTGCGCGGGCAACGGGCAGGGGGCGGCGTCCTGCGCCAGCAGAGAGACCACCCGGCAACGGTCTTGCTCCAGGCGCCCGCACTTCCAGTCCCATTCCGGGAGCAGAATACCGTCGGCCAGGATCAGGTCGTCCTCGGACTCCGCCGGCAGGTCCAGATCGAACTTGAGCCGCGCCCCGGACGCCCGGCGGTCCCGGGCCACGCTGATGCGGTCCATATCTTTTGCTGCGGTCTTGGCCCGAGTGAGGTCCTCTTCCTCATCGGTACCGCGGTCCACCTGGACGTGTTCCCCCCAGGTCAGGATATTCTCCATGCGAATCGTGACCAGCCCCTGGTCCTTCTCCGGCATGGTGACGCGCTCGGCGCGCCGGCGCCGGCGTTCGCCCAGGGACTCGACCCGGTCGTCCCGGGATGACTCCTGCTCCCCGCCCGGGTCCGGCTTAGCCCTGCCGGCGGCCAGGCCCGGGCTGGGGTCGAGCCAGAGGGGGACCGGGTATGGCGGCCGGCCTGCCCCGGGTAGGGCCGTCACGCTCCCGGGCTCCACCAGCGCCTGGCGGATCAGCCGTTCGCGGGCGGCCTCCGGTTTCGGCAGGCGCGCGGGTTCGGGTCGCAGGGCCAGGTGCCCGGCCACCAGGCGCAGATAGCGGGGCTTGAGGCCCGGGAGGTCGTCCAGGGCCCGCCGGGTCAACCACTGGTTGGCCAACAGCCAGGTCTGGACTGGGTTGGCGGGGTCACCGCCCGGTTGGCCAGGTTGACTGGCCGCAAGCGCCGAAAGCCAGAGGTAGAGGTCGCGGTTGAGCCCGTGGTCCGGGAAGCAGTCGATGACCTCGGGAAGGCGCAGCGAGCGCTCGTCGCGCCAGGCCAGATCCGCCTTGTCGCCAGTCCCCGCCAGCCATTGCACAAAGCCGCGACGGGCCCCGTGGGCCTTGGGGTCCGCCGCCTCGACCTGGAGCCCACCGTCGCCGCCCAGGGCCCGAAACAGGATGCCGAGCGTTGGGGCCAAATCCTGGAGCCGCGCCGCGGCCATGGGATAACGGCGGTCCGCGAAGCGGGTGATGACCCGGTGCCAGAGGGCGCCGACCTGCTCTTCCATGGGGTCAGATCTCCATCCGCTGGGCAGGCTCGACCCGGTCCGGGGCCTGGTTCGGTGCCCGACTGAGAGCGGGCCGGCCAGTGACCACCGGCAGGGCCGCGTCCCCCGCCACCCAGCGCAACAGGCTCTGCTGTGGGTCGCCGCCCTGAACCTGGGTGCAGGCGGCGATGCACTCGCCGCATTCGGTGCAGGTGAACATCCGGCGCTTGATGGTGCGGGGCTTGAGCCGCATGGGGCAGGCGTCGTCGCAGGCGCTGGGGCAGGTGGCGCAGGCGGTGGCGCGGCGGGTATCGAAGCCGACCACCATAGCCCTGTCGTTCGCCATCCACGCCAGGCTCTGAAACAGGCCGACGGCGCAGGCATAGCGGCAGAAAAAGTGCCGGGCGAGCAAGAACTCCACCGACAGGGCCAAGGTCGCCGCGGTCAGAAAGATCGCCTGGTTACGGGTGAGGTTCCCGGTCAGCAGGTTGTGGTAGACCTCGAAGGGCGGCAACAGGTAGGTCAGGAAGGCAAGCGCCCAGAGGAAAGCGAAGCCAGCCACCGCCAGCAGGGTCGGCGCCCAGTACCAGGGGTTAGGCATTGCCGTGCGCCCCGCCTGACCCGGCTCGGACCAGGGCAGGGTCCGGCGCTCCCAGATGCTCGGGTGTCCGGAGGCACGCCGCATCAGCCCGTTGATCAGCTCCACCACCGAGAAGTGCGGGCAGAGCCACCCGCAGTAGAGGCGCCCGTACCGCCAGGCGATCCAGATGAACAGGGCCGCCCCGCCAAGGATGGGCAGGAAGGCGCGCAGGAGCAGATTCAGGGCCGCATCGCCAGGCCCGCTGCGCCCCGCAAGGAACTCGTCGATCCCCAGGGTCCATTGCTGGCCAAGCAGGATGGCGTGGCCCTGGGTCAGGTCGATGCGCAGAATGTCCAGCGGCGGGGCCAGCAGGAAGAGGCTGAAGAAGCCGATCTGCGTCCAGGACCGCCAGCGCTGGACCGAGGTTCTAGGCATGGGACATCGCCCCGGGGCACCCCGCCGGAAGGGGTCGGCCGACCAGGGGGTAGCGCCAGCACTGCCCGGCCATGGCCTTGGACAGGCCGACGACACCCAGCAGGACCAGGGTCGAGTGGCAGACGGTGAAGTACAGGATCACCAGGACCCAGGTGTGGGCGCCGGTGTACCCGCCCAGCAACAGGATCAGTCCATTGACCACCACCAACAGGCCACCGGCCCAGAGGCTCGCACTGAGCGTCTGGTCCAGGTGCGCCTTCGCCAGCGACGAGGTATCCGGGCCGGCCCTCAGGGCCAGGTACAGCAGGACCAGGAAGCTGATCCCCGGCAGCAACAGGAGGTTGGCCAGGTATAAGGACTCTGCGGCGATGGCGAGCCCGGCCCCCGCGGGGGCGGCATCCGAGTCCGGGTCAAGCCCCGGCTCAGCCAAGGGTGGCATCGATCACCTCCGTCAGGGCCGCGATGGTCTCGGCATCGTCGGTCAGGGGCTCCACCAGGGCGGCCCGGCACGCCTCGCCCTCTGCCATGCCGCTTTGGATCAGGGTCGCCGCATAGACCAGCAGACGGGTAGAGGCCCCCTCCTCCAGGTCGTGGTCCTTGAGCGCCCGCAGGGCCCCGGCCAGGCGCACCAGGCGGCGGGCCTGCTGCGGGTCTATCCCGGTCTCGCCGATGAGGACCTCGACCTCCAGCGTCGGGTGCGGAAAACCCAGACTCAGGGCCACGAAGCGCTGCCGGGTGCTCGGCTTCATCCCCTTGAGCAGATTCTGGTAGCCGGGGTTGTAGGAGACCACCAGCATGAAGCCGTCCGGGGCGTGCAGGGTCTCGCCGGTACGTTCCAGCGGCAGGATGCGGCGGTCGTCGGTCAGGGGGTGCAGGACCACGGTGGTGTCCTTGCGCGCCTCCACCACCTCATCCAGATAACAAATCGCCCCCTCGCGCACGGCCCGGGTCAGGGGACCGTCGCTCCAGAAGGTCCCGCCGTCGGCGATCAGGTGGCGCCCCACCAGGTCCGCGGCGGTGAGATCGTCGTGGCAGGCGACGGTATAGAGCCGCCTTCCTAAGCGCTCGGCCATATAGCGCACGAAGCGCGTCTTTCCACACCCCGTGGGGCCTTTGATCATCATCGGCAGCCGGTTGCGGAAGGCGTGCTCGAACAGCGCCACCTCCCCGCCCTGGGGACGGTAGAAGATCGGCGGGGGGGCGACCTGGGGGATGGCGTGCATCGGAACTCCGGTGGTTACGGGTGGCCCGGGCTCAATGAGCTGGCCAGGGTGAAAGCAACGCCGATGAGGGCCCCGGGCACCAAGAGCCACAGGGCGATGGCCCAGCGCCAGGGGCCCCTGACGCCTTTGAGCCCCATAAAATAGTCGCCCACCATCTGCCCCTTGATCAGGGCCAGACCCAGGACCGACAGGGATAGCGTCAGGCCGCCGAGCCCGGCGGCGCCGATGGCGAAGGTAACCAGGGTCAGGCCCAGCATGACCAGGTAGACCCGGGTGCAAGGGCGCAGCCAGGGGCCCTGTGCCGGCGGCGCGGTCAACGCATCACGTAGATCAGCGGGAAGAGAATCAGCCATACCAGATCGACCATGTGCCAATAGGACGCCCCCGTCTCCACCCCGGTATGGTCCGCGACCGAGTAGCCGCCCGCTCTGGCCCTAAGGGCCACCGCCGCCAGTATGACCATACCGAGGATGACGTGCATGAAGTGAAAAAACGTCAGGGACAGATAGAACATATAGAACGTATTCGTGCTGAGGGTCACCCCGGCCTCGAAGTGATGGGCGTACTCGAAGACCTTCACCACCAGGAAGACCAGACCCATGCCGAGGGCAGCCAGCAGCCAGCGCACGCAGCCGCCCTGATTGCCGATGCGCATGGCCGCCACGGCGCGGACCACGAAATAGCTCCCCGTGATCAGGGCCAGGGTATTGATCAGGGCCGCGCGCCGGTCCAGGGTCTCCTGGCAGGCGTTGAACAACTCCACGTGCCCCACGCGGGCGAAGGCATAGGCGGCGAAGAAGATGGCGAAGACCCCAAGCTCCGCCAGGATGAAGATCCAGATGGCCAGGTCCCCGGGCGGATAGCGGTTGGCCGGCATGGCCGCGGGCACTGACATGGAGACTCCGGCACGGACAGGACCCCTGCGGCCCCGAGCAGGGGACCGATGCTAGGCGCCCGACGCGCGCCGGGCTTTGACCGCGGTCAAGCGGGCCTGGGCGGCGTGAGCGCCGGAGGTTCCGCCAAGCCAAGGTGCGTTCCACCCCCGACCCTATCGTATGACTTCCGGGAACGCGGCTCCTTGCATCGCGCTAGGGGGCCGCGTCAAACAGGCGCTGGTAAAGATCGAGACCCTCCTGGGTGCCGCAGACGAAGATGCCGTCGTTGGGCTCAACCTCGAAGTCCTCGCCGAAGTTCAAAAGGGTCTGACCTCCGCGCTCAACGGCCACCACGGCGGCCCCGGTACGCTCACGCACCTCCGCCCGCCAGGGGTGACGACCGACGAGGCGGCCGGCGACCAGGCGCATACAGCGCAGCCCCTGCTCGACCATCACGGCGCTCTCCCCGAGCAGGTGGCGTGCGAGCAGGTGTCCGGTCACCTGACCGACGGATAGGGCAAAGTCGGCCCCGGCCTGGTAAAGACGCGGGACATTGGAGGCGCGATTGACCCGTGCGATCAGCCTGACCTTGGGGGCAAAGTCACGCACCACAGCGGCGGCGAAGATCCCGGCGCTGTCGCTGCCGAGCGCCAGGACGACGGTCCCGGCCTCACGCACGCCGGCCTTCTCAAGGACCGCCTGTTCCAGCACATTGCCCACCACGTCCACCCCCTCCCCCGGGCGCTCGGCGATAACCCGGGTCTGCTCCCCGGCGTCGTGGAGCATCTCGACGACCTTGGAGCCGACGGTGCCAAAACCGGCGACGACGATGGGACCGGACCTGGGGATGGGTGCGGCCAGGGCCTCGACCTTGGCCAGGTTACGGTCCTCTCCGATGACCACCAGGATGGCCCCCGGTACGATGCGGGTGTCCGGCCCCCGTGCCGGCTCGAAGACTCCGCCGCGCCACTGACCGACCAGGGTCACCCCCAGGCGGCGGCGCATCTGGATGTCCCCCAGACGGCATCCGGCCAAGGGACTGTCCGGGTGCGCACGGTACTCCGCCAGGCCGACGCGTTCGTCGATCAGGCTCAAGCCCTCCGCGGGCGGGCTGATGCGGGCGCTGGCCCGCGCCGCCAGGGCCCCCGCCAGGACATGGGATGGCGTGTATACGGCGGTGGCACCCACCTTGAGCATGGGTGCGCGGTGCAATGGGTTCTCGGCAAGGGCATAGGCCGGGCCGGTGAAGCCGCGTTCGCGGGCCATCATGATGAAGGTGGCATCGTCGTGGTCGTCGGCATTGGTCACCAGGGCGCGGGCCTGAGCGACCCCCGCCAGCAGGGCGGGGTCCTCGTCAAACTGGCCCAGTACCACCGGGTAACCGCGCTCGTGCAGGCTCCTCGCCAGGGTTGGGTCGCCCTCCAGGATCACGAATGGGGCGCCGACGCGCTCCAGTTCCTCGATCAGGGAATCCACCCCGGGCCCGTAGCGGTGAAAGAGGACGCGCCCCTCCATGGGGGGCAGGACGCGGGCCAGACGCGCCTCGAAGCGTTCTTCGAAGAAGGGCAGGACGAAGATGGGGAAGATCAGGAAGACAAGGAAGATCCCGGCGATCTGCGTGAACATCACGAACAGGACCATCACCGGATGCTGCCAGCGCGAGTCCGCACCATAGCCCGTGGTGCTCAGGGTCTCGGAGGCCCACTCCAGGCTCGCCCAGAAGCCCCGCGGATTCCCCTCCAGGTAGGTCATGCCCAGCATATAGAGCACGCCGAGCAGCACAATGGCCGCGGGCAGGGCTGCCAGCAGGGTCAGCAGGCGCAGTATGGGTCGGCTGAGTTTGGGGTGCATGGGACTTCTCCGTGGACCCGGCGGGCGACCGGTTGGTGGCGGGAGTCAGAGGTTGTGAATAATCCCCGGCCGTAGCGATGGCACCCCTGGCCGCAGTAGGCCGGGGGCTCATTCACAACCTCTCAGCCGACGCCACCGAACCAGAAGGCGGTATCGGCCCCCAGGAACTGGCCGTGGGGCATGTAATGGGACCCGTCGCAGGAAAACGTCAGGCCCACCATGCCGTTGAAGACATTGATGGACGCCTGGCGTAGATAGATGTTCTCGTCCACCAGCCGCAGGCTCTTGAGCCGCTTGAGGATCAGGGCCATGTCGGCGCTTGGGATCAGGGCGTCCGAGGGGTAGGGGCGGGGCGGGTAGACCAGGCAGATATCCGGGTCGGACAGGGCCTCCTGGTCCAGGATGCGGTAACGGTAGGGGTCATTGAGCGTCCAGATGGTGGCCTGGCTGCTGGAGAAGTGGATCTGGCATTGGAAGACCCCACGCTCGGTCAGCAACTCCTCCAGAATCGACAGGGCCCGGTCCAGATTGCGGTCCATGGGGCTCTCTATCCGGGACTGCTGGAACAGGGCACCACGGATCGCCGGGTCCCCCTTGACCTGGCGCCATGCCCCGGGCTCCTCGTAGAGCTTCGAGGTCACCGGCAGGTCCCGCAGATCGAAGTCCGCCCCCAGGAAGCCCAATGCCCCGTCCTCGCCCCACACCACCTGCAGGGCCGTCAGCGAGGGTCGCTCCTGACCCAGACTGATGTAGGCATCGGAGAGCAGGAATCCCCAGGCGGGCACCGGTTCGCGCATGTAGGGACGATCCGAGCGGTTGCGCCCGCAGTGCCCGGGCTCCACACCCTGTGCCCCGATGTTGTCGCAGATCTGTACCCCATCGGTCCCCAGGCAATACAGGAAGGCGCAGTGGGGGATCTCGGGGAAGCCCTCGGCAAGGACACGATTGAGCCCCTCAGGGTCCCCCCAAACGGCCAGGCAGCGTCCGGCAAGCGACGCCATGGGCTGATGGAGGATGCGCGCGAGCTGTTCGCGCTGGAGATAGATACTGTCCTGCCAAGTGGGGTGCATGTTGGGCTCCCGCCCGTTCGGGTCGGTCGTTCGGGGAGGGATCGGCGCGACCGCCGGAACCGACGGCGCGCGGCGGCTATGATCCTGGCTTGGGACAAAGGATTCAACCTGGGTACTCCGACCGCTCGCCGGGTCGCAACGAGGGTCTTGGGCTCCGGCTGCCCCAACCCGGACGACCGGCACGCCGGCGGTGGACCCCAGAGGTATCGGCGGTCGGCCCCTCGCGATCAGACCCTCCCGGCGACAAGCCCCCCGAGACGTTCCACCAGGGTACGCATGCCGGCGGCCTTGACCCGGATCTCTTCCCATTCGGCGGCGCATTCGGAGTCGGCGACGATGCCGCCGCCGGCCCAGAAGCGCAGCTCGCCGCGCGCATGCACCAGGGTGCGGATGGCGATGTTGCTGTCGAGCCCGCCGTCGAACCCCAGGTGGGCGATGGAGCCACAATAGACCCCGCGGGCCTCGCCCTCCAGTGCATCGATGATCTGCATGGCGCGGATCTTGGGGGCGCCGGTGATGGACCCGCCCGGGAAACAGCCGCGCAGCAGATCCAGTGCGTCACGGCCGGGTGCCAGCCGCCCGGTGATGGTGCTGACCAGGTGGTGCACGCCGGGGTAGCGCTCGACCTCGAACAGGCTGGGGACCCGGATGGTCCCGGGGACGCAGGTCCGCCCCAGGTCGTTGCGCAGCAGGTCCACGATCATCAGGTTCTCGGCGCGGTCCTTAGGGCTGTCGTACAACTCCGCGGCGAGGCGGCGGTCCTCCTCGGGGTCCGCACCCCTGGGTCTGGTGCCTTTGATGGGGCTTGTCTCCACCTGCCCGCCCACCAGGCGCAGGAAGCGCTCCGGCGATGACGACAAAACCCGTCCGAAGGGTAGGTTCAGGTAGGCGGCGAAGGGTGCGGGGCTCAAGGCGCGCAGTTGCACATAGGCGGCCCAGGGGTCGCCCTCAGCGGCGACGGAGAGGCGCCGCGCCAGGTTGACCTGATAGCAGTCGCCGGCCTGGATCCACTCCTGGACCTCGGCGAAGCGCCCGGCATAGGCGGCCGCATCCATGTTGGATCGGACTGGACCGCGGACAGTGAAGGGCCGTGGGGTGTACGGGATGGCCCCGAGGGCCAGCCGCCGGAGCAGGGCGCGGGCCTCTGGGGAGGCCCCGCGCCGACCCACCAGCCAGGTTCGGCGCCGGCCCTGGTCCACCAGCAGGGCATGGTCGTAGATGCCTATGGCCATCTCCGGCATCCCGAGGGGATCGGGGCCTGGGGCCGGGAGGCGTTCGATGCGCCGGGCCAGGTCGTAGCCGAAGTAACCCAGGGCCCCACCGTGAAAGGGCAAATCCGGAGGTCCGTCGGCGGGACCAATGGTGCTCAGTGCCAGGCGCGGGCCGAGGAAGGTGCGCACCAGGTCGAACGGATCGATCGGAGAATGCTGGACCGAGCCGGCGCTGCGGATGGTGGTCAGTGGCCCTCGGGTAACCAGTGTCACCCGCGGCTCCACCACCAGGATGTCATAGCGGGGGGGGCTTTCAGGTCTTTCCTTTTGCCCGTCGGTAACAGGAAAAACCTGACCCCCACCGCTGTCCAGGAGCATGGCCCAGGGGCGGTCGGCGACCGGACCGAACAGGCTCGCGCCGTCCCCCCGGTAGGGCAGCCCCTCGGCGGTAAGGACGTCTTGGGCCAAGATCGGCTGACCCGCTGCGCTCAGGTGCGGATGTAGTGGTAAATGTCGAGGTAACGTCCGGCAGGGACATCCCAGGAGTGGTTTGCACGCATGCCGTTGAGGCGCAGCTTCCGGAACCAGTCCGGGTATTGGTAGAAGAGCCCGATGGCACGGTCCAGGGCGGCATCCTGAGCGGTGTCGGTGAGGTCGTCGAAGCTGTAGCCGTTGCGCTGCGCCAACGGGCGATCACTGTAGTTGGCGTCGAAGACCGTGTCGGCCAGGCCCCCGACCCGGCGCACGATGGGGACCACACCGTACTTCATGGCGATGAGTTGGGTCAGGCCGCAGGGCTCGTAGACGCTGGGGATCAGGATCAGGTCCGCCCCGGCATAGATCTGGTGGGCCAGGGCCTCGTCATAGCCCAGCTCCAGGTGGGCATCGGGGCTGTCAGCCAGCTCGGCCTTGAGGGCGCGGAAGGCCAAGTCCAGCGCCGGTTCCTGGGCGCTGCCGAGCAGGACTACCTGGGCCCCGCGGGCCAGTGCCGAGCCGATGCCGTTGCGGATCAGATCGACCCCCTTCTGCCGATCCAGGCGGCTGATGACGCACAAAATGGGTTTGGGGCCATCCGCGAGCGCCAGACGCTGCCTCAGGGCCGTGCGGTTCAGGGCCTTGTCCGGCAAGGTCTCGGGGCCGAAGGCGTGGGCGATGAGGGGGTCGTGCAGCGGGTTCCAGACCAGATCGTCGATCCCGTTGAGGACCCCGGCAAACTTGCCGTCATACTGGCGCAACAGACCCTGGAGGCCCATGCCCTGCTCCGTGTTCTGCGCCTCCCAGGCGTAACGCGGCGAGACGGTGGTGACGAAGTTGGCGTATACGATGCCGCCCTTCATGAGGTTGACCCCGGCCGGGTTGCCGGAGTCCTGGAGGCGATCCGGAGTCATCAACCGTTCCGGGGACAGACCGGCCAGGGACAGGGTGTCACGCCCGACCCAACCCTGGTGACCGAGGTTGTGCAGGGTGTAGACGGCGCGGGTGCGGTCCATACCGAGGCCCTGGAAGACCTCATAGAGCAGGACCGGGACCAGGCCGGTCTGCCAGTCGTGGCAATGCAGGATGTCCGGCGCGCGGCCGCTGGCCTTAAGAAACTCCAGCACGGCCCGACAGAACAGGGCGAAGCGGGCGGGATCGTCGGGTTCGCCATAGATGCGCCCACGACGAAACTGGTCTTGGCCAGGCTGGGGATTGACGAAGAGGCAATCGACCCCGTCCACCCGCCCCTGCTCGATGTCGCAGGGGACCAGTGCCCCGCCGAAGGGCACCTGAAGGCCCCTGTGGATGGGTTCAAGCCCCTCGATGAGGTCCAGGCGCAGGCTATCGTATTTTGGCAACAGCACCTCACAGCGATGCCCGCGCTGCCCCAGTGCCCGCGCCAGGCCGTGGACGAAGTCACCCAAGCCGCCCGCCTTGGCCACGGGGGCACACTCGGCACTGACCATTACGATGTACATGCGGATGCTACTGTCTTGTCTCGTTTTTATTTACGTTCAGTCGCGGACGAATCCGCCCCTCCGACTCACAGGAACCGCCTTAAGTCCAGGGTAGGAAAGGGGTTGTCCAGGGCCTCCAGGGCCTCCAGGCGGCGCGAATCCAGGGGCGCACCGCCGGCGGCATCCATCAGCACCTTCAGGCGCGCCAGGTGGTCACGCAGTCGGGTCCGGGCGTAGTCCGCGGCGGTCCCGCGAGCGATCTGGAAGGGCCAGTCCGAGGCCTGGGCCAGGAGCAGGGATCGCCCCGCCTGGCGCAGGATGCGCCCCTGGCGCTGGTGGGCCGGACTCGCCCCAGGGCCAGGGGCATCCGCCAGGTGGCGCCCTACCAGGTTGCCCAGGTCACCGGCAGCGACGTCCAACAGGGGGTAGATCCAGCCGGTCTCCCGGGTCAGCCAGGCGGCATTATACCCGTGCTCCCCCCAACTCGACGGTGCCAGGCGGGCGGTCCCGGCGCAACCGTGACGATCCAGATAAGCACCCAGAGACGTGGCACGCAGCTCGCCCTGGCCCGCCAGCCCGGCGAGAACGGCGGCGAGGAATCGCGGCCCCTCGTGCCACCAGTGGCCGAACAGCTCGGCGTCATAGGGGCAGACCAGGATGGGCGGGGGGCCGCCGGGCCTGGACTGACCCAGCGCGGCCCGGCGGCGCGCGAGGAAGGTGTCCGCGTCCGCCTGGGACTGGCGGACTGCGACGGCGGGGTCGTAGAGGCCTTTGGGGCCGCTGCCGCCGGTGACCCTGTGGTACTTGATCCCGGTGGGGGCGGCCGCGACCCCCGGGGGCAGGAAGTCCCCCAACCGGCTGGGGTCCGGGCACAGACCGATGTCGCTGTAGTACTCACGGTAGTCCGGATGACCCGGGTAACCGGCCGTCGGGGACCAGACCTCCAGGGCGGAGTCTGGATCCCGGCCGAAACAGGCAACCCCGGCCCCGACCGCCAACGGCGCCCGCACCCCCAATGGTGGGGCCGGTCGTGCCCCCAGGAGGCCGTGGGTATCCACGACGAAATAGTCGAAGCCGGCGACGGCGATCTCCGCCTCGAGGCCCTCGTAATAGCCGCACTCCGGGAGCCAGAGACCGCGACTCCGATGGCCGAAGGCGGCGTAAAAGGCGTCCTGCCCCACCCGAAGCTGGGCCCTGATTGCTGACGGGCGGGTGCGCAACAGGGGCAGATAGCCATGGGTCGCCGTGGTGGTCATCAGCTCCACCTGCCCCGCCACCTCGAGATCGGCGAAGGCACGGACCAGATCGCCACCGAGGCTGTCCAGATAGAACCTAGCGAGGCGCCGGAGGTCCTCGCGACAACCCTGGGCCAGGGCTCGCAGGCGTGGTTTACCCCAGTGGCGGCCGACCTCCGCCTCGCACAGGCGGGTACGGCGGTCCAGGTAGTCGAGGTAGCGCGCCTGGAGCAAAGGATCGCCCAGCATGGCGACCAGGGTGGGGGATAGGGACAGGGTCAGCCAGGGCCCGGGGTCCGGGTTCCGCTGGTCTCGCAGGACCTCTATAAGGGGCAGGTAGCAGTCGGTGATGGCCTCGAACAGCCAGTGCTCCTCGAGAAACCTTGGGTGCTCCGGATGCCGCACATAGGGCAGGTGGGCGTGCAGGACCAGGGCCAGGCAGCCGGGCACGGCGCTGTGCGTCAACCTTGAAAAGGCATTTCCCCGGGATCGTCGCCCAGGAGCTGCGCCACCAGGGCCAGGTCTGTCACCGGGGCACGCAGGGTCGTCTCACCCGAGGGTCCGACCCGCAGGGGATGGCCGAACAGGTCCACCAGGGTACCGGGGCGTGCACGCACGCGCACCAGGACCTCGGCATCGATCGCCGGGGTATCGGGACCCTCACCCAGGGCGAAGCTGGAAATGGGGCCCGGGGGTTGGGGGCGGGACTGGCCCGGTGCATCGGCCTGCGCCGGTGCGGGGCTGGCCAGGTCAGGCGCTTGGGCCCATGCCACGGACTCGGACGCCGACAAGGCGCCGGTCGGCCAGTGGGGCGCAGACGCGGTGTCGATGTAACCCCCCAGACCAGGCAGAAGTGCATCCTCGTCGGCCAGGCCCTGCGGCCCAATGGCGGGCTCCCAGGTCGCCCAAGCCTCGGCCGAAGGGACTACCTCGACCGGAAAACCGGCCGCGGCCACCACCCAACTCGCCGGGCGGGTCCCAGGAGGTGGGGGCCGAGGGGGTGCCAACGCCAAGCCCGGCGCCAAATTGGGGAACAGCTCAGGGACTGACGGCCCAGGTCTTGATGGCGCGACCCCTGACCCGGCAGGAGTCTCGACCTCCGCCGGCTGCTCCGGCTCGACCCCGTCCCATGCCGGTATGTCGATGCCCACCGGGCGCGGCAGGCGTGCCTGGTTGGAGCGCGCCAGCAGCACCCAGCCGCCGTCCGGATTGCGCAGCCCGACCTCGGCCTGATAGGTCGCACCATCGTTAACCAGGGCGAAGCGGGCATCGCCCCGTGCGGCACCCGCCAGGGGAACGCTGGTGACCACCTCGGCCCCGCCCGATCCGCGCAGACGGAGCAGGGAGACCACCAACTGCGGCTGCCCGCCCCAGCCGGGAAACGCCGCCCGTGCCTGGTCCAGATCGCCCGGGGCCAGGGTCCAAAAGGCGTGCAGGTGGCCTGGATCGACATCGAGCAGGACCAGGCTGGTCTGCGCCAGGACCAGCGGAAAGCCCCCTGCCACCTCGGCCGCCACTGCGGCCAAGTCCGCGGGCCAGTCCCTTCGCTGGCGGATTCGCCATCCCAGAGCCGCCCTTCGTCGCCCATCTCGTGTCCATGGAGTCAGTCCTTCCCGGCCAGGCGGAGGGCCGTAGCGACCCGGTCCAGGGCACGCTCGGCCGGAGCGGTTCGGGCATAGAGTTGTGGGAGCCAGGTATCGCCCCAGAACAGGAAGCAGCTCGTCTGCGCCTCCAGGATCAGGGCGCGGGCCTCCGCCAGGTCGGCGCGGCTCGCCGGGTCAAGGCGGGCCCCGCGGCGACAGAGCTCCCAGTAGCGCCGGCTTACCTCTTTGACGACCTCCCCCGCGCGATGCTGGGCGGGGGAACCGATCCAGCGGCTGAAGTCGTAGCCGGCACTGGACCCGATGTTCCAGGCCCCAGTCTGGACCTGGGCCTCGGTGATCGGAGGATGCCGGCCCAGATAGGCGGAGAGGGTCACCGGGGTAACTTCGGACTTGCCGCCACGAACCCGCTCCATGGCCGGGGCGAAGAAGTGCCCGAAGAAGCCCGAGGGTTCATGGGTTTGGCGGAACCAGCCGCCGTTCTCTCCGTCCGACCAAGTGGTCACCAGGCGCGGGGCCTCCGGGCGCGGGGAGGCATGGGTATGCCGGCGTGCCTCGGCGCTCAGCCAATCCGGATCGAAGCCGCTCTCCTGGCCATTGGAGATGGCGCGGTCGCGCGGGACCACGGCGATACATACCCCGTCCTGGCAGGCCAGATAGGGGCGGTAGATGTCGTGGACCCCGTCCTGAGGGCGGACGTGGACCCCGTCGGCGACCAGGTACTCATAGCCGACCTTGACCAGGGTCGGGATCAAGTCCATCGAGAAGGCCATCTCGGGCGGCCAAAAACCCACCGGGGCCCGACCGAAGGCCAGTTCCATAATCTCGCGCCCGCGCTCGAGTTGCTCCTCCCAGTCTGCCCGCGGGATGAGCGGGAATATGGGGTGGTAGTACCCCATCCCGATCAGCTCGATGTTGTCCGCTTCGCGGTAGCCCTGGAGCATGGCGGGGATATCGAGGATGTGCCGATAGCGATCGACGATATCCGGGTCCAGGAGCTGCTCCAACAGGACCCCGGAGAAACCCACATGCAACCGGGCCACGTCGCGGTAGTCCCGTGCATAGCGCACCGCCCGCTCGTAGCAGCGGACGATCTGCTCCGCCTCCCAGGGATTGGTGTCGATGAGGAGACGCAGATTGCCCGGCGGCTGGTGCATGTGCAGCCCAAGGGCATGATGGATATTGGTCCCGGTCATCGAGCCTACCTTGTGCGATTGCGCGGGCGGCGGCATTCCGCCCTGACCCCCAGGCGCCACCCTTGGGCAGCCTTGGTTCGTGCAACAGTAGCCAAAGCCGACGGTCGGGTCAAAAGCGCCGAAGGTTCTGAGCACCCGGGGTCAGCGCCCCTCCAGCACCACGATACTATGCGCGCCCACCGGACAACGCCCGACAGGGAAAGGGGTCTGGTTCGCGGGCTCGGCCACATCCGCCGGGGCGGCACGCCCCGTGTCCACCGCCAGGTGCCAGCGCCAGAGGGCCAGGTCCGGGACGCCAAAGGCGGCGGGCTCGGAACCCATATTGAACATAACATGCAAAGGGCCCTCCCCCGCCTCACGCGGGGCCAGGGTAAAGGCCAGGGCGCGGCACCCCTTGTCGAGCCACTGGGGGGCGTCGAGATCCACCCCGTGCCAGGCAATGTCCGGCAGGGACGAGGCATCGCGCACCCGACCGGACAGAAAGTGCCGGCGTTGCAGGTTCGGGTGGCGCTTGCGCAACGCAATCAGCCCGCGCACGAAGCGCAGGAAGTCGCCATTGCGCTCCACCAGATCCCAGTCGAACCAGCCCAGCGCATTGTCCTGGCACCAGACATTGTTGTTACCGTCCTGGCCGCGCAGGACCTCGTCCCCGGCCAGCAGCATGGGGATGCCCTGGCTAAGCAAGAGCACGGCGATGAAGTTGCGGGCCTGGCGGCTGCGCAGTGCAAGGATGTGCGGGTCATTGGCCGCGCCCTCTACCCCGCAATTCCAACTCAAATTATCGCTGCACCCGTCGCGGTTACCCTCGCGGTTTGCCCGATTGTGCTTGCGGTCGTAGCTCACCAGGTCGTTCAGGGTGAAGCCGTCGTGGCAGGTGACGAAATTGATGCTGTTGATGGGGTGGCGCAGGTTGCGCTGGTAGAGGTCGCTGCTGCCCGACAGCCGCGTGGCCATCTCCGCGACCAGGCCGGGGTCGCCGCGCACGAAGCGGCGCACGCTGTCGCGGTAACGCCCGTTCCACTCCGCCCAGCGATAACCGGGAAAAGACCCGACCTGATAGAGCCCGGCCGCATCCCATGCCTCGGCGATGATCTTGGTGCGCGCCAGGACGTCGGACAGCTCGATGGCCCAGAGCACCGGCGGGTTGTGCATGGGCATTCCCATCTCGTCCCGAGCCATGGCACTGGCCAGGTCGAAGCGAAAGCCATCCACATGCATCTCGCGTACCCAATACTCCAGGCAATCGACGATGAAGCGGGTCACCATAGGGTGATTGGCATTGACGGTATTGCCGCAGCCGGTAAAGTCCAGGTGGCGGGTCTTGTCCAAGGCGTCCAGGCAGTAGTAGGTCTCGTTGGCGAAGCCCTTGAAGTTGAGCACGGGCCCGCCGAAGCCTCCCTCTGCGGTGTGGTTGAAGACCACGTCCAGGATCACCCCGATCCCGGCCTTGTGCAGGGCCCGGACCATGTCGCGAAACTCGCTGCGGTGCCGTCCCTCCCGCGGCTGTATGCAGTAGCCCGGGTGGGGCGAAAAGAAGCTGTGGGTGCTGTAGCCCCAGAAGTTGGTGAGACCCGCCTCCCACACCCGCTCGGGGACGTCCTGCTCGTCGAAGGCCATCACCGGCATCAGCTCGACATGGCTGATCCCGAGGGCCCTCAGGTACGGGATCTTCTCGACCAAACCGGCGAAGGTCCCGGGGTGCTCGACCCCCGCGGACGGGTGGCGGGTGAAGCCGCCCACATGCAGTTCGTAGACCACCATGCGCTCGGACGGAATGGCCAGGGGTTCGTCGCCCTGCCAATCGTAGTCGTCCGCCAGGACCACAGCGCGGGGGGAGTCGTGAGGCTTCACCCCGACCCGCTGCCGCTCCCAACGGTCCCACTTGCAGTTATTCACCGCCCGCGCCCAGGGGTCGATCAGCTCGACCTCCGGGTCGAAGCGCCAGCCATGCTCCTGCGGCTCATAAGGGCCTTGCATGCGCCAGGTGTAGTGGGTCCCCGGGGGCAGATCCACCACCAGGACGTGCCAGGCGAAGAAGGTGTGGTTTGGCTCGGGGTCGAGGACTATGGTCTGAAATGGCTCCAGGGCCCAGGCGTCCTCGTACAGCAACAGTTCCGCCCCAGTGGCGTGGCGGCTGTAAACAGAGAAGTTGACACCCTCGTCCTCCACCGTGGCCCCGAAGGGGTGGCGGCGGCCGGGCTGGGTTGCGTATGGGCCGGGCATCGTCGTTCTGCAGGGTCCTTGGGTGATGATGGCCGCGCCCGAATAGGACCGCCGGTGGGTCCCGGCGACCGAACGGGTACCGGAACCGCGGCTGGATGGTACAACCCGGCCTGAACCGCGTACAGGGCCGGACCGCGTTTGAGCCAGGGGCCGATGCACCCGAGGCGGCGGCCCCACCTCGAATCTGGCGCCCGATATCTTTGATATGATGGGGCCCAATCCTGAACCTGAAGCAACCGATCTGCACAGACAATGACGCCCACCCTCGACGATACCGTCAAGATTGCCGGGAGCGTCCTGTTCCAACAGGTTTCCGGAGAGTCGGTCCTGCTGGACATCGACAGCGAGCGGTACTTCGGTCTCGACGAGATTGGTACCCGGATCTGGCAGCTCCTGACCGAGCATGAGCGGCTCGCGGACCTCTATGCCGTCCTGCTGGACGAGTACGATGTGGAGCCAGAGAGGCTTGAGCGGGACCTCACCAAACTGATCGCGGCCCTGGCGGCAAGAGGGCTTTTGCAAGTCGGGGCCCCGTCGCGAGAGCCCGTGACCGTCCGCGATGATCGGAACTGAGGCACGTACCCAAGCGTCTGCCCGCATCGACAGAGGGACGCGGCACTATTCGGTCTATGGTTTGCGGCTCGCCGCCGACCTCGATCTCCCCGGTCTTGACCCGGTTGCGGCAGACCTTGGCGAGCCGGATATCGAGGTTCGCCTGGGCGCCCTGCCAAGCCCCTCGGACCTGGATCGGGCGGGCCCCGCCCAGCCTTTCTATGTGAGTCCCGAGACCGGCGCCAGCGGCCAGCCCTGGCTGATGGTCGAGCGTCGCAGTGGTTCGATCTACCGCTTCAACTACGCCGAGGGTATCGAGTTTGTCCTGGACGCCGGGGCCGGCGCCCTGTGGTGCCGCTGGGGGAGCGGGCTTGGTCCTGAAGACGCGGCGCTCTACCTGTTGGGTCCGATCCTGGGGTTCGTACTGCGGCTGCGCGGCATCGTCTGCTTGCACAGCGGGGCCGTGGTCGCGGACGGTCGCGCCTTGTCTGTGGTGGGGGCATCCGGGGCCGGTAAATCGACGCTGACGGCAGTCCTTGCCCGGGAGGGCTGCCCTGTGTTGAGTGACGACGTGCTGCCCATCGACAGGGGGCGCTATGGCTTGCGCGTCCGCTCCGGGTACCCGCGACTGCGGCTGCGCCCGGACCTGGTGGAACACCTCTATGGGGCGGTGGACGCGAAGCCGCTCCTTTCCCCGACCTGGGATCGGCGTTACCTGGATCTCGCGGCCGAGGGGCTCGCCTTTCATGCGGGGTCCGTCCCACCCGGTGCCGTATACGTCCTCGATCACGGAGCCGCTGCGCCGGGGCCGTTCTCCAGCGAGAGGCTGCGGGGCCATGAGGCCCTGTCCTTACTCATAGCGCACAGCTACCGCAACGAACTTTTGACTCGCGCCATGCGTCGTGAGGAGTTCCTGTTGTTGGCGGAGTTGGTGCGGCAGGTCCCCGTGCTGCGGTTGCGCCTTGGATCGGGCCTTGCGGCCCTTGACGGGCTGGGCGCACGGCTGTTGGAAGATTTTCGGGAGCACGGCCATGTACCGACTCGATGAACATGCCTGGATGGTAAGCGATGGGGTGCGCATGGGCGCCTACGAGGCCGCGCTGCGGCGCGCGATACAGCCCGGCTGCACCGTCCTCGATATCGGCACCGGTACGGGGATCTTCGCATTGCTGGCCGCGCAGCTCGGTGCGAGCCGCGTCTACGCCCTTGAGCCATCGGAGATCATCTACGCGGCAGAGTGGATTGCGCGGGACAATGCCCTCGATGACCGAATCCGCTTTCTGCGCAGCGACTCGTTCGAGGTGCAACTGCCCGAACGGGTGGACGTCATCGTCTCGGATCTCCACGGCGTCCTGCCAATCTTCGGGCGGCACATCCCAACCCTCATCGATGCCCGCAGGCGATTCCTGGCCGCAGGCGGCGTGCTGATTCCACGACGCGAGACCCTGTGGGGTGCGCTGTTGAGCCTCCCGGAGTGGTATGACCAAAGGATCGGGGGCATTGGCAACCTGATCCCGGGGCTCGACTTGGGCATGCTGCGCCGCGCCCTGGCCAATTCCACCCACCGGGTGAGATTCGGCGCCGATGCACTGCTTGGCGAACCCAGGCGATGGGCGGAGCTGGACTATGCCGCAATCGAGAGCCCCGACGTGCAGGCCGACATGGGCTGGACCATCGCCGAGCCAGGCCTTGCGCATGGCATTGGCCTGTGGTTCGAGTCCGAGTTGGACTCCCAATCGGTGCTCTCGACCAGGCCCGGGGGGCCGGAGTCTGTTTACGCGCGTCTCTTCCTGCCATTCCTGCACCCATTGGACCTCCTGCCGGGTGACTCGGTTGAGGTCAGGCTAAGGGCAAAACTGATGGGAGACGATTATCTGTGGCGCTGGGATACCTCGGTGGTCGCGGGCGGGGACGGCAGGCAAAAGAAGGCGCAACTCGCCCAATCGACCTACTACGCCACCCTCCTGTCCCCGGAGCAGCTCAGAACCCAGGTGGACGATTATGTGCCGGCGCTGACGAACGACGGCGACTGGATGCGGTACGTACTGTGTGCATTAAACGAGGGCAAGAGCTTGGGGTGCATCGCCGAGGCGGCGGCGACACAGTTCGCAACCCGTTTTCAGGACCAGGAGGCGGCCTTACTTGCGGTGAGGTCCATGGCGCAGCAGTTCGCCCGCTAGTAGCCTGCCCGCACCTTCCCAAATGAGCGGGTTCGTCGTCGTCGCGAATCTGGCCGGCGAGCCGGTCGAACGCGGCCTGATCGAGGTGCTGACCGCCAGGCTTGCCTATCGCGGATCGGATGCGCATGGCGTGCGGGTGGAGGGGTGTGTCGGCATGGGGCATGCACTGCACCGCACCACCGACGAGGATGGTCACGGCAGCCAGCCATGCAGTCTGGACGGCACCATCTGGATTGTGGCCAACGCCCGAATCGACGACCGCGAGTCCCTGATTGAGGCGCTAGGGGGCGCCGGGGACCTGAGCCTGGAGCGCACACAGGATGCGGAGCTGATCCTGCGCGCCTACCTGAGATGGGGCGCCGATTGCCCGTCCCACCTGCTCGGCGACTTTGCCTTCGCGATCTGGGACGGGCGGGCGCGCCGGCTGTTCTGCGCCCGGGACCGCTTCGGTGTACGTCAACTCTACTACGCCCACCGCGGCGACCTCCTGATCGTCGCCAATGCCCTCTACGCGCTGCTCGGGCACCCGGCCATCTCCCGGCGCCTGGACGAAGAGGCCATCGGCGCCTTTCTGCTTTTCGGTGACCACCTGTGGCACGACAAGGGGCTGACCGCCTTCGCCGATGTGCAGGCGGTGCCGCCGGCACATAGCCTCGTCGTCGAAGGCGCCCGCGTGCAGCGGCGCCGGTATTGGGATTTCCCCATCGATGTCCCGCTCCTGCGCTATCGCCGCGAGGCGGAGTACATCGAGCATTTCCGTGAGGTCTTCGGGCAGGCGATCGCTGATCGCCTGCGCACCGATGCGGTGGCGATCGCCATGAGCGGGGGCATGGACTCAACGTCCATGGCCGCCATGGTGCGGCACCTGCGCGTCCGCTCCCAGCGGCCGGTGCGGCTGACGGCCGTGAGCGTGGTCTACGAGCGGGTCCACCCCAGCGCGGAGCGCCGCTTCGCGAGCCTGGCGGCGGCGCACCTGGACATGTCCATCGATTTCATCGAGGCCGACCGCTTTCCGCTGCTGGATCCGCCCGTTGCCACGACGCGGCCGGTGGAGCTCTACAATCCCGCTGTGTGGATTGCGATGTATCGCAAGGCGGCCGAGCGGGCACAGGTGATCTTCGAGGGGGAAGGGGGCGACACCGTGCTGCACTACTCGTCCGGCCCTGGAACGCTTCGGGGCCTGGGGCCGATGCGAATCCTGCTGGACCTGGCGCGGCTCACCTGGCGATACCGGCGCCCCCCGGGGCTGGGCGCCGGGCTAATGGCGCGCTGGCGTCGGCTTACGGGACCTGGCAACCCCCAAACACCCATCCCCTATCCCGAGTGGCTCAACCCGGCCTTCGAGGCGCGGCTCGACCTGCGTCAGCGCTGGCACGAGTGCTGGGCGTGGCAGCCCTCACCCCGCAATGAGCGCCATCCGAAAATCCACGCGGGCCTGGTGCTGCCAGACTGGAATACCGACGAACTCTATTTGAATCCCGGCTTCACGCTGCCGGAGATCCGCGACCCCTATCTCGATCCAAGGCTCCTGGATCTGATCCTGGCGTTGCCGCCGCTGCCCTGGCTGTTCAACAAGCACCTGCTGCGGCTTGCCATGGACGACGACCTGCCGCGTGCGATTCTGCGTCGCCCCAAGACCGGTCTGGGGAACATCCATCAAGGACTGCTGGCGCGGCCCGATGCGGGTTGGGTCGATACCTGGAGGCCACTCCCGGAGCTGGCTGCCTATATCGACTGGCAAAGAATCCGACCCTTGGCCTCCCTTGGCGGCGATGCCCTGACGTCCTACGTCAACCTGCGCCCCCTACTGCTCGATCACTGGCTGCGTACCCTGGACTTGACGTTGACCGGCCCCAATCCGGCCCATCGACCAGGGTAAGCGGGGCGGCAGCCAAGCCGCCGGGAGGGCGCGCCAAGGCTCAGGAACGCATCATCGTTGCCGCCCTTGTCGGAGGTCAGGGCCATTTGCATTTTGTTGAGTCAGCGCGGCGATGCTGCCGTAGTCGGTGAGTCGCGGTGAGCGGTAGGGCCGTTTCGGATGGGTGGCCGGACGTTTTTCGTTCATTGGAGTACTCCCGTGCTTAGCGAGGAAGGTAGCAGCGACCACCCTGTGCCACAAGGCGTGCCGGTGTTTCTGTATCGCGCTAACCCACCGTAACGCCATCGACCCGCTGGAAGCCCCGGGGGAGCAGGTGCCCGCGGCGCCCCCGCTCTCCCTGGTAGGCGTCGAGGTCCCCGGGCTTGAGCGTGAAGTGGCGCTTGCCTGACAGGATCGTCAGGCCAAGGCCTGGCGGAATTACCGCCAGGGCGCAGAGAAACTCCTCCCGGGCCGCGACCCTGGCCGAGGGGATGCCGAGGATCTTGTTGCCCTTGCCGCGTGCCAACTCAGGCAGTTCGGCGACCGGAAAGACCAATAGGTGCCCTGTATTGGTGACCGCCGCCAGGCGGTCTGAAGTCGGATCTGTGACCGCTACCGGCGGCAAGACCCGTGCCCCGGTGGGGAGGCTCAAGACCGCCTTGCCGGCCTTGGGCTTGGCGTAAAGGTCCTCCAGGGTGACGACGAAGCCATAGCCTGCATCCGAGGCCAGGAGCAGGCGTTGCCCCGGCTCCCCGGCAAGAATAGCGACGAACTCGGCCCCGGCCGGCGGGCTCAGGCGCCCCGTAAGCGGCTCTCCCTGGCCCCGGGCCGAGGGGAGCAGGTGTGCCGGCGTCGAATAACTGCGCCCGGTGGAGTCGAGAAACACCACCGCCTGGCTGCTGCGTACATGGACGCTGGCGAGAAAACCGTCCCCGGCCTTGTAACTCAGTGACCTGGGGTCCAGGTCATGGCCCTTGCCGGCGCGCACCCAGCCCTTCTGGGACAGGACCACGGTCAAGGGCTCGCTGGGGGCCAGCTCGGTCTCGTCCAGGGCGCTGGCGGCCAGGCGCTCGACCAGCAGCGACCGCCGGGCATCCCCGTACTTCGCGGCATCGGCCTCGATTTCGCCCCGGATCAGGGCCTTGAGGGCCGCGTCCGAGCCCAGGGTTCCCTGGAGCCAGTCTCGCTCCCGGGCCAGCTCTTCCTGCTCGGCACGGATCTTCATCTCTTCCAGGCGGGCAAGCTGGCGCAGCCTGGTGTTGAGGACGTACTCGGCCTGGGTGTCGGTCAGGTCGAAGCGGGCCATCAAGACCGGCTTGGGCTCGTCCTCGCCGCGGACGATACGGATCACCTCGTCGATATTGAGGTAGGCAATCAGCAGGCCGTCCAACAGGTGCAAGCGCTCCAGGACCTTGTCCAGGCGGTGCTGGAGGCGGCGGCGCACCGTGTCGGTGCGAAACTGGAGCCATTCCACCAGGATCTCGCGGAGATCCATGACCCGCGGCCGGCCGTTGCGGGCAATCAGATTCAGGTTGACCCGATAACTGCGCTCCAGGTCCGTGGTGGCGAACAGATGCGACATGAGCCGCTCCACGTCCACCCTACTGGAGCGTGGGACCAGCACCAGGCGGGTCGGCGACTCGTGATCGGACTCGTCGCGCAGGTCCTCCAGCATAGGCAGCTTCTTGGCCTGCATCTGGGCCGCGATCTGCTCCATGATGCGGTTGCCGGAGACCTGATAGGGCAGCGCCGTGATGACGATGTCGCCCTGGTCGATCTCGTAGCGGGCCCGCAGGCGCACACTGCCGTTGCCGGTCTCGTACATCCGCCGCAGGTCCTCCGGCGGGGTGACGATCTCCGCCGCAGTGGGGAAGTCCGGCCCTGGGACGAAGCGGCACAGGTCCGCCACCGTCGCCTCGGGCCTCTCCAGCAGGTGGATGCAGGCGCGAGCCACCTCCCGCAGGTTGTGGGAGGGGATGTCGGTGGCCATGCCCACGGCGATCCCGGTCGCCCCGTTGAGCAGCAGGTTGGGCAGGCGGGCAGGGAGCAGGGACGGCTCTTGCAAGGTGCCGTCGAAGTTGGGGACCCAGTCCACGGTCCCCTGATCCACCTCCCCGAGCAAGACCTCCGCGTAGGGGGTCAGCCGCGCCTCCGTGTAGCGCATGGCGGCGAAGGACTTGGGCTCGTCGGCGGAGCCCCAGTTGCCCTGGCCGTCGATCAGGGGGTACCGGTAGGAGAAGGACTGGGCCATGAGGACCATGGCCTCATAGCAGGCGCTGTCCCCGTGGGGGTGGAACTTGCCGAGCACGTCGCCCACGGTGCGGGCGGACTTCTTGAACTTGGCCGCCGCCGAGAGCCCCAGTTCCGACATGGCGTAGAGGATGCGCCGCTGTACGGGCTTGAGCCCATCGCCGACATTGGGCAGGGCCCGGTCCAGGATGACGTACATGGAATAGTCCAGGTACGCCTTCTCGCTGAAGACATGGAGCGGCATGCGCTCCAGGCCCTCCGGGTGATAGGTGATGGTGTCGCTCATGGCCGGCGCCGCGTGGCTCTGGAATCAGCCGCCCATGATGGGGCAAGGCGGGCGGGACGACAAATAGAGCCGACCCCTCGCCGCCTCGGGCCAGGCACCCGAGGGCCCCTCAGACGGCGCGCAGGTGCGGGCGGACCTCGCGGTCCAGGGGGGAGACATAGAGGACATTGCCCACGACCCGGGAGATGCAGCGCGCGATCTCTGGGTGGTCACCGAGCACGACCAGGGTCGCCCCAACCCGGCGCAGCCCCGTGCACAGGAGTTGCAGCAGGGCAAGCCCGGAGTCGAAGACCCGGTCCACCCGCGTCAGGTCCAGGACGCAGGTACGCAGGTTCGCGGGGATGTTGGACGACAGCCCGCACAGGCCCTCGGATATGGTGAGGTCCAGATTGCCGTCGAACGACAGGTCGAGCCTGTCCTCTTCCGGGATGAACGTGACGCTCATGGGCATGGTGGAGTCCTCCTCCGCTCAAGGTTGCGACCCGAACGCCTGAACGCAAGGACGCGCCGGCGTTGCGGGAGGCAGCGGCCGGGAGCGACGAAACGCCCACAGCCCGCCTGCAACTTTTAGTCTTATCGTGCTGCGGGCAACATGATGGCACCCGCAATCTTTGGCCAGATGGGCGACGGCGACCCGCGCGCCCCCGGGTCTCTCAAGCGCGGCGCCATCCACCGGGGCAAGATCCGACGGACCCCCCGGTCCGCGCTGCCCCCGCCTTGGCGGCTAGTATGGCCTCCCGAGCCAGCTACACCGCTCTTATTGCTCCCCCGGCGGGTGGGCGCGCACCTTACGCAGGTCGCAGGCGGCGGTCAACCTCCTCGCGACGCCCCCAGCCTGGCCGAGGTCTGCTGTCACCTTGGCGATGGGCCGGTATCATGTGCCCCCCACCCACCCACCCGGTTCGCAAGCCACTCCATGAAAGCCAGTGAAATCAAAAAGGGACTCGTCATCGACGTCGATGGCGCCAGCGTCTACGTCAACGAACTCCAGGTCCAGACCGCCTCTTCGCGCAGCGGCAACACCCTCTACAAGATCCGCGGCCGCAACGTGGTGACGCGGCAGAAGGTGCTGGCGAGCTACAAGGGCGACGATGTGGTGCAGACCGTAGACTTCGAGCGCCGCTCCGTGCAATTCCTCTATCAGGACGCCGACGGCTGCACCTTCATGGACCGCGACACCTTCGAGCAGCACACCTTCGACCTGGAGGCGATGGAGGCCGAGCTCCCCTACCTCACCGACGGCCTGGAGGGGATCTGCGCCCTGGTGGTCGATGGCGCCGCTGTGGGAATAGAACTGCCGGCCACCGTCATCCTTCAGGTCGTGGACTGTGCCCCTTCCATCAAGGGGGCCTCCGCCTCCGCCCGCAACAAGCCCGCCACCACCAACACCGGCCTGGTGGTTCAGGTTCCCGAGTATCTCTCCCCGGAGGATGCCATCAAGGTCAACACCGTCACCGGGGAATTCATGGCGCGGGTTTGATGCAGGGCTGCCGTGCTAGCGTTTGCTGGCCTTGACGAAGCGCTTCAGGCGCTCGCGGCTGCGCTCCTGGCGCGGAGTGAGGGTATTGCGCCGTCCCTCGAAGGGGTTGGTCCCGGACCGCAGTTCCAGACGCAGCGGGGTCCCGTGCAGGCGCAGTTGGTCGCGGAAGCGGCCGATGAGGTAACGCCGGTAGGACTCCGGTAGGGCCTCGGTCTGATTGCCGTGGATGACGATGATCGGCGGGTTGCGCCCACCCTGGTGGGCGTAGCGCAGCTTGATGCGCCGGCCATGGACCGTGGGCGGTTGGTGTTCCTGGACGGCGGACTCCAGGATGCGGGTGACCAGCGGGGTCGGAAGGGCCTTGGTGGCGTTGGCGAAGGCGCGGTCCGCCTCCTCCAGCAGAAGCCCCACCCCGCTACCGTGCAGGGCCGAAACAAAGCGGGTAGTGGCGAAGTCGAGGAACGCCAACCGCCGCCCCAGGGCGTCCTTGATGGCATCCCGGGCACTGGCGTCGAGTCCGTCCCACTTGTTGACCGCCACCACCAGGGCGCGCCCGCTCTCGACGATGTGGGCCGCCAGGTTGGAGTCGTGCTCGCCGATGCCCTGCTGGGCATCCACCACCAGGATCACCACATTACATGCCTCGATGGCCTGTAGGGTCTTGATGACGCTGAACTTCTCGATGGCGTCCTCGATCCTGGCCCGGCGTCGCATGCCGGCGGTGTCGATGAGGATGTATTCCCGCTCGCCGCGCTGGAAGGGGATGTAGATACTGTCGCGGGTGGTGCCCGGGGCGTCGAAGACCACCTGGCGGTCCTCCCCGAGGATACGATTGATCAAGGTGGATTTGCCGGCATTGGGGCGCCCCACCACGGCGATCTTCACCCCCTGCCCGTCCCCTACGGCGTCGGGACCCTCGGCGACCTCTGGCAGGTCAGCGAAGACCCGGTTCATGAGGGCCTCGACCCCAATCCCCTGAACGGCAGCGATGGGCACCGGGTCCCCGATGCCCAGCGAATGGAAATCCGCGGCCGCAATGGCAGGGTCACGGTGGTCGGTCTTGTTGACCACCAGGGTCAGGGCCTTGCCGGTGCGGCGCAGGCGCAGGGCCACCTCCTGGTCGTCCGGTGTGACGCCGGTCTGGGCGTCCACCAGGAACAGGATGTGGTCCGCCTCCTCGATGGCCCGACGCACCTGCCCCTGCATCAGGGCCTCGACCCCGTCGGCCTCGGGGCTGATGCCGCCGGTATCGACCACAATGTAGCCGCCCGGGCCGACCCGGCCTATGCCGTATTGCCGGTCCCTGGTAAGGCCGGGGAAGTCCGCCACCAAGGCATCGCGGGTACGGGTGAGGCGGTTGAACAGGGTGGACTTGCCGACATTCGGCCGTCCGACCAGGGTGATGACGGGGAGCATGGCGTTATGGTGCCCTAACGGGCTGCCGCGGAACTGGGCGACGGTAGGTCTGGCGCGTTCACGGCCCCGCCATCGCCGCCGACGGCGGCCCCCTTGGCGCGCTCCTCGGCGCTGGCAGCCCCGGTGGTCAGGGCGACGAGCGTGCCGTCGTCGGCGTAGACAAAGATCCGCCCCCCGGATACCACGGGCCTTGCCGTAATGGCCCCGCCGGCGACCTTGGCGCGTCCGACCAGGCGCCCGTCCCGGCGCGACATCCAATGCAGATAGCCCTCGAGGTCCCCCACCACCAGATAGTCACCCGCGAGGGCCGGTGCGGTCAGCAGACGATTGGTGAGTTGCTCCTGCTTCCAGCGCCCAGCCCCGTCGGAGGGTTGAGCCGCCCAAACGTGGTCAGCGGAGTCGGTGACAAAGAGATCGCGGGTATCCGCCGCCAGGCCGGCATGAGAGGACAGGGTGCGCCGCCAGAGGATGTCCCCGCTGGCCAGGTCCACCGCGGCAAGGTCGCCGTTGTAGGTCCCCACATAGATCGTGGAGCCGACGATCACCGGGTCGGCGTCGATGTCGGCGATGCGCTCCAACTCGCTGCGGCCACTGGGCAGAGTCACTGTGACCTCCCAGATCGGAGCCCCGTTGGCGAGGTCGAGCTTGACCAGCTTGCCGCCAGAGAGACCCACCAGGGCTGCCCCATCGGCGATCACAGGGCTGCTACTGCCGCGCAGGGTCAGGATGGGGGCCGCATAGGGGAAGCGCCAGCGCTGCGTGCCGGTGGCCGCATCCAGGCCATGGACGTTGTCGTCCAAAGTGTGGACCACCACCAGGTCACCGTTGATACGCGGCACCGCCAGCACCTCGCTCTCGACGTTGGCGGTCCAGACCTGGCTACCGTCGGTTACGGACAGGGCGACGACAAGGCCGTCGCTGGTCCCAAGCACCAGTTGCCGCCCATCGGCATCGGGGCCAGCGCTTAAGGCAAACTCGGTCTTGCGCTGCCACTGGACGCGACCATCGGCGCTCGCCACTGCGGCTACGGTTCCATCCGCGCTGGCAATGAACAAGCGATCCCCATACAGCGCCGGCACCAGGGCCAATTGGCGCTTGCGGGTACCGCTACCGATCTTGGCGGTCCAAAGGGTCTGGACCCCAACCTCGGTGGCGACGGGAACCAGCTTGGCGGGGGGGAGGGGTCCTTCTCACCACCAAGCCAAGGGAGATAGCTGCACCCGCCGAGCACCAAGGCACCGAGCAGGGTGGCCGACAGGGCGCGGACGGGGCGCCCCAGGGCGCGAGGGACTGGGTTGCTCATGGGACTGGTCTGGTTCCGAGGTTCAAAGGGGCCCTGGGCATGGCCTGGGGTGCGATCAACCGGCTGCGGGCAAGTTGTCGAGCTTCAGGCGCAGCAACTCCGGCAGGCTGGCCCCGGCGGCGATGGCCCGTTCGTAGGCGGCGCGGGCGTCGTCGGTACGCCCCTGGGCGGCGGCAATGTCGCCCTGGATGGCGGCGAAGTCCCCGCCAAAGGCGCCATTGTCGGCGTACTTGCCGGTGATGACCGAGGCACGCTCCAGGTCCCCCTGGTCCAGCACGATACGCGCCAGACGTAAGGCGGCAATGCGCCCCAGGGCCGGGTCGGCCGCCTTGTCCATGACGCGTTGCAGGGCCACGACGGCCCCTGCAGGGTCGCCGGCCTTGAGCTTGACCTTTGCCTCCATGAGGTCTGCCAGGCTCGCATAGGCGCTGGAGCCGTATCCCTGGCGGATGGCCTCCGCCTGTGCCAGGGCACTGGCGCTGTCCGGACCTTCTGCGGTGGCCAAGAGCTGCTCGAAGGCGGCGGACGCCTGCTGCCCCACCCCTTCGCGGTGCTGCACCCAGGCGCGCCAGCCGTACACCGCGGCCAGACCGATGGCGAGCCCGGCAACAATCGAGATGCCGTTGTCCTTCCACCACTTCTTGATCGCCTCGACCTTTTCGTCGTCGGTTTCGTAATCGGCCATGACAGCTCCAACAGTGCTTGTTTGTTGTTATCCCGCGGCCCCTGAACGGCGCCTTGGACGGGCAAATGGGGCAGGATTAACAGAATTATTACAGGATTAACAAAATATTGTCTGGCGAACCAAGCCCAAAAGGGGTGCCGAGCGATCAGAGGCACCGTGATCGGCCCGCCTCCGGCATCCATCGTGTTGGACGCCGACAGGCCCCCGAACAAAACATCCCGTTAATCCTGTCCTCTTCGTTCGCTTCGATCCACCACCGGCGTTAACGCGGCTTAGATCCGTGCCGCCAGGTACTCCGCCACCTCGGCCATGGGAACCTCGGCCTGCTCGCCGTCACCCCGCAGGGGCTTGACCCCGATGGACCCCCGCTCGATCTCGCCCTCGCCCAGGATCAGGGCCAGGGCGGCGCCGCAGCGGTCGGCCTTCTTGAACTGGTTCTTGAAGCTACCGCCGCCACAGTTGCACAGCAGGCGCAACCGCGGCACGGCATCGCGCAACTCCTCCGCAACCAGCAGGGCACGGGCCTGCGCCGTCTCCCCCACCGCCACCAGATAGGCGTGCACCGGTGCGCTCAGGTCAGGGACGGTCTGCCCCAGCAGGTCTACCAGGCGCTCCAGTCCCATGGCAAAGCCCACCGCCGGTGTCGCACGCCCGCCGAGTTGCTCGACCAGCCCATCGTAGCGCCCGCCGGCACAGACGGTGCCTTGGGCCCCGAGGTCGTCTGTGATCCACTCGAAGACCGTGCGATTGTAGTAATCCAGCCCGCGCACCAGACGTGGGTTGATGCTGTAGCTCAGGCCAGCACCATCCAGCCCGGCGCAAAATCGGGTGAAGTGGTCCCGCGACTCGCTGGCGAGGTGGTCGAGAATGCTGGGCGCGCCCGCGACGACCTCCACCATGTCCGGATTCTTCGAGTCCAGTACCCGCAGCGGGTTGGTGTAGAGGCGACTGCGGCCCTCTTCGTCCAGGTTAGCCAGATGCCCCTCCAGGTAGCGGATCAACTCGCCACGATAGGCGGCACGCTCATCCGCGTTACCCAGGGTGTTGATCTCCAGGCGCAGACCGGAAAGCCCGAGGACCTGCCAGAGGCGGCGCGTCATGAGGACCACCTCGATGTCGATGTCCGGGCCGGCGAGCCCGAAGACCTCCACGCCAATCTGGTGGAACTGGCGGTAGCGCCCACGCTGGGGGCGCTCATGGCGGAACATGGGGCCCCGGTACCACAGGCGCTGGGCCTGACCAAGCAGCCCACCCTCGATGACCGCACGCACGCAGGAGGCTGTCCCTTCCGGACGCAGGCTCAAGCTATCGCCATTACGATCGGAAAAGCTGTACATCTCCTTCTCGACGATGTCTGTGACCTCGCCGATGGAGCGTTTGAAGAGCTCCGTCATCTCCACCAGGGGGGTGCGGATCTCGCTGTAGCCGTAGGATTCGAGCACGGCACGGGCGCGATCCTCCAGGGCCTGCCACAGGGGGCTGACCCCCGGAAGCAGGTCGTGCATGCCACGAATGGCCTGGATGTTCTTGGACATGGATATGAGATTACTGCGGCTTGGTCGGGTCGAGCTTGAAGCGCGGACTATTGGTGCGGGCTACGCGACTGATGTCGAACGGGACCCCGTTGACGGTGATGGCCACCGCAGCGGCATTGCCGAGCTTCAGGTCATAGGGCGGCGTTCCACCCAGGACGCGGCGGTCCCCCTTACCCATTTCACCCTTCAGACTGAAGGTCTTGGCCGCATCGCGCACATCCACCCAGCAAGGGCCGCGAAACTCCAGGACCACACCTTGTTCGCCGGCCACCTGCGACTGAGTACCGACGTCGGCAGCCACTGCCGGTAAGGCGGGCGTCTGGACAGGCAGCGCCTCTTCAGATTCGGGCGAGGCACCTTGAGCGGGTCCTGGCGTGACCACCGCCGTCGCCGTGGCTGCGGCCGAGCCTTGGGCAGGGCCGGCATCGGGGCCGCCGGGCGCGCCCATGGGAGGCGGGGTAATCGGTGCCTTTGGCGCCGCTGGGGGCGGGGCCGGATGGGGCGCGGCCGGCGCAACTGCAAGGGACTCGGGCTTGGTGTTGGCCTGCATCTCCCGACCACCTGCGGGTAAGGGGCCCGGGACCGCGCTGCCCTCGGTGATCGGATCCGGCACGCAGGGCGCACGCCCTGCCACCACTGGATGAAGAGATAGGCAAGCCCGCCACCAAGACGATGCTCACCAGTCGAACCAGGAGACCGCCACCGCCGCCGGAGTTGTGCTCGACACTGCCCTCGGACCAGCGACGGTCCGGCTCATTGTGGGCCTCCGAGGCCTGGTAGGCCGCGACCAATGGCTCGGGGTCCAGGCCGACGTGGCGGGCGTAGTTGCGGATATAACCGGCGATGAAAACCGGCTCGGGCAGATCGCCATAGCGCTCCTGCTCCAAGCTCTCGACCAGGGCCGGCTTGAGGTGCAGCAGGGCGGCGATACGCCCCAGATCCAGGCCGCGGGCCTGACGGGCCGCCCCCAGGCGTCGCCCGACGCCACCGACGGTCTGGGAACTGCTTTCCGGATTGTCGCTTGATGATTGCGGATTCATGGACTGCACTCGTTCGGAATGGCTAGCCTGGGCCACTGGGGCCCCGCGCGGACCCATCAGAGGGACTGGACCTCTGGGCTGTTGGGGTAGCGTTGTTTGAGCATGGTGGCATAGCTGGCCGCGGCCTTCTTGTTGCCAAGCTCGCGCTCAACCCGGATGCCCAGCGCCAGGGCCTGGGGCGTCGGGGGAGATGTCTTGAAATACTGCGTAAGCAAAGCGCTGGCGGAACGCCCGTCGCCCTGGGCCAGTTCGAGGCCTACGGATTCGAGCACCGCTGGGCCGAAGTCGGGATCGCCGCGACGGCCTGACGGAGGTAGGCCTTGGCCTTGGCGCTATCGCCTGCGCCCTTGGCGCAGATCCCGGCATTGGTCAGGGCGACCCAGGGGGTCGTGTAGAGCGGGATCGCCACGGCGTCTTTGAACTGTTCCTCCGCCTCGGGGAAGCGCTTCTGCGCACAGTAGAAGGTACCCGCGGCATTGCGGATATCGCCGTCCTTTGGGCCAATTCCACCGCCCGCTTGAACGCCTCCTCAGCCTTGGCCGTCTCCCCCAGGCGCTGGTAAATGAGGGCACTGATCATGTGGGCCTTCGGGTTGTTCGAGTCCTCGTTCAGCGCCTGGTTGGCACGCTGTTGCGCCACCTCCATCTGGCCGCGGGCATAATACCGCCAGCCAGGGCCACATAGACGTCCCCCGCGCTCTCCGGGGCGTCCGGCCCGAGGGTCTTACTGTCGCGCTTCCCGACCAGACTGCAGCCACTCAGCCCCCCCAAGGCCAGTCCAGCCGACAGCGCCACCACCGGCCCCCAGCCGTTGCGTGCGCGGATCACGCCGCACCCCGCCCAGGGGCAGCACCGAGGGTGACGAGGCGTCGCGTCCGATCCTCGACCCGCCCGACCAGTTGGCCGCAGGCCGCGGCAATCTCGTCGCCGCGCGTCTTGCGGGTCATAGCGAAGAGCCCGGATCGCATCAGGCGCTGGCGGAAGGCATCCACCTGCGCAGGCGGAGTCGTACGCAGATCGCTCCCGGGGAAGGGATTGAAGGGAATCAGGTTGATTTTTGAAGGAATCCCCTCCAGCAAACGAATCAGGGCCTTGGCGTGAGCCAGGCTGTCGTTGACGCCGTCGAGCATCACATATTCCCAGGTGATGTGCCGACGCGAGTCGCCGCCGACATAGGCCTTACAGGCGGGCAGTAATTCTTCCAGCGGATACTTACGATTGATGGGGACCAAACGGTCCCGGAGCGCGTTGTCCGGTGCGTGCAACGACACCGCCAGTGCAATGTCGCTGACCTCGCGAAGGCGATAGATGTTGGGGACTATGCCTGAGGTGCTTAAGGTCAGCCGGTGCCTGGAGACCATATAGGCCAGGTCGTCGCGCATGATGGCGATGGCGGCCACCACGGCATCGAAATTGGCCAACGGCTCGCCCATGCCCATGAGCACGATGTTACTCGGCGGTGCACCCAGGTACCGGGTGGCGTGCCACACCTGCCCGATGATCTCCCCGATGCTCAGGTTTCGATTGAACCCCTGCCGAGCGGTGGAGCAGAAGGAGCAGTCCAGGGCACACCCGACCTGGGAGGAGATGCAGATGGTATTGCGCCGCTCCTCAGGGATGTACACCCGGTCTCGATACGCTGGCCGTCGCGCAGTTCCAGGACCCACTTGACGGTCCCGTCCGGCGAGGGCTGTTCCAGGACGACCCGCGGCGCCACCACGGCATAACCGGCGCTTAAGGCCTGGCGAAGGGGCAGGGCGAGGTCCGTCATGGCGCCGAAGTCCGTGACCCCGTACTTGTGGATCCACTTGAACAGGTTGCGCCCGTGGAAGGCTTTATGCCCGAGCGTCACCGTCAGGGCCTCGAGCCCCGCCAGGTCGAAGTCCAGCAGGTTGACCCGTGCATCCCCGACGGCAGGGACGAGACCCTCAGCGGGTGTGGTCACAGACGCCCTCGGGCTTCACGATGGAGGGGGAAATTTGGACGGTCATTGAGCCAAGCTCCAAGAGCGCCGGCAAACGAGGTACCCGAGAGGGGGCGGTCGGCGGCGCGATGGTTCGATGCGCGGTCTGACGCCCGCCCCGACGGGATGCCGGGGCGGGATGTGGTGCAGGGCCGCAAATGGTACCCAGGCGCCGGCCCCAGGGCAAACCCGAGTGCCCCAAACCCGAGTGTCCCAGACGACTGGATCGCCGCGACGTTGGGGCACGGCGGCACGGGGCAAGCGTATCCTATAGAGAGCAGTCAGTCCGCGAAGAACGCGAAGGCAATCCGCTGGATGCCCCCACCAGTCCCACCTCCCGGGAGGCCGGTCTGCTGTGGCAGCACCGCGGCAACTTCTTGTCTCTACTCGTGTTGATTCGCGTCCTTCGCGGACCAGTGCCTTTTTCAGCATAATGCCGACCCCAGCCCCCAGGAGACGGCCCATGGCCCACTTCGATGTCTTCAATGGCGACGCCGACGGCCTTTGCGCCCTGCAACAACTGCGCCTGGCCGAGCCCCTGGAGGCAACCCTGGTCACTGGGGTCAAGCGCGACATCGCCCTTCTGACCCGGGTCCAGGCCAACCCCGGCGACAGCGTCACCGTCCTCGACGTCTCCCTGGACAAGAACCGGGAGCCCCTGCTGCGCCTGCTCGAATCGGGCGTGCGGGTGCGCTACTTCGATCACCACTTCGCCGGCCACATCCCGCGGCACCGTGCGCTGGAGGCCCACATCGGGACCCTCCCAGACCAGGGCACCAGCCTCCTGGTGGACGCGGCGCTCGGGGGCCGCTACCGCGCCTGGGCCCTGGTGGGGACCTTCGGCGACAGCTTTGACCAGGCCGCCCGGCGGGCGGCCGCGCCCCTGGACCTGGACGAGGCCACCCTGGCCGACCTGCGGGAGCTGGGGATCTGCCTCAACTACAACGGTTATGGCGAGCGGGTCGAGGATCTGCACTTCCCGCCGGACGCCCTGTTCCGCCGACTTGCGCCCTACGCAGACCCGCTGGAATTCATGCGCCAGGACGAGGCCTTCGCCACCCTGCGCTTGGGCTTCTCCGAAGACATGGAGCATGCCGCGGAGGCCACGGCCGTACTGGCCACCGACCGCCATGCGCTCTACATACTCCCGGCGGAACCCTGGGCGCGACGGGTGGGCGGGGTGCTGGCCAACGACCTCGCCCACGGCGTCCCGGACCGTGCCCATGCCCTGCTGACCAAGCTCCCGGGGGGCGGCTTCGTGGTCAGCGTGCGCGCCCCCCTGATCGCCCAGGACGGGGCCGACACCCTGTGCCGGCAGTTCCCCACCGGAGGCGGACGCAAGGCCGCCGCCGGGATCAACTGCCTGGCCGAGACAGACTACGACGCCTTCGTACAGCGCTTCCTGGCGGCATTTCGCTGA
>CAWDHW010000013.1:0-45225 GCA_963802205.1 uncultured Gammaproteobacteria bacterium | reverse complement strand
GTTCTTCCGCCTCTCGGCGCTGCACCATCTCGGACTCCAACGCCCGACCCCAGGCCCGAAGTCGCTGCATCAGAACCACCCAGACCGCGGCGGAGAGACAGAAAATGACAAAGGCGAGGACCAGAGAGGCAAGCTCCTTGTTGGCCTCGACACGGAGGCGCTCGCCGAACGAATGACTGATGCCATTCATATAGTCGGCCACACGGGTTTCGATAGCCCACCCCAGAGTTAGGTAATCCGGGCTGTGGAGCACCGCCTCGGCCCCGGCGCTGTCACGGGTCGAGAGGGCCTCCAGGGCTTCGTTCTCCGTCTGCCGCAACCGGAGACTCAGATCGCCCAGCGAGGCGAGTGGCGCATAAAGCGGGTCCGCCTTCCCCAAGTCCCGCGCTTCTTGTAGCGAGGATGCAAGATCCTGCTCCCGCGTGCGGTAGGAGCCAACCTTCGCGACATCCCGGTCCAGGACCACGAGATGGGCGTCATACATCAGGCTGAGGTGGGTCGAGAGGATGCGGCTGCCCAGCGCCAGCCCGCGGGCGTACTCACTGGTTAGGGCCTCAGTAACCCGGAACGTGTTGGAGACATGCCAGTACAGCAACAAGAACATGCCCAGGGTGACCGACACCACCACGGCGAACCAGGCCAACGGGAACTGCTTCAAGCGGGTCACGGCAGGCTGTTACCTCTCTCCCCATCGAAGACCGGGAACCGTCCCATCATCGATCTTCAGCTCCCTCAAATCGTGGCTGGGTCGGGCCGGATTCATGCGCGACGGGCGTCCAGAGGCGTTGCGCGGGTGTCAGTTCCTCGGCTTTCGACAGCCAGCTATGGAACGCTTCGGTAAGCATGACGGCTACCCCCATATATCCATGTTGAAGTTTCCAACTTTCTATTGCATATACATATAAGCCATTACGAATGTAGCGTAGGTATTTCATGTACATCATAAGGATAGCGGCTTTCAGAAGTAAACCTTTACAAAGCCACAATTGCTACTGTACAAAGCCCGCATGCTGGGCAGGGATTATCAGCTGAGTCTAGGCACCTAAGTGCCTAAAAATATATGGGAATTGAGCATCAATTTTCGCTCGCGACGTGAAGAACCGCCCGGACGGCGATTTTTCACGGTTCCCCAAAAGCAAGCTACGAGGAGTGGAACCATGAAGGCCTATCGTTGCCAAGCATTGTTGTCTGGCATCTGCGCATCTTTACTCACGGCAACCGCGGCAGCCGTACCACCGGACACGTTCACCTGGTCCACCGTGGTCAACAACGGCGACTACATGCCGACCGACAGTTGCGATCCGACGAATCCGCCGACACCGGCGGAACCGACGTGCCGCAATTTCAACAGCTACAACCAGCCCTCGGTGAGCGCCGATCAGTTGGTGGTGATCCGGGCGCGCAGCAAAGGAGCTGACGGCGGCGCAGGTGAAAGTGTCGGTGCCGTCGACAACAGCGAGGGGGGGAACCAACCCGTCCATGGCGTCTACACCCGCGACATGGCCGCGGCGGGCCCAGTCGTCAGGATCCTCGACCGCGACACCCTGGTGCCGCAGCCCAACAACCTTGGCGACCACGTTCATCGAGCCCCCGTCCTTCCCGCGCATCGACATCTGGTCGGACACCATGGCCACGCGTGGCAACCATAAGCCGGTGTGGACATATCTTCTTGACGGCACCGAGACCAGAGCGGGAACCACCGGCATCTACACCAACCCGTTCGGGGACCTGATCACCGGCGCCAGCAAGCTCGGGGCCGTCCCGGAGTTCTCCTTCTTCGAGGTCCCTGAAGCCCCCGGCACCCCCTTCGAGGTCTTCCCCGGGGCACCCGCGGTGACCGACGGCGCCACCATCGCCTTCAAGGGCAACTATACGGTGGGTGGCGCCGCCAAGACGGGCGTGTACTATCGCAACCTCCTGGACGTGGCGATTCCCTCTCCAGAGGGCTCGCTCGAACCCGCGGGCGGCACAAACCCGGTGGTGCTTATCGCCAACAACACGAACACCCTCATTCCCGGCACTAAAAAGCGGTTTGGCTCCACGGCGCCGCCCAGCGCCGCCGTTACGGAGCAGGGGAAGAAGGGGAAACCGATGGCGGTATTCGCCGGCTTCGACAACGAGAAAACCCGAAGCTCGGCGGCATCTATCTGGCTCCCCTCACACCCTACCCGCTTAAAAAGCAACCGAATCTCACGACGCTCGTCGCGATCGGCGGGGCCGTCCCCGGGGAGAACTACAAGGCCAAGTTCAACAAATTGGGCGAGGGCGTTTCCTTCGACGGTCGCTTCGTCGCCTTCTGGGGCGCCTGGGGGAGTGCCACCAAGACCATCGTCCTGCGGTGCCCCGCCGAGGGCAACGAAGACCTCGTGGCCTATTGCAACGACCAGCATCCGGATGGCTTTCCGGTACAGGTCCCGGTGCATCAGGGGATCTTCGTCCACGACACCAAGACCAAGCAGACCCATGCAGTGGCCAAAACCCCGAATGACTTCGACGACTTCGTCTACTGGAACTTCTCCGGCCGGACCCCAGGCACGGGCGAAGGAGACGATGACGGCGAGCTGGCGCGCTGGCGCTCCGCGAGCTTCGTGGCCGTTTCCGGGTTGGTCGATGGGTTCCTGAGCCAGACCGAGATCTACGCGCCCACCTTCCGCATAGCGTTAAAGGCCAGGACCGGCAAGGTGGTGGATGGCGCCTACCAGAACCCTGTGGACGGCATCTATCTCGAGGAACACGCTGGGCAAGATCGTGACCGTGGTTAAAACGGGTATGGACGGGACCCTGATCGATCCGGAGGCGGTCCGTCGCTGCCAGTCACGGAGATGGGCCTCGAGCGCGACGGCTTTCGCGGCAACTGCCCTCGCCATCAACGTGAGCATGGGCACCGAGGAGGCCGGCTGGGCCGGGATTTACCTTACCAAAATACCGAAGTAGGGCAGGCTGTCGAGCTGGCGCGTCAAGCGCCAGCGAGCGATCCATTCGACTCGTCGCGGAAGACACCCTCCAAGTGCCTGCGTGGGCGCATGTGTCTTCCCTCGGTACGCCAAACCGGGACGGTGGCCAGTTGGGACCCTCAGTCGGATTTAAGGGCCTGTTCGTCGAAGTCACCGGGCAGGCCCTTCATGAACCTTTAGCCCAGGGGCTCGGGAGCAAGAGTCCTTGGCGGCGAAAAACCCAAGAATGGCCGGGGAGAGTGTGTGCTCTTCCCCGGCCTTGGGCCGGCATGCGTTGCTCACCTGCTAGGCAGGCTTGCGCACAGGCTTACCGGCGACCCCCTCCACCGCCGCCGCCTCGGCTGCTGCCATTTATGATGCAGATGTCGATGTAGGTCAGGTTGTTATCGACGTCGACCACAGGCGCATACAGCGGACCGGTGTCGCCCTCTTCGGCCTCTGCCGTGACCATGGGGACGGGCGGCTCCGTAGTCGCCGGCGGTACGGTTGGAATGGTCGGGTCGTCGAACACCACCGAGTCGTCGGTCGTGTAGAAGGTCAGCCGCCACCATCCGGCCTTGTTCACGTCAGACGGCACCACGTCGCTCTTGAGGTTCCAGTTGTAGCCGAACACATAGCTGCCCTTGATGTTCAACTCGGCGGTGTACGGAATGTCCCGGAGCTTATAAAGGCCGTCCCACCCAACGTTGTGGGTCCATGTCAGGTCTGGGAAGTCCGGTCTCAGTCCTGTGGGCGGACATGTGACGGCGCCGTTCAGCAGCTTGGCCATGTTGAGCCGGGCATACGGCGTCTTGATGACCGCGTAGGGCCAGGTCGCATAGACGTAGGGGACGTTTGCGCTGTTGGCGTGCGCGCCCCAGAGCTCGTTGGTGCCCTGACCGAACACATGCCACATGTCGAACCTGATCTGAGGCGATTGCGATGTATCTTGCAACGTCAGATCCGCGAACGCATTGGTTTCCACCCGGATGATGGACGTCGTCTTCCAGGACACACTCTCCAGACTATCGCCCCAGTCCACGGCGTCCGCGGTCGCCGATCCGATGCCCGAGACATACCCCGCCTGCCAGCGGTTCGCTGTATTCTTCTGCCAGTAGATGGGCTCAAGCGCGTCGGCCTCGAAGCCCGCGCACTTCCCATCCGGAGCGACGCACGCCTCCGGGGTCAGCGGGATACCCACATCGTTTACACAGGACGTATTGGGGTAGACGCTGGTGCCAACGGTCTCCGGTCTATTACAGCCCCAAGACATACCATTCGGGAACGCGGCCCCGAAAGCGTAATACCCACTCGGAAGCGTAAAGGTCGCAGTTGCGGTCAACGCGCCCGGATAGGACAGGTTGTTCGTCGCCTCCACTACCGGCTTACTACCCTTGGCGAGCACGCCGCCGCTTAACATGGCCGTGCCGACCAGGATCGCCGAAATGGCTGTTACCAATGTGCGCATTTTCATGGTCATTCTCCGTCCCCGCCCTGCTCTGGGGCACAGCGGAGCGCCGTGGGCTACGGTGCAGGCCACCCCTGATAGGGATGACTCCGCTGGGCCTACCGTCGAGGCCGGCACCTCGGGCCCGGCACCTCAATCCCTTGGACTTGGGCCGCTTACCCGATTGGCGCTAGAGCCGTCTACCGCGCGCCGCGGTGCCAACACTTCCCCTCGCTGTTCATAGCATTGTGGACACCACAGCCTTTGGATATGGGGTATTTGCCCTATGGGGCGTCCAGCCACGTCACCCCGCCAAAGCGACCAGTCAACGTCCACGGCACCCCACCCCTACGCGCCGGGGCCTCGGGTGTCACTGAGGCGAATACCCTACAGAAAACATTCGCCATGCCGTTATATGCTGAGTGTTAGGCGAGCGGTGGGCCCAGACGCCACCGGGCGCGCTACCCGTCCAGCGCGCGAGAGACGGCAGTCTGGGCCCAACGCCGCCACCTACTGAAATGACTGGAGGCTTATCATGAAAAGGCTCCTATCGGCCTTGGCACTTCTGGGCTCGGTCGTCATCGGTGCTCCACTGATGGCTGCGGACGTACTCCCGCAAGATGTGGCCGACACACTCGCATTCATGCGCGAGGAGGAGAAGTTGGCCCACGATGTCTATTTGCACTTCTCCCTGCTGTATGCAGAGCAGGAAGCGCCATCGATGATCTTCACCAACATCACAGCGTCCGAGCAGCGACACACAGACGCCGTCAAGGAGCTGCTCGACAAGTACGCCCTAGACGACCCCGCGGCCGGCATGGGTCTCGGGGAGTTTGAGAATGAGGACCTGCAGACGCTCTACAACGGCTTGGTAAGCACTGGAGAGGAGGGCTTCGAAGAGGCCCTTGGGGTCGGAGTGGTCATCGAGCAGAAGGACATGGCGGACATCAGCGATGCGATCACGCTCAGCGCGGCCTACGCCGACATCGTCAAGGTATACACAAACCTGCTGCTAGGTTCAGAGCGGCACCTGAGTTCCTTCCTGAAGGTCCTGGACACCTTGGCAGCGGAACCCCCCAGCGTTCGGAGCGATGGGAACACGACGCGGGGGAACCCCAACCGGTAAAGAGGGTTAAGAGGGAGAGCGCGCACGGGGTCTACCGGCTACCTACAAATCCGATGGTAGACCCCAGTCTGCTCTTGGTCCTGGATTCCGCTGCGCTCCATCCAGGCTATGGGCCTGTTTGCGGCCGGGTAGAGATAGCCCAGGTGCTAGGATAGAAGTCGCCTCGCCCTGGGCAGATGTGCCACATGGAAGACCCCTATACCAGTAGGTAAAGGCGCACGCGAAACGCCGTCACGCCATATTCACGTATGGCCGGTGCGCAGCCCGAGCGGGACCACAGGGCGCTGCTCGTGGCGGACCGGCGACCTAGATCGGGGCAAACCTAAACGAACTCAGGTTGCCGCCATTGCGCGAGTCATGTTGGCGGCAGGAAGCGCCCGACAGGTATCACGAGCGCTAACGCGGCACTCTGGGAATGCTTTCTATTCCGTTAGCGGGCACCCACCCGAGTCTTCAGCATTCCAACAGGTGCCGCACATCAACCGCTGTCAGAGTGTAGGGTCGACAGACGCCGGAACCGTCACGTCGATGGCTGCAAGCCCCAACCAGCATTGGATCCCAAACTTGTACGTAGCTGGTTTAGATTCCGACAGTACCGCTACGATATGGCTAGAGGTTTTATCAGTAATTTCTAGCTGCGCAAATGAGCCATCGAGCAGCCCCTGGTAGACCGACGGGGAATCGCAGAATTGCCCGCTGATCGTGATTTCACCGTCGTTGGGTCCAAGTTCAGCCGTTGCGATCAGCGGCGTGGCAATATACGACCAAAAATCGTAGCCCGCGTTGGCTTTGGGCGCGGCCAAGGCCAACAACGCCGCAATGGCTGCTGTGTAACGCCAAGATTTGCTGCTCATCTTTCACGGTCTCCAATGGTTGAGGGATAGGAACTCCAACCGCATGGCGGCTTGACGGCGCCTCGGATGCGCTTGCATCCGGCCTTCGCCTACCGGGGGCCGACCGGCTTCGCTCCGCTCTACATGTCGGTCGTCGGGGAACCTAGCATTGAAGGAAGGATTTCTGCAAGGGCACAGAGCCGAAACCACGCACGGGGTCACACGCACGGGGTCTACCATGTCCCGGGTGTGGGGCAACCATATGGGAAAACATCCCCAGCTTGTCATGGGCGAGTAGTTTCGCGGAAATGAGAGACATGTTTAGTGACAGTGAAACAGAACCCGCGGAGGAAGCGGCGGATGAGATCGCGGTATCGGGGCCCACCCGCTCGGGTCCTTAAGGTATTGCTGATCAATTCGGAAGTTTCAGAGCGGGGCTTCACGAAATCATGGCGTTGCGAGACACACAGCTGAAGTGGACCCCAATCGCTGGACAGGGAATGGGGTCCACCTCAGTCCGACGGACCGCGCGATTTCAGCGTTGCGTGGAAACTGCCCATTCGAGGTTCAGCGGGCCTCGATGGGCATCAATTCGGTCCCCGCAGACAGCGGGCGGACCAGGGGCGACAGGGCGCGCAGCGCCGGGGGCAGTGCGACCAGGGCCGCTTGCGCCTCATCCCGACTCGCGTAATTGCCCAGCACCACCAGATTCCAGGCGCGCCCCTTGCCTGGGGCGCGCAGCCAGCGCGCCTGGTCCGCGATGCCCTGATCTCTGGCGAAGGCGGCGATACGGGCCGGGGTGCGGAAGCCGATGAGCTGGATGGCGTAGCGCTCCGAGTCCAGGACCAGGGTGTCCGCAACGGCCGGTGCCGTCGGCACCTGAGCCGCCGCGACCGGAGCCGCGGCGAGGACCGGGGTCGGCCCCGGGGCCGATGGCGCTGACGGGGCCGACGGTTCGGTCGGGGTCTCCGCCACGATGGCGGCCTCCTCAACAGCAGGGATCGGGGTGCTTGGGACGACCTCGGCCAGAGGTTCGGACGGCAACTCAGCGGCCGTGGCCTCGGCGGACCGTCCGCTGACGAGGTCCGGTGCTAGGACGGACCGTGGCTCACTCGGGGCGACTGACGACGGCGTCTCCGGGACGACCGCGGGGGCCTGGTTCTGGACCGCGGGGATCGCAACCGTCGGCGGTTGCACCGGCTGACCCTGGTTAGGCAGGGCCGCGATCCGCGCCCCCAGGGCCTCGGTGCTCGCCTGGATGCCTTGCAGCGCGACACCAAGCTGACCCAGAACCGGGGTCAGGCGGTCCTCGACCCGATTGGCCGCCGGTTCGGCGAGGACGTTGAGGCGGGCGCCCTGTTCCACCGAGGCCATGCGGGCGGTGATCAGGTCCAACTGCCGTTCCCCGTGCCACCAAGTGGCCGCGAAGCCCGCCAGCAGAAGCAGGGCCAGGAGCCCCATGCCCCCCGCCAGGCCGCGGCGCAACCCCTGGATGCGCTCCTCCGCCCAACTCCGCTCGGCCTCGCGCCAGCGTCGGTTCTGGTCGCGCAGGGTGTCGAGGTCGCGTTCCAGGGCGATGATGCGCCCATCCAGGCTGCCGCCCAGGGTCGTCAGGGTCTGCTCCAGCCGGGCCGCGGCTGGGGCGGATGTATCCTCGGCCAACCGCACCTCGACCCCGGCCAGACGCTCCCCCTGGACCGCCAGGCCCTGACGCAGGTCCGCCAGGCCCTCGGCCCAGCCCGCCAGTTGGGCCGCATCGCCCAGGTTTGGGGCCTGGTCCATGAGGGTGCGCAGTTCGGCAATGGTCCCCTCGGCGTCCTGGATGCGGTCCTCCAGGGCGAACAGGGCGGTGTCCCGATCCGGGGCCACCGCGATGTCCGCCAGGGCATCGGTGATGGCGGCGGCCTCGGTGCGCAGGCCCTCCATGCTGACCCTCAGGGTCTCAACCCGCGACTCCAGGGCCAACTCGCGGCCGCGTGCCTGGGCCTGACCGGCCCCGAGGGTCTGGACCTGGGTCGCCAGCCCCGCCTGACCGGCCTCGCGATCGAGGTGCAGGCGGTGCAGGTCGGCCACCCGCGCACGCAGTTGCTGGAGTGCCTCGGAGATGGTCCCCAGCTCGGAGGCGAGCTGCTCCCGGTGGCGGCGCTTGTCCTCCTTGTCGGTCTTGGCGCCCTTGGCGGCGGCCTTGCCCGCCAGGCGCTTCTTGGCCCGACCGGGGGTGGCCTCGGGTTGTGGGGTCGGCTGAAAGACGGGCGGCGGGCTCGGTTGGACCACCGGGTCCGGCGCGGTCAGGGCGGAGAGGTCGCGTTGGCTATTGCCCAACATCAGCAGCTTGCCCTTCTTGTCGTGGTGCATAGGTCCCCCGGGGTCTTGGTACATCCTCATCGCAGACGCCGAATTGTATACCTCGCAAAGGCCCCTGTTTCGACAACCAAGTCCCTCACGCCGACCCCAGGGCCAGGACCAGCAGGACCGCCGTCTCCGTCAACTCCACCAGGGCGCCGGCGGTATCGCCGGTAAAGCCCCCAAGGCGCCGGACCATGGCACGGCGCCACAAGATCAGCGTGATCCCCGCCACCAGCAGGGGCAGGCCCCAACCCCCGCCGAGGCTGTCGGCCAGGGCGACCAGGGACAACGCCAGCCCGACCACGACCCAGGCCGGCCCCCTCGGAAGACAGGCCACGGCCTGCGCCGCCATGCCACCTGGCCGGGCATAGGGCGTCGTGAGCATGAGCACCAGGACCTGGGTCCGTCCCAGGACCGGGACCCAGAGCAGGGGCAGAAGATCGTCGGCGGCGATCAGGGCCAGGAGCGCGGACCATTTTCCGATGAGGACCAGGCCCAGGGTCAGGGCCCCCATGGCCCCGATGTGGGGGTCCCGGAGAATCTCCAGGGTCCGGGCCCGGTCCCCGAGCCCACCGACCCAGGCGTCGGCGCTGTCCGCCAGCCCGTCCAGGTGCAGGCCCCCGGTCAGCCAGACCCAGGCGATCAGGCCCAGAGCGGCGAGCGGTGCGGCGGTCGCCCCCGGGCAGACCTGGGCCAAGGTCCACACCAGCCCCCACAACAAGACCCCTATGACCAGCCCGACCAGCGGGTAGCACAGCACCGCCCGCCCCAGGACAGGCCCGTCCAGGAGACCCGGGTCCGGGAGGGGCAGCCGGGTCAGAAAGCGACCGGCGCAGAGGCACGCCCGCCACATCACAGGCCCCCCATCACGGACCCGTGGGCCATCAGGCTCGGGCGGCCCCCTTCCGGCAGGCGCAGCCGGGTGATGCAGGCGTAGGGGACCTCGATCAGGATCAGGGCCGCGGGGGGCATGTCGAGCACGGCCCCCAGGACCACCCGCAGGACCCCGCCGTGGGTGACGACCAGGGGATGGCGGGCCGGATGGGTCAGAAGATCGCCCCAGGCCCGCAGGCCCCGCTCGCGGAAGGCGGCGAAGGGCTCGGCCCCCGGCGGCGTAAAGCCGACCGGGTCGGCCCAGAAGCGACTCAGGTCCGCCGCCGGGATCTGATCGGCGGCACGCCCCTCCCAGTCCCCCCAGCCCCGCTCGCCCAGATTCGGCCAAACCTCCAGAGGCAGGCCGCGCCCCAAGGCCAGGGCCTCGGCGAAGGCGGCACAGCGTCGCGTGGGGGACGTCACCACCAGATCCCAGAGCAGCCTATCGCCACCCTCATGCCCAGCACTGGCCAGCGCAACCGCCGCCCGCATCTGTGCCAGCCCGGTGGGGCTGAGGGGGTCCCCCGAGCCACCGCGGAAACGCCCACCGCCCTCGGGCTCGCCGTGGCGCAGGAGATCCACAAAGCGGTCCATCATGCCGTCCCGTCGCTGACCCCGGCCTCGGCAAAGGTCGCCATGCGGTTGTGCAGGGCGCAGGCCAGGCGCAGCAGGGGCACAGCCACCGCCGCCCCGCTCCCCTCGCCCAGCCGCATCCCCAGATCCAGCATGGGCTCTGCCCCCAGGGCGGCCAGGACCAGGGCATGACCGGGCTCCGCGGATCTGTGCCCGTAGAGCAACCAATCCCCCGCCCCGGGGTACAGACGCACCGCCGTCAGGGCCGCGACCCCGGCGATGAAGCCGTCCACCAGGGCCGGGACGCCAATCTGGGCGCAGGCGATATAGGCCCCGGTCATGGCGGCGATCTCGAAGCCGCCGAGCCGACGCAGGACCTCCAGCGGCTCGGCGAGGTGAGGCCGATGCAGCTCCAGGGCGCGGGCGATCACCGCGGCCTTGCGGGCGACACCCTCCCGGTCGAGCCCGGTCCCGGGCCCGGTCAGGTCCGCCGCGGGTCGGTCGAGCAGGGCACAGGCCAGGGCAGCGGCGGCCGTGGTGTTGGCGATGCCCATCTCCCCGGCGATAAAGAGGTCCACACCGGCGGCCTGGGCGCGCAGGACTGCGGCGCGACCCTCCGCCAGGGCGGCGGCGACCTGTGCTCCGGTCATGGCGGGCCCCTGGACCAGGTTGGCAGTGCCCGGGCCCAGGCGCACCGAGCGCACCCCCGCCAGTGCCAGAGGCTCACCCGCCGTGCCGAGGTCCACCAACTCCAGGTCAGCCCCCAAGGCCCGGGCCAGGACGCAGATGGCTGCCCCGCCAGCAGCGAAGTTGCGGAGCATCTGGCCCGTGACCGCCTGGGGAAAGGCGGAGACCCCCTCCCCCGCCACCCCGTGGTCGGCGGCGAAGACAGTGATGCGCACCCGATCCACACTGGGTTGCGCCGTCCGCTGGAGGGCCGCCAGGCGCACCGCCGCAGACTCCAGCCGGCCCAGGGACCCGGGCGGTTTGGTCAGGCTCGCCTGGCGGGCCAGAGCGGCGGTCTCCGCCGTCCGGTCCAGGGTGCGGCGGGGGCGGTGAACCAATCACCCGGGTCCGATTGGTCAAACAGCTCGGCCATCAGTGCTCCTTGGCATGGCGGTCTTGGTTCAGACGCTAGTGCGCCGCCCGCTCCAGCACCTCCGAGGCCCATTGATTGATACTCTTGCCGCTAACCTCGGCCGCAGTCGCAAGTGCCGCGTGGGTTTCCGGGGGAATCCGGAGCATCAGGTTTCCGGAGTAGGGCTTCTGGGGAGCGCGGCCGACACAAGCGCAGGTTTCCAGATAGTCATCAACCGCCTCTGCAAACGCGGAGCGCAGATCGGCAACCGAGTCACCATGGAAACCGACGCGGTCCTGGATGCCGGCAATGTGGCCGACGAAGCAGCCGTCGTCCTCGCTGTACTCAATGCGGGCGGAATACCCGCGATGGTGTCATGGTCTTCATGGTCTCACCCCTGCCTGCTTGAGAAAGCTCCGCGCATCCTGGACTTGGTAGATCCCCCGGCGAGACGCCGGGGAACCCAGTGCCGGCGAGACGACGGCGGCCTCCAACCCAGTCCAGCCGGTCACAAGGGCGCCCCTTGAGCACCAGCGGTAACCCGGCGACGGTGAGAATCACCCGATCGCAGAGCCGGGCCAGGTCCTGGTGCAGGGCCCCCGCCTCGTCGCAGAAGCGCCGACTGAGTTCCCCCATGGGGATCACCCCCAGGTTGGTCTCGTTGGCCACCAGGATCAGATTCCCGGGGAGCCCGGGCAGGACCGCCAACAGTCCCTCGCGCTCCCGGGTCAAAGCGTCGCCCGGGGCGTGCAGGAGGTTCGTGAGCCACAGGGTCAGACAGTCCACCAGGATGCAGCGGCCTGGGGCGGCCTCGTCCCGCAGCGCTTGTGCCAAGGCCAGGGGCTCCTCGATCAGGGCCCAGCCCACCGGACGCTGGGCGCGGTGGTCGGCGATGCGCCGGGCCATCTCGACATCCCCGGCGGTCGCGGTCGCCACATAGGTCACCGCCAGGCCGGACTCCGCGGCCAGACGCTGGGCCAGGCGTGTCTTGCCCGAGCGCACCCCGCCCAGGATCAGGGTCTTGGACATGGGGTTCCCGAGGGCTCCGTGGCGGGGCCAGACATCAATCCCCCCCGCACCCACCACCGCAACCGCCGTCCCCGGCCCCGTCGCCGCCCCCACCATCCCCGAAACCGTCGGTGCCGCCGTCGATGCTCGAATCCCCGAAGTCCGCGCCGCAATGGGGCGTACTGCCGCCGGACCCATCCCTCGACTGGCGCAGTGCCGAGCAGTTCGGTGTGTAGTGAAAGCCGTCGGCGATGCCGAGCTTGGCGTCCAGGGCAAACAACAGCGGCAGCCGGGTCGGTTGGCGCGGGTCTATGTTCTCCTCCCGGCAGGCATGCCACCAGCAGCGGCGCAGCCCCGCGTTGTCCTGGCGCGCCTTACCCAAGACCACCGCTGGGGTGTGGTGGAGAAAGCGACCGAAGGCCCCCCGGCAGAACTGCTGGTAATAGCGGGTGTAGAGGATGAACTCGTGCCACAGGTCATCCGCCACCTGGGAGGGCATGGCGACGAACTTGCGACCGCCCTTGAGGTAGGCGAGAAAGAACTGCCGCAGCCCCTGCGCCACCAGTTGGCAGTCCTTCTGGGTCAACTCCGGGCGCCGCTTCTGTAACCGGGCGAAGAGCCCCGGCGGCAAGGCGTAGGCCCGAATGAACTCGCCCCGGCGGGCCTGACGCAGTTTGGCCCAAATCCCCACCATGGCGAGTCCCAGGACACCAAAGACGAAGATCACCCCCGGGGACATGGGGCTAGAGCTCGATCCCCTTCTGCGCCTTCACCCCGGCATCGAAGGCGTGCTTGATGGGGCGCATCTCAGTGACGGTATCGGCGATCTCGATCAGGGCCTCCGGGGCGCCACGCCCCGTGACCACGGCGTGCTGGCGCGGGGGCCTTGCGAGCAGGGCCGAGAGGACCTCCTCCAGGGAGACATACCCGAGCTTGAGGGCGATGTTCAGCTCATCGAGCACCACCAGATCGCAGTCCGGGTCCGCCAGGAAGCCCCGCGCCTTGGCCCAGGCGGCGTCCGCGGCGCGCATGTCCCGCTCCCGGTCCTGGGTATCCCAGGTGAAGCCCTCCCCCATGACGTGATACTCGACCTCGGGAAAGCGGCGGAAGAAGGCCTCCTCGCCCGTGGAGAAGCTGCCCTTGATGAACTGCACCACCGCCACCCGCATGCCATGGCCCAGGGCCCGGGCCATCATGCCGAAGGCGGCGGAAGACTTGCCCTTGCCGTTGCCGGTGTTGACCACCAGGACGCCGCGGTCCTCACTCGCCTCGGCCACCCTGGCATCCACCAGGGCCTTCTGGCGCTGACTGCGGCGGCGGTGGCGCTCGCCGGACTCGTCGTCGCCTGTGCTCATCGGTGGGCGGCGCCGGCACGCACCGGCTGGACCAGGCTGACGGCGATATGGGTCAGGGCCGCCAGGCCGAGGTACAGGGCCAGACTGCCCAGGCTGGCCGGCAGGTACTTGGCAACCCCCAGCGCCAGTCCATGCAGGGTCGGGTCTGGGAAGACCCCAGAGAAGAGGTAGAAACCGCCGGTGGAGCAGACCTCGCTGACCAGGGCCCCCAGCAACACGGCCCCGGTGAGGGGAATCAGGCTGGACCAGGCCTGACGATGGCGGCCGGCGTACCAGCGGCCCGCCGCCCAAAGGGCACCATAGGCCGGGATCAGGGCGGCGTAGGCCCCGGTGACGCAGAAGGCGCCGACCCCGCCCCAGGTCACGGCGACGGCGTCGATCAGGGCCGCCAGTCCGAAAAGCGCCGGGAAGGCCCAGGCCGGACGCAGATAGACCCCGGCGAGGAAGAAGACCGCAAGCGAGGCATCCGGCAGATGGGTCGCCAGGGCGGCGTGCTGGCCGCGGGTGACGGCCATGAGGGCGGCCAGGATCAGGCCGAGGGAGACTTGTTGCGGTGCGGTCATCGGGTTCATGGTGTTCGCTCTCGGGTGGGCGTGCTGGCGGGGGTGGCTCAGGGCTCGTAGCGCAGGGTCAGGTAAAAGCCCCGGCCCGGCTGATTGTAATACGCGGCGGTCTCATAGTCGGCGTCGAACAGGTTCTCCAGGCGCCCCTGGACCCGGAAACCCTTGCCGAAGGCGTACTCGGCGCGCAGGTCCAGGGTCCCATAGGGGTCCAGGACCAGGGTATTGGCGGTGTCGTCGAAGCGCCGTCCCACCCCGATCAGAGACCCGCCCAGACGCCAGGCGCCCAGGTCCTTGTCCAGGTCGATGCGTGCGGATTGCTCCGCCCGGCGCGGCAGCAGGTTGCCGTCGTCGGGGCCATCGGACTGGTTGATGGGGTCGAGCAGGGTCAGGTTGGCGCTCAGGGTCCAACCGTGGTGGGCGCCTGTGACCCCCAGTTCCAGACCGCGGATCTGGGCCTGGTCGATGTTCTCCGGGATGAAGGCCGGGCCGAAGGCAATGAGATCGTCCACCTTAGTCTGGTAGGCGTTGACGGACCATTGCAGCAAACCCAGGTCCCCGGACACCCCAAGCTCCGCGCTGCGGGACTGCTCCGGGGTCAGGTCCGGGTTGCCGAAGAATGGAAAGTACAGTTCGTTGAAGGTCGGGGCCTTGAAGGCGGTCCCGTAGCTGGCGAGCAGCCGAACCCCGTTCGACAGCGAGTAGCCCCAGGCGGCGCTGCCGGTGGCATGACGGCCGAACTGCTGGTTGTCGTCCTGGCGCAGGCTGGCGCTCAGATCATGCCCCTGGAGGCTCGCCTGGATCTGGCCGAAGACGCCGACATTGTCCCGGGAGTCCTCCGCGTAGTCCTCCGTGCTCGTGATGCGATCGTTCTGCCAGTCCAGACCCAGGGTGAGGACCTGCGCAGTCCCCAGGGTCAGGTCGCTCTGGAGCGAGGCGGTCTCGCGGAGCGTGTCGAAGGCGGTCACGAAGGACCCGTTCAGGCGGTTGTCCGAATCGTCCCGGGACTGCCCCAGGGCCAGGGTCAGGTCCCAGGGGTCGAGCGGCGAGAAGCGCCCCTTGGCCCCGAGGACCTGCTGGTTGGTCTTGGTGTCGTTGACGAAGGAGCCATCGAAGCGCGACTGGGCCTTGGTTCCGAGCCAGAACAGGTCCAGTTCCCCGCGCTGCCCGAAACGATAGCCGCCGCGGGCACTGCCGGCCAGGTTGCGGTAGCCGTCGATGTCCGGCTCATCGGTGAAGCAGCCAGCCTGGTTCGGGACCCCGGTGCAGGCATTGAAGCCTTCGGTGTCCTGGTAACTCCCCCCCAGGCTCCACCAACCCGAGTCGCCACCCCCGGAAAGGTTGGCCGAGGCGTTGGCGCTGCGGTAGCTCCCACCGCCCAGGCTCAGGCTGGGCCTGAGCGCCCCGCCACCCTTGCGGGTGAAGATCTGGATGACCCCGCCGATGGCCTCGGAGCCGTAGAGGCTGGAGCGCGGCCCGCGCACCACCTCGATGCGCTCGATTTGACTGATGGGCAGATCCTGCCAGGCGGTAGTCCCGGTGGTGGCGGAGCCGATCTTGACCCCGTCGATGAGGACCAGGGTATGGTCGGCGGAGGTCCCGCGGGTATAGATATCGGTGACCTTACCCGGGCCCCCGCTGTTGGAGACCTGGAGCCCCTGGACCCCGCGCAGCAGGTCCGGGACGGAAGTCGCCTGGAGGCGCTCGATGTCCGAACGCTCAATCACCGTCACCGAGGCCAGACTGGCGTTGACGGTGCGTGCGGTGCGGGTGGCGGTGACCACCACTGGGTCAATTTCCGTGGCCTCGTCGGCCACGGCCGCATTGACCACCAGGATCGAGGGTGCGGCAGCCAGCAGGGTAGCCGCGAGGAACAGGCGGGGCATAGGCGTTCTCCCAGCGCGCTCACCCGCGCGCCGACCGACCGAAGGGCGGCGTTGCGCAGACCGAGGGGGTCCACTTAAGGAGGGAGGCGGCACGGACATGCGGCAGGACGGGACGCACAAGGGCGAACCCTATCCACAGGACAGGACCGTGTCGGCCATCGCCCACCGCGACGCCATAACACGACACCAGGCCGGTCTCCGGGCTCGCGAGTGGGGGCCAGGTTGGATACCCCAGGCGCGGCGCCTTCCCATGTCGGATGGGATCCAGACACAGTGGCGACCTGCCGCGCCTTGACTCGCCTACCGTTGCGGGGGCAGCGCCGGCCTGACCCGCGCGAGCGGGGGACACCGGCTTCCCGTTTCACCCCGCCGGCCGGATGGCCGCGGGGCACCTGAGGTCGAAGCGGAGGCAGGGTACAGGCGCCCCGTTCGGCGGTCAATCCGAGGCCGATGGGATACCTGAGACCTTAAACCTTTGCGCCCCTGCCCCGGGTGCGGGCAGAATGCGCGCCTTACCCGTGGAGGCCCCGCTTGCCGGCACCCGTCCTGTTCTCCGTCATCGAATCCCCAGGCCACCCGAACCTGTCGGACCTGTACCGCCGGCTCGGCATCCGGGAGGAACGCCTGGGCTCCCAGCGCAAGGCGATCCAGGCACTCAAGCGGCTGACCCCGGACTTCGTGGTGGCGGAGTTCTTCTATGGCTTCGGCAACAACTACGCCGGGGCCAACCTGAGCAACTTGGATACCCTGCTGGCCAGTCTCCAGCGCTATGCCCCCCAGGCGCGGGTCATAGTCCTGGTGGACAAGGCCCAGCGTGCCCATGTAGACACACTGGCGGGGCTTTACCCGATCCACGGCGTCCTGGCCCGCCCGGTACACCCGGCGGACATCGAACCCCTGCTGGCGTACTGACGCCAGCCTAACCCCGACGAGGAAAACACAGACGTGAAGAAGGTCAAAACGAGCGGCGACTACACCATCTACCAGAAGGGCTCAGGCCGCTACGCCGTGCAGGACACCAAGCGGCAATGGGTCAAGGGCGACGACAAGGCCAAGATCCTGGCGGAGGCCGAGTTGATCAAGGTCTCCGGCCCCAATCCCAACCCGCCTGCGGCGCCAGAAGAAGCCCCGGCGGAGGGCTAACCCGCGGTCTCGGCCGGCGTCGGGCGCATCAGACCCGCTCGCCGGTCACCTTCGGCGGTAGCGGGGCCAGATACCCCACCGTCAGCATCATGACCCCCACCCCGATGAAGGAGACGATGCGGGCCACGGAACCGCTCCCGGCAAGGTCTGCCACGAAGAGCTTGGCCGCCACCAGCCCCAGCAGCAAGGCCCCACCAATCCAGAGCGCGCGCCCCCCGCGCCGGTTCCCGAACCACATGGCCGCCAGCGCGGTCATGCCCCAGACCATGGACAGGGACGCCTGGAACAGGGTCGAGTCGAACAGGGCATCGGCCTCATATGGGACCCCGCCAAGGTGGTGGACCCCCTGGGCGACCCAGCCGGTGAGGACCGCCAGCCCCACCAGTCCAATCCCGGGGGCCAGCCCCCACACCGCCGCCGGTCCCGAGCACGACCACCGCCACAGCAGCCCAAGCACCGCCAGTTGCGTCAGCCCCAGGGGGTTGAACACGGGCACGAAGGTCAACGGGCTCGGGTCTGCCGGGGTCAGGGTCCCCAGTAGCGCCCAGACCGCCAGGCCCAGGGCGACGGGGACCAGATGGTGCCCTCGATAGTCCTCGGGGTAGGCCCGCACGGGCCAGGGCAGCCGCTCCCAGGCCAGCACCAGGGCGGCCATCGCCAGCACCGCCGGCAGGACCCAGCCGACCCATTGCCAGGCATCCCCCGCCAGGAGATGGCGTGCCCACCATCCCAGATCCACCCCCAGCAGCAGCGCCAGGAGCCAGAGCCCGGCCCCGTGCCAGAGGCGCAGGGCCTGTGCCGGCCAGACGCCGGCAAAGCGGTACAGCAACCACCCATGAACCCCGAAGGCAAGGACCCAGGCGGGGCCGTTCCACCCCGCGAGCGGATGCAAATGCAGCGCAACGACCGCATCCACCCAGCCCATCACCCACAGCAGGGGCAACAGGACCAACCCCGCGAGCCCTAAGCCCACCCAACCCAGGCCGCGGGCGATCAGTCCCAGGGCCACGCCGCTACCGGCGAGGAATAGCAGGAAGGCCGTGAAGCCGGTAGGGTCATCCAGGAATCGGTCGGTCTCATGCATTCCCAGCGCCAACCACCAGAGGCCGCCCCAGGCCAGTGCCAGCCGGGTCAGGGGGACCTCCACCGGCCATAGGTCCGCCACCCTAGCCCCCAGGACGGGGGATATGCTGGGCGCGCCCGGAGTTGTGCCCGGCGCCCGCTCCAGATAGAAGCTGGAGAAGAACCCCGACAGGGCCAGGATCAGGTACCCCAGGCCATCGCCGTTGAGGACAGGCACCGAGCCGGTCCCGGCATGACCCGCCGCTACGAAGGCGACCCCGGCGGCCAGTTGCAGTGCCAGACCGGCCAGCCGCGCCAGGACGCGGGCCTGGCGCACCCCGACCCAGACCAGGGCCGCCCCCTCGGCGGCCCATAAGGCACTGGTCCAGTGCCCATCCAGGGCGAGCGGAATGGCGATGGTCAGGAAGGCCGCTCCCAGGGCGAGGAAGGCCTCCATCAACAGCCTCAGGCCCGCGTCCCCCAGCCGGTAGAGGGCCGCTGCCGCCAGTACATAGACAAGCCCCAGACCGAGGGCGGTCCAGGCCAGGCCATAGTCGGTGTCCGCCACCAGGGCCCCTTGCAGGGCGAAGACCGCCAGGGGCAGGCCGAAGACCAGGGTCCCGTCCACCAACCCCTTGAGACACGGCGGCTGGCGCAGGGCGAACAGGATGGCAATCGCCAGATAGAGGGCAAAATCCAGCGCCAGGAAAGGCTCGACGCTGCCGAAAAACTCCGGCCTGTAGAAGCGCGCGCCCCACAATGTCCCCAACCCAAAGGTGAAGAGAAAGCCCCACAGATTCAGCAATTTCCACGCCTTGAACCAGGCCATGCCGAGGATGCCCAGATTGAGCGTGGCGTAGTAACTGAACAGGGCGACATGGGAGCCGCTGCCGGTGGAGACCAGGATCGGGGCCAGGAAGCCACCGGCGACCCCGAACCCCGCCAAACCCGGGGCATTCTGGGCCACCGCCAGGGCCCCAGTGGCCGCCACCAGGACGACCATCATGACCAAGGCCGGCAGTGGATCGAGCACCCCGAACAGGCGCGCCGCCGCAAAGGCGGCCAGGAAGGTCACCCCCACCCCGGCCCCCTGGAGCAGCAAGGCGTAAAGCCGGCGGGAATGGCGCAGGTGCCAACCGATCCCCAGCAGCACCAGCCCCCCCACCGCGGCCCCGCCCAAGCCCAACGATAGCGGGACCAGGGTGTGCTCGGCGGCATACTTGAGCAGGAAGGCAATCCCGATGAACAGGATCAGGATGCCCACCCGCACCACCAGATTGCCGTCGGTGAAGAAGCCGCGCACCGCCGCCAAGGCCACAGCCAGGGCCACCCCCAGCGCCGCCCCCGAGTCGGCAGGCTGGGCCTCCTGTCTGGGGACGTGCCGGACAGGCTTGGCCATCGACGCCGGGGCCGGCTCGGCGTCGATGCCCAGGCCCGGCAGCTCGAAACCCGCCTGAGCAATCGCCGGGGCGCGGGCTTCCCGCCCGCCGCTGGTCTGCCCCGCCCCCAGCCGCAGGGCCGCCAACTGCGCCTCCAGGGCATCCACCCGGGCCCAAAGCCGCATCAGGACCAGCCCCAGGGGCACCCCCAGAACGGCGGCAATCAGCAGCCCCTCACTGCGCAGGGCCAATCCCAACACCAGGACGGTGAAGACCAGAACGACGACAGCGGCCATGGAATAGCTCTCCGGTCAGGCGGCACGGACCTGAAGGCGCTCGGGGCGAACACCCTTCGGCCCTGGTGGCGCCGCGACGGCCCGCCCGCGTAGGCCAGGGTCGAGACAGACCCCGGTGCGACAGGTCTGGAGCACATAGTCGCGCACCCCAGCCCCCGCCAGGCGCTGCGCGAGCCGGCCCAGATAGGCCGCGTCGTCCAGACCAGGCAGGGGCGTGGTGCGGACCTCCAGGTTGACCCCTGCGGCGACCGACAACGCGAGGCTTGCCCAGGCCCGATCCCCGGAGCCGGGGACGCCTGTGACGGCGGGGTAGTCCTCCGGCAGGGCCTTGATATCGAGCCCGACCCAGTCGAGGTGGGGCAGCGCTCGTACCAGGCGTTCTGGATAGGGTCCAGCGGTGTGCAGGCCGGTCTTGTAGCCCATAGCCCGGACCTCCGCCAATCCGTCGGGCAGGGCCGCCTGGAGGGTCGGCTCACCGCCGCTGAAGACCACGGCATCCAAGAGCCCGCGGCGACGTTGCAGGAACGCCATGACATCGCCCCAGGGGATCAGGTCCGCCGCCTGCGCCGGGATCAGGTGTCCGTTGTGACAGTAGCGGCAGCGCCAGGGGCACCCCTGGCAGAAGACCACCGCCGCCAGTTCCCCGGGATAGTCCAGGCTTGTCAGGGGCGTCAGGCCCCCGATGCGCAGGACCGCAGGCGCTGTGGTCATGTGCCCTCAGGCCGCGGCCATGGAGCGGGCCGGGCGCCGCACGACCCCGTGACCCTGGGGCTGCTCGCAGAATTGGCGCCGTTCGGCGTGCTCGGAGCGCTTGCCAGGATTGAAGGCGGCGACTGGGCGGTGGTAGCCCATGACGCGGGTCCAGACCTCACAACGGGTCCGCTCTTCGGGTTTCAGGTCGATGGTGTCGGTGGTGGTCATGGGCATTCCTGGGTGTGGGTGGTGAAAGGACCTACAGGCCGGCCGCCTGCTTCTTCGCAATCAGCTCCCCATCGCACACCGGGCAGAACTCGTGCTCGCCGGCGATGTAGCCGTGGTGCGGACAGATGGAGAAGACAGGGGTGATCGTGATGTAGGGGACGCGGAAATTGGTCAGGGCGCGGCGCACCAGGCGTCGGCAGGCATCGGTACTCGAAATCTGCTCGCGCATGTACAGATGCAGCACGGTCCCACCGGTGTATTTGCCCTGCAGGGCCTCCTGTTGTTCCAGGGCCTCGAAGGGGTCATCGGTGAAGCCCACCGGAAGCTGGGAGCTGTTGCTGTAGTAGGGCGCCTCCGGGGTGCCAGCCTGCACGATGCCGGGGTAGCGCTTCTGGTCCTCGCGTGCGAAGCGGTAGGTGGTCCCCTCCGCCGGGGTCGCCTCCAGGTTGTACATGTGCCCGGTCTGCTCCTGGAACTCCACCATGCGGGCGCGCACATGATCCAGCAAGCGACAAGCGAAGCCATGACCCCAAGGGCTGGTGATGTCGTCGCCGTCCCGGGTAAAGTTGCGGATGAGCTCGTTGACCCCGTTGATCCCGATGGTAGAGAAGTGGTTACGGAGCGTCCCGAGATAGCGCTTGGTGTAGGGGAAGAGCCCGGCGTCCATGTGGCCCTGAATCACCTTGCGCTTGATCTCCAGGCTGTTGCGGGCCAGTTCCAGAAGTTGGTCGATGCGCCCCAAAAGCCCTGCCTCGTCGCCGGCGAACAGATACCCCAGCCGGGCGCAGTTGATGGTGACGACCCCGACCGACCCGGTCTGCTCGGCCGAGCCGAAGAGCCCATTGCCGCGCTTGAGCAATTCCCGCAGGTCGAGCTGCAAGCGACAACACATGGAGCGGACCATATTTGGCGTCAGCTCGGAGTTGATGAAGTTCTGGAAATAGGGCAGGCCGTACTTGGCCGTCATGGCAAAGAGCCGCTGCGCGTTCTCGCTCTCCCAGGGGAAGTCCGGGGTAATGTTGTAAGTCGGGATGGGGAAGGTAAAGATCCGCCCCTTGGCGTCACCCTCGGTCATCACCTCGATGTAGGCCCTGTTGATCAGATCCATCTCGGCCTGGAGGTCGCCATAGGCAAAGGGCTGCTCCCTGCCTGCGATCACCGGGATCTGATCGCGCAGATCCTCCGGGCAGACCCAGTCGAAGGTCAGGTTGGTAAACGGCGTCTGGCAGCCCCAACGGGAGGGGACATTCAGGTTGTAGATCAACTCCTGAATGGCCTGCTTGACCTGGGGATAGCTCAGGCCGTCCTTGCGCACGAAGGCGGCCATGTAGGTATCGAAGCTGGAGAAGGCCTGGGCCCCGGCCCACTCGTTCTGGAGCGTCCCCAGGAAGTTGACGATCTGGCCGACGGCGGAGGACATGTGCTTTGGCGGACCGGCCTCGACCTTGCCGGGGACCCCGTTCAGCCCCTCCGCGAGCAGGGTGCGCAGGGACCAGCCGGCGCAGTAACCAGACAGCATGTCCAGGTCGTGGATATGGATGTCCCCGTCCCGGTGGGCCTGACCCACCTCCGGGGGATAGACATGGGACAGCCAGTAGTTGGCAATCATCTTGCCGGAGCTGTTGAGGATGAGCCCGCCCAGGGAATAGCCCTGGTTGGCGTTGGCGGCGACCCTCCAGTCCGAGCGGTCCAGGTACTCGTCGATGGAACCGGCCACGTCCACCAGGGTCCGCCGATCCGCCCGCAGGGTGCGGTGCTGCTCGCGGTAGACGATGTAGGACCGCGCCGTCTCGAAGTGGTTGGCGGCGATCAGGGTCTGCTCCACCACGTCCTGGATGTCCTCGATCTGCGGGACACGCTCCCCGTGGAAACGGTGGCTCAGCACCTTAACCACCTGGGCGGTCAGCAGCCCCGCCTCCAGGTCAGCGAAGTCCCCGCTGGCCTGGCCGGCGCGCCGGATGGCGGACTCGATCTTCTTCGCGTCGAAGGAAACCACGGCCCCGTCGCGCTTGGCGACGCGGGTGGGCAAGGTGGCCAGAGTGGCGCTGCGGTGCATCGGCATGGGGTCCCCCGGCTGGCGGTGTACTACCAGATATTGTGGAATAATCTCGTCGATGCGCTATATCTTGTGCCTCCCCTGGCGCCGGCGCGTTGATCCAGATCAATCCCGAGCGTACCTGGACGTCGACAAAATTCCCTCGTTCGCCTCGCCGCGGCGCCCGCAGCGAGGCGGATACCCACCCGCCAACCGGGGCCTGACCCAAAGGCGTGACCGGCGCTGTGCGCCACTGCACCACCGTCCGGTGCGGAATGTATTCCCACGCCAGGCCCGGGAACGAATGGGTACGGCTAGGTCAGGTGTACCATCAGCAGGGCAAGGGCGGCGTCGAGGTTTGCGGCGGCGCCGTGGGATAGGGGCTGGCCAAGGTCGAAGGCGTAGCCACGGATGGCGAGCAGCCAGGCCGGGGGCGGGGTACCCGGGTGGATCTGGGCCGAGGACGCGCAGGACGCCGCCGGGGCTCATGGCGTGGGTGGTGTAGCTCAGGGCCGGCTCGGGGGTGACGGGGGTCAGGGCGCAGGGCTCCGGGCCTGAGGCGGCGGCATCGACGAAGATGACTTCGCGCCGCCCGATCAGGTCCAGGGCGTGTTCGACCTGGAGTTGGAAGTCGGTCAACAGGTCGCAGTCGGGGAAGGCACCCTCGGCCTGGCGCTGGGCCAGGCGCTCCAGCAGGGCCGGACCCAGGGCATCGTCGCCGCGGGAAGGGTTGCCGCAGGCGAAGATGAGGATGGGCCGGACCGTGCCGGGGGGTGACGGTCGGGCTGAAACCCGGCCTACAGGGGGCTGGGCCTCGGTCAGCGCCGGATCTCTCCGGTCGGGCCCTGTTCGAGCCGGTCCAGGACTTGGCCCTGCGCATCCACCAGGGTCAACTCCAGGGGCATCTTGCCCACGGCGTGGGTGGCGCAGGAGAGACAGGGGTCATAGGCGCGGATGGCGACCTCGATCTGGTTGAGCAGGGGCTCGGTCAGCTCGTGGCCGCTTAAGATATTGGCTCGCCACCTGGCGGATGGACTCGTTCATCGCCTGATTGTTGTTGGTGGTGGAGACGATCAGGTTGGCCCGGGTCACCAGGCCGTCGTCGTCCACCTCGTAATCGTGGAACAGGGTCCCGCGGGGGGCCTCCACCACGCCGATGCCCCTTGGACGCGCGCTCGCCGCGGACCTGAAGCTCGGTCCCGCCGATGTCCGGGTCCTGGAGCAGGCCCTCGATGGCCTCGGCGCAGTAGAGCAGCTCGATGAGCCGGGCCCAGTGGTAGGCCAGCGCCGCCTGCTGGGGCCTGCCCTCCACCGGCCGCAACAAAGGTCTGGCGCTCCGCCTCCGCCAGCGGGGTATCGAAGCGGTCACAGTTGTTGACCCGCGCGAGGGGCCCGACGCGATACCAGCCCAGCTCAGGTCCCAGTTCCGTCGATGAAGGGGAACTTCATGTAGCTCCAGGGCTTGACCTCTTCGCGCAGGTACGGACCCGTAGTCGCGGTAATCGACGTGGTCGAAGATGGTCGCCCCATCCGGGTCGCGCGCGCGCAGCCCCCCGTGGTACAGCTCGAAGGCCCCGTCGGGGCGTATCAGGGACAGGGTGTTGGCATCCACCCGCCCGAAGGCCTCGTGGTACTTCGGCATTGTCCAGATAAATCTTGCGCATGAGGGCGACGGCCCCCTGGGACCACTCGACCATCTGGCGGATGTCGGCAGCAGGAAGTCGCGCTCCTCCGGGCTGACACGGACTTGTTGACCCCGCCGGGGACGGCCCCGGTCCCGTGGATGCGCTTGCCGGCGGTGACGCGGATGACCTCCTGGCCGTACTTGCGCAGCAGCACGCCCTGGGTGGCGATCTGCGGGTGGTCCTGGATGACGCCGACGATGTTGCGGTGGGCGCACGGCGTCGTCGAAGCCGAAGAGCAGGTCCGGCGAGGACAGGTGGAAGAAGTGCAGGGCGTGGGACTGGAGGGTCTGCCCATAGTGCATGAGCCGGCGGACCTTCTCCGCCGTCGGGGTCAGCGTGTCCACGCCGACGAGTTGGTCTGTGGCCTTGGCGGCGGCCAAGTGGTGGCTCACAGGGCAGATGCCGCACAGGCGCTGCACCAGGACCGGCAGTTCCCAGTAGGGCCGGCCCTGGATGAACTTCTCGAAGCCGCGGAACTCGACGATGTGCAGCCGCGCCTGCCGGATCTGGTTGTCCTCATCCAGCAGCAAGGTGACCTTGCCGTGGCCCTCGACCCGGGTCACGGGCTCGATGCAGACGCGCCTCAAGGTCTCAGGATGACGGGCGGTTTCGAGCGGACTGGTCATGGGGGTAACCTCGTTTGGGCATTCCGTTCCTGGGGGCAAGGGCTTTGACTCTTCAACGTATCGTAAAGGCGCGGCAGCGCCTTTCAATCAGTCGTAATGAATCTGGGTGTAGGGGAATCCGATGGGCTTGCCCCGACAGCAGCTCGGTGAGGAAGGTCCAGATGGTGTCCGCCGTGGGTGGGCAGCCGGGAAGGAAATAGTCCACCTTGACCACCTCGTGGATGGGGTGGACCTTGTTGAGCAGCAGCGGGATCTCCGGGTCGTTGGGGATGCCGGGGTTGTAGACCCCGACCCCATGGACGAAGGCCTCCTCCAGGCAGTCCTTGAGGGCGAACTGGTTGCGCATGGCGGGGATGCCGCCGTTGACGGCGCAGGCGCCCATGGCCACCAGGATCTTGCAGTGACGGCGGAACTCCCGCAGGACCTCGACGTTCTCCGCATTGGCAACACCGCCCTCGATGATGCCGAGGTCACAGTCGCCGATCTGCTTGATGTCGGTGATGGGGCTGCGGTCGAACTCCACCAGATCGACCAGTTGCAGGATGCGCTCGTCGATGTCGAGGATGGACATGTGGCAGCCGAAGCAGCCGGCCAGGGAGGCGGTCGCGACCTTGAGCTTCTCGGCCATGAGCTAGACCCCCCGCTCGTTGGCGGCCACGTCGCCCACCTGGCTGATGGGCTCGCGGTCATAGAGGCGCTGCCCGATGGGTGCGGCATAGGCCCGGGTCTTGGGCAGGATGGCCCCGACCGGACAGACGTGGGCGGCGCGGTCCGTGGCGGCGAAGGTGCTGTCGCCGAGCTTGCCTGATCGGGAGTCGATCACCAGATGGCTGTCCTGGCCCCGGCCGCTGATGGCAAAGACGCGCTTGCCGTCCGCGTCCCGGCTGGCGCGCACGCACAACTCGCAGAGGATGCAGCGGTTGAAGTCGATGACGAAGTCCGGGTGGGAGGCGTCCAGCTCCCGGCGTGGGAAGAAGTGGGTGAAGTGGGGGTTGAGCATCCCGACCCAGTAGGCGACGGCCTGCAACTGGCAGGCGCCGCTCTTCTCACACCCGGGGCAGACGTGATTGCCCTCCACGAAGAGCATCTGAAGTATGGCCCGGCGCAACCCCTGGACCTCGTCGCTGACGTTGTCGACCTCCAGCCCGGCCGCCGCCGGGGCCGTACAAGCCGACACATGCCGCGCGCTGCCGATCCCCACCAGGCAGACCCGGCAGCTCCCGTGGGGTGCGAACTCGGGGTTGTGACACAGGTGCGGGATGTAGACCCCAGCGGCCAGGGCCGCATCCATGATGGTCTGACCCTGGGTGAAGGGGATCTCGCGACCGTCGATGCGCAGGGTGCCTCCGACGTTCATGCCTCTGCCTCCAGGTGGGCCCCGGCGTCGTCCCGTCCGGTCAGGGCTCGGGCCTCGGAGAGGGCGGCGTCCAGGTCGAAGGACGGGCTGTAGTCCGCACTGACCAGGTGCCGGCGCCAGGCATCCGGGAACTTGTCCAGGGTATTGAGGATATGGTTGGGGGCCGTCTGGCCCAGGCCGCAATAGCTTGCCGAGCGCATCACGGCGCCGATGTGGCGCAGTTCGCCCAGGTCGTACTCGGAGCCCTGACCCGCCGCGACCTTCTCCACCAGTCCCGCAGCAAGGCCGAGCCGACCCGGCAGGGTGTGCAGAAGCCGCAGGACTCGTGGGCGAAGAAGGCGGCAAAGTTGCGCACCATCTCGAACATGTCCCGACTCTGATCGAAGACCATGAAGGAGCCGGCGGTGGGCAGGTCCTCGAAGGCGATAAAGCGGTCGAACTCCGCCGGGGACAGGGTCGCCCCTGCCGCCCCGGAGATCTGCACCGCCTGGGTGTGCTCGGCCCCGCAGTCCGCCAGGACGCGGTGGATCTTGGTGCCGAAGGGGTACTCGTAGACCCCTGGGGAGCGGCAGTCGCCGCTGACGCTCAGAATCTTGCTGCCAGGGGACGCGCTCGGTCCCCTCGGCCGCGGAACCAGCCCGCCCCCCACTGCACGATGCGGGCAGCGGCGAGGAAGGTCTCGACGTTGTTGACCACCGTCGGGCGCCCCTGGTAACCGCTGGTGACCGGGAAGGGCGGGCGCTTGCGTGTCACGCCGCGCTTGCCCTCCAGGGACTCGATCAGGGCCGACTCCTCGCCGCAGATGTAGGCCCCGGCCCCCAGGTGGATGCTGATGTCGAAGTCGAACCCCGGCTGCCCCAGGATGTCGCGGCCGAGCAGACCGTCCGCCCGGCGACGTGCCAGCACCGACTCCAGGTGCGGGCGCAGATACAGGTACTCGCCGCGCAGGTACAGGAACCCCTGGCGGGCCCCGATGATGCGGGCGCAGAGCGTCATGCCCTCGAAGACCAGATCGGCGTAGGCGGTGAGCAGGACGCGGTCCTTGAAGGTCCCGGGCTCGCCCTCGTCGGCATTGCAGACCACGAAGTGCTCGTCCCCCGGGGCCTCGCGGCAGAATTTCCACTTCAGCGCAGTGGTGAAGCCGGCGCCGCCGCGCCCGCGCAGACCGGAGCGGTCGAGGTCCGTCAGGGCCGCCTCGGCGCCGATGTCGAACAGGCGGTGCAGGCCGGCGGCGTCGGTCACCGGATTGCTCAGGAGCAGCCCGGTGCGGCGGATGTTGTCCTCGACCCGGAAGAAGTCCCCGGGCCAGTGGGCGACGGGGGTCCCCTGCCCCACCAGATCGGCGATGCGGTCGATGCGACCGGCATCGAGCCGCGTCACCGCCAGGCCGTTGACCAGCAGGGCCGGGCCCTGGTCGCACATCCCGGTGCAGGAGGTAAGCCCCACCGTCACCCGACCGTCCGGGCGCGGCACCCCCGGCGACACGCCCAGGCGCTCGCACAGCAGGCCGACCAGGCGCCGGTTGCCCAGCATCTGGTCGGTGATGTTGTCGCTCAACAGGATGTCGAAGTCGCCCCGCGGGCGCTCGTGGAGAAAGGCATAGAAGCGGATGGCAGCGCGCACCTGGGTGCGGGTCACATCCAGGGCGCAGGCCAGGGCCTCCACCGCCTCGGGCGGCACATGGGAACAGTGCCGCTGGACCTCGATCAGGTGCTGGAGCAGGTATTCCGGATTGCGCCCCAGACGGGCCAGGGAGGCCGCGACGATTTCGGCCACCGTCTGGTCCTGGGCTCGATCTTGCGTTGCGATCATCGCGGGACCTCCAGCGCGGTTAAAAACCCCACATAAGTGCAGATTGTACTCCCGCACCACGCCCGAGCGCCCCGGCAAATCGACTACCAGACAGCGGTGCAAGCGGTGAACCAGGCCCCCTTGAAAGCGCCGCGAAAGGCACTAAATTTGTCAATGCAGGCGCCCAACCGGGGCCTGCAAGAACGCGGTTCTTCGGAACGCACCCTGACCCATATTGCTCATTATCAGAGGGTATGACCATGACGACCATCGACTTCTCTCCCCTGTTCCGCTCCATGATCGGCTTCGACCGGCTGGCGTCCTCCCTGGAGTCCGCCTATCGTGCCGAGCCCAGCGGCTATCCGCCCTACAACATCGAGGTCACCGGCAACGACCGCTATCGCATCACCATGGCGGTGGCCGGGTTCGGTGAGGGGGATCTCGACCTCCAGGTCAAGGAGAACATCCTGACCGTCTCCGCCGCCAAGCGCGAGGAGGAGGAGGCCAAGGGGAGCGAGTATCTCTACCGCGGCATCGCAACCCGCAACTTCGAGCGGCAGTTCCAACTCGCCGACTATGTGCGGGTCGAGGACGCCCGCCTGAAAGACGGCCTGCTCCATGTCGATCTGGTCCGCGAGATCCCGGAGGCGGTCAAGCCTCGCAAGATCGAGGTCCGGAGCGACAACCCAAGCAAGCTGATCGCGGATGAGGCCAAGGCGGCGTGATCGCTGCGTGACCTTGGCCCCCGGTCCGGAGGCCCGGGGTGACCCAGGAAAGAGGCCGGGCGCAAGCCCGGCCTTTTTGCGTTCAGGTCACCGGGTAGTCGTCCACGCCGGCCATTCTCAAGCAACGGGTGCTTCGCAACCCGAAAAGAGGGCCAACCCCTCCCAGGCGTGCCCGTACCACTGCACCCGCAGCCCGGGGGTATCGCCATCGCCGGCACAGGCACAGACTCCGGCGACGGCGACCAGACGGTCACCAGCGAAGACCAGGGGGCAATACCCCCGCAGCCAGGGGGGGACGCCGGCCTCCTGGAACAGGTGTTTGAGGGGGCGGTGGTGTCCCTGCCCCTGGGGCCGACACATCAGGCCCGGAACACCGAAAAGAACCCGCAGGGGCCCGCACCCGCGCAGGTCCGTGGGTCCACCGTCGCCGACCCTCAGGTGCCCCAGGCCCGGCGGTAGGTCCAGGGCCGGCGTCGCCCATGGGATCGGATCAGGCCCGGGGCGCGGCGGCAGCGGGGCCAGGGCAAACAGGTCGTCGCGATAGCGGCGCACCTCACACCCGGGCCAGGCGACCAGGGGCGAGGCATCCGGGCGGGCGGGTAGGATCTCGACCCGAATGCGCCCCAGGTGCCGGGTGTCGGGGACGACGAAACCGCGCCCGACGATCCATTGGCGAACGACTGCCCCGCAGATGGCCGGAGCCAGGCCCAGGAGCCCTGCCACCGAGAGGGTCCCCGGGCGGGTCCCAGGCACCCCCGCCATAACCTGCTCGGCGTAGCGCCCCACCAACTCCGCCGCCCCGGCGCAATGACCGGCGCTGCGGGCGAGGGTACGACCGGCGGCAGGCCAGCGCTCGGCCAGCAGGGGCAGAACACGGGCCCTCAGGAAGTTACGGTCCAGGCTCAGGTCCTGATTGCTGGGGTCCTCGATCCAGTCCAGGCCCAGGGTCTGGGCCAGCCCGTGCAGGTCGGCGCGAGGCCAATCGAGCAGGGGTCGAACCAACAGGCCAGCCCCCAATGGAGCAATCCGCGGCATGGCCGCCAGACCCTGGACCCCGCTGCCCCGCAGTAGGGCAAGTAGCAGGGTCTCGGCCTGGTCGTCGCGGTGGTGGGCGGTGAGGACCAGATCGTGGGGCCTAACCAACTCCGCCAGGGCGGCATAACGGGCCGTCCGGGAGGCGGCCTCGCGTCCCGCCCCCGCGGGCTCCACCCTGACCCGGCGCAGATCGTAGGGGATCCCAAGGCCGGCGCAGCGCCGCGCACAGTGCGCCCCCCATTCGGCAGAGGCTGGGTGCAGCCCGTGGTCGATGTGAACGGCGCGCAGTTCCAACCGGAGCCGAGGGCGCAGTCGGGCCAGGACGGCGAGGAGGACGCTGGAATCCCGTCCGCCGCTATAGGCGACCCAGCAGCGCCGGGCCTGGGGAAATCCGGCGAGGAGGGCGAGAAGGCCCTGGTCCAGGGCATCCGAGGAGGGGGCTGGCATGGGAGGCTCGAGCCCCCGGGGCTATTCCTTGAACCGGCCGTAGCTCATGAGGCGACGGTAACGCTCAGCCACCAGGGCGTCCATGTCTTGCCCCTGGATGTCATCCAAGGCGGCAAGGACGGCCTGCTTGATCGTCTCGGCCATGGCCGCCGGGTCACGGTGGGCCGCCCCCAGGGGCTCCGGCAGCACGGCGTCGATCAGCCCGAACTCCAAGAGCTTGTCGGAGGTGATGGCCATGGCCTCGGCGGCGAGTTGGGCCTTATCCGCACTCTTCCACAAGATGGAGGCGCAGCCCTCCGGGGAGATCACCGAGTAGGTGCTGTACCGGAGCATCAGAATCCGGTCGCCGACGCCAATGGCCAAGGCCCCGCCGGAGCCGCCCTCGCCCACCACGGTGCAAACGATGGGGATACGCAACCCCGCCATGACCTGGAGGTTGCGGGCGATGGCCTCGCTCTGCCCGCGCTCCTCGGCACCGATCCCCGGATAGGCCCCGGGGGTGTCGATGAAGGTCAGGATGGGGAGGCGGAAGCGCTCGGCCAGCTCCATCAGCCGCAGGGCCTTGCGGTACCCCTCAGGCCGGGGCATCCCGAAGTTGCGCTGGATCTTCTCCTTGGTGTCGCGCCCCTTCTGGTGGCCGATCAGCATGACCGAGCGCCCACCCAGCCGCGCTACCCCGCCGATGATGGCCGGGTCATCCGCAAAGGCGCGATCGCCATGCAGTTCCTGGAAGTCCTCGAAGATCCGCCGGATATAATCCAGCAAATAGGGCCTTTGGGGGTGACGTGACAGTTGCGAGATCTGCCAGGGGGTGAGGGTGGCGAAGATCGACTCGGTTAGTGCCCGACTCTTCTTCTGCAGCCGCTCGATCTCTTCCTGGATATTGATCTCGTTGTCATGGCCGACGCGTCGCAGCTCCTCGATTTTTGCCTCGAGGTCTGCGACGGGTTGTTCGAATTCTAGAAAGTTCAGGTCCATGGGGTGCCAGTTTAACCAAATGCCCGGCCTGCGGACAGGCCGGGAGGGTTGTGGTCGCCACCGTTGAGGGGCTTTGATCCCGGCAGGGATCGGTCCAAGGCATACTCCCGTGTGCCTCGTACCTGGGCACCCTCGCGGCAGACTCCGGTCGTTTCATCCCCAAGCATCATGTCCTCACCTCCCAGTACTGACGCGGTCTCAGGGTGCAATCAGCCCTCGCAGACCGCCGTCGTCGGGTTCGAACAGGGTGTGATAAATACGCGTGTCGAACAGGACATCCATACGCACGACGCGGCCCTCTTCCACCCGACACCAGTTGACCACCTTGACCCGCTCCTTCTCGGAGATCTGGATGGTCAGCACCAGGAAGGTGCAGACATCGGGACCATCGACGAAGACCTTGATCCGCTCGACCCCTTGCAGGATGCCCATGCGCAGGGCGTTATATTCCATGAAGGCATCTGCGGAGTCGAAGCTCTCCAGCGGGCTTTCATAGTGGAAGCCTGAGTCCGCCAGATAGCCGCGAGCGGTATCGATGTCATGCCGGGCTATGGCATCCAGATAGGCGTCGACGATCTCTCGCGGTTGCACGATGGCGGTCTGCCCCATGACTGATAGATCGGCCGGGGTACCCTGCGTCCCCGTTCCTCGCCGGGCCCGTCGGGCCCCAACGCACCAAGCATACAACAGGACGGGACCGGGCCAGAGTCTGATCGGGTCCGACACGGCACGGCTTGGATGAGATCACGCCGCCTCGACCGCAAGCGGGGGGAACCAGGTCTGGGCGATGGCCTGGTGCAGGTCGCCAATATCCTGCTGCAAGTCGTCCACAAAGCGGTGGAGTTCATCCTGGCTCAGGGTCTGGACCTGGGTCCCGAGTAACTTGCGCGACAGGCGTCCGGCCACGCGCAGGGCGGCATCGTTGCGCGGCAGGCGCTCCAGGCTCGCACGCATCCCCTCGCAACAGTGGTTTACCGCCCGCGGGAAGGCCGAACTCCTGAACAGGAAGCGGAGTACGGCCCCGCGCTCTACCCGGACCTGCTCGCTCCGGCGGTACATCTGGTAGGCACTCATGGACTTGAGCACGCTGACCCACTGGATGGTGGCATAGGGCCGCATCTCCGTCGCTTCCGCCGGGAGCAGACCCGCTGAGCGCACATCGACGATTCGGGTGGTCATGTCCGCCCGCTCCAGATGCCTCCCCAGGCGGATGAAGTCGTATCCCTGGTCGTGGAGCATGGTCCCGGACAACAGCCCGCTCACGGTCTGACAACCGAGGATGACGCGGTTCAAGTACGCATGTCGCCCGCCCTTGGTCAGCCCCTGGGCCAGCCCCTCGCGGGCATCGAGGTAAAGCTGGTTGATCTGCTCCCAGCCCTCCCTGGGGACGATGTCCCGGATGGTCCGGCAATTCTCCCGTGCCGCCGCCAGGGCGCTGAAAATAGAGCCGGCGTTGCGCTCATCCCCCAGGAGAAATTGCAGGACCTGGGCCTCGTCGTAGGCGCTGTAGTGCTGCTCGAACAGGTCACGGGAACCGGTAATATCCACCAGTGGCCGCCAGCCTGGTGCTATGCCCCGTGGCAGATCGAGCAGCAGGTTGGCATTTACCGCCACGATGCGGGCGGCGTTCTCCGCCCGTTCAACCTGGCGGGCCAGCCAGTACATGGTTTCCGCCACGCGCGCGAGCATTTAGGACGTCTCCTTGGGTTGGTTGGGTTCTTGAAGGAGGGTGGATTACCGAAGCGTAACCCTCTTTCCGTGGCTCCGCTCCAAGACCCGAGATGTTAAGTAAGTTTGTTAACGGCGTGCGCTAAATCTGCGCCGAATCCAAGTGGCGCGCAGGCACGCCTAACCTGCCGAGAACGTGCACGTGGCCAGGTGCGGCGGGGGCGCCGCTACCGCGGACGAGGCCGGCCGGCGCAACGCCCGCGCGCTCCCGGCCCGCTTGAACTCCCCAGGCATCGCACCCAAGCTTATCCTTGCGCACCGTCTACCTGAGCCAGATCCCCCACATGAACATCGCCTTCATCGGCCTCGGCATCATGGGCCGCCCTATGGCATTGAATCTGCTGCGCGCCGGCCACAGCCTCTTCGTCCACGCCCGTCGGGCCGAGTCCATGACCCCACTGGTCGAGGCCGGGGGCATCGGCTGCGCGGACCCGGCGGAGGCGGCCCGCCAGGCGGAGATCATCTTCTCCATGGTATCGGATACCCCGGATGTAGAGCAGGTGATCCTGGGCCCGGATGGCGTCCTGGCCGGGGCACGTCCCGGGGCCCTGGCGATCGACATGAGCACCATCTCACCGGCGGCGACCCGCCGCCTGGCGGCCGAGTTGGGAGTGGCCGGCGTGGACATGCTCGACGCCCCGGTCTCCGGCGGCGAGGCCGGGGCCATCGCCGGGACCCTGTCCATCATGGTCGGTGGCCGCGCAGACGCCTTTGCCCGGGCCCTGCCGCTGCTTGAAGTCTTGGGGCGGAACATCATCCACATTGGCGACCACGGCGCCGGCCAGGTCGCCAAGGCCTGCAACCAAGTGGTCATAGCCCAGACCCTGTTAGGTGTGGGTGAGGCATTTCTCCTGGCAAGGGCCTCCGGGGTCGATCCGGCCAAGGTCCGCGAGGCCTTGCTGGGTGGTTTCGCCGGCAGCCGCGTCCTGGAGGTCCACGGCCAACGCCTGCTGGACGGGAACTATGCCCCCGGATTCAAGGCCCGGTTGCACCGGAAGGACATGCGCATCGTCCTGGAGGCCGCCGCCGATTTAGACATTGCCCTGCCCGGGGCGGCGCAGTTCGCTCAGCTCCTCAATGCCTTGGTGGGCCGGGGGCTCGGGGAGTTGGACTCCTCCGCCGTGCACTTGCTTCAACAGGCGCTGGCCGGGCACGCTCCAGACCGAGCGACCCCGACGGCCCCGGATGCAACCGAGCCCCTGACGGCGCAAACAAATTCGCACCTGCAACCAAACCAAATGCCGGGTCCAGGTTGAGCGGTGTGCCCCGAGCCGGATGACCGGTGGGACCCAAGGGTCTAAGATGCGCACCCCATGGGCCCCTGGCCCTCCCACACCTCCAACAGCCACAGCAGGCAGCAGTATGAGCAAGATCCACTTCGTCGGCGGCGAGAAGGGCGGGGTCGGCAAGTCCGTCCTGGCCAGGCTCCTGGCCCAGTACCACATCGACAAAGGGCTCCCCTTCAAGGCCTTCGACACCGACCGGTCCCACGGCGCCCTGCTGCGCTTCTACAGCGACTTCAGCCGACCCATCGCCCTGGACGATTTCGAGAGCGCCGATCAGCTCATGGAGACGGCCCTGGAGGCCGACCAGGACATCCTGGTGGACCTGGCCGCTCAGACGTCCCTGCCGCTACATCGGTGGATCGCCCAGAACGACCTGCTGGCCCTGGCGGAAGAGGAGCAGATCCCGGTGGTCTTTTGGCATGTGCTCGACGACGGCGCCGACGGCATCGCCCTGCTCGATACCCTGCTCGACCGCTACGACGGCAGCGCCGCCTATGTGGTGGTGAAGAACTACGGCCGCGGCAAGAACTTCTCGGCCTTCGATACCTCCGCCGCGCAAGCCAGGGCCCAGGAGCTCGGGGCCGCGGTCATCGAGCTGCCGGACCTGCATGGCGGCACCATGCGCAAGATCGACCACAGCAACGCCAGTCTGTGGGCCGCTGCCCATACCAAGGACTTCGGACTGGGCATGATGGACCGCCAGCGGGTCAAGGTATGGACCAGCCAGGTCTACCGGCAGTTCGACCCCGTCGCCGCGGTCCTTTTCACGCCAGCGCCCCTATCGAACACCGCAGACGCGGGCTGAGGGCTGTCGCGGGACTTTGCGCCAACGACCCCAGGGATTGTTGACGTAGAGCCACGTCTGGAGCAGCGGGCGGGGACGGCGCTCCCGCGCCCGCTCCCGAACGCCGTTGGTTCTTGGGGCCAAAAACAAAACCCCGCACGAGGCGGGGTTCTGGGGTGCCGTCTGGACGGCAATTTGGAGCGGGAAACGAGGCTCGAACTCGCGACCCCAACCTTGGCAAGGTTGTGCTCTACCACTGAGCTATTCCCGCTGGAAGAAGCCGCCATTTTACGGGGCGGCGCCGACCTGTCAAGCCTGAGATTGCCGTTTTTTTACCGACCCCGGGAGCCCGGATGGTCCAGCGCCGACAGGCTCGGCCAGGCGGCACGCAGGTACAGGAACATGGACCATAGTGTTAGACCGGCCGCGACATAGAGCAGGACCATGCCGAGGTCGTAGAGCGGCAGCCCGAACAGGTCGTCGCGCAGGATGAGCAGGGAGATGGCGACCATCTGGGCGGCCGTCTTGACCTTGCCGGTCCAGGACACCGCCACATGGGAGCGGGCCCCGATCTCGGCCATCCACTCGCGCAGTGCCGAGACGGTGATCTCACGCCCGATGATGACGGCGGAGGCCAAGGCCAGCGCCGGACGCGGGTCCACCTGGACCAGAAAGACCAGCGCCACTGCGACCATCAGCTTGTCCGCCACCGGGTCGAGGAAGGCCCCCAGGGGCGAGGTCTGCTCCCAGCGCCGCGCCAGGTGACCGTCGAGCCAGTCGGTGACGGCCGCGACGGCGAAGACGATGGCGGCGACGGGCCTGGCCCAGGGTGCCTGCACATAGAACACCACCACGAACACCGGGATCAGGCCGATGCGCAGCAGGGTCAGCAGGTTGGGCGTGTTCCACATCCTTTAGTCCCCTGCCCCCTCATGGTGGAAGGCCGCATAGATTTGATCGGCCAGATGGCGGCTGATGCCCTCGACCCGCGCGATGTCCTCGACACCGGCCCGGGCCAACCCCTGGAGACCGCCGAACTGCCGCAGCAGATTCTGGCGTCGCTTGGGCCCGACCCCGGCCAGGCCTTCCAGGACCGAGGTAGTGCGCGCCTTGGCGCGACGCTGGCGGTGGCCGGTGATGGCGAAACGGTGGGCCTCATCGCGAATCTGCTGGATGAGGTGCAGCCCCGGGGAGTCGGCCGGGAGTATAACGGCCGTCTCCTGCCCCAACAACCAAAGCTGCTCGGCCCCTGGGCGACGATCAGGCCCCTTGGAAACCCCCACCAGTCGCACGCCCTTCAGCACCCCCAGCTCCTGGAGGGCCTCCGCCACGGAGGCGATCTGGCCACGCCCGCCGTCGATGAACAACAAGTCCGGATAGGGGACCTCGCCGTCCTTGACCCTTGTGTAACGCCGGGTCAGGGCCTGGTGCAGGGCGGCGTAGTCATCCCCCGGGGTAATGCCGTCGATGTTGAAACGACGATAGTCGGACTTGGCCGGGCCCTCGGCATTGAAGACCACGCAGGACGCGACGGTGCGCTCCCCCCCGGTGTGGCTGATGTCGAAGCACTCCATGCGGCTCGGTGCCTCGTCCAGCCCCAATGCGTCCCGCAGGGCATCGAGCCGGGCGGCGTATCCGGCCTGGCTGCCGAGGCGGGCACGCAGGGCGATGACGGCATTGCCGCGGGCCATCTCCAGCCAGCGGGCGCGCTCGGCGCGGACCTTGCTGCGCAGGCTCACGCGACGACCGGCGCGCTCGCTCAAGGCCGCTTCCAACAGGGCCTGGTCCTCGACATCAGCGTCGACGATGACCTCCGGGGGAATCGGCTTGTCCACATAGAACTGGGCCAGGAAACCCGCCAGCAGGACTGGGGGTTCGGTCCCCTCGGGGGCCAGAGGGAAGAATGCCTTGTTGCCCAGGTTGCGCCCGTTGCGGATGAAGAAGACCTGCACGCAGTTTTGCCCCCCCTCCTGGGCCGCAGCGACGATGTCCAAGTCCCCCCCGTCGCCGCTCACATACTGGCGCTCCTGAATGCGCCTGAGCATCGCGATCTGGTCGCGCAGGACCGCGGCGCGCTCGAAGGCCAGGTCGGCGGCCGCCGCCTCCATGGCCCCAGCCAGGTCATCCACGACCTCGCCCGCCCGGCCGTCGAGAAACTTGATGGTATGCGCCACGTCCGCGGCATAGTCCTCCCCGCTCACCAGGCAGACGCAGGGCCCGCTACAGCGTTTGATCTGGTACTGAAGACAGGGACGCGAGCGATTGCGGAAAAAGCTGTCCTCACACTGGCGCACCGGAAACAGCTTCTGCAAGAGTTGCAGGGTCTCACGCACGGCCGAGGCACTCGGGTAGGGCCCAAAGAAGCGCCCCTGCCCCTTGCGCGAACCGCGGTAAAAGGCGAGCCGCGGGAAGGGGTCCTGGGTGGACAGATAGATGTAGGGATAGCTCTTGTCGTCGCGCAGCAATACGTTGTAACGCGGCTGCAAGGTCTTGATAAGGTTGCTCTCCAGCAGCAAGGCCTCGCCCTCGGTGCGGGTAACCGTGACCTCGATGTCGGCCACCTGGGCCACCATGGACTGGAGACGAACGTTCAGCGCCCGGGAGAAGTAGCTCCCGACCCGGCGCCGAAGGTCCCTGGCCTTGCCCACATAGAGGACAGTGCCCTGGGCGTCCTGCATCCGATAGACCCCGGGGCCCGTCGGGATGCGGCGCACCGACGCCCGCAGGTCGCTCTCAGCCATGGCCAGGACCGCGGTCTATCCAAGCAGGGCCCGGACACGGGCAAAGACGGCGTGGAACATCGGCTCGGTCAGACGCCGGGTCTGGGTGTTGTAGCGACTACAGTGGTAGCTGTCGAACAAATGCAGACCCTCGGGCAGGGCGTGCTCGGCGCCGTGGCCGAAGGCCAGGTCGGCGGGCCGCAATCCCAGGGCGCGCAGCACGGCAGTATGGGCGACGGTCCCCAGGGCCAGGACCACGGACCCCACCGCCAGCCCGGCCAGTTCGCTGGCCAGGTAGGGGTTGCAGGTACGTACTTCTTCGCCGGTCGGCTTGTTCGCCGGGGGCAGGCACTTCACCGCATTGGTGATACGGCAGTCGTGCAGGACCAGACCGTCGTTGCGCGCGCGGGACTCGGGCCCGCTGGCGAACCCGAAGCGATGCAGGGTCGCGTAGAGGATGATCCCGGCGTGATCGCCGGTGAAGGGTCGCCCGCTGGCGTTGGCCCCGTGCATCCCCGGGGCCAGCCCGACCACCAGCAGGCGCGCCGCCGGGTCGCCGAAGGGCGGGACCGGGGCACAGTGATAGCCTGGAAACTCGGCGCGGACCTGGTCCAGAAAGCCCGCCAGCCGCGGGCAGCGACGGCAGGCCAACGAGAACCGCTCTGGCTGAGACTGGCTGGGGTCAAGGCTCATGCGTGTGGCGTCGTGGCGGCGGACCGGTGGCGAGTTGGAGGCTGCCTGTCGCGTCGCGGCAACCTAGGTCACAGGCCATGCTTCACCATAGCAAGGGAAAGGTCAACCGCCCCCGGGTTCTCCTGACGGGCGGGTACCCGCCCCCGGATCCAGTTCTGCCATCGGCACGCCCAGAGCGCGGGTGACGTCGTCAAGGCTGTAAGCGGGCTGGCCGCTGGCGGGATCTATTCCCGATGGGACGACGCCCAGTTGTTCCAGGGTCTCGGCGAAGGCCTCCAGCATGAGCTGGGCTGTCTCCGGTTGGCTGGCCAACAGGGCGAAGGCCGCCCCCCAATTGGGGTCGCCTGGGTCGGCCAGGGCGGCAAAGGCCTGGTCCGGGGTATCGATGGGGCTCGTCATGCACTCTCCACGGGGCTGGGGCTGTCGGTCACATCATCCCGAGTTGGAGCATAGCCTCCTCCGACATGCAGTCCTGGGTCCAGGGCGGGTCCCACACCAGATCCACCGCAACCGCTCCGACCCCTTCCACCTGGCCCACCGCGTCCTTTACCATCACCGGCATCATCCCGGCCACCGGGCAGGCGGGAGCGGTGAGGGTCATGTCGATGTGAATCGCGCCGTTGGGGGCGATATCGATCCGGTAGATCAGCCCCAGGTCATAGATGTTGACCGGGATCTCCGGGTCATGGACCTTGCGCAGGGCCTCGATGATGGGCTCGCGCAACTCCTCGGGGTCCATGCGTTCGACCTGGATCTCTGACCCCTCATGCGGGAGTCCCGCGACGGACGGGGCCGAGCCATCATCCCCTTCATGTTCCCGGAAGAACCCGGTGAGTCGTGCCAGTCTGTTCATGGAATGACCTCGTACTGCCAGTGAGACACCAAGACCCTGCTCAATCCAGAGCCGCCTGTTCCAGACGGAGTCCGACCTGGTCCGCGACATAGTCCCGCAGGGGCTCCAGCTCCAGGGCGTCGAGCACCTCCCCGGCGAACCCGACGCACAGCATGCGCCGCGCCTGGTTCACCGGGATGCCGCGGGAGCGCAGATAAAACAACGCCTCCGGGTCGAGCTGCCCGACGGTGGTCCCATGGCTGCACTTGACATCGTCGGCGAGGATTTCGAGCTGGGGCTTGGTATCCACCTCGGCGTTGCGCGACAGTACCAAGTTGCGGTTGGAGAGTTGGGCATCGGTCTTCTGGGCGTCGCGGGCGACGTAGACGCGCCCGTCAAAGACCGCCCGGCCCTTGCCGTAGAGGATGCCTTTGAAGGTCTCGCGGCTGGTGCATGCGGGGACCTCGTGGCGCACATCCAGGTGAAAGTCCATCACCTGGCCGTCGCCCGCCAGATAGAGGCCGTCCAGGCTGCTCTCAGCACCCTCGCCGGCGAACCTGGCCACCAGATCGGTGCGCGACCAGGCCGCCCCCAGCCCGACATTGACCCCGCGATACCGGCTCCTTGCCCCCTGGCTCAGGTAGACCCCAGCGATGTGGAAGGCGTTTGGGCTCTCCTGCTGAACTCGGTAGTGCGTCAGCTCGGCCCCTGCCGCCAGGGACAGCTCCAGGACCGAGTTGGTGCAGTAGAGCGACTCGCCCAGGCTGACGTAGCGCTCGATCAGAGTGGCACTGGCGCCCTCGCCCAGATCCACAATGTGCCGGGGCTGCGCCAGGCGTGGCTCATCCATGCCAAGCGACAGGTGGATGATCTCGATGGGCCGTTCTACCCGGGTCCCGGCCTCAAGAAGGAGAACGAAGCCATCGTCCATACCAGCGGTGTTCAGGGCCGCGAAGACGTGGGCCCCGTCCCCGGCCACCCGCCCAAGGCGCCCGCGCAACAGGTCGGGTTCGGACTCGATCAGGGCACGCAGCCCGCCGGCGCGGACGCCACCCGGGAACCCGTCCACCCAGGATAGGGACGGCACCAGGCGCCCGTTGGCCAGGACTACACGGTGGGCGCAGAGGCCGGGGATCAAGAGATCCTCTACATCTTCCGGGGCGAGGCCCGTGATGTCCTCCACGCCTTGGGTGAAGCCCTGCTCCAGCAGCGACCTGAGCCCTGTGTAGCGCCACCCTTCCTGCTTGGATGTCGGCACCCCGACGGCACGGGCCCTGGCCAGGGCCGCCCCGCGCTGGGCACTCAGCCAACCAAGCCCGGCGCCAGGCAGGTCCTGGGCGAGGCCCGCCAGCCAAGTGTCGAAGGGGCCTGGGACGATGGCGGCCGGCAGCGTCGGCGCGTTCATGCCGCCTCCTCACCCGCGATCCAGCCGTAGCCCTTTTCTTCCAATTCCAGGGCCAACGCCTTGCCCCCGGAACGGATGATCCGGCCCTTGGCCAAGACGTGGACAAAGTCCGGTTCAATGTAGTCCAGCAGACGCTGGTAGTGAGTAACGACAATCATGGAGCGATCCGGGCTGCGCAGGGTATTGACCCCGTCGGCCACGATGCGCAGGGCGTCGATGTCGAGCCCGGAGTCGGTCTCGTCCAGAATGGCGAGCTTTGGTTCCAGCAGGGCCATCTGGAAGATTTCGTTGCGCTTTTTCTCGCCGCCGGAAAAGCCGAAGTTGACCGGACGCTTGAGTAGGCTGTCGTCCAGGTGCAAGACCTTGAGCTTCTCCTTCATCAGGCGCATGAAGGCCACGGCATCGAGTTCCGGCTCCCCGCGCGCACCGCGGATGGCGTTGAGGGCCGCCTTGAGGAAGTAGGTGTTGTTCACCCCCGGCAGTTCCACCGGATACTGGAAGGCGAGGAACACCCCCAGGTGAGCGCGGGCCTCGGGCGTCAGGGCCAGCAGGTCCTGACCCTCGAACAGGGCGCTGCCAGCGGTGACCTCATAGCCATCGCGCCCCGACAGGACATGGGCAAAGGTGCTCTTGCCGGACCCGTTGGGGCCCATGATGGCGTGGACCTCGCCGGGGCCGACCTCGAGATCGAGGCCCCTGAGGATCTCACGGGCACCCACGTTGGCCTTCAGGCCCTTAACTGACAACATCTTGCTTTTCCTCATACTGCCTAATGATCGAGCCTAATGGGACCCATAAGTCCTATCTAACCCACAGCCCCTTCCAGGCTGATGCTCAGGAGCTTCTGCGCCTCCACCGCGAACTCCATGGGGAGTTGCCGGAAGACCTCCTTGCAGAAGCCGTTGACGATCATGGATACCGCATCCTCCTCGGCCAACCCGCGGGAACGGCAATAGAAGAGCTGGTCGTCGCCGATCTTCGAGGTAGTTGCCTCATGCTCCATCTGGGCCGTGGGGTTCTTGACCTCGATGTAGGGGAAGGTGTTGGCCGTGCAGCGGTCACCGATCAGCAGGCTGTCGCACTGGGTGTGATTGCGTGCGTCTTCGGCCCGCTGGGCAATGCGCACCAGACCGCGGTAGGTCTGACGCCCCTGCCCCGCCGAGATCCCCTTGGAGACGATGGTGGAACTGGTATTGCGCCCCAGGTGGATCATCTTGGTCCCGGTGTCCGCCTGCTGCCTCCCCTTGGTCACGGCGACGGAATAGAACTCGCCGACCGACCCGTCCCCGCGCAGGATGCAGCTCGGGTACTTCCAGGTGATCGCCGAGCCGGTCTCCACCTGGGTCCAGGAAATCTTTGAGCGGGCCCCGCGGCAGTCTCCGCGCTTGGTGACGAAGTTGTAGATTCCGCCTTTACCCTGGGCGTCCCCGGGATACCAGTTCTGTACCGTGGAATACTTGATCTCCGCGTCGTCCATGGCGATCAGCTCCACCACGGCGGCGTGCAGCTGATGCTCGTCGCGCATGGGGGCCGTGCAACCCTCCAGATAGCTCACATAGCTCCCGGCCTCGGCGACGATCAGGGTGCGCTCGAACTGCCCGGTGTTGGCGGCGTTGATGCGGAAGTAGGTACTCAGCTCCATGGGGCAGCGCACCCCCTTCGGGACATAGACGAAGGTCCCGTCGCTGAAGACCGCGGCATTGAGCGCCGCAAAGTAGTTGTCCGTGTGGGGGACCACGCTCGCGAGATATTGCTTGATGAGATCCGGGTACTGGTGCACCGCCTCGGAGATGGCGCAGAAGATCACCCCTACCTCGGCGAGCTTGACGCGGAAGGTCGTCGCCACCGAGACGCTGTCGAAAACCGCGTCCACGGCGACCCCCGCCAGGGCCTTCTGCTCCTCGATGGGTATGCCGAGCTTGGCGTAGGTCTCCAACAGGGCCGGATCGACCTCGTCGAGACTCTGCAACAGCTTCTTCTTGGGGGCAGAAAAGTAGGAGATCGCCTGGTAGTCGATGGGCGGGTGTTCCACAGAGGCCCAGTTGGGCTCGGTCATAGTCAGCCAGTGGCGGTACGCCTTGAGGCGGGCCTCCAGCATGAACTCGGGCTCGCCCTTCCTGGCGGAGATGGCACGGACGACACCTTCGTCCAGGCCGGGGGGCAGGGTATCGGACTCGATGTCAGTGACGAACCCGTGCTCGTACTCCGAGCGGACGAGGTCCTCGACTTGCGTGGCGGCGCTCATGGCGGCTGGCTCCCTGGACGGCGGCTGGCGGGGGAATTTCGCAGCATTTTACTGCGGAATTAGGATGCGGTCTCAAGCCCGAGGATTCAACACCCAGGGGTGTCGGGTTTCGCGGGGGAGAGGCTGGTGGATAGCTCCAGGGCCTAAGCCCACAGGACACGCGCCTGGTCGCCCCGACCGAGCCGGCTGGCGGCCATCAGTCGCTCCACGGCGCTGCCTCGGGCTTGGGGAGCTTGGAAGATCTCCTTTTGCAGGGGCTTTCGCCGCTTCGGGACCTCTGGAGTTTAAGGCCCATTGAGCGGCAGGGTCTTGCGCAACACCGATGACGCCCCCGACCCGCGTTCGGCCGTGTGGTCTCAGCGGTCCTCAAACCCGGCCAGCCGGTACCACTTGCGCGCCTCCTCCAAGTCCTGGGGGACGCCGCGTCCCTCCTCATACATCATCGCAAGGGTAGTCTGGGAACCCGCCAGGCCCTGATCCGCCGCCTTGCGAAACCAGTAGACGGCCTGCTCGGCGTTCTTGGGGGCGCACTCCCCCTCCATGTACATGAAGCCGAGCCCGTGCTGGGCCAGGTCCATCCCAGCCTCTGCGGCGGCCTTCATGTAGCGGAAGGCGAGGTCAGTGTTCTCGGTCATACCCAGTCCGTTCTGGGCCATGATGGCCATGCGGTACTGGGCTTGGGGCTCACCCGCATCCGCCAGCGGCGACAAGAGCCCGGCGGCGCGTGCGAATTGGCGGGTCTCGAAGGCAGCGATGCCGCTGCCGATCTCCATGTCCAGATTGCTGATGTCTTGGGTCATGAGATTGGGTCTCGGCTAGGTAGGGCGCCTGCATGGCGGTGGAGGTGGCGCCCATCTTGGGCCAGGGGCGAAGATTAAAACCCCGCGGTCCTGAAGAAGGGTGACGGACAGGATTACTGTAGGGCGGTCATGGAGATCACCGATGGCAGCACGATTGAGACAGGCTAAAGTGGGGATGCTGGAAGAGGCTGACCGCTGCCAGCCCAGGGAGATCGGCGCCTTGCAGGTGTGAAACAGCCGCACGCCGTGGCACCCTCAGACCTTCAGCCATGAAACCAGGAGGGGCAAACATGCGTGTGCGGTTGCTCGTCTTATCGATTTGCTTGTCGTGGGTCTCCCAGACGCCGGTCGTGGTAGCCGGCACGAGAGGCGTCGTGGAGGAGCCAGCACAGTTCGAAGAGGATCTGTGCCGAGGGTGGGACGGCAATAGGTTTCGCAGGGGTGCAAGAGAATGCCTGTCACCGGAGACGACAGAGCAGTCCCCAGCCCCCACAGACTCGGCGGGCACGCACGAAACGACACATGCCGCCCAAGCGTCAGAGGGTTCCGGGAGCCAGAACCGATTCCTGTTCTTGGTGCCCGTCCTAGCGGCCATCGCACTTGCGGCAGCAGCCATCGCGGCGGCCCTGCGGATCTCACGGCGAGCGTCCACGTCAGACGCAGAGCCGGAAACGCAGCCGGTGGGTACGTCAGCCCAGAGTCAACCTGACCAACCGGAGGTGGGGGCGGCGACTCCGCCCGTAGCGAGCGAGGACCTCTCTGCGGTCCCAGTCCAAGGGGAACCTGACGACGTCCTTGACCAGCCTGCGCGCGCCGAAGGGGAGGCGCGCCTGGTCACGGTCTGGACCGGTGCGCCATGCACGGTCGAGTTCACCTACAAGGACGAGGAGGGCGACTGGCACCGCGACACAGTCGACATCACAAGGATCATGCGGGACCCGCGACATGGCGGCTGGTATCTGCACGGCTTCTGTCATCTGTGGCGGGAAGAACGCAACTTCGACGGGGCCAGCATCGTGACCAAGATCCTGTACAAGAGCCGCCGCTGGAATCTCGAAGACTGGATCACGACGGTTACCCGCAAGGAGGCCCGAGGTTCCTGAGCAAGGTTTCCTGCCTCCTCCCTAGATCAGAAACCGCTCCGCATTCGACACCGCGGCCGTCGCACAGCCGGCGAGAGGCGCACTTAGGTGTCCAGGTTGAGAGCCGGGGCGGGGCAAGGCGCTGATGACAG
>CAWDHW010000012.1:0-49921 GCA_963802205.1 uncultured Gammaproteobacteria bacterium | reverse complement strand
GACCTCGGCGGCCAGGCGACGATCATCCGCTATGCCCATATGGGAAAGGACCACCACCAGATCGGCCTCGGCCTCGAGGCCCGGGACCAGGCGGCGGGCGGCGGCGACGGGCTCCTCGACGCTGACCCCGTAGATATTGCGTGGGTGTGTCGCGGTGGTCAGCTCCGGGGTGGTCAACCCCAGCACCGCCACCCTCGGCCCGCCTGGCTTGGCCAGGATGACGGCCGGCTTGACCGGCAGCGGGTCCGGGTGGGTCTCGACGTTGGCGGTCAGCCAGGGGAAGGCCGACAGAGCGGCGATGTGGAGAAATACCTCCTGTCCATAGTCGAGCTCGTGATTGCCCATGACGGCGGCATCGACCCCCATGCGCTCGAACAGGGCCAGGTCCGGGATACCCAGGAAGAGGCTGGAGGTGACGGTGCCCTGGAGCAGGTCCCCGGCGAACAACAGGACCACGGGCCGTGCCGGGTCCTCGGCGCGCACCGCGGCGACTGCCGCCGCCAGGCGGGCTATACCCCCCACCTCAGCCTGGGTCTGGGGGTCTGGATAGGGCTCGAGTTGGCCGTGAAAGTCGTTGAAATGCAGCAGGGTGAGCCCTTGCCCCTCGATGCAGGCCGCCCGGGACGGGGCCAGCCAGCCGAGCGTGCAGGCGAGGACGAGCAGGCAGGAGGGTCCCAGGCGGGCGATCCTGGTCACCAGGAGGCGCCCGTCTCGGCAATCCCCTTGAGGTTCTCCGCCACCTCCGCCATGACCTGGCTGGCCTCGATCTGGTCCCGTGGGATCTCGCGGTAGACCACATACGTCTTGCCGGGCTCCTTCGCCAGGACATAGGCCGCCACGATGAAGGGGCAGTTGACCACCCGTGCCGGGTTCTCGTGGGTCATCCTGTGAGACAGGCCGGCGCTACAGAACTCGATGGACTCGGCCTTGAGGTAAATCGGTTCGCCCAACCCCAGATCACGGCCGGTACGCTCCAGCATCTCGCCCATGTGCATGATATTATTGATGTACATGCCACGCTCCTGAATGGCGGACTGGAGCCCCTCCATGACATCGCCAAAGGAGCTACTGGTGCTCGTGGACGGCATAGCCGTTGCCGGCCTGGGCCTTGGGCAGGGCCAGGACTGTGGCCAAGGCGAACGAAAGGGCCAGGGATCTGGCAAGGCGCTGGGGGCGGGACATGTGCGGACTCCGTGGGTGGTATTGGGGCGCCCGATCTTAACAGCGGGGCCGGCCCCCGGCGATGGCCGGGTTGGGTGGGGTCATGGCGATTCGACGGCAGCAGTCGGCCGTCGATGACTGATGACTGCCCTGGACGCACCATTGCGCCCCCTGCCGCGCCTGGAGCGGCTGTTCCGATCCGCAGGTCGCCGCCACCCCTTTTATCGGCAGGGCCGCGCGCCATAGGAAGAGGAAACCGTGCCCATCAAGCAAGTGATTACCGAGGGGGTAAGACCGGTCAAGGTCTGGACCGACGACCTGGATGCGTTCGCCCGGGCGCAATTGGTCAACCTGTCCAAACTGCCCTTTATCCATCGCCATGTGGCCGCCATGCCGGATGTCCACGGCGGCATCGGGGCCACCATCGGCAGCGTCATCGCCACCCACAAGGCGATCATCCCGGCCGCCGTGGGGGTGGACATCGGCTGCGGCATGGCGGCGGTGCGCACCTCGCTCAGCACGAACGACATCGATGAGAAGTCCCTGAAGCGGGTTTTCGACCAGATCAGTCGCGACGTGCCCGTCGGCCGCGCCCAGCACAGGGACGACCGCGCCCTGGTGGACGCCGCCCGGCCCTTCGCCGCCAAGCTCGCCAAGATGACTGGCCGTCACCCTCACCTGCTCAAGGCCTTCGGGCGCTTTTCCAACTGGGTCAACCAGATGGGCACCTTGGGCGGGGGCAATCACTTCATCGAGGTGTGCCTGGACGAGGCAGGCCAGGTATGGGTAATGCTGCATTCGGGCAGCCGGGGCATCGGCAACGCCATCGGCCACTACTTCATCGACCTGGCACGCCGCGATATGGAGCGCTGGATGATCCAGTTACCCGACCGCGACCTCGCCTACCTCCCGGAGGGCAGTGCGCACTCGGAGGAATTCGCGACCTTCCTGCTCAACGACCCGCGCATCCGGTGAGCCTTCCGCGCCCATCACAGGGACCTGCTCGATCCGGCTTGGTGGCGGGAACGACAGGCCAACATCCGTGCTGGATACCTGGAAGATGTCTTCCCCTACCCGCTGGAGCGGCGCTTCCCTCAGCGGTGAGCCTGCGGTTTACCCGCCCGCCGGCGTCAGCTTCAAGGGGCGGTTTCAAGTTTGAAGTGCAACGCAAGAGTTTAACTGATTGATTTCTTGCGACATGACTTCCTCCGGTGTCATAAAGCCGAGGCATTTTCTTGGGCGCGTGTTGAGTGCCGTGGCGATCTGGGTTAGGCGCCGCTGGGAGACGCCGGAGAGGTCCATCCCCTTGGGCAGGTACTGGCGGATCAGGCCGTTGGCATTCTCGTTGGAGGGGCGCTGCCAAGGGCTATGAGGGTCGGCGAAGTACACCCGAATGTTGAGGCGGCGCGCGAGCGCTTGGTGGTGCGCCATTTCCTTGCCCTGGTCGTAGGTCAGGGTCTTACGCACAGCGGCCGGCAGGGTCCGCATGCGGCGCGTAAAGCCCTCCAGCGCCGCCTCGGCGTCGGTACCGTCCATCTTGGCCAGGAGGACGTAGCGGCTCTTGCGTTCGACCAGGGTCCCGACCGCGCTGGCATTGCCTGCGCCCTTGATGAGGTCCCCCTCCCAATGCCCCGCTACCTGCCGTCCCAGGGCCTCTGCGGGCCGCGTGTGGATCGAGACCATGTCGCGCAAATGTCCGCGCCGATCCGTGCCTCGGGAGCGCGCCAGGCGCTTTTTGTGCGCCTGGCGCAAGGCCGCGATTAACGTCTTGCGCAACTCCCCGCGCGGCTGCGCGTAGATGTAGCTGTAGATGGTCTCATGGGAGACTCGCTCGGTCGGTTCGTCCGGGTGCATCTGCTTGAGTCTGCCCGCGATCTGCTCCGGGGACCAGCCACCCAACAGGCCCGTGTGGACCTCCTGCAACAGCGCCGTGCCCACCACCAGCTTGCGCCGACCGCGCCGGCACCGGCTCCGCGTGCGCTGCCCAGCACTCACCGCGTCGTAGGTCACGCCCACCCGGTTGCGGGCAATCTCCCGACTCACCGCGCTCGGCCAACGGCCAAGACCGCGCGCTATCTCGCGCCGGCTCAGCCCCTCGTTCAGACCGATCTGGATCCTGTTGCGGTCGTCCGCCGTCAACTGTCTGTACCGCGTTCTCATGTGCACACCTCCTACCTACAGCCTAGGTCCGGGTGTTGCACTTCATTTTGGAACTCGCCCAGGGTATCGGCGGACGGGGTAGGGGTGTCTCGATACACACATCTTTGCGGCGGAGCACCCTCAATCGCCGCTGCGTAACTGTCTGATTTCATATTGAGATTTATCACTATACGCCGACAAAGCGACGCTCGCAACCCGCTGTTTTCAGGATCGCTTCCGACTTGTGTGCGGCGGCCTATTTCCAATGGGGCCATGACTTCCGGCCTGAATGCGCGGCATTATGCAATAGCCGCACACGGCCTTTTCATTCATCATGGTGATTAGCGTCGTGGCTCAGCTAGCGGACTCACGGTTTGAGCCACCCTGGGGCGCAGAATCCTCGCCACACCCCCAGGCGAGGCCCCGGCAATGTCCAAGAACCCGATCCAGTTTCAACACGGTATGTCCCTGAGCGCGTTTGTTGATCAGTACGGCCTGGAGGCCCAGTGCGAGGCCGCGTTGCAGCGGGCGCGCTGGCCTCAGGGCTTCATCTGCCCGGAGTGCGGGGGGCGCGAGCACTCCAAGTTCCTGGCCGATGGACGCCGGTACTGGCAGTGCACGCACTGTCGGGCGCAGACGACGTTGCGCTCCGGAACGCTGTTCCATGGCTCCAAGCGGCCCCTGACGATCTGGTTCCAGGCGATCTACCTGGTCACGCAGAATAAGAACTGCATCTCCGCCCTGTCGCTCATGCGCCATCTTGGGGTGTCCTACCGCGCCGCCTGGCGGCTCAAGCACAAGCTCTTGGAGGCCATGGCCGAGCGCGAAGCGGTGCGCCAGCTCGACGGGGTCGTGGTGGCTGACGACGCCTACCTCGGCGGCAAGCACCCTGGCAAGCGCGGGCGCGGTTCGCAGAACAAGGTCCCCTTCGTCGCAGCCGTCGAACTCGACGCAGACGGCCACCCCTGGCATGTGCGCTTCGACCCCATCGCAGACCTCACCGCCGGCTCCGTGGAGGACTGGGCGCGGCGCGCCCTCGGCGAGACCGTACAGTTGGTCACCGACGGCCTGGCCAGCTTCAGCGCCGCCGCGGCGGTGGTGCAGACCTACGGCGCGATCATCGTCACCCCGCACCGCTCCAGCGACCTGGAGCCCTTCCGCTGGGTGAACACCTTCATCGCCAACCTCAAGACGGCAATCCGTGGGACCTACCATCACTTCAAGTTCCGCAAGTACACACGCCGCTACCTCGCCGAGGCGCAATATCGCATCAACCGACGGTTCGACCTCCCGTCTTTGGTCGGGCGCCTGCTGCATACCTGCGCAAGGACACAACCGGCGCCCGAAAAGTGGCTGCGCCTAGCAACGGCGCGGGCTGGCTGAGGCATGACACTAATCACCTTAGGATATCGTGAATAGGTCGGGTTAGGGCAAGGATGCCCCTAAGGAACCGCTGATCAATCCGCCGTTTTTCCCCCGTCACGCGATGTGTCGGATTTTTCGAGTTTCGGGCGACGTTTGATCGCTTTTTTGGTGAAAAATTGGCCTATTGCGGTGGATTTTCGAGGTCTGCCCGAATTTCGGGCAGACCTCCCCTGCCTCAGGCGAGCAGCGCCTTCTTGGCGATGACCAGATTGACCAGGGCGAACAGGACCTCGAGCTGCGCGGCGTTCTTCTTCAGGCCCTGGTAGCGCACCTTGCGATAACCGAACAGGTTCTTGAGGATGTGAAAGGGATGCTCGACCCGGGCACGGATCTTGGCCTTGAGGTGCTCGATGGTCTTGGTCAGGTCCTTCAGCGCCCCTTCCTCCATGCCGGTGACGGTGCGGCGTTTGGCGGCAATGTTCCACTTGATCTTGCGATCCTTGAGTTCCTCGCGCTTCTCGGCGCCGACGTAGCCGGCATCGGCGAACACCTCCGTCTCTTGGCCGTGGAGCAAGTGCGCCGTCTCGGTAATGTCAGCGACGTTGGCCGCGGTGGCCGTGACGGTGTGCACCAGCCCGGAGTCGGCGTCGGCCCCGATGTGTGCCTTAGCCCCGAAGTAGTACTGCTTGCCCTTGCGGGTCTGGTGCATCTCGGGGTCGCGCGCCTTGTCTTTGTTCTTGGTCGAGGACGGGGCCGCAATGATGGTGGCGTCCACCAGGGTACCCTTCTCCAGCAGCAACCCACGGCTGCGCAGCAGGTCCTTGACGGTCTCGAAGAGGCGCCCGGTCAGACCCCTGTCTTCCAGCCGCCGGCGGAAGCGCAGCAAGGTGGTGGCGTCGGGCACCGACTCCCGACCCAGGTCGATCCCAAGAAAGGCCCGAAACGCCTGACTGTCGTAGATGGCATCCTCCAGCGCCTCGTCGGCGAGCGCGAACCACTGCTGCAGGAAGTACATCCGCAGCATCCGCTCCAACCCGACCGGGGGACGCCCCGCACCCGTGCCCGCCTGGGGGTAGTAGTGGGGGGCCAGCACGTCCAGCAACATCGCCCAAGGCACCACCCGTTCCATCTCGCCCAAGAAGCGGTCGCGGCGCGTGGTCTTGCGCTTGGCGTCGTACTCGGCTTGGGCGAAGGAGATCTGCTGGGACATGGTTCGGGCGCTCCGCGGCGGGGTGGGTGTGTACCCGGCTATTGTACCATTCTGGCCCCTTCGATTTGGGCGGAATTCTTCAGTGTTTCCCTAACCCGACGCTCGGTTTCGTCGGATTACTAATCCGACCCACCCACTACCGACCCGTAGCCGGTTGCTGGCTCTCAGTCCTCCGCCCGCTTAAACGCATCCATCAGTCGCTTCTGGATGTTGCCTGGGACGGCCTCGTAGTGGCTCAGTTCGATGCTGTAGGTCCCTTCACCGCCGGTCAGCGCGCGCAGGCGCGGCTCATAGCCTTCCAACTCCGCCAACGGGACCTCGCCGTCGATGGCGATGCGCCCCATGGTCTTGGCCTCGCTGCCGTTGATGCGCCCGCGCCGCCCGGACAGGTCGCTCGCCAGGTCCCCCATGGCGTGGTTCTGGGCGACGATGCGGATCTTGACGATGGGCTCCAGGATCACCGGCTTGGCCTTGTCCACGGCCTCGAGGAAGGCCTTGCGCCCGGCCGTTGCGAAGGCGATGTCTTTGGAATCGACCGCGTGGAACTTGCCGTCGTAGACGCTGACCTGGATGTCCTGCATCCGGTAGCCGGCGATGGCGCCCTCTTCCAGAACCTGGCGCACCCCCTTCTCGATGGAGGGGATGAACTGACCCGGGATGGACCCGCCTACCGTGTCGTTGACGAACTCGAAGCCGGCCCCGCGCTCCAGGGGCTCGATGCGGAGATACACCTCGCCGAACTGGCCGGCCCCACCGGTCTGCTTCTTGTGGCGATGATGCCCCTCAGCCTTCGTGGTGATGGTCTCGCGGTAGGGAATGCTCGGCGGGCGGGTGTCCACATCGACGTGGAACTGATCGGCAAGGCGCCGCAGTATGACCTTGAGGTGCAACTCGCCTAGGCCACGGACGACGGTCTCGTTGGCGGCGGCGTTGTGCTCCACATGCAGGCAAGGGTCCTCTGCCTGGAGCTTGCCCAGGGCGTCGTTGAGCTTCTGCTCGTCGCCACGCTTGGTGGTCTGCACCGCCAGCCCGAAGAGGGGCACCGGGCACTCCACGGGCAGCAAGTGGTGGTGATCCTCGGCATGGGAGTCGTGCAGCACGGCGTCGCGGTAGATGTCCTCCACCCGCGCCACAGCCAGGATGTCTCCCGGCACGCCCTCGTCCACCTCGATCTGCTCGGCCCCGTGCAGGCGGAACAGGCGGGTGACCTTGAAGGGCTTGCGGGCGTCGCCGATGAAGAGCTGGCTGTCCGGCTTGATGCGCCCCTGATGGATGCGGAAGATCCCGAGCTTGCCGCGGAAGGGATCGTTGATGACCTTGAAGCAATGGGCCAAGGCGTGCAGGTTGGGGTCCGGGGTCACGGCCACCGGCTCCATGTCCGCCCCTTCGCCCTTCATGAAGGGCGGTGGGTTGCCCTCGGAGGGGTTGGGCATGAGCCGAACCAGGATGTTCAGAAGCTCCGGGATGCCAGCCCCTGTGGCGGCGGAGACGTAGCAGATGGGGATCAGGTGTCCCTCGCGCAGCGCCTTCTCGAAGGGGTCGTGGAGCTGCTCGGGCGCAAGCTCGGAGCCCTGCTCCAGGTACAGCTCCATCAGCGCCTCGTCCACCTCGACCACCTGATCGATGATCTGGCCGTGGGCCTCGGCCACGCTGGAGAAGTCCGGCCGGCCGTCGGCGGCCTCGGCATCGGGCTTGAAGAAGCAGTCGATGACGCGCCGGCCGCGGTCCGCGGGGAGGTTGATGGGCAGGCACTCGGGGCCGAAGTTGTCGCGGATCTGCGCCGTGAGGCCAGCGAGGTCGGTGCCGTCGGCGTCGATCTGGTTGACGATGACGATACGGCAGAGCTTGCGGCCGGCCGCGGCCTTCATCGCCCGCTGGGTGACCGGCTCTATGCCTGCCTGGGCGTTGACCACGACAGCGGCGGTCTCCACCGCCGACATGACCGAGACGCTGCGCCCGAGGAAGTCGGGGAATCCGGGGGTGTCGATCAGGTTGATGTGCTTGCCGGCGGAGCTGAAGCTGGTGATGCCGACGTCCAGGGAGTGCATCCACTCCTTTTCGAGTGGGTCGAAGTCACACACCGTAGTGCCCTTGTCCACCCGTCCAGGCTGGGGGATGGTGCCGGTGGCGGCGAGCAGGGCCTCGACGAGGGTGGTCTTGCCCGCGCCGGCATGCCCGACCAGGGCGATGTTGCGGACGTCCTCTGCATTGTAGTCAGACATCGGTGAACCTTAGATCTGCGTTTTTTGCTGGTGGTATCCGCCCCCTGGGGCGGGCGGCGTTGGCGAACGCCGCATTGTACCGTAACCGGCCGGTCACGCCGGGTGCAGAAGTTTCCGGCCGGAAGGCTAAGGGGTGCAGGGTCCCGCGCCCCGCCGCTATACTGCATCCCCTCCGCGACCGCCTCGGCGCAGACAAGGCCTTCTTCGCTCCCCAAACCACCCCACCTGTCATGAAAAAGCAGCGGAAGCCGCCGGCCTTACCCAATCCCGCCCCGGCGACCTCGATCAACTCCGTCGAGGACACCGCAGGCGCCGCACGCCGCGACCTGGAGGCGGGGCGTTTCCGCGAGGCCATCGGTCGGTTCAAGGACCTACTCAAGCAGTGCGATGCCCCAGACTGGCGGCGTGGGCTGGCGGAGGCCTATGCGGGCCGCGCCGTACAACTCACCGAGAAGGGCATGCTCAAGGAGGCCCGGGTCATCTGGGATAACCGCAGCCAGCTTGGCGAGGTGGCCGGCCCCAACCCCGCCCACGCCGATTTGCTACTGAGGCTGGGGCAAACCGCCGCCGCCACGGACCTCTATCGCCAGGCCCAGCCACTCGGGGATGGGGCGACCCTCTCCACCCTGGGGATGAAGCTGGCCGTCTACTTCCTCGCCGGTGACTCGGGCATCGCAGAGGGCCTGGCGCCGGACGATCCTATCCTGGTCCATGGCACCGCGGCCAGGTCCGCCCTGGCCGCCTACTGTGCCGGCGACACGGACGCCCTGTCGGCGAGCCTCGCCGGCATCCCCTTCCGCTCGCCCTACCGCGACTTGGCGCAGATCCTCAAGGCCCTACAGCGGCTGCCGGATCAGCCCGAGGCGGCGGCGACCCTGCTCGCACGGGTCGCCGACGAGTCCGCCTTCGTCGGCCTGCGCCGGGCAGCGGAGCTTGCCCTGGTGCCGGAGGCCGATCTGGCCTCCCGGCTCGCCGGGGTCGGGGAGGCGACCCGCCGGTTCGCCCTGACCCTGAGGGGCTGGGGCGACGAGCGCCAGGCGTTGTGGCAGGAGGCGGTGCGGGTCGGGTCTTCGCCGCAGGGCCTGTTGCGCTTGATGCATCGCTATCGGGTGCCGCTGGGGGACGCATGGGTGCGCACACAGGCCTTGCGCCTTCTCGTCGCGGACTGGCCGCGCAGCCAGGCCTGGTTGCAGGAGGCCGGCGGCAAGCGGCCGACCCCCGCGGAGAAGGCCCTGGTGGCGGCCCGGCGCGCCGAGCAGGGGCGCGACCCGTGGCGGATACTGCACGCCTGGGACGAATATTCCGGACACTTGGTCGCGGATGGGGTGTCGCCGCCGGGATGCGACGCGGCGGTGCGCCTCGCATTGGTGAAGCGTCGCGCTGATCGCGTGGCGATGATCTTGCAGAGCGCCGGTGCCTCCGGGGAGGCAAACGACCTGGACCAGCGGGTTGCCAACCTGCTTGACGAGAGCCTGATCCACGACCCGGACGACACGGATGCCTATCTGCGCCTGCTGACCTATTACCGAATGGTCAAGGCCCCCAAGGACGCCCGCCGCGTCCTTGACGCCGCCCTGGCGCGCTGGCCAGAGGACCTGCGGGTCCTGACCGCCGCCCTGGACCTGGCCCTGGCGACCAACGTCTTCAAGAAGGCCACGGGTCTGGCACGCCGTATCCTCGAGATCGATCCCATCAACACCGGTGCCCGCGAGCGCCTGGTGAAGGCCCACATCGCCCACGCCCACAAGCAGATGAGGGCCCTACGCACCGATCTGGCGCGCAAGGAGCTGGCCCAGGCCGCCGACTGGGGAGGGGCGGCGGCGCGGGAACGCATCGAACTCACCGCGGCCTTCGTCACCCAGCTCGAGGACCAGGGCGCAGGGCCCGCGGCCCTGCGCGCGCAGGCGGAGCGCTTGGGCAATGGCCTGGCGGCCACCCTCGCCCTGGCCATCGAGGCAACCGCCATCGGACAGCGGTTGCCGACGATGCTACGGCTGGCAGGGCTTGCCAAGGCCAAGCACGGCGGTCGCGAGGACCTCCTGGCATGCCTCGCCCGGCTGCACGCCCATCTGGACAGCGGTGGTTGCCTGTCGCGGGACCTCGGCACCTTCTTCGATGGCCAACTGAAGGCTGCGGCGAACGTCGCACTCTCGGTCCAAGAGGTGGAGGGCGCCTGCGAGACCCTGCGCCGCTGTACCCTGGACGTGGCTCGGCTGGCCTTCGCTCAGGCGGCCCTCAAGCGCTGGCCGGGCACCCCCCGCTTCGAGTTCCACGCCTTCGAGGCCCGCTATCGCGGCGCCCGCTGGGCGAAGGACAGCGATCTCGACCGGGTCGCGACGGCCCTGACCCGTGCTCAGGGGGAGGGTGACAACCGCACAGTCCACCGCCTTGAGGGGTTGCTCCAGGAATTCGACGCCCCCTTTTTCTCGCCCCCCGGCGGCTTCGATGACGAGTTCGACCCCATCCGCATTGCCGTCGCCAACCTGGTCGACTCCATGGGCCTGGACGGCCTCTTCAACATGCTCGGCCTGGACCCCAAGCTGAAGCGGCAGTTTCAAGAGATCGAGCGCGAGTTGGGCCTAGACGGCTTGGTCGATGCGCTCAGGGCCCTGATCGGCGAGAAGCTCAGCGGTTTCGGGCCCCCGCCCTTGCCCATGCCCGGAAGCAAGCCCAAGCCATCCAAGCCCGCAAAGAAGACCCGTGGCTCCGACGAGGACCCGCCCGACCAACTGGACTTGTTCTGATGAGCGATCCCTACCTGATCCTGGGCGTCCCCCCGGATGCCGACGATGCGACTATCCATGCCGCCTACCTTGTGGGCCTCAAGCGCTGGCCACCCGACCGCAATCCCCAGCGCTTCGCCGCCCTGCGCACCGCCTACGAGGCCCTGCGCACCCGCCGCGACCGCCTCGCCCATGGCCTTTTCGACACGACCCCGCCGACCCTCGACGATGTCATGGACAGGCTGACCCCGGTAGGCGAACCGCGCCGCCCGGACGCCGCCGCGTTCGCGGCCCTGCTCAAGGGGTCCCAGTGATGGAGGAGCGAGACAAGGAGCAACTTGTTACCCGCTTCCGCGCCTATATCGACGCCGCGGATGCCACGCCGGACGAGGCGATTCCGACGGGGGACGGACCGGACCTCTTTACGCTGCTTGCGGAATTGGCCGGACTCAAGGCCGAGATCAAGGTCGAATCGCGCCAGGTAAAGGCCGCCCTGGACCAATTCCGGGAGCTGTTTGACCTGCTGCGTCAGGCCCAGCAGCGCCTGGAGGGCGACTTGAACCGCCAGCAGCAGCGCGAAGACCTCACTCGTCAGGCAGCGGAACAAGACCTGTTGCTGGAGCTTCTGGATCTCCGCGACCGGCTCCAGGCGGGGCTCGACCAGGGCCAGGGCTACAGCCCGGGTTGGCTCGCCCGCCGCGGCCGGGCTGGGGCCTTTGTCGCCGGGATGAGCGAGGGGCTCGGCATGAATCTGCGCCGGCTCGATGACATCCTGCATCGTCGCGGGGTGCGCCCGCTCCAGGTCATAGGCCAGGCCCTTCGACCCGCAGACCATGCATGCCGGCGAGGTCACCGAGGACCCGGCCCGGCCCGCGGGGCACGTGGTCGGGGAACTGCGCAAGGGATTCACCCATCGCGACCGGCTGCTGCGCGCGGCCGAGGTCGTCGTCAACAAACTGAAGGCAGAGGTTTCGTGAGCGACATCATCATCGGCATCGATCTCGGCACCACCAACTCCGAGGTGGCGGTGGTCCAGGGCGGCAGGGCGCGGGTCATCGCGGTGGACGGGGCCACAATCCTGCCCTCCGTTGTGGGCCTGGCAGACGACGGTGCCCTGCTGGTGGGACAGACCGCCCGCAACCAATACGCCCTCTACCCCGAGCGCACCGTGCGATCCATCAAGCGGCGCATGGGCGAGGACACCAAGGTGGCCATGGGTCCCCAGTCCTACACCCCCCAGGAGGTTTCGGCCCTGATCCTGCGTCGTCTCAAGCAGGCGGCGGAGACGGACCTGGGCCAGCCCGTGACCAAGGCCGTCATCACGGTCCCGGCCTACTTCTCCGACGCCCAGCGCCAGGCGACCCGCGACGCCGGTGAACTGGCCGGGCTGGAGGTGGTGCGCATCATCAACGAGCCCACCGCCGCGGCCCTGGCCTACGAGGTGGACCACCCCGCGGGCAAGAACATCCTGGTCTACGACTTAGGCGGGGGCACCTTCGACGTCTCCGTGGTGCGCCTGAGCAAGGATGTCACCGAGGTGCTCGCGAGCCACGGCAACAACCATCTGGGGGGAGACGACTTCGACGCCAAGGTGGTGGAACATTTGGTCGCCTGGCTCAAGGAGGATAAGGGGGTGGACCCCAGCGACAACCGCGCCGCCATGGCCCGTCTGACCCGAGCCGCGGAGGCAGCGAAGATCGCCTTGAGCGACGCCCCCTATGCCCGGGTCGAGGAGGAGTATCTGCTCGAACGGGCAGGGAACCCCGTCCACCTTTCACTGGAGCTGGATCGCGCCGAATACGAGGCCATGATTGCCCCCTTCATCGCCGAGACCCTGGAGGCCGTGCATATTGCCCTGCAAGGGGCCGGACTTGCGGTGGCCGATCTGCACGAGGTCCTGCTCGTGGGGGGCGCCACCCGAACCCCCCTGGTTCAGCGCCGTCTGGAGGAGATCCTCGGCATGCCACCCCGGGCGGAGGTAGACCCGGACCTGTGCGTCGCCACCGGGGCCGCCATCCAGGGGGCCGTCATCGCCGGGGACCAGGTCGCCAGCGTACTGGTGGATGTCACCCCCTACACCTTCGGCACCAGCGCCTGGTCGGACCTCAATGGCGAGCCCTACCCCTATACATTCATTCCCCTGATCCGCAAGAACACCCCAATCCCAGTGACCAAGAGCGATGCCTTCGAGACCATGCACGACGGTCAAAAGGCCATCGACGTGGAGGTCTACCAGGGCGAGGACCCGGATGCGCTGAACAACACCGAGATCGGCTCCTTCCGCATCGAGGGCCTGAGCGACGTGCCCGCCGGCAACGTCATCGTTACCACGTTTAGCCTGGACGTGAACGGCATCCTGCACATCAGCTCCCGGGAGAAGCGCACCGGGCTCGAAAAGCACATCACCATCGACAACGCCACCGCACGCTTCGCCCGGGACGAGTTGGACGCGGCGCGGGGGCGCCTGTCCGCACTGATGGGGGATGTGCCTGTCGATGAGACCGCCGAGCGGCGCGAGGCGGTCGCCGCCCGCGCCCTGGTGGAGAAGGCCCAGCGTCTGATGGAGGGCGCCAACCCGGAGGACCGCGACGACCTGGTGGACGGCGTCGAGCGGGTACAGGACGCCCTGGCCGGAGAGGACGCAGCGGCCCTGGAGCGGGCCATTGGGCAACTCTCGGACCTGATCTACTACCTTGAGACCTGACGGGGGAGACATGATGGAACGCTGCCCCAACTGCCGCGCCCGCTGGGATGGCGGGGAACACTGCCGGCGCTGCGGACTGGAACTGGCGTCCCTGCTGGCGGCCGAGCACGCCGCCCATCGCCTGATCGCTCGGGCCCTTGCACGGCTGGCGGCGGGGGACGGAACGGCCGCGCTCTCAGACCTCAGCCGTGCCCGCGGCCTCCATGACGAGCCCTTCATCACCCTGCTGCAAGGATTTGCCCACTGCGAGACCGGCGACGATGGGCACAGGCCCATTGCGTCGGCGGTGAGCATTCCCAATGTCCTGAAGTCGATCGGAATGGACAAAGTCGCCTGAGGCTGGTCTATAAACCGGCCTCCACACCACACCCACAGGACCATCGGCCATGCATCACACCGGATTCGAACTCTGCCACAGGCCCCCCAAGCGCTCCGTCACCCACCTCGCCTGGCTCCTGCTGGCCCTGGTCTTGCCGGCGTCGGCCGCACGCGGGCCCGACCTGCCGGACTACCCGGCCGACGAGGTCGCCCCTGGTCTCTTCGTCATCCACGGCCCCGTCGGTTACCCGAGTCCGGAGAACCAGGGGTTCATGAACAACCCCGCCTTCCTGGTCACGGACACGGGCGTGATTGTTGTGGACCCGGGTTCCAGCGTCCAGACCGGAGAGATGGTGCTGCGCCAGATCCGTAAGGTAACGGACAAGCCGTTGCTGGCGATCCTCAATACCCATGTCCATGGGGACCACTGGCTGGGCAATCAGGCGATGCTGGCGGCCTTCCCGGAGGTGCCGATCTACGCCCACCCCAAGATGCTGGAGCAGGTTGCCGAAGGGGCGGGCGAGGAATGGGTCGGGCGCATGATGAGTGCGACCAAGGGGGCCACCGACGGGACAGTCCCCCGGGGCCCGACCCACCCACTGGGGGGCGGCGAGACCCTCTCGGTCGGCGGCCTCACCTTTAAGACCCATTACTACCCCCATGTCCACACCACCACGGACCTGATGATCGAGGTGCCGGCGCTTGGCGTCCTGTTCCTGGGGGACAACGCCTGCAACCGCCGGATCGTGCGCATGGACGACGGCTCCTTCCGCGGCAGCATCGATGCCTTGGACGGCGTCCAGGGTGCCGTCTCGGCCCAGGTGCTGGTCCCCGGACACGGCCGCACGGGTGGCCGGGAGATCGTGGACAACTACCGCAGCTATCTGAACGGCGTCTACACGGGGGTGGCCGAACTCTACGCGGAAGGGATCAGCGACTTCGACATGAAACCGCGCATCGCCGAGCGCCTGGCGCGGTTCAAGGACTGGCCCGGCTTCGATGAGGAATTGGGCAAGCACATCTCGCTGGCCTATCTGGAGGCGGAGGCCGGCGCCTTCTGAGCAAACGGTCTGGCTTCGCCGGGGGACATTCGGCACTGTCGGATGGTGACCGCTACGACACCCAGTTTCGGGCCCAAGACCTCGCTCGGGTCGAGGTGGCCACCCTGCCGGGTCTGGCCCTGGCCCTGGCACCGACGACGATGGATGTGGCGTGCCGAAGGCGTCCTTTCCGTGCTGAAACAACGGATCGCGCGCCCCATCTATCCTGACTCAGGTGTTCCGCAACCCGCCCGCGGCTACGCCGCCGTTCCGAACCGGAGAACCCCGTGCGCCCTCTCATCGCTGCCTTGTTGCTTGCCGTTCCCCTCATCCAACCGATCCCAGCCGTTGCCGGGGAACAGCTCCTGCCCGGCGCCCTCGAGGAGGTAGCGGAACTGCCCATCAACCCGGGTAATCTTGCAGTGACCGAGCAGGGGCGGGTTTTCGCCACGGTGCACCAATTCCGCCGCGCCGACGCCCAGCTCATCGAGGTCACCGGGCCGACAAGCTACAAGCCCTGGCCAGACGCGGCCTGGAACGGGGCCTTTGGCTCAGGACCCGGTGTGCTCAACAGCGTGCTGGGCATCCGCATCGACCGCCAGGGACGCCTGTGGGTGATCGACAACGGGCTGGGGGACCCGCCCCAGACGCCGAAGCTGCTGGCGTTTTCAGTGGCCGACGGCAAGCCGGTCTTCCGCTACGACTTCCCGCCCGAGACCGGGCCCGCCGGGAGCTTCCTCAACGATCTGGCAGTGGACGACGCACGCGGCTTCGTCTACCTGGCGGACGTGGGCGGCAACAGCGCCCCGGCGCTGGTGATGGTGGACCTGAACCACAAGACCTCGCGGCGCTTCGCCGCCTCGCCTGCCCTGCAGGCGGAGGACGTGGACCTGGTGGTGGAGGGGCAGGTCATCGGGCGGCGGGGGGAGGACGGGAAGGTCAAACCGGCCCGCGTTGGGCTCAATCCCATCACCCTGTCGGCGGACGGCGAGACCCTCTACTTCGGGGCCATGAACGGGGAGACCTGGTACCGCTTGCCGGCGCGACTGCTGCGCGAGGGGGCCGACGATGCGGCCGTCGCCGCGGCCATCGGGAAGGCCGGACCCAAACCGATCTCCGACGGCGCCTCTACCGACACCGAGGGCAATCACTACTTCACAGATTTGGGGCGTAACGCCATCGCCGTCCTTAGCCCAGACGGCCGGCTGGAGACCCTGGTCGAGGATGACCGACTCCTGTGGCCGGACGCCTTGAGCTTCGGTGAGTCCGGCTGGCTCTACATCGCTGTGAACCAACTCCACCGCGCCCCGATGCTCAACGGCGGCGCCGATGGCGCCATTCGGCCCTTCCGCATCCTGCGGGTCTACACGGGGACCGAGGGCATCGCCGGGCGCTAACCAGGGCGGCGCCCCGGGCACGCTTGTCAGGGGTCCGTGACCCAACCGGCCTCAGGTCAGGCCCAGGACCTCACGGGCATTGCGGGTGGTCTGGGCCGCCAGCTCGGCGGGGTCGGCATCGCGCACCTCGGCCAGGGCGGAGAGGACCTCTGGCAGGTAGGCCGGGCTGTTGCGGCTACCGCGGTGGGTGGCCACTGTCAGATCCGGGGCGTCAGTCTCCAGGACTATGGCCTCGATGGGAAGGGCCCGCGCCAGAGGGCGCAGCCGCAGGGATCGCTCGAAGGTGAGCATGCCCCCGAAACCGAGGCAGAAGCCCAGATCGAGATACTTTCCAGCTTGTTGCAGACTGCCGTTGAAGGCGTGTGCGATGCCGCCGCGCACCCGCAGGCGCTTGAGGGTGGCCAGGACCTGGTCGTGGGCCTTGCGTGCATGGAGCAACACCGGGAGCCCGGCGGACCGTGCCAGGACGAGCTGGGCCTCGAACAGGGCCTGCTGCCGTGCCGGGTCCAAGCCCTCCTGGCAGAAATCGAGCCCGATCTCCCCCACCGCCAGGGGCCGTGAATCGGCAAGGGCGCGCTCCAGATCGGCGATGTGCTCTGGGCGGTGCTGCGCCAGATAGACCGGGTGCAGCCCCAGGGCCGGGTACAAATCCGCCGCCGTGGCGCACAGGCGCAGGAGCCTCGGCCAACCGGCGGCATGGATGGCGGGGATCACGATGCCAACGAGTCCGGCGGCGCGTGCCGCCGCCAGGACTTGGGCGCGGTCGGGGTCGAACTCCTCCACGTCCAGGTGGCAATGGGTGTCGATCAGGGGTGGTGCCACTGAGAAGCCCTCAGGGTGTTGCTGCGCTCTTCTTTTCGCGCACCGACAGGGCCCGGTGCGGGCCACCGCCGACCTGGCGCTCCGTCACCTCAAACAGCCCGATGGCCTTAAGCAACCCACTGAGCTTACCGTAGCCCCAGTTGCGCGGGTCGAACTCCGGGGCACGCTTGGCGACAGTGGAACCCACTACACCCAGCTCGGCCCAGCCGTCATCATCGGATGCGGCCTCGACGGCATTGCGCAACAGGTGAATGAGCTTGACGTCCTGCTTGAGCTCCTTGGCGGACTTGCGCGCTGTGGGGGCTGCACCCGTGTCGTCCTCCCGCAGCAGTTCCACGAAGATGAACTTGTCGCAGGCGGCAACGAAGGGCTCCGGGGTCTTCTTCTCGCCGAAGCCGTACACGACCTGCCCCGACTCGCGAAGGCGCGAGGCCAGCCGGGTGAAGTCGCTGTCGCTGGAGACGATGCAGAAGCCGTCGAACCGACCGGTGTAGAGCAGGTCCATGGCGTCGATCATCATGGCCCCGTCGGTGGCGTTCTTGCCGGTGGTGTAGCGGAACTGCTGCATGGGCTGGATGGAGTAGCGCAGCAGGGTGGGTTTCCAGGACCCCAGGTTGGGCAGGGTCCAGTCCCCATAGATGCGCTTGACGTGGGCGGTGCCGTACTTGGCGATCTCGGCCAGCAGGCCCTCGACGATGGCGGCCTGGGCGTTGTCGGCGTCGATGAGGACGGCGAGTCGGCGATTCTCTACCTCGGGCATGGCTGCCGGACTCCGCAGGTGCAGTTGTTACCTAATGCTTTTTCAAGGGTCAAGGGGCCAGCGATGCGGTCCCCGACCGACAACTACCACATCAGATCGTCGGGGACCTCATAGCCGGCATAGGGGTCCTCGGCCTCGACGGCGGGTTGGGCGGCGACCGGCGGGGCCTGGTGACGGGCCACCACCCGTCCGGGGTCGCGGGCCTGCACCCGGTCGGCGATATCGTTCGGGATCAGCTCGTAGAACTGGTCCTGGCGAACCACCGCCAGGCGCCCGTCCGCAAGACCGCGCTGCTGCTCCGGGGTCACGAAGATGCGCTTGAGGGAACGTCCGTCGGTGAAGTTGAAGGCCAGCTCCGCACGGTCTCGGGTAACCCGGTGGGCGTGGATGAGCTGGCGCAGCTCATTGGCCAGCGCGGCGCGCTGCGCTGCCTCCTGACGTTCGCGGTTGAGCTCGAGGTCGCGCCGCGCCTTTTCCGCCTGGGCCTCGACGGCACGCCGCTGGCGCTCCAGGGCCTCCGGGTCCGGGGCCTGACTGCGCGCCTTGGCCTCCTTGCGTTTGTCGGTCTTGGTCTGCTTGGCCTTTTGCTGGTTCACCAGCCCGGCCTTGAGCAACTGTTCCTGAAGCGAGTTCGCCACCTGCACCCCCACGGCTTGGGGGCCCAAGGTACGGGCCCCACATTTGGGCTGAAAGGATGTCTCAGCCTGCGGGGAGACGCAAGCGGCTGCGCCGCCATTGCGGCGCGTCGAACCCAACGCCGGCAAGATCCTGATGCCAGAACATGCCCAGGCGGTTAGAATTCCGAATCCCCCCACACCCGCTGGTCCCTGGCCGAACCCGGACCCGCTGTACCGCGCACCCGACACGTACCCCAGACGCCTTCTCACGCCCAGCCTTATTGAGGATTGAAGTTCCATGAAGCGACTCGCCATTCTCGTTGCCGCCCTCACCATGACCAGCCACTGCCTCGCGGCGGACGCCGCCAACATCGGCTATGTAGACATGCAGCAGGTCCTGCAGGAGAGCAAGCTCGGAAAGCAGGCCCAGGCGAAGCTCAAGGAGAAGTTCGGCCCCAAGTCCGAGGAGTTTGCCAAGGACGAGCAGGCTATAGCCCAGCAAAAGCAGGCCCTGGAGCGCGACAAGCCACTGATGAGCAAGGAGCAGATCAAGAAAAAGGAGGACGAGATCCAGAAGAAGGTCGAGGCCTTCCAGAAGACCGCCGGTGGCACCCAGCAGGATCTGCAGAAGGAGCAGCAGAAGCTGGCGCAGGCCATCGTGGGTCCCGCCCAGGAGGTTATCCAGGCCCTCTCCAAGGAGAAAAAGATGGGCATGGTCTTCGAGCGCGGCCAGTCCGGCATTCTGTATACGGACGAAGCCCTCAATCTCACCAAGGAAGTCATCAAACGCCTGGATGAGAAGGCCAAGTGAGGCCCCTTCCGGGCCTGATGAAGGCAGGGAATTGGCATTGAGCTACCGCGTCGTCCCGGTTACCCCCTTTCAGCAAAACTGCACCCTGCTGTGGTGCCCGAGGACCGCCGAGGCGGCCATCGTGGACCCCGGCGGGGACCCTGAGCGTATCCTCGCCGCTATTGCTGAGGAGGGGGTTACCCCGGTCAAGATCCTCCTCACCCACGGGCACATCGACCACGTCGGCGCGACCTGCGACTTGGCCGAGCGCCTCGGGGTGCCAATCCTGGGCCCCCATCGGGACGATGCCTTCCTGCTCGACGCCCTGCCGTCCCAGGCCGAGATGTTCGGTTTCCCCAGCGTCGCGCCCTTCCGCCCCGGGCAGTGGCTGGAACATGGCGACCGCGTCCCCTTGGGTGAACTGGTATTGGAGGTGATCCACTGCCCCGGTCACACCCCGGGGCACATCGTCTTTTTCGAGCGCGGCGAGGGCCTGTCCCAGGTCGGGGATGTCCTGTTCAAGGGCTCCATCGGGCGGACGGACTTCCCCCGCGGCAACCATCGGGACTTGCTCGATTCCATCCGCAACCGCCTCTTCCCCCTGGGGGATCGGGTGCAGTTCATCCCCGGGCACGGCCCCATGTCGAGCTTCGGCGCCGAACGGCGCAACAACCCCTTTGTCGGAGACGGGGCAAGCTAGCCTGCCCCGGCCGACGGCCCGGCGGCGAAATCGGGGCAGTAGACCGAGGAAAACTGTGCTTTAATGGGCCAAACGGAGGAAACTGATTCATGGGCAAACTCGCTCCGAATCCCGTACCCCCCCAGGGCCTCACCCAGAGGGCCCACAGTGGCCGCAGCTACTGGGTCCGCAATATCCCGGGCGCCGGGGACCCTGACGCCAACGCCCAGAGCTATTCGGGACTCTGCAATCCGGAACCGCCGGGAACCCACTCCACCCCGCCCACCCCAGGCAAGGGCATGCCAAAGGCATCCGGCAAGAAGCGCTTCGTCGAGCCCTATCGCCTGAGCGATGAGCAACGCGGCGCCATGCTTGCGCCCCTGGCGGAGCGTGGCCTCGGCGACGACGAAAGCCGCGGCCTTTTCGCCGCCGCCCTGGCCTACGACATTGCCACCTGTTACGAGCTGACCACCGCCGAGCCTATGCCCGAACCGGAGCCCGAGGCGGCGCCAACGGTGGCACAGGCAGCCGCCCAGATGGAGACCAAGCCCGCACGCGGCAGGGGGCGAGCGAGCGCCGTCGAGCCAACCGCCCTGCCCGCGGTGCCGCCGGCCCTGGTGGAATTGGCCGACGCCGCCAGGGCCCTGAGCGGGCGCCTGCAGGCCCTTGATGCGGAGGCCAAGACCGGCCTCTTACAGACCCTGCACGATGCAGACCGTTTCCATCGCGGCTATGACGACGCCTACCTGATGGCGTTGACCGGCGAGCTGGCGCGCCTGGCCGAAGGTGCCACCTCCCGTCCTGTGGCGGTCGCGACCGCAGAGGCCAGTACCGAAACGCCGGTCGCCCTGGCGCCCGCACCAGCTCCCAGAAAGGTCCCTACTCCCAAGCCATCTCCCGCCGCCCGTCAGTTCATCTTGCGGGCCGCCGACGCCTTCGAGGAGTGTTTCGACCAAGCCCCGACGGCCCAGGTCGGGGGTCCCTTTACCGCCATGCTCAAGGCCCTGGCGATGGCCACGGGGATACGCATCCCCACGGACGCCCGCAACTTGGCCGAGATCCTCCGGCGCGCTTGATGGGAGTAACCGCGGCGCAAACCCTGTTGCCTGTCATCATCGGTAACACGGCGAGCGTCGCGACCCCTCCTGCCGCCCGACCCCTGGCGATCGTTGCGCGGCGCCTGCCCTCCCCCAACCTGCACAAGCCCGGCGCCGCCCGGCACTTGGGCGCGGCCCGGTAGCTCGGCATCCACCCTCCTGATCGAGGATGGCCGCATCCTCAAGGCCCTGGAGGGTGCCAATGACCTCTGGTCTTCCTTGGCTGGGCATGAGTGCCAGATATAGGCTCGCTTGCTCGCTTGGGCACGGCGCGGCAGCGGCATCCTCTCGGGTACAATGGCCCACCCCATCAAGCCTCTAATCGAATCGGGATCGCGATGTTCAAACGCTTCCTCAAAGCGACAAGACGGACCCCTGCCGCCGAGGACCAGGCTAATCACGTCCACAACGCGTGCAACCACGCCGACCCCGCGGCACGCCGCGATGCCTGCCGGCGCATCCGCGATCCTTCGCTGTTGTTGCGTATCGCCGCGGAAGATGCCGATGCCGGGGTACGCGAGATCGCCCTGGGCCGCTGCCGCAACCTGCTGTGTGGAGTAGAGGATCCCGCGGTGCCCTGTGAGCAGTGCCTGGCTGCCCTGACCGAGCTGCGCGATCCCCGTATCATCGAGCACGTTGCCACGCAGGCACGCGAGGCCCAGGTCCGTCAGGCCGCGATCGCCCGGCTTGGAAGCCAGCTGGTACTCGCCACCTGCGCCATTCATGACACCCTGGCTGCCAACCGCGCGGTTGCCGCCGCCCTCCTGCAAGACCGCCAGGCCCTGGAACAGGTCGCCCGGCAGGTGGCCAAGCGCGACAAGAACGTGTACCGCCTGGTGCGGCAGAAACTCAAGCTGATCCAGGAGGCCGAAGCACTCCCCCGTCGGGCCCGGGCCCTGTGTGACGAGCTGTGCGAAAAGCTCGCAAGGCTGGGACGTTTCGATACCTGGTCCCAGGACCTGGCCCTGCTGGCCCACTTTGACCGTCAGTGGGCCGAGATGGAGCCCCACGCCGACGGCGCTTCGCGGGAGCGCTACGCGGGGCTGCGTACCCGCCTGCTCGCCGCGTACGACGCCTACCGCGACGCCAACGCGGCCCAGGTCGCCGCCGCGGAGACCCGTGTTGCCTTGCGCCTGGAGCGTCGCGCCTTGCTCGATGCCCTCGTCGATACCGCCACAATGGATGATGAGGCGGCCATCGCCGCTGCCTGCACCCAGATCGGCGCGCGCTGGGAGGCATTGGCATGCCTGCCGGAGTCCGAACAGGCCGTCCTGGATCGGGACTACGCGGCCCTCAGTACCACGGCGCAACAACATCGTGAGGACCTGCGCGCCCAGCGCCGCGGAAACGAGCGGCTCGCCAAGCTCAACCAGGCGGCGACACAACTGCTCGCCCAGGCCAACCCACTGGAATATAAGGAGGTCGAGCGTCTGCTGGAGCAGGCTCAGCCGATCCTGGCAATCAAGGGGATCGCGCGCCCCCTGACGGATGACTTTGCACAGGTCCGTTCTGCCCTCGATGCGCGCGTGCGCAAACAGCACAAGCACGCGGCCCAACGCCTCCTGGGCCTGCCGGAGCACCTCGCCGAGTTGGAGGCCCACTTGACGGCCGGCGAGCTGAAAAGCGCCGAACCCCTGCTCCAGAGCCTCCAGGCCGCGGTAGATCTGGCACAGGCCAGCGGCCTGCCCCGGGGCGACTATGGCCACCTGGCGGACCGCCTGCATGCCCTGGCCCCGCGGGTCCGCGAGCTGCAACAGTGGCGCAAGTGGGGCACCGACCAGCACCGTCAGGGACTCCAGGAGTCCATGGAGGAGCTGGTCACCGCCGACCTGCCCATGGAGGCCGTGACGCTTCGCCTGCACGACCTGCAAATGGAGTGGAAGGGCCTCGACCAGAGCGGATCCCCTGTCAACCATGCCCTCTGGGACCGCTTTCACGCCGCCTCGGAACGGGTCTATGAACGCTGCCGGCCCTATTTCGAGGAACAAGCCCGTATTCAGGAGGCCAACGCCGCCCAGCGCGAACAGGTTTGCCAGGATCTCGAAACCTTTCTCGACCAGGTCGATTGGGCGCGGGTGGACTGGAAGAAGGCCGTCCGCGCCGAGCGCGAGACCCGTCAGGCCTGGGCCGCCCAGGGGCCGGTCGATCCGCGTCGGCGCAGGGCCCTGGAGAAGCGCTTCCACGCCGCCATGGACCGCCTCGACGCCCACCTGGAAGAGGAGCGCGCCCGTAACCGCAAGCTCAAGCAGGACCTCATCATTCAAGTCGAGGCCCTGGCCAGTGAGCCCGACATCGAACGCGCCTGCGAGCAGACCAAGCGCCTCCAGCGGGACTGGCACACCAGCGTGGCCGCACGCCAGCGCGACGAGAATCGGCTGTGGACCCGCTTTCGCGCCGCATGCGATACCGTCTTCGCCCGCAGGCGGGAGCAACACGATGCCCAGGGTGCCGAATTCGCCGCCAATCTCGCCACCCGGGAGGCGATCTGCGCCGAGGCCCAGGCCCTGGCGGACAGCGGGGACGAGGCGCAGGCCCTCGCCGCCGGGCTGCGTGAGATCGAGGCCCGCTGGCGCGAGGCCGAGTCGCTGCCGGTGCCACGCCAGGCACTGGGCGCCCTCCAGCAGCATTGGCGCGAGGCCCGGGAGGCCTGCGAGGCAGCCCATCAGGGACGTCTGGAGGCCTTGGAGCGAGAGCAGGAGCAGCGCCTGACCCGCCTGGTGTGGCTGTGCGAGGGCTTGGAGCAGGCCCTCCTGACCCCGGGTGCCGAACCCCCGGAACCGGACACCCTGGAGGGCGACTGGCGGGCCCAGGGCAAACTGCGGGATACGGCCCTGCAGAAGGCCTTGGACCGGCGCTTCGGCCAGGCCCTCGCCGCCGCCCGCACCGGCGGCAAGGCCCTCGCCGACCTCGCCGCCGCATGCGAACCCAACGCGCGGCGCCGGGGCGATCTATGCCTGCAACTGGAGGTCCTGGCCCAGGTCGAATCCCCGCCGGAGTTGGCCAAGGAGCGCATGGAGCTGCAGGTGGCGAGACTTTCCGGACACATGGGGGGCAGCGAGCGCGGTCCGGTGGCGGCAGCGCCGAACCTGCTGCGGGAGTGGTACCTGTGTGGGCCTGCCCCCACCGACCCGGCACTCATGGCACGTTTCGAGCGTGCCCGTATGGCCCTGGGGCACGGTGCTGACTCCGCTGCTCTCGGCTGAGGCAGTCCCGAATCGGCAAACCGCGGAGCTGGCCAGTCGGGTCCTGGCCAGCCGTGGCTGCCGGCGCGGCGACGGGTCATGGCACTTGGCGACTCGCCAGACCTTACTGCCGCTGCGTGTCCGTCCCGCCCGGGGCGACCGGGACCATTGTCTCCGCCAGATCTCCAGCGGCAAGACCCGCCTCAGGTCTCCCCAGGGATGCGCACGCACAGCAGATCGCAATTCAGCCCCTGTACCAGGCCCTTGGCGGTTCCCCCAAGGAGGGCCTTGAAGCCATGCCGCCCGTGGCAGCCCAGGATCACCAGGTCGATGCCCAACTCCTCGGCTGCGACCTGGATGGCGTGACCGACAGGCCCGATCTGGATGTGGCGATCCCCCGTTGGAACGCCGATGCGCTCACCCAGGGCGTCCATCTGACCTTGGGCCGTCTCCAGCAGAGTAGTCTCCAGGGCAAAATCCTCTGGCAGGGCGATGTCCCCGGCGTAGGACAGGGGCATGAATTCCACTGCCATCGGGACATACTCGACCACATGGACCAGGCTCAACCTGGCCCCGCAGAGGTCCCGCAAGTGCAAGGCACGGGCGATGACCTGCTCCCTGTCCGGGGCAAAATCCACTGCCAGCAGAAGGTGTCGGTAGTTGTGCGGAGTCATGGCGAAGCCCTCGTTGCGCCTCATTGGTGTCGCTCATTATAGGGCCCGGGGATTGGCTGCGATCCGGGGCTCCCACACCCGCTCCGGACCCCTGACGTGAGCACCAATTCCGGACTCCGGTTGCCACGCTCCCAGGGGCATTGCACCCGCTGCCGGGGGCCACTATGGTACTGATTGGCCCTATCCGTTCCCTCAACCCAATTCAAGATTCAGACCCAGGTCACCCCATGTCAGCCCCAGTTCTCGCACCAATTCGATCCGGAATCGCCGCTTCCCCCTTCGCCCTCGACCAACCCGAGACCTACGCCCGGTGGCGTGAAGACCGACTGGCACGGGCCCCAACCCGGGTCGAAGACCTGGTCGTGGAGGTCACCAACCCCCGCCGTCTGTCCCCGGCGGAACATGCCGCGATCCTGGAACGCTGCCGCCATGCCAACATGGCACTCTACGCGGCCGGGACCGGGGACGACCCGGACAAGGAGATTGTCCGTGCCCTGGGGGCGAGCTTCGGCCTCCACCGCCTGGACCACAACATGGGCGCCGACGACGACGCCATCACCTCGCTCAAGGTCCAGTCCGATGCCGGGCATCGGGACTACATCCCCTACAGCAACAAACCCATCGCCTGGCACACGGACGGTTACTACAACAGCCCAGGGCACCAGATTCATGGTCTGTTGCTGCACTGTGTTCAACCCGCAGAGCGCGGCGGGGCCAATGCCCTGCTCGACCACGAGATCGCCTACATCCTGGTACGGGACCAAGAACCGGACTACATCCGCGCCCTGATGAACCCGCAGGCCATGACCATCCCGGCCAACCTGGTGGAGGGGAGGGTCATCCGCCCGGAGCAACCGGGGCCGGTCTTCGCCGTCACGCCAGCGGGTCACCTCCACATGCGCTACACAGATCGCAAACGCAATATTCTCTGGCGCGACGACCCCCTGACCACCGCGGCCCTGGCCTGCCTGCGTGAGGTCCTGCACGGCCATACGCCTTGGCACCTCGAGGGGCGTCTGGAGGCCGGCTGGGGCCTGGTGAGCAACAACGTCCTCCACACCCGCACTGGGTTCGATGACGGGGCCAAGCCACGCCTGTTCTACCGCGCGCGCTACTACGATCGGATAGAGGGGACTTGAGCGCCCATCGCCGGCAGCCAGGCACACCATGATCCAGGTGACCGACGCCATCGCCATCGACGAGCGGGAGCTCGAGGAGCGCTTCGTGCGTTCCCCGGGGCCCGGTGGTCAGCATGTCAACAAGGTGTCCACAGCGGTGGAACTACGCTTCGATGCGGCGCGCTCGCCAGCCCTGCCCGAGCCGGTGAGGGAACGCCTGCTGCGGCTGGCCGCTGGGCGCCTGAGCGCCGAGGGCATGGTGGTGATCGAGGCGCACCGCTACCGCAGCCAGGAGCGCAACCGCCGCGATGCCCTGGAGCGTTTGATCGCCCTGATTCGGCAAGCCACACTGGTGCAAAAGCCTCGCACGGCCACGCGCCCCACCCGGGCCTCCAAGGAGCGGCGTCTGGAGGGCAAGGCCCAGCGGTCCAAGACCAAGGGGCTACGTCAGCGGACCCACGGGGACGATTGAGCGCGGCGGACCTGGGTCCTTACCCCTGCGGCTGGTACGGTGTCGCTGGGTACCTGCCGGAGGCAACGGCGAGCCCGGCGATCTAGGGCCGCCGGCGCTGAATTTGGATGGTTAATGACCGGATCGGTAGCCCAGGAAACCCCGCCGCTCCTCAATCCATGCCGCCTCGTCCGGGGCGAGACGGGCCTCCAGGTCCCCGGGCAGGGCTTGTGGGTCGTCCACCCACTCCCGCAGGAAGGTGCCGCCACTCAACAGGTCCACGGCCAGGCGCTCGCGTTCGTATTCATAGTGGAAGTCCCGCCAGATGGGGTAGTCCGGGTACTCCAGTCGCACCGCCTTGAGCATCAGCGCCGCGATGCGGTAGGGGCGAAACTCGGCGTGGCGGTAGAAGTGGCCATCGGTATGGATCTGCACCCCGCTGCACAGGCGCCCGGCGTGCTTGTGGAACGTCGGTTCGAACCAGCATGGGCGCAGCCAACACCCGGCCAGCCAGTCCGGAGCCAGTGCCGCCATGCGGTCTAGGACGTGCCCGAATTCCAGATCCGGGGCCCCGACCAGCTCCAATGCCCGGGTGGTCCCCCGCCCCTCGGACAGGGTCGTACCCTCGAACAGGACTGTCCCTGGGAAACAGCGGGCCATGTTGAGGGTCGCGGCGTTGGGGCTGGGATTGACCCATGCCAACTCCTCCAGGGGCCAGCCGAAGCCCGGGCCGGTCTGGGGGTCATAACCGTCCATGGCCACCACCTCCAGATCCAGGTCCAGCCCCCGCCTCGCAACGAACCAGCGCGCCAGTTCTCCCAGGGTCAGGCCATGACGCATGGGTAGGGGCCCTGCACCCACGAAGCTCTCCCACCCGGGCTCCAGCAGGCTGCCCTCGACCGGGCGCCCGGCGGGGTTGGGGCGATCCAGGACCCAAACCGCCTTGCCGGCCTTGGCGCAGGCGTCCAGAACATAGGCCAGGGTGGTGACATAGGTGTAGATGCGAGTGCCAATGTCCTGAAGGTCCACCAACAGGGTATCGAAGGTCCCCAGCATGGCCGCGGTGGGATAGCGCACCTCGCCATAGAGGCTGAAGACCGGGATCCCGTGGCGGGGGTCCGTGATGTCGGCCGTCTCGACCATGTTGTCCTGCTTGTCGCCGCGCATCCCGTGCTGTGGGCCAAAGGCGGCACGCAGTCGCAATCCCGGCCGACCCATCAGGGCGTCCAGGCTGTGCTCACAGCCCCCGGTCACCGAGGCCGGGTGGCCAAGCAAGGCGAGTCGTTGCCCGTGCAGGCGTCGGGCCAGTTTCGAGTCTGCGAGCAGGCGGTCGATACCGAGTTTCATTGGGACGGCGCCGGGCAGTTTGGAAGCAGGGGGCGACGCGCCCCGGAAACCAAACGACCCACCGCTGGGGGGCGGCAGGCCGTTTGATCGGACCGGGCAGCCATGCGGCTGCGGGGCCCGTGTTCAGAGCGGGTGATTCAGGACTGGGGATCAGAGCGCAGTAACATTCTCCGCCTGGGGCCCCTTGACGCCCTGGGTCACCTCCATGGTGACCTGCTGCCCCTCTTGTAGAGTCTTGCGGCCGGAGCCGTTGATAGCGCTGTGGTGGACGAACACGTCCTTGCCGCCCTCACGCGCGATGAAACCGAAACCCTTCTCGTCATTGAACCACTTGACGGTACCGGAAACCAACTGACCTGCCATAAAACCCTCATCGATCACATGATTGCCAACCGGAGTTGACGTTACGAAAGCCGACTTCACCGCGAAACTGGCCAGGAGCCGGATCCGTAGCGGCGCGCGCGGCGGTCCCCGATGCTGTGGCTGGCCCAAACCGGTCGATCTGACCGATGTCGTTACCAGCCCTGCGCTTAACGCTTGGGGCCCGCGGATCTTACAGAAGCCTGGCCACCGATTCAAACCGCCGTGATGCCCGGCACTTCGCCCGGAATCCTCCATCCCGCCTCTGCGTCTGGTCCTCAGGCCTCCAGCCAAAAGGTGACGGGCCCATCGTTGACCAGGCTGACCTGCATGTCGGCCCCGAAGCGACCGGCGGCCACCCGGGGGTGGGCTGCCATCGCCAGGACTACCAGGTGATCGAAGAGGTCGGCACCCTGTTCGGGTGGGGCCGCGGCCGTGAAGCTGGCGCGCGTCCCTTTGCGGGTGTCTGCCGCCAGGGTGAACTGGGGAACCAGCAACAGGCCACCGTCGATGTCGCGCAGGCTCAAGTTCATGCGCCCTCGCGCGTCCGGGAAGACCCGGTAGCCGAGCAGCCGCTCCAGAAGGCGGGCGGCCTGTGGGGCCTCGTCGCCACGCTGTACCCCCACCAGGACCAGGAGCCCCTGTTCGATGGCTCCAACCGTCTCCCCCGCCACCTCGACCCGTGCCGAGGTCACCCGTTGCAGGAGCCCGATCACCTTGGGCGATCAGTCCAGGGTGGCGGCGAATCGGTCGGTCGCCGCCACCAAGGCGGCGCGGATGCCTGGCTCGAAGGCCGCATGTCCCGCATCCGGAATGATCTGAAGGTCCGCCGTGGGCCAGGCCCTGTGCAGTTCCCAAGCCGAGCGCAGTGGGCAGATAATGTCGTAGCGCCCCTGGACGATGACCCCTGGGATGCCCGCCAGGCGATGGGCATCGCGCAGGAGTTGGTCGGTCTCAAGGAAGGCCTGGTTGACGAAGTAGTGGCACTCGATGCGCGCAAGGCTCAGGGCCACGTGCGGATCGGCGAAGTGGGCCTGAATATCGGGGTTGGCCAGCAGGGTGGCGGTGCGTCCCTCCCAGATGGACCAGGCCTTAGCGGCGGCCATGCGCGCCAGCTCGTCGGTTCCGGTCAGACGGCGGTGATAGGCGTGGAGCAGATCGCCGCGCTCCGCGACCGGGATGGGGGCGAGAAAGTCCTCCCACCAGTCGGGGAATACCCAATTGGCCCCCTCTTGATAGAACCAGCGGATCTCCGCCTCGCGGCACAGGAAGACCCCCCGCAAGACCAGGGCAAGCACGCGCTCCGGGTGGGTCTGGGCATAGGCCAGGGCGAGGGTCGAACCCCATGACCCGCCGAAGACCAGCCAGCGCTCAATGCCGAGCTTGTTGCGAATGCGCTCGCAGTCCGCCACCAGGTCCCAGGTGGTGTTGTGGATGAGGTCGGCGTGAGGGCTCGAACGCCCGCTGCCGCGCTGGTCGAACAACACGATGCGGTAGCGCGCCGGATCGAAGAAGCGCCTGTGTCCGGGCTCACACCCGGCCCCGGGCCCGCCGTGGAGGAAAACCGCGGGGATCCCCTTGGGGTTACCACACTCCTCCACGTATAAAGTGTGGCGCCCATCCACCGCGATGCGGTGGCGGGCATAGGGCTCGATGGGGGGATAGGGGGCTGGGGCGATGCTGGTCATGGACAGGCCGAACGCGAGCTTAGCTACCGCGCCCGGCGCGCTTACGGTCGTTCTCCGTGAGGTGGCGCTTGCGGATGCGGATCGCCGCCGGGGTGATCTCCACCAGTTCATCGTCCTCGATGAACTCCAGCGCCTGTTCCATGGTGAAGCGGATCGGCGGGGTCAGGATGATGTTCTCGTCGGTGCCGGAGGCCCGCACGTTGGTGAGCTGCTTGCCCTTGAGGGGATTGACGGTGAGGTCGTTCTCCCGAGAGTGCATGCCGATCACCTGCCCCTCGTAGACATCCTCGCCGGGGGCGACGAACAGGCGCCCACGGTCCTGGAGGTTGAAGAGCGAGTAGCCCAGGACCTTGCCCATCCCGTTGGAGATCAGGGCCCCGTTGCGGCGTTTGTTGATGCCGCCCTGCTGCACCGGGCCATAGTGGTCGAAGACGTGGTAGATGAGCCCGGATCCGGACGTGATGGTCATGAACTCGGTCTGAAAGCCGATGAGCCCGCGGGACGGGACCATGTAGTCCAGCCGCACCCGCCCGCGCCCGTCGGGGATCATGTCCCGCAACTCCCCCTTGCGCGCCCCCATGGCCTCCATGACCGCACCCTGATTGGCCTCTTCCACGTCCACCGTAACCTGCTCGTAGGGCTCGCAGATCTCCCCCTCGATCTCGCGGAAGATGACCTCCGGGCGCGACACGGCCATCTCGTGCCCCTCCCGGCGCATGTTCTCCAGCAGGATCGACAGATGCAGCTCACCGCGCCCGGAGACGCGGAATTTCTCCGGGTCGTTCCCCTCCTCCACCCGCAGCGCGACGTTGTGGATCAGCTCGCGCTCCAGGCGCTCCTTGAGTTGGCGGGAGGTCACATACTTGCCGCTGCGCCCGGCGAAGGGCGAGGAATTGACCTGGAAGGTCATACTCACCGTGGGCTCGTCCACCGTGAGCGGCGGCAGGGCCTGGGCGTGCTCCGGGTCGCAAAGGGTATCGGAGACATTGGGGGCCTCGATGCCGGTGATGGCGACGATGTCCCCGGCGCTGGCCTCTTCGACCTCCACTCGGTTCAGCCCCATGTAGCTGAAGACCTGTCCGATCTTGCCGCGGTGAACCTCGCCATCGATGGCGATCTGAACCACCTGCTGGTTGCGCCGCACCGAGCCGCGGGCGATGCGCCCCACCGCGATGGCCCCGACGTAGCTCGAATAATCCAGCGTCGAGATCTGCATCTGGAAGGGGCCGTCCGGGTCCACCGGCGGGCGCGGGGTGTGCTCCACGATGGCCTGGAACAGGGGCTGCATGTCCCCCGAGCGCACCGTATCCTCAAGCCCGGCGTAGCCACCCAGGGCGGAGGCGTAGACGATGGGGAAGTCGAGCTGGTGGTCGTTGGCGCCGAGGCGATCGAACAGGTCGAAGACCTGATCCACGACCCAGGACGGGCGCGCCCCGTCGCGATCGATCTTGTTCACCACCACGATGGGCCGGAGGCCATGATTGAAGGCCTTCTGGGTGACGAAGCGGGTCTGGGGCATTGGCCCCTCCACCGCATCCACCAGCAGCAGGACCGAATCGACCATGGACAGGACGCGCTCCACCTCGCCGCCGAAGTCGGCATGCCCCGGGGTATCGACGATGTTGATGCGGTACTCGCCCCAGCGAATGGCGGTGTTCTTCGAGAGGATGGTGATGCCACGCTCCTTCTCGATGTCGTTGGAGTCCATCACCCGCTCGACGGGCCCAAAGCGCTCGCCCAGGGTCCCCGACTGTTGCAGGAGTTGGTCCACCAGGGTCGTCTTACCGTGGTCGACGTGGGCGATGATGGCGATATTGCGAAGGTTTTCGATCACAGGGAGGGACTCCGGTCAGGCCAGGGCTCGGACCAGGCACGCCGGGTTGGCGCGTCCCTTCACGAGGTCTTCCGGCGGGGGTCGCGGGGGGCTCTGGGCCTGTCCCGCAATAAAACGCGGCAGTATAGCGGACTTGGGGGTCAGGCACCGCCGCGAATGCGGCCAAATGCCCGTAAGGAAAAGATCTAGCGTGCGTAATCCAGGATGGCCCGAACTCCCGGACGGGCCAACAACGTCTGGATCCTCGGGTCCCGCTGGATGGCCTGGAGGTTACCTGAGGCGACCAGGGCTATGAAGGCTGGATCGGCCAGGACACCACGGATCTCGGGGTCGTTTTGCAGGGCCTGGATCATCCGGAAGACAGCCGGATCGGCTACCAGGCGTTGCTGGGTTGCCTGGAGTTGGGAGGCCAGGTCCACCTGGGTCTCGACCCCGCCGAGGCCCAGGCCGCCGGCCCCGCCGGTAACACCGGGCCGCACAGAGCGGACCTTGGACTCCTCCAGGCTGACATCGCCCAGGGTCGGCGAGCGCAAGGTATAGCGCCCGTCGGCGTATCCCACCAGATCCCCAGTGAGGACGCTGCCGTCGGTGAGTTCGACCTGGGAGGGCCCGGCAAGAGCAGCCGGGGTCGCCAGGGCCGCAGCCAGAAACAGACCGCACAGCGCCCGCGGCCAAGGCTCACCCATGCTCGATCCTCGGAACATCTGTAGCGCTACTGCAATTCAGAGATCGAAACTGGCCCACACCGGGCAATGGTCCGAGGGCCGCTCCATGGCGCGAGTCTCGTAGTCGATCCCGGCATCCACTAAGCGCTCGCGCAAGGGGGCCGTAATCAGCATGAGGTCGATGCGCAGGCCTCGCCTGGGCTCCCGCTCGAACCCCTTGCTCCGATAGTCGAACCAGGAAAAGCGGTCGTCCACCTCGGGGTGGATCTGACGATAGGCGTCCTGTAGCCCCCAGTCGATGAGGGTCTGGAGCCAGACGCGCTCCTCCGGCAGGAAGCTGCACTTACCCTCCCGCAGCCAACGCCGGGCGTTGTCCTCGCCAATGCCGATGTCGCAGTCCTGGGGGGCGACGTTCATGTCCCCCAGCAGGACCAGGTTCTGATCCGGGGAGAAGCTTGACCTGAGCCAGGCGGCCAGATCGGCGTAGAAGCGCTCCTTGGCGGGGAACTTGACCGGGTGGTCGCGCCCCTCCCCCTGAGGGAAGTAGCCGTTGATCACCGTCACCTCATTCCCATCGGCAAGGCGGTAGCGCCCGGTAATCAGACGCCGTTGGGCGTCCGGCGGGTCCATCGGCATCCCCCGTGTCACCGCGACCGGGGCCGCACGACTGAGGAGTGCCACCCCATAGTGGCCCTTCTGGCCGAAGAACTCCGGGACAAAACCCACCCCCTCCACCGCCTCCCGGGGGAATTCTTCGTCCACCACCTTGCACTCCTGGAGCCCCAGGATATCCGGTTCGAGGCGCGTCTTGATGGCCTCCAGTTGGTGGGGTCTGGCACGGATGCCATTGATGTTGAAGGAGACGACTTTGAGCACGAGGTGGTCCTGCGGCGGGTTGAGGAGGCGAGTCACGAGGCCGGCGTGCCCCGGCAGGCCCAGACCTCGCAGCATGGCGGATCGCCCGCGGTGGATCAAGTCGGTCCGGGGCCTTGCCTGCCTGGAACGGTCAGGGACGGGGGCCATGGCGGAAACGCCGGTAGATGCCTCCTTGCGTAGCCCAGACGCACTTGCTAGATTCACGCTCGCAAAATCGGGGGCGTAGTCAGACTGTACCCAGCTTTCCGATCAGCATGTTACATGATGCTATGCCGTTGCTTCTGTGCTGTCGGACTGGCCAGGACACAAGCGCCGACTGAAGACCACGGATTGTCCGATCCCTCTAGTCGCCGGCGTACCCTGCATACGCGTCGTGTACGAGGTGCACTCTGTCAAGATTGAGTGGCACAAGAGAGCAGCATCACAGTGCGAGGGATCTACTGCTGTGCTGTCATGGAGGCCCCCCGGAACGACGAGGGGTCTGATAGCCCCGCCTCAGGCATCGTTCGGGCCGGAATGCCGGAGTCCAGGCCAGGGCTGGTTGCCCCAAAGCGTCTAGCGGAGGTACGACGCTAGTCGCCATCACTGATTCCAACACGCCCCGATTCAAGGGCATCGGTGCAGAATGATGTTGAACACAGACAGCGACACGGACCTTTTGGGCGTCAAGGTCCTGGTCATCGACGACAGCAAGATCACCCGACGTACTGCGGAGAGCCTGCTGGTGAAGGCCGGATGTGATGTCATGACCGCCAGCGACGGGTTCGAGGCATTGGCGAAGGTCATCGACTATCGTCCGGATGTCGTCTTTGTCGATGTCATGATGCCGCGCCTGGATGGGTACCACACCTGCGCACTGATCAAGAACAACGCGTCCCTGCGCAACACGTCGGTCATCATGTTATCGAGCAAGGACGGTCTTTTCGATCGCGCCCGTGGGCACCTCGTGGGGGCGGACCAATATCTTACCAAGCCTTTTACCCGGGACGAGTTACTAGGGGCGATCCGACGCTCTGCCCACCGACGGCACTAAGGCTTTGGCGGGCACCGATCGGCGCGGTTAGGCCGATGGCGATATCGACACAAGCGACTTTTTGAAAAGGCCAGGTTTCGCGTGGAAGCGGCGTTCAATAGAGGTCGATCTCCTAGCGGTCATTTACCAGCTTCCGTCTGCCCTTGAGGCTGGCGCAACCCAGTCACCCAACGGATAGGTTCATGGCGGAAACCAAGATCGGCGGTGGTCTCAAGTGGGTCAAGGATGAACTCTCCGAAAGCCTGCAGCGGGTGCGCAACCAGATCGAGCCCTTTGTCGCCAGTGGCGGCAAGACCGAGTGCGCTGAGGCCGTCGCCGCCCTGAACGAGGTGCGCGGTGTCCTGTTAACACTGCAGATGAACGCAGCGGCGCGGCTCACCGAAGAGATGCAGCGCTCGCTGGGGCAGATGCTGGATGGCCGTCTGCCGACACTCAGACGAGGAGGCGGAGGCCCTGGTGTTGGCCCTGGTTCGTCTCCCTCACTATCTGGAACAGGTGGATGCGGGTCGCACCGAGTCGGCGCTCACCCTGCTGCCGTCCATCAACGACCTGCGCGCTTCCCGTGGGGCCCGCCCCTTGAGTGCCGTGGAGCTGGTTGCCCCCTCGTCCGTACTGGCCGAGTTCGAGACCCCGACTCCCGAGGCCCTGACCGCGCTGGCGACCGTGGCCGCCAAGGTCCGGCCTCACTTCCATCGCTACCTGCTGCTGGCATTTCAACGTGACGGAGAGGCGGGGCTCCGGGCGCTGGGGCGGTTATTCAACCAGCTACACCAATTGTTTAGGCATGGCGTCTGCTGCGACGCCTTTCGTGCCGCGGAGGCCATGACCATAGGGATACTGGACGCAGCGATCCCGATGACGCCGGCCGCCAAGGCGGCCCTCGGCCACATCGATAGCCTCTTCAAGCCGTTGCTCCAGACCGAGCCGGCCTGGCCCGAGGTGCAGGCACGCGGATTGATCGGTCAGCTTCTGGTGCTCCTGGCAGAACTGGACTCGAATTCCGCTCTTGTCCAGGAGCTCGATGCCAAGTATCGACCCACGCCTCCTGTTCCGGACACGACGGGCGCGCCGCCTGCGAACAGCCGCATGACGCTCGCCGCGGAGGCAATGGCAACCCTTAACACCGAGGTCCAGCGGGAACTCGCCGTGATTAAGGACGATTTCGACCTATTCTTTCGCAGCGGTGGCACTGCACCCGAACGGCTCGCGCCGATGGCCGCACGCCTCCACCAACTCGCCAGCACCATAGCCATTGGCGAGGACGCCGGCCCGGCGATGCGCCTCCGTTCCCTTGCCGATAGCCTCGGGCGGGTGGTCGGTGGCGACATGCCGGGCGACGAGGCCTTTTGCCTCAATTTTGCCCAGGAACTGCTCTCGCTTGAGGACGCACTGTGCAAGGCATTCCCCGGGGACGACCCAACCCCCGCAGGAAGCGATGCGCGGCTTGTTGCGCTGCGCGAGGCCCACATCGAGCTCGGCAAGGCCCGCGAGGCTATCGCCGACTACGCCTTGGAGCCCGGCGACCTTCGCCGTCTGCATAACGCTACCGACATTCTCCCGGGGGTAGCCGCGGCCCTGCGGATGGTCGACGAAGGGCGGGCTGCCGAGGTGTTGGATGGGGTGGTTGCCATCCTGCGGCAGCGCGTCACCGGGGAGCCGGGGCGCAGCCCCCAGACTGGCGACCTCGAATTGCTGGCGCAGGCTATCGCCGGTATCGAGATGCATATGGAGGGTCGGAGTCAGGGAGCGCCCTTTGGGGAAGATGTGCTGGCCAAAGCCCATTCCGCCGTCTGCACCCTTGCGGGTAATATGCCCGCAGGGGTGTCCGTCCCCGCGGCCTTTGGCCCGGAGGCCGTCCCCGGGCAGGGGGCGACAACATGGGCGCCGGCGGTTGGTCGACGGCCGCTCCGGGCAGCGGCCGAACCGACCCCGGAGCAGATCGCGACACGCCGCGAGGCGGACCCGCCGATGGCGGTGCGGCCTGTGTCGCACGTTCATCCCGAATTCCTGGAGGCATTTTTGGAGGAAGCTCGTGAGGAGCATGCCCGCATCGCCCAGGCCCTGGCACGCCGGGGCAACGGCCGTGACGACAGTGAGGCGCTTGCGGTCCTGCAACGCTCCTTCCACACCCTGAATGGGAGCGGCCGTCTAGTGGGCGCTACAGGTATTGCGGATCTCGCTGCCATCACCGAGACGCTCCTGAACCGTGTCCTCGGCGGCGCGCTTGGGGTCACGCCTGCGGTCATGGGCTACCTGGCGGATGCCGCCGCGCTCGTTCCCGCGCTGATCGAGGCCGAGGCCAGTTCCGGCTTCATCGACATCGCGCCGCAACTTGCCGCAGCCACCGAGTTGTTGGATGCCGCTGCGACGGCGGTCACCTACAACCAGGGCCCTTCCTAAGGTGTACAGTGCCAATGTGGGGCGTTGATCGAGGTCCTTGTGGGTGAGGCGCGCGACCATCCGGCGACCATCTCCGAGGAGGCGCTCGGGGCCGCGGACCTGTTTTCGCCCTCGGCCACTGCAAGAGATGCCCCCGCAGTGCAGGGAACCCTGCCATCGGGGTTGAAGCCAGAAGCGGGGGCGGACCTGAAACTGGCGCCTCTTGTGGAGCCATTGCCGGAATTCCCGCCTGCGCAGCAGCGGGTGCAGCCTGTGGCTCAAGCCGCAGCCGAAATTCCACCGATCACGGAACCCACCCCAGCCGAGCAGCCCGCGGACGCCGCCTTGACCGCCCTCTTCCTGGATGACGCCCGGGATCTCCTGGACCGGATAGACGAGCGCGTGCGCGACTGGCAACTCGCCCCAGAGCGGCGCGAACCGATCGATGCGATACAGCGCCTGCTGCACACCCTCAAGGGTAACGCGCGACTGTCCGGCTTGCCGGTCATCGGGGACCTCAGCCATGCGCTGGAATCCATGCTGACCGCCGCTGCGCGGGGCGATCTGGATGTCAGCGACGATGTGATCGAACTCGCCCGACGGTCCCTGGATGCCCTGTCGAGCCAGGTTGATGCCCTCGAACAGGGTGAGCGCGTGCCGGCAGCCGACGATCTCGTGGTTGCCCTGTCCCAAACCCAGGGCACTGTGCCGGCCATGGCTACGGTGGCGCGCCTGACGCCGGTTTCCCAGCCCGTCACTCCCGCCGCCGGCGCGCCGGCAGGGGGCGACCCAGGTGCCGCGGTGGCGCAGATCCGGGTCCGCGCCGACTTGCTTAGTCGCCTGGTCAATCAGTCTGACGAGGTCAGCATCTACCGCGCCCTCTTGGCCGAACAGAACGGCGCCTTCAGCTCGAGCCTGGCGGAGCTCGATCGGACCGTAGCATGGTTGCGGGAACAGTTGCGGCAGATCGACATCCAGGCCGAGGCCCAGCTCCTTTATCGCTTTGATGGCGGGACGGCCGATGCCGATCCTGCCCTGCGTGACTTCGACCCGTTGGAACTGGACGGCTGTTCGACGGTTCAACAGCTTTCGCGCAGCATCGCCGAGGCAGTCCATGACCTGGTCAGTGTCCAGAGCCGACTGGCCAACATACAACGCGAGTCGGCCGACCTCCTGGTGCGGCAGAGGCGCATCGCCGACGACCTCCACGACGGGCTGCTGCGAACCCGCATGGTGCCTTTCGCGCAGATGGCGCCCAGGCTGCACCGCCTGGTCCGCCAGACGGCGCAGGCACTGAAGAGGAGGGCAACCCTCGTGGTGCGCGGCCCGGAGGTTGAGTTCGACCGCAGCATTCTGGACCGCCTCGGACCACCGCTTGAGCACCTCCTGCGTAATGCCGTCGCTCATGGGATCGAGACGCCAATGGTGCGGCGGGCGGCGGGAAAACCTGCCGACGGTGTCATCGAACTGGTCCTGAGCCGCGAGGGCAACGACGCCATCATTTCCCTGAGCGACGATGGTTCTGGGATGAACCTGGAGGCCATCCGCCGTCACGCGAAGGAGCGGAGGCTACTCCAGGGTGGGGACGTGACGGAGGAAGAGCTGCTTCAGTTGGCCATGGAGCCTGGCTTCACGACCGTGGACAAGGTGACTCAGATCGCCGGCCGGGGCATCGGGCTCGACGTCGTCGCCACCGAGGTCAAGTGCCTGAGCGGCACACTCGCCCTGAACTCGCGGACTGGCCAGGGGATGACGTTCACGATCCGTCTGCCCGTCACCAGCGCCATGTCCGTACCTCGGTTCATCGGATTGCCTTCCGGATCGACAGCCTGATGTCCTGTTCAGAAATCGCGAGGATGGGCGCCAGCGCGGTGCTCAGACCCCGCCGTTGCGGTGGAACGCCACCTGGGGGTCGCTGCCACGGGCTTGGGGAGATCGGCCTCGCCCTGCCCGAGTTTGGGCACTCCCGGAGAACGGCGACTTTCCAAACTTGCGGGAAGTCCGCCAACCCAGCCCTGCCTGGGCCGCGGCGGGTGACCCCAAAGCCCAAGGGGATGACCCAGATGGCCGAGGAACCGAAGGCCACATAATCGCTTTGCCTGACAAGGCCCGGGGTCATCGGCTACACTTGCCGGCCTTCGAAGCCGGGCACTCGGCCTGGGGATGACTGGAACCTACCGATCCCCGATAGCCCTTTGACGAATCCGGCCCCGGCATGGCGCCATACTCCCTCCCTGCCCCCGTAGCTCAGATGGATAGAGCGCACCCCTCCTAAGGGTGAGGTCACAGGTTCGAATCCTGTCGGGGGCACCACTTGCCCCGCCCTGCAACTCCTGCGCCTTGAGATTAGGCAAGTCTTCTCGGTGCCGTCAAAGCGCTCGGGGCGACCGGTAGATCGGAAAGGCTAACCAACGGAAATCAATCCCTTAGGTGCCTCGTCACCGTCAGGCTTACCATCCCTGGCGCTGGATTCCGGCCTCCCAGCCGGAATGACGGGAGCCTCGCTTGCCCCTTGGCCGTCTAACAACCCAGGCAGTGTCCACCTCCAGCCGAGCCAGATCGACCTTGCACCGAATCGCGGCGTTCATCGCCCCGGTGCGCAAATAGGCACCTAACCCCATTGAGGCAGGGGAATTGCCCGCACTTCTCGGCAGTGATTCCGACGACCGATGTGCTATACAGTGCGCACAATCTGCGCGTCCTGGATTTCACCACTGGGGTTGTCGAGCACCTGACCATGAGTGCATTACTAGAGCTGTTCCGCAGTTCCACCGCCCTCTACGGAGGCAACGCGGCCTTTATTGAAGATCTCTATGAACGGTATTTAAAGGACGCTGAGAGCGTAGATATCGCCTGGCGACGGCGTTTCGACGCCATCCGCCGCGAGGCGGCCAATGAAGCGATCCCCGAGGTCCCCCACGGACCTGTCCAGGAGAATTTCCTGCGCTTGGCCACCGAGAGCCGCACCCGCCCGGCGGCCCGTCGCCCCACCCGCCTGGAGCCGGCGGCGGCCGAGAAGCAGTCGTCGGTGCTACGTCTGATCAACGCGTACCGCTACCGCGGCCACCAGGCCGCGGACCTGGACCCCATCAAGCTGCGCGACCGGCCCAAGATCGCCGACCTCGATCCCGCCTACCACAACCTCGGGCCGGCGGACATGGATCAGGTCTTCCACACCGGGTCCCTCTATGCCCCAGACCGGATGCGCCTGGGGGACATCATCAATCTGGTCCAGGAGATTTACTGCCGCCAGGTCGGCTCCGAATACATGCACATCACCAGCACCCAGGAGAAGCGCTGGGTGCAAAAGCGCCTTGAGGGTTACCGCGCCCGCCCCGAGTTGGAGAGCGAGGACCGCCGCTGGCTGCTGATGCTGCTGACCGCCGCCGAGGGGATCGAGTCCTACCTGCACACCCGCTACGTGGGCCAAAAGCGCTTCTCCCTGGAGGGCGGCGAGGTCCTGATCCCGCTGCTGGACGAGCTGATCCAGCGCTCCGGGCGCAAGGGGATCAAGGAGATCGTCATCGGCATGGCCCACCGCGGACGCCTCAATGTCCTGACCAACATCCTCGGCAAGCCGCCGCGGGACATCTTCGGCGAGTTCGAGGGGCGCTTCCAGCGCAACTGGCGCCAGGTTGCCGGCGACGTCAAATATCACCTGGGCTTCTCCACGGACGTGGACACCCCCGGGGGCCTGGTCCACCTGGCCCTGGGCTTCAACCCGTCCCACCTGGAGATCATAGGCCCGGTCATCGAGGGCTCGGTGCGGGCGCGTCAGGACCGCCGCGGCGACCGCACCGGAGAGCAGGTCCTGCCCATCGTCATTCACGGCGACGCCGCGGTGGCCGGCCAGGGCGTGGTCATGGAGACCCTCAACCTGTCCCAGGTGCGCGGCTATGCCACCGGCGGGACAGTACACATCGTCATCAACAACCAGATCGGCTTTACCACCAGCAACCCGCTGGACACGCGCTCGACGACCTATTGCACCGACGTAGCCAAGATGGTTCAGGCCCCGGTGTTCCATGTCAATGGAGACGACCCCGAGGCCGTTATCTTCGTCACCCGCATGGCGCTCGACTTCCGCAATCAATTCCGCAAGGACGTGGTCATCGACGTGGTCTGCTATCGCCGCCTGGGCCACAACGAGGCCGACGAGCCCGCCGTGACCCAACCCATGATGTACAAGAAGATCCGTGCCCGACCCACCGCGCGGGCCGTCTACGCGGACCAGTTGGTGGCCAGCGGCATCCTCGGCCGCGGCGAGGCCCAACGCATGGTCCAGGAATACCGCGACGCCATCGAGCAGGGCGTGGTGGTGGCCCGCCCGGTCCTGTGCGGCCTGGAGCGGGCCTACCAGGTGGACTGGAAGTCGTGCAGCGGCACCGACTGGGGCGAGCCGGTGAACACCCGGGTGGACAAGGGCCGGCTGCGCGCCCTGGCGGCGCGGATGCTGGAGGTCCCGGCGGGGTTCGAGCTGCACCCGCGGGTAACGAAGATCTGGGCGGAGCGGGCCAAAATGGCCGGCGGCGATCAGATGGCGGACTGGGGCTTCGCCGAGAACATGGCCTACGCCACCCTGGTGGATGCGGGTTACCCGGTGCGCCTCGCCGGCCAGGACTGCGGGCGCGGGACCTTCTTCCACCGTCACGCCACCATCCACAACCAGGCCGACGGTGCCAGCCACACCCCACTCCAACACATGGGCCCCCACCAGGGCCCCTTCGTCGTCATCGACTCGGTGCTCTCCGAGGAGGCGGTCCTCGCCTTCGAGTACGGCTACGCCACCGCCGAGCCGAATACCCTGGTCCTGTGGGAGGCGCAGTTCGGCGACTTCGCCAACGGCGCCCAGGTGGTGATCGACCAGTTCATCACCTCCGGCGGCACCAAGTGGGGCCTGTGCTGTGGTCTGGTGATGCTGCTCCCCCACGGACTCGAGGGCCAGGGTGCGGAGCACTCCTCGGCGCGCCTGGAGCGCTACCTGCAACTGTGCGCCGAGCACAACATCCAGGTCTGTGTCCCCACCACCCCGGCACAGATCTTCCACCTGCTGCGGCGCCAGATGCTGCGGACCTTCCGCACGCCGCTCGTCGTCATGACCCCCAAGAGCCTGCTGCGGCACCGCCTGGCGGTTTCGGCCCTGGACGAGCTGGCGGAGGGGTCCTTCCAGCCCATCATCCGGGAGACCGACCCCATAGACCCTGCCGGGGTGGAGCGTGTCGTCTTCTGTAGCGGCAAGGTCTACTACGACCTGGTGGAGGCGCGCCGTGCCCGCGGTCTGACCAATGTGGCCATCATCCGCATCGAGCAGCTCTACCCCTTCCCCAAGGAGCAGTTCGCCGAGGTCATTGCCGCCTACCCGAACACCGACGAACTCATCTGGTGCCAGGACGAGGCCCTCAATCAGGGCGCCTGGGACCAGATCAAACACCGATTCCACAGCCTGGTCCAGGACGGCCATCGGATCTACTATGCCGGCCGGCCCGCCTCCGCCGCACCCGCCGTGGGGCACCACGCAACCCATGTGGCGCAGCAGGAGCGCCTGATCGACGAGGCCCTCACCGGGCGTATCAACCCGAAGATGAACCGCAGGATCCCCCTATGAGCAGCGAAGTCCGCGTCCCCGCACTCCCGGAATCCGTCGCCGACGCCACCGTGTTGGCCTGGCATAAACAACCCGGCGACCGCATCAGTCAGGGCGAGACCCTAGTGGATCTGGAGACCGACAAGGTGGTCCTGGAGGTACCGGCCCAGGCGGATGGGGTCCTGGCGGAGATCCGCGCCCAGGTCGGTACCGTGGTCACCGCCGATACCGTCCTGGCGATGCTCTCGGCCCCCGGGTCGGCCCAGGCCGAACCTCAGGGCCAGACCCAGAAGGCGGCTGCCCAGGCGGCACCGCCCCCAGTCGCTCAGGGCGGCGATGCGGTCCTGGCCCCCGCCGCCCGTCGCCTGGTCAAGGAACTCGAACTCGACCCGAACCAGATCCCCGGCAGCGGGCGCGATGGGCGCATCCACAAGGGGGACGTGGTCGCCTACCTCGACGGGCGCGAGCAGGCCGCCCCCCAGGTCGATCCCGAGGCGGCGGTCGCCCCCGCGGTGGCCGAGCAGCCGCGCCTGAGTGGCGAGGCGGGACGGCCAGAACAGCGGGTGCCCATGACCCGGTTGCGCGCACGTGTGGCCGAGCGCCTGGTTCATGCACAGCAGACCGCCGCCATGCTCACCACCTTCAACGAGGTGGACTTAGGCGCCGTCATGGCCCTGCGCACCAAGTACAAGGACCAGTTCGAGAAAACCCACGGGTCCCGGCTCGGCTTCATGTCCTTCTTCGTCAAGGCGTCGGTGGACGCACTGCAGCGCTTCCCCATCATCAACGCCTCGGTGGATGGGACCGACATCGTCTACCACGGCTATTACGACATCGGTATCGCCGTGAGTGCCCCGCGCGGCCTGGTGGTGCCCATTTTGCGCAACTGCGACCAGCTCACCATGTCCGACATCGAGGGCGGCATCGCCGAGTTCGGGCGCAAGGCCAAGGACGGGACCCTGAGCTTCGAGGAACTGACCGGGGGCACCTTCACCATCACCAATGGGGGCGTATTCGGTTCACTCCTGTCCACCCCCATCCTCAACCCACCCCAGAGCGCCATCCTCGGCATGCACAAAGTCCAGGACAGGCCCATGGTGGAAAAGGGCCAGATCGTCATCAAGTCCATGATGTACCTGGCCCTGTCCTACGACCACCGCATCGTCGACGGGCGCGACGCCGTGCAGTTTCTTGTGGCCATCAAGGAGGCCCTGGAGGATCCGGCGCGGCTGCTGCTGCGGATCTGACCCCCGCCGCGACATCGTCCGGCCGACCCAGAGGGAGCGGTGCCCTCGGCCGCCGTTCCAAGCCGGGAGCCGCTTCCGCGCACACGGCATATCCACCATCCCTGGCGGCCGGACGCGGCTCTACCTCCCCCACCCTGGAATCGCCGCCGCGACTCGGCATCTGGGCACACACCGGAGCTGCCGGGTCGCGTCGCCCAGTGCCCGTCGTCCCGACCGGGACGCCAGCCGATAGTGTTGAGGTGCAGGGCTAGTCAGGCGCTGCGCAGGCGGGTGAGCTTGACCAGGGCGATCGCCACAAACGGCAGGACAAGTGCAAGCCCCGTCACCGTCAACATAAGCCAGCCGAGCTGCGCGTAGTCCGCCGGGACCGTGACGGCACCGGTGGCGCGGTCGGTGACCTCGCGGGTGACGCTGAAGATCTGATTCAGGTACTTGGTGCCGAGCTGACTGAGCGAAAGGGCCAGGTTGGTGAAGGACGCCATCACGGCGAAGAAGGTGGCCTTGAGGTGCGCGGGCGCCGAGTTGGCAATCCATGCCAGCATCGGGATCATGGCCACCTGACCCAGGGGCGACTCGATGGCCGTATCCACCAGGGCGATGAAGCGTGCATCCACCAACCCCCCCGTGTGGGCGGCGGTCCAGACATGGAGCCCGTAGTACATGCCGATGATGGGCAGCGTCAGCAGGGTCCCCAGGAGGGTGAGGAAGCCCACGATGTAGGCGATGGAGTGGTCCGCCATGAAGCGGCGGAAGATGAACATCCCGAACAGGGCCATGGCGCTCCCGATCAGGGACAGGATGGAGAGGAACTGCTGGTCGAAGCCCAGGGCGTCGATCATCCACCAGGTCTGTCCCGCCCCCGGGCTGGGCGTGGCCCGAAACACGAAGATGACGATGGCCGTCCCCAGCAGCACCCGCCGTGCCTCGGGGTCGAGTGCCCCCATGAGCCGGGAGATCAGGAACACCACGATGGTCATGGAGCCGAGGAAGACGATCTCCTCGTTGTAGGGCAGATCGCCCAGGCCCATGACCAGGGTAAAGGCCACGAAGACCAGGCTGCCGCCCAGGATCCACCAATTGGGCGTGGTCGGCTCCGCGTGTCCGAGGACCAGGTCCCGGGCGGTGGCGGCGTCGTAGCCATGGCCGCGCAGCCGCTTGACCTCGCGGCGCTTGAGCAGGCCGCCGAGGAGGACGCCGGAGATGGAGGCCACCGGGATCAGTAGGGCAAACTCGTAGATCCGGACATAGGTGGCCAGCTTCTGGGCCTCGTCCATGGCCTCCACGCCGTGGAACAGGAAGACGTTGAGCAGGGCCACGAAGACGCCGCCGCCGATGATGGCGACTCGCCCCAGGGTCTGCATGGTGGTGTGCATCAGCCGCTTGGCCTCGGGTGCGAAGGGGCCGCCCTGGGCATCGACCGTCGGGACCGCCTCCACCGTCATGGCGTCCGCCACCACGTCCTGGATCACATAGCCCGTGGGCGCCAGGAGCACGCTCAAGACGTACCAGGCCGGCACCGGCATCAGGGCGCCCATGGCCTCCGGCCGGGCCAGCAGACCCAGCATGATCAGCAGGCTCGCGGCGATCAGCGCGGCCCCCAGATAGACCAGGGCGGACTTGTAACGCCAGATCAGGTCCACCAGGTGGCCGACGGGCATCTTCAGTGCCCAGGGGATCATGGCCCAGAAGCCCAGGGCCGCCAGGAACTCCGCCGAGAGGCCGAGGTAATCCTTGACAAAGAAGGTCCCGACGATGGCCGTCAGGCCCGAGACCCCGGCCGCCAGGTAGACCATCAGCGGGGGCAGATAGGACAAGCGCAGTTCCCGCCCCAGCTCCAGGACGTTGCGGTCGAACCAGTGGTAGGCACGTGTCAGCATGGGGCGGCAGGATACCATGCGTTGGCGCCCTGCTTGCCATGACGGCGACCGGACAGCGCGAGGCTTCAACCGACCCTAATTTTCTCGCCGTACCCGGTCATCTCCAGATAGCCACGCCCGATCTCCCGGCCCCCTTCGGTAACCCGCACCGCACCCTCCCAGTACAAGGCGCCGGTGGAGCGGCGACTGTCCAGTTCCTGATCGTCCATCAGGGGTTGTGCCTCCAACAGCCGCGCGCCGATGCGGACGCGCCATGCCACCGGGTAGGCGATGCCGGTGCGCACCGAGCGCCAGTGGCGAAGCGGTTCAAAGACGACAGCCTCCGGCGGCAGCGCCTGGGCACTGCCTCCCGCCTGCCGGAGAGTAGCAGCGGACCAGATCGGGTGGCCGTCATGGTCGCGGAGTCGGAAGGCCATCAGGGCGCCGCCGTCGTCGAGATTCACACCGATCCAGTCCCAACCTTGGGCCCCTTCGGGCAGGAGCTCGCTCGACCATTCGTGGTCCAGCCAGGCGTGGCCCGTCACGGCCTGGGCACGGCGGTCGAGGGTCACGGTGCCGCTGACCTTGAGTTGCGGGCGGCTGTAGTAATAGCTGGCGTGGCGTGGGTCTGGTGCCTTGGTGCTGAACCCGGCGATACCGTTGAGCAGGGGCGGGCCATCCGGGACCAGGGACAGGCCGTAGGCGAAGTCGCCGCCACGGACCTCCGCCCGGTAGCGGTCGTCGCGCTGCTCGAAACGCCAGTCGCCGATCCAGGCGTGGGTCCGCCCGGTCTCGAAGCCGGCGCGGCCAAAGCCGACGCGGGCGGAGCGTTGGTCGTGGCGCAGACGACCAAGCCGGGGGTCGGCGATGGCCGCGTGGGCCAGCATCAACTGGCGTGGTGCGAAGGCGCTGGGGTTGTGCTCCCCGACGCCTGTTCGCACGCGGAAAAAGGTGGTCTGGAAGCCCAGCGGACTGCCGTCCGGCAAGGTCAGCCAACCGGTGGCGTACCACCACTCGGTGCGAAACTCGGGGTGGGCGCCGTGATCGGCGGGAAAGGACAGGGTTCGGCCCGGGAGCACCGGGGCGAACTCGACGGCTTGTCCTTCGGCCTTCTCTGTTTGCACTGTCTGTGCGTCCGCGACGCGCAGGACCGGCAGACTCCCCAGGGCGAGGAGGAACGCGCGCCTGTCCATCACCAGTCCTCCCGCACAGCGAGCACCGCGTCCTGGCGCATGGCCTGGCGACCGGCGAGCACCGCGGCCAGGGCGGCCAAGGCGATCAGGCCCGAGGCGAACAGCGCGAGCGACACCCAGGGGACGTGCAGGTCCATGCTCCAGTGGAAGCTCTGTCGATTGACCACCTCGATCAGGACCAGCCCGATCGCCCCACCGGCCAGGAGCCCACCGATGACGCCGACGCCGGCGGCCATGGCACCCTCCAGGGCGAGCATCCAGCCGATCTGGCGGCGGGTCAGGCCGAGATGGCGGAGCATGCCGAACTCCGGTCTCCGCGCCGCCGCCAGTGCGGCAAAGCTGGCCGCCACACCGGCCAGGCCGATCAGCACGGCGACCGCCTCCAGCAGATAGGTGATGGCAAAGGTACGGTCGAAGATCCCGAGGCTGATGGTGCGGATCTCGCCTGGGTAGGCGATGGTCAGGGCCCCCGGGTCGCCGGTGGCGGTGAGCGCCTCGGCCACCCGGCTCGGCACGGCACCGGGTGCCAGGGCGATGGCCGCGTCGTTGGCCAGGGGGTCACCGGTCAGGCGGCGGTAGTCGCTTAGGTCGATCATCACAGCGCCGGTCTGGCGCGCATAGTCCCGCCAGACACCCGCCACATGGACCGGCACTGGCCGGCCAGCGAGTGGGAGATCCACCCGCTGGCCGGGCCGCCAGTCCATAGAGATCCTGCATGGCCTCGGAGATCCAGATCGCCGGTTCGCCGCCGCCATCCAGGTCCGCGGTGCCAACCAGGGGCAACTCACGCCCGTTCGCCGACACCGGCCGTGCGATCAAGGCGACCGGGGCCTGCCCGGAGGCGAGGCGCAGGCTGTCGTGGCGCGTGAAGCTCACGCGCCCGACCCCGGGCACGGCGCTGATCCGGGCTTGCATGACCTCATCCAGGTGACCGCTGGTCTGTGCTGAACCAGCACGCAGGTAGAGGTCTGCGGGCAGGATCTGTTCCAGCCATTGGTCCACCGACCCCCGGAAGGAGGTCACCATGATCGCCATGGCCGCCGCCAGGGCGACGCTGGTCAGCACCCCAGCCGCCGCCACTACGGCGTGCCCAGGCGCAGCACCGAGCCTGGCTGCGGCGAGGCGGGCCGGCACCGGACCCCGCTGCGGCAGCAACCAGGCGATCCCGGAGGCGGCAGCCGGCAGCAACATCACGCCCCCCGCCAGCAGGCAGGCGATGGCCGAATAGCCGCCCACCGGCAGGCCGTTCACCGGCGGAATCCAACAGGCGGCAAGGCTTGCCGGCAGCAGGGCCGCCCCCAGACCCGGATGACCGCGACCTCCCAGTAGCGCCGCCTCGTTGCCGGCCTTCAACGCCTGGGCCGGCGACACCGTTGCGGCCTCCCGCGCCGGCAGCCAGGCACCCGCCACACCGGCCAGCACCCCCAGCGCAACGTAGAGGGCCGTCACCCCGGGCTGGAACTGCAACTGCGGTTGCAATCCGGAAAAGTACCCCGCGCCCAGATCGCCGCCGAGAACGGCCAGCATCCCCCAGGCCAAACCATGGCCGAGGGCCGCGCCGACCAGGCCGCCCGCCAGCCCCACCAGCGCGCCCTCGGTCACCAGCCAGGCGAACAGGCTGCGTCGGGGAAGCCCGATGGCACGCAGAAAGGCGAACTCCGTGCGCCGCCGAACCACCGAGAGTGCCTGGGCCGAAAAGACCAGAAACGCACCGGTCAGGAGCGCCATGGCCGCCAGCATAGTCAAGTTCACCCGATAGGCCCGAGACAGGTTGGCCGCCTGGTTCTCTGTGGCCTCCGGTGCCTCGACCAGCACCCCGGCCGGCAGGATGGCTTGCAACTGCGCGCGCGCCGCCTCGGGTGTCACAGCTCCGTCCAGGCGGAGGTCGATGCGCGTGAGCCGCCCGAGTCTGGCGAAGTGTTCCTGAACGGCGGCGATGTCCATCACCGCGAGCGGACGGTTGTCCGCTGCACCGGGCAGGTCTCCGGCCACAAGTAGATTGCAGTTCTTGGGTGCCGACCTGAAACCGGAGCCTGTCGCCGGTCCGTACCCCGAGGGCTGTTTGCGCCGCCGCACTGAGAAAGACCCGGTCGTCCGCAAGGGCGGCGAAGCGCCCGGCGCCCTCAGCCGCCTCTGACATCGCTGCCGGTCGGGCCAGCAGGGCCGGTGTCACGCGGGCAGCCGCGAAGACGTCCACGCCGAGCACTTGCAGGGTCTCTTCCGTACCTGTGAGCTTCGCGTCCACCGCGACCACGGGGCTCGCATCCGCCACCTCGGGGCGGGCGGCTAGCAGGGCATAGACGTTTTCGTCAAAGCCGCCGCGTGGCCCCACCACTTGCAGATCCGCCTCACCGGCCATGGTGCGCAGGCCGCGTCCGAACTCGGAGAGCGCCGCCTCATGGACCGCCTGCACCCCCATGCCCAAGGCCACACCGAGAACAACGGCGGCAAAGGAAAACAGGGTCGCCACCCGCCGCCGGTTGAGGGAACCGAGGAAGACCGGCGCCAGCCTCACCCGGTCAGTCCTTCGGTCGTCAGGTGCAGGACCCGGTCCGCGGTCTTCGCCCCCTCCACGGAATGGGTGACCAGGATGCCAATGGCACCGGCCTGGCGAATGCGCTCGGCCAGTAAGGCAAGCACCTTGGCGCCGTTGGCCGGGTCCAGGTTCCCGGTCGGCTCGTCGGCGAGCACCAGGCGCGGGCCATGGACCAGCGCACGGGCAATCGCCACCCGTTGTAACTCGCCACCGGAAAGTGCTCGCGGCCAGCTCGCGGCACGCCCTCCCAGGCCCACGGCATCGAGGAGCTGCTGCGCCGGCCCATCGGCCTCCGCGCCGCTGCGGCCCTTGAGCCACAGGGGCAGGGCCACGTTCTGGAGCACGGTGAGGTGGGGCAGTACATGGAAGGCCTGGAAGACGAAGCCCAGCTTGTCCCGGCGCAGCCGGGTCAGGGCATCCTCGTTCAGGTCGGCATAGTCGGTACCATCGAGTCTGAGTCGGCCGCCGTCGGGTCGATCCAGTCCGGCGATGAGGTTGAGCAGCGTGGACTTGCCCACACCGGATTCGCCGATGATGGCCACGTATTCCCCCGGTTGCAGGCGTAGCGACAGGTCGCGCAGCACACTGCGACCGTTGAACTGGCGGAAGAGATTCTCGATTTCGAGCATAAGCGGTCAGAGGCATCGACCTCTCATCGGTTCCAGCATGCGCGCAGGATATACCCCGCTGATGGCGGTGAGCGGGCGAAGCGCGTTGGGGACCTGATGGGCGATGGCTGAGGCTGGGATCCCCGAAAGGCCGATTCCGCCGATCGCACTGGCATTCGGTGTCGGAAAACTTCCGATGGGGGGCTGGGGCCAAGGAGTGCGTGGTAGCGTAGGGGCCGGGACCGG
>CAWDHW010000011.1:0-139563 GCA_963802205.1 uncultured Gammaproteobacteria bacterium | reverse complement strand
TATCCCCACTGCCGCCACTGCTGCCGCCGCCGCTGCTACCGGACCCCTGGTCGAAATCATACTTGCTGAAGTGCAGGACCGGGAGAACGATATATCCGTTTCCTACCGTGATATCAGAACCATCAGCCACGAAGCCGGCCCGGTTCCACACACCCTTGTTGTAGATCACCGTAGAGGCACCGGAATCGGTAGTCGCAGTAATTTTGACATCATTACCCGATGCAAAAGCAAATCCCGTGGGGTAAACCGTGAGCGTTGCCTTCTTGTTGAAATTGCTCATCGCGGCGCTTGCCACATTCAGATCTATACTGTTGCCTGCCGATGCAAAATTCAGGTTCTGGCCAAGTGCAGCAAGGCCGGTCCCGATATTCTGGTCGGTCAGATCCAGATTTTCGGTGAAACTGAGGTTGCCGCGAATTGTATGGGTTGCCGCATCCTCAGCAACGAACCGCAGGTTGGATGCAGTGGTGAAGTCAGAAATCGCGGTCCAGTTGGTGGTCTGGGTCTCGTTGAACTGCATTCCATTGCCCATGGTAACTGAATGCCGTGGATCGAAATTCAGTATGACCACAGTTCCGATATTTTGTTCCTGATAGGAACCTGCAAAGGTGTTATCACCATAAGAGATATTTACCGGTATTATCGCGGGCATATTGTTGAATTTCAGGTTGGCGGTATTGTTATTGATAAGCCCGCCCGAATATCCGCTGGTAACCGTGAGCGCATTATTGCGGTTGTGCTCCCCTTGGGGATGTTGAGGGCCGCGGTACCGGTGAGGACGGGACCGTCCGCGGCGAAGCGGCCTTTGAGGCTGGCACTGCCCGCCAGGCTCAGGTCCGGGGGCAGGAACGGCGCCAGGAGATCGAAGGCGAGGCGGTCGAGGTCGATATCCGCCTCCCACTTCCCCGGTGCAGCCTGGGCAAAACCCAGACAACCCCCGGAGCTGCCAGTGCCACCCTTGCTGGCCTTGACCTCGCGCAGGCACAGGGGACCCACCGTCACCTTGGGCTGGGCCACCAGCACTTGGGCCGGCTTCTGCAGACGCCAGCGACCATACTGGGCGCTGTCGAGGTCAAGTTGCCCAAGGCTGCCCTGGTAGGCGTTGTCGGACTTGAGGGCACCGCTGGCCTTGAGGTCCAGCGACAGGGCCTGCCCCTTGAGGACCAGGCTCAGCCGGTGGTCGGGCATGGCCCCGTCGCCGCGCAGCTCCAGGGTCTTCCAGGTCAAGCCCCCGGCGGCGAGGTCACGGCCGTCCAGGCGAATATCGAAGCGCCCGCCCGCCCCGAGCCCGACATCAGCCTGTCCGGTGAGGCTCGCCACGCCTTGGTCCCCCACGGCCACCCGCTGGGCGTCGAGCTTGACCTTGACCTGGGGGGCCGCACGAGCACCGAGCACGCTCCCGTCGGCCTTGATGCTGCCGCGTGCGTCCGGCAGCAGGGTGGCCAGGTCGGGGGAATCCACCGCAAAGGTCAGGTCCAGACGCTCGCCGATACGACCCTTGGCCGACACCTTGCTGGGCCCGGAGGAGGCATCGAAGGCGTCGATGGTCACCTCGGTCCCGACCATCCGGACCTGCCCAGCGGCCGCGACCGGATAGCCGCGCAGCTCACCCTTGAGATCGTCCAATTGGGCCGTTAGATCCGCACCCGCGTCGGTCATGGCCCCCCGGCTGGCCAGGCGCCCACCCAGCCGGCCCGGCCACTCGGACCATTGGCGGCCGGGTTCGATGCCCTCCGCGGTCAGCTCGGCATTCCAGGTCAGGCCGGGGTCCCAGGTGCCCTCCCCCTTGCCCTCGACGTGACCGCCCAGGGCATCCAGGCGCAGTGCCGAGACACGGACAGACTTGAGATCGCCGGTGGCGCTCAGGGCCAGGGTCGCCTCGGGCAGGACCAGTGCTGTGGGCCCGGCGGGGGCCTCGGGAGCCGCCTTGGCCACAGTCCCAACCTTGGCCGCGGGCTTTGCAGCCGGTTCAGGCACGGGCCCGGTCATGGCCTGGAGCTGCACTTCGTAGCCATCCATGGTCCCGGCACTGGTGACGGTGAAACCCACCCGGCCCTTGAGGTCCGGCACCAGGGGAGCGGGGTCCAGGTCCTTGGCCGTCAACTTGAGGTCCCAACGCGGAGCTGGGTCCCATGCCACCTCGCCGCCACCCTCGATACGACCGCCGAGACTGTCGAGGCCCAGGCTGGCGATGTTTGTGTACTTGAGGTTGCCGTCGCCGATCAGGCCCAGGTGTGTGGCAGGGACGCCCGCCCCGGCGACATCGGTGGTCAGGTCATAATGGAAAGCGTCCAGGACGCCGGTCAGGCTGACCTTGCCACGGCGAACCTCCACCTGGGCCGTGCCGGTGAGGGGCCAGCGCAGCCCCTCCCAGTCCCCCTTGAGGTCGATCCGGCCTTGCTCCCGATCAAGGGTCCCGGTGGCGGTGAGGAAGCCCCCGGAACTGTCCTCCTGGACCCGCAAGGCCCTGATGGTCAGGGTCTGCCCGGCCCAGGCGAGATCCAGATCGGCCCCCAGGTGGCCAGGGATGGTGTCCGCCGCCGCACCGAGTGCCTGCCCGTCCAGACGGCCCTTGACACTGGCCTGGTCCCGATCCCCCGTGGTCACCAGGGTACCGTGCAGATCCACCGGCGGGAGCCCGGTGTCGAAGGCTGGCAGGTCGATCCGGTGGAGTTCCACACGACCGTCCCACGCAGGGGCCGAGAGGACGCCGGTGATATCGACGCTGAGGTCCAGCGCGACGGCCCCGGTGACGCGGTATTCGAGACGCAGTCGGGACAGATCGCCACTGATCCGCCCTGCCCCGTTTACAGTGGGCGGTTCCGACACGGCGCCTGTTCGATGCGGGTCGGAACTGAGGGTGAGGGTCCAGTCCAGATCGAGCCCCAGGGGATAGTCGCCCACCAGTTCTCCCTGACCCCGGGCACGCGCCTGCAACCTGAATTCCGGCAGGTCCAGGGCCAGCTCGCGCAGATCCAACCGGCCGGCGCTGAGCCCGGCGGCGACCGCAATGCGGTCGATGACAAAGGGCGGCGGCGGGTCCTCTCTCAGCTCGCTGATGCGCAGCCCCTCCACCGTGGCCTGGCCGATCTCGATCCCCAGGGGCAGGATCAGGCTCGGCAGGGTCCGGGGCTTCGGGCCTGGAGGGCTTGGGGCGGTGGCGATATGCAGGTCCCTAGCGGCCAGGGATTCGATGTGCAGGGTCCCGGTGAGGGCACCCCAAGGACGCCAGCGCAGGTGCAGGTCCTCGGCGGAGAGGTGCAAGTCCGGCAGTCGAAGCCGCAGGCCAGTCAGGTGCAGATCCCCGGCGATGCGCCCCTGGACCTGCTCCACCTGGACCAGGCCCGGGGCCAGGTCGTCCGCCAAGGACAGCGCCGTGCGCAACCCCGTCTCGGTGCCCAGTACCACAACCAGGGCCAGGATGACCAGGAGTACGAGCTGTACCGGGATCGCCAGCAGCCAGAACCACCAGCGCCGCCGGGGCTTGGCAACCGGCTGGGGCCGAGACTCGACCTCAGGGGGGGGCGGATCGCCGGGGGCCGGGGCCGCACCCGGGAGTTCAGGGTCTGCGTGGTTCACAGATCCGGCCCCAGGATCAGGTGCAACCGGAAGCCCGGTGGGTCCTTGGTGATGGCATAGGCGACCTCCACCCGGACCTGGCCCACAGGCGTCTTCCAGTGGATCCCGGCACCGACGCTCTGCTCGTACTCCATGACGTAGTCCGGGTCGAAGGCATTACCGAAGTCCGTGAAGACCACGGCACTCCAGTCCTTGTAGACGCGCCGCTCCAGTTCCAGGCTGCCCACCGCCAGGAAACGGCCGCCGACGGTGGCATCGGTGACCGGGTCATTGGGACCCAGGGCATCGAAACCCCAGCCGCGAATGCTGTTATCGCCGCCGGCATAGAAACGACGGCTGGCGGGGAGATCGAGGACGTTGTCCGCCCAGGTCGCGCCAAGGTCCGCCCGCGCCAGAAACCGATAGTCCGTGGCGAAGGCCCTGATCCATTTGCCCGAGGCCAACCCGCGCAGATAGGACGCCTGGGACACCAGCCCCTCCACCGCCCCCTGAAGGCTGAGCTTGAGGCGATAGCCGTCGGTGGTGTAGATGGGGTCGTCGGCCTGGGTCGATGTCAGAGAGATGTAAGGCACCAGTTCGTTGGTCACGCCCTTGTCCGTCTCCGAGACGGTGTAGTCCTCGTAGCGGTAGTCGATACCGATGGTCCGCCGGACCCCCCTCCCGATAACCACCGAGTGGCCCGCCTCGACCTTGTAGAGGCTGCCTCTGACTGCTCGCGGTATCGTAGGCATTGAGTTCAGGACGGATGTAGATGTAGTCCCGCGTGGGATTACCGATGGGGACGCGGTACTCCGCTGAAATCGACTGGATGGCCTGGGACACCACCAGATCGGCGCTCAGTTTATCGCCATAGGAGCCGATGTAGCGGCGCCGGTAGTCCATGCTGAACCTGGGCCCCACGTCGGTGGCATAGCCCACACCCACGCGGTACTTGTTGGCGTTGTTCGGGGTGGCCACGACGTCGATGGGGACCACATGGTCCTCGCCCGCCTGTTCGAGTTGCGGAACGATCTCGACCTTGCTGTAGTACTCGCTGCCGAGCAGCCTGCCCTGGAGGGTGAGGAGCCTCCCCGGGTCGTAGACATCCCCTGACTTGAAGTGCACGAAGCGCTGCAGGAAGGAGTCCGCCAGCAGGTCCTGTTTGAAGCTCACCTTACCCAGGAAGAACTGCGGACCCGTGTCGAGGTGGAACTGGACATGGGCGCTGTAGGTCGTGGGATCGACCACGACCTGGTGGGTGACAAGTTTGTATTCGATATAGCCCTCCGCCGAGGCGATCCCGCGCACCTCATCCTTGGCCTGCTCGTAGGCCGAGTGCAGCAGGACCTCCCCGACCTTTAGGGGAAATTCCTTTGGAAACCTTTTGTTATCGGCCCCTGCGCCGGTAATCCGATAGTCCACCGAGCCGATGGTGATCGCGGGCCCCGGGTCAACGGTATAGGTCGCGACCCAGGCCCCCCCGGGGCTGGCGGGGGGGGTCAAGCTCTCCTTGACCTCCACCCGGTAGAGGCCGAAGGGGGCCAAGGCGTCGCGAATGTCGTCCGGTGCCTGGCGGTGCAGGACCGCCAACCGTGCCTCGGTCAGGTCCTCGCCGCGGTCCTGATAGATCCCGAGCAACGCCAGGACATTGGCCTGTTCCTCGTCCGCCAGCCCCACCACACTGACCTCGACCCGTTCGGCCAGCACCGCAGGGGCGAGGACCAGCAGCAGTAAAGCAAGCGAGACCCGGAAGCAGGCCGCGTCGAACCTGCGCCGTCGCAATGGAGGTGACAAACGCATCGCCATGTCCCGCTACATAAGACCCTCAGGTTGGCTCGGCAGAGTAGCCGGCGCTCTGGACCGCGGCGATCAGGGCCGCTGGGTCGGCTGCGCCTTCCACCCGGGCAAGCCCGGTGGCCAGGTCGATCTGAACCCCAGTGACCCCGGGGACGGCCTCCAGGGCCTGTGTGGCGGCACGCACGCAATGCTGGCAAGTCATGCCGATGATCTTGAGGATAGTCATGGTCAGTTCCGGGGTTTGAGTGGGCACAGGTTTATTGGGTGATGCGGGGCACAGGCGGATTGGCGCCCTTAGGCCAGGCCGCCTTATCCCCCGGCCATGAAACGCGCCGCACCGAACAAGGGGGTCCGCTGCTCCAGGATCACCCACACCGGGATCTGCTCCATCACCGGGCGCATACGCCCCTTGTCGAGAAAGGCAGCGACGAAACCCCGTTCGCGCAGCAGGTCCAGGTTCTTCGGGGCAACGCCACCCCCGAGGTAGACGCCTCCCAGTGCCAAGTGCTTCAGCGCCATATTACCGGCCTCCCGCCCGTAGAGCCGGGCGAACAGGTCCATGGCCTCGACGCAGATCGGGCACTTGGCCTCGGTAGCGGCCCTTGCAACGGCCGCTGAGGGGTCGCCGGCGGCCATCTCCTCCCGCAACCAGGCAGGGGGCTGGGCCCGGCGCCACTCCAGCAGGAAGGCATGGAGGTTGACGATCCCCGTCCCCGAGGCGACCCGCTCCCAACTCACCCGCTTGTAGGCGCGCTGGAGGAACTGGAGCAGGGCAAACTCGACCTCGTCCGTCGGGGCGAAGTCGGTGTGACCGCCTTCGGTGGCGAAGGGGTGATGACGTTCGCCATCCCAGTACATCCCTGCCTCGCCAAGCCCGGTCCCGGCAGCCACCACACAGACATTGCCGCAACTGCGGGGGTCGCCCGGGTGAAGCACCGCCAGTTCGTCCGTGCCCAGTGCCGATACGCCCCAGGCCACCGCCTCCAGGTCGTTGAGCAGGCGCACGGCCCGCAGCCCAAACCCTTTCCGGATACCCAGGGCGTCCACATCCCAAGGCAGATTGGTGGTGCGACTGCGCCCGTCCTTCACAGGCCCGGCGATGGCCAGGGCGGCGACATCGCAGGTCGCCCCTGTGTCGTCGCAATAATGCCTCAGCAACGCGTCGAAAGACGCGTAATCGCGGCTGGGGTAACGCCGCTCATGGTCGAGCTGTACCTTGTCGCCGATGGTCTGCGCCACCGCCAACCCGGTCTTGGTCCCGCCAATGTCGCCCACCAGCACCCGCATCTCAGCCCCCTTACCCAGCCTGGCCGATGCGCCTCGCGCACCCGCCCTTAGACGCTCGGGATCATAGCAGCGCGCCGGATCTGCTGCGACTTGCAGCGGGGCCCGGCGTCCGGGCAGGTCTCAGTGGCGGATGTCGATGGGCGCCTGTTCCTTACCGAGATCACAGGCAGCAAAGTCCCGGGCCATCCCCGCCCGATGCGCCGGACCATGGAGACCCGCACACTCCCCATGTGGGCCCGATGCCAAGGCCCCACTGACAGCGAACAGACACAGAGCAGAAGGGACTTGCGGGGCATGGTTTACGATTCCCAAAGGGTGCGCAGGGGGTTGACGCCTGAACCTGCGCAATGCAGCGCCCGGCGTGATGCGCTGCCGACATGGTATCGGCGGCCCGGGCCCACGACCGGGGCCTGCCTTTGGTTGACAGGCCTAACCGTCCGTTCCACTCTAGGGGCACGATGAACAGCGTGCCGTCCGGCCTCCAGGCCAAGGCCGAGCCCGTGCAAGGTACAGCGATCTGGCCCCAAGGTCGTGGCACCGGACCCTAGCCCTATCCACGCTGGCCCTAGTAACCCATCGCCACATCCCAAGGACCCAACTGCAGGGAAGCCGCCCCATACCAAAGACCGGAGGACTCGAAATGCAAACCGTGCGACAGGTACTGCAAGGCAAAGGCCGCGAGGTCTGGACCATAGGGCCAGAGACTAGCGTTTATGACGCCCTGGCCCTGATGGCCGACAAGGGCATCGGGGCCCTCGTGGTGACCCAGGGCCCAGCAGTGGTGGGGCTCCTCTCCGAGCGCGACTATGCCCGCAACGTGGCACTGCAAGGGCGCAAGTCGCGAGACACCCCGGTGGCGGAGATCATGACCACCAGGGTCGCCTGTGTCGGCCCGGACCAGACGGTACAGGAGTGTATGACTATCATGACCGAGATGCGGGTCCGTCACCTGCCGGTCATGGAGGGCGAGACCCTCACCGGCCTTGTCTCCATCGGCGACCTGGTCAAGGTGATCATCGAGGAGCAGGAGGCCCTCATCGAGCACCTGGTCCGCTACATCAACGGGTAGCGGCGGCCGCGCCGGTCCCTATTCCAGTCCAACACGGTGACGCGCCCATGAGCAGTCGGACCATTACCATCGAGCCCGTGACCCGCATCGAGGGTCACGCCCGCATCACCCTGCAACTGGATGAGGCTGGCAGCGTCGGGCAGGCCCGCTTCCACCTGACCCAATTCCGCGGCTTCGAGAAGTTCTGCGAAGGCCGCCCCTATCGCGAGATGCCGGCGCTCACCGCCCGCACCTGCGGCATCTGCCCGGTGAGCCACCTGCTGGCGTCCAACAAGGCGTGCGACTACCTGCTGCGGGTCAGCATTCCGCCCACCGCCGAGAAGCTGCGGCGGATCATGAACCTGGCCCAGCTCACCCAGTCTCACGCCCTGTCCTTCTTCCACCTGTCCTCCCCGGACCTGCTGCTCGGCTGGGACTCCGACCCGGCCCGGCGCAACATCTTCGGGGTCATGGCCCAGGCCCCGGCCCTCGCCCGCGATGGCATCCGCCTGCGCCAGATCGGCCAGACCATCATCGAGACCCTGGGCGGCAAGAAGATCCACCCGACCTGGGTGGTCCCCGGCGGGGTCAACGAGGCCCTGACAGAGGACAAGCGTCAGGCCATGTTGGCCCTCATGCCCGAGGGGCTGGAGATCGCCAAGCGGACTTACGCCTTCTTCAAGACCCTGGTGCCCAAGTTCGCCGACGAGGCCAGCCACTTCGGCAACGCGCCCACCCTGTTCCTGAGCCTGGTGAGTCCGAAGGGCAATCTGGAGCACTACGACGGCTTCCTGCGCATCAAGGACGCCAAGGGACGCATCGTCGAGGACATGATCCCACCCCACGAGTACCAGCGGGTGGTGGGCGAGGCGGTGGAGGACTTCTCCTACATGAAGTTCCCCTACTACAAGCCCATGGGCTACCCGCAGGGTGTCTATCGCGTTGGCCCATTGGCCCGGCTCAACAACGCCGATGCCTGCGGCACCCCCTACGCCGACGTGGCCCTGATGGAGTTCCGCATGTTGCAGGAGGCCGCGCCGGTACAAAGCAGCTTCCACTACCACTATGCGCGGTTGGTGGAGATCATCTTTGCCCTGGAGTCCATGGAGCGTCTGCTCAAGGACCCGGACATCCTGAACCCGCGGGTGCGTTCCCGGGCCCGCAGCAACCGTTACGAGGGCATCGGCGTGTCCGAGGCACCGCGCGGGACCCTGATGCACCACTACAAGATCGACGACGACGGGCTCATCACCTGGGTCAATCTCATCATCGCCACCGGCCACAATAATCTGGCCATGAACCAGGGCATCAAACAGGTCGCCGATGCCTATGTGGACGGCAACAACCTCCAGGAGGGGATGCTCAACCGGGTGGAGGCGGTGATCCGCTGCTTCGACCCCTGCCTGTCCTGCGCCTCCCACGCCTTCGGGCAGATGCCGCTGCGTATCGACCTGCAAGACGCCCAAGGCCGGGTTCTGGACACCCTGAGCCGCGGCTGAATCGAAGGTGCGAGACGCCCCTCGCCGCGCCCTGGTCATCGGCTACGGCAGCCCCATCCGGGGCGATGACGCCATAGGCCCATTGGTGGCGGATCGCCTGGAGGCCGAGGGGGTCCCGGGGCATGTCCAGGTGATCAGCCGCCACGTCCTCACCGCGGAACTGGTACCGGACATGGTCGCCGCGGACCTGGTGATCTTCCTCGACGCCGCGACGGGTGGCACCCCCGGAGAGCTGCGCTGCCGGCCTCTGGAGCCGGATGCTAGCGCGGTCTCCACCATGGCCCACTTCCTCGACCCGAGAGAACTGCTGGCCTGGTGCGAGGCCCTCTACCAACGTAGCCCCGAGGCCTGGCTGGTAACCCTGGCCGCAGACGCCTTTGACTATGGCCTCTATGACCTCAGTCCCACCGCCCAGGCCGCCGTGGTCCCCATGCTGGAGCGGGTGCGCGGGCTGATCGCGGGGGATGGCTCCGCGGCCTGACCGCCTTGGTCAGGATAGTTGGGCAACGCAATGCGCGCAGACACAACGCCCCTGGGAGCCAAACGCGCGGCGCAAACTGCGCCTTCTTCAATGATAAGCATTGAAGGAAGGGGGGCCGTCGGACCTTGACAAATATTGCAGTGCACCAACACAATCGCTGCGCTTTTCCGCGGCCCACAAGGACAGCGACGGGACCCCCTGAGGAACGATGCACCCCGCCTAAGACCATCCCCCGTCTCCGTTGTATCCAGACCCTCCGGGCCCGCAAGGACTGCGGGGTGCATGCGTAGAATCCCCGGGGCTGCCGTCAGCGGACCCGGGGGTCCGCCCGGCGATAGCGAGTTAGTCCGCGCAGCAGCGCACCAAAACACCCCCCACCCGCCCAAAACCATAAGGTACATGTATGCACCAAGACTCGGTTGAGGCCATCAAGAAGCACCCGCTCTACGCGGAACTCGTGGCCAAACGTAAGCGCTTCGCCTGGACCCTGACGATCATCATGCTGGTGATCTACTACGGGTTCATCCTCGTCATCGCCTACGCGAAGCAGGTCCTGGCAATTCCGCTGGCGGCTGGCATGACCACCACGATCGGTATGCCGGTCGGCGTACTGATCATCCTGAGTGCCTTCGTCCTGACCGGCATCTATGTCCAGCGGGCCAACGGCGAGTTTGACCGTCTGACGGCGGCGATCAAGGAGGACATGCAATGAGAAGGTTTGCAATTTTCGGGCTGCTGCTGGCCCTGATGATCCCGACCTACCTGCTCGCCGGACCCGCCGTCAGTGGCGCAGTCGAGAAGCAGGGCATGAATGTCACCGCGATCATCATGTTCCTGGCCTTCGTGCTCGCAACCCTGGGCATCACCTACTGGGCGTCCCTGCGCACGCGCACGGCGTCCGATTTCTACACCGCAGGCGGCGGCATCACCGGCTTCCAGAACGGCCTGGCCATCGCCGGCGACTACATGTCCGCGGCCTCCTTCCTGGGTATCTCGGGCCTGGTGTTCGCGTCCGGCTACGACGGCCTGATCTACTCCATCGGCTTCCTGGTCGGCTGGCCGGTGATCATGTTCCTGATCGCCGAGCAGATCCGTAACCTCGGCAAGTTCACCTTCGCCGACGTGACCTCCTACCGCTTCGGTCAGACCCAGATCCGCACCGTCGCCGCCATCTCCTCCCTGGTGGTGGTGGCCTTCTACCTGATCGCCCAGATGGTCGGTGCCGGCAAGCTGATCCAGCTCCTGTTCGGCCTGGAGTACTGGATGGCGGTGGTCATCGTCGGCGTCCTGATGATGATCTACGTCATCTTCGGCGGCATGACCGCGACGACCTGGGTGCAGATCATCAAGGCCGTGCTGCTGCTGTCCGGCGCGACCTTCATGGCGGGCGCGGCCCTGTCCACCTTCGGCTTCTCCCCCGAGGAGATGTTCCGCCAGGCCGTGGCCACCAGCCCCAAGGGTGTCTCCATCATGGGCCCCGGGACCCTGGTCAAGGACCCCATCAACGCCATCTCGCTGGGCCTGGCCCTGATGTTCGGCACCGCCGGTCTGCCGCACATCCTGATGCGCTTCTTCACCGTGCCGAGCGCCAAGGAGGCGCGTAAGTCGGTCTTCTACGCCACCGGCTTCATCGGCTACTTCTACATCCTGACCTTCATCATCGGCTTCGCGGCCATCGTCCTGCTGTCCCAGCATCCGGAGTTCTACAAGGCCGACGCCCTGATCAATGGCGCGGTGGACAAGTCGAAGCTCATCAGCGGGCTCAATGGTGGCACGAACATGGTCGCCATTCACCTGGCCCAGGCCGTGGGCGGCAACCTGTTCCTGGGCTTCATCTCGGCGGTGGCCTTCGCGACCATCCTGGCGGTGGTCTCCGGCCTGACCCTGGCCGGTGCCTCGGCCATCTCCCATGACCTCTACGCCAGCGTCATCGCCAAGGGCCGCGTCAACGAGACCACGGAGCTGCGGGTGTCCAAGGGCGCGACCCTGGTCCTGGGCGTAGTCGCCATTGCGCTGGGCATCGCCTTCGAGAGCCAGAACGTCGCCTTCATGGTCGGCCTGGCCTTCGCCATCGCGGCGAGCGCCAACTTCCCGGTGCTGGTAGCCTCCATCTTCTGGAGCAAGATGACCACCCGCGGTGCCATGATCGGCGGCTTCGCCGGCCTGATCAGCGCCGTGGGCCTGACGGTCATGTCCAAGGCGGTGTGGGGCGACGTGCTGCTGCACAAGGCCATGGTGGATGGCAAGGAGGTCTCAGTGGGTCTGATCGCTCTGGACAACCCGGCGATCATCTCCATCCCGATCGCCTTCTTCTGCATCTGGCTGTTCTCGATCCTGGACAACTCCAAGCGGGCCCAGATCGATCGCGGCCTGTTCGAGGCCCAGAAGATCCGTTGCGAGACCGGCATCGGTGCCGAAGGCGCCTCCGGGCACTGAGGTCTGAGACGCGCCTGACCCGGGTCGGGTCGGGCAGCGGAACAGGGATGTCCCGAGCAATAAAACACCGAGGCCCGGGGTCGCAGTGCGACCCCGGGCCTCGGTGTTTGTGGGCGAACCAACTGCGGTACATGGGCCGACTGCGCACCGCCGCAACGTCGGCCCCGTGTAGAATGGCAGCCCCAAAACTTGGCGGTGGGCAGGGTTTACCAGCCCCCTGCCCCAGCCCGCTGCTCCGCCCATTGGGGCCCAGACCGATGCACCGGCCAGACCCTGGTCCAGTGCCTATATTCCGTAACGCCTGGGGACATCGCCCCTTGTCACCCAGCGTCGCAGAGGACTGTCGCTATGCTCGATCCACGCCTCCTGAGAACCGAACTGCCCCGGGTCGCCGAACAGCTCAAGCGCCGTGGCACGATCCTGGATACCGCCCGCATCGAGGCCCTGGAGGCCCATCGCAAGGCCGTCCAGGTCGAGGTCCAGGACCTGCAAGGTCAGCGCAACGCCCGGTCCAAGTCCATCGGCAAGGCCAAGGCCGCAGGCCAGGACATAGCGCCGCTGCTGGCGCAGCTCGATGACCTGGGCGCCAGACTCAAGGCCCTGGAGGAATCGCTCGCCGCCGTCCAGGGTGAGGTCGAGGCCATTGCCCTCGGCCTGCCCAATCTGCCGGACGCCAGCGTGCCCGACGGGCGCGACGAGGCCGACAACCGCGAGGAGCGTCGCTGGGGCGAGCCCAGGCACTTCGCCTTCGAGCCCAAGGACCATGTGGACCTGGGGGCCCAGCGCGGTTGGATGGACTTCGATGTGGCTTCCAAGCTCACCGGGTCACGCTTCGTGGTCTTGAGCGGCCCCATGGCCCGCCTGCACCGGGCCCTGATCCAATTCATGCTCGACCTGCACACCAGCGAGCACGGCTACACCGAGACCTATGTACCGTACCTGGTGAACGCCGACAGCCTGCGCGGGACCGGTCAATTGCCCAAGTTCGAGGCCGATCTGTTTCGGGTACCGGGCGAGCGCGATTATTACCTGATCCCCACCGCTGAGGTCCCGGTCACCAATCTGGTGCGCGACCTGATCGTCGAAGGGGCCGACCTGCCCCGCAAGTGGGTGGCCCACACCCCCTGCTTCCGGAGCGAGGCCGGGTCCTACGGAAAGGACACCCGCGGCATGATCCGCCAGCACCAGTTCGAGAAGGTCGAACTGGTCCAGGCCGTTCGCCCCCAGGACTCCCGCGCCGCCCATGAGGCCCTCACCGGCCACGCCGAGGCCGTGCTCCAGCGCCTCGGGCTGCCCTACCGGGTGGTGACCCTGTGCACCGGGGATCTGGGTTTCTCAGCGGTCAAGACCTATGACCTGGAGGTCTGGCTCCCCGGGCAAGGGCGCTACCGCGAGATCTCCTCATGCAGCAACTTCGAGGACTTCCAGGCCCGCCGTCTCCAGGCCCGCTGGCGCAACCCCGAGACCGGCAAGCCGGAACTCCTGCACACCCTCAATGGATCTGGCCTGGCGGTCGGCCGCACCCTGGTGGCCGTCCTGGAGAACTACCAGGAGGTCGATGGATCGGTGCACATCCCCGCGGCACTCAGGCCCTATATGGGCGGCCTGGACCGCCTGGGTTGAGGCGCCGCCAGGTGTACCGTGGCACCCGTCATCCGGGTCAGGGTGCCCCGCATGAACCGAGCGAATACTGTCACAGTCATGACTGGGCTGCGGGAAGGTAATCCCATGGACCCCAGGACCACCCAGACCCACCCGCCGCATATCCCCTCGTCGCCTTTGCCGCCCTGGTCGTCCTGACCGGTAGCGCTGGCGGTTTCCCGTAGGTTTGGCCGACGCAGGAGGCCAAATAATCAGCGGGTTGCATTGGCCTTGTCCTTGGGCCTCGTTCCTCGGCCCAACTACTGGGGGTTGCTCACAACCTCTCAGCGGCAGGTCTTGCCAACAGCCAGCGAAAATTGGCCTGAAAAACGTTCGTTTAATAAAAGTAAGCGATCGTATAAGATGCCGCGGTCACCATCACCTGCCGAACCGCCATGCACCTTGCCAACAACGCCCTGGACCCTCGCCTCCCCGACCCGCGTCCACCGGACCCCCGAACGGCCGAGACCCGCCAGCGAATCGTCGAGACATCTCTCCGCCTCTTTGCCGAGCACGGCTTCAAAGGGGTGTCCGTGCGTGACATCAGCGCCGCGGCCGGGGTCAACGTTGCTTCTATCAGTTATCACTTCGGCAGCAAGCAGGGGCTCTACCGCACCATTTTCGAGACGGTGCTGGACCATGACGAGGATCTCTTCACCGAGCAGATGGCCAGCGTGGACAGACTCCTCGGACGGGCCGCAGGAGACCCCGCCCTACTAGCGGCCGCGGTGGAGGGTCTGGTGGCCGGCATTGTGGGGCGTATTGCAACCTACGAACATGCGCACTGGTTCAGCGTGCTCCTGGCCCGGGAATTGGCCATGCCAGGTGTGCTGTTCGACCTCATCTACCAACGCCGGGCCGGGCCCCTGCTGGGGATGATGACCCGGGTGGCCGCCGCCGCCCTGGGCTTGGTTGCCGATGACCCATACGCCCGGCTCAGCGCCAATGTCCTCTACGGGCAGGTCGGCAACCTGGTCTTCGCCCGCCCGGTGCTGTGGCGGCAACTGGGCTGGGAGGGTTACAGCCCTGAGCGCGTGAACCTCCTGGTCGGGACCATCACGGACCTCATCTGCCGTTCCCTCGGCCTGACCGCCACCCCAATTCAGGCATGGGGCCTGACGGAAACTCCCAAATGACCTGGAGACATCTCGCTGTCGCCGCCGACCTGGCCCTGGCCGTCGGCCTGGGTGTCCTGGCCCTGTTACCCCAGGCAGGGGCCGAGGATGCAGCAGGCAAGCCCGCCCCTCGCCCGGCCCTGGCGGTGACGCTGACCAGCCCCGTCGTGGCCGACTGGCCGCGGGTCATCGAGGCTGGGGGCGGCCTCTATGCCTGGCAGGAGGCGGTAATCGCCGCCGAGACCGGGGGCCTGCGGGTGGTGAACTTGGGCGCAGAGGTCGGCGACCGGGTAGTGCGGGGCCAGGAGCTGGCGCGCCTGGCCCAGGAGACCGTCACGGCGGAGCTGGCCCAGCAGGACGCCAAGGTGGCCCAGGTCCGCGCCAGCCTGGCGGAGGCCAAGGCCAACGCCGACCGGGCGCGCACCGTCAAGGACCGCGGGGCCATGTCCGACCAGCAGAGCACCCAGTATCTGATTGCCGAGGAGGGCGCAAAGGCGAATCTCGCCGCCGCCGAGGCGGCCCTGACGATGCAGCGCATCCGTCAGGGACAGACCCGCATTCTGGCGGTGGATGATGGGGTCGTCTCCGCCCGCAGCGCCACACTGGGGATGGTGGTACAGACCGGCACAGAGCTGTTTCGCCTGGTGCGCCAGGGGCGCATCGAGTGGCGTGTGGAGGTCACCGCCGAGCAGCTCGCCCAGATCCGTCCGGGACAGGCGGCGGAGTTGACCTTGCCCGGCGGGGAGACCGTGGCAGGGACGGTGCGGGTCGCCGCACCGACCCTGGATGCCAACACCCGCTACGGCCTGGTCTATGTAGACGTGCCCGGGGACAGCCAGGCGCGGCCGGGGATGTTCGCCCACGGCTTGATTCGCCTGGGCCAGAGCAAGGCACTGAGCCTGCCGGAGTCAGCCGTGTCCCTGCGCGACGGCAACAGTTACGCCTTCACCCTGGGCCCCGACGATCGGGTGACTCAGGCCAAGGTCGAGACCGGGCGGAGGGCCGATGGCCGGGTGGAAATCCTCAGCGGATTGGGGCCCGAGGCCCGGGTTGTCGAGCGCGGCGGGGCCTTTCTGAACGACGGCGACCTGGTGCGGGTGGAGACCCTCACCCCCCCCGCCCCCCTCCCCCACATGGGGAGGGGGGAGGCATCGATCCGGCGTCCTGCCGGAGTGGATCACACATGAATGTCTCCGCCTGGTCCATCCGCCATCCAGTCCCGGCAATCCTGCTCTTTGCCCTGCTGACCATCATCGGCCTCATGGGCTTCAGGGCACTCGGGATACAGAATTTCCCGGACATCGAACTGCCGACGGTGATCGTCTCCGCCACCCTGGAGGGGGCGGACCCGGCCCAACTGGAGACCGAGGTCGCCCGCAAGATCGAGGACAAGGTCGCCACCCTCGGCGGCATCGAGCATATCCGCACCACGCTCACGGACGGGTCCGCCAGGATCCAGATCGAATTTGACATCGGTCGGGACGCAGAGGTCGCCCTGAACGAGGTCCGCAATGCCGTGGACGGGGTGCGCGCCGATCTACCCCAAGACCTCACGCCCCCGGTTGTCTCCAAGGTCACCACCTCCGGTGTGGCCATCGTGACCTATACGGTGGCCTCCGAGCGCATGGATGAGCAGGCCTTGTCCTGGTTCGTGGACAACGAAGTCTCCAAGGCCCTGCTGGCGGTAGAGGGGGTGGGCAGGGTGGCGCGGGTGGGCGGCGTGGACCGTGAGGTCCATGTGGATCTGGACAGCGCCCGGATGCAGGCCCTGGGGGTGACCGCCGGGGACATCTCCGCGCAACTCAAGCGCGTACAGCAGGACGCCTCCGGCGGGCGTGGCGACATCGGCGGGGCCGTACAGTCGGTGCGCAGCCTTGGGGCCGTGGAGAGCGTGGCCGGGATTGCAGACCTGGACATCCCGCTGGCGGGCGGGCGCCGGGTGCGCCTTGGGGATCTCGGGCAGGTCGAGGATGGCATCAACGAGCGCAGCACCTTTGCTGTGCTGGCAGAGACCCCGGTGGTCGCCTTCGAGGTCACCCGCATCAAAGGGGCCAGCGAGGTCGCCGTGGCCCAGGCAGTGGCGGTGGCGGTGGAACGGCTTGCCGCGGCCCACCCCCAGGTGCAGATCCGCGAGGCGTTCAACACCGTGGACTCGGTGCAGGACAACTACTCGGGGTCCATGGAACTGCTCTATGAGGGGGCGGTGCTGGCCATCCTGGTGGTCTGGTGGTTCCTGCGCGACTGGCGCGCCACCCTGGTTGCCGCCGTCGCCCTGCCCCTGTCCATCATCCCGACCTTCGCCTTCATGCTGTGGTTCGGATTCAGCCTCAATATTCTGACGTTGCTGGCCCTGGCCCTGGTGGTGGGGATACTGGTCGACGACGCCATCGTCGAGATCGAGAACATCGTGCGCCATCTGCGCATGGGTAAGCCGCCATTCCAGGCGGCGATGGAGGCGGCGGACGAGATCGGGCTGGCGGTCATCGCCACAACCTTTACCCTGGTGGCGGTCTTCCTGCCGACCGCCTTCATGGGCGGGGTGCCGGGCAAGTTCTTCGTTCAGTTCGGCATCACCGCGGCGGTGGCGGTACTCGCTTCCCTCCTGGTGGCACGCCTGCTGACCCCCATGATGGCGGCCTATCTCCTCAAGGCCCACCCGGAACAAAACACCGACGGGGCCGTCATGACGGCCTATCTGGCGGCGGCCCGCTGGTGCCTGGGCCACCGCAAGACCACAGTGCTTGCCGCGGTCCTGTTCGTGGTCGGTTCCCTGGCCCTGGTGCCCCTGTTGCCCAAAGGCTTCGTCCCGGCCGCCGACCTCGGCCAGGTCATCGTCAAGCTGGAACTACCACCGGGTAGCGCCCTGGACGATACGATTCATGCCGCGGCGCAGGCGCGGGCACTGGTCAGCCCGGTGGCAGACATTACCGGGATCTTCACCGCGGTCGGAAAGAGCGCCGCCCAAGGTCCCCTGGGAGAGGGCGGCGGAAAGGACGTGCGCCTGGCAACGCTGACGCTCAAACTGGTCCACCGCAGCCAGCGCCCGCGTACCCAGGCCGGGGTGGAGACGGAGATCCGCGAGCGCCTCCAGGCCCTGCCCGGCGCCCGGGTCTCCATCGGCGGCGGTCACGCGGGGGAGAAGCTCCAGGTCTCGCTCGCGAGCGAGGACCCCGCCGCCCTGGAGGCCGCGGCGCGGGCCGTGGAGCGGGATCTCCGCGACTTGCCCGGCATCGGCAACGTCACCTCCGGGGCCAGTCTGCAACGCCCGGAGATCCAGATCCGTCCGGACTTCGCCCGTGCGGCCGACCTGGGCGTCACGACGGCGGCCCTGGCTGGTGCGGTGCGCGTGGCGACCTCCGGGGACTTCGCCGTGAATCTCCCCAAACTCAACCTGCCCCAGCGCCAGATCCCCATCCGGGTGCGCCTGGACCGGGCCATGCGCCAAGACCTGGAGGCCATCGCTCAACTGCGCGTTCCAGGTAAGGCGGGGCCCGTGCCCTTGAGTGCCGTGGCGGACCTGGCCCTCGGCAGCGGCCCAGCCCAGATCAACCGGGTGGATCGCCAGCGCAACGTCAACATCGATGTGGAGTTGGGCGGGCTCCTGATCGGGGATGTCATGGCCAAGGCCGACGCCCTGCCCTCCCTGGCGCACCTCCCGCCCGGGGTGACGCGGGTTCAGCAGGGGGATGCCCAACGCATGGCCGAGCTATTCGACAGCTTCGGGACCGCCATGCTCATCGGCGTCCTGTTCATCTACGTGGTCCTGGTCCTGCTCTTCCACGACTTCCTGCAACCGGTGACCATCCTGGCCGCACTGCCCCTGTCCCTGGGTGGTGCCTTCATTGCCCTGCTTGCCACCGGCAACAGCTTCTCCATGCCCTCCATCATCGGGCTCCTGATGCTCATGGGCATCGTCACCAAGAACTCCATCCTGCTGGTGGAGTACGCCGTCGTTGCCCGGCGGGCACGCGGCATGGAGCGGCTCCCTGCCATCCTCGACGCCTGTCACAAGCGCGCCCGGCCCATCCTCATGACCACCATCGCCATGGGGGCAGGCATGCTCCCGGTCGCCCTGGGCCTGGGAGCGGACCCGAGCTTCCGCTCACCCATGGCCATCGCCGTCATCGGAGGGCTCATCACCTCGACCTTCCTCAGCCTGTTGGTGATTCCCGTGGTCTTCACCTATGTGGACGACTTGCTCAACCTATTGCGCGCCCTTGTGCGGAGGCTGTCACCGGCGGTGGCATAGGGGCGAGGCCGACAATGCCAGACCAATGGCATTCGTCTTACCAGTCGGCGCCCGCCGGAGCAGATGATCAGGACCCGGGGCCGTGGGCGCTCGCTTGCGACATAGGCGAGGATGTTGGAGGGGCCGGGTGGGCGATCCGTCGCCATGGTCGCCGAAGGTCTAGTCGAGCAGGTCAGCGGGGACATTGCCGCCGTTGTTTGCGAGCTTCCTCAGCACGGCCTTGTGCAGCCAGATGTTCATGGCGGCGGAATCGCCCATCCGGTCCGCCGGACAGCCAAGCTCGGTGGCCAACGCCTTGCGGGCCGTGAGGCTGCTGTCGAGATCCAGGAGCTTCAGCAGATCGACGATGGAGGTCTTCCAGTTGAGCTTCTGGGGATTGGCCGCGGCGAGCCCTCCGAGCTTGGCCATGACATCGACCGCGGCGATTGCCATCGCCGCACCCTCGGCCTGGGTGGCGGCCTGGGTGGCGGGCGGGGTCGGCGCGGCGTCGGCTACGGCCTCGACAGGCGCCGCCTCGGACGCTGGGGTGGGCTCGGCCTTGGCTGCGCCGAGGCCGAGCTTGTCAAGAATCTGGCCGAAAAAGCTCATGGGCGTGTCCTCCGTTGTCGTGTAGGGATGTACAGCGCCCTATCTACCACGCATGACCGCCTCAAGTCATGCCGGAGACCAAGCTGGTCCGGCCGTCGGTGTCGGTATACTCCTAAGCTCCGACGGCAACACAGCACAGTCGATCTATGCAACTCCAGGACATCCGTCAACGCCTGCGCGACCAGGGCGCCAAGGCCTGCCACGAACGGGCCCTGCTGGAGGCCTGGGTGCGCGCCATGCCGCTGGATCGGCGCCACCGGCTGGCCCGGGACTTTTTTCCGCTGCGCCTGCGCGAGGCGCTCCCGACCCTGAGGGCGGAGCTGGACGGTCTGGCCCGGCTGCGCTCCGAGCATGTCGGTGCGGACGGGTCCGCACGGCTCCTGGTCGAGTTGAACGATGGTCAGACCGTGGAGAGCGTGCTGATTCCGCGTGGTGGCCTGTGTGTCTCCACCCAGGTCGGGTGCGCCGTGGGCTGCGTCTTTTGCATGACCGGTCGGGACGGCCTGGTACGCCAACTCGGCAGCGCCGAGATCCTCGCCCAGGTCGCCCTGGCCCGAGCACGGCGGGCGGTCAGTCGAGTGGTGTTCATGGGCATGGGTGAACCTGCCCATAATTTGGACAATGTGCTTGAGGCCATCGAGGTGCTCGGAACCATCGGCGCCATCGGGCACAAGAAGCTCGTCTTTTCCACCGTCGGCGACCGCCGCGTCTTCGAGCGCCTGCCGCAAGGGCCTGTGAAGCCGGCCCTTGCCCTGTCTTTGCACACGACCCGCGCCGACCTGCGCGCGCGGCTTTTGCCCAAGGCCCCGCGCATCGACCCGGCAGAGCTCATCGATCTGTGCGAGGGCTATGCCCGGGCGACCGGCTACCCGATCCAGTACCAATGGACCTTGCTCGCGGGCGTCAACGACAGCGACGAAGAACTGGACGCCTTAGCCCGGCTGTTGGCCGGCAAGTACGCGATGATGAATTTCATCCCTTACAACGCCAACGAAGGGCTCCGATTCAACCGCCCCTCGTGGGAACGCGCCGGGGCCATGGCGGGCCGATTGCAGCGGCACGGCATCGTCACCCGGCTGCGCAACTCCGCCGGCCAGGATGTGGATGGCGCCTGCGGCCAGTTGCGAGCGCGTGCGCTCTCCCAGGCGTCGCCAGCCCCGTCGGCGCTAGACCGGCGAGGCTCCTGAGCAGACGTGGCCTTGCTCGGGGTAAGGCCTGACAAGGCTCTCGCCTCGGCGATCAGAAAGCCGTTTACGATCTCACCCTGCACGAAATACCTCCTTTTTCCGCCTCCGGGCGGGCGTCGCTTCCGCACTGCGCACCGAAGTCCCTGGCTTGATTGCCGACACCGCGGCCCAATTTAGGGGACTCGGTTTAATTTTTTCTTTTTCCCAATCGGCTTGAGGTATAAGGCATGGCGATGAGTGTTGAGGTTGACGGTGAGGGCTTCCTGGTCAACCGTGACGACTGGAGCGAGGCGGTGGCACACGAACTTGCGGCGGCAGATGGCTCCGAGATCAGCGAGCAGATCATGGGCTACATCCTCAAGGCCCGGGAGATGTACGACGCCGACGGGGTGGTCCCGCCCATCCGTACCTTTGCCAAGAAGATGGACGTCACAACCAAGGATCTCTACGACATCTTCCGCAAGGGCCCGATGAAGTTGATCTGCAAGTGGGGCGGTCTGCCCAAGCCAACCGGCTGCGTCTGACACTTACCGCTGGGGCGTGCCAAAGCACCGCCCGGCCCGGCCGGGATTTCGGCCGGTGATCGCCTTTTGCCTGTCCGTCGTTCCAGTCGGCGATCCCCCACCCCGTCATCGTAGGGCCTTACGCCAACGCCCGCACCTTGGCGCCGACTGACGCTGCCACGTGCCGCTCGCAATCGGCGATCATCAAACCGGCGATGTCCTGCCCGCTGACCTCCTCGATCCCCTCCAGCCCTGGGGATGCATTGACCTCCATCACCAGGGGCCCCCGCTCCGAGCGTAGCAAGTCCACCCCCGCCACCCGCAACCCCATGACCCGGGTGGCGCGCACGGCGATGGCGCGTTCCTGGGGGGTGATGCGTATGGGCGAGGCCGTCCCGCCGCGGTGCAGATTGGAGCGAAACTCCCCTGGCCTGGCCTGACGCTTCATGCTCGCCACCACCCGGTCGCCGATGACCAGGCAGCGAATGTCGGCTCCGCCAGCCTCCTTGATGTATTCCTGAACGAGGATGTTGACCTTAAGCCCCATGAAGGCCTCGACCACACTCCCGGCCGCCTGCTCTGTCTCGGCAAGGACTACCCCGATGCCCTGCGCGCCCTCCACCAGTTTGATGACCAGGGGAGGCCCGCCGACCATGCGGATCAACTCCGGGACGTCCTCCGCGGCATGGGCAAACCCGGTGATGGGCAGCCCTATGCCCTGATTGGACAGGAGCTGCAGCGAGCGCAGCTTGTCGCGGGCGCGACAAATGGCCACCGAGGCATTGAGCGGATAGACCCCCATCAGCTCGAACTGGCGCAGAACGGCGGTGCCGTAGAAGGTAACGGAGGCCCCGATGCGGGGTATCACCGCGTCGATCCCCTCCAATGCCTCGCCCAGGTAGCGCATCCTGGGGCTGTGTGAGGTCACGTTCATGGTGCAGCGCAGGACATCGATGACCCGAACCCGATGACCGCGGCCTTCGGCCGCCTCCACCAGACGTCGAGTGGAATAGAGATTGGGGTCGCGGGAGAGGATGGCGATGTGCATCGGCGGCGGTCCTTGGTGAGGGCTGGCGGGCTCCGCCCAACCCGGGCCGGTGTTGTCGATCTGGGCGATCAGGCGGGAGCCGGCCATCTCAGTAGTCCTGGGAGGCAGTGGGTCGGGAGCGGGGGAACGTCACAGCAGCCGTATCACCTGCTCGCGCTGGAGCCCCAGGGCCTGACCGGCGAGCTTGAGCCCCTGGTCGGCAAAGTCGTCCAGGTCGCCCCAGCGGTCCGCCGTATCCATCACCTCTGCCATGGCCTCGTTGATCAGGCGCAGGCGCCAGGCCCCGGCGGCGGACTCCCGGGGTGGGGTCGCCTCGCAGGTAACGTAGAGGATGGGGGTACGCTGTCCCGTGGGGACCAAGGCCAGGATGTAACGGTAATGGCGCGGGTCGCTGGTCTCGACCTCGCCGAGTACCGTGGCGGCGTAGTCCCCCAGTTGGTAACGGCGCTTGGGGATGGCTGTGGAGATGTTGGGCCTGTCCTGCATGGGATCCTCGCTTCTTGGGCTGGCCTGGGCAGTGGGCCGTGTAAGGTTGGCCCAGACCGGCGTCAAAGGCAAGGGGCGGGCGAAGATCGGCCGCAGGGCGGGGTTCACTCGGGTGTGATGGCCACAGGGATCAGGTCATTGACGGCCCGGCCCAGGCCGCCTCGTCCACCGCGGTGCCGCGGGATTTCGCGGCCGCGACCGCACCGGCATGACCACCCCCAGCACCACCGAGCTGGGGATGGCGGTAGCAACCCGGTGTGTGGTCGTTGACCAGGCCCACGGACTGCATCAGGGCATAGCAGATGGTGCTACCGACGAAGGTGAAACCCAGGGCCTTGAGGGCCTTGCTCATGGCGTCCGACTCCGCAGTACGTGCGGGAAGCAGCGTCTGGTCGGTCCAGGCGTTCTGGCGTGGGACCCCATCCACAAACCCCCACAACAGTTGGTCAAGGGTCTGGCCCCTGTCGTGGAGATCAAGCAGGGCCCGCGCGTTGGTCACAGCGGCGCGGACTTTGAGCCGGTTGCGCACGATCCCGGGGTCGGACAGCAGGGCGACGATGCGTGCCTCGTCATAGCGGGCCATGATCTTTGGATCGAAGCCGTCGAAGGCGCGCCGGTAACCTTCACGCTTACGCAGGATGGTGATCCAGGCGAGGCCCGCCTGGGCCCCCTCCAGGATCAACATTTCAAACAGCCGCCCCTCGTCGTGGCAGGGAACGCCCCACTCATGGTCGTGATAGGCCCGGTAGAGGGGATCGTCCCCGCACCACGGACAGCGTGTCGGTTCGGACATCATGTCGGCAGCCGGTCGAGCAGGCCACTCATAGCGCTATGGATGCGTGCATAGTCCACCGGCTGCGCGGCCAGCATGGTAGCGGCGTCCTGAACATAGGGTCCGGGGCTGATCTCGTCGGCGCAGTGCGCTACCAGCCCAGCCAGGCTTGTCGGGGTCGTCTCCAGATGGCACTGGAGCCCGAGCACCCGCCCGCCAAAGAGGAACGCCTGCTGGGGACAGCCGGCGCTGTAGGCCAGGTGGACCGCACCGGGTGGGAGGTCGAAGGTATCCCCGTGCCAGTGGTAGACCTTGAGCCCAGGGGCCAGGGGGCCGAAGACCGCATCCGCCCGCCCCTCCGCCGTCAATTCGATGGGGAACCAGCCGATCTCTCGGTGGACATTGCGGTAAACCCGCGCCCCTAGCACGTCCGCCAGCAATTGTGCACCGAGACAGACCCCAACGATGGACTTGCCGGCGTCGATGGCCTGGCGCAGAAAGGCCTTCTCCGCCACCAGCCAGGGGTGATCGCGGTGGTCATAGATCCCCATGGGGCCGCCCATGACCACCAGGCGATCAAAGGCCTCCAACGCCGGCACCGGGTCACCGCGATAGAGGTGGGTGGCCGCCACCCGGTGACCGTGCGCGGCGGCCCAGTCACCGATGGCGGCAGGGCCCTCGAAGGGGACGTGTTGCAAGACCTGGATACGCAACGGGACGACTCCATGATGGCGGGTTGCTGGGCAAGGGTCGGTTGGGGCCCACAGGCCGGACGGGGCACTCACCCCGTCCGGAACATTCAACGCTGCTTCGCGCCGATGGCCACCTGGGATGGGGGACATCCCCGGCCAAAAGCCGCGCCGGGGGCAGCAGCGGAGGATGCAGGAGCAATCCCCGGCGAACGGCGCTTCCACGGGCGGTCTGCCGGCCCGGACAGGCCAATACCAAACGCTGACCGAGTTCCACGCCTCAGGCGTAGTCGCAGCGGACGATGTCGCTCGCCCGCCGGCAGATCTCGCGCCCGTAGTCGGTCCAGAGCCCCTGGCCCCAGTAGCGGTAGCAACTGGTCTGGGAGGACATCAGGTGGAACAGGGCGTTGCGGTAACGCGTGCTCGTTGGTCGGCATCCCGGCTTGAGGACGTGCTCGTTGAACAGCGCGCTGGCCTCTTCCATGGGGCCCAGCACGTTGTCGTAGCCATGGACCCAGGACAGGTTGTTGGTCCAGCTCCCGCCCTCCATGTGGAAGCGGTGGTCGGCGGCTCGCAACTCCGCGATGACCTGTTCGAGCCGCTCGGGCCCGTCGCCGGGCTGCATGCGCTCCCAGATCCGGTGGTGGAACAGGGGCTGGACCTCGGGGAAGTCCGACTCCTTGACCCCCAGGGCGAAGAGGTGCTCCAGGTACTCGGTGACGTTCATCAGCGGGCACATCGGAACCGCTGGCGGCCCGCACCACCTCGAAGAACTTGCCCGGGAACTCGTTCATCATGACCCCGCCGTTCTCCCCGTCGGCGATCTGGGTGACCAGTGGCGGGACCTGATGGCCCGCCGAGCTCCTGGCGGTTGAGTCCCTGCGCCTCGTACCAGGGCTGCATCTGGGCCACCAGCTTGGTGTCGCTGCCCTGGGTCTTGACGATGGCGATGATGCTCGCCGTCTCGCCCTTGGAGTTGGTGCACACCAGGCGGTGCGGGCAGGTGCGGGCGCTCCGGGTGACGCTGGTTGCCGACCTGCTGGACCGAGTGCTCCTGAACCAGGACCCATTGATAGCCGCAGTCCACCAGGGTCTTGACGAACTCGTAGGCAACGTCCGGATGATTGGGCAGGGCCATCTCCGAGGGGGAGAAGCCGCGCACCCGCTCCAGGGCCTCCCAGCCGAAGATGGCGGCGAAGTGGTGCTGGAAGGCCCGCACATGCAGGCGAAAGTCCTGCACCGGCGTGGACGGGGCCACGGCATGACCCCAGGGCATCCCGAGCCACTCCACGGCGCCGACATAGTCCGGGTTGCAGGTGACGTTCTTCAGCGCGTCGATGACGTGGTGCTCGCCCATGGCGCGCAACCCATGGAGCAGGGTCCCGGAGTACTCCAGCATGCAGCGCGGGGACTTGCCCTCCCCCATGAGCTGGGGAACGAACTCGCCGATCCGCTTGTAGCACCAGACGAAGGCCGGGGCATTGTGGTTATCGCCGATGCCCTGGTTCTCCATCATGTACTGGAGATTGCTGATGATGGCCGCGGTGTGCAGATCGTGCCCGCCGGCCGGGATCAGGGGCTGGTGCTGGTGCAACGCGATGGCGCAAGCCGCGCGAACCCCGCCGAAGGCCACACCATCGTGGTAACAGTAGAGGTCCCTGCGGCGACCGCGGGCCACGACCTGCGCGACCGCTGCTTCGGCACCCGCGATGTTGGGGAGGCCATCGACGTATTCGGGTAGGACATTCACGCTAGTAGCTCCTCGTGACTGACGTGGGACGGGTGGATGGGCGCGGACCACGGAGCGGGAAAGTCGGCAGACGCGGCCAGGTTCAACCTGACCCACCCAGACAGAGGGAAGGAGCGGCCCGAGCCTCAGAGGTCTGAGAGTACTCGTCGCCGACGGGCGACCCCGGTCCCGTAGGTTGGGTCGACCGGGGCCTAACATTCCGAGGGTACCGGCCTGTCTGGGCCCGTTCCTCGGCCCGAAGGGCTCCAACACCGGCCCGGGACCGGTCCCAGCCGCCGCTCGACCTGGGCCAGGGCGTCCCGGGCGATGTCCAGGTCCGCCGTGGAACGCGGCACCCAGGCCTCGCCCCAGAAAAAGTTGCAGCTCGTCTCCGCCCGCAACAAGTGCCACATGGCGGTCTCCACCAGACCGGCCAACTCGCCGTCGTCCGGGCGTTCCATGGCCAGCCGGCGCCGCACTACCTGCAGCGCCAGACTGACCTGGGCCACGGCCGCCAGACCCGCCTTCTGCACCTCCGAACCGGTCCACTGAACGAACCCACTGCCGTCGTGGTCACCGGTGTTCCAGGCCCCGGTGTGGACCAGGACTTCGCCATGGGCACCGTGGACCTTGAGGTAGTCGCTGATGAAGGTCGGCGAGACCCCGGCCTGGCCGGCCCGCACCCGCTCCAGCAGGGGCTGGTAAAACGCACTCCAGAAATTGGCCCCGTCGGTGGTGTTGCGGAACCAGCCGCCGTTCTCCCCGTCGCTTGCGGTGGTCACCAGCGGGGGGAAGTCGCACCACTTGGTGCGCTCGGCCACCTCTTTGAGGAACCAGTCCACCTCCATACCCGACTCCTGGGCATTGGAGAGGTCGCGGTCTCGCACCACGACGATGATCTCGTCCTTGCCGTGGCGGGCAATGTGCGGTCGGTAACGCAGCTCTTGCCAACTCATCGGGCTGACCGCCTCGACCCGCTCGCTGTCCACCGTGACATAGCGAAAGCCGTGGGCCCGCAGCAACGGGATCATGTCCATGGAGAAACCCATCTCCGGGGGCCAGAAACCATCGAAGCGCGGGCGCCAGAACAGGTGATGTGCGATCCCCAGCCAGCGATGGAGGTGCTCGTGTCGATCCGCCTCCGGGATCAGGGGCAGCACCGGATGGTAGTAGCCGGTACCGAGCATCTCGAACAGGTCATGGTTCTGCAGGCGCCACAGCAGGGTGCCACAATCCACGATGCCATAGACCCGGCGCTGGAAGTCGGGGCTGGAGAGCGTCTCCAGCAAGGTCCCGGACAGGGACAAGTGGACCCGGGCCAGGTCCTCGTAGCCCCACAGGCTGCGCGGGATGCGGTCCAGGGCGTAGAGGATCTCACGGGCTTCCCACTCAGCGTGTTCGAGCAGGTAGTCGAGGTTGCCAGAGGGCTGGTGCAGATTGAGCACGAGGGCGTGGTGCGCGATCATCGACGATACCCCTGTAGCGGCATGGGTGCGAAGTGGCCGCGGGCCGGCAGGCTGCAAACGGCAGCCGACAGGCCATCGCGGCCGCGGTATTGTACGCCCCTGGCCGGCCCCGTCACGCCCACCGGGGCCAACTCCACCCGCTTTGGAGCCATCCTTGCCCAACGTCATCATCGATCCTGAGTCTAAGTCGTTGCGCGAACGCTTCGTCCTGATCAAGGCCCCGCGGCGTTCCCGCGCCCGTTACCCCGAGGGCTGCGTGACGCTGATGGAGGACGAGGCCGCCGCCCGCGCCGGGGCGGACCCCAGCCACAACCTGTACCCGGCCATCGTTTACGGGCCGTCGCACTCATCGGAAGGGCAGCGCGTGTTCTATTTGATTCAGTGGCTCGACTGACATCCATCCAGCGAGGCTTCGCCTCAGGCCGACGAAGCATAGGCGCGGGCAGTCATTGGACAAGGCTGTCAGTTGTAGATTGCCGCGGCACGGGTTACTGTTGCCCATTTTTTGGGGGGCGGCGTCCACCACCGACCCTCAGTCGTTGACCGCGGGTCAGGCTCCCGAACCGCCGACCCAGCACCCGCCAGGCCCGAGGTCTGGCCACCCCACAGGTAACCCATGCTCGATGTCGTCGATCTCGAGTGCAGGCGCGGCGACCGTCGCCTGTTCTCGAACCTCAACTTCTCCCTCGCCCCCGGGACCCTGCTGCATGTGCGCGGGCGCAACGGCAGCGGCAAGACGACCCTGCTGCGGGCCCTGTGCGGGCTGCTGGCACGCGAGTCGGGGGAGATCCGCTGGCGCGGTACGGACATCAGTAGCCTGGGTGAGGACTACCGCTGCGACATGCTCTACTTCGGGCACTTGAACGGCATCAAGAGCGACCTCAACGGCATCGAGAACCTGCGTGTGGCGGCCACCCTGGACGGCGACCCGGCGACCGAGGACGACCTGTGGCTGGCCCTGGCCCACATGGGGCTCGCAGGTTTCGAGGATCTCCCGACCAAGGTCCTGTCCCAGGGCCAGAAGAAGCGTGTGGCCCTGGCCCGCCTGCTGGTCAGTCGCGCCCCCCTGTGGATCCTGGACGAGCCCTTCAGCGCCCTGGACACGGACGCGGTGGACCTGCTCGGGGCATTGATCGCCGAACACGTCGCCGCCGGGGGACTTGCAGTGCTGACGACCCACCAGGAGGTCCCCCTGACCTCCGGCCAGATCCAGCGCCTGCACTTGGGGGCCTGACGGCGATGTGGCGCGTCTTCCGGTGCATCCTGATGCGGGACATAACGCTCGCCATGCGGCGACGTACCGATGTCCTGACCACGCTCTTCTTCTTCATCATCGTCGTCAGCCTGTTCCCGCTGGGTGTGGGCACCGAGGCCAAGACCCTGCGGATCCTCGGCCCCGGGGTGATCTGGGTGGCGGCCTTGCTGGCCTCGATGCTGGCCCTGGAGCGCCTGTTCGCGGCGGACTACGAGGACGGGACCCTGGAGCAGATGCTCCTGACCGCCCAGCCCTTGTCCCTGCTGGTGCTGGCCAAGGCGGCGGCGCACTGGCTCCTGACCGGGCTGCCCCTGGTGGCCCTGGCGCCGCTGGTGGGGCTTCAGTACCAGCTCCCGCCGGACGCCCTGCTGATGATGATGGTCTCGCTCCTGATCGGGACCCCGGTCTTGAGCCTGATCGGCGGCATAGGGGCGGCCCTGACCCTGGGCCTGCGCGGCGGGGGCATCCTGCTCTCGCTTCTGATCCTGCCGCTGTACATCCCGGTCCTGGTCTACGGCGCCGGGGCCGTGACCGTCAGCATGATTGATCTCGCCGATACCCAACCCTACCTTGCGCTGCTCGCCGCCTTCCTCCTGCTGGCCCTGACCTTCGCCCCGGTCGCCACCGCGGCGGCCCTGCGCATCTCCCTCGAATAGCCCGCCCGCTGCATATACCCGATGAAGATCAACTGGTTCCATTACTCGTCACCGGCCACCTTCTATGGGCTGGCCGGACGCATGATCCCCTGGTTCGCCTGGATTGCCCTGGGGCTCACCCTGGCCGGGCTCTACTGGGGCTTCTTCGAGACCCCGGACCGCCTGGGCGGGACCAATCCCCAGAAGGAGTACTACCGGATCATCTTCATCCATGTCCCGGCGGCCTGGCTGTCCATGTGGCTGTATCTGGTCCTGGCGGGCTGGTCGGCCATCGGGTTGGTGTTTAATACGCGCCTGTCCTACATGATGGCCGTGGCCACGGCCCCTACCGGCGCCCTGTTCACCTTCATCGCCCTGTGGACCGGGTCCTTCTGGGGACGCACGTCCTGGGGGACCTGGTGGGACTGGGACCCTCGCCTGACCTCGGAGCTGATCCTGCTGTTTCTCTACATCGGCTACATGGCCCTGCACTCCGCGATCGACGACCCGCGCCGGGCCGACCGCGCCGCGGCACTGTTGTCCCTGGTGGGGCTGGTGTGCGTGCCGATCATCTTCTGGTCCATCAACTGCCCGGACCCCAACCAGTGCGCCGCCCTGCACCAGCAGTCCAAGATGGATCGGGTGGATCCGAACATCCTGTGGGCCATGCTGATCACCACCCTGGGGCTCTGGTCCTACTCCTTCGCCGTCATCTTCGCCCGGGCACGGGGGGTCATCCTCAACCGCGAGGTGGAGAGCCAGTGGGTGCGCGACCTCGTCAACCCGGAGGCCAGACCATGAGCGCATTTCTCTCCCAGGGCGGTTACGCCTTCTTTGTGTGGATGTCCTATGGCATGGCATTGGGCCTGTTGGTGATCGAAATACTCCTTTTGCGCCGGGATCGGCGAACCATTTTGGCGCGGCTTGGTCGATTGACCCGTCTGCGCAACCTCGACCGATGAAGGTGACCCGATGAAAGCCCGACACAAACGCCTGATGTTCGTCGCCTTGGGGCTGGTTGGAGTGGGCGCCGCCGCCTACCTGGCCGTGGGTGCCCTGCAAAGCAACATCGCCTATTTCTACAGCCCGTCTCAGGTGTTGGCCAAGGAGGCCCCGGCGGACCATGTCTTCCGCCTGGGCGGCCTGGTGGAGACCGGGACCCTGCAACGCCAACCCGATGGCCTGACCCTGACCTTCGTGGTCACGGACAACGCGGAGAAGGTCAAGGTCAGCTACACGGGCATACTGCCGGACCTCTTCAGCGAAGGCCGCGGGGTCGTGACCAGGGGCAAGCTCGGTGGCGACGGCGTCTTCTATGCAGAAGATGTCCTGGCCAAGCACGACGAGGCCTACATGCCCCCGGAGGTGGCGGCGACCCTCAAGCCCCACACCGACGCGGCTGCCGCCCTGGATGGGAGCCAGGCTGCGGTCAAGGGCACTGCCCCGGTGGTGACCCAATGATCCCCGAGATCGGTCACTTCGCCCTGATCCTGGCCCTGGCCCTGGCGGTGGTCCAGGCCATCTTCCCCTTGGCCGGCTCCTTCACCGGGTCGCGGGCCTGGATGGAGATGGGCCGACCCCTGGCCTGGGGCCAGTTCACCTTCGCCCTGATCGCCTTCGCCGCCCTGACCCAGGCCTTCCTGACCAACGACTTCTCCGTCGCCTATGTGGCGAAAAACTCCAACTCCCTGATGCCGGATGTCTACAAGGTCTCCGCCGTCTGGGGAGCCCACGAAGGGTCTCTGCTGCTGTGGGCCATGCTGCTCGCCGCCTGGGGGGCAGCGGTGGCCAGCTTCAGCCGCAACCTGCCGCTGGACATGATCTCGCGGGTCCTGTCGGTACAGGGGATGATCGGGATCGGCTTCCTGCTCTTCATGCTGCTGACCTCCAATCCCTTCGAGCGGATCTTTCCGGTCCCCATGGAAGGGCGCGACCTGAACCCCCTACTCCAGGACTTCGGCCTGGCCATACACCCGCCCATGCTCTACATGGGCTATGTGGGCTTTTCGGTCGCCTTTGCCTTCGCCATCGCCGCCCTCATCGGCGGGCGCCTGGACGCTGCCTGGGCGCGCTGGTCACGGCCCTGGACCACGGTCGCCTGGATCTTCCTCACCATCGGCATCGCGCTGGGGTCCTGGTGGGCCTACTACGAACTGGGCTGGGGCGGCTGGTGGTTCTGGGACCCGGTGGAGAACGCCTCCCTCATGCCCTGGCTGGTGGGCACAGCCCTGATCCATTCACTCGCCGTGACGGAGAAGCGCGGTGCCTTCAAGTCCTGGACCGTGCTGCTGGCCATCTCGGCCTTCTCGCTGAGCCTGCTCGGGACCTTCCTGGTGCGCTCCGGGGTCCTGACCTCGGTCCACGCCTTTGCCACGGACCCGACTCGCGGGACCTTCATCCTGATCTTTCTGTGCGTGGTCATCGGGGGTTCTCTGGCCCTCTATGCTGTGCGCGCTCCCAGCGTCTCCAGCGGCGGCGGCTTCGATCTGGTCTCCCGCGAGAGCTTCCTGCTGGCCAACAACCTGCTGCTGACTTTGTTCGCCGCCCTGGTCCTGTTCGGGACATTGGCACCCCTCATCTACGAGGCCATGGCCTGGGGCAAGATCTCGGTTGGCTTCCCCTGGTTCAACAAGATGTTCCTGGCGGTGATGCCGATCCTGGCCCTGTTCCTCGGGGTCGGACATCTGGCCCGTTGGAAGCATGACGAACCCGGCCGCCTGGTGCGCCAACTCTGGGTTGCGGCCGCCCTGAGCCTGGGCCTGACCGCCCTCGCCCTGCTACCCGCCGTGTCTCAAGGCCATCCCATGGTCGCCCTGGGGCTGGGGCTCGCTGCCTGGATCGCCTTGTCCCAACTGACCGGGCTCTATGACCGCCTCAAACACAAGCGTGGGATGCGCGCGGCCCTGGCGGACCTTAACAGCCGCTCCTATTACGGGATGCTGCTGGCCCACCTGGGGGTAGCGGTCTTCATCGTCGGCATCACCCTGGTCTCGCACTTCGGCATCGAGAAGGACGTGCGCATGTCCCCCGGGTCCTCCCAGGAGGTTGCCGGCTACCGCTTCCAGTTCGACGGCGCCACACCCGCCAACGGCCCCAACTACAAGGCCTGGCGGGGTCACTTCCTGGTCTTCCAGGGGGACCGGCAGATCGCCGTTCTGGAGCCGGAGAAGCGCTCCTACCTCACCGGCGGCATGCCCATGACCGAGGCGGCCATACTCCCCGGGCTGACGCGCGACCTCTATGTCTCCCTGGGCGAGGCGGTGGACAACAAGGGCGACTGGGCCCTGCGCCTCTACTACAAGCCCTATGTGCGCTGGATCTGGCTGGGGGCCATCTTCATGGGCCTGGGCGGGCTGCTGGCACTCAGCGACCGCCGCTACCGCAGCGCCACCCGCCGGGCCCGGGCATTGGACCCGACCGGCGCCCTAGGCACCGCGAGGATCTGAACCATGCCCAAGTCGATGCGCGGCCTGCTGCCGCTGATCCTGTTTGCGGCCCTGGTCGCCCTCCTGTTCTTCGGGCTGGGTACGGACCCGCGTAAGGTCCCCTCGCCCCTGGTAGGCAAGCCGGTCCCGGCCTTCACACTGCCGACCCTCCAGGACCCCAGCCGCACCGTGTCGGATGCGGACCTGCGCGGCCAGGTGTCGCTGGTCAACGTCTGGTTCTCCACCTGCGTCTCCTGCCGCGCCGAGCACCGTCAGCTGATGGCCATCGCCAAGGAGCAGCGGCGTGCAGATCGTCGGTCTCAACTGGAAGGATGACAAGGCAGATGCACTGCAAATGCTGCGCCAGTTCGGCAACCCCTACCATGTGGTTGCCTTCGACGAGGACGGCCGGGTGGGGATCGACTGGGGGGTCTACGGTGCCCCTGAGACCTTCGTAATCGATCGCAAGGGGACCATCCGCTACAAGCAGATCGGCCCCATCGACCGGACCGTGTGGGAACAGACCCTGCGCCCCATCGTTGACCAGCTCAAGGCGGAAAGTTGATGAGAGTTAAGATGTTGCCGGCCGCCGTATTGGTCGGCGTACTGGCCGGCGTGCTTCCGGGCGGACCTGCCCGTGGATTCACCCTGGAGGAGTTCACCTTCGACACCCCGGCCCAGCAGGCCGAGTTTCGCGGGCTGATCGACCAGTTGCGTTGCCTGGTGTGCCAAAACGAGTCCCTGTCCGCCTCTCAGGCGGACCTGGCCCAGGACCTGCGCCGCGAGGTCTACCAGATGATGCGCTCGGGCAAGTCCAAGGCCGAGGTGGTGGACTTCCTGGTCGCCCGCTACGGCGACTTCGTCCTCTACGAGCCGCCGATGAGGGGCTGGAACGCTGTCCTCTGGTTCGGCCCCCTGGCCCTGGGCCTGTTGGGTGCCGTGGTCCTGCTGCGGACCATCAAGTCCAAGGGCCGTGATGGGACCGACGAACTGTCGGCGGAGGATCGCGAGCGCCTCGCCGGGGTGCTGGGCAAACCCAAGGACGCCCAGGGGGGCCGCTCATGACCATCTTCTGGATTCTCGCCGCCGGGCTTGCCGTCCTGGCCCTTGTCTTCGTCCTCCCGCCCTTGCTGCACCGAGGTACCGGGGCCCCTGACCTGGACCACAATGCCCTGAACCTGGACGTCTTCCGCCAACAGCTCGCCGAGCTGGACGGCGACCTCGCCCTGGGCAGGCTCGACCAGGATCAATACGCCGCCGCCCGACGCGATCTGGAGCGGGAGCTGGTCCACGACCTGGAGCCCGTCGATTCCGGCAAGGTCCAGGTCCAGCCCCAGACCGGCAACCAGCACTGGCCCGCGCTCATCCTGGCACTTGCCATTCCCGCCGCGGCGGTGGCCCTGTATCTGAACATCGGCGACCTCGGGATAATCCCGAAACTCGAAGCGGCCGGGGTCGCCCCGACCGCCCAGGCCCAGAACGCCGCAGGCCATGCCACGCTGCCTGACGGCAGCCCCATGCCGCCCCTGGAGACCCTGGCCGAGCAGCTCGCCCAACGCCTGGAGCAGAAGCCGGACAATCCCACCGGCTGGCTGATGCTCGCGCGCACCTGGTTCAGCCTGGGTAATCAAGACAAGGGCATGGCCGCCCTGGAGCGCGCCTATGCCGTCGCCCCGCGCCAGCCCGAGGTCCTGCTCGCCTACGCCGAGGCCCTGGCGGAGACCAACGACAACCGGCTGGATGGCCGGCCCGTGGAATTGCTCGACGCCCTGTTGGCAATCGAGCCAGACAACCTCAACGGCCTCTGGCTGCGGGGCATGGCGGCCTTTCAGGTGACCGACTTCCCGGGTGCCCTGAGCCGCTGGGAACCTTTAATGGCCGCCCTGGACCCCGCCGGACCGGACGCCCAGGAGCTCACCAAGTTCATGGAGATGGCCCGCAGCAAGGCGGGCCTGTCCGGCGCAGGCGGGCCCGCGGCGAGCCAACCGGCCCCGATGCCCGCGCCTGCCCCGGCCCCGTCGGTCCCCGTGGCTGCGCCAGCTCCGGTCGCCGCCGTCCAGGCCCCTCCGGCTGTCCCGCAAAAACCCCAGGCCCCCGCGGCAAAGCCCTCCGGGCTGACGGTGAGCGTCGCCCTGGATCCTGCCCTGGCGGCCCAGACCACGCCGGACACCACCGTGTTCATCTACGCCAAGGCCGTCGCCGGACCACCCATGCCACTGGCTGCCCAACGGGTGCGGGTCGCGGACCTCCCGGTCACCCTGACCCTGGACGACACCATGGCCATGATGCCCCAGATGCGCCTGTCCGCCTTCCCCCAGGTCACCGTCGGGGCGCGCATCTCCCGTTCCGGCCAGGCCATGCCCCAGAGCGGCGACCTCGAAGGCGAGGTCAGCCCGGTGGCCTCCAACCAGACAGCATTGGTAGCGGTGACGATCGGGCGGGTGAGGCCCTAGGGAGACGCCGCTTAAAGCCATCCTTGGCTTTAATCAGCTCGCGCCCCGCGAGGCGCGACTCCCGGGGCGCTCCATTTTCAACGGCTTACAGCCGTTGAAAACGGCGGGGTACCCGAGGGCACCCAATCGGCCGGAAGGGACCCCAGCCGCAGATACCTATTTGACCTTCATGCCCGGCTGGGCGCCGGCATCCGGGCTTAGGATGAAGATGTCCCCACCCCCAGGTCCGGCGGCCAGGACCATACCCTCAGAGACCCCGAAGCGCATCTTGCGCGGGGCCAGGTTGGCGACCATCACGGTCAGACGGCCCACCAGGGCCGCCGGCTCGTAGGCGCTGCGGATGCCGGCGAAGACGTTGCGGGTCTCACCGCCCAGGTCCAGGGTCAGACGCAGCAGCTTGTCCGCCCCCTCCACCGCCTCCGCCGCGGCGATGCGGGCGATGCGCAGGTCCACCTTGGCGAAATCGCCGAAATCGATGGTGTCCGCGATAGGGTCCCGCACCAGGTGCCCCTCGCTGGCGGTCTCGTGGGTATTGTCCCGCAGGGCCGGGGCCGCGCTGGGGGTGGCCGCCAGGTCGGCCTTGCTCGCCTCCAGCATGGCCTCGATCTGCTTGGCCTCGATGCGGGTCAGCAGTGGCTTGAAGGGGGCGATCTCGTGGTCGAGCAGGGGCTCGGCCAGGTCCGCCCAGGTCAGGGGCGCGATGCGCAGGAAGGCCTCGCTCGCCTCCGCCGTGCGCGGCAGGACCGGGCGCAGGTAGCCGATCAGTACCCGGTACAGATTGAGCCCCAGGGTACAGACCCGGTGCAGCTCGGCCTCGCGCCCCGGCTGCTTGGCCATGACCCAGGGGGCCTGCTCGTCGATGTACTGGTTGGCACGGTCGGCCAGGGCCATGACCTCGCGCATGGCGCGGCTGAACTCCCGGCGCTCGTAGGCCTCGGCGATGGAGTCCCCGGCCGCCACCAAGTCGGCGAGCAGGGGTGAATCCGGGAGGCTCTCGCCCAGGCGCCCGTCGAAGCGCTTGCTGATGAAGGAGGCGGTACGGCTGGCGATGTTCACCAGCTTTCCGACCAGATCGGAATTCACACGGGCGGTGAAGTCCCCCAGGTTGAGGTCGATGTCCTCGACGTTGGGGCCGAGCTTGGCGGCGAAGTAGTAGCGCAGATACTCCGGGTCCAGGTGATCGAGGTAGGTGCGGGCCTTGATGAAGGTCCCGCGGGACTTGGACATCTTCTGCCCGTCCACGGTCAGAAAGCCGTGGGCCAGGACCGCGGTAGGGGCGCGGAACCCGGCCCCGTGGAGCATGGCCGGCCAGAACAGGGCGTGGAAGTAGATGATGTCCTTGCCGATGAAGTGATACATCTCGGCCTTGGCCTGCGGCGACCAGAAGGCGTCGAAGTTCAGCCCCGCCGCCTGACCCCGCGGGCTGTCGCACAGGTTCTGGAAGCTCGCCATGTAGCCGATGGGGGCGTCGAGCCAGACGTAGAAGAACTTGTCTGTTGCGCCCGGGATCTCGAAGCCGAAATAGGGGGCATCGCGGGAGATGTCCCACTCTTGGAGTCCGGCGGCGAACCACTCCCCGAGCTTATTGGCGACCTCGCGCTGGAGCCCGCCGCCCCGGGTCCAGCCCTGGAGCATGTCCTCGAAGTCCCCGAGCTTGAAGAAGTAGTGCTCTGACTCGCGCTCCTCCGGCACGGCCCCGGACACCGCCGAACGGGGGTTCTTCAACTCGCTGGGGGAGTAGCTCGCCCCGCAGGCCTCGCAGTTGTCCCCATACTGGTCGGGCGCCCCGCACTTCGGACACTCACCCTTGATGAAGCGGTCCGGCAGGAACATCTGCTCCACCGGGTCGTAGGCCTGGGTGATGGTGCGCTGGGCGATGTGCCCGGCCTCGCGGTTGCGCTGGTAGATCAGGGTCGCGTAGTGGCGGTTCTCCGGCGAGTGGGTGGAGTGGTAGTTGTCGAAGGCGACGCGAAACCCCGCGAAGTCCGCCTTGTGCTCCTTGGCCACCCGTGCGATCAGCTCCTCAGGGGCAATCCCCTCCTGACGGGCGCGCAGCATGATGGGGGTGCCATGGGCGTCGTCGGCGCAGACATACCAGCAGTTGTGCCCGCGCATCCGTTGGAAGCGGGCCCAGATGTCCGTCTGGATGTACTCCACCAGGTGCCCTATGTGGATGGGCCCATTGGCGTAGGGCAGTGCACTGGTGATGAGGATGTCGCGGGTGTCGCTCATGGTGGGCTCGGCGGGCTGAACTTGGCCGGAAAGTATCTCACGGGGTCGGCTGGATGGGGCAACGGCTTGGCTATTGGGGCCCCGCAGGGGGCGTCTGGATCAGCCCGAGGAGTCGGACCGCCTCTTTACCCGGGCCCGTATCCGGCCCCAGGTCCCGGGCCTTTGTCAGGGCGGCGACGGCGCCGGCCGCGTCGCCGGCCTTGAACTGGACAAAGCCGTAGGTCAGCCAGATGCGCTGGAACTGGGGCCCCTTGGCTGTACCCTGGGTCAGGATCGCCAGGGCCCCAGGGCTGTCCCCCGTGTAAAAGAGGGCGAGCCCGAGGTCATTGAAGGCATCGACGTCCTCCGGGGACAACTCCAGGATCCGGCGGTACAGGGGGATCGCCTCTCCATAACGGCCCTGGACGAACAGGTCGTCGGCCTGTTGAGCCAGAAGCACCGGATTGCTTTCGGTGACCGCGGCCGGGATGACACTGGCGCTGTCCAGGGCACCGGAAGCAGGCCGGCGCTGGACCGGCGCCGCCGCGTGGGGGCTGGCAACCGGTGCCGCGACCACCGTAGCCGGATGGCGCTGGTAGTAGTCCCGGGTCAGGGCAAAGACGGTGAACCCATAGAAGGCAAGAAAGACGAGGAGGCCGACGGACTGGAGCAGAGTGAGCTTTGGCATAGGGTCAGGGGGCTCTGAGAGGGAAGGCACACCGGGAAAAGCGCGCCGGGCCGGACCGGGCCCACGGTCGGCGGATGCTAGGGACCGCCGACAAGCCTGTCAAACAGAGCGCAGAACCTGGCCTAGTGTCCGCAAATTCCCGGCCAAACCCTCGCAACCCATCCCATGATCAGGCTGATTTCGCTTATCATCCAACCGCCTGTTCCGGGCCAACCCGTGTACAACAAGGCACATCCACCAAGAAGAAGGAGACTAAAGCATGACGACGCCCATCAAAGACCTCCGGGGTGCGACCGACGCCATCCTTGCCAAGCTCAAGGAGCTGGCCATCACCGACAACGAAAAGCTGCTCGCTGCCGCCGCCGCCCCCGCCCAGCGTAAGGAACTCGCCGCCGGCTGTGGCTGTACCCCAAAGGAAATCCTACAGTTGGCCAACCGCGCCGACCTGGCCAGGGTCAAGGGGATCGCCGGGGTCTACTCCGACCTGCTGGAGCATGCGGGTGTGGACACGGTCAAGGAACTCGCCACCCGCCGCCCGGACAATCTCCTGGCCAAGCTGGAAGAGACCAATGCCGCCGATCAACTGACCCAGCGCATGCCCACCGCGGCCATGGTCGAGGAATGGGTCAATACGGCCAAGGGACTGCCTGCGATCCTGACCTACGAGGGTCCGCCCCGCGGATACCCGCGGGGCGGACAGACTCCAAAGCAGCGGTGTTGCTGCCACAAGTGGTTCGTCACGAACTTCTTAGATTCGCCCACCTCGCCGCCCTGCCAGATACCCGTTTCGGAGCGCTGCGAAATAGGCTGAGGTAGGTCCGCATCGACCCGTTGCGGCCACTAATGCTTCGCAGGCTGGCGGTCCGCAGTCGCGTGGCCTCTCTGGTACAAGGCGACCGCGTTCGGCGGCCGTCGTCAGCGAATCCGCCCGCTCCTGCAACCGGTCGAGTACCGACAACGCATTCTCGATACTATCCGTGGCGGTGTATGCGACGACGGCGCCAAGGTCGCGCCGCGCGGTCCGGGTCCACGGTACCCGCCGCTCAATCATCGGCCGGTTCACCCCCGGCCAACCGACGTCGAAGGTCGGCGAACACCTGCTCCTGCGGCACAACCCGGCCACCCTCGATGTCGCGCTCGCCCTGCACCATCAGCTTCAGCATCACCAGCGCCCGCTGCCGTTCCTGGTGCTGCTCGTAGTCCTCGACCACGGCTCGTGCGCGCCCGTTCTGTGTCAGCACCAGCGTGGTCGGCTCCGTGCGGATCTTTGTCCAACAGGCGACTGGCGTCGGCCTTGAATTCGCTGAGGCTCAGTATCGATTCGCTCATCGCAACGACCATATTCGGACCGAATTTAGATAGAGTCCGACGATGCCCGTCAGGGGATGGCCTGTCAATTTTCGCATCGCTCGCCACCCTTCTCGACCTCGCAACCGGCCGCTCCTCGGACTCAAACAGCCCATCGACCCGGTGGGGACCGCCTGTACGACAACAGGGTGACTCGAAGGCATCGGGGTGCCCCCAACGGCTGGTCCGGGACGCCTATCCCGCCCTTCCGGAAGACCGACCCCGCAGCACATCGATCTGCCCCTGGACGCGGTCCAGGACCGGGGCCAGCTTCCGCCGCATCAGGCTGCCGGCGGCGGTGGAGTCGAGCAGGGGGCCGCGCAGCACGCCGTACCCCAGCCCGGAGAGGCGGCGCATGGCCGCGACCTCGCCCGCCAGGTCCGGCGCCAGGGCGAGACAGGGGCCCGCCAGCGGGGTCTGGGGCTCGGCCCAGAGGGCGTCCAGCGTGAGGTCCGGGTCCCCCTCGGGGCGCAGCGGGGCGAAGTAGTCCCGGGTCAGATCGAAGGCGGCCACCACCAGGTCCTGGGTCGGCGGTTTGGCCAGGAAGGCCCCCAACGCCTTCAGGAAGGTCTGCCCAGGACCGGAGAGGACCCGCCCCAGGACCGCGGCGCAGGGGTCGCCAGCGACGACGAGGGGACCCAGCAGGGCGCCCAGGTCCGCGGCGTCGCGACGCGCCGGCTCTGGGTCCGGCAGGTCGTCCGGCAGGGCCATGAGGAAGCCGAGCTGGTGGGCCGGTTTGCGGCCGGAGCGCTTCCACAGGTCGAGGCGGCGTTCCATGTCCAGGAGTCCCGGTTGCAGGCACAGGCGCACGGACTCCGCGGCGCGCTCCGGCTCGCTCTCGAAGGGGAGGTACTCGATCAGATACTCCGCCAGGACCCGGCCCATCTGGCCCTCGCGCACCGCCGGGTTGCCGAGCATGCGGCGGGCGTTGTCCGCGTCTTCCATGGCCCACCAGGCCCGCCGCGCGAGTTCATCCGTGAGACCGGGGCGCACACGGCGGCCACCACGGCCTCGGGCTCGCCGAGCAGGAGGAGTTGCTCCAGGCTCTCATCGCGCATCTGTCCCATGCGGGTCCAGCGCCGCAGGTAGATCGGATAGCCGCCGGGGGAGCCGAGGACCTGGCCCGGAGATCAGCTCCCGGACCAGACGCAGGTAGGATTCCACTCGCCCTGTGGGATTGAGCTGGATCTTGGCATCGCCGCGGTCGAGAGCCCATGGACCGTGAGGCGGGACTCGTCGATGCGGATGGCCAGCGGCTTGTTGGCCAGGAGGACGTTGAGCCGAAAGCTGTCTTCACTGGAGAGGTCCATGGGTCAGACCGGTGCGGGTCAATGACGCTCAGGCCGCCCCTTCGGGCGGTACATGCCCCGGGTCCTTGGGATTGATGAAGATGAAGTGGTGCTGCCCAGGCTCCAGTTCGACGAAATCGAGGGTCGCCTCATCCAGCAGGGGTACAAACTCCGGCGCCATGACCACCTCGACGCCCTCGCAGCGCTGGCGAATGTCATCCTCTCCGGCCTCGTCGAAACCCATCCGATAGTCGATGGTGCCATCGGCGGCCTGATGGGCCGCAAGGCGCAGGGCCAGACCCTCGGTACCGCCCTGTTGGGCGGACTGCACGATCTGCCCCGCTGCTGTCGCTGTCACTTTGAACATGCCTGAAAGACCCTCTTGCGCGGGCGTTACTGCCAACCGCACCATTCTACCCCAGGGGGAGGTCGATCCGTTGCCGGTTGGCTTCGACCTCAGGGCAAATGGCACCCCTCAGTTGCGGCGACAGGCGCGGACATGGGCGAGGAAGCGGCTGGTCCAGCGCACACCGCCCACGGATCGCAAGTGTGCGTAGCTCGCCAGCAGGTTCTTGTGGACGATCCCGTCGTGGGACCCGTCGATCCCGGACCCGCGCAAGACCCGATACGCATAGGTCCAGGAAGGGTTCGGTGTCACCACCGCGGAATGGTGGAACTCATGGCCCTTGATCTCGACCGCCTCGGTCCCGGCGCGGGGCCAGGGAAAGTTGGGGGTCTCGCTCAGGGTGATGTAGCCACGGCCCTGCGGGCGACGGTGCATCGCCACGTCGGCGTCCAGGACGCCGCACATGGCCCTGCTCTCGTCCCCCCAGCGGAGCTGGCGTGCGAGATACATGAGGCCACCGCACTCCGCGTAGGCCGGCCCGCCGGAGGCGATGAAGTCCGCGATGGAGGCCCGCATCCGGGCATTGGCCTCCAGGTCGCGCATGTGGCACTCGGGGAATCCGCCGCCGATGAAGAGCCCGTCCACCTGTGGCAACTCCGGATCCGAGCAGGGGCTGAAGGGAACCAGTTCCGCCCCCTCCCCCACCAGCGCCTGCAAGTCATCCGGGTAATAGAACCCGAAGGCCTGGTCGCGGGCGATGGCGATCCGCAGCCTGTCCTGGTTACCGCCACCTCGGTCGGACAGCGCGCTCGGCACCACAGGCGCCGGGGCATTCCTAGCGATGGCCAGGATTCGATCCACATCCACCTGCCCGGCCACTTGGAGGCGGATGCGCTCGATGTGCTGCTCCGCCTCGTCCTCCTCGTTGCTCGGGATCAGGCCCAGGTGACGCTGTTCGATCAGGGCGTCGCTGTGCCGATAGACCAGCCCCAAGGACGGGGATGTCCGTGTAGTGCTCTACGACCCGGCGCAGATTCGTGGCATGGCGGTCGCCACCGACCCGGTTGAGGATGACCCCGGCGATGGTCAGGGTCGGGTCGAAGGCCCGGTATCCGAGCAACAGGGGCGCCACACCCCGGGTCATACCCTCGGTGTCGATGACCAGGATCACCGGGGCCTCAAGTTCCTTGGCCAGCTCGGCGTTGCTGTTGCTTCCGTAGATGTCCACGGCGTCGAAGAGCCCGACGTTGCCCTCGATGACACCGATGTCTGCGCCCGCCATCTGCGCGGCAAAGCCATCCCGGATCTCGTCCCGGGCCATGGTGTGGAAGTCCAGGTTGAGACAGGTCTTTCCCGCCGCCTGGGTGAGCCAGAGGGGATCTATGTAGTCCGGCCCCTTCTTGAAGGGCTGCACCATCAGGCCCAGACGCCGCATCTCCCGGCACAGGCCGATGGAGATCGTGGTCTTGCCGGAGCTCTTGTGGGCCGCGGAGATATAGAGGTGGGCCATGGTGCTGGGCCCCTAGGCATAGGTGTCGAAAGGCATGGGGCCGGTGCCCTGCGGCACCGGCCCCATCGCGGTTCAGGGTCCGACCTGCGGTTCGGTCCGTCTGCCCGGACCAAGCCCGCCGGCCTCGCCCAGCGAACCGCCGCTAGGCTTCCGCCTTGATGTGTGGATCGACCACGTGGTCCGCAAGGGACTCGGGCAGGAACTGGAGCACTCGGATGCCTACGGCCGTGATGATCATGGCCACCGCAACCCCGCCTACGCCCAGCAGGATCTCCGGGATGCTCGGCACATAGGAGGCCACAGCCCCGCGGACACCGTCGTGGAACCCGGATTCGAGAATGGTCTTGCCCGGGAACATCTGCAACGGATAGGCCTGACCCCCGATGATGATGACGTACACGGCGGCGAGGCCCCCGACGACGACCATGGCGGCCGCCGCGGTGATCCAGGTCCGATCCTTACCGAGTACCGGGTGGTAGACGATCCCCAGGGGCATGACGAGCCCGATCAGCACCCAGCCGACCCAGAAGAGCAGCGTATAGATGCCGCCACCCACCAGGAGGAAGTCCTCGACGCCCCAGTTCTTGGCCCCGTAGACCTTGGTCAGGTGATAGGTGAGGGTCATCAGCAGCACGGCCGAGACGAAGACCCCGAGCAGGTTCTTCAGCTTGAACAGCAGCACGTCCCCCAGGGGCCTGTCATCCTGCCGGCAGGCGAACATCAGCACCAACATGAACACCGCCAGACCGTAGGCGAAGGACATGATGATGAACATGGGCGGCAGGATGGCGCTGTCGAAGGCCTGACGGGCGACGATGAACCCGAAGATGGCGCCAGTACCTGTGGTGAGCAGCAGGCGCCAGACGAAGGCGAGGTAGCCTACGGGCTTGTTGTAGGGCCCGCCCTTGCGGTCCGCCATGCTCCACAGGTAGGCGACGACGATGGCCATGAAGCCGGTGTAGAGGTAGATGTTCCACGCAAAGATCGAGCGGAAGTTGTACGTGGTCGCCGCCACCAACAGCCGGTCGGGACGGCCCAGGTCGAGGACCAGGACCATGAGGCCACCCGCCAACAACGCCAGGGCCAGGAGCCCGGACAGACGCCCCAGGGGTTTGTAGGCCGTGCGGCCGAAGACGGTCCCGATGGAGGCCACATTGAGCGCCCCCGAGGCGGCGACGATCAGGAAGACCGCGAAGATATGCGGGGTACCCCAAACGACCTCATTGGTCATGCCGGTGACCCAATGCCCCTCATGCTCCATGTAGAGCACCGCCAGGCCGGCGACAGCGGCCACGGCGCCGAGGATGGCCAAGAGGCCCCAGTAGCGTTCCGGCTGGAGACGCCACTCGCGATAGACGATTCGTTTCATACTGGATCTCCCGCCGCGCCTTAGATGCCGGTGTAGCGGACGCCGGTGTTGAGGTTGAGATCCTCGCGGATCTGCCGACTCGCCTTGGCCTGCAGGGCCTTGCTGACCGGACTCTGCGGGTCCTTGAGATCGCCGAAGACAATGGCCTGGTGCCCCGTTGCGGCACAGGCATCGGCACAGGCCGTGGAAGTACCGCCGTTGTCCAGTCGATGAACGCACAGATTGCAGCTCTCGACGCAGCCCTTGCCACGGGGGGTCTGGGTCAGCTTCTCGGCTACGACCTGATGGATGAAGGACCGCGCCTTGTAGGGGCAGGCCATCATGCAGTAGCGGCAACCGATGCAGGTGTGCCGATCCACCAGGACGATCCCGTCGGCCCGCTTGAACGAGGCCCCGGTCGGGCAAACATCCACACAGGGCGGATGTTCGCAGTGCTGGCACATCATCGGCAGATTCACAACATGCCCGGTGAGGTTGTCCTGCACCTGCACCTTGCGGATCCATACGGCCCTTTGCCGGTCCCACATGTCCTCGGAGGCGCCCTCCGGCTTCACCTGCAGGTCGAGGCCGTTCTCGTGATCGCAGGCCTTGACGCACTCGGTGCAGCCGTCCGCGCACTTGGCTGTGTCGATCAGCATCCCCCAGCGGACCGCGTCGGTCACGGCCTCGGAGCGCGGGGCCGCGGACACGGTGTGCAGGATGACACCGGGGGCAACGGTCGCCACCGTCAGGCCCGCGGCCAGCCCTAGGAAGGTCCGGCGGCCGCCGTCCACCGGGGCCTCCGCCTTGTTGTCGTACCCGTTGCTGTGATGTTGGGGGTTCATGGTGTGTTGCCCTGCGCCGATGCGCCATGAGCTGGGGTCTGGGCCACATCCGGACCGAACTCACCGGAAAGCCGCGCCGGACCCGAGGCCGTCGTCGGAACTGTGGCGTGGCACCCGAAGCAGTTCACATCGACGGCGGTAAAGGCGTGGCAGCGCTGACAAAACTGCCCCTCGCTATAGACCGAGATGGGCTTCTGATCGGCCCCCTGACTGACGTGGCAATCGATGCACCCGGCCAGGGTGTGCTTGCTGTCGCGAATACCCTGGTGCACCACCGTGTGCCGCTGGTGCTTGATCAGCTCCATGTGGTTACGGACCATGAAGTTCGTGTCCTCGACACAGCTCGTCAGCCCGGCGGCCTTGGACCCAGGGGTAACAAAGTTCTCGCCCGCCGCGGCCGGCTGGACGCCAAGCGCCCAGACCAGACCGGCGACCGCGAGCAAGCCTCTTACAACGGCATTTGCCATCGGCTTCTCCAGATGATCAGTCAGGTGACCCGCCAAACGGCTACTCGCCCAGGCCCATCTTGATGTAGCCAGTGGGGCAGACATCCGCGCAGATGTGACAGCCGATGCACTTGGCATAGTCGGTGGCCACATAACGGCCGGTGGTACGACTGGCCTTATCGACTCGGTAGACGGCGGTCTGCGGACAGAAAATGACGCAGTTGTCGCACTCGAAGCACATGCCGCAGCTCATGCAACGCTTGGCCTCGTCGACGGCCTCGGCCTCATTCAGACCGATAACGCGCTCCTTGAAGTGACCAAGGACCTCCTCGGCACTCGGCACCTCCTCCTTGCGCAGGTTGCGCGCATGGAACTTGAAGTGACCCAGGAACAGCTCGTCGTGGGGGATGACCTCGTTGCCAGAGCGGTCCTCGTAGTTGTGGATCGCCCAGTTGCTATCGGCGGTACCGCGCTGATCCCCGGCCTTGGCGTCGAAGGCATCGGGGGCCAGGTTGGCCTCCTGCATCTTGTCCAGCAGGTTGAAGTGATGCACATCGACCTTGGCGCGGCGCTTGTGCTCAGCATGACGGACGTATTCGTCGATGGAGTCCGCCGCAACCGATGCCTGACCGATGGCGGTGGTCAGCAGGTGCGGGCGGATGATGTCGCCAGCGACGAAGTGACCGGGGCGATCCGGGACCTGGTAGAACTTGTCCGCGTTCATCAGGCCGCGGCCATTGTCCAGGCCCTCCAGACCGGTGAGGTCGCCGCCTTGGCCGATGGCCGAGACGATGAGATCCGCCGGAAGGACGCGCTCGGTGCCCTCGACGACCGTCGGACGCCCGTCGGTCATCTTGCAGTCCGCAACGCGGAGCCCCGTGGCACGGCCATCGGCACCCTTGATGACCTCCAGCGGCATGACACCGTCCAGCACCGTGACGCCCTCGTACAGGGCATCGTTCACCTCATGCTCTGCCGCGGTCATCTTGTCGCGGGTGAACAGCGAGGTCAGGGTCACGTCGGCGCCCTTGGCCGCCGCGGAGACCGCGGAGTCGTGTGCGACATAGCCGTCGAGGACCACGGCCTCGGGCAGGTCCGTGGGGCGGGCGTGCTTGATGTGGCCCAAGCGCCGTGAGACGGACACGACGTCGATGGAGGTGTCGCCGCCACCCACGCAGACCACCTTGTCGGTGGTGACCTTCATGCGGCCCTCGTTGAAGGCCTTGAGGAACGCGACGCCGGAGACGCAATTGGGGGTTCCGGCCCAGCCGGGCACCGGTAGGCCGCGACCGGCCTGACAACCGATGGCCCACAGGACGGCATCGAAGTCCTTTTCCAGAGTCTCCATGCGTGACGTCCTTGCCGACCTTCGTGTTCAGTTTGACCTCGACGCCCATATCCAGGATGCGCTGGATCTCGGCATCGAGCTTGTCGCGGGGCACGCGGTAGCCGGGGATACCGAACTTGAACATGCCACCCAGGCCCGAATTGGCCTCGAAGATGGTGCAGGCATGTCCCTTGCGGCGGAGCTGGTAGGCACCGGCAAGCCCGGCAGGACCACCGCCGATGATGGCAATGCGCTTGCCGGTGTCTGGCCCCGCCACGAACCCGTACCCATTGGCGATGGCCGTGTCGCCGATGTACTGCTCGACGGAGTTGATGCCGACGAAGTCCTCGACCTCATTGCGATTGCAGCCATCCTGACAGGGCGCCGGACAGACCCGCCCCATCATGGAGGGGAAGGGGTTGGCATCGGTGGAGCGACGGAAGGCGTATTCCTGCCAGGTGGTGCCGGCCGGCGGCAGTTCCTGCTGGCGCACGACGGCAAGCCAGCCGCGGATGTCCTCACCGGAGGGGCAACTGCCCTGACAGGGCGGGGTCTTGTGGACATAGGTCGGACACTTGTAGGAGGTATCCTGGACGAAGATCTTCTGCGTCAGGGCCTTCCAGGTGTCGTCGCCGTCCTCGTAGCGCCGCCAAGAAAGCTTGGTGTTCGTATCGCTGGGAGTCGCCATTGGTCACTCTCCTTACCGGTAAAACGCTCGATGTGGTGTATGGAATCCGCCGATGGCCGCCACGCGGCCGAACCATCGACCAAAAAACGGGGCTCGCTCAATCCTCGTCGTCGCCGCCAGCGTCATCATCAAGATCGTCGTCATCATCCGCCTCATCGTCATCCCCGGGCGTCAGCACGATGGCGTTGGAGACCAACTGGTGGATCGAGACGATCTGCTCCATGGCCATCCCATAGAAGGGCAGCACCTTGGTGAACTGGCTCTTGCAGATGGCGCACATGGCGGCCATATGCGTGACGCCCTTCTCGGCCATTACATTGTTGAGGGCCGTTACCCGTGGCAAGGCCCCCTTAACGCGGAGCTCCATCAGATCGTCCGTGAGTAGGCCGCCGCCGCCGCCGCAGCAGAAGGTGCGATCCCGGATGGTCTCCTCGTCCATGTCGTAATAGTTGTTGCACACCGCCCGGACGACGGCGCGCGGGATGTCGAACTGCCCACCAGGGCGTGGCCCCATGCGCGAGGCGCGGGCGACGTTGCAGGAGTCATGGAGCGTCAGGACCTTGTCGTCGTTCTGCGACTTGTCGAACTTCAGCCTGCCTTCCTGTATCAGGTCGTATGTAAACTCGCAGATGTGCTGCGGCACTGGATAGCGCGGATCGAGGAAATCCCAGGGACCCGCGAGGGTGTTAAGAAAGCTGTAGGCGACGCGCCAGGCGTGGCCGCACTCGCCAAAGACGATGCGCTTAACCCCGAGGTCCAATGCGGCCTTGCGGATGCGTTGACTGATCCGACGCATGTTCTCGTAGGAACCGATGAACATGCCGAAGTTGCCGGCCTCGGACGCGTACGAACTAACCGTCCAGGACACCCCGGCCTCATGGAAGACCTTTCCGTACCCAATCAGGCCATCCACATGGGGCTCGGCAAAGAAATCCGCAGAAGGCGTGACCAGCAGGATATCAACACCCTTCTTGTCTAACGGGTAACGGACGCGGACTCCGGTGTCGTCGTAGACGTCTTCCTCCAAGCCCTCCAGCGTATCGGCCAGGGCCGGGCCAGGAAGGCCCAGGTTGTTCCCGATCTTATAGACCTTGGCAATGATCTCGTTACAGTATTTCTGACCCAGACCGATGCTATCCATGATCTCGCGGGCCGCCATGGAGATCTCGGCCGTATCGATACCGTAAGGGCAGAACACCGAGCAACGCCGGCATTGCGAGCACTGGTGGAAGTAGCTGTACCAATCGTCCAGGACCTCTTTCGTGAAGTCCTCTGCGCCCACCAGTTTGGGGAAGAATTTGCCGGCCAGGGTGAAGTAGCGGCGATAGACCTTGCGCATGAGGTCCTGGCGCCCGACCGGCATGTTCTTGGGGTCCTTGGTTCCCAGATAATAATGGCACTTGTCGGTACAGGAGCCGCACTTGACGCAGGAATCCAGATACACCCGCAGCGACCGGTACTTGCCCAACAGCTCCCCGAACTTATCAAGGGCGCGGGCCTGCCAATCCTCCGGCAGTTCACCCATGTAGCCCAAGGGTTCCTGGAACTCGGGACGGGACACGAAGGGGCTGCTGTGCGCCATGGTGCCCGGCGTAACCGCGGGGACATCCAGGTACTGCGCCAGCTCCGGTACCTCGAAATTAGCCTTTGCCATGATCGAACCTCTTCAGCGAATGCCGCAATGCCGGGGCCGGTGTTGGCTCATTCCTGCTCGAGCCGTTCGGCCCAAGGGGCGATATGCCGCTTTTCCCGGGGATTGTCCGCCTGATTGCGGGTCGGGCTGAAGAACAGACCCGGGGCATGCAGGAGCTTGCTGAACGGGAAGACGAGCATCAACCCGGCAACCAGCAACAGATGGAGCAGCAAGAGGGGATCACCGGGCAGGGGTTGGAGCTTAAAGACCATCAAACCCTGGAAGAAATTCTTGACCGCAACGATGTCGGTATGAACCACGAAGGACATCATGAGACCACTCACGCCGATCAGGATCAGGAGGCCGAGAATCAGGTGATCCGAGGGCCCGGTGATGTAACGGACCCGATCCACCAGGAAGCGACGTGCCCAAAGCCCGACGAGTCCGGCGACCATCGCCATGCCGCCATAGATGCCGAAGGGTTGAATCATCTGGATCGGAACCCAAACTGGATCTAGGAAGTAGCGCAGATGGCGCAGGGTGACCAGAAACAGTCCGAAGTGGAATACCCAGCCAAAGATCCAGGTCCACTTGTTGCCGCGGAACAGGCTCTCGAAGAACACGACCTCACGGGCCATCCGCAGGACCACGCCGCCGGTGGTGACCGGTGCCGGGGTGGTGGGGATCTTCAGTGGTGCCGGGGTGCGTGCATATTGCACGATCTTCGTGACCAGGCCTGCTGCGAGCACAACCGTCGCGAAGTAGAACAGGATGGCGTATAGACCCGTCAGAAACGACATGTTTCCGCAACCTCTGTGGACCCGTGAAGACTCGGGGGGCTAACAGCTGCCCCCCGGGGACTGGGCGCAATTGAACGACGAATGACCCAATCGCTGCGCCAGAGCGGCGACGCAAGGGGCCCGGTTGCCCAGGGCCCAAATGCGGCGGGTGGGCCTAGGAGGCGGTTAGCCTTGGCGCAGCCCGAAGACCCTGGAGCGCAGCCGGTCGGACCCTAGACGCAACCAGTCGGCTTTGGCAGCCCCGCATAGCGGCAGGCCTGCTTGCCCGGGCCATAGGGGAACAGGCCATAAAGATACTTGCTGTTACCCTTGTCCTTGCCCAACTTCTTACCGACGGCCTTGGTCAAAACGCGCACCGCCGGGGCAATCTGGTATTCCTCGTAATATTCACGCAGGAAGTTGATGATGTCCCAGTGCTCGTCAGTGAGCTGGAGGTCGTCCTCCTTGGACATGATCTCGGCGACGCCTGGCTCCCACTCGGTGATGTTGGTGAGATAGCCCTCTTCGTCGGTCTCGTAGACCTTACCGTTGACTTCGATACCCATGATGGATGTCCTCAGTGATAAAAGGAAGGATGACTAGAGCCAGGCCTGAACCTTGTCGCACTCGGCGGCAAGATCGACGAACCCGGCATAGTCCACGACATTGATACCCGGGATCACGCGCTCTGCGGTGAACCCACGGGCGTTGAGGTCAGGGCCGAGCACGTAGAGCTTCAGGGAGCCCTGCGCGCCGATGACCTTGGCTTCCACGCTCGACCCCTTCACTGCCGCATAAATCCCGTCCTCGATGAGGAGAAGGGAGCCCCCGGCGGCGGCAAACTTGAGACAGGAATCCAGCGAATTGCGCTCGAAGGGCGACTTGTTGACCGTGTGCAGGATGCTCATTTCGCCGCTCCTTAGAAGCTGAAGATGCAGTCGGTCTCTTCCATAAGCTCGGCGACGCGTGCGGCGTCCACCACCTCGACGATGTTCTCCCTCTCCTCGCCGGTATCGATGTCCTCCCAGGCTACTGCGACGAGGTCATCCTCGCTCAGACCGCGGGCCGCCAGGGAATCGCGGTCTACGAAGATGTTTTTCACCTCGTAGTCGCCCAGGGTGCGGTAGGTCGGGGAGAAGTTTTTCATCCCGATCCCCCCGGTGCTATGGCCCTTGGTAAGCTCATAGACCCCGTCATCGAGGAACATGACGCTGACCTCCTGGTCGAATGCGGCACCAATCAAGACCACCTCCAGCGACTCCCACGCATAGATAGTGCCGTAGGGGGCCCTGCGGTTCAAATACAGAAACTTTTTTACGACTTCTGACATGACACGGTCCCCTTAGTCGCCGAAAACCATGAGGCGGTCGCTCTGGATGGCCGCCTCGACCAACTGTCCAAGCCCGGAGATCCGGAACTTGGGATGGATATTGGTGGCGTCCTTGCCGTTACGCTTGGCCTCACCCTCGTCCACGATGCCGCGACGTTGCGCTGCGGCCACGCAGACGACCATATCGAGGTCGTATTTTTCCGCCAGTTCCGCCCAGCGATTCACGATGTTCCGATCATCCTGCGGCGGCGTCGTCAGACGGGAGGAGTTATACACCCCGTCGTGGTAGAAGAAGACACGGTAGATCTCGTGACCCTTCTCCAAGGCCGCCTTGGCGAACATATACGCCGAGTCGGATGCCTGGTGCTGGTACGGCCCCTCATTGACCTGAATAGCGAACTTCATAGCGACCTCAATAGGATTTGGCTAGGCCCACCCGCCATCAGAAGCGGATGTAGTTCGACGAGTTGAAGCTGGCACGGGCGCCGCGCCAGGTATCGATATGATACTTGGTGAACGGCAGATCGACCTCTTCAAAGAAACGGGGCCAGCCAATGCGCTCGATCCACTCGTTGACCCGTTCCCAATCCCGAGCGCCTTCCTTGTACGCCTTGAGGATGCGCTTGACGATGGCGGTCGCCTCCGGCCAGCGCGGCGGATTGTTGGGGATGCCGGCCGCGACCAACTTCTGGAAGGTCGGCTTGCCGCGGGCATTGGAATGGTTACCACCGACCCAGATCGCCAGCTTGGAGTGCTCGGCATCGTTGATCTGCATGGGCGGACAAGGCGGATAGCAGGCACCGCAGCAGATGCACTTACGCTCATCGACCTCGAGAGACGGCTTGCCGTTGACCATGGCCGGGCGGATGGCCGCAACCGGGCAACGGGCGACGACGGACGGGCGCTCGCAGACGTTGGCCACCAGGTCGTGATTGATCTTCGGCGGCTTGGTGTGCTGGATGTTGATGGCGATGTCGCCCTGACCGCCGCAATTGATCTGGCAGCAGGACGTGGTGATATGGACCCGGTTGGGCATGTTGGTGCTGCGAAACTCGTCGATGAGTTCGTCCATCATGGACTTCACGACACCGGAGGCGTCGGTCCCGGGGATGTCGCAGTGCAGCCAGCCCTGGGTGTGAGAGATCATGGCGACCGAGTTTTGGGTGCCACCGACGATGAAGCCGGCCTCTTCCACCGCCTTGATCAGGGGGTCAACCTTCGCCGCGTCGGCGACCAGGTACTCCAGATTGGAGCGCAGGGTGAAATGGACGAAACCATCGGCGTATTGGTCGCCGATGTCACACAGCTTGCGGAGGGTGAAAACGTCCAGAATACGCTGGGTCCCGACCTTGACGGTCCAGATCTCGTCCCCACTATAGGCAACGTGACGCAGGACGCCGGGGCGCGGATGCTCGTGGTACTTCCACTGACCGAAGTTCTTACGCATCGTGGGATGCATGTACTGCCAGGGATCGGGGCACCCGGACTCGATAGGCTCACGCATATCTGCCATTGCGTTTACTCCAAAGGGTTAGGCAAAACAATCAGGTTCTTGACTCAACGACGCGCCCGCCCCGACCCAGCGGAAGCGGACGCGCTTGGGAGACTACTTGCCGGCTTCCGCCTGACGCGCGAACCAGGACTCGGCCGCCTCGTCCCAGCCATCCATGCGGATGTAGGAACTCTGGCGCGGGTGGCTGAGCATGTTCGGATCGGGATCGATGCCAAGCCCTTCGAGGAAATTGGCCAGGCCAATACGCTCGATCATCTCGCCGCAACGCTCATGCTCCAGGCCATTCTCGGCCCAGAAGTCGATGATGTTCCCGGCCAGTTCGACCATTTCCTCGTAGTCCTCTTCGGTATCCAACTTCCGGAAGGGGACGAGGACGGTGCCCATCAGGTCGCCGATCTTCAGCGTGCGCTTGCCGCCGATGAGGATGGTGACACCCTTGTCATCGCCAGGGTGCAGGGCCTTGGGCATAACATTCAGGCAGTGCATGCAGCGCACGCAGTCGCGGTTATTGACGCTCAGGGTATCGTCGTCGTTCAGCGCCAGGGCCTGGGTCGGGCAGCGGGTGATGACATTGTCGATGTAGTACTGACGGCCCTTGTCGGCAACGTAGGCCTTGACCTCGGCCTGATCCACCTTCATGTCGTCGCGCCAGGTGCCGAGCACGGCGAAGTCGGCGCGCTCGATGGCATTCTGGCAGTCGTTTCCGCAGCCGGAGACCTTGAACTTGAACTTGTAAGGCAGGGCCGGGCGATGGACATCGTCGGTGAAGTTGTTGACCAGCAGGCGGTGGGCCTTCAGCTCATTCGTGCAGGACATCTCGCAACGGGCCGCACCGACACAGGACATGGCGGTGCGCACGCAAGGGCCGGCGCCGCCGAGGTCCCAGCCATAGCTGTTGATCTCGTCGAAGAAGTGCTGGGTGGAGGGACTATCCACGCCGATGAACATGATATTGCCGGTTTGACCGTGGAAGGTCACCAGACCGGAGCCGTATTTCTCCCAGGTATCGCCAAGCTGTCGCAACATGGCGGTGGAGTAATGATTGCCGGCTGGGGGCTGCACGCGAACGGTGTGGAATTCCTTGGACTTGGGGAAGGCCTGGCCGACCTCGGAGAAGCGCGGGATGATGCCGCCGCCATAGCCGAAGACGGACACGGTACCACCCTTCCAATAACCCTTGCGGGTCTCGTAGGAGTGCTCCAACTGACCGAGCAGGTCATTGGTCACTTCATTGATGCGCGGCTCGGGGTGCTGGTCGCGGAGCCGCTTGATCCCGGAGATGAAGCTGGGCCACGGGCCCGTCTCCAACTGGTCAAGCATCGGGGTGTTGTGCTTCTGGATCGCCATTGCGCTGTCGCTCCTAGTCGGTCAGGAAGGGGAGATGATTCGGAGAGCCTTAGGGGTTACCGTGGCGTCTGGTCGCACTTGAAGGCGACCGAACCCGCCGTAATATTCAAAATCTTGGCCTGGAAGCCCGAACAGCGGCGGTTGGTGGCCAGACGGGGCCATCCATTTCGCCGCCGGCGAATATACGCAAACGACGCACCGGCTTCCTACTGCACTTTCGGGTAGGGCATGGTCCCGGGTCTATCCCCTTGTGGATAGACACCCCTCCCCTGAGGGCCTAATGACGAGAACGGCCGCCTCCTCCGTCCGAGCTAATGACCCTATCCGGTGCAAGGTGTCCGCGAATGTTACCCGCCCGCGAACACTGAGTCAACGAACTCTAATATAAGCAGGATCTAATTATCTTAGGCCACAGCCGCCCAGTCCTTCGGACCTATCCGACGCCGGCCCCTATCTGGAGTGGCGCGTGGAAAAGCCCGTCCGCTGGTCGGTGCGAACCCGCACAGTGCCTGGAAGGCGGACCCGACGCTGACGGACGCGCGGGGGGCTTGAAACGCTTGCTTTCCCAGAGGGGCGACTACATCTGTCATCACAAGCCGAGGGTCGGCGATGGCTACGCGAGAAATAGCGTGCGGCACAACCGGGCCGGATTCACCGACTCAACCGTGGTCGGACGACTCCTGATTCGAAGCCGATACCTTGGCCGGGTCGACGTACCCAGCGGTCTGGCCAGCGGCTGACCCTGGGCACCACAACCGCATACACCACCGACGAAGACAGCGATGACGACGAGGGCGGACCGACAAACCATGTTGAAACTGAGCGATATCCTGGTAGGCAACGGCGATCTGGAGTCCTTCGAGGACCTCATCCCCATGGTTCAGGGCGTGGCCCGCAGCGGCGAACGCTTCTTCCGAATGGATGTCAAGCCCCCCTTTCCGGACACACCGGAGAACTGGGAGGACCGCCTCGAAGCTGCCTTTAGCGGTCTGGTGCGCTGATGGCCAGCGTCTATCCCGAGGCCCATATGAAGTACCCCGACATCGGTGCGGCCCGCCTGAGCGATAGCGCCGCCGATTCGGTCGTGAATCGCAGCGCAGAGATGGCCGCCCTGGAGTCGCACCTGGAGGCGTTGTCCGAGCACTACCAGGCGCTGCGCCATTCCGCGGCCGGGGCCAAGGACCTTGCCGACCTGCGGCTCCAGATGGCCCGCACCCTGGCAAGCCTGGGGCGCGGTGACGAGGCCTGGGCCCCCGCACGCGAGGCCCTCGACGTCTTCATCGCCGCGGAGGACTTCGAGTCCGCCGCCGATGCCTGTGATGTCCTGTTCCAATGCGGGCAGCCCGGGTCCATCGCCGCCCTCGGCCAGGGGATCTGGCTGGCGGTCACCTACCCCATCGACCCCGACCTCACCGTCGAGCTCCTCAACCACGTCATTGAGGAGACCCCAGACGACGCCGACGGGGCCGCAGTCGCCGCGACCACTGCCCTGTTCGTCGCCGACCTGCGCGCCACCGGCAACCAGCGCGACAACCTGATGTTTTTCGCGTCCCAGATCCTTGGCAGCGTCGCCCTCCGCCACAGCGGGATACAGACCCAGGCCGAATTCGATCTGTGGATGGACCGGCTGGAACTCCGCGAACCCGATAAATTTCTGGTGCGCCTGCGCAACGTGGTCGATGTCCTGGTCCAGGACGACTGGTGGTTCGACCGCGCGGCCCTCCAGGCCAGGTTGCCGCCCCACTGACCGGAGAGACTCGGTTGCGGACAAATTCCGTATTGCGGCAAGGAAGACCCCGTCGGCCCCACCCAACTTAATCCCCACAATCCCCATGTACTGGCAAGAAGACCCTACCGAACGTCCCTGCGAGGTCCCCGACGATATCCTCGATGTCCTGTTTGCCATCGACTGCAAGCGCCTGCCGGTGGACCATGCCCACGCCCTTTCCGCCGCGCTGTGCCGCGTCGCACCCTGGCTGGAGACCGAACCCGGGGCCGCGATCCACAACATCCACGTCGCGGGATCCCAGAACGGTTGGGAGCGGCCCGCCAGCGGCGGCGGCCAGCACCTGATACCCTCGCGTCGGACCAAGCTCGTCATCCGCATTCCAAAGGGCCGCCTCGCCGATCTCGATGACGCCTTGGTTGGGGTCACCCTGGACCTCGCCGGCTGCGCGCTCACCATTGGGGCCGCCAAGACCAGGGCACTGAGCAAGGAATCGACCCTCTTCGCCCGTCAGGTCGTCACCCGTCCCGGCGACGACGAAGACGCCTTCCTCACCTGGGCCGTCGCCGAACTGGCTGCGCTGGACATCGGCGTGCGCAAGGCCCTGTGCGGCATGGAACAGATCCTGGAAACCCCCCAGGGCCCAGTGCGCACGCGCAGCCTGATGCTGGCGAACCTGGCCCCAGATGAAGCGATACGCCTGCAACAGGTGGGTTTGGGACCCCGACGCGACCTCGGGTGCGGGGTCTTCATCCCGCACAAGGGGATAGATTCCGCCAAGAAAGGAAGTTGATGACGAACGCCCTGCAACTTCATAAAATTAGCTGGCTGTGATACGCCGGCCAGTCGCCACGAGGGCCGGCTCCCCCCTCCCAACCAAGCCAAGGCACAACTGAAGACGAGAGGAGCAGAACCATGTCCATCGAAGTCAACGGCATCACCATCGCAACCACCGATGCGGGCCACCTGGAGAACTACCTCGACTGGAACGAGGATGTCGCCCGTGCCCTGGCCGCCGGCGAAGGCATCGAACTGACGGACAAACACTGGGACGTCATCAACTATCTCCGCGACGAATACATCAACAACGCCCAGAACCAGCCCATGGAGCGCGTCGTGCTCAAGGACATGGGCAAGAAGTGGGGCTCCAAGCCCACCAGCAAGGACCTCTATACCCTCTTCCCCTTGGCCCCCACGAAGCAGGGCGCCAAAGTCGCCGGCCTGCCGCTGGTTCAGCGCAAGGGCGGTTACTGAGCGGGGATCCGGCCCCCCGGACCGGGTCCGGCAGCCCGAGCGAGTAGGCGTCGCCACCCTGAGGGCCCTGCCCCGACGAAGGGCGGCGATTCGCCGCCCTTCCTCATGTTTCTTGGGTGCCGCGAACCTCGCGGCCTGAAGATTCAGCCTTTGCAGCCTAGCTAACAGTTGTCTGACCGCAGGCCCGTCGGGCTGTCACGATGCACTCGCCAAGCGATGTGCTCCATCCGACACGGGCGAGTCGCGACCGTACCGGCCCAGCGCGAGCCTCCCATCCGCCTGCGCAGCGAGAATGAAGTCCAACACCGCTGGGGGATCATCGATAGGCAGGGCCTGCGGCCCCACACCGACGGGCAGGGTGGCATCGGTCGCCACGGCAAGGATGTCCGGGTCCTCGGGGTAGAGGGGCGGACGCCCGTGGGCGAGGCGGTAGACCTCGATCTTGGGGTACCTGGCGTGCTTGAACCCCTCCACCAGGATCAGGTCAAGCCCCATCGGATCGAAGCGGCGCAGCATGTCGTGGAGGTTCGGGTCTTGGCCCTTGACCGCCTGCTCGGCTTGGAGTGCCCAGCGCTCGTCGGAGGCGAGCAGGGTCTGGACAGCACCGGCGGCACGCAGCTCAAAACTGTCCTTGCCCGGCACATCGAGGTCGAACCCGTGGTGGGCGTGCTTGAGGTAGCCGATGCGCAACCCTCGAGCGACCAGTAAGGGGACCAGGCGCCGCAGTAATGTGGTCTTGCCGCTGCCGCTGGAGGCGACGAAGCCGATGACGGGGGGCTCTTGGGACATGAGGACTCCAATGGCACCGCACGCCGGCGCCAAGGTCAGAAAATGGAACCAGTATGAACGGCCCGTGCGCCTGCGCCCCCGCGGGTAGGGACCAGCGTCCGGGCCCCGGGCTTGGCCGACCCGTCCACGGCGCTTGTGCTTTTCCTGGTGCGCAACGCACAATTGCGCCCCTTCCCGAGCCACCCCAGGGCCGGGTGCGGCCATAGTCCGCGCCCTAACGCCCCCGACCAGCAGCACCCCAGACCATGGCCCAGTACATCTTCACCATGAATCGGGTCGGCAAGATCGTGCCACCCAAGCGCGTCATCCTGCGCGACATCTCTCTGTCCTTCTTCCCCGGCGCCAAAATCGGCGTGCTGGGCCTCAACGGTTCTGGCAAGTCCACGCTCCTGCGTATCATGGCCGGCATCGACACCGAAATCGAGGGCGAGGCCCGCCCGCAACCCGGGATCAAGATCGGCTATTTGCCCCAGGAGCCGAAGCTCGACGAGTCCAAGGACGTGCGCGGTAATGTAGAAGAGGCCCTGGGCCATATCAAGGCCGCCCTCACCCGCCTGGATGAGGTCTATGCCGCCTACGCCGACGCGGACGCCGACTTCGACGCCCTCGCCAAGGAGCAGGCGGACCTGGAGAACCTGATCGAGGCCACCGACGGCCACAACCTGGAGCGCACCCTGGAGGTGGCAGCGGACGCCCTACGCCTCCCCCCCTGGGATGCTGAGGTCGCGACCCTCTCCGGCGGCGAGCGCAGGCGCGTGGCCCTGTGTCGGCTGTTGCTCTCCAAGCCCGACATGCTCCTGCTCGACGAGCCCACCAACCACCTGGACGCCGAGTCCATCGCCTGGCTGGAGCACTTCCTCCACGACTACCCCGGCACCGTGGTAGCGGTCACCCACGACCGTTACTTTCTCGACAACGTGGCCGGCTGGATCCTGGAGCTGGACCGCGGCTACGGCATCCCCTGGGAGGGCAACTACTCCTCCTGGCTGGACCAGAAGGAGAAGCGCCTGGAGTTGGAGGAGAAACAGGACCAGGCACGGGTGCGGGCCATGCAGCACGAACTGGAGTGGGTGCGCGCCAACCCCAAGGGGCGCCACGCCAAGAGCAAGGCGCGCCTTGCCCGCTTCGACGAGCTGCAGTCCCAGGAATTCCAGAAGCGCAACGAGACCAACGAGATTTACATCCCGCCGGGCCAGCGCCTGGGGGATCTGGTGATCGAGGCCAACGGCCTGGCCAAGGCTTACGGCGACCGTCTGCTCTACGAGGGCCTGTCCTTCAACCTGCCCAAGGGCGGCATCGTCGGCATCATAGGTCCCAACGGGGCGGGCAAGACCACCCTGTTCCGCCTCCTGACCGGGGTAGAGCAACCCGACGCCGGGAGCCTGCGCATCGGCGATACGGTGGACATCGCCTATGTGGATCAGAGCCGCGACGCGCTGGACCCGAACAAGACCCTGTGGGAGGAGATCTCCGGGGGCTCGGACACCATCATCGTCGGGCGCTATGAGATGCCCTCCCGGGCCTACTGCGGACGCTTCAACTTTAAGGGGGCCGATCAGCAGAAGCGCATCGGCGACCTCTCCGGGGGCGAACGCAACCGCGTCCACCTGGCCAAGGTCCTCAAGACTGGCGGCAATCTGCTGCTACTCGACGAGCCAACCAACGACCTGGACGTGGAAACCCTGCGCGCCCTGGAGGAGGCGCTGCTGACCTTCCCCGGCTGCGCCGTGGTCATCTCCCATGATCGCTGGTTCCTCGACCGTATCGCCACCCATATCCTGGCCTTCGAGGGGGACTCCCAGGTGACCTGGTTCGAGGGCAACTTCGCGGACTACGAGGAGGACCGCCACCGCCGCCTCGGGACCGAGGCGGATCAGCCCCACCGCATCAAGTACCGTCGGCTATCCGCCTGAGGCCCCTCGCGCGGGACAACGTCGGCACCGGGGTGTCCGTTTACGCCTTCCGGCGCGCCCCGGGGGTTCACTGGCGCAAGATTGGCGGTACATCGGTTCGCCGCCTGGCGCAAGACCCCATCGAAATGGAGCAGCCATGAGCGACCCCCAGGCCCTGATCGACCGCGCCACGGCCCTGATCGACCGCATCGAGGCCCTGCTCCCTGCCGCCAGCGCGAGCCCGGACTGGGGCTGCGCCGCCTTCCGCTGGCGGCGGACCCCGGGGGGTGGCTTCCTGCAAGGGATACGCGAACCCCACCGTCTGGCCCTCGACGACCTGCTGGGCTTGGACGCCCAGCGCGGCGTCTGCGAGGGCAACACCCGCGCCTTCCTCGCCGGGCGCAGCGCCAACAACCTACTCCTGTGGGGGTCCCGTGGGACCGGCAAGTCATCCCTGGTCAAGGCCGTTTTCACCGCCCTCTGCAACCAGGGGTTGCGCCTGGTCGAGGTGGATAAGGGCGATCTCTGCGCCCTGCCGGACATCCTCGACAAGATCCGCCACCGCCCGGAGCGCTTCATCCTGTTCTGCGACGACCTCTCCTTTGCCGCCGGTGAATCGGGCTACACCAGCCTCAAGGCGGCCTTGGACGGATCCATCAGCGCGGCCCCGGACAACGTCCTGATCTACGCCACCTCCAACCGACGTCACTTGCTCCCGGAGCCCCAGGCCGAGAACCGCGAGAGTCGCTGGGTCGATGGCGAGATTCACCCCGGAGAGGGGATCGAGGAGCGCATCTCGCTCTCTGACCGCTTCGGGCTCTGGGTCGCCTTTCACCCCTTCGGCCAGGCCCAGTATCTGGAGATAGTCCACCACTGGCTCCACCGCCTGGGCGCCGCCGAACCCGAGGGCGATGCAGTAGACCGCGCTGCCCTGCAATGGGCCCTGCTGCGCGGCTCGCGCAGTGGGCGCACCGCCTGGCAGTTCGCCAGGGATTGGGCGGGGCGGGCAAACCCGAAATAGCGTCTATCGCCGTTTTGCCCGCAGGACGCCGGGACCCAGGGCCGGGGACGGTAAGCGGCGGGCTAGCCATGGTGCAAGGCCGATCATTCAGATCGCTGACAGCATCACTCAAGCCCCGCCGGTCTCCTCGGGGACTATCCAGGTGTCCTTACTGCCCCCACCCTGGGAGGAATTGACCACCAGGGACCCCTTGCGCAGGGCCACGCGGGTCAGGCCGCCCATGGTGACCAACTGGCGGTCTGCGGACAGAACAAAGGGGCGCAAGTCCACATGCCGCGGTTCCAGGTCCGCCTCCACCAGGGTCGGGACTGTAGACAGACGCAGGGTGGGCTGGGCAATGTAGTTACGCGGGTCGGCGGCCACCAGGCGCAAGAAGTGCTCGCGCTCCGCGGCGGTGGAGGCCGGCCCCACCAGCATCCCGTAGCCGCCAGACTCGTTGGCCGGCTTCACCACCAGCTCCGCCAGGTGTTCGAGGACATAGCGCAACGCCTCCGGTTCCATGCAGCGGTGGGTAGGGACGTTGGGGATGACAGGGTCCTCCGCCAGGTAGTAGCGGATGATCTCAGGCACGAAGGCGTAGACCACCTTATCGTCCGCCACCCCCGCCCCGGGGGCATTGGCCAGTGCGACCTTGCCCGCCTTCCAGGCCCGCAGCAATCCGCGCACCCCGAGGGTCGATTCCGGCAGGAAGGCATCTGGGTCCAGATACAGGTCGTCGATGCGGCGGTAAATCACATCCACCCGCTCCGGCCCATCGACCGTGCGCATGTAGACGCAGTCGTCCGCTCCGACGTAGAGGTCGCGCCCCTCCACCAGCTCGCACCCCATCTGTTGAGCCAGGTAGGCGTGCTCAAAATAGGCCGAGTTATAGATTCCCGGGGTCAGGACCACCACCCGAGGATAGTCCCCCGGGCGCGGCGACAGGGCCGCCAAGGTATCGAAGAGCTGGGAGGGGTAGTCGTCCACCGGCAGGGGCCGATAGTGGTCGAACAGCTCGGGAAAGACCCGCTTGGTCACCAGGCGGTTCTCCAGCATGTAAGAAACCCCGGAGGGGACGCGCAGGTTGTCCTCCAGGACGTAGAGGGTCCCATCGCCATCGCGCACCAGATCGGACCCGCAGATGTGGGCCCAGACCCCCAGGGGGGGATCAACCCCTACACACTGTGGCCGGAAGTTCACCGACTTGGACAAGACCTCGCGGGGGAAGACCCCGTCGGTGACGATCTTCTGCCGATGGTAGAGGTCGTCGATGAAGAGATTGAGGGCCTGCACCCGCTGTTTGAGCCCAGCCTCCACCCGTCGCCATTCCGATTCCGGGATGATCCGCGGGATGATGTCGAAGGGCCAGGCGCGATCAATGGTCCCGCCCTCCTCCGAGTAGACGGTGAAGGTGATGCCCATCTCCTGGATGGCGACGTTTGCCGCCTGTTGTCGCGCCACCAGTTCCTCGCCGCCGAGCCCGGCCAGGTCTGCCGCCAGATTGGCGGCAAAGGCGCGGGCCCGCCCAGGGGCAGCGATCAGCTCGTCATACAGGCCTTCACAGGGGTACCGGCTCCAGTCGATGGACATGAGGGCTCCGGGTGGTACGGGCGTAAAATGAAGACGCAGCCTAAGGGCCGGGCGGCACAAGCCCCGTGGCGGCCCCCAACAACGAAAGTAGAAGCGCCCCCGGGTGCCGGATATTACCGCTGGTCCCCAGCAGGAAGACCCAATTGAGATCTCGGCCGCACGCTTCTTGGCCGCCCCGTCGGTGGGCGTCGCGGACTACTCCGACCGGGTCCACTAGCGCCAAACACAGCGCGATCGGGGCCGCCATCCTTGGCAGGCTTGTCTATCGCCTCATCGTATTACAGCCGCCTAACGGATCTGTTCCTGCAACAGGCTGAGGATCTTTTTCCCGCCGGGGCTATCGTCGCGTTGCCCGGCCGCATCGAGCACCGTCAGCCTGGTCTCGGCACCGGCCTCGACCAACTTGACCTGATACTTCTTGACCGGGTCTATGTCCTTGCCGCGCCAGAAGGCCATCTTCGAGAAGAAGCCCTCCTTCTTCTGCGTACTCTCGGAACCCGGGTCGTAACGCACAAAGTAGGTCCCGTTGCTCATGTCCCGGTCCTCGACGGCAAAGCCGACACGATCCAGGGCCACCCCAGTCTGACGCCAGGCGCGGCGGAACTCTTCAGAGATCACCAGGGCCGAGCCAGCCCCATCCGGGACCATCCGTGCCGTGGTCGGGCGCGCGACGGCCGGCCCGGCCCCGGCATCCGCACCGGCAGCGGCATTGGCCGCGCGCTTCTCGGTGACCCCCAGGTAAACCATGAGCCGGCGCAGCATCTCCGCCTCCTTGCCGGGATCGCTCGGGGCCGGCTCCCAAACGCCTTGGGCCTCTTCGCCAGCGACGTTGCGCAAGAGCCGCTCCTCCATGGCGGTATGGGTCATGTGGATCTCGGTCGCGTCCTTGGGACCGCGCTCAAGGCGCACCCGGAACTGGTCACGCTTGGAGGTGGAGTAGATGCCATCGGCAACCTTGCGCAGCATCCGGGCGATGAAATCCTGGCGAATCTCGGCACGGTTCTCGATCCAGTCGGTCTTCATGACGCCAACCGTCGGGTTTTCCTCCACCAACAAGATCCCCTGCTCGCGCCAGAAGCTGACCACCCGCGGCCACACCGCTGCTGGGGGTGCGGCGACCTCCAACCAGCGGTTGTTGCCCTCGCGGCGCAGATCCACGTTCTGGACCTCGGGGAGGACCTCCCCGCTGCCCGCCGTCTGCCGGCGCTTGGAGCGCTCACCGGTGTATTCGGAGTAGGTCGCCGATCCGGTGGCGGGGACATCGAGGGCGTCGTTGAATTCACCCTTTGACAGGTCCGGCGGAACCTCCAGATTCTGCGTCGCCTCGCGTTGCTTCTTGTAGGCAACCGTTTGATCCGGAAGGATCTCGTCCATAGAGCTGCAGCCGGTCAATAGCAGCCCGAGGATTACCGCGACCAGCATGTGGGAAGGGATTCGCATATCGTCTCGCCTCGCGCGTGGGGCGCTCGTGAACGGTTCGGAGAATGGGCCAATCACTGGGGAGTAGGCCGCGACCTAGGAGACGCTGATTAAAGCCATCCTTGGCTTTAATCAGCTCGCGCCCCGCGAGGCGCGACTCCCGGGGCGCTCCGTTTTCAACGGCTTACAGCCGTTGAAAACGGCTGGGCATCCCTGCCCCGCACGGGAAGCGCTTTAATCAGCGCTTCCCTAAGCGAGGATTCCGGCATGACGCATCGCCTCGCGCACCCGCGGCTGGAGGTCATCGGTCAGCCAGGTCAGCGGCAGGCGAATCCCTCGACCGGCCCGACCCAACTCGGCCATGGCCCACTTGACGGGGATCGGGTTCGACTGCACGAACAGATCATGGTGAAGCGGGTCGAGCCGTGCGTTGATGGCCATGGCGGCCTCTCGGTCACCGGCCAGGGCCGCGGCGCACATCCGTGCCATCGGCCCCGGGGCCACGTTGTTGGTCACCGAGATCACCCCGTCACCGCCGCGCAAAACGAACTCACATCCGGTGGCGTCGTCGCCGCTGTAGAGCAGGAAGTCAGGCCCGCACAGCTCGCGCAGGCGCGGCAGCCGATTCAGGTCGCCGGTCGCCTCCTTGAGCCCGACAATATTGGCCACCTCCGAAAGGCGCCCCGCGGTCTCCGGGGTCATGTCGCAGGCGGTTCGTCCTGGAACGTTGTAGAGGATCTGAGGGATGTCGACCGCCTCGGCCACGGCCCTGTGATGGAGATACAGCCCCTGCTGGGTGGGCTTGTTGTAATAGGGAGTGACCAGGAGGGCGGCATCGGCACCGGCGGCCGCAGCGCAGCGGGTCAAGCGGATGGCCTCGCTGGTGGCATTGGCCCCGGTCCCGCCGATGACCGGAACGCGCCCTGCGGCGAATTCAACAGTGCGCCGGATCACCTCGCAATGCTCGTCCTCGTCCAGGGTCGCCGACTCGCCGGTGGTCCCCACCGCGACGATGGCCGCCGTGCCTTCTGCGATGTGCCATTCCACCAAACGCCCAAGGGCATCTTCATCCACCCGACCGTCGGTGTGCATGGGGGTGATGAGTGCAACGATGCTGCCGCGAACGCGAAACATGGAGGGGCTCCAAAGCGACCGAAAAACTGTGGCATGGTAGCTTGCCCCGCGGCGGCAACACAACTGCGGTCACCTTCGGCGCAAGGGCTGATCGACGCAACCGGGGGCCGCACTCGACCGACCGCCGATATATCGCGACTTGTGGCGAGGGCCGTGATCGGGTAGAAGGCTCGCCAATGGCGGTGATTGATGTGGCCAGCGGCCCCACCCGTCGCCCTCAGCTCAATAAGCAGCTTCAGACCCACGGTACCCCATGGCCACCCAGAAGACCTACCTCGTCCTCTCCGCCCTCGGCGAAGATCGCCCCGGCATCGTCAGCCAGCTCTCCAAGGTCCTCCTGGAGGCCGGGTGCAACATCGAAGACAGCCGCATGGCGGTCCTTGGCGGCGAGTTTGCCGTCATGCTCCTGGTCGAGGGCAAATGGAACACCTTGGCCAAGGTCGAGAACACCCTGCCCGATCTGGGCCGGCAACTCGGCATGACCATCATCTCCAAGCGTACCGGCCCGCGGGCCGTGGGCGGCAACCTGCTACCCTACGCGGTGGATGTCATCTCCATGGACCACCCCGGCATCGTCAACAACCTCGCCGGGTTCTTCTCCGACCGCGGGATCAACATCGAGGACATGGGCACCAGCAGCTATGCCGCCGCCCATACCGGCACCCCGATGTTCACGGTCCACATGACCGTGGGCATCCCCGCTTCGGTGCACATCGCCGGCCTGCGCGACGAGTTTATGGACTACTGCGACGGGCTCAACCTCGACGCTGTCCTCGAGCCGATCAAGGGCTGATGGGATGACCCTGAGTATTGGCGACCCCATCCCCGACCTCAGCCTCCCTGCCACCGGGGGCCAGAGGCTGCGGCTGGCGGACCTGGGCGACCGGCACCTGGTCCTGTATTTCTACCCCAAGGCGAGCACCCCCGGCTGCACCCTCGAAGGCCAGGGCTTCCGCGATGCCGCCGCTGGGTTCGCCGCCGCCGAAACCCGCATCCTCGGCGCCTCCCGGGACGGGCTCAAGGCCCAGGAGAACTTCAAGGCCAAGCAGGGATTCCCCTTCGACCTGTTGAGCGATGCCGACGAGGCCCTGTGCCACGCCTGCGACGTCATCAAACTCAAGAAGCTCTACGGGCGCGAGTCCTTCGGGGTTGAGCGCAGCACCTTTCTGTTCGACCGCGCCGGGCGCCTGCGCCGTGAATGGCGCGGCGTCAAGGTCAAGGGGCACGTGGACGAGGTCCTGGCCGCGGCCCAGGCCCTCGCTGCCGAAGCAGTGCCCCGGGTAGACGCAGTCGTCGTGAATTTTTCGTTTTGAGTTTTTGGTTAAGAGCATGGTTCGCTTGAAAGAACCAAGAACGACAAGCTGAAAGCCCTTGGGCAAGATCCGGCCTTCACCAACGCAACCCCCTTCTGCGCCCCCAGACCCAGAGCCACTCGATGATCCATCGCGAGCCCAGCAAGCCCTGCCTGTTTGTCCTCGACACCAACGTGTTGATGCACGACCCCACGGCCATCTTCCGTTTCCAGGAGCACGACATCTTCCTGCCCATGGTGGTCCTGGAGGAACTCGATGCGGCCAAGAAGGGGATGTCCGAGGTAGCGCGTAATGTGCGCCAGGTAAGTCGTTTCCTCGACCACCTGATGCAAGGCGCCGATAAGGCCGAGATCGACGCCGGACTCCCCGTTAGCCCACCGGTCACGGACGCCGGCGGGCGCATCCTCCCCGCCACCGGGCGGCTCTTCTTCCAGACCGAGCACCTGCGCCCGCGCCTCACCGAGGCGCTACCCGGGACCAATGCCGACAACAACCTGCTCGGCACCGCGCAGGCCCTGCGTGAACTCCGCTCGGATCGCACCGTCGTCATCGTCTCCAAGGACATCAACCTGCGCATCAAGGCGGCGGTCCTCGGGATCCCGGCGGAGGACTACGCCAACGACCAGGTGCTCGACGATGCAGCCCTCCTCTACACGGGCATGGCCGCCCTGCCGGAGACGTTCTGGGAGACCCACGAGAAGGGCATGGACTCCTGGAAGGAGGAGGGGCGCGCCTACTACCGGGTCACAGGCCCCGATATCGCCGCCTGGTATACCAACCAGTGCATCTATCTGGGGGAGGAAAGGGGCTTCGAGGCCATGGTACGGGAGAAGCGATCCCCCACCGAGGCGGTGATCGAGTTGGTCACCGACTATCGCCCGAGCCGCCACAACATCTGGGGCATCACCGCCCGCAACCGCGAACAGAACTTCGCGCTGAACATGCTGCTCGACCCGGACATCGACTTCGTCACCCTGCTCGGGGCCGCCGGGACCGGCAAGACCCTGCTCGCCCTGGCTGCGGGCTTAACCCAGGTGCTGGACCGCAACATCTACCGCGAGATCATCGTGACCAGGGTCACGGTCCCGGTGGGCGAGGACATCGGCTTCCTGCCTGGCACAGAGGAGGAAAAGATGACGCCCTGGATGGGCGCTCTGATGGACAACCTGGAGGTCCTCAACCAGAACGAGGGCGGCGAATGGGGTCGCGCCGCCACCGGCGACCTACTGCGCAACCGCATCCGCATCCAGTCGCTCAACTTCATGCGCGGGCGGACCTTCCTCAAGAAATACATCATTCTCGACGAGGCCCAAAACCTCACCGCCAAGCAGATGAAGACCCTGATCACCCGCGCCGGCCCAGGTACCAAGATCGTCTGCCTGGGCAATATCTCCCAGATCGATACCCCCTACCTCACCGAGACCACCTCTGGACTGACCTATGTCGTGGACCGCTTCAAGGGCTGGCCCCACGGCGGCCACATCACCCTGATGCGAGGGGAGCGCTCACGCCTGGCGGACTTCGCCTCGGATGCCCTGTAACGGGCGGCCGATGCCGGCGTCGGGGCAGGAGCCAGGCCGGGAGTCACTTCTGTCGAATGACGTCCCTTCGGCACCGTAGCCGGATCTGCACGGCGGACCGGGCCTCGTCGGTCTGAGGCGCGGTCGTTCTAAGGATGGGCCCCGGGCTCCCGCAACCCGGCGGCCACCGCCGCCGGCGTCAGCCCAAGTGCCAAGACCGCCGCGGCCGCCGCGAGGGCCTCCGCGGGACCCGCCCCCGCCAGGGAAGCCAGGGGCACCAAATCCTCCCGAGATGCAGCGGTCACCAGGACCAACCGACCCTCTTGCTCTACCAGGGCGCGCCCGCCACGGGCACAGTGCTCCCGCACCAGGGGATTGGTCGGGTCGCGGGAGAACCACAGGACGGCCCCACCGCAGGCCCCTGCCAGGCCCGCCACCCGCGGGTCGTCCGCGTTGAGGACAGCCGTACCGCCTGTGGGGACGGCAGCCACCAGGCAGCGCTGCGTCCGAATCAGGTCATCTGCGGTGGCCACCCCGGGCTGGCCGAGCTGATCGGTGCCCTCGTCCATCACCACGGCCACCTGGCAGCGGTCGAACGGTAACCCCTGGCGGCGAATATCCGCCACCGTGGTCACCAGGACCGCCACCTCCACCAGAGGATTGAGCAGCACGGCACAGGCACTGTCCGAGCGGGCACAGTCCCCCTGCTCGATCTGGCGCTCGCCGATAGACAGGCCGGCACGGCTGGCGACGCCGACCCGGCGCCCGTGACGGCGCAGAGCGCCGGCAATCAATGCGACCGCCGCGGAGACGGTACCATTACTGCCGGTCACGGCGACGATGGGGACACGTCCATCCTCCCCGGGCGGGAACAGCATTTCGCAGATCGCCTCCCCCACCGGACGCGGACGCCCGGAGGACGGCTCCAGGTGCATGCGCAGCCCGGGCCCGGCATTGACCTCTACCACGGCCCCACCTTGCAACTCCAAGGGGACCCGAATGTCCTGGGCCAGCACGTCCACCCCGGCGATGTCGAGCCCGACCACCCGGGCGGCATCCACCGCCCGGGCGGCCACCTCCGGGTGTACCTGATCGGTGACATCCGTAGCCGTCCCGCCGGTACTCAAGTTCGCTGTTTGGCGCAGCAGGACCCTGACGCCGGCGGGCGGGATCTCGTCTGGCGCGTAGCCCTGCTCCGCCAGGACCGACAGGGCGATGTCATCGATCTTGATGACGCTGAGCACCGTGCCGTGGCCGTCGCTACGCCGCGGGTCGCGGTTGACGCGGTCCACCAACTCGGACACTGTCGCCTCACCGTCGCCAAAGACCTGTGCCGGCTCGCGCAGGGCCGCGGCCACTACCCGGTCCCCCACCACCAGCAGGCGATGATCGGCGCCGCGGATATGGCGCTCGCACAGGACCTCCGTACCCTCTGTCAGGGCCGCGGCAAAGGCCTGCTCGACCCGCTCGCGGCTGTTGAGGTCCGCGCTGATACCGCGGCCGTGGTTGCCAAAGCGCGGCTTGATCACCACCGGCAGACCGATCTCCTGGGCCGCGTCCCAGGCATCCTCGGGGCTACAGACGGCATGGCCGCGGGGCACCGGTACACCCACTGACCCCAGCAGGAGCCGTGTCAGGTCCTTGTCCTGGGCGATGGCCTCGGCGATGGCCCCGGTGCGGTCGGTCTCGGCGGTCCAGACCCGGCGCTGGCGCGCCGCGTGCCCGAGCAGAAGCAAGTTGTCTTTGCCGAGGCGACGGACCGGGATGCTGCGGGCGCGGGCGGCACGGGCGATGGCGCTGGTGCTGGGGCCCAAGTGGACATCCTGGCAAAGGGTCCGCAGGCGGGCGATCTCGGCGTCGAGATCGAAGGGGAGTTCAACGGCCAGGGTCGGGCCGGCATCCTCCAGGGCGGCCTCGACCAGGGCCCGCGTGGTCTCGACACAGGCACGCCCGACGGCCTCCTCGTCGAATTCGACGGCAATCAGGCAAACCCCCGAGACCTCCCCTGCCCCGACCCGCCCCAGGGCCACCCGCGACCCGGCAAGGGTCTGGATCTCCAGGGCGGTGAGCACGAAGGTCTCCGCCAGGCCACTGCCCTGGCAGGCATCCGCCGGGGCGCCACGCCCCGCCAGCCCGGGGAGCCAAAGGCACAGCCGCTGCCAGAGGGTCTGGCCGCGGTCCTGGGTCTCCGCGGGGGACCCGACGGGTATACCGCAGAGGGCGAGGCGCAATTCGAGGACCGGGCAGTCGCCCCAGATGTTTGGGCCGCGCAGGGCCCAGATGCGTCCGATATCCAGCACGTTCCGAGCTCCCCGGTGGCTTCTTGTGATCGTGGCGTTGGAGTCGGCCGACCAATGAAACAGGTCAGACGCCCGAGGTGCACGCTAGCGCAATTCGGCGTAAATATGAAGGCGATGTCCGCGTTAGGTATGGGCACAGGCTCACCCGCAGAATCCGCGCGATTTCCACCCCTCGCCCCCTCAATAAACGTCGTTCGGAAAGGCAGGAGGCCGCTGTGCCAATACCTGGCGTTGCCACCCTTTGAGGAATGGGGGTCCCCTGCGAGCTCCTGTTGATCCTGTCCAATTTTTGCCAGGTCATTGCGTACGCTCTTAGGGCATCTCCCACTCCATCCCAGGCCCACCCGCCAGGCCGTCGGCGATGCGGTGCAACGTCAACCAGGGGTCGTCAGCACACAGGCCCTTGATGGAACGGTCGGCATCGGCACAGCGTCGCAGGAGGGTCTGAAGGGTCACCGACCTTAGACGCCGCAGGGCCCGCATGATCCCCGCCTGGCGCGACTCCGGGACCCGGTACTCCACAAGGACCCGGCCAGGATCCTGCCCCCGATCCCTGGCGAAGGCCGCGCCGACGAGCATCCGCAACTCCCGCGCCAGAACCCACAGGACCAGCGGCGGGGCCGTCCCCTCCCCCGCCAGGCCCACGATGACCCGGGCCACCCGTGCACGATCGCCCGCCAAGGCGGCGTCGGTGAGGTCGAACAGGTCAAAGCGGGCGTTGTCGCAGATGGCCGCCAGCAACCCCGCCTCGTCCAAGTGGCCGGGGTCGCGCAGGAGCCGGAGCTTCTCAACCTCCTGTACCGCCGCCAGCAGGTTGCCCTCGACCCGGGTCGCCAACAGAGCGGCAACCCCGGGGTCGGGGTGGAATCCTGCCCCGCGCAGGCGCTCCTCCAGCCACGCCACCAGACGCGGCCCCTCCAGCGGCCAGACCTGGACCAAGACCCCCTCGCGCTCTACCTCTTGAGCCCACTTGGCCTTGAGGTCCTTACGGTCGAGCTTGGGGGCGACGATGAGCAAGGCCGTATCCGGGGTCGCCCGGCCGCAGAAACGGCGCACGGCGGCACTGCCCTCCTGGCCCAAGGTGGGGGTACCAATCCGCAACTCGATCAGCCTGCGACTGGCGAAGAGGGACAGGGCATCGGTGGCGGCGGCCAGGGCCGACCAGTCGAACGCCCCATCCTGATCCAAGACTTCGCGCTCGAACCCTTGGGCCAAGGCGTGCCCACGGATCAGCCGGGCGGCCTCGCCGAGTTGCCAGGGCTCCTCTCCGCACACCAGATAGACCGGGGCCATCTGGCGCGTGAGGTGGCCGGCGAGTTGGTCCAGGCGCAGGCGCATGGTCAGCGCTTGTTCAGGGCCGCACGCAACCGGATCAGCACCCGGTCGGCGGCGTCGTCGATCATGTCCTGGAAGATCAACTCCCCCTCCAATTGCTTACCCAGGACCTCGGTGTCCGGGTTGTCAAAGCCACGCACCAAGTCGATCTCCTGACGTGCCAGACGCTCTTTGCCGTCCGCCGTCTGGACATCGAAGGTAACGTTGTAATACAGCTCGAAGGACAAGACCTTGCCGCTGCGGTTCACTGCCACGACCCGCGAGGAACGTCGCTCTCCCAGGATACGCAGGACTAGCTTGGCCTCTTTGGCATTGGCCGCCAGTCGTACCTGGGTCCCACGCAACCGGTCGCGCAGCGCTTGGGCTACCGGGGAGGAACCGCTTGCCTGGATATACATTGGGTTGAGTTCCGGTGGGACATCGACCTCCCCGCGCAGCTTGAAGCCACAGCCAGAGACCACCATGGCCACGCCCAGCCAGGCCAGTGCCAGAAGACGCGGATAGACGCTCTCCCGGGCCATCAGGCCACCACCAGGTTGACAAGCCTGTTGGGGACCACGACCACCTTGCGCACCGCCCCTTCGCCGATGAAGCGGCGGACGTTCTCGTTGGCGAGCGCTGCCGCCTCGACGGCCTCGCGCGCGGCGTCTGCCGGGACCTGGACCTTACCGCGGACCTTGCCGTTGACCTGGACCACATACTCGATCTCGTCCTGACGCAGGGCCTCCAGGTCCACCTCCGGCCATCCGCCAGCCAAGATGTCGTCGCCCAGACCAAGCTCCCGCCACAGGTGGTGGCTGACATGGGGGGCTATGGGGGCAAGCAGGCGCAGGACTATGGCCAGACCCTCGCCAACGAGTATCTGCGCCTGTGGCCTGTCAGCGACCCGGGACAGCGTGTTGGCGATAGTCATGCAGCTCGACACCACGGTGTTGAACTGGTGGCGCTCGTAGTCGTAAAGGGCCTTCTGGAGTGCCGAATGGATTTCGCGCCGGGCGTCCACCAGCCTACCGCCCAACTCGCCGAATCCAGCCCCGTCATCGGGACCGGCACCAGTCCGGTCCCCGCACTCGGTCGCCGCCCCTGTCCCGTACCCCATACCATCGGGCGAGCCTCCGGCATTCAACGACCCATCCCGGCTGGCCCGGTAGCGCCAGGCGAGGCCCCACAGGCGCTTCAAGAACCGCGCGGCGCCTTCAACCCCGTCATCGTTCCACTCCAGGGACTGGTCCGGTGGCGAGGTGAACATGGTGTAAAGGCGCACCGTATCCGCCCCGTAGCGCTCGATCAGGACCTGGGGGTCGATGCCATTGTTCTTGGACTTGGACATCTTTTCCATGCCGCCGGGAGTCACCGGCTGCCCGTCCTCGCGCAGCACGGCCCCAACGATGCGCCCACGCTCGTCCCGGGCGACGGTCACGTCCGCCGGATTGAACCAGTGCTTGCGCCCGTCCGGGTCTTCCCGGTAGTAGGTCTCCGCCACCACCATGCCCTGGGTGAGGAGCCGGGTGAAGGGCTCATCGCAGGCGACCAGGCCCTCGTCACGCATCAGTTTGTGGAAGAACCGTGCATACAGCAGGTGCAGAACGGCGTGCTCGATACCGCCGACATACTGATCCACCGGCAGCCAGTAGCGGGCGCGCTCGTCGAGCATCGCAGTCCCGCAGTCGCTGGAGCAGAAGCGGGCGTAGTACCAGGACGACTCGAAGAAGGTATCGAAGGTGTCGGTCTCCCGGGTCTCGCCCGCGGCAAGATCCGAGAATGAAGGCATCCTCTTGAGGGGCGAGCCGGAGCCGTTTACCACCACGTCCTCGGGAAGTCGGACGGGGAGATCGGTCTCAGGGCGGATGCCGCCGTCGGGGGTATGCACCACTGGGACGGGGCAACCCCAATAACGCTGTCGGGAGACGCCCCAGTCCCGCAGCCGGAAGTTCACGCGCTTCTCGCCCTTACCATGTTCAGCCAGCCAGGCCGCAACGGCGTCGAAGGCCGCCTCAGAGGTCAGGCCGTCGAAGGGGCCTGAGTTACACAGGACGCCCTTCTCGACATAGGCCCCGGCCTCGATCCCGCAGGGCGACCCGTCGGCGGAGACGATGACCTGATGCTTTGGGATACCGTAGCGCTCGGCGAACTCCCAGTCGCGCTGGTCGTGGGCGGGGACCGCCATGACGGCCCCGGTCCCGTAGCCCAGAAGGACGAAATTGGCCGCGAAGATCGGCACCGCCGCCCCTGTGATGGGGTGGATGGCACTGAGCCCCAATGGATAGCCCTTCTTTTCCATGGTCTCGATCTCGGCCTCCGAGACCCCGCCTTGACGGCACTCCTCAATGAAGTCGGCGAGCCGCGGGGCGTGCTTCGCCGCCTGGTGGGCCAGGGGATGCTCAGCGGCCACGGCCACATAGGTCACGCCCATGAGCGTATCCGGGCGGGTCGTGTAGATACCGAGCCGCTCGTCGGAACCCGCAAGTCCGAACTCCATGTACACACCCTCTGAGCGCCCGATCCAATTGCGCTGCATGGTGCGGACCTGGTCCGGCCAGCCGGGGAGGTCATCCAGGGCATCCAGCAACTCTTGGGCATAGTCGGTGATGCGCACGAACCACTGTTCGATCTCGCGCTTCTCCACCGGGGCGCCGGATCGCCACCCCTTGCCGTCGATGACCTGCTCATTGGCCAGTACCGTCTGATCGATGGGGTCCCAGTTGACCATGGACGTCTTGCGGTAGGCCCGCCCCTTGTCCATCAGACGGGTGAAAAGCCACTGCTCCCAGCGGTAATAGTCCGGGTCGCAGGTGGCCAGCTCCCGCTCCCAGTCGTAACCGAAGCCCAGACGCTTGAGCTGATCCTTCATGTAGGCAATGTTCGCCCGGGTCCACTGCGCCGGCGGCAGGCCGTGCTTGATGGCCGCGTTCTCCGCCGGCAGGCCAAAGGCGTCCCAGCCCATGGGCTGGAGCACGTTCTTCCCAAGGGCGCGCTGGTAGCGGGCAATGACATCGCCGATGGTGTAGTTGCGCACATGCCCCATGTGCAGCCGCCCAGAGGGATAGGGGAACATGGACAGGCAATAGAACTTCTCCCGCGAGAGGTCCTCGACGGCTTTGAAGGACTGGCGGTCTTCCCAATGGCGCTGGGCCGCCGCCTCGATGGCCTGCGGGTCATAGTCTGGATGCATGCTTACACCGATCCGTTCATTTGCGTTCAATTACCGACCGATCCCCATCGTCTAAGCCGTGGTCCAGCAGGTCCCGCACCGGGCCGAAGCTCCGCCGATGGATGGGACTGGGCCCAAGGCGGCGCAGGGCCGCGACATGCGCCGCGGTGGGGTAGCCCTTGTGACCCGCCAGGCCATAGCCTGGATAAAGGCTGTCCAGGCGCACCAGTTCCCGGTCCCGCGCCTCCTTGGCGAGGATGGAGGCGGCACTGATGGCCGGGACCAGGCTGTCTCCACGAACAATGGCACGGGCCGGACAACCGAAGTCAGGGCAACGGTTGCCATCCACCAGGACCTCGTGCGGCGCTACCGCAAGGGCTGCGACCGCCCGGCGCATGGCCAAGAGGGCGGCATTGAGGATATTCAGGGCGTCGATCTCGGCCACGTCCGCCCAAGCGACGGCCCAAGCCTGGGCGTCTGGCCTGGATCTCGATCTCCAGGGCGGCGCGACGGGCCGAGGTCAGACGCTTGGAGTCGTCCAGCCCCAGGATCGGCCGGGCAGGGTCGAGGATCACGGCAGCGGCGGTCACGGGCCCGGCCAGGGGCCCGCGACCGGCCTCGTCTACCCCAGCAACCCAGGGCCCAGCAACCCAGGGTCCGCTCATTTGGCGCCCCGGATCAGCTCCAGGACGGCCGCCGCCGCCGTTCGGGCGGCGTTGTGGCGCATGCCCTCGTGCACGCGGAGGTACTCGGCCTGGACCTCGCCGACCCGCTGCGGGTCGTCCATAAACGCGAGCAGCGCTGGTGCCAACAGGTCCGCCCGACAGCGGTCCTGAAGAAATTCCGGTGCCAGGGCACGTCCGACCAGCAGGTTGGCCATGGCAACATAGGGGACTTTGACCAGCCGCAGTTTGGTCACAAGCTGGTAGGTCAGGCGGTGAACCTTATAGCCCACCACCATGGGCCGCTTGACCAACAACCCCTCCAGGGTGGCGGTACCCGAGGCGGTGAGGACCACATCCGCCGCTGTCATGACCTCTCGGCTGCGTCCGTCCACCAGTGTGATCGGCAGCCCAGGTGCCTCCCGCGCCAGGGTCGTCTCGAAGATGCGCCGCAGGCGGTCGTTCACCAAGGGGGCAGCGAAGCGCACATCGGGGCGCGCCTGATGGCACAGCAGCGCCGCCTGGACAAAGGGACCCGCCAGTGCCTCCACCTCGCCGACCCGACTGCCGGGCAGAATGGCCATGATGGGCCCTTGCGCCGGCAGCCCGAGGGCGGCACGGGCGGCCGCGCGGTCGGACTCCAGCGGGATCTCGTCCGCCAGGGGGTGCCCCACATAGCGTGCCGGGACCCCGTGGCGGCGCAGGAATGCCTCCTCGAACGGGAAGATGCAGAGCAGCAGGTCCACCGACCGGCGGATGACCTTGACCCGCCCCGGTCGCCAGGCCCAGACCGTTGGCGAGACGAAGTGGACCGCGGGGATACCGGCCCCGCGCAGGTGCCGCTCAAGCCCCAGATTGAAGTCCGGGGCATCGATCCCGATGAAGACATCAGGCCTGTGGGTCCTGAAGTGACGCCCCAGATCGCGGCGGATCTGGAGCAGTTCGCGCAGGTGCCCAAGGACCTCGGTGAACCCCATCACCGAGAGCCGCTCCATGTCCACCAGGGTCTCGCACCCGGCCGCGAGCATCTGCGGCCCGGCGACACCGACGAATCGGCTGCCCGGGGCAAGTGCCTTCAATTCCCGAATCAGCGCCGCCCCGAGGAGGTCACCGGATGCCTCATTGGCGACGATGCCTATGGTCAGCATCAGCGCACGATACTGCGTGTACTACCGGCAACGAACTCAACCAATGGGACGAGCTCGGGGCAGGTGGCGGACAGCTCGCGGACGGCTTCCAATGCCTCGGCGAGCTTTAGATTGGACATATAGAGCAGACGGTAGGCGCGCCGGATCAGGGTAACGGTCTCGTCGCTGAAACCGCGGCGTTTGAGTCCTTCGCTGTTAATGCCGCGGGGCCCGGCCGGGTGGCCGCCGACGGTGACATAGGTTGGGACATCCTTCGCCACAACTGCACCCATGGCGCAAAAGCTGTGTGCCCCGATGTGACAGAACTGGTGGACCAGGGTGAAGCCACCGAGGATGGCCCAATCCCCCACCCGCACATGCCCCCCGAGGGACGCGGCATTGGCCAGGATGGCATGGTCACCAATGACGCAGTCATGGGCCACATGGGTGTAAGCCATCAACAGGTTATCGCTGCCGATGCGGGTGACTCCGACATCCTGCACGGTGCCACGGTGGATAGTGGCGGACTCGCGCACGACGTTACGGTCGCCCATCTCAAGGCGTGTGTCCTCACCGCGATACTTCTTGTCCTGGGGTTCCTCGCCGACGGTGGCGAACTGAAAGATCCGGTTGTCCCGCCCGATGTCGCTTGGGCCCCGCACCACGGCATGGGGACCAATGCGGGTACCTGCCGCGATGCGTACCCCTGGACCTATGACGCAGAAGGGACCGACCTCAACCCCGGGGTCAAGCTCGGCGCCCGGATCGATAATCGCGCTTGGATGGATCAAGGGGTGAACCAAACTCAGGGTTCCCGCGCCGTGCACATGATGTCGGCGCTGGCCACCAGCTTGCCATCCACGGAGGCATCCCCATGGAAGCGCCAGATTCCCTGACGCACCCCAAGCAGATTCACCTTAAGGACGAGTTGGTCACCGGGCTCGACGGGCCGTTTGAAACGGGCCTTGTCGATACCGACGAAGTAATAGAGCTTTTGCCCCACCTCGTCCGGTCGAGATTCCATGGCCAGCAGCCCCGTCGCCTGGGCCAGAGCCTCGATGATCAGGACCCCAGGCATGACCGGGCGAACAGGGAAGTGCCCGGTGAAATAAGGCTCGTTGAAGGTGACGTTCTTGATCGCCGTGAGGTGCTGGTCCGGCTCGAACTCCAGAACACGGTCAACGAGCAGGAAGGGATAACGGTGCGGCAGAAGGCTCAACACCTTATGGATATCCATCGTTCTCAAGGTCACCTCCAATGGGGCGGGACTAGCGCAGAAATTGGCATCAGGATTGGCATCAAGACTGGCATGGGGCCCGGCGCCGCTGGCAGCGCCGGAAATCTAGCCCTCGCCCGGCCCCGGTGGTTGTTCATAAGCTGCGAGTTGCTCCTCCACCCTCTTGAGCCGGCGGGCGATGTCTTCCAGTTGCCGGTACCGGACCGCGGCCCGTCGCCACTCCCCGTTTGGCATGGCAGGGATGCCACTGCTGTAGACCCCGGGCTCGGGGAAGGACCGGGTGACCATGGCCATGCCGGTGAAATGCACGTTGTCACCGATCTCCAGATGACCGGCCATGCCCACCGCCCCGGCAATGGTGCAATTGCGTCCGATATGGGTCGAGCCCGAGATCCCCGAGCAGGCCGCCATCGCCGTGTTCTCGCCGATGCGGACGTTATGGCCGATCTGGATCAGGCTGTCGATCTTTACACCGTCGGCAATAATCGTGTCCCCCAGGGTCCCGCGATCCACCGCGCTGTTGACCCCGACCTCCACGTCATCCCCCAGAACGGCCCGCCCCAACTGTGGCACGCGAATCCAGCGCTCGCCGTCGCGGGCAAAGCCGAAACCCTCGCGCCCGATGACACACCCTGGGTGCAGGAGTACTCGCCTACCCACCACGGACCCTTCGCATACGGTCACCCGCGCCACCAACCGGCTGTCTTCGCCAATCCGGCATCCGGCCCCGATGACACAACTCGGGCCGACGAAGACCCGCGGGCCGATCTCGGCGCCCTCCTCGACCACCGTCAGAGGACCGATCCAGGCACTCGGGTCGACGCGGGCGCCCGGGGCAATGACGGCTCCGGGGTGGCATCCACCCACCACGGCTGGTGGCGGATGCAGGAGCCGAGCGGCGCGTGCGAAGGCCAGGAGCGGGTCCGCCGCAACCAACGCCGCCACCGGACAGTCCGGCAAGTCCACGGCCTTGAGGATTACCGCGGTCGCGCCGGTCGCCTTGAGGTCGCCGCGGTACTTGGGGTCCGAGAAGAAGGCGAGGCTGCCGGGCCGCGCGACGGCCAGATCGGCAACGAGATGAACCGTCAGGTCGGATTGACCGTACAGATCCAATCCCAAGGACGTGGCCAGATCTTGGAGGGTCACACCCATGGCCGTAAGGTCCCCATATCGCCGCAAATGGAGGCGCTACTTGCGCTTCGCCTTGGACTGCAAGCGCTCGATCACCTGCGCCGACATATCGACGCGCTCGCTGAAGTAGACCACACCCTCGCTGACGATGAGATCGATCTTCTGCTCCTTTGCCAACTCTCGAACGACCTCGCGTACCTGGGCGATCAACTTGGTGCGCAGCTCATTCTGACGCAGGGCAAAGTCCTCTTGAAACTCGGCCTTCGCATACTTCACCTTGCGGTCCCGATTACGGATGTCATTCTGGAGCCTGGCGAGTTCCTCCTCGCTCATCAGGGGGGCATCGCGCTCAAGGTTTTTCTTGAGTTCGTCGAGCTTTGTCTGCTGCTCGCGCAGGGTGCGCTCCCGATCGGCAACCTCTTCATGCAGCGCCTGGCGGGCGGACTCGTATTGAGGTGACTCCTCGATCACCCGCTCCGGATCGACGACACCAATCTTGTAGTCCAGCGCCTGCGCCTGCCCACCAAAACAGAGGCTCACGAGTACCGTACCGCGCACCCAGATCCACATCGCCAGGACCTCAGAAGGTCTGCCCGAAGGTGAACTGAAAGACCTGGGTCTGGTCGTTGTCCTTGGCATTGATGGGATAGGCCAAGCTGATAGACAGGGCCCCCACAGGCGACAGCCAGGCTACCGACACCCCGGTGGAATACCGAAGATCGCTCAGACTGAAGCCCGTTGGCGCCACCAAAGGGGTATCGTAGGTCTCCCAAACGTTACCGAAATCGAAAAACAGCCCCAAGCGCAGTGTCTTGGCGAAATCCCCCTCCAGCGGAGGTGGCGCGAACACCTCCACGCTCCCGGTCATCTTGAGGTTGCCGCCAACGGGGGCGTAATTCGGACCGGTCTCCACCGGCCCCAAGCGACTCGCCTCCCAACCACGCACGGAATTCGGTCCGCCGGCAAAGAAGTTCTCGAAGAAGGGCAGCGCCGACAGATCCCCGTAACCGTCGCCGTAACCGATATCGCCACGCGCCGACAGGGTGAAGCGACGGGTCAGCGGGATGTAGGCACGGCCCTTGTAGGTCAGCCGGTAATAGGTCAGGTCACTGCCGGGGACCGCGAGCTCTCCCAGCACAGTATGGAGGTTACCGTCGGTGGGGAAAATGGCGGTGTCCCGGGTGTCGCTGGTGTAGCTTGCGGTAAGGATGAAGTCGTTGAACTGGTCGCCATTCTGCGCCACGAAGTCCTGGGCCAGGGAATCCGTACCGGCCGTGAACTTGGTGTACTGATAGCGCAGCCCAAGTCCAGCCCGGCTGGTATCGGTGATCGGCAGACCGAAATTCATCCCCAGCACACCGACGTCGGTCGAGTAACTTGCCCCCACCAACTGATTGAAGTCGGTAGTCTGGTAGGACAGCTCAAACCCGCGACTGATCCCATCCACCGTGTAATAGGGGTTGTCGAAGGCCAGGCGATAGAGTTGGGTGACCTGGCTGTTATTGAAGGCGAATACAAGGCGCTTGCCGCTACCGAGGAAGTTATTCTGGGTGATGCTGGCGTTGAACATGATACCCTGGGATTGGGAGTAACCGATACCTGCCAGCAAATTGCCCGATGCCTTCTCGGTCACCGCCACGTTTACGTCCACCTGATCGGCAGAGCCAGGCACTGCGGGCGTCTCGATATTAACGTCCTCGAAGTAACCCAGACGCTTGAGACGCTCCCGCGATTTCTTCACCAACTCGGTGGAGAACCAGGCGGTCTCGAGCTGACGCATCTCCCGGCGCAGGACCTCGTCGCGGGTCCGTGTGTTGCCCTTCATATTGACCCGCCGCACATAGACGCGCTTGCCAGGATCGATGAAGAAGGTCACCGCAACCTCCTTTTTCTCATCATTGATATCAGGAATGTTGTTGACGTTCGCGAAGGCGTAGCCCTCATTGCCGAGCAGGGCCGAAATACGCTCCGAACTCTCGGTCGTCACGGCCCGCGAGAAGGCATCGCCGCGGCGCAGGTGGATCAGCGGGAACAACTTCTCGGCAGGGACCGTGGTGTCGCCTGCCAGCTTGATGTCGCTGATGGTATAGATCCCGCCCTCAGAGATCACGACGGTGACATAGATGTCCTTTTTGTCGGCACTGATGGAGACTTGAGTCGATTTGATCTCGAAGCGAATGAAGCCGCGGTCGAGATAGAACGAACGCAGGGCCTCCAGGTCGCCGGCCAGCTTTTGTTTGGAGTACTGATCGTTCTTGGAATACCAGGAATACCAGCGCGAGGTCCCCAGCTTGAATTGCCCAAGCAACTCCTTCTCGGGGAACGCTTTATTGCCGATAATGTTGATCTGCTTGATGCGGGCAGTGAGCCCCTCGGTGATCTCGATACGCACGGCGACCCGATTGCGCTCCAGGGGCGACGCAGTCGTCTGGACCCTGACGCCGTACTTGCCCAGGGCGAAGTACTGCTTTTTGAGTTCCTGCTCGATGCGGTCGAGCAGAGATCGGTTGAAAACCCGACCCTCTGCCAAGCCGATGTCCTTGAGCCCCTTCTTGAGGTCCTCGGCCTTGATCTCATTGTTTCCGGTTATCTCGATCTCCGCCACGGCCGGGCGCTCCTGCACCGAGACCGCGAGGACAGTGCCGTCACGCTCGACACGCACGTCGCTGAAGAAACCCGTCTGGTAGAGGCCGCGAATGACACCGGCGGTAACGTCGTCGCCGACCACATCCCCGATCTGCACCGGCATGTAGTTAAAGACGGTGCCAGGGGCGATGCGTTGCAGCCCCTCGATGCGGATGTCTGAGATCTTGAACGAGTCTGCAACGGCCGCGACGGAGGTCACCATCAGCACCAGCAGCAGTGCAAAGCGCCGAGCCAACGTCGCCATCGGCACTGAGCCGAGACCTTCCCGTGTCAATGTGGGCAAGAGGGACCCCCTGAAATGTCGAGCGCCGCATCGGGCGGCCCTACCTTAAGGGGGGCTAGTATAAGGGATAGGCACTGCCGAGCCCAGCTAACCCAGCAAACGGGCGATATCGACGTAGAAGGCGAGGAACATCAGGCCGGCCAGGACGCTGATGCCGATGCGCAGCCCCTGTTCCTGTACCCGCTCCGACAGTGGGCTGCCCTTGATCCCCTCGATCAGGAAGTACAGCAGGTGACCCCCGTCCAGGACCGGGATGGGCAGGAGGTTGAGGACCCCCAGGCTGATGCTGACCACAGCCAGGAACTTGGCGAACGCCGTGAGCCCGTAACCGGCGGTCTTGCCGGCCGCCTCGGCGATGGAGATGGGGCCGCTCAAGTTCTCCACCGATGCCTGCCCGGTCAACATGCGGCCGACCACGCGCAGCATCAGCCAGCTCATGTCCAGGGTCTTGGCGATGGCCGCCGGTATCGCCTCGGCCGGCCCCAGGCGAACCAGGGTCCGGTAATCCGCAAACAGGGCCTCCGGGATCCGGGGGGCCGCGCCGATCTTGCCGACGGACTCGCCCTGCTCGACTTGGCGGCGTGGGGTCACCCGTAGATCCAAGGCGTCGGTCCCACGCCGGACCTGCACCTGCAGGGTCTGCTCAGGGTGTGCTCGGATCAGGTCCACCCAGGTCTGCCAACTGGCGACGGGCTGGTCATCGACGGCTACCACCAGGTCGCCGCCACGCAGCCCTGCCTGCTCCGCCGCCCCACCCGGACTCAGATCCCCGATCACCGGCGGGACCAGGGGCCTGGCCTGAACGATGCCGAGTTCGGTGAGTAGGGCCGGACTCTCCGGGAGGGCCGCCAGGCTGGCACCTGTAAGCCGACGAGTGACCAGTTGCCCCGCTTTGTCTTGCACCTGGACGTCCAGATCGGCATTGTCCAGGGCCTCGGCCATAAGGGCGAAGACCGCCGCCTCCCAGGTCGGCGTCGGCCGCTGGCCGACCCGCAGGAGTTCGTCGCCCTGCGCAAACCCGGCTGCCGCGGCGGGTGAGCCCGACTTGACCTCGCCCACCAGGGGGCGGTCCCCGGGCTCCCCCGCTACCAGCAGGGCCCAAAAGACGGCAATGGCAAAGGCAAAGTTGAACAGGGGGCCAGCGGCGACGATGGCGGAGCGACGCCACAGGGATTGCCGGTTGAAGGCCCTGTGGCGCTCGGACTCCGCGACTGTCCCCTCACGCTCATCGAGCATCTTCACATATCCGCCGAGCGGGATGGCGGCGAGGACGTACTCGGTCCCGTCGATGCGGCCGGTACGGCGCAGCAAGGGCCGGCCGAAGCCGAGGGAGAAGCGCAGGACCTTGACCCCGAGTCGGCGTGCCACCCAAAAGTGGCCGAACTCATGGACGGCAATCAATATGCCGAGGGCGACGAGGAAGGACCCGGCGTAAGAAAGAAATCCACTCATGCTGTTCATGGCGGCCTATGTGACCCTGGACTTGACCGCTTGTTCCGCGACCGTGCGGGCGCGGCCATCGGCGGCCAGAAGAAAACCGATGTCCTGGCCCGCAACCGACTCCGCCGGCAGCGCAGCGAGGGTCTCCTCCACAACGTCGGCGATGGCCATAAAGCCGATCTGCCGCTCCAGGAAGGCCGCAACGGCGACCTCGTTCGCGGCGTTGAGAACCAACGGGGCCGTCCCCCCCGTCGCGGCAGCGGCGATGGCCAAGGCCAGGCAGGGAAAACGGACCAGGTCCGGGGGCTCGAAATCGAGGCGCTGCACCGCAAACAGGTCCAGTGGGGCGACCCCGGAACCGATACGTTCCGGCCACCCGAGGGCATGGGCGATGGGGGTGCGCATGTCTGGGTTGCCGAGCTGCGCCAGGACCGAGCCATCCACATACTGGACCAGCGAGTGGATGACGCTCTGGCGGTGGACCACCACCTGGATCCGCTCCGGCCCGGTGCCAAACAGCCAGCACGCCTCAATCAGTTCCAACCCTTTATTCATCATGGTGGCGGAGTCCACCGAGATCTTGCGCCCCATGTCCCAGTTGGGGTGGGCGCAGGCCTGCTCCGGGGTCACCGCGGTCATGGCCTCCCGCGGTGTGTTCAGGAAGGGACCGCCGGACGCCGTCAGGAGGATGCGCTCCACCCCGACACCCGCCAGGCCGCTGGAGAATCCGGCCGGTAAGCACTGGAAGATCGCATTGTGTTCGCTGTCGATGGGCAGCAGCACGGCGCCGTGGTCGGCCACCGCCTGCATCAGCAGGGCACCCGCCACGACCAGGGCCTCCTTGTTGGCGAGGAGGAGACGCTTGCCGGCACGGGCCGCCGCCAGGGTCGGAACCAGCCCAGCCGCACCGACAATGGCGGCCATGACCACCCCGGCCTCGGGCATGGTGGCTGCCTGGGTCAGTCCCTCAATACCCGCGAGCACCTCTGGCGCCCCATGGACGCCCGCCAGACGCTCGCGCAGAGCGAGCGCGGCCTGCGGGTCGGCCATGGCCACGACGTCCGGCCGAAAGCGCAGGCACTGGGCCAATATGGCCTCGACATCCCGGTTGGCAGTCAGGGCCACCACCCGGAAGCGGTCAGGGTGACAAGCGAGGACATCGAGGGTACTGACGCCAATGGAGCCGGTGGAGCCAAGGACGGTGACGCCGGTCATAGCAGCATCCACAAGCCGAGGGTAAAGACGGGGGCCGCCGCGGTCATGCTGTCGATGCGGTCCAGGATGCCACCGTGGCCAGGCAGCAGGGTGCCGGAATCCTTGAGCCCACGGCGGCGCTTGAGCAGGCTTTCGAACAGGTCGCCCACCACGGAAACGATGGCGGTGACCAGACAGATGAGGACAAGGGCCAGGCCGCGCCAGGGACCAACCCCGAGCAGCAGGGCCAGGATCACCCCGGCCCCAGCCGCGGCGACCAGGGCGGCGTAGGCGCCGGCCCAGGTCTTGCCCGGGCTCAACACCGGCGCCAACCTGGTCCGCCCCCAACGGCGACCGGCGAAGTAGGCAGCAATGTCGGCGGCCCAGATCAGCAGCAGCAGGAACAGCACAAGGTAGGGGCCATTGGGCTTGGTATCGAGCTCGAGCAGAGCCAACCAGGGCCCAAGCAGAATGGGAAACCCGAGGGCGAGCAGGCCGAGGTCCTGACCCTGGGCCGGTGGGATTTCCCGCACCCGTGCCAGGACCGGGATGAGCCCGAGCCACGCCAGGGCCACCGGCGCCAGTAGCCAGGCCCCCACTCCCCAGAGGTGTAATGGCCAGAGCCCCACCAGACCCAGGAACACCAGCGCCAGATAACCGCCACGGTCGCCGGGGGCCCGTAGCCCTGCAAGGGTCGTCCACTCCCAGGCGCCGATGAGCACCACGACCGCCAGGACCAGGGCCAGCCAACTGGTAGGCAGCCACAGCACCGCCCCCAAGACCATGGGCGCCAGCGCCAGCGCCGTCAGGATCCTCTGGCGCAGTGGGCTCACCGTCGCCAAGGGGCTAGATCTCCCCGCTGTCTGCGGCGGCGACCTGTTCGCCAGTCCGACCAAAGCGGCGTTGCCGTCCGGCAAACTCCCCGATGGCGCGGGCATAGGCTTCGTCGTCGAACTCGGGCCACAACAGGTCCGTGAAATACAGCTCCGCATAGGCCGACTGCCAGAGTACGAAGTTGCTCAAACGCTGCTCGCCGCCGGTACGGATGAAGAGGTCTGGATCGGGGATATCGGCAAAGGAAAGCCTGGCCGCCAGTGCCGCCTCGTCGATGGCCTCCGGGGCGAGCCGGCCGGCGGCCACGTCCAGTGCGAGGCGTCGTGCAGCCTGGGTGATGTCCCAGCGACCGCCATAGTTGGCGGCAATCTGCAGGGTTAGGGTCCGGTTATGGGCGGTCAGGGTCTCGGCCTCTTCGATGCGCTGCTGGAGTTTCTCGGGAAAGGCCGTGCGATCGCCCACCACCCGCAGGCGCACACCATTATCGTTGAGGCGCCTGACCTCCCCGCGCAGGGTACTCATGAAGATTTGCAGCAAGACCGACACCTCGGCCTCGGGCCGCTGCCAGTTCTCACTGCTAAAGGCAAACAGCGTCAGATTGCGCACGCCCTGCCGGACGCTCTCCGCCACCACCGCGCGCACACTCTTGACCCCGGCACGGTGCCCGACGGTGCGTGGCAGGCCTCGGCTCCTCGCCCAGCGCCCATTGCCATCCATGATGATGGCAACATGGGCCGGGATCCGGCTCGGTGCCGGTACCGGGGTCACAGGCGCCATGGCGATCATCGTGTCCAACAGTAGCTGCCTGGGACCGTCGAACCAGCTCAAGACCGCCTCAAATGGCCATCAGATCCGATTCCTTCGCGGCGAGGACCTGATCGACCTCCTTGATGTACTGGTCGGTGAGCTTCTGGACACCCTCCTGACCGCGGCGTTCATCATCCTCGGAGATCATCTTCTCCTTGACCCCGTCCTTGAGTTCACCGTTGGCGTCGCGACGGATGTTACGCACCGCCACCCGCGCCTGTTCCGCCTCTTGGCGGGCGACCTTGATCAGGTCGCGACGGCGCTCCTCGGTCAGGGCCGGCATTGGCACACGGATCACAGTCCCGGCGGTGTTGGGGTTGAGCCCCAGGTCGGACTGGAGTATGGCCTTCTCCACCGCCTGGACCATATTGCGCTCCCAGGGCGTGATGGCCAGGGTGCGCGCATCCTCGACAGTGACGTTGGCAACCTGCTTGATGGGCATGTCCGAGCCATAGTACGAGACCATGACATGGTCGAGCAGGGCCGGGTGGGCCCTGCCGGTGCGGATCTTGGCCAACTCATGCACCAGGGCCTCTACGGTCTTGCCCATGCGCCCGGCGGCGTCCTTCTTGATGTCGTCGATCATCTCAATCCCCACTTTCAACGAGGGAGCCCACTGGCTCGCCCCGAATCAGGCGCATCAGGGCGCCGGGTTCGTTCATATTCATCACCCGCAGCGGCATGCCGTTGTCGCGGCACAGCACAATCGCCGTCGTATCCATGACCGCCAGACCCTCCCGCAGCGCCCGGTTGTAGGTCAGGCGTGGGTAGAATACAGCGCTGGGGTCCTTTTTGGGGTCGGCAGAATAGACCCCATCGACCATGGTTGCCTTGATCAGGCAATCTGCGTCGATCTCCACCGCCCTCAGGCTCGCGGCGGAGTCCGTGGTGAAGTAGGGGTTTCCGGTCCCGGCGGCAAAGAGGGTCACCCGCCCCGCCTCCAAATGCCGGCAGGCCTCCCGCGCGCTGTAGTCCTCGCACACAGCGGTCATGCTCAGCGCCGACATGACCCGCGCCTCGACCCCGAGCTTGGCCAGGGCATCCTGCATCGCCAGGGCGTTCATCACCGTGGCAAGCATCCCCATGTGGTCGCCGGTGACGCGGTTCATGCCCCCGGAGGCCAAGCCGGCGCCGCGGAAGAGATTGCCCCCGCCGATGACCACAGCGAGCTGTACACCGGCCGCCACAAGGTCCCGCGACTCCCCCGCGAGCCGCCCCATGACCTTGGGGTCTATGCCAAAGTCGCCGTCGCCCATCAGGGCCTCGCCGCTGAGTTTGAGCAGGATGCGTCGATAAGCGACCGTCGCCACTTGAGTCCTCGCTGGGGTTAGGGGCACAGGGAGACGATGACGTCGGGGCGCTGGCGAACTTACTCGGCAGCGCGGACCTGCGACATGACCTCGTCGGCGAAGTTCTCTTCGCGCTTCTGGATCCCCTCGCCGACCTCGGTACGGCTAAACCGCACGACCTTGGCGCCGGCCTGCTTCAGGAGCTTCTCCACCGTCAGCTCCGGGTTCTTGACGAAGGGCTGCCCAACCAGGGTGACCTCTTCCAGGAACTTACGCACCCGACCCTCGATCATTTTCTCGACGATGGCCTCGGGCTTGCCGCTCTGCAGGGCCTGGGCGCGGAAAATGTCCTTCTCCTTCTCCAGGGCCTCAGGCGCGACCTGGCTCGCATCGACACACAGGGGATTGCTGGCGGCGATGTGCATGGCCAGATCCTTGCCCAGGGCCTCGTCGCCCCCCTCGACCTCGACCACGACGCCGATGCGGACCCCATGGCGATAGCTGATCAGGCTCCCGGTGACGCCGTCGTAGCGCACCAGGCGGCGCAACTGGACATTTTCGCCAATCTTGCTGATGAGGGCCTCGCGGGCCTGATCGACGGTGCCGTCGGTCCCGGGCATGGGCTGCTGGGCCAGTTCGGCGACGTCCTGGACATCGCTGACCAGCGCCTGGGCAGCGGCGGCCTCGGCAAAGGCCTGGAAGCCCGCATCCTTGGCGACGAAGTCGGTCTCGCTGTTGACCTCGAGCACCACGCCACGCTTGCCGTCCTCGGCGATGCGGATCACCACCACACCGTCAGCGGCGATACGCCCCGCCTTCTTGGCAGCCTTCGCCTGGCCGGACTTGCGCATGGCCTCGATCGTGGCCTCGATGTCGCCACCATTCTCGGTCAGCGCCTTCTTGCATTCCATCATGCCGGCGCCGGTGCGCTCCCTCAGCTCCTTAACCAATGCGGCTGTTACGGCCATGACCACTGCTCCTGTTGCAACTGCTTGCAACAATGACTGAATTGAGATTGACCCCGGGCCGACAATGCCGCCTCGGGGGGTATCGATCTGGCCCGGGCCGCCCGCCCGCAACCCGGCGGGGGTTGCGGTAGCGTAGTGGCCGGGGCGGTTGGTGCCCTTGAGGTCAGGCCCCGCCCATTTCGACGAACTCGTCGCGCCCGGAGGCCCCTGCGGCGGCGGTGTTGCGCCCGTCGAGCACGGCGTCGGCAGTGCCCGCCACATAGAGGCGCACGGCGCCGATGGCGTCGTCGTTGCCCGGGATCACATAGTCGATGCTGCTCGGGTCGTTGTTGGTATCGACCACACCGATGACCGGGATGCCAAGCTTGTTGGCCTCGGAGACGGCGATCTTCTCGTGACCGACATCGATCACAAACAATGCGTCGGGCAGCCCGTCCATGTCCTTGATCCCGCCGAGGCTCTGCTCCAAGCGGTCGCACTCGCGACGCAGGCCCAAGGCCTCCTTCTTGTTGAAGCGCTCGATGGAGCCGTCCTCGAACATCGCCGTGAGTTCCTTGAGGCGCTTGATGGATTGGCGGATGGTCTTGAAGTTGGTCAGCATACCGCCGAGCCAGCGGTAGTTGACGAAGGGCATGCCGCAGCGCAGGGCCTCCTCGCGGGTGGCCTCGCGCGCCGCACGCTTGGTCCCGACGAACAGGACCTTACCGCCGTTTGCGGCCAGGGATCCGGCGAAATTCATCGCATCCTGGTAGAGCGGCAGTGTCTTTTCCAGGTTGATGATGTGGATCTTGTTGCGCTGGCCGAAGATGAAGGCGCCCATCTTCGGGTTCCAGTAACGGGTCTGGTGGCCGAAGTGGACACCGGCCTCCAGCATTTGACGCATGGAAACATCGCTCACGGATTCGATCTCCTAAATAGTTTGGGTTGAACCTCCACGCGATCCCATGGCACAACCCGCCTTGGCGGGCACCCAGTGCCATGTGTCGATGCGTGTGTGGCTTTTCGCAATCGTCTGACCGTGCCGGACCGGCTTCGGAAAGACGTACTTAACCGACTAAAAATAAAGCGAAAAACCAGAGTTTTTCGCTCTCTGTCGGTCGGTGCCGCGGCGCACCTGAGGTGGTTTGCGCGCAGGCGGGGCGTCTTATAACATAGCCGGCTCCCCTCCAGCAATTCCCGGGGCCTGTGACCGGGGTCCCAACGAGCCTACCAGCGAACCCCGTGGACGCCACACATAGCACCATGACCGTGACCATCAAGAGCCCGGACGAGATCGGGCGTATGCGCGTGGCCGGGCGTTTGGCCGCCGAGGTCCTCGAAATGATCGAGGAACATGTCCGCCCCGGGATCACCACCGACGAGATCGACGCCATCTGTCACGACTACATCGTGCGGGTGCAGGGGGCCATCCCGGCGCCGCTGAACTACCGCGGCTTTCCCAAATCCATCTGCACCTCGGTCAACCATCAGGTCTGTCACGGCATCCCCAGCAACAAACGCCTCAAGGGCGGCGACATCGTCAACGTCGATATCACCGTGATCAAAGACGGCTACCACGGCGACACCAGCAAGATGTTCTTCGTCGGCGAGCCGTCCATCCTGGCCCGGCGCCTGGTACGGGTGACCCAACAGGCCCTGCGCGTAGGCATAGCGCAAGTCCGCCCCGGCGCTACCCTTGGGGACATAGGTCACGCCATACAGCGTCACTGCGAGGCCCAGGGGTTTTCGGTGGTGCGAGAATATTGCGGACATGGCATAGGCCGCGAGTTCCACGAGGAGCCCCAGGTGCTGCACTATGGCAAGCCCGGCGAAGGCCTGGTCCTGGAGCCTGGGATGTGCTTCACCATCGAGCCCATGATCAACGCCGGCAAGCGCGCCATCAAGCTCCTGCCCGACGGCTGGACCGTAGTGACGAAGGACCGCAGCCTCTCGGCCCAGTGGGAGCACACCATCCTGGTGACGCAAGACGGTCACGACATCCTTACCCTGCGTCAGGAGGAACGCGACGAGGCCGCGCCAGACTCAGGTTCCGCCGCGGAGTCCGGCACGACGCCCAGGCAGATCACCGCTTGACCATCACCGCCGCGGCCTTGCACCCCCCTCAGGGCCCCTACACCTTGCTCCCCGGCGGCGACCCCGGACCTCTGCGCCAGAGCCTGCGTCAGGGACTACGCGACGGCTTGGCCGAGCTGTACGCCCGTTCCGACCGCGGCGACCCCGTGGCCGGCCTGGTGCGCGCGCGCAGCCGACAGATGGACGAGGCCCTGAACGCCGCCTGGACCCACCATATCCCGACCGGTCACAGCCTCGCCCTGGTGGCCGTCGGCGGCTATGGGCGCGGCGAGCTGCACCCGGCCTCGGACGTGGACATCCTGATCCTGGTCAGCCCCGAGGCCCTGGATACCCTGCAAGAGTACATAGGGCAGTTCGTCACCTTCCTGTTTGACCTCGGCCTCGATCTGGGCCACAGCGTGCGGACCCTGGACGAGTGCGTGGCCGCCGCCCGTGCCGACGTCACCGTCATGACCAACCTGCTGGAGACCCGCCATCTGGCCGGCGACCCCGGGCTCCTCGACACCTTGCTGGTCGCCACCGGGCCGGACCGGATCTGGCCCACCGGGGCCTTCTTCTCCGCGAAGATCGCCGAGCAGCGCGAACGCTGGCTACGCTTCGGCGGCACCGCCTACAACCTCGAACCCAATATCAAGGAGAACCCGGGGGGCCTGCGGGACATCCAGATGATCGGCTGGGTCGCCAAGCGTCACTTCAACGCCACCGACCTGCACGACCTGGTGAGCCACGGCTTCCTCACCGAGGCCGAGTACCGCGCCCTGTGCGAAGGTCAGTTGCTGCTGTGGCGCATCCGCTTTGCCCTGCACCGCCTGGCCGGGCGCCACGAGGACCGCGTCTCCTTCGACTTTCAGCGCACCCTGGCCGACCAGTTCGGCTTCTGCGACGGCGAAAACAACCTCGCCGTCGAGCAGTTCATGCAGCAGTATTACCGTACCGTGATGGAGCTCAACCGGCTCAACGAGATGCTGTTGCAGCACTTCCGCGAGGCCTGCCTGCTCGGCGACGCCCTTGGCCCCCCGACCTTCATCAACGACCGCTTCCAGGCCCGCAGCGGTTTCGTCGAAGTCACCAACGATCAGGTCTTTCGGCGCCGACCCCTGGCCCTGCTGGAGATCTTTCTGCTGCTCGAGACCCACCCGCAAGTCCAGGGGGTGCGGGCCACCACCGTGCGCCTGATCCGCGAGCAACGCCACCTCATCGACGACCGCTTCCGCGCCAGCCTCCAGGCCCGCAGCCTGTTCATGGAGATTCTGCGCCAGCCCACCGGCGTCTACCACGCCCTGCGGCGCATGAATCAGTACGGGGTCCTGGCCGCCTACATGCCCGCCTTCGCAAACATCGTCGGGCGCATGCAGTACGACCTCTTTCACGTCTATACGGTGGATGAGCACACCCTGATATTGCTGCGCAACCTGCGCCGCTTCACGGCCCCCAGGTACGCCGAAGACCTGCCCCTGTGCACCGCCATCGCGCATCGCATCCCTAAACTGGAGCTCCTGTATCTTGCGGGGCTTTTCCACGACATCGCCAAGGGCCGCGGCGGCGACCACTCCAAGCTCGGCATGCGCGACGCCTGGGACTTTTGCCAACTCCACGGCCTCGGCGCCTTCGACAGCCGCCTGGTGACCTGGCTGGTGGAGCAGCACCTGACCATGTCCATGACCGCCCAGCGCAAGGACATCTCCGACCCGCAGGTGATTCAGACCTTCGCCGCCCAGGTCGGCGACACCACCCGCCTTGACTATCTCTACCTCCTCACGGTCGCCGACGCCCGCGCCACCAATCCCGCGCGCTGGAACGGCTGGAGAGACGCCCTGCTGCGCGATCTCTACCATGCCACCCGGCGCGCCCTGGTCCGCGGGCTGGACAACCCCCAGGCCCAGGATGAGTTCATCGGGCAGAAGCAGGAAGAGGCGCTGCGCCTCATGGACCGCTATGGCGGGGACCGCCAGGCCGCCATCGACCTGTGGCTCAAGTTCACCCTCGATTTCTTCCTGCACAACTCCCCGGACGAGATCGCCTGGCAGACCCGCCAGGTGCTGGCCAGCAACCCGGAGGCCCTGCCCCTGGTGGAGATCCGGCCGATCACTGCCCGCGGCGCCACAGAGATCTTCTTCTATACCCACGACCACGACGGGATCTTCCGCGTAACCACGGCCCTGCTCGACCAGATGGCGTTGAACATCGTCGATGCCCGCATCATGACCACGGACGACGGCATGGCACTCGACAGCTTCCTGGTCCTGGAGCAAGACGGCGCCCCGGTGGAGGCAACGGGCCCACGCCCGGAAGAGATCCGCAGCACCCTCGCCCAGGCCCTGCGCGAGCGGCCCTGGGGAGGGACCCGAGTCCTACGCCGACTGCCCCGCAGCCACCATCATTTCCCGGTGGAGACCCGGGTCAACTTCACTCCGGACGAGGCGAACCACCGCACCCTGATGCGCCTGACCACCCGCGACCGACCGGGGTTGCTGGCCGAGGTCGGTGCCGTCTTCGAGGCCTGCGGCATCCGCCTGCAAAGCGCCAAGATCGCCACCATCGGGGTCCAGGTGGACGACGTCTTTTTCATCACCACCACTACGCAAGGCACCGCCATTACCTGCGAGACCTCCCTGGCCTGCGTGCGCCGGGAGATCCATAGTCGCCTGGAGGACCGCGGCTGAGGCCATCGCTGGCACCGGCCCCGGTTCTGGCTTGACTCGACCCGGCAGGTACCGTACAAGTACGGCAATTAAGCAACTGGTGAATTACCCCCCACTTTCACCCGCCGCCCGCCCCCACTGAAAGCCATGGTCCAGCACAGACGCCTCCTGATTCCTGCCCTTTGTGTCCTCAGCCTTGGCGCGTGTCCAGGACAGGCGAGCCAGGACGGCGACCCCACGCCTGCCCAGGGGCAGGCGCCGGGTCGGTCCATCGAGGCCCTCCCCGATCACCCTGACCCCCTGCCCCAGTGGCTGGATGAGGTCAAGGCCCAGCGCCAGGCATGGGAGGAACGACGCCGGGCCGCCAAGGAAGCGATCCAGGCACGCCGACGCCTGAACGATCCCTGGGGCGCGGCTCAGCAAGAGGCCCGGGAGCAGGAGATCCAACGTCGGCGCGACGCCAGGATGGAGGAGATCGAGCGCGACCGCGATGCCTTCCACAATTCGGCCCCTTGGCACGGCGCCAGGGACCAGGGCCCGCCGCCGCCCCACCCGGCGGATACCGCTGCGCCCCCTGGCTCACCACAGACCGCGGGCCCCGACAGCACGGCGCAGCATCCCGGTGAGCCCGCCGCCTACCCCCCCTCCGGCTGGGACAACCGCTGGTACTACCGCGGCTTCTAGTCGCCAGCCGCCCGATGCTCGGGAGACTCAACGAACTCCAGGGCATTCGCGTCCGGATCCCGACAGAACAGGGCCCGCCGGCCGGAACGGCTCAGGGTGAACGCTACCCCGGCGGCCTCAAGCCGGGCCACCAGCCAGTTCAGGTCCGCCACCGCCAAAGCCAGGTGCCGGTCGCGCCCACCGTGGGCCGGGCGCCCCACCACCGGGTCCGGATTGGGCAATTCCAGCAGGTGGATCTGTCGGCCACCGACCTGGAGCCAGGCCCCCGGGTAACCGAGGTCCGGGCGGTCCAAGACCGGCGCCAGCCCCAGCAGGTCCCGATAGAAGGCCAGCGCCCGCCCGGTATCGGCGACGAGGAGGCTGGCGTGGTGGATATCGGTCAGCATGGTCATCAGTGTCACCAGATGGTGGGGCTATAGGGTGTCCCCGGGCATTTCCCCGCGAGCGGCGACAGAGGCGTCGCCTGGAGCGCCTTGTTGGGCCTGATGTCTACTCTGACCATTGCGGGTTCCAGACAACCTCCCAGAGATGGCCATCGGGGTCTTGAAAGTAGCCAGAATAGCCACCCCAAAAGGTGTCGTGCGCAGCCTTGACGATAACAGCACCTGCGGCCCTTGCTGTTGCCATGACAGCATCGACTTCCGCTTTTGATGAGACGTTATGGCCTAGCGTCATTTCCGTGGAACTGGCGGGACCTACCGCAACCCCAGTGTCGTGCCCGATGCTCTTGCGGGGCCACAACGCCAGACGCAGGCCGGGCTGAAGCTGAATGAACACAACCGCCCCATACTCAAACTCTTTGCCAATAATGCCTTCGGTATGAAAACCCAACCCCTCGCGATAGAAGCGTAATGACGTTTCGAGGTCGTTGACGCCGAGGGTAATGACCGTAATTCGCGGCTTCATATGTGCGGCTTCTTATTGGCCAAACGACCAAGCTAAGCGGCACCGCACGGCACAAAGCCGGAGACGAGCTGCCCGGTGCCGCGGGTCCGCTTGAGCCGCTTGTCAGGCGGGCATTTTATGATTCAAATTTGCTCTTGGGAATGCCAGACTGACGGATAATAGACTGAAGTGTCCCGATGCGGATTTCCCTATGCGACCTCACGCATCGGTCTGATCTTCGCTGCCGGAAGACTCCGGGCCTCCGCCTGGAAATGGGCGATTACATCTTCGACAACCGAGCATAACTCACTGTACAGGGAAACGGGGTCGTCCCCATGAATTCCAGTAATTAGGTCTGGGCACCTGCCGACGTACACTTGATCTTCGTCGCTCCACTCTACCAACTTATGATATCGGTCACTGTCTTTCATTTTGTGACGGTCTCGATGGCGCTGGTGACTTCCTTTTCTTGATAGTGTTTCACATCATCCCCGAGGCTCCCGCTGACCGTAACGGCGCCGGAAAACTTAGGGAAACGCTGCAGTATTCAGCGTTTCCCGTCTGGGCCACGGGATGGCCCAGCGTTGTTTCTTCAAATTGCTTTTGCATGATTATATGGCTACCACGTTGGCGAACTTCTACAAAGCCATCGCGAGCCAGAATGGCGAAAATTTCTTGGCCTGACAAAATCCGCAGTTTACCCAACCGCGATCTCCAATTGTGTTATATATACCTCTTGGTGAAACCGCTCATGAATTTCTGATGGCGATGCGGCTTCGAAAAATAATTCAAGAGCTTCTCGAAGGTTTTCCCGCGCTTCTTGAACGGTGTCCCCTTGGCTTGCAATGTCGAGTTCAGGGCAGAGCGAGACGTAGCCGGTTCCTTCACGCTCAATAATTGCTGTAAGTTGTTTTTGCATGAATTTACTCCGAAGCATGAATGTTGGGTTGTCAAACAACGGTAATCAGCCTACCCTGCTAGCGTCGGGGTTTCCCGCGGGGTCCGCTTAAGCCTTGTTAGGCCGGATCGTGCAAAAGCCACTTGGTCGCACATCGACAACCGCCGTGGAAGGTGCGCGGTGCGAACCCTGCAGGGCTCTCAACATGCGCGAAGCTTGTCGCGCCGCGTTTTTCGCCGATGAGCGGGGAGCCTCAGCTTACATACGAGCCTCGGCCCCTTGCCCCCCCGATGACCCGCAAGCAAGACAGGACATCGAAGGTTTCCAAGGAAAGGCACATGTCAAGACCTGACCCTCGCTCCCCTTTTGTCGCTCCCCTTTTGGGGTTCTGCGACCCTATGGCATGCTGGGAATTGTCTCCTGAGCTCATGAACGGCGCGTTCGCCCCCGACCATGAAAGCCGCTGCGGGTTGGTCCATGCTGTGGTTGGAGGAGACGGCGCGGACGCGAGGTCGATCAACGTATGGTGGTGGGACCCCGTCGCCTAACCGGACCCGTCACGACCGGTCCGTACCCCCGAGTGTACCGCCGGCGCTGCCGGCAGGACGAACGGTAAAGAGGCCGGGGCTGAAGTTGAGCCCGAGGCAATCCCGGTCGGATGTCCGCGCCGCTCCCGAGTGCAAGTGTAGCCGTGGGAGAGCCGACATGAAGACACTGTATCGACGTGTGGCGGGCATCGACGTTCACCGGGTCAAGCACGTGGCCACCATCCTGATCGAGCAGGCAGACGGTAGCACCGAGGCGCACACCCGCGAGTTTGGTGGGTTCAAGCGCGATCTGCGCTGGCTGGTCGCCTGGCTGCAGCGCTATGCGGTCGAGCTGGTGGTGATGGAGAGCACCGGCATCTACTGGAAGAGCCTGTACGCGCACCTGGAGCGCGGCGGCATCGAGGCCTGGGTGGTCAATGCCCACCACATCAAGCAGGTGCCGGGGCGCAAGACCGACGTGGGCGATGCCCACTGGCTGGCGGAGCTGGGCCGCTTCGGGCTGGTGCGTGCCAGCTTCATCCCGCCGCAGGATCTGCGCGAGCTGCGGCTGATCGCGCGCTACCGCCACAAGCTCAGTGGCACCCTGGCGGGAGAGAAGAACCGCCTGCACAAGGTCCTGGATGATGCCGGGATCAAGCTCGGCGCGGTGGTGAGCGACATCAGCGGGGTCTCGGCCCAGGCGATGCTCGAAGGTCTGCTCGGCGGAGCGGAGCCGAGTGTGCTCATCGAGCTGGCCAAAGGTCGGCTCAAGGCCAAGCGCGAGGAACTGCAGCTCGCCCTCGACGGAGAACTCTCGGCGCGCCACCTGTTCCTGTTGCAGAGCCTGCACGGGCATATCCGCCAGCTCCAAGCGCAGCTCGATGAACTTGACGGCTACCTGATCGCCGCCATGGCGCCCTACCGCTGGGCCTGGGAGCTGTTGCAGACCATCCCCGGCATCGACGCCATCGCCGCCGCCCTGATCCTGGTGGAGATCGGCGACGACATGCATCGCTTCGGCTCGGCCGATCGCCTCGCCTCCTGGGCGGCGCTGTGTCCCGGCAATCATGAGAGTGCCGGCAAACGCCAGAGTGGAAAAACGCGCAAGGGCAACAGCCTCGTGCGTTACCTCTTGTGCGAGGCCGCCAACGCGGCACGGCGAACCAAGACCGTGTTCGCCTCCAAGTACCAGAGCCTGGTGATCCGCAGGGGTCACAAGAAGGCCATCGTCGCGTTGGCGCACAAGCTCATCCGGACCATCTACGTCATTCTCAGCCGCCGCGAGCCTTATCGCGATTCGGGGACCGATTACCAGGCCGCCGCCGTGTCCAAGAATGCACCGCGCTGGATCCGGGCACTGAAACAATTCGGGTATTGGCCGACGCAGACGCCGGTGACGGCGTAACCTCTGCTCGCCGCCCGAACTCCACTCCGCCCAAGCGGAAGGGGAGCGTTTGTCTCTGAGCCGAGGGGGCTTTCACGGTAACCCCGCCCCATACCGCGCAAACTAAGGCCCTGAATTAACGCCGGAGCTAGATGCGCGGTAATGGGTCGGAGTTTAGCCATTTGTTATGCGTCTTTTATCGCTTTTGACCATAACTTGAGCTTTTCATCGAAGGAAATGCGAGCCATCGCTGGACTCGTAGACGGCAAGCGTATTAGCTTGATGTCATTTGCTTCGATGGATAGACTAGGCAAGACCTGTTTCATATACTCCGTTTCTGCTTTTACTCCATTGAAAAGGATCTTGTCTATATTGGAGTAATCCTTGAGCAAAGAAACAAAATCATTTGGCTCGATTGTTCCTTGTTTTATATTTGCATCGAGACTTCCGGATCTTTCGCACGAGTGCATTACATCCCATAGCGCAATTTGATTGGCTGTTAATGCTGCGATTTTTTCATTATAGGCAGCATTCTCGGAGAATCCGAGCACATTTCCCGTAATTCTCCAAAACGTGTTCCTCGGGTTTGCGTAGTATTGGTTTGCTCGCAAAGACTCGGCTCCTGGCATGGAGCCCAAGATCAGTGTCCTCGCGGAGGCATCTATGATTGGAGGAAAGCTTTTTGCTCTTGCGTTCATCTTTGACGCATAACAGTTTTCTTAGACGGATGTCTGTGTTGGATGTACTAGACGGACATCTACGTCTGCCGTACTAGACGGATTCTACGTCCGCGTTACTAGACAGATTCCGCCCAACCTCCAAACTGTCACGGGTTCCGCACCCCCGGGTCACCCCGCGGCCCCCGCGCAGTTCGGTCGGAGACTATGCCTTACCCCGCAACCCCGTCAAGCCGAGAGGTTACGGCACGAACAGTGATCCGGGACCTGCGCTGCCGCCCCCGGATTCCGCCATCGCTGCGCCCGGGGCACGGCCCCCTATTGCACCGCAACATTCCAACCGCCCACGGCTATACTGGGCTGATTTCCAACGCCCACCGGTGCCACCACCATGACCACGATCCGCCAGGAAGACCTGATCCAGAGCGTCGCCGACGCCCTCCAGTTCATCTCCTATTACCACCCCGCGGACTATATCCAGGCCCTGGGCGAGGCGCATAGCCCGCGAGGAGTCCCCCGCCGCCCGCGATGCCATGGCCCAGATCCTGGTCAACTCGCGGATGTGCGCCGAGGGCCACCGCCCCATCTGCCAGGATACCGGCATGGTGGTCGCCTTCCTCAAGGTCGGCATGGGTGTCCACTTCGAGGGGGATTTGAGCCTGCAACAGGCGGTGGACGAGGGGGTGCGCCGGGCCTATACGCACCCGGACAATATCCTGCGCGCCTCCATGGTCTCGGACCCCATCGGGGCCCGCAAGAACACCGGGGACAACACCCCCGCCGTGGTCCATGTGGAGCTGGTCCCCGGCGAGACCTGCGAGGTCCGCCTCGCGGCCAAGGGCGGCGGCTCGGAGAACAAGGCCCGCTTCGCCATCCTCAACCCCAGCGACAGCCTGGTGGACTGGGTGCTGCGCACGGTCCCGACCCTGGGCGCCGGCTGGTGCCCGCCGGGGATGCTCGGCATCGGCATCGGCGGCTCGGCGGAGAAAGCCATGCTGCTGGCCAAGGAGGCCCTGCTGGAGGACATCGACATCCATGAGCTGCGCGCCCGCGGCCCGGCCAACCGGCTGGAGGAACTCCGCCTGGAGCTGTTCGAGAAGGTCAATGCCCTTGGGATCGGCGCCCAAGGGCTTGGTGGCCTGACCACGGTCCTGGACGTGAAGATCCTCGACTTCCCGACCCATGCCGCGTCGCTCCCGGTGGCCATCATCCCCAACTGCGCCGCCACCCGTCACGCCCACTTTACCCTGGACGGCAGCGGCCCCGTGGCCCTGACCCCACCGCGGCTGGCGGACTGGCCCCAGATCCCCTACGACGCCGCCGCCGGGGCCCGCCGGGTCAACCTGGACGGACTGACCCGGGAGGCCATCGCCACCTGGCAGCCCGGGGAGCGCCTGCTGCTGTCCGGCAAGCTCCTCACCGGGCGCGATGCCGCCCACAAGCGCCTGGTGGACATCCTCAACAGGGGTGAGGCCCTGCCCGAGGGTGTGGACCTCAAGGACCGCTTTATCTACTACGTCGGCCCTGTGGACCCGGTCGGCGAGGAGGTGGTCGGCCCCGCCGGGCCGACGACGGCCACGCGCATGGACAAGTTCACCGAGCAGGTGCTGGCCCAGACCGGGCTCATCGGTATGGTAGGCAAGGCCGAGCGCGGCCCCGCGGGGATCGAGGCGATCAAGCGGCACGGGGCCGTGTATCTGATCGCCATCGGCGGGGCGGCCTATCTGGTGGCGAAGGCGATCAAAGGGTCACGCATGGTCGCCTTCCCGGACCTGGGGATGGAGGCGATCCGGGAGTTCACGGTCGAGGACATGCCGGTCACCGTGGCGGTGGACAGCCGCGGGGAGTCCGTGCACCAGACCGGCCCGGCGCAGTGGCGCGGGCGCATCGGCAAGATTCCGGTAGTAACCGCCTGAGTCGCTTGGCCCTGCCACCCGGCAGGGCCAAGCCCCCTCAGCGCTTGGCCGGCTTCAGGGTCAGAGCCACCGCCTCGACGAAGCTGACCTGGACCACGTCGTCCTTCTTCAGCTCGCCCAGGAAGTGTTCGTGCTCGGTCCCGCCCAGGGCCATCTCGTGGACCTTGTTATCGGCTCCGATGAAGGTGACGGTCTTCTTGAATTTATCGACGCTGACGATCTTGCCGGTGCGGGTAATCTCGACACCCGCCACCCCGGGGACCGGGGCCTTGTCGCCCTGCAAGACCTCCTTCTCGATCCCCGGCTTTGCCGCGCCGGGAGGCAGGATGGATACCGCCTTGCCCACGTAGTAGGTCACCTCCAGGAAATCGCCCGGCTTGATGGCCCCCAGATTGGTCACCTCGGCCCCGATCGCGAGATCGAATAGGCGGCCATCGACGCTGCGCACCGTGATCAGGCGGCGCTTATGATCGATCTCGATGACCTCCACCGCAGTCTCGACGAGCGCGGCCTTGTCGATGTCGGTCGGTGCCGCCTCGATTTTGCTGTCAGTGCCTGGACGCAGGCTGGAGTAAGGCCCGGCGGGGTTGGCGGCGGGGGTATCTGCACCGGCCAGGCCCGGGAGGAAGGCCAGGAGGCTCAGGCAGAGCAGGGTCTTGTTCGGGGTCATAGTCGTCGTTCCTGTGATTGGTCGTTGTGTCGAAATTCGGGGTGCGCACCCTTGGGCCACACAGGCCGGCCGGGCCGCCGATGGTACAGGCCGATCAGCGCCCGGCATAGGGCAGGTGCAAGGCCGACGGGCAGCGCCAGTGCCAAACCGACCAAGCCTTACGTAGCCGCCGCCATCGCCTATCCCAATTCCGCAAAATCCCGCCGCAGCAAGCTGCAAAATGCCAGCTACAATCCGGCCACGGTGCGGCGACAGTGAAGCCCCGCAGCCGGCAGAACTACACCAAACCTGGAGGAGCGCGATGCAGATCGTCAAACGCCTGACCACGGCGACCATGACGGCCCTATGGCTGTTCAACGGCGCCGTCCTGACCCAGGGGACCCAGGCGGCGGACGCCCCGCCCCAGGCCGCTACCGCCGCCGCCAAGGCCGCCGCGGACAAGTTCCCGCCGGAACAACTCGAACAGCTTGTCGCTCCCATCGCCCTCTACCCGGACGCCCTGCTGGCCCAGTTGTTCATGGCCGCCACCTACCCGCTGGACATCGTCCAGGCGGACCGTTGGCTCGGCGACAACGAGGGTCTGGAGGGTGAGGCCCTTGAGAAGGCCGCGGCCGAGCAGCGCTGGGACCCCAGCGTCCAGGCCCTGGTCTTCTTCCCCTCCGTGCTCGGTTACATGAGCGACAACCTCAACTGGACCCAGGACTTGGGGGACGCCGTCCTGGCCCAGCAGAACGAGTTGATGGACGCCGTCCAGCGTCTGCGCAAGGAGGCCCAAACCGCGGGGACCCTCACCAGCAACGCCCAACAGCAGGTCGAATCCAAAGGCGAGACCATCGTCGTCCAGTCGGCTGACCCCAAGGTGGTCTATGTGCCGAGCTATAACCCCGCCCAGGTCTACGGCCAGACCGCCGAGCCAATCACCAACTATTACCCGTCCACCTACTCCACCCCGGTCTACGTGCCGGAGACTACGGTCGTGCCGACCGACACGGTCGCCACGACGTCATCAACCACCGACAGCCTGTTGACCTTTGGGGCTGGCGCCCTGGCGGGCGGTCTGCTCACCGCCGCCATTATGTGGGACAACCACGATGACGGGATCTGGTACGGCGGCCGTGGCTACTATGGCGGCGGCGGATACTGGGGCGGCTCCAACTACTGGAACAACGGTTGGAATAATGGCAATGCGATCAACCGCGACATCGACGTCAACCGCAACATCGACCGCAGCCGCAACATCAGCACCGGCGACATCAACGTCAACAAGGGCATCGTGGGCAACGAGATCAACGCCGGAAAGTGGGAGCACAACGCCGCAAACCGGGGTGGCGTGCGTTACCGCGACAAGGACGTCCGCACCAAGTACGACAGCACCCGTCGGGACGCCCGGATAAGCGGAGATGGCGCGCGCGGACGCGACCCCGGCAAGCTTGGTGACGGCAAGCGCCCCGAGGGCGGCAGGCTCGGCGACACCAGTCGCCTGGAGGGTGGCAACAAACTCGGCGACACCAGGCGCCCGGATGGTGGGGGCAAGCTTGGCGATGGCAAGCGCTCGGATGGCGGCAACAAGCTCGGCGATGGCAAGCGCCCGAACGACGGCGGCAAGGCCTCCGGCGCTAAGACGCCAAAGACCCGCGAGGCCAAGGTCCAGAAGCCGGCGACGAAGGCCGCACGCCCGGATGGGGCCAAGGCACAGCGCCCGCCCAAGACCGACGGGGCCAAGGCAAGCGGCTTCAAGCCACAGGCGGGTAACCTCGACCGTGCCGCCAGTCAGCGCGGCGCAGCAAGCCGTGGCGGTGGCGGCCTGCCTGCGCGGACCGGGGGCGGCGGTGCGGCCAAGTCCTTCGGCGGTGGTGGAAGCGGGGGCGCGGCCAAGTCCTTCGGCGGTGGTGGAAGCGGGGGCGCGGCCAAGTCCTTCGGCGGTGGCGGAGGAGGAGGTGGCGCCCGCGCCGCCGGCGGTGGCGGTGGCGGTGGCGGACGCGCTGCTGGCGGTGGCGGTGGGCGTGCTGCCGGTGGCGGCGGTGGACGCGGCGGTGGCGGACGCCGCTGAGCCGTCAGACTCCCACTCGAATCCACATCAGGAGAACAAGCTCATGATCGCCATTAAGCACAAGATCCGCCTGGCCGCCGCCGGCACCCTGTTCCTACTCGCGGGCAACCTGGCGGCATCCGAACCGACCTTGGGGGCCCATTACCCAACCCCGGACGAGGCCATCCAGGCCCTGCTGGACGCCGCAGCAAACCCCGGAGACGGCGCCCTGGCCAAGGTCCTGGGCCCCCAGGCCAGCGAAATCGGCTCCGGCGACCCGGTCGCCGACGCCAACGCCCTGGAGGATTTCCTTGCCGCCGCCGAGGAGGCCGTCAGCATCGAGGAAGATGCGGGCGACGGGGACCTGGCCCTGGTGACCCTCGGCAAGGACGAATGGCCCTTCCCCATCCCCCTGGTCCACGACGCCCAGGGCTGGTATTTCGATACCGCCACGGGCAAGGAGGAGATCTTCAACCGCCGCATCGGGCGCAACGAACTCTCCACGGTCGAGACCATGCGCGCCTATGTCCAGGCTCAGGACGAGTATGCGGACGCAGACCGCAACGGCGATGGGATCAAGGAGTACGCGCGGCGCCTCATGAGCACAGCCGGGACCCACGACGGGCTCTACTGGCCCACCAAGGAGGACGAGCCCCAGAGCCCCATGGGCCCCTTGGTTGCCGACGCTGTTGGGGAGGGCTACAAACCCGGCCAGGGCGGCGGGTCCAGCCCCTACCACGGCTACCTCTTCCGTGCCCTCACCGCCCAGGGGCCCAGCGCCCCGGGTGGGGCCAAGGACTACCTGGCGGACGGTCACCTCACCGGGGGCTTCGCCCTGCTCGCCTACCCCGCCGAGTACGGCAACTCCGGGGTCATGAGCTTTCTCGTCAACCAGTCCGGCATCGTCTACGAAAAGGACCTTGGCCCGGAGACGGCAACCGCCGCTGCGGCCCTTGGCGTCTATGACCCGGGCGAGGGTTGGTCCGCCGTAACCGACTGATCGAGCGGACTCGGGAGCGCCGCCCCAAGCCCGCAGCGAGGGCGGCGCTCCCGGAACAGGACGGCCACCGGGACCACCCCCCGCAAACAGGCAGAAAAAAACCGTGACCGGCAAGGCCGATCACGGTTTGACGTAGACGGGAAATTTGGTCGGGGTGATAGGATTCGAACCTACGGCCCCTGCCTCCCGAAGGCAGTGCTCTACCAGACTGAGCTACACCCCGAATTGTCTTGCATGCAGAACCCGGTGGGGTCCTTAGTAGGTTCGGCTGACCGCGAAGTCGGCCAGGGCCGCGAGTGCCTCCCGATGGGGAGTCGGCGGCAGGGCCATCAGGGCCTCCTTGGCCCGCTGCGCGTAGGACCGCGCAAGTTCGCTAGTGTATGCGATAGCTCCGGTGGCGGCAATCGCGGCGGCGACGGCCTCGATGTGCTCGCGCCCACCGGCCTCGATGGCCGCCCGCAGCATGACCTGCTGGTCCGCGGTACCGACCTGCATGGCGCGGATCACCGGCAGGGTCGGCTTGCCCTCGTCGAGGTCGTCGCCGATGTTCTTGCCGATCTCGGCGCTGCTGGCGCTGTAGTCCAGGGCGTCGTCCACCAACTGGAAGGCGATGCCCAGCGCCAGCCCGTAGGCGCTCAGGGCCTGCTCCAGCGCCGCGGTACCGTCGGCAATCACCGCACCCAGGCGCGCCCCGGCCTGAAACAGGGTGGCCGTCTTGCGCTCTATGACCTCCATATAGCGCGCCTCGCTGGTATCCGGTTCATGGGCATTGAGGAGTTGGAGCACCTCACCCTCGGCGATGCGGTTGGTGGCGTGGGAGAGGATGTCCATGACCGGCATCCGCCCCACAGCGACCATCATCTCGAAGGCGCGGGAGTAGAGAAAATCCCCCACCAGGACGCTTGCCTCGTTGCCCCAGACGGCGTTGGCGGTGTCGCGGTTTCGGCGCAGTTCGGAGCCGTCCACCACGTCGTCGTGGAGCAGGGTGGCGGTGTGGATGAACTCCACCACCGCCGCCAGGTCGATGTGGCGGTCCCCGACATAGCCGCAGGCACGCGCCGCCAGCAGCACCAGCAGTGGGCGCAAGCGCTTGCCGCCACTGTTGATGATGTAGTGGCCGATCTGGTCGATCAGGACAACGTCGGAATGGAGCCTGCGCAGGATCAGCGCATCGACGGCCCGCATGTCCTCGGCCACCGGTGCGCGGATCGCGGAGATGTCCATGAATTTCGGGGAGGCAGTTAGTAGAAAAGCGGGCGGATGCTAGGGGCCTGGGGTCGCGACTGTCAAGCCGACGGGGCTTTGCGATGTGCACACGGCACCCTTGCGGGCCAAGATCGGGTTTGACGCCGGTCCCCGGGTGCCGCTATTATCCCGCGGCTTTAGATCGAGCCCCTGCGGGGCATCGCCTGGATTCGCACACCGTTGGGGAGTTGGCACATGTACGCGGTTATTCAAACCGGTGGCAAGCAATATCGGGTCGCCGAGGGCGACACCCTGAGAATCGAAAAGATCCTCGCCGACGAGGGCACCACCGTCGAGCTCGACAAGGTTCTGATGGTCGCCGACGGCGAGGCCGTCCGTGTCGGCGCGCCCTATCTCGATGGGGGCAAGGTCACCGCGACGGTCAAGTCCCACGGCCGCGCCAAAAAGGTGACTATCATCAAGTTTCGTCGGCGCAAGCACCATATGAAGCACCAGGGCCACCGCCAGTGGTTCACGGAGCTCACCATCACCGGCATCAGCGCCTAACCCGGAGGCTAGCGGCATGGCACATAAAAAGGCAGGCGGCAGTTCGCGCAACGGCCGCGATTCGGAATCCAAGCGCCTCGGCGTCAAGGCCTTCGGCGGCGAGCGCGTCACGGCGGGCAGTATCCTGGTGCGGCAGCGCGGCACCCCGGTGCGCAATGGCGTCAACGTCGGGGTTGGCAAGGACCACACCCTGTTCGCCCTGAAGGACGGCCTGGTCAAGTTCGAGATCAAGGGCCCCAACGGCGGCCACAAGTTCGTCAGCATCGTTCCCGATGCGGCGCCGGCCATCGCGACGGCTTAAGCCCCCTCCTCGCCTGCCCCAAACTCCGCGTTGCGCGGCAAGCCTCGTCCTGCGACGAGGCTTTCGCGTTTCTAAGACCCGCCCCACGACCAGCCCGAGTGCCGGCTAAATACCTATGAAGTTCGTTGACGAGGCAAGGATCGAGGTCGTAGCCGGCGACGGCGGCGATGGCTGCGTCAGCTTCCGACGCGAGAAGTACATCCCCTTCGGCGGCCCCAACGGGGGTGACGGCGGGAACGGCGGCAGCGTTTTCCTGCATGCCGATAGCGGGCTCAACACCTTGGTGGACTTCCGCTACCAGCGCCTGCACCGCGCCGAGCGCGGCAAGAACGGCATGGGCAAGGACATGACCGGGCACGGCGGGGCCGACCTCGTGATCCGGGTCCCGGTGGGGACGCGGGTCTTCGACGCCGAGACCGAGGAGCCTATCGGCGAGCTCCTCGTCGAGGGCGAACGCCTGCTGGTGGCACAAGGCGGTTTCCACGGCATTGGCAACGCCCGCTACAAATCGAGCACCAATCGGGCCCCACGCCAGTTCAAGCCGGGCACCGAGGGGGAGCGCCGAACGCTCTTCCTGGAGTTGATCCTGTTGGCGGACGTTGGCCTGCTCGGTTTCCCCAACGCCGGCAAATCGAGCCTGATCCGCGCTGTCTCCAGCGCCCGGCCCAAGGTCGCCGACTACCCCTTCACCACGCTGCACCCCAACCTCGGCGTGGTCAGCCTGGGCCTGCGGCGCAGCTTCGTCATCGCCGACATCCCCGGAATCATCGAAGGTGCGGCAGAGGGGGCGGGCCTCGGGCTTCAGTTCCTCAAGCACCTGTCGCGAACCGGACTCCTGCTGCACCTGGTCGATCTCGCCCCACTGGGCGACGACGCCGACCCCGCCGATCAGGTACGCAAGATCGAGCACGAGCTGGCCGCCTACAGCGACGAACTGGCAGGCAAGGAGCGCTGGCTGGTGCTCAACAAGACCGATCTCCTTGATCCCACCGAGGCACTGGAGCGCCAGGCGGAGCTGGTAGCCGAGCTGGGCTGGAAGGGACCGGTCTACGCCATCTCCGCCCTCACCGGCACCGGGACCGCCGCGCTGACCGCCGCCATCATGAACACCATCACCGCCCGCGCGGAGGCGGCCCGCCTGGCCGCCCAGTGCGCCTCCCCCGGCACCGGCACCGACGACGGCTCCGATCCGGGCGAAGACACCGTCACCTGGCACCCCCTCGACTAGCCCCACGCGAGGTCCCCATGCCCTCCCGCGCCACAGTGCCCCAGACCCACCGCTGGGTCGTCAAGATTGGCAGCGCCCTGCTCACCCGCGACGGCCAAGGCCTGGACCGGGCCATCCTCGCCCCCTGGGTCGCCCAGATTGCCGCGCGCAGGCTGGCCGGCCACGATGTCGTCCTGGTCTCCTCCGGCGCCGTGGCCGAGGGCATGGCCCGGCTGGGGATGCGTACCAGACCCAAGTCCCTGCCGGAGTTGCAGGCCGCCGCCGCCATCGGCCAGATGGGGCTGGTACGCCACTACGAGGCGTGTTTTCAGCAGCACGGCATCCACACCGCCCAGGTCTTGCTGACCCGGGACGATCTTGCCGACCGCCGCCGCTACCTCAACGCCCGCAGCACCCTGTGCACCCTTCTGGGTTTGGGCGTGATCCCGGTTATCAACGAGAACGACACCGTCGCTACCGACGAGCTGCGCTTCGGCGACAACGACACCCTCGCTGCCCTGGTAGCCAACCTGATCGAGGCCGAGGTCCTGATCCTACTCACGGACCAGGATGGGCTCTTCGACCAGGACCCGCGGGGAAACCCCGATGCCCGGCTGATCCACGAGACCCTGGTGGACGACCCTCAGCTTGACGCCGTGGCCGGAGGTAGCGCCACGGCCCAGGGCACCGGGGGCATGATCACCAAGATCCGCGCGGCACGCCTGGCGGCACGCAGCGGGGCGGCCACCATCATCGCCCCGGGGCGCGGACCGCAAGTCCTGACCCGCATCGGCCGGGGCGAAGACGTCGGCACCCTGCTCATCCCTTCCCAGGGACCGGAAGCGGCCCGCAAGCAGTGGCTCGCCGCCCACCTCCAGGCGAGCGGGCGCCTGACCCTGGACGCCGGCGCCGTGCGCGCCTTGCGCGACCAGGGCAAGAGCCTGCTGGCTGTTGGGGTCAAGGGGGTACACGGCACATTCCGCCGCGGCGAGGTCGTCGCCTGTGTGGACGAACAGTGGCAAGAGGTGGCGCGAGGCCTGGTCAACTACGACGCCGAGGACACCGCCCGCATCATGGGACAGCCCAGTTCGCGTTTCGAGGACATCCTGGGCTACCTGGAGGAAAAGGAACTCATCCACCGGGACAATCTGGTCCTGGTCTGACGGGTCCGGCCTAAAGGTCCGGCACCGACCCGAGAGATAGCGGCCCTGGTCCGCGCGAAGTCAACCGTTAACACAGACAGAGCAAAAAAAGACCCCCAGGGCCTGCCATGGCAGGCCCTGGGGGTCTTTACACAGAGCCGGATCAGTCCTTACGACCGGCGGAAATGATCCCATAGATGACGGCGCCGATGATGGCACCGACGATGGGGGCCACCCAGAACAGCCAGACCTGACCCAGGGCCTCGGGTTGACCGTTGAGGAACAGGACCAGGGCCGGACCCGTGCTGCGGGCCGGGTTGACCGAGGTATTGGTCACCGGGATGGAGATCAGATGGATCAGGGTCAGCCCCAGACCGATGGCCAGACCGGCGAAACCGCCGGAGGCGGCCTTGTCGGTGGCGCCCAGGATGATGATCAGGAACATGGCGGTCATGACCACCTCGGTGATCAGGGCGGCCATCATGGTGTATTTGCCCGGGGACAGGTCACCAAAGCCGTTGACCGCCAGGCTGGTGGCGTTCAACGTGAAACCCGGCTGCCCTGGAGGATCATCAGCAGCAAGAAGGCCGCGGCAGATGGCGCCGATGGTCTGGGCGATGACGTAGACCGGCAGTTCGGCGAAGCTGAAGCGCCCGCCCACCGCCAGGCCGACGGTGACCGCCGGGTTCAGATGACAGCCGGAGATGTGGCCGATGGCATAGGCCATGGTCAGCACTGTCAGACCGAAGGCGAGGGAGACGCCGACGAAGCCGATGCCGAGATGTACCGGCCCCGGTCGGGCCCAGGAAGCACGGCGGCCAGCACGGCGGCGCCGCACCCGCCCAGGACCAGCCAGAAGGTGCCGATCAGCTCGGCCAGAGAACGTTGCATCAGGGACATTGAATACTCCTCGTCGGAATGGTTTGAAAGGTAACGCGCCGGTCCAAGGCCCCTGGCCGACGCGGGGCGCAGTGTACCCGCTGGACTCCACCGGCCCAAGCCGAAATCCGCGAGGCTCTGTCTGCGTTAGCTGTTGGTACGTGCGTACCGGCCCAATCTTGACGGTGCCGGAAACAGCGTCACTTATTAGGATAAACAGTGGGTTACCAACGGCCAATCACTTAACGCAGACACAGCCAAAACACTTGACCGCTCTCGCATCATATCTCATACCGTGCTGAATGTCTCGCAATCGGCCTGTCTGCGTCAGCCGTTGGAACCTTACCGAGCTCGGGTCGGCCACTAGGCCTCGTGGCGCGGATTTCTTGCTGCAAGAGGGGGTCATCGCACGCCACCCGACCAACACTTTACGCAGACATAGCCAATCCGCGCACCCTACGCTGTGGCGACGGGTGTCCTGACGCGCGACACCCACGGCGGAGTCAACCAGGACGGTCACAGTTGGCGACCCTCCTCTCCGGAAACACGCCGCCAGATCCGGCGCCATGTGTGCTGGGAGCACCGGGTGTCGCCCAGCGCGAACTGCGTGACCTTGCCAGCCCGGGGCAAACACCTTAGGCTTTTGCGGCTTCCCAAGCCCCCTTCGCCACCCAGCTCAGAGGTAGATCCGATGGACGCGCGCCTCGCCCAAGCCCACTTCAACATGATCCACCAGCAGGTCCGCCCTTGGGGGGTCCTCGATGACCGAGCCCTGGACGCCATAGAGGTGGTGCAGCGCGAGGGCTTCGTACCCGACCCGTACCTCGGCCTGGCCTACGCCGACTGCGAAATTCCCCTGGGCAAGGGTCAGCTCATGCTGCCGCCAAAGGTGGTCGGACGCCTGCTTCAGGCCCTGGCGGTGGAGCCCGGGGACCGTGCCCTGGAGATCGGTACCGGCAGTGGCTACGTCAGTGCCTGCCTGGCCCAACTCGGCGCCCGGGTCCTGTCCCTGGAGATCGACCCGGAACTGGCCGCGGCGGCCCAGGCACGCCTTGCGCAGCAGGGGTTTGCCCAGGTCCAGGTGCGCTGCGCCGACGGCCTGGCCGGGCGGGTGGAGGGCGGTCCCTTCGACGTCATCGCCGTCACCGGGTCCCTGCCCGATGCTACGGCCCTGACCGCGCTGCAACAGCAACTGACCTTGGGCGGGCGCCTGTTCGCCATGGTTGGTGAGGCCCCGGTCATGCGCGCCGTGCTCGTCACCCGGGACAGCGCCACGGACTACCGCCGCGAGCCCCTGTTCGAGACCTGCGTCCAGGCCCTGACCAACGCAACCCTGCCGCATCGTTTCGTCTTCTAACCCATACACCCACCATGAAGCAGATGTCCCCGCAAGACCTTGCCGCTCACATCAATGGCGGCGGCGAGCACCCCGTCCTGCTCGACGTACGCGAACCCTGGGAGTTCGGTATCTGCCGCATCGACGGGTCCCGCTCCCTGCCCATGCGCCAGATCCCCGCCGCCCTCGACGAGCTGGATCGCGACCGCGACCTGGTGGTGATCTGCCACCACGGCATCCGCAGCCAGCAGGTCGCTGCCTATCTGGAGTACCAGGGCTTCGACAAGGTCATCAACCTCCAGGGCGGCATCGCCGCCTGGGCCCGGGATGTGAACCCGGCTATGGCCACGTACTAGCATCCCGTGCTACCGGACCTGGCGAGATGACCCCAACGGGGTCAAACATACCAGCCCAGGGCAGCGACCTGGGTTTGCGGAACGATCGAGCCCGGAGGCTCATCACCCCGGGGTACGGCCCAGGCGCGCCAGCTTGATGGCGAGCAGGACCCAAGGGGCGGCATGGAGCAGCAGGTCGAAGATGTCGATGGGCCGTGAGAGATTCCCGTCGGCCAACATCTTGAGCTTCTCCCAGACATGGGGCTCGGGGACAAAGGGGGCGAGCCCCAGGGTCAGGGCGGCAATGACCAGGGCGGCGAGGGGAAGACGGTCGATCCAGGCAAACATGGCATCAGTCCGAGTGTGTGGAGCCGACGAGGCCGGGGCAGGCCGCCAGGTCCGCCGGGCGGTCTATGTCCTGTAGGGTGGGTAGCTCGGCCCAGGTCCAGCCGAGTCGGTCCAAGGCGGTACGGGTACCGGCCAGGACGGCGTCGGTCCCCCAGGGGATGTCGGCGAACAGCTCCGGGGCCGGGCGACGCAGCCCGATGAGGACATAGCCGCCGTCCGCCGCCGGACCCAGCACGGCATCCTGCCCCCCAAGGCGGCGAAGGCCGCGCTCAGGTAGGCGGGATGGTAACCCGGACAATCGCTGCCGATCAGCACCACCCGGTCGCAGCGCGCCAGAGTCTCCCCCAGGGCCTGGGCCATGCGCTGCCCCAGCCCCCCCGCCCCCTGATGGCGCAGCTCCAGCCCATGGCGGCGAGCCAGCCCGGCACAGACCCCGCCGCTGGGAGGGGCCCCGGTGCACCAGAGCTCCACGGCCACCCCTGGGACCCCGGTCGCCGCGTTCAGCGCCCGATCCAGCAAGGCCCGGTACAGGCGCGCCGCCCCCGTAGCGCCCAGGGCTGGGATGAGGCGGGTCTTGACCAGACCCGGGATGGGCTCGCGGGCGAACACCAACAGTGTCGCATCAGGCGTCATAGCGCCGCGCCAATTGGCTCGGGGCTGCCCCCAGGGCATAGGCGATACGCAGGCGCCACATCAGCAGGATGGTGCGCAGCAGACCCCGCTCCTCCCAGCGCCGGCTGGAGGTCTCGATGGGGGTCCGCAGGCACAGGGGCCGAGCGCGACGACGCAGGGCCTTGCTCAGCGCGATGTCCTCCATCAGAGGGATCTCCGGGTAGCCCCCGACGGCCTCGAAGGCGGCGCGGGCGACGAAGATCCCCTGGTCCCCGGTGGCGATGCCAGTGAGGCAGGAGCGCAGATTCATGAGCCGCTCCACCAGACGCAACAACGGCTGGCGACCGGAGAGCCGGACGTCGAAGCGACCCCAGAGGGCGCCGGCACCGCAGGCCGCCCCCAGGGCCACCACCGCCTCCGGTGAGACCCGGGTATCGGCATGCAGGAACCACAGGTAGACGCCGCGGGCGGCCCTGGCCCCGGCGTTCATCTGGACGGCACGCCCACGCCCGGTCTCCAGGACCAGATCCGCCAGGGGCCGGGCCAGTTCCAGGGTGCCATCCGCGCTGCCCCCATCCACGACGATGAGCTCCAGCCCGATCCCACGACCGACGGCCAGCCCCCTCAGCAATTCGCCTATCCGGGGGCCCTCGTTGAGGGTCGGGATGACGACGGAAACGACGACCGGGTCTGGCATGGATCAGTCTCTAAAAGGGCGGACAACTGCCGAATATCGGATCGAGGCTCACGCCGAGGTCAGGGCCCCGCTACAGCTCGATCCCTGCCCGGCCGTGCAGCCGTAGCAGTGGTCTGCCACCGCAATGGGCTTGCCCTCCAGGTCGAGCCCCGCAAGGTCGCGCAGGTGCAGGCGACCGGGCCCGCCCAAGGGCAGATCGAGCATCTGGTTGAAGTCGCAGTCGTAGAGCCAGCCGCGCCAATCGACGCTGACCAGGTCGCGGCACATCACAACGGCGGTGTTGGCCTCGCGGTGGGCGCCCTTGAGCAGGGCCAGATAGGCGCCGAACTCGCCCCGCGACAGCAGGGTACTGCCAAAGCGCCCCACCGGGAGATTGGCAAAGGCCAGCAGGCGGTTGAAGCGGATGCCGTAGAGGTCGAGCAGGACCCGCCGGTAGTCCGCCTCCAGGGCCTCCTGGGGCGGTGGCAGCCCGCTGCCCTGGGGGTTGTAAACCAAGTCAAGCCGGAGCCGCCCGCCCTCCTCGCCATAGCCCAGGGCATTGAGGCCGCGCAGGGCGGCCAGGCTGCGGTCGAAGACCCCGTCCCCCCGTTGGGCGTCCACGTTCTCGCGCAGATAGCAGGGCAGCGAGGCCACCAGGTCCACCCCCTGTGCGGCGAGAAATTCCGCCAGCGCCTCCTGTCCCGGCTCCAGCAGGATGGTGAGGTTGCAGCGGTCGATCACCCGCAACCCCAGACCACGGGCATGGCACACCAGGTCACGAAAGCCCGGATGCAGTTCCGGTGCACCGCCGGTAAGGTCCAGGCTGGAGAAGGCGCCCTGACGGAGAGTCTGTTTGAGGAGCCCCAGGGTCTCGATGTCCATCGTCTCGGTGCGATTGGGGCCGGCGGCGACGTGGCAGTGCAGGCACTGCTGATTGCAGCGCCGCCCCAGGTTGACCTGGAGGCTGCGCAGGGGCCCCCGGCGCAGGGGCGGAAAATCCGATGGGATCAGGTGTGGGAGGCTGTCGAGCATGGCGATACTTCCGACCTCGGTGACAGGGGCCGTTTGGCCACGGGTCCGGTCCGGCGAGTATACCCAGACTGAGGCAACCGCCGGAAACCTGATAGACAAGGGCCCAGGTCGGACTTACACCCCTCTCGGGGCACCCCCGGGATCGGACCAAGCCCCTGTTCAGAGACGTTTTGCCGCCGTCAAGTCTTGACTCCTGCCGGTTTGCTGCTACCGTGGGCAGCCGCTGAATCGGCCCCCACCTGGGGGCCGTCCCTTTTAGTACCTTCCACGCCGACTCGGCAACCCCAGGAACCAGCCATGGCCGCAGACCTCACCCTCTACCGAAACATCGGTATCTTCGCCCACGTCGATGCGGGTAAGACCACCACCACCGAGCGCATCCTCAAGCTGACCGGCAAGATCCATAAGATCGGCGAGGTCCATGACGGCGCGGCCACCACCGACTTCATGGTGCAGGAGCAGGAGCGCGGCATCACCATCCAGTCTGCCGCGACCACCTGCTACTGGAAGGGTCATCGCTTCAACATCATCGACACCCCCGGACACGTGGACTTCACCATCGAAGTCTATCGCTCGCTGAAGGTGCTCGACGGCGGTGTCGGCGTCTTCTGCGGTTCCGGCGGCGTCGAGCCCCAGTCCGAGACCAACTGGCGCTACGCCAACGACTCCAAGGTCGCCCGCGTCATCCTGGTCAACAAGCTCGACCGCATCGGCGCGGACTTCTACCGCGTGGTCAAGCAGATCGAGGACGTGCTGGCGGCCAAGCCCCTGGTCATGGTCCTGCCCATTGGCATCGAGGGCGAGTTCACTGGCGTGGTGGACCTGCTGACCCGCAAGGCCTGGATCTGGGACGACTCCGGCGACCCAACCAAGTACACGATCCAGGACCCGCCCGCGGACATGGCGGATCGGATCGCGGAGTGGCGCGAGAAGCTTGTCGAGAACGCCTTGGAACAGGACGACGAGGCCATGGAGAAGTACCTGGATGGCGAAGAGCCGGACATGGCCACACTCAAGCGCTGCATCCGCAGCGGCACCATCAAGCTCGCCTTCTTCCCGACCTACTGTGGATCCGCCTTCAAGAACAAGGGGATGCAATTGGTACTGGACGGCGTGGTGGATTACCTCCCGAACCCAATGGAGGTCCCGCCGCAACCCGAGGTAGATCTGGAGGGCAACGCGACCGGTGAGTATGCCATCGTCGATGCCGAGCGCCCGCTGCGCGCCCTGGCCTTCAAGATCATGGACGACCGTTTCGGCGCCCTGACCTTCACCCGCATCTACTCGGGCCAACTGGAGAAGGGGACCAACATCCTCAACACCTTTACCGGAAAGACCGAGCGCATCGGACGCATCGTCGAGATGCACGCCAACTCCCGCGAGGAGGTCGATTCCGCCCAGGCCGGCGACATCGTCGCCCTGGTGGGCCTCAAGGGGACCCAGACCGGTCATACCCTGTGCGACCCCAAGTACCCGGCTACGCTGGAGCCCATGGTCTTCCCCGACCCGGTGATCTCCATCGCCATCGCCCCCAAGAACAAGGACGGCTCCGAGAAGCTCGGCATCGCGCTCAGTAAGATGATCCAGGAGGACCCCTCCTTCCATGTCGAGACCGACGAGGAGAGCGGCGAGACCATCATCAAGGGCATGGGCGAGCTGCACCTCGACATCAAGGTGGACATCCTACGCCGTACCCACGGCATCGAGGTCGTGGTCGGCAAGCCCCAGGTCGCCTACCGCGAGACCATCACCAAGCGTGTCGAGGACAGCTACACGCACAAGAAGCAGACCGGCGGCTCGGGTCAGTACGCCAAGATCGAGTATGTCATCGAACCAGGCGAGCCCGGCAGCGGCTATGTCTTCGAGTCCGCAGTTACCGGCGGCAATGTCCCGCGCGAGTTCTGGCCAGCGGTGGACAAGGGCTTCAAGGTCAGCATGGTCCAGGGGACCATGGCCGGCTTCCCGCTGCTCGATGTCAAGGTAACCCTCACTGACGGCAGCTTCCACGCCGTGGACTCATCGGCCATCGCCTACGAGATCGCGGCGCGCGCCGCCTATCGCCAGTCTGTCCCCAAGGCGGCCCCGCAGCTCATGGAGCCGATCATGAAGGTGGACGTGTTCACCCCCGAGGACCATGTGGGCGACGTGATCGGCGACCTCAACCGCCGCCGCGGCATGATCAAATCCCAGGAGGCCGGCGTCACCGGGGTGCGGGTCAAGGCCGACGCCCCCTTAAGCGAGATGTTCGGCTACATCGGCCAACTGCGCACCATGACGTCCGGGCGCGGGCAGTTCTCCATGGAGTTCTCACACTACATGCCCTGCCCCCGCAACGTCGCCGAGGCAGTCATCAAGGAGGTACTGGAGCGCAAGAAGGGCTAAACCGACTGGCAGAGGTTTGCACCGGAGCCGCCGCCGGGCCCGTCCCGACGGCGTAACCTTGACCCGGGTGGCCGAACCGCCAGATGGCGGGCCTCGCCGTCACCCACTGACCATAAGAGAGGGGATAAATGCTTTCCGAGCACCACGATATCGACCACGAGTTCCCGGAATACCACCAGAAGCTTGAGGCCCTGGTGACAACGGACGCCGAGTTCGCCACGCTGGTCGCCCATCACGACCGGCTCGACGACGAGATCCGGGAACTGGAGGAACGCGGCCTCCCCATCGCCGACGAGAATATCGAGGCGATGAAGTTCGAGCGCGCCGGGCTCAAGGACCAGATTTACATCAGACTGCGCCGCGGTTGATCAAGACCCCTACGCCCTATGCTCGAGAGGCCGGCCGCGACGGTCGGACCTCGCTCGATATTCGGGCCAAGGCCCTGTCCGGGCAAGGGCTCCGGTTCCACCCGTTGGCCCCCTCAGAGTCTGTCTCTCAGGTCGCCACACCGGCGACCGACCTCCCGCGCACGGTCCGCACCGCCTCCCAGGCCTTTTCGTGGAAGAAGTAGGCCACGGTGTTGACCGCGGGCTCCACCATGGCCATGGCACCCCCGACCAGGACGCTGCCGGTCATGAGATAGCCAACGCAGAAGGCCACGGTCATATGAACGGCCGCAAAGGTCAAGGTCTTGGTCATGGCACTCGCCTCCTGATGTGGGTGTAGGGCAAAGGTAGACCTCACGGATTGATCCGCAAAATCGATTATTTATCTCGTCGCCATTGTCACCGGCGATGAATCTGCCCCTCACCCCGAGGCCAGGCGCATGCTCACCCTCTACGGCATCCCGAACTGCGACACGGTGAAGAAGGCGCGCGCCTGGTTGGACGGGCACGCGCTCCCCTATCGGTTCCACGATTTCCGACGTGACGGGCTTCCCGAGCCCCTGGTGCGGGGCTGGGTCGAGGAGCTGGGTTGGGAGGCCCTCATCAACCGCAAGGGGACGACCTGGCGCAAGCTCCCCCCGGAGCGCCGCGACGATCTCGACAAGGACGGGGCCGTGCGCCTCATGCTGGAGCTCCCGTCCGTCATTCGCCGCCCGCTGCTGGACACCGGCGACGCCCGTCACCTGGGCTTCAGCGAGACCCTCTACCTCGAGACCCTTGGCTGATGTCCACCCCCCTCTCCCCCACCCTGGCCCTGGCCCAGGAGCTGATCCGCCGCCCCTCGGTGACCCCGAAGGACTCAGGCTGCCAGGACCTGATCGCCGCGCGTCTGGCGGCCCTTGGCTTCCGACTGGAGCCCATGCCCTCCAACGGCGTCACCAACCTGTGGGCCCGCCGCGGGACGGCCGGGCCCCTGTTCTGCTTTGCCGGGCACACCGACGTGGTCCCACCCGGCCCCCTGGAGGACTGGCTCTGCGATCCCTACGCGGCGGAGGTCCGAGACGGCATGCTCTACGGGCGCGGGGCGGCGGACATGAAGGGGTCGATTGCCGCCATGGTCACGGCCACGGAGGACTTCGTCCGCGCCCACCCCGACCATTGCGGCTCCATCGCCTTCCTCATCACCAGCGACGAAGAAGGGGTAGCCACCGACGGGACTGTGAAAGTGGTCGAGGCCCTCCAGGCCCGCGGCGAGGGTATCGACTGGTGCCTGGTGGGGGAACCGTCCTGCCGGGAACGGCTGGGGGACACCATCAAGAACGGCCGGCGCGGGAGCATCAACGGCTTCCTGACCGTCCTCGGGCGGCAGGGCCACGTCGCCTACCCGCACCTGGCCAACAACCCGCTGCACGCCTTCGCCCCCACCCTGGCGCGTCTGGTGTCGGAGGAGTGGGATCGGGGCAACGCCCACTTCCCACCCACCAGCTTCCAGATCGCAAATCTCAACGTCGGGACCGGTGCAGAGAACGTCATCCCAGGGCGTCTTACCGCCCAGTTCAACCTGCGCTTTTCCAGCGAATTGACCGAGGAAACCATACGCCGGCGGGTGAAGGCCATCCTGGATACAGGGGGCTTTGACTACGAGCTGACCTGGCGCCTGTCCGGGCACCCATTCCTGACCCCAACGGGGGCCCTGGTAGAGGCCGCCCGCGCCGCCATCCTGGATGTAACCGCCGTGCAAACGGAGCTGTCCACCAGCGGCGGGACCTCCGACGGGCGCTTCATTGCCACCTTGGGCGGCCAGGTCCTCGAATTGGGGCCCCTCAACGCCACCATCCACCAGACCAACGAGTGCGTCGCTGTGGCCGATTTGGACCGCCTCTCAGCCATCTACCAGCGGGTCCTCGAAGGTCTGCTACCGGACTTCCAGGCTGGCCCCACCCCAGACATGCCTTGTGAGCCAATAGACTGAACTTATTGGTTACCTGGCCCCCGGGGATCGATAATTCGGCTCAGAACTCCTGTTTTATCGGGGGTATTCGCCCGGGGCCCGGCGGGCCCTGTCATCAGTCGAACGAGGTGTTCAACCATGGCCGAGACGGGAAGGACCGACAGCCCCATCCAGTGCCTCAAGCGGCAGTTGGAGCGCATGGGCGCTGAACTGGAGGCCGTCTCCGCCGAGATCTGGCGCAACATCGACCACGATGACGCGACGCGCCTGGAGAGGGGTGTCGCCTACAAGCAGCGCTTCAACCAGAGGCGCGCGCCTTTGGAGACCGCGGTGGCGGAGATGTTGGTCGTGCTGCGGGACTATCCCCTCCGCGACCCCAGCCCGGGAGAGGCCGCGACCCCGCGCGTCGCGAGCCTGCCCCTGGCCCCGGTGCCGATCACCGCTGCATCGGCCCCCACGGGTGTGATCGGGGCCCTGCGCGGACAGGCTGCGCCCTTGACGACGCCCACGACGACCCCGATAGCGCTCCAGGCCGCTCCCCCGACCCGCGAGGCACGCCCCGCCAATCCCATGGTGGGAGACTTGGGACAGAAGGTCCCCTTCGGCTTCGTCCTGAGTGGCCAGACCGTCACCAGCGCCTCGGCCTGGCCCCTGTTCTACGAGGCCCTGCTGGAGGAGCTCTACCAACGCAACCCGGAGCAACTCTCGCGCCTGGCGGACGACGGCGGCGGCTTCATGCGCCGCGGCAAGCCCCTGTTCGCCCGCCTGCCGGACCGACTGGACGACCCCCTGCCGGTGGCCGAGGCCCTGTTCGCCGAGGCCGACCTCAGCCCCGAGGAACTGCTGGAGGTCATAAAGGGCCTGCTGCGGGAGATCGGCTGTCCGCTGGATTCCTTCAAGATCCTGCTCAAGGAGAAGAACCGCGGGACCGTAGAGACCCTCTCCATCGCCGCCTAGCCCCGGAGAGCGGGCGTCCCGCCCGCGCTCCACCTCAGCGGATGATGTCCGTCACCCGCCAGGTCTGCCCCTCCAGCCGTATCCGCACATGGGTCTCCCCACGGCCCAACTCCCCCACGCGCACCAGAAAGGTGTCGTAGGACTCGAAGAAGGCAAAGGTCACCCCTGCTAAGAGATAGGGCGGCTTCTGGTTGGTCGCCTGGGTGGCGGCCTGCCGCAGGGTGTCGCGTACCCACTCCAGGGTGATGGCCTGGGACAGGGCCGAGTCCCCCAGGCGTTGCAGGTTCTGTTGCAGCCAGACCATGACGTCCCCGGAACCGGGGGCGGCGGGCAAGGTTTCCATGCCCCCGGTTAGTCGCTTCTTGTAGTTGGCCTGGATAGCAGGCAGGTCTACCAGATCCTGAATGGCCGCCACCTCCGGCTTGCCCAAGGCGTCGTCCAGTCGGAACAAGGTGTAGTAGGGCCAGATGCCAAAAGCGATGAGGGCGAGCAGGAGCAGGTAACCGATAAACCGCATGGTCTGAATCTCCAGGGCTTGGCCTGAGTAGGACGTTGGGGGCGGCATTTTACCCAGGATGGAGCGAAATCGCAGAGGCATGCCTGTGCGTTCGCTAGCGCACCGACGGGTACCTGGCGCCCATCTACTCTGCTCATGTCCCGAGTGCCGGCCACGAAGTTGCGCGGGGTCAATCGCGGACATTCCGGTGCCAACCCCACCACGACTTCTCAAATCCAGAGGACTACCCATGAACCGTTCAATGCTGATGCCCCGCTTCGTCGCCGCCCTGAGTCTGGCCGCCTGCGACAAACCCACGGTGGTCAATGTTCCCGCCGCGCCCGCCGCGCCTGCCGCCGTACCTGGACCTGCGGGCCCACAGGGCGCCACCGGAGTTCAAGGCAACCAGGGCGCGACCGGGACCACCGGCGACAAGGGCGAGGCTGGCAAGGCCGGCGCCGCCGCTCCGACCGTGCCCGCGCCGCAACCGCCGGCGAAGTAGACCGCCAACCCCAACTTCGAGGAACTCACCATGAGCCTTGGAACCATCCTGTTAGTCGTTCTGATCCTGATCCTGATCGGCGTCATTCCGACCTGGCCACACAGCAGAAGCTGGGGCTATGCACCCAGCGGCGCTTTGGGGGCTGTGGTCCTCATCCTGGTCATCCTGCTGCTGCTCGGACGCCTGTGACACCCCCTTGCTCCGGATGCACCGAAATCTAGGCGCCGCCGCCGGCCTCCTGGCTGATGTTCCAGGTAAGCTAAGGCCTGGCAGCTGCGGCGGCGCGCATCGCCACCAACACAGCGGGGGCCGACATCGGCAAGACAGCGAGGCCAATGACCGTGAAGCGTTCTAGGCAACTCATCGCCGGGATTGCAGCCGCCGCGTTCCTGGTTGTGCTGGGAGTGGCGGTATCTTTCTGGACCATCACAAAGATCGACGAAGCCGCCGGCTTGCGCGCTGCGAACGCCGCAGCGCTGACGACCGGCGTTGCTCTGCTGTCATCCTTCCAGGGGGCCGACGCCGATCAGCGCGGCTATCTCCTGACGAGCGACGACGACCTTCTGGAGCGCTATCTGGCAGGGCATGACAGTATCACGAGCGATCTGCGGGAATTGCGTAGACCGGCCTTGCCCGGCGCGGCCCAGAAGAGCCTGGACGCCTTGGCGCCACTATTGCAGGCCAAACTTGAGGACATGTCGCAGGCCGTTGCGTTACATCGCAATAGTGACCCGACAGAGACCCCAGCGGGAATAGGCACCGCCCCCGGCCATCCCCTGATGGAGTCCGTGCGAGCAGAACTGGTCAGCTTCATCCAGATCGTGACCGGCATGCTCGCGCAGCAGGACACGGAGTTCCAATCCAGCCTTCGTCACATGCTTACCCTCGTTGTTGCTACAACGCTACTCGCCCTGCTGTTTGCGCTTGCATTCACAAATGCAATCCGTCGCCGCGCGCCAGAGCGCCTCAGAACCCTGATCGACAGCGAAACCCGGCATTTGCTCAAGGCGCAGGAAGACATCAACAGTCAACTGCAGCAGACCAACATGACCTTGAGCGAGAGCGAGGAAAAGCTCGCCGTGACGCTCAATTCCATCGGCGATGCCGTCATCGCCACCGACGCGCAGGCGCGGGTGACGCGGCTGAATCCTGTCGCTGAAGAACTCACCGGTTGGACGCAGGCACAGGCAATCGGGCACCCGGTCGACGAAATCTTTCACATCGTCAACCAGGAGACCCGTCAACCCGCCCGAATCCCGGTCATGGAAACCCTGGCACATGGCACCATTCAGGGTCTCGCCAACCACACCTTGCTGATCGCGCGGGACGGCAGCGAGCGCGCCATCGCCGACAGTTGCGCACCGATCCGTGACCGGGATGGTCGGGTCATTGGCGCCGTGCTGGTCTTTCGCAACGTCACCGAGGAATACGCGGTGCAGCAGGCGCTGTCCGACAGTGCCGTGCTGATTCAGACGATTCTGAATACGGTCGTCGATGGCATCGTTACCCTTCGGGCCGATGCCGATACCGTCGAAATGGCCAACCCCGCCGCCGAGCGCATGTTTGGCTATAACTCAACAGAACTCGTCGGAAAGGACTTTGGCCTGCTCATCCCCGAACTCGATCAAGATCCCCGCAATCGTTCGCTCGAGTATTACAGCGCCAGCGACACTGCCCGCGCCAGCGGCCGCGGCCGCGAGGTCATCGGCCGCCGCAAGGATGGCAGCGAGTTCCCATTGGAGATGGCCGTCGGTGAGATGCGCCTGGGTGGCCAGACCTATTTCACCGGCATCTTGCGGGACATCACTGCCCGCAAGCAGGCAGAAGAGGCGCTCCTGAAGGCAGGATCCTTACAGCGTGCGATCTTTAACAGCACCAACTTCTCGAGCATCGCGACCGACGCCCGGGGCGTCATTCAGATCTTTAATGTGGGTGCCGAACGTATGCTCGGCTACGCGGCCGCTGAAGTGATCGACAAGGTTACTCCGGCCGACATCTCCGATCCCCAGGAAGCGATCAACCGCGCCGTGGCCTTGAGCGCCGAACTCGGCACACCGATCACTCCGGGGTTCCAGGCACTGGTGTTTAAGGCGTCCCGAGGCATTGAGGACATCTACGAGCAGACTTATATACGCAAGGACGGCAGTCGCTTCCCCGCAGTCGTATCGGTCACCGCCTTGCGCGATGCCCAGGACACCATCATAGGATACTTGTTGATCGGAACGGACAATACGGCCCGCATGCGGGTCGAGGCAGAGCGTGCACTGCTCGACCAGGCGTTACAGGATAAGAACATCGAGTTGCAGAGGGCCAAGGTCACAGCGGAAAGGGCCAACCTCGCAAAGTCGGATTTCCTCTCCAGTATGAGTCACGAGCTGCGCACGCCCCTCAGCGCGATCCTCGGTTTCGCCCAACTGATGGAATCCGGCTCGCCCCCGCCCACCAGTTCGCAGAGGCGCAGCATCGATCAGATTCTGAAGGCCGGCTGGTACTTACTGGAACTGATCAATGAAATCCTCGATCTTGCCTTGATCGAATCCGGCAAACTGTCGATGTCTCTGGAGCCAATATCCCTGCCTGAGGTCATGCGCGAATGCGAGACCATGATTGAACCCCAAGCTAACACCTCCGGCATCCATGTGGCCTTTGCCCCTCTCGCGACACCCTGCTTCGTCCGGGCCGACCGGACGCGATTGAAGCAGATTCTCATCAACCTGCTGTCCAATGCGATCAAATACAACAGGCCAGGCGGCACGGTCGCCATAGAGTGTGCCCTGACCCACACCAATTCTGTCCGAATCAGCGTCTGGGATACAGGCGCGGGGCTGGCACCGGCCCAGCTTGCACAGCTATTTCAGCCGTTCAATCGTCTCGGACAGGAGGGAAAGGACAAGCAAGGCACGGGCATCGGGCTTGTGGTGTGCAAGCGCCTTGTAGAGTGGATGGGCGGCATCATCGGCGTGGAGAGCACCGTCGGGCAAGGGAGCGTGTTCTGGGTCGAACTGGATCTGACGACGGAACTGCACCCTGAAGCCCGCGCAGACAAGCACACGGCCATCCCATTGGAGAGCATTCAAGGCTCCGTACCTTTGCATACCCTGCTCTACGTCGAGGACAACCCGGCCAACTTGATGCTGGTGGAGGATATCATCGAACGCCGGCCGGATGTTCGCTTGCTGAGCGCCAAAGACGGCAAGAGTGGAATCGCAATAGCACGCACCGCCCTGCCTGATGTCATCCTGATGGACATCAATCTCCCGGGCATGAGCGGCATCGACGCGCTGGGCATCCTGTCTGCCGACCACGCAACCAAGCACATCCCGGTAATTGCCCTCAGCGCCAATGCCGTACCCCGGGACATCGAGAAGGGCCTGCAAGCAGGCTTCTACCGCTACCTCACCAAACCGATCAAGGTCACCGAGTTCATGGATACCCTGGACATGGCGCTAGAGTTTGTAAAAGCAGAATCGACCGACAGCGCCAAACAGGAGCCATCATGATACTTTCCGAATCCGACATCCTCCAGGCCCGCATCCTGATCGTTGACGATCAGGAGTCCAATGTGATTCTTCTCGAACAACTGCTGAGTGAAGCCGGTTACGCGCACGTAGCCTCAACAATGAATCCGCAGGAAGTCCCCGCCCTGCATCGAAAGCACTGCTATGATCTGATCCTGCTGGATCTACAGATGCCCGTCATGGACGGATTCCAGGTCATGGAGTGCCTCAAGACCAACGTAGCCGACGGCTATCTGCCGGTGCTCGTGCTCACCGCTCAACCGGGCCACAAACTACGCGCCCTGCAAGCCGGCGCGAGGGACTTCATCAGCAAGCCGTTCGATCTGGTTGAGGTCAAGACGCGCATCCGCAATATGCTCGAGGTGCGGTTGCTGTATAAGAGGGTCGAGGACTACAACAAGGTTCTGGAACAGACGGTGGAAGAGCGTACCGCCGAATTGCGGGAAAGCGAGGCCCGCTACCGCAGCCTGACCGAGCTGGCCAGCGACTGGTACTGGGAGCAGGACGAGAATATGAAGTTCACCAAGGTTTCTGGCCCGGTTCTCGACATGCTCGGAATCCGGGTCGACAATTTTGCGGGAGACTCAGCGGAAACTCAATTGGCAGGCTGGAATGAGCAAGAGCGGGCGTTGCTCCAGGCCAGCATTGCCGCCAGGCAACCTTTCCTCGATTTCGTCTTCAGCCGTGTCAATGCCGATGGCACACAACAGAGGTTCCAGGTGAGCGGAGAGCCGATGTTCAACCGCTCCTCACGCTTCATTGGTTACCGTGGGATCGGCATTGAGATCACTGCCAAGTAACAGCCCAGACGATTGGGAAGTTCCGCGATGACATCACCTCACAGCCCGAATCAAAATCATCTACTGGCGGCGCTGCCAACCGCGGAATTCGAGCGTCTCGCGCCGCATTTGGAACTGGTGCCGCTGCTGCTCGGCCAAATGCTCTACGAGCCGGGCGTACAGTTGCAGCATGCCTACTTTCCTACCACTTCCATCGTATCCCTGCACTATGTCATGGAGTCTGGTGCATCGGCCGAGAACGCCGGGGTCGGCAATGAAGGCGTCGTCGGGATTTCGCTCTACTTGGGCGGGGATACCACACCAAGCTCCGCTGTGGTACAGACCGCCGGACACGCCTACCGACTGGATCGACGCCTACTGAAGCAGGAGTTCGATCGTGCCGGCTTGCTCCAGCGACTCCTGCTGCGCTACACCCAGGCGCTGCTGACCCAGATGGCACAGACGGCCGTGTGTAATCGCCACCATACGGTGGGTCAACAATTGTGCCGCTGGCTATTGGTGACGCTTGATCGGTTGCCGACCAATGAGCTGATCATGACCCAGGAATTGGTCTCCAGCATGCTCGGCGTGCGTCGGGAAGGCATCACGGAGGCAGCCGGAGAGTTGCAGCGCGCCGGGTTCATCAGCTACCGCCGCGGCCACATTTCCGTACTCAGTCGGGCTGGATTGGAGACCCGGGTCTGCGAGTGCTACGCGGTGGTCAAGACGGAACTGGAGCGGTTACTATCCGATGTGCAATATCGCCAAGGCGTTTCACATGAGAAGCCTGGATTAGGGACGGGCAATCGGCCATAGCTGGCACACAATGGTGTGGAGCCAGGTCCTTGACGGCAGCAGGCTGGGCTCCTGAAAGTGCTCGGCCGTGCCTTCCCGGAAGGTCCGAGGCGCTACTCGGGGAGTAAGCGGTGAAACTCCCTTCTGACAACCTCGTAGCACTCGCAAACCCGTGCCTCCAGGCCGGCGCGATCCAACACGGTAATGCGGCCCCGGCTGTAATGAATCAGCCCGGCACGCTGCAAGTTTCCGGCCGCTTCGGTCACGCCCTCGCGCCTTACCCCCAGCATGTTGGCTATCAACTCCTGGGTCATGTTCAATTCGTTGGTAGCCAACCGATCGAGACTGAGCAACAGCCAGCGACAGAGTTGCTGATCCACGGAGTGATGCCGATTGCAGACGGCCGTCTGACCCATCTGGGTCAGCAGGGCGGAGGTGTACTTCAGCAACAACCGCTGCAGCGCCAAGGACCGGTTGAACTCCTGTTTGAACACACGCCCCTTCAGTCGATAGGCGAATCCCCCACTCTGCACCACGGCTCGATTCGGCATAGTGTCACCGCCCAGGAACAGGGCGATGCCAACGACCCCCTCATTCCCGACGATCGCGATCTCGGCGGAAGCGCCGTCTGCCATGACGTACAGCAGGGACACGATGGCCGTGGTGGGGAAATAGACATGATTCAACTCGCACCCGGACTCATAAACGGCGTCGCCGAGCCGCATCGGGACCAATTCCAGGTGAGGGCGTAGCTGCTCACATACGTCCGGAGGCAGGGCGCCAAGAAGATGGTTTGTTCCTGCCGGCGGCGGGCAGACGATCAGGCTAGTCAACTCGACATCTCTCAGGGATGCAGGGAGGCACTATTTCATCAAAGCCGCCGTTCCCCTGTCAACCCGTAGGACCGAGTCAGATGGTCTTCACGCCGGGCTCACCGTCGGCCTGCCGTCCGAGAGCAGCCGCCCAAACGGGCGATCAGGCGCAGCACCTCTTTGAGGCGTGGGGCTGGTTAGACAAGGGCTTCTTGGCGAGGATGTAGCCGGCCCACCACGGCACGGCTTCGAGCGGCAGCCCCACGCTCAAATCCACCAGGGTCCATCCCAGACGCATCAGCCGGACACAGCGCCGGGTCGCCGCTATACACCCACGGCGTGCTCGATGTGCTCCAGAGCGCCCATTTTGCAGCACCTGGCCGCGGCAGCCCTCGTTGAGCGCCATGATCGCGAGCTGGGCACTACTGATCGCCGTCCCCGCACGCCAGAAAGCCGTTCGCCGGAGCCAAACTCTGACGGTGCCCGACGTGTTCGGCTGTGGAACCATGACGGCCTATGTGCACCACCGTACAGACTGCGTTTGTCCATGGGACTAACCTTTTAAACGTATCCGGAGGCTCCATGAAACCCGTCCAGGCTGTCCCCCACAGTCGCTTTCCTTGCGCCTATCGTTGCGCAAGATGCCTAAGTAAGGACGGGTCCCAGCGAAACCGGATGCTCGATTGGGGATGTCGCCAATCGGTTTTGAACAACACCCTAAACTGGAAGGAACATGAAGATGTACAGCATACGACGTAACCTCCCCGCACTCATGCTCGCGACAGCATCACTTGTCTCAATGAGTGTGATGAATCCGGCAGGCGCAGCAACCCACGAGGATTTGGATAAGGATTCCAAGCAGGCTTTGCAGACGCTCTACAAGACTGAACCTCTTGCCGAGACCCTTTCGCGCACCGCCAAGGCTGTGCTCGTCTTCCCGAATATTGTGAAGGCTGGCCTCGTGTTCGGCGGTGGCTATGGCGAAGGCGAGTTGCTAAGGGGCTCGAAAGTCATCGACTATTACAACTCCGTCACCGGTTCCTGGGGCCTGCAGATCGGTGCCCAGTCCTACGGCTATGCGGTATTTCTGATGACAGATGACGCCGTGCGCTATATCGAAGAGACGAAGGGGTGGGAAATTGGCGTGGGTCCAACCGTTGTTGTGGTTGACGAGGGGGTTGCAAAGAATCTTTCGACCTCTTCGCTGAAGGATGACGCCTACGCATTCATTTTCAGTCAACAAGGATTGATGGCTGGCGTCAGCATCGAAGGAACGAAAATTTCCCGAATCAAACGTTGAAACATGAACGGCCGCGTTGTGGCTGTCTGTCCTCAGTTGTCCGTTACGCCCGGTCGCAGGGGCTGATACCCGCGGCAGCAATGATGAGGGATCGAGTCGCATGGAAACGATGCGAACTGTCCCTCGCAAACACATCGAAAGGTAACAGGAGAAAGCCCATGCCACTCATTAACCTAGTCGTCGTCTTGATCGTCGTCGGCGTGCTGCTTTGGCTCGTCAACGCTTATATCCCAATGGATGGGAAGATCAAGAACATCCTGAATATCGTAGTCGTCATTGCGGTCGTGCTTTGGCTGCTGCAAGCGTTTGGAGTGCTGGGATCGCTGAACAGCGTTCAGATCGGCCGCTGACTTCTGTCAGGAGAGGTAAGGCCAGGGATCTATGGATGGGCATAGGTGATGAGTTCTGTGACCATCCAATGATCCCTCTCCTATCATCAGGCTGTAGCTGTGGCCAATTTCACCACCCGCCGACCCGTGTGCGACGGCGTACAGACATCCAGAGAAAATCGGCGTAGTTTTTGACCTGTCGTTTGGCGCTCTGTGTGCTAGTGAACATGCGTCTGCGCCCAGACACCATCCGGTGCCCTGCTGAAACTGAAGCCTGGCGATGGAAGGGCCACAATCGAGAAGACTCTGAAGGTGCTGACACATGGTCGTCGATATCGCCGGAGTCTTGTGGCTGCTACCCGTCTTCGGGGTCTTGGGGCTCATGTCGTCTGTCCATGTTGGAAAGCCGATCCATCAATAATCTGTGGGAGAAAGCAAAATGAACGCAATCAAGATCGCCGCCATCGCGCTGATCATCGCCGGTGCATTGGGGCTGGCCTATGGCAGCTTTACCTACACCAAGGAAACCCAACAAGCCAAAGTAGGCCCCCTCGAACTGACGGTCAGCGACCGGGAGACGGTCAACGTGCCGGTCTGGGTTGGCGTGGCAGCGATCGCCGCAGGCGCGCTGCTGCTGTTTATACCCAAGGGCAGCTAGTACCCGCACCTCGGGAAACCCGGGACCTTCCCCTTACGCAACGGCAGTCCGCGTCTCGGCGAGAGACCGCCTTGCGGCCCTCATCAACCAAACTGAGAGACTCTCAAAATGACAACCGTACATAAGCTGACCTTCATGGCCGTGACGCTGATGCTGGGCGGGGTTGTGTTGCAGTCGGCCGGCGCCCAGAACGCACAGCCAGCCGCCCCTGCCGATTCGCGACCCGGACACCAGGAACCGGCATCCGCGTCTGGGGAATGGGCTATTTCACCGCTCCCTCGCTCCCCGGCAGGTCCGGAGACGATGGCGTCGCCGTCACCATCCCCAGACGCAGGGGCCAGGCCGGTTACTTCGAGCCCGGAAAATCTGGTGCCCATCGTCAGCGAGCAAGGCATTCGCTACGTATCGGGCGGCGTGGGCGACGATGAACGTGCCGAGCTCGATGCCCTGTCCAACCAATACAACCTGCGTCTACTCTTCGCCAAGCAGGGTAGTGGCGAGTACCTTTCAGCGGTGCGAGTGCATATTCTGGATGCCCATGGGGGGACCGTCCTGACCGCCGAGTCCCGAGGTCCATGGTTCTTCACCCAACTGCCGGCAGGCGACTACATCGTGGACGTCAGCACGCCCGGTCAAGGTCTGCAGGAGCCCCCGCGTCAGACGGCGCACATCGGAGGTACTGGACAGTCTCGGCTGGACTTCCGCTGGCATTGACAGCACTCGACTGATTTGCGAAGTCCGGCCGTCCAAGCTGCACTTCGTCGCGAGACCCCTTCGTACTCAGTGCGTTCGGAGCCCTGGATCCCATATCAGGGCTTAACGGGGGGGAGGTAGCGACTTCCGAGACCCTTGCGCTACTACGGAGGCGCAACCCAGTTCCGGCAATCGCCGGTTTGTCCATCCTAAGATAGGAGCCATGTCCCATGTCCACAAGAGACGAGTACGTCGCAGCAATGAAACAGCGGCTGGATGAGTGGAACGCTCAAATGGCGGTCCTGGAGGCCAGGGCGCATCAAACCAAGGAGGACGCCAAGGAGAAGTATCAGGAACAGCTCCGCGCCCTGCACGCCAAGCGCCTGGAGGGCGAGAAGCAGTTGGAAGCGATCAAGGCCGCGACCGAGGAGTCTTGGATGCAGCTCAAAGCGGACACAGACACCGTTTGGGCCGCTTTCAAGGACTCGGTGCATCAGTTCAAATCGCACTTCAACTGATCTGAAACGGGCCACCCCACACCGATCCATACAACCGATCCGCCAACCGGAGTATCACCATGAGATTGTTCAATCGCTTCGCGGTGGCTTTCTCCATCCTGTTGTTCGCCTCCCTCCTGGGGTGCGCCTCCACGGCGACCCAGGAAGGAACCGGGGAATATGTGGACGATACCGTCATTACGACAAGGGTCAAGGCGGCTCTGTTCAGCGAGCCTGCCCTGAAATCGGCTGAGGTCAACGTTGAAACCTTCAAAGGCGTTGTTCAGTTGAGCGGCTTTGTCGGCTCCCAAAGGAACATCGACAAGGCGGTTCAGATTGCGCGCGGCATCCCTGGCGTGACCTCGGTCAAAAATGCCATGCGGCGCAAATAAACCTGGACGCTGTGCAGTAAAGATCCTATCCATCTGACCGGAGAATGCACTGTGAACAAATGGCAAACGACGACCCTTCTGGCCTTGGGCCTCGGGCTTTCCCTCCAGGCCGCACCTGCCGCCGCTTGGTGGCAAACGTACTCCCAGAACATCCCGTACGGACCCACAACGGGGATGGGGGCCTATCCGGCCAGCCCCTGGGTCCCGAACTACGGGCCAAACCTGTCGGCACTCTGGGACTTCCTGGCCCCACTCACCGGCTTGGGTGCACCACAGTTCTGGCAGTATCCGAACCTGGCCTATGGGCCACCGGCCCTGTGGTCGGCGGCCATGCCGATGGGCGGCCTCTATGTCCAGCAGAACGAGGTCCCCGCTGGTTACCAGATCCGTGTGCACACAGGACAGCCGGGGGTACCCATCGTCGACATCAGTGTCCAAGGTGGCCTCCTGGTGATCCGCAGCCAGTCCTCCGCGACCGGCGGAGGCAACGCGATGCAGATGCACCAGTCTGGCTGGTCGAACCAGTCGATCTCCCTGCCGGCAGATGCCAATGTCGCGGCGATGCAGATGCAACGCGGCAACGGGGTGGTGGAGATCTTCATCCCCCGGGGTCGCTAAGGAGATGACGGCGCCCCGCCACCCGGATGGCAGAGTGTCAGCGGGCCCAAGGATAGCAACTGTAACTCACCATCATGCCCTCTGAATCCGAACCTACCGCGAGCCCCCAACGCCCGACCCCCGCAACATTCGGCGCGACGACCCTCCAGTCAAGGTTCCACATCCCCGCGAATACGCGCTGTCTGGCGCTGACCATCTTGGCGACGATAGCCGTCGTCGTCGCGCTGGAATGGGCACAAGGATTCCTGATCCCTTTATTGATTGGGATTCTCCTTGCCTATACGCTGAGTCCGCTCATTGTTTGGCTGGAACTGTTCAAGGTCCCCCGAGCCGTCGGCGCCAGCCTGGTCATGCTTGCTGTCGTCTGTGCCCTTGTGTTCGGAACCTACTCCTTGCGCGGACAGATGCAGGCGATCGTCGAGCAATTGCCAGAGGCCGCGAATCAGTTGTCCAGGGGGCTGGCCAAACTGGGAGAGGGCCATCTTGGTGCAATGCAGAAGGTACAAAGCGCGGCGAACCAGCTTGAGCAAGCGGCAAGCCATGCCACTGGGATTCCGTCTACGCCAATAAAACCGGCGACCCGCGTCGTCATCGACGATCCGTCTACATTCAGGACCGGAAACTTCCTCTGGGCGGGCTCCATGGGGGCCTTGGGGTACATTGTTCAGGCAACCATGGTGCTGTTCCTGGTCTTCTTTCTCTTGCTGTCGGGTGACACCCTCAAACGAAAGCTGGTCCGACTCACCGGACCCTCGTTCGCGAGCAAGAAGATCACCGTACAGATCCTCAGTGATATCAACCGTTCCATCCAACGCTACATGCTCCTTCTGTTGACGACCAACGTGCTCGTCGCGCTCCTTGCCTGGTTGGTGTTCCGCTGGATCGGCCTGGAAAGCGCTGGGGCCTGGGCCGTCGCCGCAGGCTTGCTGCATGTCATTCCTTACTTGGGCCCTGGGCTCACTGCCATCGGCACCGGTATGGTCGCGTTTATGCAATTCGATTCGTTTGCCATGGCCCTGTTGGTCTCTGGCGCAGGGCTTGGGATCGCCATCATCGTCGGCACCTTTATAACCACCTGGATGACCGGTCGCATCGCCGCAATGAATTCCGCGGCCATCTTTATATCTCTGCTATTCTGGGGTTGGCTTTGGGGTGTCTGGGGCATGTTACTCAGCATTCCGATAACGGTCATCATCAAGGTCATATCCGAACATGTCGAACCATTGCAGCCCGTCGCTGAACTGCTCGGCGAGTAACAAGGGAGTGCATGATCCAAGTCAGCCAACGCGACCCAACAAGGGACTTGCCGATCATGGGTTCCCAGGTTGTCGTTGTTGGTGGCAACACTGCGTACGCCAGCGTACAGACTTCAGGCTATCTTGGGGTTAACATTTCATCATGAAAGGCTGATGCCTGGTTGCACGAAGTGCTCGGATAGAGGAGGCATGTCATGGGTAGGTATCTGATTGGGTGGTTGCTGGGTGTTCCGATGATTGTACTGGTGGTCATTTACCTCTTGAATAACTGATTCACTGCAACGTCAACAGTAACGACAAAGGCCAACGACCGTGGAAAGACCCGCTGGGTTCACGACAGGTCCCGGCGACTTTGGGGTGACATCAATTCCTCCCCTGTCATAACCAGGAGTACATCATGAGCAAAGAACACGAGAAGACCACAGTGGCGGATGCGGCCGATCCCGTCGTGCACCGCATGGCCTCCGGCGCCCACGGGGCGATCGACCGGGCGGCCGGCGTGGCCGCTCAGGTCGCGGAGGCGGTCGACGAGAAGGGCGAGGAACTAAGAGCGCTTCAGGTGGAATGGCTGGACAAGAGCCGCGCTTACATCCGCGACAACCCGGTGAAGGCGCTGGGTATTGCGGTCGTCGGCGGCTTCCTCTTGAGCCGGCTGCTGAGTTCCCGCTAGAGAGCGTCCCGGCCATGGACCCGACACCCTCAGTAGGGCCGACCGCGGGAGCACGGGGCACTTCCAGCGCCCCGGGTCATCACGCACGCTTCCCGAAAGAGGCCAGGTTGCTATGGCATGACCTGCGGGGCCTCGTCCACGACCACTTTGAACTCGCCGCCTTGGAGACACAAAGGGCCGGTGAGAGCCTGGTGGCCATGGTCGTGGCGGGAATGCTGGTAGCGGGATTGCTGCTCAGTGCGTGGCTAGGGCTGATGGGCGCCGTTGTACTCGCGCTGACCAGCAGTGGCGTCATGACGACTGGCAGCGCCTTGCTGGCCGAGGTCGCCGTCAATCTGCTGGTCGCGCTCGTGCTCTGGCGCGTGATCGCCCGCCTGAGTCATCGTCTACGGTTCCCCGCCAATGCCCGCAGTCTGCAACCGGCGTCGCCGGAGTTCCCAGATGGGGAGCCATCCTGATGGCCACCAACTTCCCAGGTCCCGATACGGCCCCCCCTTCTCTCGCCAGTCAAATAGGCGATGCCGAGCGGCGGCTCCAGAACCGGCGACGGTTGGTGCGGGTTCGCGGCGCTGCGCTCAACCGGAAACTGCGGCAATGGGTGGCTGGATCCCGGGCGTGTTGCTCTGGGTAGGTGGTATAGGATTCCTCATCGGCGAACTCACCCAGCGCCACACGCCCAAACCGCAGGGCCCGGCTCCTGCGCCGGACGCCGGCCATCCCTTCTTCGAGGCCGCCCGGAACCTCATTACGCTGGCCACCTTGGCGCGTCCCTTGTTTTCAGCGCTGCCCGGCGTGAGGAGGCCGCTCCCTGCGACCTCGGATGGATTGGCACGGACGCAGGGGCCTCGGCACTCGCCAGATGCAGACCAGTCGGCTCCGGCGCGTATCACCCAATTAGCCGGCCCGGCAGCTTTGCCAGAAAGCGCCCGGCACCCGCCAGCTGGCGCCTGAGAAGCGGCCAGTCCTCCGCGCGTTTTCGCTCGTCCAGGCAACGCAGGAGTCGCACCTTGTCCGCCGCGGCCTGGCGGTCGAGCAACGTGACCCACAGGCTATCTTCCACGTTATAGACACGGCCCTCGGCCAGGCAGACCGGGATCACTTCGGCCACCGGCACCGCCAGGTCTTCGGCAATCGTCGCTACCGCGGCGCGGATATTCACCGCCTTGGGGCCCTGCGGATTGACGAGGTCGTAGGGCGGCTGCCATTCCCGCGGTGGGCGCAGCAGGTCGATGTGGCTCACGGCGACCAGCAAGGGCGGGGGATGGCGGTCCGGCCGGGCGGCCCAGCCAGCCCGGATGCGGTCCAGGGCCTCCCGCTCCACCTGGCGATCCGGGCGGTGGGCAGCGCTGACCCAGAGCACCAGGTCGGCAAGGGTCGCCAGTCGGTCCAATGCCTTGGAGGGAAGCCCGTCCGTGTCGATCCCCGGGGTATCGAAGACGAGGGCGGCGGTGAGGCCGTCCCGCTCCAGCCGGTATGGGGCGACGGTCGCGGCCGGGTCCGACAGGACGTCGGAGGGCGCGGTCAGGCGGCCAAAGAGTGCATTGATGAGGCTCGACTTACCGGCGTGGGCCCGGCCCAGGACCAGGATGCGCAGCGGCTCGTCGGCGCGGGCGGCTGCATCGGCCTGCGCTTGCGTCAGGTCGCGACTGGAGCCTGGCGTGATCGCTGCGGCGGGCTCCCCCTCGGTGAGGGCCGGGGTCAGCGTCAGGCGCCCGCTGTAGATCTCGATGGCGTAGTAGCCCACTTTGCGGACAAACTCCTGGAGCAGCCAGCGGTGCAGGTCGGACCAGGCGGCATCGAAGGCCCGCCCGCGCAGGCGCTCCCAGCCCTCGCTCAGTACGGCGTTGACCGGATTGATGACCAGCCGGCCGGCACGATAGAGGCCGAGCAGGCGCTCCGCGGTGGCCTTCCAGCGGTAGGCGCGCACCAGGTCGCCCAGGGTCAGGCGATGACTGAAGGGGATTTGTCCGGCGATCTCGGTGCGCAGGTCCCGGCAGGCCCGCTCGGCGATCAGAAGCCCGTGGGGCAGGGTCAACTCCAGGACCGGCCGCTCCTTCTCGGGATGATAGAGACGCGCCACCTGCTCCAGGGCATCGCGCCCCAGACTAAAGAGCCGGGGACCGTCGGACAGCGGCCAGTCCGCTGGCTTGATGCCCTCGGCCATGGCCTCGATGGCGTCCCATGCCGCCTGCGATTTTGGCGGCCAATGGGGGTCCGGGGCCGTCTGGGCATCGGCGAGCAGCCGGCGGTCGCGCCGGCGCAGCCAGAGCTGGAGACCGAAGCCCGCGGCGCTGAACGCCAGCGTGGCGGCCAGCCAATAGGCCATGGCCCCGTTCTGCCACAGCCACCATAGACCCAGCGGCAGGAGGGCGGCCAGCGGGACGGCCCACAGCAGGAGGGCGAACAGGCGCAGGCGGTCGCTTCGGCTGAACATGGCGCATCCATCCAAGTTAGAGACTAGGCGGTGATACACGCCGCCGCATGCTCCACGGCTAATCGGTGTCGGTCTTGATCAGGTTGACCCCGGCGGCCAGGGCCTGCGCATAGACCCGCCGCAGGTCCGCCGCGTCGATCGGCCCCCCGACCCGGCGAGTGCCAAAGTAATAGCCGGCGGCCTTGCCCAGGGCATAGGTGGTCGCCCCGCTGGCGGTCGCCCCCCACAGAGCCCCGAATGTTTGACCCAGGAAGGGGACGAGCTTGACCAGAGCCCGGCCAACCAGGCGGGCCCCATAGCCAACGCCGACGCCCAGGCCCAGGAGTCCGAGAAATTCGGAGATCTCGCGGCGCGTCCAGCCCTGACCGTAGAGCGCCGCCAGGCTGTGCAGGAGCTTGGCCTGGATCGCCGGCACGGCCACCAGGTCCACCACTGGCAGGGCGCCGACCCCGGTCGCCGCCAAGGCATAGCCAACGATGTGGGGGTGAGCGGCGCGGGCAAAGGTGTCGCGCACTCCGGGGTCGCCGCGCAGCCGGGCCTGGAGGTCCAGAGTCGAGATCTCGCCAATGGCTGCCCAAAGGGCTTCGAGCCCGTAGTCGGCCGGCTCCAGTTCATCCTCCGGCAGGGTCAGGTCGATGGGCACCCAACTCGGCGCCACGGAGCCGGGCAGCCGGCCCAGACCATCCCGCTGGGCAAGCAGGGTGCGGGTCAAGTCATTGGGGACGGTCGCGGGCCAGGGCGGCCGGTCGAAAGGGTAGGGTAACAGGTGCCCAAAGTTCGGTGGATAGCCCTCGTGGAGACCGGTCTGGGCGATCAGCACCGGCCACCGGGGGTGGCGCCCGCGCACCGCGCGCAGGACCTCGAAGACCGCATCCTGGCCCAAGTCGGTGGCCTTCATGACACCCAGCACCAAGTGCGCCTGGGCCTCGCAGAAGCGAATGTCCTCGGCAGGGTCATAGGCGACCTCACCCAGACCCCGGGTATCCAGGAAGCGCACCACCGGGGCCTCGGCCGGGTAATCGTATAGGCGGGCGGTACGGGTGCAGGGGCGGAATCCGTTGCCGATCTCGGCGCTCGGGCTGCCGGTCAGGGCGCGGATGATGGAGGTCTTGCCGGACTGGGCCTTGCCCAGCAGCCACACCACCGGAAGGGGCTGGCGCTCCCGGGCGACGTGCAGGGCGGACTCCAGGTCTTGGTCATCGACCGCCGGATTCAGCAACAACCGGTGCAGGCGTTGCCAATCCTCGCGCCAGGGTCTGGGATCGGAGGTCTCGGCCACGCGCTCATCCTCTGTCGAGTGGAACTCTGTAGCCATCGCATACGCCTGCCGAATGCAATGGCTTCACATCATCTGTGGAGGGACCGCTGCGGCCTAGCCGCTCGCAGCAAACGGCCTCATGCCAGACACATATGATGATCCACCGGTCCCAACAATGTCGGTTCTCCTTTCCCGGCAGTGTAATCCGGCCTGGGCGGAGGTGCAGCACACATTCCCCCGGCTGACCGAGGGGCGTTGGCGGCGGCAGTGATCAGCGTCAGGCTTGACGGGCCAGCGTCTCGTCGACGAACGGCTCACCCCTCCGTTATGGTTCCATTGGCACCAGGCGGACTGTGAGGTCGAGCATGTAGCAACCGTCGCACCGCAGAAAGCACCGAGTAAACAGCAGCATGACAAAATTCCCCGACCATGCCAACGGCACCAAGTAGAAAGTAGCCGCGTGTGGTGGCCAGGGGAGGAAAAAAACGGTCATTCTGGTCAGAGCCAACTGGCGCGAACCCGCCCGCTGCGGGATCAGTACGCCTGTTGCTCGGCGGGAATCAGGGCGGACCTCATCCAATCCGGCCAATAACCAAACGCTGGATGAAGTCGCCCTGGATTCCCGGGCATTCGAGAGTAAACAGGGCGATGCAGTCGTTGTCCATCAGGTACTAATGTACGATTTGGTCTGCATCAGACGTTGACCGCTTATACGCCTCGCCCTTGAATGACACGAATCAAGATCACCACGATGGCAAGGACCAGGAGGACATGAATCAGTCCGCCCATAGTGGTCGAGGTGACAAGGCCCAGAAGCCAGAGGACAACCAGGACGACAACAATGGTTTCGAGCATGGTGTTTCTCCTGTTGCGACAGCAAGTTACCGCTGGGCAAGCCTTGACTACTTGGAAGGCGTAACGATGACGGTGGTGTCGCCACCTGCGCCGGTGCTGCCCTTAGCGCCGGAGCTTCCCTTCGATCCAGTAGCCCCGGTCGATCCTTTACCTCCGGTAGCTCCGGTGTCTCCCGTTGCACCGGTTTGGCCCGTATAACCCGTGTTTCCGGTATTACCGGTACTGCCAGTCTGGCCCTGAGGTCCGGCGGGGCCAGTACAAGCACTCACACCGAGTGCCAAAGCCAGTAGTGCAGATGGTATGAAGTATTTCATAAAGTTCTCGTGGGGTGAGCGAATCATCGAGTGGTTGGCCCCTTTGTCGGAGCCCACGCTGACACTCTGCACCACATTTTCCGTGCGGAGCGCCATCAGTTTCAGTATCGCCTTCTGTCACAGGGAACTCTGTGCGGTGACCAACATAGGCAAAACGACTTGGAACAAGTCATAACACGCTATGCGCCCAGGCCGCGAGGTCGGCAACTCCCAAGGCGGGTTCTCGCCCGGCCGATCCGCCGCGCCGCTGGCCGACAGCAAGCCGGAGGCGCCTGTTGTTCCACTGCGGACCCGTGAAACCACCCGGGGCTATGCGTGCCAGCGTACATCAGTGGCCAGGGATCCTGTGTATCGTTGGACGATGACAGGCTCCCCGGGCTTCCCTTGATGCGCGCCCCAAATTCGGGCCACTCCGCTGCGCGGCCTGCTCCATATAACCGGACTCGGCGCGGCTCGCGGAATGGAGCGGCGAGATTCGCAAGTCACTTCAGCCAGGCGATTGAACCGACCGACCCGACATTCAATGACCTTTGCAATCTGGGCACTCATCATCGGCGGGCTACTGATCACCATGGCCCTGTCGGGGACGTCGCTCCGCCGACTCCCCCTGAGCACCGCGATGCTCTATCTCGCCGCCGGCTATGGGCTCGGTCCCGCCGGATTGGCCCTCATGGCGCCCGATCCACAGACCTACGCGCTCACTCTGGAACGTGCGGCCGAAGTGGCGGTGCTGATCTCGCTGTTCGCGGTCGGGCTGAAACTCGGTCTTCCGCTGTCGGACAAGGGCTGGCGTCTGCCGGCACGGCTCGCGACCATTTCGATGACGATTACCGTGGCGCTGATTGCCCTGATCGGCACCCTGGGCCTCGGGCTCTCGCTCGGGGCCGCTGTCCTGCTGGGTGCTATCCTCGCGCCCACCGACCCGGTGCTGGCCTCTGATGTTCAGGTGCTCAAGGCAAGTGACCGCGACCGCTTACGCTTCAGCCTCACCGGCGAGGGTGGCTTGAACGATGGCGCCGCCTTTCCTTTCGTGATGCTGGGCCTCGGCCTGCTCGGACTGCACGACTTGGGAATGTTTGGCTGGCGTTGGCTCGCGGTTGACGTGCTGTGGGGGATTGCCAGCGGCTTGTTGGTCGGCGGGGCCTTGGGTACCCTGATCGGAAGGCTAGTGGTCTATTTGCGTAGTCACCACAAGGAGTCCGTGGGCCTCGACGAATTCCTGGCGTTGGGCCTGATTGCACTGGCCTATGGCCTTGCCGTGATCATCCATGGGTATGGCTTCCTGGCGGTCTTTGCCGCGGGGCTGGCGCTTCAGCGCGTCAAGGAGCAGCCTGGAAAAGGCTCAACTTCCACCGCTGTGGAGACGAATCTACCGGTGGGGCTGGCCCAAGAGGCGCTTGCCACCGATTCGGAACATGCCAGCGCCTACATGATGAAGCGGGTGCGAGGCTTCAACGAGCAACTGGAGCGAATCGCCGAGGTGGCGGTCGTTCTGATAGTCGGTGCGATGCTCTCATACAGCTACCTTCCCACCAGCGCCGCCTGGTTTGTCCCGCTCTTGCTCCTGGTGGTGCGCCCGCTGTCGGTGTGGATTGGATTGCTCGGCGCGCCGGTATCGCGCGATCAGCGCATCCTGATTTCGTGGTTTGGTATCCGCGGCATCGGTTCCATTTACTACCTGATGTACGCGATCAACCATGGTCTGCCTGTTGCGATGGCGAGGGACATCACTGCACTCACACTCACCATGGTGGCCGCCTCCATCGTACTTCACGGCATCTCCGTTACCCCGTTGATGAATCTCTATGCGCGGCGGAAGGCACGCCGCCGCAGTCGCTGACAAGCGGGTGTCTCAATGATCGTCAAGGCTCACCTCCTGGAACCCTGATATGCGTACACTTCACTTTGAACGACACCGCACCGAGCGCATTGGCTGGCTCCGCGCGGCAGTATTGGGCGCAAACGATGGCATCGTTTCCACAGCGAGTCTGGTGCTGGGTGTTGCCGCGTCCCATGCAACACACAGCAGCATCTTGGTTGCCGGGGCCGCGGGGCTCGTTGCCGGAGCCATGTCGATGGCCGCGGGCGAGTATGTCTCGGTCCATTCACAGGCGGATATCGAAAAGGCGGACATCGATCTCGAACGCAAGGAACTCAAGGCGGACGACGCGGGCGAGCATAAGGAATTGGCGGCAATCTATGTCGGGCGAGGTCTCGATCCTGAGCTTGCACGGCAGGTCGCTCTGCAACTCATGGCGCATGACGGGCTTGGCGCCCATGTCCGCGATGAACTCGGGATCTCCCAGGCGCTGAGCGCACGACCGATTCAGGCCGCCTTGGCGTCGGCGGTCAGCTTCGCAGTTGGAGCCGCGATGCCACTGCTGGTCGCTCTAGCGGCCCCCGAAACGGGCCTGAGCGCGCTGGTCTTTACTACGTCACTCGTGTTCCTCACGCTCCTGGGCGGCGTGGCTGCACGCGCCGGTGGGGCACCGGTGACGGCGGGCGCACTGCGTGTCACCTTCTGGGGTGCGCTGGCCATGGGGTTGACGGCCGGCGTGGGCACTCTGTTTGGACCGGTGGCTTGAGCGAATCAATTCCGACGCCCTGAAACCGCCCTGCTAACAGACGGACTATGCCTCCCAACAACTCACGCAGGCATAGCCAAAAACAG